>NZ_JBZAZF010000028.1:0-538 GCF_058248265.1 Bacillus sp. NS1 | reverse complement strand
CGACCGTTGACGCCGCGCGTCGTGAGCCGCAATAGGCTGGGATGATGGCAGATGTGCGGTTCGTGGCGATCGGCGACTCGTTCACCGAGGGGGTCGGTGACGTTCTTCCGGATGGGCGGGAGCGCGGCTGGGCCGATCTCGCGGCCCAAGGCTGGGCGGACGCGGCGGGCCACTCCATCCAGTACGCGAACCTCGCGATCAGGGGCAAGCTCGCCTGGCCGATCGTCGAGCAGCAGCTCGAACCCGCGCTCGCCCTGCGCCCGACGCATCTCTCCTTCAACGGCGGTGGCAACGACATGCTGCGCCCGCGCACCGATGTCGAGCACATCGCCGATGCCTTCAGCCGAGTGCTGCGTCGGTGCGATGAGGAGGGCGTGACCATGATCCTGCTCTCGGGTGCCAATCCCAGCGGGCAGCTCCCCATGGGCTCCCTCGTCCAGCGGCGCGGCGATCTGCTCTCCGACGCGGTGCTCCGGCGGATCGAAGAGCGCCCCGACGTGGTCCGAGCACTCAATTGGCCGGATCGTGAGCTCTCGCG
>NZ_JBZAZF010000027.1:0-554 GCF_058248265.1 Bacillus sp. NS1 | reverse complement strand
ATTTTTTCGCTTTCTTTCATGTCGGCTTTCTCTCCACATCATAATGAATCCTTTTAACAAGGTAATAACAACGGCTATCATCAATACAGTATGCGCAATCTTTCCAGACATACCCTCGTCAGTCAGATCAATTGCAACGATCCCAGCAACCAATATGAGCAAAACGGCAAAATCTGCTGTACTGTACTGCTTAAAATATTTTTTCATATTATCGTGGACGTGATATAATGGTATGAGCAAGGGGATTTACTCCCCTTTGCTCACTGTGTATCAGCGCTTCTTGCTTACCCGGCGGGAGCGCTTTTTCTTTTTCTTGCTATGCTTTTCGCTTTCCTTCTGCCATATGTCGTAGATGTGTTTTATGATGGTCACGATGCCAGCGATAGCAAGAATCCAGTTTCTCACCTCGTCCACTTCAGCACCTCCTTTCTATACTTTAATTATATACAACCTATTTACAACAGTCAATAGATTTTACGAAAATAAAGCTATTTTTTTGTTAATTTGGTATAATCGATACATATTGGAAAAAGGAGTGAATATTTTGAAGGAAT
>NZ_JBZAZF010000026.1:0-566 GCF_058248265.1 Bacillus sp. NS1 | reverse complement strand
GCCCAAATCGTAAAGGTATCAGATGAGCGGCACCTGTTGCTGGTTGATATGCATCACATTATGTCAGACGGTGTTTCAGTCAACATTCTGATTCGGGAATTCGGGGAGCTTTACAACAACCGGACCCTTCCGGCGCTTCACATTCAATATAAAGACTATGCCGTATGGCAAGAAGGATTTAAAAAAGGAGACGCGTACCAGACGCAGGAGGCGTACTGGCTGAAGCAACTGGAGGGCGAGCTGCCGGTCCTGGATCTCCCGGCTGATCATACCCGCCCGCCGGTGCGGAGCTTCGCGGGTGACAAGGTCTCATTTACGCTTGATCAAGAGGCCGCATCAGGCCTTCATAAACTGGCACGGGAAAACGGAAGCACACTGTACATGGTGCTCCTAGCGGCTTACACAGCGTTCTTGTCACGCTTAAGCGGACAGGAAGATATCATCGTCGGATCGCCAATTGCCGGCCGGCCGCACAAGGATCTTGAGCCGATACTCGGCATGTTTGTGAACACGCTGGCGCTTCGGACACGCCCGGAGGGCGGGAAGCCGTTTGTGCAGCATTTGCA
>NZ_JBZAZF010000025.1:0-602 GCF_058248265.1 Bacillus sp. NS1 | reverse complement strand
AGCACAGAAGAAGCAATGGGACAACTATCAAGTGGGACTCAAAAGGTCTGGAAAGACTTCTTGCAGGGGAAGGGTACGGTAAAAGATGTTGCAAACGCAGTTCTTCCCGAATTAAAAGGGATGGATGATCAAGTTGCTGCGAATAACATTGGTGTAGCCCTATTCGGTACTAAATGGGAAGACCTTGAAGCAGATGCATTATACAGTATGGGAAATATAAACGGCTCACTTGACGAGGCAAATGGTGCTATGGGCAGAGTAACCAAAGCACAAGAAGAGTCATTCGGTCAACGATTCCAAAAGGCTCTCAGAAGCACAGCAGATGCTTTAGTGCCTATCGGCAATATAATTTTAGATTTAGCGATGAGGGCTCTACCGTATGTCGAAAAAGCAATCAAAGTAGTTTCGGATGCTTTCAACAGTCTTTCTCCTACTGGACAAACGGTTGTAGTCGTTATGGGAGGGATAGCTGCAGCAATCGGCCCCTTGTTAATGGTTCTATCCTCGATGTTGCCGGCTATAACAGCTATCGTCACCAATTTTGGGACAGTCGTAACAGTTGCAACAAAAGTAGGCGGGGCAATCAAAACAATAGGAACTGT
>NZ_JBZAZF010000024.1:0-661 GCF_058248265.1 Bacillus sp. NS1 | reverse complement strand
ATCTAAAACATACAAACGCGCACCGGGTACGGGCTTTCCAATCGGAATCCGCAAACGGTCCCTGTCCCGTTCTGGATCCAACACGTAAAATGCCGCGTCTACCGTGGCTTCTGTCGGCCCGTAACCATGGATTAATGATACCTGCGGCAATACAGAAGCAAAACGGGCTGCCGTACGCGGCGCAAGCGGTTCACCTCCGGCGAATACACGCTTCAGGCTTGTCCCGTCACCGAGCGCTAACATTTCCGCTTGATCGAGAAAGCTGTTCAGCATAGCCGGAATAAAATGAGCCGTTGTCACTTTTTCCTGATGAATGGCTTGTATGATCAATGCGGGGTCTTTTTCCCAGCCGGGCGGAAGCAGATACGCCGAAGCACCGGAAAGAGCCCACCAAAACAGCTGCCACACAGACGCATCAAAGGAAAAAGAGGTTTTCACCATGACAATGTCATCTTCCTGAAGCGGAAACTGACACTGCATGCCAGCCAGAAAGGAAACAGCCTGGCGGTGCTCAACGGCTACCCCTTTTGGCTGCCCGGTGGAGCCCGATGTATAGATGATATAGGCGAGAGAGCCGCTGTCAGCAGGAGCAAATACATGACTTTCTGCTTTTTCGCTCGCAAGAGATGCCGTGTCCACTTCAAGCGTCTCCCCGGAAAAG
>NZ_JBZAZF010000023.1:0-806 GCF_058248265.1 Bacillus sp. NS1 | reverse complement strand
GAAAAAAGGGCGGTGAGAGTTATGGCGGCAGCGGGCCGAATTGAGATTAATACATCCTTAAACAGACAAGGGGCAGAGCGAGACTTTCAGCGGCTTCAATCAACAATGCAAAGTGGAGCTCGGCGAATGAAAAGTGTTGGTGAAACTATGAGTAAAGCCATTACTGTTCCGTTAGCTGGATTAGGCGCGGCTGCCATCTCCTCTGCTAAAAGTGTGAATGATGCACAAGCTAAAATACAGTCATCTTTAGGAGTCACCAAAAAAGAAGCTGAAAATCTTACTAATGTAGCCAGAAATATTTATAAAGCTGGTTTCGGCGAGAGTCTTGATCAAGTATCTGACGCTCTTATACAAACGAAACAAAATATGAAAAATATCAATAGTGAGGCCGAATTACAGACTGCCACTAAAAATGCACTAGCATTGGCCAAAGCTTTTGATACAGACGTGAATGAAGTAACTAGAGGTGGCGGCCAGTTGATGCAAGCTTTTGGTATAGACTCGCAAAAAGCTTTCGATTTGATGGCTTATGGGGCTGACCATGGCTTGAATTTTTCTAATGAGTTATTTGACAACTTAAGTGAATATGCCCCTCTCTTTGCGAAAATGGGCTATTCAGCAGACGAATACTTTAAGCTGCTTATAGCTGGATCTAATAATGGAGCCTACAATCTCGACTATGTCAATGATGTCTTTAAAGAGTTTCAAATTCGTGTAAAAGACGGATCGAAAAGCACAGAAGAAGCAATGGGACAACTATCAAGTGGGACTCAAAAGGTCTGGAAAGACTTCTTGCAGGGGAAGGG
>NZ_JBZAZF010000021.1:0-1058 GCF_058248265.1 Bacillus sp. NS1 | reverse complement strand
TCCATTTGGGAGATGTTCCCGACCTGGACGATCGGCGCTGAGCTTCACGTCATTGATGAAGCGATCCGCCTCGATATCGTTCGCCTGAACGACTATTTCGAAACGCACGGCGTGACGATCACGTTCCTGCCGACACAGCTGGCAGAACAGTTCATGGAGCTTGAGAACACATCGCTTCGCGTATTGCTGACAGGCGGAGACAAGCTGAAACGCGCGGTCAAAAAGCCGTACACGCTCGTCAACAACTACGGACCGACAGAAAACACGGTCGTTGCCACGAGCACAGAAATCAATCCGGAGGAAGGCTCGCTTTCCATCGGGCAGGCGATCGCCAATACGAGAGTGTACATTCTCGGCGATGGCAATCAGGTGCAGCCGGAAGGCGTAGCCGGAGAGCTTTGTGTGGCGGGACGCGGACTGGCGCGCGGCTATCTGAATAAAGAAGACGAAACCGCGAAGCGGTTTGTCGCTGATCCGTTTGTGCCGGGTGAACGCATGTACCGCACCGGCGATTTGGTGAAATGGGTGAACGGCGGCATTGAATACATCGGGCGGATCGACCAGCAGGTCAAGGTCCGCGGCTATCGGATTGAGCTCTCAGAAATCGAAGTCCAGCTCGCCCAGCTTTCTGAGGTGCAGGATGCGGCGGTAACAGCTGTCAAAGATAAAGGCGGCAATACAGCGATCGCGGCGTACGTGACACCGGAAACAGCTGACATAGAAGCATTAAAGTCTTCGCTTAAAGAAAACTTGCCGGACTACATGATCCCGGCGTTCTGGATGACGCTGAACGAACTTCCGGTTACGGCAAACGGCAAAGTAGACCGCAAAGCCTTGCCTGAGCCGGACATCGAAGCAGGAAGCGGAGAATACAAAGCGCCGACAACAGACATGGAAGAGCTGCTTGCCGGCATTTGGCAGGACGTGCTCGGCATTCCGGAGATCAGTGTCAGCGACAATTTCTTCTCGCTTGGCGGAGATTCGATCAAAGGAATCCAGATGGCGAGCCGCTTGAACCAGCACGGCTGGAAGCTGGAGATGAAAGATCTCTTCCAGCA
>NZ_JBZAZF010000020.1:0-1080 GCF_058248265.1 Bacillus sp. NS1 | reverse complement strand
ATGTGATGCATATCAACCAGCAACAGGTGCCGCTCATCTGATACCTTTACGATTTGGGCACGGAACAGCGGCGCTTGGCTGAGATCAAACGGCTCGATAAACGCGGCTGCCGCTTCCTGTTCGGTTTGTTCGCCGAGGACTGCTGTCTGTAATGTAAACGGCACCTCGTCATGGATGCGCTGCACCGGCTCGCCGGCTTCGTCCTGATCGAAGGATGTCCGAAGCGACTCGTGGCGCTTGATCAGCTCTTTGAAAGCCCTGTCCAGCCTTTCGGGGTCAAGCTTCCCTTCCAGCTCTAACACAGCCGGCATATTATAGCCTGTCCCTCCGTCCTCCAGCTGCTGAAGGACATAGATCCGTTTTTGCGCGGAGGAAACCGGATAGGTCTCACGCTTTTCAGCCGGTTTCATCGCTTCATATGGACTGTCCGTTCCTTCACGGATAACGGAAGCCAGCCCTTCTACCGTCGGATGGGCAAACACATCTTTCAGCGGCACCTGTACATCGAATTCTTTTGAGATCCGCGAGACAAGCGCCGTTGCCTTTAAGGAATGTCCTCCGCGGTCGAAAAAGTTGTCGTGAATCCCGACAGGGCCATTTTTCAGCACGTCCTCCCACAGCTGGGCAAGCTTCATCTCTGTCACATTTCTCGGTGCCGTGTAGGTCTTTGCATCTGCCGCTCCGCCAGGAGCTGGCAGGGCGTTTCGGTCCAGCTTTCCGCTTGGCGTAACCGGCCAGTGTTCCATCTCTATCATATGAGCTGGGATCATGTAGCTCGGCAGCAGTCTTTCAAGCTGCGTCCGCACTTCGTTTCTTCTTAATCCTTCTGTATAGGCGCATAATTCCGGCTCTCCGCTGTCTGTCCGTACGGTAACGGCTGCCTCTCTGACACCTTCAATGCTTCTAAGCGCTGCTTCAATTTCTCCGGGCTCAATCCGGTAGCCGCGGATTTTCACTTGATCATCCGTGCGGCCGAGGAATTCAATATTCCCATCAGGGAGCCAGCGCGCCACATCCCCGGTTTTGTACATGCGTTCACCCGGGTAAAACGGGTCCTCAAGAAAACGCTCCTCTGTTAAG
>NZ_JBZAZF010000001.1:0-1081140 GCF_058248265.1 Bacillus sp. NS1 | reverse complement strand
ATCCATCGCTTTGCCCGGCTGACTGGATCTTCGATCATGTAGGACGGCTGAGTCATTTTTTCCAATTCGGCTTCCATCCGATTAAATTCGGCAATGTATTTTTCTTTGAATAGCGCTGCTTTGGCGCCCGTGTAACCAAAAACCAGAAATGTGAGTCCATCACGTTTAATCAAATATTTTTTCAATGATCGACCTGTTGAATCTTGATATTCACTCAACGAAAAATTTCGTTCAGCAAAATCTTTAGAGCAATTAAGCGTTTCAATGCTTTTTATTACATCGGCGTGTCGTTTTCCGAATACCTCAGCCACTGTCAGGCTGTCTGTTACGGCTTGGTTGCCTTCAATAAAAACGAGTTGATTCACTCTATAGAGCCTCCTTCATATTTGCTTGTTCCTGAGCTTCAATCCAAGCATCTATATTGTGCTTAGTGAAGAAAATACGTGTGCGCACTCGGAAGTGAGGAATTTCTTTTTCACGAACCATTGTGTAAATCGTGTCGTGATGAACACCTAGGTATTCAGCCGCTTCTTGGACGGTCATTGTGTTGCGAGTCATTTCATAACCTCCTATGCTGTGTTTGTAGTTTGAGATTCTTGGACTTTTAAATTTAAAAAAAGATCGTTTATATCACGTCCAAGTTTTTCAGATAGCTTAAACGCAATAGGCAATGTAGGATTTGATACCCCATTCTCCCAGTTGCTTATTGTTGTCTTTTTACAATTTAAAATTAAAGCTAATTCATCCTGGGTATAGCCCTTTGCCTTTCTAGCTAAAATCAAATTTTGGTTTTTCATTATTTCACCACCTGAAATCCAAGTTTGTTGAACTGTTAAGCTTAGTATAAATCCAACTTTCTTGGATGTCAACCTAAAAGTTTGATTTTTTTGGACTTATATTTATTTTACATTATATTGATGTACAATATATTTGAACTTATGTGATAGGTTGTGGTAGATAATGCTTCCTAAAAGATTAAAACAACGGAGAAAAGATTTGGGTTTAACTCAAACTCAACTAGCAGAAAAAGTTAACACGAAGAAAACTACAATCTCGAACTATGAGACTGGGTACAGCACTCCTTCTAATGAAATGCTTAGCGATTTAGCAGACGCTTTACAAACTACAGCAGATTATTTACTTGGAAGAACGGATAATGATTCAATAACCGTTAAAACTCCCGTTGATCCAGACCTCATTAATGATCCAGATCTGCAAATAGCTTTTAAAGAAGCAGCAGATTTTTCTGAGGAAGCCCGCAGACAAACTATTGACTTTATCAACTATCTAAAAGAGAAAGAAAAGGCGAAAGGTCGTAAAGGTTAAGCAATTGCCTAATATATTTCTCTGTTTATTATGTTTAAATTCTGTTTACTAATAAGATCCGATTTCTCTTAAGGATTTAAACAGGAGTCTCTTCCGGATGGAGAAAACATCCATAACCTTGAACCCTTATGTACCAAGAGTTGGAGCATTTCTTCTCATCCGGATTCTCTTCTGAAATCGAACAGAAGTCTCTTCTGAAAAATTAAAGGTTTTAAAAACGAGGCCTACTCGTTTATATAAAAGAATTCAACATAAAAAAGGGGAATTTATTTTGAGAAAAATAATTTTATTATTTGCCTCCTTCTCTCTAATTTTAATCTTAGCAGCTTGTGGTTCTTCGGATTTCAATTATAAAGTCGTAGAGGAAAATAAAAACAAGGCTGGTCAGCTATATTTAAGAATCACAACTGATGTGAGTAAAAAAGACGATCTTAAAACATTAGCTGAACAAGTAGCTCGGGAAAAAGATGACGGGAAATTAGATTCAATTTTCATTTTTATCCACAAAGAAGCCGGTAAGAACGATAAAAAATTCGGCGAAAATATGGCCACAGCAAAAGAAGCTTATACTAATAAAGGACAAGCTCAAACTGGTTTAGATGATAATTACAAGATAAATATAGAATATAAATAAAAGTCTTTTTACAGGCTTTTATTTTATAACCAAAATAAGAACATACATTCCCATTTGGCGGTGTTTATTATGACAATCCAGTTATCGCATCTTGAAGAAGAAGTAAAAAAGATTTACACAAAATTAAATATGCTTACTCCTGAAAACATAGATCTTGAACGCATTGCCGCTGCTTTTAAGATATGGATTCATTATGAGAAAGCTAATAGCAGCATGTTTTGTATCAATGGTCTTTACAGCATGGTTTTGGATATTCGGGCTTCACCACAAGAGCAATGGCAAGACTTCGTTCACGAACTCGCCCACGTGCTGAAGCATGCCGGAAACCAATTTAATATGAATAGAATGTTTAGAGAGCTTCAAGAATATCAAGCCAATAGTTTCATGTATCACTTTTGTGTACCAACATTCATGCTCGAAAAGATTTCGTTGCCGCGCATGCAATCAGAGGCTATAAAGTTAATTGGGGATACATTTAACGTCACATACCCTTTCGCAGCTAAACGGCTTGAAATGTACAAAAGAAAACAGTTTTCTATTCTCTGGCATCAAAAGCTCTATCAACTAAATTAATAGAACAAGGAGGTAGTCACATGGCTAGTATTGAAAGACGCAGTGAAAAATCTTTTAGATTAATAGTCGAAAATGGTTATGACGCAAACGGTAAAAGAGATAGAAAAAAGAAATCGATTCGTATCGAAGATCCCAAAATATTAAAGTCTAAACGGAAACTACAGGAGTATCTCGAAGATCAGCTGCACCGTTTCAGAATTGAAGTAGAGGCCGGCGAGTATATTGCTCCTGAAAAAGCAACTTTCGAATCATTTGCGGAGAAATGGGTTGAAAAGAAACTCTTTAATAAAAGTGGAAAACCTTACTCTTATAAAGCATCCGAGAAACACTCAGGTCACTTACACAACCACATCCTCCCTGCATTTGGGCATAAACAAATAGACAAAATAAAAACACTGCACGTTGTTGATTTTATAGATGATTTATCTAAAGATGGGGCTCGAAAAGATGGGAAAGCTGGTGGGCTCGGTGATAGAACAATTCTTGATGTATTTCAAACGCTACAGGCAATGTTCAAGACAGCTACAGAAGAATGGAAACTCATTAAAGACAACCCTATGGAGGGGTTGAGTCAGCCACATGTGGAACCAAAAGAAATGCAGTATTTTCAGACTGATGAAGCTGAAGAATGTATTCGAGTTTTATATGAGATTGATATTAAATGGCGTTTGTACTTTTTGGGTGCAATGATTGGCGGTTTGCGGCGTGGTGAAGGACTTGCCTTTCAATGGCACTTGGATGTGGATTGGGACAGAGGAGGATTCTATGTAAATCGCTCAATATCTAAAACAGTCAACGGGCAGCCGCTTGTAAAGGCACCTAAATCTCGCAGTTCCAAACGTTTTGTTAAAATGCCAGATTTCTATATGGAGGATTTAGCAAAGTATTATCGCATGTGGAAGAAAGAAAAACTTATGCTCGGTGATGCCTGGGAAGGCGAGGACAATCAATACATCTTTCATAGTGGAACAGGAAAGCCATATTACTACACTACCCCTACTGCAAAGTGGGCTAAAATCAAAAAGAAGTATGGGCTTAAAAATATTAGGCTCCATGATCTGCGGCATACGATGGTGGCTCTCCTAATAGAAGCCGGCGAAAATATGAGTGCAATTCAAAAACGTGCCGGTCACGCAAGCAGACGAATTACATCTGATATTTACGGTCACGTTACCGAGAAACTTGAAAATGAGACAGCTCAATATTTTGATCAATTTAACCCTAATTTGAAGGTAAAAAGCAACTAAATGACCCCAAAATAAAATTTTGGTCCCCAATTTGTCCCCAATTGCTTTTTTGGGTATTTGGCTCTGTTCCTGACAAACAAAAAAACCCTTATAGAATAAGGGTTTACAGGTATGGAGCCAAGGGGGCTCGAACCCCTGACCTCTACGCTGCCAGCGTAGCGCTCTCCCAGCTGAGCTATGGCCCCGTATGTAACGTCAAATTTATTATAGATGATTTTTTTTTGAAAAACAAGCTGTTTTCTCTTGAATTGACAGAAAAAATAAGGCTCTTTCCAGAGCCTTATTTTCTGACTTACATCATGATCAAAAGGATAATCACACCGAGAATGATTCGATAGATTGCAAATGGGACGAGTTTGATTTTGTTAATCAGTTTTAGGAAGAAACGGACAACAAACAGCGCGACAACAAAGGCACAGATAAAGCCAACGATGAAAAACGGCATCAGATCCGAGCTTAAGCTATCCCAATGCTTCACAAGGCTTAGAAAGCTTGCTCCCATCATGATCGGCATCGCCATAATAAACGTAAAGTCAGCTGCCGCGCGATGATTTAAACCAAGAATAACGCCTCCGGAAATGGTTGAACCGGAACGCGAGAAACCAGGCCAGAGGGCAAGACATTGAAATAAGCCGACCCCTATCGCCTGCTTATAGGAAATGCGGTCGAGGGTGTCAGTCGCTGCTTTCCGTTTATTTACCCAATCAGCAAAAAGCATCAGGACTGCCCCGGCGATTAAACCGAAGGCCACAGTTTTAACGGAAAATAAATATTCATCAATGTAATCCTCAAACAAAAAGCCAAGAACAGCTGCAGGCACGAGCCCGACGGCAATTTGCGCGATGCTTAATTTATGACCCTGCTTCTGGTCGCTTGTAATATTCTTTTTCAAGCCGAGCAAATTCAAAATCCGGTCTTTAAACACGATTACTACTGCTAAAATGGAGCCTAACTGAATAACCACTTTGAATGAGTTGGCAGCTTCTTCTGACATCAGATTGCTTGATTTAAGCCAGATATCGTCTACTATGATCATATGTCCTGTCGAAGAAACCGGCGCGTACTCTGTTAATCCTTCTACGATTCCTAAAACGGCAGCTACAAACAGTTCCCATAGAGTCATGATTTTGATTCTCCCCATTAGACATTTATTTTTTTACATAGCGGGAGCTTTCCATACATGGAAAGCCCGTCTTATATAACTATAAACGAAAATCACACTTTATGACCTGACGCATTTTCATTTTTTTCTTCGTCGTATAAATGTGAGCGCATTTTAAACCAGTCAAATAAATGTGTCGTAATGACTTTGGCAACTGCATAGCCCGGAATTGCAAGAATGATTCCAACAACGCCAAACAGCTTGCCGGCTGTTAACAGCAGAAAAATAATCGTAATTGGGTGGATGTGAAGGTTTTTCCCCATAATTTGAGGAGAGATCAGCTTCCCTTCAATCAGCTGAACAATGGTCCAAACGATCACCAGTTTGAGCAGCATGAGCGGCGATGTCACTATGGCGATGATAATCGCTGGCGTAATGGCGATCGTCGGTCCTAAATACGGAACGATGCTCGTACAAGCCGCAATGACGGCAAGCAATGATGCATAATCCAGCCCGATAATCAAATAACCGATAAACAGCAAAAAGCCGATACAGAAGCTGACAATGATCTGGCCTCTGATATAAGAGCTTAACCGATGATTCATTTCGCTTAAGACTGTGTATGTCTGTTCTTTCAATCGAGTCGGCACAAACTTCAGTATGTAGACCGGCAATTTCTTTCCATCTTTTAATAAATAGAAAAGAATAAACGGAACCGTGACGATCGAAATGATAATCTCAGTCAGAGCGCCGATAAAATTCCCAACGCCGGTGAAGGTGCTGTTCACAATCGTCGCTGCCTGATCTGAAACCTTGGTTGCGAGATCAGATATATTGATGTTCATCGTCTGCTGAGCCTGGTTGACGAATTTGCTGCCGATCAGCTGTTTCGTCTGATCTTCTACGACATCCACATATCTGGGGATGTTGTCAATCAAACTCATAATTTGTTCTTTTAAGAAGGGGATGATGGACACGATCGTGATCGTGATCAGCCCGATAATCAATAGATATAACAGCAAAATAGAATAGATTCTTCTAATTCTTCTTCTCTCAAGGAAATCGACGACCGGGTTTAACAGATAAAAAACAATGCCTGTTAAAATAATTGGCAGTGAGATCGTTTTGAGAAGAACTATAATCGGGGTGAAAATAAATGATGTTTTTGTAAAAACAAGAATATTTAAACCAATCAGCAGCAGCACAAGCAAAAATAAAACAAACTTATTGTCCAAGAAGAATCGCTTGAATCTGCCGCTCCATGTTTGCAACGTCTCCACTATCGTTCCTCCGTCATATATCGTTTAACTAAATTGTACACTATCATCCCTATAATGAAAAATAAAAACCGTTAATTGCTGGAAAAACTTCCCCTTGCTTTAAAAATGTGATTTGATCTATCATGTGCTTTTCTCCTTTTTAAGCTATAATTTAGCTATATCATGCAAAAGGAGCGATAAGAGTGATACGTTTTGCAATAATAGGAACCAACTGGATTACAGACCGCTTTCTCGAATCAGCAGCGGAAATAGAGGATTTTCAGCTGTCTGCTGTTTATTCAAGATCGGCTGACCGCGCTGCCGAGTTTGCTGCTAAACACAACGCTGAGCACACCTTCTCGGACCTTCAGGAAATGGCGGCAAGCGATTGCTTTGATGCCGTATACATAGCCAGTCCGAATGCCCTTCACAAGGAACAAGCCGTTCTTTTTATGAACCATGGCAAGCACGTGCTTTGCGAGAAGCCTTTTGCTTCGAATACAAAAGAAACGGAAGAGATGATTTCATCAGCCAAGGAAAACGGCGTTGTCCTGATGGAAGCGATGAAGACCACTTTCCTGCCGAATTTCAAAGAGCTGAAAAAACACTTACATAAAATTGGCACAGTCCGCAGATTTACCGCGAGCTACTGCCAATACTCTTCACGGTATGATGCATTTAGAAACGGTACCGTCTTGAATGCGTTCCAGCCTGAGCTTTCCAATGGGTCATTAATGGATATCGGAGTCTATTGTATTTATCCTGCTGTCGTGCTGTTTGGTGAGCCGCAGGATGTGAAAGCGAACGGATACGCTTTATCTTCCGGAGTAGATGGAGAAGGAACCGTCATTCTGTCTTACGACGGGTTCGAAGCTGTTCTGATGCATTCTAAAATCTCTACTTCCTATGCTCCGGCGGAAATTCAGGGTGAAGATGGGACGATTGTGATCGATACGATTCACCGGCCTGAACGAGTAGAAATCCGATATCGCGACGGCCGTCTTGAAAACATTTCGATTCACGATCCTAAACCGGCAATGTTCTATGAAGCAGAAGAATTTGTCACACTCATAAAAGAGAACAAGCAGGAATCTGAAGAAAATACATTTGAACGGTCATTGATCACCGCAAAAATCATGGAAGAAGCAAGAAAGCAAATGGGGATCGTGTACCCTGCTGATCAAGCCTAAAAAAATCCGCCCGCGTGCAAATGCCGCGGCGGATTTTTTATTAAACAATCGGAGAAGATGCCTTCCTTTTTAATAGCACATTTTGTTCATACTCATTTATGTCATGAAGCCATGCCTCTCTTACCGGCACGCCCATTTGCTCACAGTAGGAATCCCAGATGGCCCCGAATGGATATGTTTTGAATTCCTCCATCAGCGCCAGCCTTTCTGTAAAGCGGCCCTCTTCCTGCAATTGTTTTAAATAGCCGTTCGGGAGAAGCAGTGCATACAGTAAAGCTTTAATCATATTTCTTGTTCCGATGGTCCAGGCGGCAACACGGTTAATGCTGGCATCGAAAAAATCGAGGCCGATGGCGACCTTCTCGAGAGCCTGATTGCGTACAATTTCAAGAGCGATTTCTCTCAATTCATCGTCTAAAACCACAACATGATCGCTATCCCAGCGGACGGGCCGGGACACGTGCAAGGCGAGTTTGTCTGTGTAAAGCAGCATCGAAGAGATCTTGTTTGATACCGTTTCAGTCGGGTGGTAATGGCCTGTATCAAGTAAACAAAGCTTATGATTCGTCAAAGCATAAGCTAAATAAAATTCATGAGATCCGACAACATATGATTCGGAACCAAGCCCGAACAGCTTGCTCTCGACTGAATCAAGATTGTGTTGTTCATTGATCTCCTCTGCGAAAATCCGATCCAGTGATTCTTTTAATCTTTTACGAGGTGTCAGCCTGTCACTCGGGACATCTTTATAGCCGTCAGGAATCCAAATATTCGTTAAGCAAGGCGTGCCTAGTTCTTTCCCGAAGTATTCTCCAATACGGCGGCACGCGATGCAATGCCTGATCCAAAATTCCCTGATGGCCGGGTCGGGGTGTGAAAGAGTGAGTCCGTCAGCCGCTTTCTCATGCGAAAACAAGGTCGGATTAAAATCTAAACCGAGACCGAGCTCTTTCGCCCATTTCACCCAGTTTTTAAAATGCTGCGGCTTCAATTCGTCCCGTTCTACCGCTTCTCCGTTTGTTTCTGCGTATATCGCATGCAGGTTTACGCGGTGCTTTCCAGGAATAAGAGAAAGGGCCTTCTCCAAATCTCTTCTTAATTCTTCAGGAGTTTGCGCTTTTCCGGGATAATTGCCGGTCACGTCAATCCCGCCTGAAAGTTCGCCCTTATTTACTTCAAAACCTTCAATGTCGTCACCCTGCCAGCAGTGGATTGAAATAGGCACTTGCTCTAATTGCCGAAGCGCCTCTTCAACATCAATTCCCCATTTTTCATACGACTGTTTTGCACTGTCATAATTGGCTTTTATGGTCATGCGGCTCTCTCCCTTTTTCAGTTTTTTAATCCAAATAAAAAACTTCCTTAAGATCTATCGAAACAGGACTGAAATCTGGATTTGTTTTCATTAATGGCGACATCGATTTCCACCATCTGCGGCAAACTTCTGTGTTCGCCATCTTTCTCCACTTCTCTTCATCCTCTATTTCTAAATAGGCAAAAAGCCGGCCTGTTTCCTCATCTAAAAAAATGGAATAATGGTGTGCTCCATGAGCTTTGAGTGCTTCTGCCATTTCAGGCCAAATGTCATCATGCCGCTGTTTGTATTCATCGTACTTGTCTTGATGGACAAACATGATACTGGCTTTTCTTTTCAAACCTGATCACCTCTTCACCTTTTAGATAGCGCTTTCAAAACAGTTTGCTGAAATGACTGAATGATCGTGCTTCTGTCAATGTCTTTAGGTGTAAACACTTTGATCGGAAAGGAATTTCTGACGGTTTGCCGGGCTTCTTTTATGGTATTGACTTCGTTGGCAGCAATCATTTGCATCAGCACATTTCCGATGGCTGTCGCCTCTATGGGCCCTGCGTATACCGCTTTTCCGCTCATGTCTGCCGTTAATTGATTTAAGAAATCATTTCGGGCTCCGCCGCCGATGATATGAAGCTGCTCAATCGGTTTTTCTGTGATGGTTTCCAGCTCTTTGATGGCTATCGCATAGATGATGGCTAGATTGCTGTAGATGCAGCAGGCAAGTTCGCCTGCAGTGCGGGGAATCTTTTGGCGGGTTTCTCTGCAATAATGTTCTATTTCCTCTGTCATGCTTTCTGGATTCAGAAAACGTTCATCATTTAAGTTTATAAACTGCTGAAATGGTTCTGTTTTTCGGGCTTCGTCTGCAAGCTGCTGAAAAGAGTAATCTGCTTGTAGTTGCTGTCTTACTTCTTGTAGCACCCACATGCCGATGATGTTTTTGAGAAAGCGAATGGTGTTGTTTGCGCCGCGTTCATTTGTATAGTTGTTTTTTAAAGCCAGCTCAGTTAATATCGGCGTTTTGTTTTCAACCCCGATTAACGACCATGTTCCGCTGCTGATATACGCCCAGCTATCGTTTACGCCTGGGGCCGCAATGACGGCCGAGGCAGTATCATGCGTTGCGACTGTCATCACCTTGCAAGCCGGAAGATCATAATCCGGGAACCAATCATTTCTCAGCATCCCGAGCTCACGCCCAGGTTCAGTCAGCGGCGCAAATTGCCGTTCCTGAACAGCCACAGCTTCAAGTAATTCAGTGTCAAGCTTTCCGGTAGAGACGTTTAAAAGCTGTGTTGTGGACGCATTTGTGATTTCTGTTACGGCTTTTCCGGTTAAACAATAGCCTAAATAATCAGGAACCATCATAATTTTGTCTGTTGTTTTCAGCAGCTCACGGTCTTCTTCATACAATTGATAAATCGTGTTAAAAGGCTGAAATTGTATTCCTGTTTTTTGATAGATTGTGGCTTTTGACAGGATATGTTCCAGCTTGCCTATTGTGTGATCTGTTCTTCTATCCCGGTAAGACATCACTTCCCGCAAGCGATTGCCTTTATCGTCCAGCAAGACATAATCAACTGCCCATGTATCAATGCCGACGGTGCATCGTTCATGACCAAGCGCTTTCACCTTTTGCAGCCCTTGCAGGATTTGTTTTAGCAAATGATCAATATCCCAAAAGCAATGTCCGTCTCTTTGAATAAAGCCGTTAGCGAATCTGTGAATCTCTTGTATGTCAAGCTTCCCTTCCTTCAGTTCACCTACCATGACCCTCCCGCTTGATGCGCCTATATCAATGGCAGTATAAATCATTCTTTCACCCTCTCTTCGGAAGGGGAACAGCTGTCACTTTCACCTTTTTGTCTTCAAGCGCTTTTACCGATACCGGATCAAGTCCAGCATCAGTAATAAGGCTGCTGATATCTTGCAGCGAGGCGATATGTGAAAATTCGCGGTTTCCCCATTTACTTGAATCGGCCATCAAAATGGTTTGATCAGACCTTTCGATCATCCGTTTTTTGAGCAGCGCCTGCCACTCGTTTGAGTCGCTCATCCCGTTGTTTATGTCAAAGCCTTTACATGACAGAAAGGTTTTGGTGACGTGATAGGTCTCAAGTGAACGCTCTGCTAACGGGCCGGCAAACGATAATGATTTTTCCAGCAAAATGCCGCCTGTTGAAATGACTGATATGTTTTCTTTATTGCTGAGCTCAATGGCTGCTTTTATTGAGTTTGTAATGACGGTGAGCTCAATATCAGGGAGTATTTTCGCCATGTACCAGGCAGTGGTGCTTGCATCGAGAATGATTCGGTCTCCACTCTTTACATATTTGGCCGCTTCGTGAGCGATGGCTTTTTTTTCTATGACATTTGTAATTTCCCGGTCAGAAAAATGAACTTCTGATTCCTGCTGCTGAATACTGACCGCTCCTCCGTGGCTCCGGCTCAGTTTATGTTCTTTCTCAAGCTTCTCAAGGTCGCGCCGAATGGTTTCCTCTGTGACAGAAAATATGTCACTTAATTCGGATACGCGGATGCTTGAACGCATATTAACTATTTCCACTATTTTTTGCTGCCGTTCTGCTACTAGCATCGGTAACGCCCTTCCTCATATCGTAATCCGTCTTATTGTTTTTCTATCATAGCACATTTCTAACGCGTAAAAGCAGCAGGGACGCCTCCGTCTACCGTGATCATGCAGCCCGTTGTTTTTTCGGCTTTAGAAGAAGCGAAAAATGCAATGGCTTCGGCAATATCCTGCGGGTAAATATTGACGAGCAGTGCCGTTCGTTTCCGATAATGTTCCTCTAGCTGATCTGGTTCAATCCCGTACGCCGCGGCCCGTTCCTCCCGCCAGCTTGACCCCCAGATTGCCGACCCTTGAAGAACTGCATCAGGCAAAACGGAGTTGACCCGAATGCCGAATTCTCCGCCTTCTGCTGCGATACATCTTGCCAAATGGGTTTCAAGCGCTTTTACCGAGCTGTAGGCAGAGGCGTTTTTCCCTGCATAAACCGAATTTTTAGATCCTACAAATACCATGCTTCCGCCTCTGTTTTGCTGTTTCATTTGTTTAAACGCTTCACGGGCCACAAGAAAATAGCCTGTTCCTAATACATTCATATTAAGATTCCATTCTTTTAGACTTGTTTCGTCAAATGGACTTGATGTGGCCAGCCCGGCATTATTGACGACGATATCAATGCCGCCGTAAGCAAGCGCTGCTTGCTCAAAGGCTGACCGTACTTCCTCTTCCCTTGTCACATCCATTTTGACAGCCATTGCCCGTCCTTCTCCGTATGCATCGTTTATTTCCCCGGCAATTTTCTGCGCACCTTCTATATTCAGGTCAGCTGCGATCACGTGCCCTCCTTCCGCTGCAAAGCGTCGGCATGCCGCACTGCCGATTCCGCCGGCTCCTCCTGTTATCAACGCTACTTTACGGGAAAATTCTGCTTCCGGCGGGGCCAGTGTGAGCTTATATAATTCGAGCGGCCAATATTCGACATGGTAGGATTCATTTTCATTTAAAGAAACAAAGTGCCCAAGAGCCGTTGACCCTTTCATAACAGCGATAGCCCTCCGGTATAAACCGCCGCTCACTTTAGACATGACGTAACTTTTTCCCGTATTCACCATTCCGATGCCGGGAATCAATATCACCCGGGGGGCTGATTCAAAGATTTGATCCCCCTCCTGCTGATTGCGTGTAAAGTAAGCCTGATACTCTGCTGTAAAACGCTCCACTCCTGACTTGATCAAGTCCGCCAGCTTATGCACATCTTGAGTTTCCGGATTCCACTCAATGTATAGAGGAACCCGTTTTGTGTGAACTAGGTGATCCGGGCATGCCGCACCGATTTGCGAGAGCGCTGGCGCTTGAACACTGTTTACAAATTCCAAGACGTCGTCATGATCATCATAGGACAGGATCATTTTCCTTTCTTCACTTACAGCGCCTCTAATCACAGGCATGATGGCTGCCAAGATTTGTTTTCTTTGGTCTTCCGGCAGCGGCTGATATCTTTTGCCTCCGAATGTCTCATGTTGTTTGATACGATCATTAATATACTGCTCGGCTTCTTGAATGATGGATATCGTTTTTTCATAACACGCTTCAGAAGTCTCTCCCCAAGTGACTAAGCCGTGTTTCTCCATTAACACAAGTTCGGCGTTGGGGTTGTTCGCTACGCCTTCAGCGATCATTTTAGACAAAGTAAATCCAGGGCGGACGTATGGTACCCATACAAACCGTTTTCCATAAATATCTTCAGCTATTTGTTTTCCATTATCAGCGCAGCAAATGCTGATAATCGCATCGGGGTGGGTATGGTCAACATGATTGTATGGCAGAAAAGCGTGTAACAGCGTTTCAATTGAAGGACGGGGATGTTTGCTGTCTATCATACAATGAGACAAGTAGTCTACCATTTCTTCATCTGACATTTGGTCCCTTTCAATCAGCGGGCGGATGTCATCTAATTTCAAACCGGTAAAGTTATGCGCTTTCATTGTTGCCAAATCTGAACCGCTTCCTTTCACCCACATGACTTCTGTTTCACGTCCTCTAAAATCCTTTTCCGTTGTTTTCATAGACGTATTCCCGCCGCCCCAGTTGCAGACAGTGCGATCTGACCCGATTAGATTGGACCTGTACACCAATTCCTCTACGCCTTTCGGCAGCTGTGCAGCACGCTCTGAATCCCATACACGTTTCACCATAATTGATATTCCTCCGTCCCTTTTATTTGTATTCGTTTTCATTATATATTATTTTTGTTTATTTTTGAATTATTTTTGTTTACTTTTGTTTTTTAACAAAAAAAGAAAGCAGCAGGATATGCCGCTTTCTCTTTCCATTACGATTCAATTTTAAATTTCTTCGTGATGTCCTGAAGTTCTTCTGCCATGTTTGCTAATGTTTCAGCTGAAGAGCTGATTTCTTCCATGGACGCAAGCTGTTCTTCTGCCGAAGCTGCGATGTCTTGAATGCCAGCTGAGCTTTCTTTCGCCACTGCAGAAATGTCTTCAACCGCACTTGACACTTCCTGTGATCCAACTGACAGCTGTTCAACCGTCGCATTCAGATTTTGCAATTCGCCGGAAATTTGGGTTGTCATCTCGTAGATTTGTTTAAAGCTTTCCGCTGTTTGGTCAGTAATCTGCAAGCCTTCCTTCACTTCATGATTCACAGATTG
This sequence comes from Bacillus sp. NS1, assembly GCF_058248265.1. Classification (NCBI taxonomy): domain Bacteria; kingdom Bacillati; phylum Bacillota; class Bacilli; order Caryophanales; family Bacillaceae; genus Bacillus; species Bacillus sp. NS1. Next base: position 1,067,293 of record NZ_JBZAZF010000001.1, on the reverse strand, counting down.
GAACATCGAAAGTGAAGTGCTGATTTCTCTGACAATCTCTTGAATTAACCCTTCAATTTCCTTGGCAGAGTCCGCTGATTGTACGGCGAGTTTTCTGACCTCTTCCGCAACTACCGAGAAGCCTCTTCCGTATTCTCCCGCTCTTGCCGCCTCAATCGCGGCATTTAATGCCAGCAGGTTGGTTTGATCAGCAATGCCGTTAATCACATTCAAGATGCTTGTGATGTCTTGCGATTTTGTTTCAAGACCCTTCACCACCGCTTCCGCTTTTTGAACGGATTGGTCGATTGTTTTCATTTGGCCGACTGTGTGCTCCACCAGTTTTTCTCCGCTGCCCGCTGCCTCAGAGGACTGGATCGATGATTTCGTAATGGTTGAAGAGGCCTGAGCCACTTTTGAAATCCCGTCGTTCATTTGAGAAAGATGGTTTGAGCTTGTTTCCAGTTTCTCGCTTTGCGCCTCGTTACCATCTGAGAACTGTTCGATAGCAAGTGTAATATGTTCGGTTGCCTTGCTCGTTTGGGCCGCGCTTGCCGTCAACTCTTCAGAAGATGAAGCGACGTTTTCTACAGACGTTTGAATAACGCCGATCACAGAACGCAATGAGGCAGACATTTCGTTAAAGCTTTCGCCAAGCTGTCCAAACTCGTTTTTCGAGTGAATATCAATGACTTCTGTCAGGTCTCCGCTGCTGATTTTCGCGGATGTTGAAACCAGTTTTCTTAACGGCTTGGTAATGGCATTGATAATAAAGAAAATAAGTATGCCGCCGATCACAAGTGACACGCATAGAATGATGATTGCTGTGTTCAGAACCGGGCTTGAAGCATCTTGCAATTCACTGACAAAGTACGTACCCGCTATTTTCCAGCCTGTCAGTTTATTTGTCGTAAAGGCCATTTTCTTTTCTTTGCCTTCAAAAGTATATTCAAATGAGCCTTCTCCTTTGGAATATACTTGGTTTGTCCAGTCGCCGGATCCAGTTGTCCCAGGCTTAATTGTCGGATGGGCGATATATTTTTTGTTGCCCGTTGTAATAAATGCAAAGCCGTTTTTGCCGATTTTGATTCTCTGTGAAGCAGTAAGGACTTCATCCAGATTTAAATCAAGTGCTATAACCCCTGAACCGTCTTTTAATTGTTTTGAAATTGTGACAACCATATCCCCTGTTGCTTCATCAGTATACGGTTCTGAGAAAATAGCCTGTCCTTTTTTCGCAACAGCTTGTTTGTACCAATCACGTCCTGTCGGATCGAACCCTTTAGGAATGCCGCTATCCGGATATTTGTAAAGCTTCTTATCTTCTGAAGCAGCATAGATTGCGCCTACATCGGCATTCAATGTAGTGTACTGCTTAAATTTCTCATTCAGTGAGGTTTTATTTTTCCCTTGTAATATATCTTTATCGATCGTCTCACTGTAATAATCAATTGCCTTTACTTTATTATTCAATTTGTTTTGCAGCGTGCTGTTGAGTTCTTCAACGTTCCCCATTGCACTATTCGTAAGTTCCCTGTCCAGTGCGTTCCAAGCTGATTGATAACTGAAATATGCTAAAACCCCAACCGGCAAAATAAGCACTGCCAGAAATGCAGCGATAAGCGGTTTGCTGATCGATGGCTGTTTAATCCATTGTGTAATTTTTCCCATTCTAGTTGACTCCTCCTTTAAGCTAAATCTAATATCGTCAAACTAGGATAAAAGGTTTAATAAAAAAACTAAAAAAAACACCCAAGTGCTAAGGCTTGGGTGTTTTGGCTTACTATTCGATTTTGAATCGTTTTGTCATATCGCGAAGCTCTTCCGCCATAGACGAAAGGGTTTCTGCTGACGAGCTGATTTCTTCCATGGAAGCAAGCTGCTCTTCGGCTGACGCCGCGATATCTTGTATATGAGCCGAGCTTTCTTTTGAAATCGACGCAATGTGCTCGGACGCTCCAGAAACTTCCTCGGAGCTGGCAGAAAGCTGCTGAACCGTCGCACTCATGTTTTGCAGTTCGCCGGCGATTTGGTTCGTCATTTCAGAAATGCGTTTAAAGCTTATTTCTGTTTTATCTGTGATGTCAAGGCCTGTCTGCACCTCTTGATTGACAGACTGGAACATGCCGAGAGATGTATTGATTTCCTTCACAATTTCGATGATTAATCCTTCAATCTCTTTTGCTGAATCTGCTGACTGAACTGCCAGTTTTCTTACTTCTTCCGCTACAACGGAGAAGCCGCGGCCGTACTCGCCTGCACGTGCCGCTTCAATTGCTGCGTTTAAGGCAAGCAGGTTCGTCTGGTCTGCGATACCATTAATCACACGCAAAATATTGGTTATATCTTTCGATTTCGTTTCCAATCCGCGCACGACTTGTTCTGCTTCTTTAACTGACTTGTCAATGACGTTCATTTGGCCGACGGTTTGATGAACAAGCTTTCCGCCTTCACTTGCAATTTCTGTTGACTGAACAGATGAATCTGTGATGACTTCAGAAGCTTGAGCCATATTCGTCAATCCGTCATTCATTTGATAAATGTGCTCTGCTGCGGTTTCAATGTTTTCGTTTTGTTTTTCATTGCCGTTAGAAAATTGTTCAATCGCCAATGTAATGTGCTCTGTTGCCTTGCTCGTTTGCGCGGCTGATGCAGTCAGTTCCTCAGAGGAAGCGGCAACATTGTCCACGGAATCCTGGATAGTGTGGATGAGAGAACGAAGTGACGACGCCATATTGTTGAAGCTTTTGCCGAGTTCGCCCAATTCATCTTTTGAACGGATATCAATGGTTTCCGTCAAATCTCCCTCGCTGATCCGCTTAGAGGAACCGACAAGCTGTTTCAGCGGCGTTGTAATCGACCGAATGATCAATGTCATGACGATAATCCCTATGATAATCGCTGCGGCTAAGACAATTAAAGCAATGTGAAGGACAGGCTGGGCTGCCTCATGAATTTCATCCAAATACATGGTGCCGCCCACTTTCCATCCCGTTAGCTTATTTGTGTCAAAGGCCATTTTTTTCTTATCGCCGTCCATGGTGTATTGAAAATCGCCTTTATCCGCATTTAGCACCTTGTCGAGCCAGTCGCCCTTCAATTCAGTTCCTGAGGTTTCATTAGGATGGGCGACAACCTTTTTGTCCTTCGTCATGATAAATGCGTAGCCTTGTTTGCCGATGTTGACTTTTTTGGTTGTTTTCAACAGATTTTCGATCGTCATGTTGATTGCGATAACGCCTGAACCATCTTTTGTCTGTTGAGCAATTGTTACAACCATTGTGTTCGTAGAGGCTGTTTTATACGGGTCTGTCACAACGACTTTCCCTTTATTCGCAACCGCTTTTTTGTACCAGTCGCGTTCAACCGGGTTATAATCGCTCGGCATCTGAAGATCCGGGTAACGGGTAAAGCGCCCGTTTTTGTCACTTGTATAAATGGACTCTACATCTTTATTAATGCTGATATATTGTGAGAATTTCTCTGCAATACTTGCATTGCTTTTAGCATTATACCTCTTTTTTGTCAGCCATTCGCTGAAGTAAGCAGCGCTGTTTTCTTTTTCACCGATGCTGGTGTTAATGGTTTCGTTTAATTGCTGTACATTTTCTAAGGCGCTCCCCATCATCTGCCTGTCGAGTGAGCTGCTTGCCGATTGATACGCAATGGCCGCCAATATGGCAACCGGTATGATGAGAATCGACAGAAAGGAAACGAGAAGCTTCCGTGTAATAGATCTTTGTTTTATCAGTTGGAGTATTTTTTTCATCATTCATTTCTCCTTTTTTATGCTACCCTTCATATCGGCAGGAAATGGGTAAATATATACATTAAAAAAGAAGAAATTCAACAAAAGTAACTAATTTCCCATAAATAGATAGTTGTTTAGACCTATTCCTTGTCCACTTTAAATCGTTTTGTCAGATCACGGAGTTCTTCAGACATTTTTTCAAGCGTCTGTGCTGATGAACTGATCTCCTCCATGGATGCCAGCTGTTCCTGGGCTGATGCGGCGATATCTTGGATGCCGTCCGAGCTTTCTTTAGAAATGGCTGTGATATCATTCGAAGCAGCGGAAATTTCTTGAGCTCCCGCTGACAGCTCCTCAACCGTCGCATTCATGTTTTGCAGTTCGGAAGCAATTTGATTGGTCATGTGCGATATATGTTTGAAGCTTTGTTTCGTTTCGCCTGTCATGACAAGCCCTGTTTCAACTTCTTTATTCACGGACTGAAGCACGTTCAATGATGTGTGAATTTCTTTCACAATTTCGCTAATCAGTGATTCAATTTCTTTTGCCGAGTCAGCTGACTGTACCGCGAGTTTTCTCACTTCCTCAGCGACAACAGAGAAGCCCCGGCCGTATTCTCCCGCTCTGGCCGCTTCGATGGCGGCATTTAAAGCTAAAAGATTGGTTTGGTCCGCAATGCCGTTGATGACACGCAAAATATTCGTGATATCCTTTGATTTGATTTCCAGCCCCTTCACCACATGTTCCGCTTCTTTTACTGAGTGATCAATCGTATTCATTTGGCCGGCTGTTTTCTGTACGAGTGTCTCACCCTTGCTTGATACTTCTGTTGAATCTGCGGATGTTTCCGTAATCACTGCGGCAGCCCGCGCCAATTCAGCCAATCCGTCGTTCATTTCATTAATTTGTTCGGTTGTCTTCTCAATTCTGTCGCTTTGGCTTTCACTGCCGTTTGAAAATTGCTCGATGGCCATCGTAATATGCTCAGTGGCTCTGCTTGTCTGGTCAGCGGATGCAGTCAATTCTTCTGATGATGAAGCAACATGTTCTACTGAATCTTTGATGCCGTGAATGAGTGAGCGAAGTGAGTAGGCCATATGATTGAAGCTCTGGCTCAGAACGCCGAGTTCATCTTTTGAATTGATTTCTATCGTTTCGGTTAAATCGCCTTCACTGATTTTTTCAGCTGATGCTACAATGCGTCTCAATGGCTTTGTGATCGATCGAATCACAAAATAAATCGCTGTAATTCCAGCTGCGATGGCAATCGCCAGTACGATTGAAGCCATGGTCAGAACTTTGCTTGCAGCATCGCGGATCTCGTCCGCATACATCGTGCCGCTTATTTTCCAGCCTGTTGTTTCGCTTGTGGCAAATGCCATTTTCTTCGCTTTGCCTTGGTATGTATATTCAAAGTCGCCGCTTTTATTTGTGTAGAGCTTATCAACCCAGCTCCCCTTTAACTCTGTTCCCGCTTTTTCTCCGGAGTAGGCGATGACTTTTTTGTTTTGGCTTAAGATAAAAGCATAGCCTTCTTTGCCGATATTGATTCCTTTCGCTGTTGTGACCAGGTCATCAATTTTCATATCTATGGCGACAACGCCTGATCCATCCTCCGTCTGGCGGGCGATGGTGACGACCATTTTTCCTGATGAAATAGATTCATAAGGCTCAGTGACGATTGTTTTGCCTTTATTAACCATTGCTTCTTTGTACCAATCTCGTTCTAAAGCATTAAAGTCACTCGGCATGTCTGCATACGGATAACGTGTGAATTCCCCATCTTTACTGCTGGAAAATACCGCAGCGACATTGTCATTCATTTGGATAAATTGTTTAAATTCCTGTTTCATCTCTGTTTTCTTTTTATCCTTAAACTTATCTGCTGTAGCCCACTCGCTGAAAAACGCGAGGCTTTTTTCAGTCGTGCTGATTTTATCGTCAATGATATGATCTAATACTTGAACGTTTTCCTTTGCGCTTTGCGTCATCTGGATATCAAGAGAGGCAACTGCTGATTGATATGCGCTTACCGAAAGAGCGGTAATGGGAACAATTAAGATCAGCAGGAAAGAAATAATAAGTCTCCTGGCAATCGATGACCTGCGAATAGTGGTAAGTGTTTTTTTCATTTCCTTTTGAACCTTCTTTCAATAATTTACAAGTTATATCGGCGGATCTTCCTTTATATTACATTGAAAATGAAGGTAAAAATGAAAAATAGTTCTAAAATCACCGAAGACACTAGTGCTTTATTATTATTTACTGCACGAAAAAAACAGCGCCTGGATAGCGCTGTTTTTCTGCTTTTATTCGATTCTGAATTGCTTCGTCAGATCACGAAGCTCTTCTGCCATCTGCGCAAGAGTGGTCGCTGATGAACTGATTTCTTCCATAGAGGCAAGCTGCTCCTCGGCAGATGCGGCAATGTCTTGGATGCTTGCTGAGCTTTCTTTCGACACATCGGCAATGCCGCTGACTGCTTCTGAAACATGCTGTGAACGGCCTGACAGCTGTTCGACGGTGGAATTCATCGTCTGCAATTTGCCCGCTATTTCGTTTGTCATGCTGAAAATGCTCTGGAAGCTTTCTTTTGTATTGTCTGTGACAACGAGTCCAGACTGTACTTCTTGATTCACTGCTTTAAACATATGAAGAGAGGTTTCGATTTCTGCTACGATTTCTTGGATCAGCTTTTCGATTTCTTTTGCTGAATCAGCTGATTGAACAGCCAGTTTTCGCACTTCCTCCGCTACGACAGAGAAGCCGCGTCCTGATTCTCCGGCACGCGCCGCTTCAATGGCCGCGTTTAATGCCAGCAGATTTGTTTGGTCAGCGATGCCGTTGATGACTCTTAAAATGCTTGTGATGTCTTTTGATTTTCCTTCTAAGCCTTTGACCACAGCTTCAGCCTGCTGAACCGATTGATTAATCGAGTTCATTTGTCCGACTGTCTGCTGGACAAACTTTTCACCCGTTCCGGCGATTTCCGTTGATTGGATAGACGCCTTTGTAATATCTGATGATGTTTGTGAGACTTGCTGGAGCCCTTCATTCATTAAATTCAGCTGATGAGAGCTGGAATCAACCTTTTCGCTTTGCTCCTCGTTTCCGTTTGAGAACTGCTCAATTGCCATCGTGATGTGCTCGGTGGCTTTACTTGTCTGTCCGGCAGATGCGGTAAGCTGTTCGGACGATGCGGCCACATTGTTCACCGAGTCCTGAATAGCGCTGATCAGTGAACGGAGAGATTGTCCCATTTCGTTGAAGCTTTCCCCAAGCTCTCCAAGCTCATCTTTCGAACGGATTTCGATCGTTTCTGTCAGATCCCCGCTGCTGATTATTTTCGATGATTGAACGAGACGTTTTAACGGTTTTGTAATCGAACGAACGATAAACAGAATTAAAACCCCGCCTGCCGCAATGGAAGCGATCAGCACGATCATGCCTGTTATGAGCACAGACTTTGAGGCATCCTTGATTTCACTCATATACATTGTGCCGGCTATCTTCCACCCAGTCAGTTCATTTGTTGTATATGCCATCTTTTTATCTTCGTTATTCAAAGTATACTGGAGTTCACCGCTGTCATTAGCATACATTTTTGTTACCCAGTCTCCTGACAGCTTTTCTCCAGCCTTATGGTCCTGGTGGGCGACATATGTTTTGTTTTTCGTTGCAATGAAAACATAGCCTTCTTTTCCGACCTTGATTTGCTTCATCTGTTCTAACAATTTATCAATGGTAATGTCCATGGCGACAACGCCAGATCCGTCCTTCAGCTCCTGTGCAATGGTAATGACCATGCTTCCGTCATTCGCCGCCACGTAAGGATCTGTCACGACAATTTCACCGCCGGCCTTCATCGCATCTTGGTACCAAGGTCGTTGTCTCGGATCGTATCCATCCGGTAATTTTTCTTTAGGCGCTTGTACATAGGTGCCGTTTTCTATGCCAGCATAAATTCTGGCCACCCCTTGATTGATAGAAACATATTGCGAAAATTTGGTTTTAATCCCTTCTTGATTAGACTTTCCTTTGAATGCGGAGCTTTTAAGAGATTCACTGAAAAAGGTGACCGCTTTCGCTTTTGCTCCCAGATCATTTGTAACAGTTGTATTAAATGTATCGACACTGCTTTTCGCATTTCCCATAATTTCCTGATCCAGCTTTCCGCTGGCGCTTCGGTAAGAACTCAATTCCAATATAAGAATAGGGATAATAAGAATCGCAATAAATGAAACGATTAATTTTCTTGAGATAGACGGTTTCTTCAGCCAATTGATAAAAGTCTTCATGTCCAGTTTCTCCTTCAGGTTTGATACAGTATATATCGGCTGCTTAAAAAAGTTTTAAAATAAAAAATGGAAGAAGATCTTTTTCGGCTGTCTTCTGTCTTTTAGCTTTCATTGCCCAAGCCCTGTGCATATCTTATAAAAAACAAGGGGGGCTAAAAATGATTATTGTATCCGGACAATTGCTCCGTCCCCAAGATGTTGAAAACTGGCAGATTGATGAGAATCTAAATCCTCTGTTAAAAGAAATGATTGAGACGCCTGTTCAGTTTGATTATCATTCAATTGCAGAACTGATGTTTGAGCTTAAACTGCGGATGAATATCGTCGCAGCGGCAAAAACGCTGCACAAAAGCGGAGCGAAGTTTGCCACTTTTTTAAAAACATACGGGAATACAACGTATTGGAGAGTTTCACCGGAAGGCGCCTTGGAGCTGAAATACAGAATGCGGCCTTCAAAAGCAATTCGGGACATAGCTGAGAATGGCCCGTTCTACGCGTTTGAATGTGCGACCGCGATTGTTGTCATTTATTATTTGGCCTTGGTCGATACAATCGGGGAAGAAAAATTTGATGCCACCTTTGACAGAATTATTTTATATGACTGGCATTATGAGAAATTGCCGATATATACGGAAACAGGACATCACTTTTTTCTCGGAGATTGTTTATATTTTAAAAACCCTGAATTTGATCCGCAAAAAGCGCAGTGGCGAGGCGAAAATGTGATTTTACTGGGAAAAGATAAATATTTTGCCCATGGTCTTGGAATCTTAAGCGGGCAGCAAATTATCGATAAGCTGAATTCGTTTAGAAGAAAAGGAGCTATACAGCCAGCCTACCTTCTGTCTCAGGCGACCAGACTGGATGTTCCGTCTCTTTACCGCATTGTCCGCTAAAAACCCCATCGCCTATTTTCGAGACGATGGGGTTTCAAATGCTTTTCGTTTTCGATAAAAAGGGGCTGTGCCGAAAAACTGGTTCGCAGCCCACTCCATTTTTTCAAGGTCATTTCTTGTCACGATTGGATCTAGGCTGCTCCATTTGATGAAGCGGACAAAATAGTAGCCTTTGATAGGAGCCATGGTAACTTTTGAGTGAGGCCAGCCTTCAAATACAAACTCAATTTTCCCTCTTTTTTTATAAGAATATTGAAGAATGTTCATCACCTGTCACCTCTGTTTATCAAGTTACGTTCGGCAAAGCTCGGCTAACAGCGTTTTTACATCAGCGGGCCCGTTAAGCATTCCGACAGATTGCCCTGCCCACAGGGACATATATCCGGAATCTTTTTCACTGGCTGCGTGTTTTCTCATCGGCTTTGTTAATGTGTTTTGCAATGGATAAGGAAGCGCGTTTGCCTCCTCTTCTTGCTGCTCTTTCATCCATTGATTGACTATACCCCGTGCAGGCTTACCCGAAAACAATGAGGTGAGGCGCGTGTCTGTTCCCTGCGCTTTTTTTAATTCTCCTCTGTACACTTTTGATACTATACATTCCTCACACATGAGAAATGGCGTCCCGACCTGTACGCCCTGGGCTCCGAGACAATGAGCAGCTTGGACGCCGCGCCGGTCGGCAATTCCGCCTGCCGCGATCACTGGAACGGAAACGGCGTCTGCCGCTTGGGGAATGAGCGACATGAGGCCAAGTGTTGATTCTCCGCTGACCGGCAGAAAAGACCCGCGGTGGCCGCCCGCTTCGCTTCCTTGCAGTACGATGATGTCCATTCCGCGTTCTTCAAGCAGAACGGCTTCCTGCGGAGTCGTAGCTGTCCCGATGAGACAGCAGCCATTTTTCTTTAACGCATGAATGCTTTCATCCGGCGGAATGCCGAACGTAAATGAACAGGCTGTTACATTGTGTTTGAGAATAATGTTAATTTTTTTATGGAAGTCCTCCCATTCTTCTTCCTCTGAAGAGAATGAAGGAGCCTGTTCGGCGTACGGAATTTTGTTTTTCCAAGTTTGAACGATGTCCTCATCCGGTTCTTTTCTGCTTTCCGGAACAAACACATTCACCTGGAATACCCGATCAGTCAGCTGCTGCATCTCAATGATTTGCTTTTCAAGCATGTCGGGACTGAGATATCCGGATGCCAGACTTCCAAGCGCACCTTCATTTGACACAGCGGCTGCGAGGACGGGCGTGACAAGCCCTCCGGCCATTGGCGCTTGGATAATAGGTTTTGTCAGCGATAATGCTTTCATCCATTCTGTCATGAAACCCCTCCTGTTACCCCATAATTTTGATATAACAACTCCGTGTACGCGGGCCGTCAAATTCACAGAAATAAATGCCCTGCCATGTTCCAAGAATCAGCCGGCCGTTTTCAATAATGACTTGCTGTGAAGCTCCCACCGTACTCGACTTCATGTGTGCAGCTGTATTGCCCTCCATATGGCGGTCGAGCTCGTGTTCCCACGGATACACCTCATCAAACCTTCTGAGCATATCTTTTTTGACGTCCGGATCGGCATTTTCATTAATTGTAATGCCCGCTGTCGTATGAGGACAGTAAATCAGTGCCGCCCCGCTCGTTACACCAGTTTCTTGAAGAAACGCTTCCACCTCGCGTGTGATTTCAATCATTTCATCTCGTCTGTTCGTTTTGATTTGCATTGTTTTCAGCATTTGTTTCTCCTTTCATTAATCCGCTCTATTTGCTATTTCGTTCTGTGTTCTTTTTTTCCTGTTAAACCGCTCTCATAAACCTGATAAAAAACAAAAAACTCCAGTCTCACGCTGGAGTTTAGCGCCATACATATATTCTTGCTTCATACGGTTTTAACAGTACTGATGTCATGTGCTTGTGACTCTCTGTTTCAACATTTGACAATACGAGTGCGTCTGATGACAATGGTAACCCGGAGTGCTTGAATAAAGCTGGCGTTCCTGTCAGATTGGCCGTAATCAGTGCAGTATGGCTCTCGTTTTTCCGAAGATACGCAAAAATTTGCTGATCTTCCGGTAAAATGAGCTCGTATGTCCCATTAATAAAAACATCGAATATTTGGCGCAGATTGATCAGGCTTTTGTAAAAGTGGTATACGGATGTTTTGTCGTTTTTTTGAGCCTCGGCATTCAGCCATTTGCAATTCTCATTGATTCCGATCCACGGTCTGGCCTCAGAAAATCCGGCGTATGGATCAGCATTCCATTGCATAGGTGTTCGTGAATTGTCCCTTCCCTTTTTCCAGACAATCTTCATGACGTCTTCGTGTGATGCGCCTTTCGCCGTTTCTATTTCATACAGGCGTTTCATGGCGACGTCATCATAGTCCTCAATAGATGGAAATGCCACGTTTGTCATACCAAGTTCCTGTCCCTGATAAATAAACGGTGTGCCTTTCATGAGAAAATAGACAGAAGCAAGCGCTTTTGCACTTTCTTTCAGGTACACTCCGTCGTCTCCCCACACAGAAACTGAACGGGGCTGGTCGTGATTTTCCATAAACAAAGCATTCCAGCCGATCCCTTCAAGACTGTCTTGCCAGTCAGTTAGAATTCGTTTGAAGGAAACGATGTCAATGCTTTCATTGATCTCTACATCCCACAGGCCGAGATGTTCAAATTGAAAAATCATGCTGAAAATGCCGTTTTTTTCTCCAGCCCATTCAGCCGCTTCCTTTGCAGCGACACCGTTTGCCTCACCGACTGTCATAATCGGATAACGGGAAAATGTGTTTTCTTTCAGCTCTGTTAACAAATCCATTATGCCGTCAGCATTCATATGATAAGGAAAGGAAGGTACGCAATCCAGCCCTTTTGGATTCGGCATATCGGGAAGCCCTTCTTTTTTCTTAATATGCGTAATGGCATCCACCCGAAATCCGTCAATTCCTTTATCAAGCCACCAATTCACCATGTCGTAAACAGCATTTCTCACCTTTTCATTTTCCCAATTCAAATCAGGCTGTTTTTTATCAAAAAGGTGAAGATAATACTGGTTTGTCTTTTGATCATACTGCCATGCCGGCCCGCCGAAAATGCTTTCCCAATTGTTCGGCGCTTTTCCGTTTTTGCCATCCTTCCAAATATACCAGTCGCGCTTTTCGGAGTGTATGGAAGAACGGGATTCAATGAACCACGGGTGTTCGTCGCTTGTATGGTTCACGACAAGATCCATAATCAGCTTCATGCCCAGCCCATGAATGTCATCAAGCAGCTGGTCGAAATCCGCCATAGTGCCGAAATCGCTTAATATGTTTTTATAGTCCCTGATATCATATCCGTTATCAGCATTTGGCGAATCATACAGCGGGCAAATCCAGATGACGTCAGCGCCCAGCTCTTTTATGTAATCAAGCTTGGATCTGATTCCTTGAATATCTCCGATTCCATCGCCATTTGAATCTTTAAAACTGCGGGGGTAAATTTGGTAGACAATCGATTCCTTCCACCAAGCCTTTTTCATACAGCCACTCCTTCCTAAGTGTGCGGTCTATATATCTTATGTAGAAAAAAGGCTTTACAGCATTGCTTTTTCCGAATACCATCAGCGGTCATAAAAAAACAGCCGCTCAATCTTCGGCTGCTTTTTATAAAAAGTCGGTTTTTTTAATTTCTACAAAACGGATATGATGATCTTCGGCATCGAGGATTTTAAATTCACACCCCTCCGCGTGTATTACATCTCCTGCTTTCAGCTCCATTTTTTGCGTCAGAAGCCAGCCTGCAATCGTATCAATTTCTTCGTTTTCAATCGCAATGTCAAATAGATCGTTTACTTCGTCTATTAACGCTTTTCCATCCATCACATAATGATGCTCGCCTTTTTTCAAAATATGAGGCGTTTCATCCTGGTCATATTCATCGCGGATTTCCCCGACGATTTCCTCGATTATATCCTCGACAGTGACAAGCCCTGCCGTTCCGCCGTATTCATCTACGAGAATGGCCATGTGAATCCGCTCCTTCTGCATGCGGATCAAAAGCTGCTGAACAGGGATGCTTTCAATAACTCTGATGACAGGCCTCATGATCTGCTTCAGCTTAATCGGCTGTCCGAGAAAATAAGCTTTAAACATATCTTTGCTGTTGATGATCCCTAAAATATGATCTTTGTCTTCTTTAATGACAGGGTAACGTGTATACCGTTCATTTATGATGTGATGAATCGCCTCTTCTAACGACTGCTCCAGAGAGATGACCGCAATTTCTGTCCGCGGAATCATAATCTCTCTTGCTACCCGGTTGTCGAATTCAAAAATCTTATTTACATAGCGGAATTCTGACTGATTGATTTCTCCCTTTTCATAGCTTTCTGAAAGGATCAGCCTCAGTTCCTCCTCGCTAATGACAACCTCATGCTCCTTCACTGAATGAAAGCCAAATAATTTTACAAGAAAGCTTGCTGAGCCGTTCAATGCTTTAATAAACGGATACGTGATTTTATAAAACCAGATCAGCGGCTTTGCAATCCATAAACTGACAGCTTCAGCCTTTTGAATGGAAACCGTTTTCGGGGCAAGCTCACCCATTACCACATGCAAAAAAGTGACGATGATAAATGCAATTACAAATGTGACAATGTGGTTAAACGGTTCCGGTATGCCTGTCGCTGTAAATAAGGGATGAAGAATGCGTTCAAATGTCGGTTCACCAAGCCATCCAAGGCCGAGGGCTGTAATCGTAATCCCGAGCTGGCAGGCTGATAAATACTCGTCAAGATTGGAGATGATTTTATGTGCGGCAAGCGCCCGGCTGTCACCGCTTTCGATGAGCTGATTGATTTTTGAACCTCTGATTTTGACAATCGCAAATTCCGCTGCAACGAAAACAGCCGTAATGCCAATCAAAACAAAAATGGCGATCAATTGTAAAATAATCAAAAAAAGCCCTTACCATAAATGGTAAGGGGCCACCTCCTTAACGTTAATTCTCATTACGACCGTTTAAGAAAATCATCACAAAGCGAAGAAGTTCAAAGAGGGAAACCAGGGCGGCAGCCACATACGTTAAGGCAGCGGCGCTCAGCACTTTATTTACCCCATTCTCTTCATTGTTCCGGATGAATCCTTCTGACACAATAATTTGCTTCGCGCGCGAACTTGCATTGAATTCGACAGGCAATGTAATCAGCTGGAAAAAGACAGCGGCTGAAAATAGAATGATGCCAAGCCCGATCAAATTCAGGCTGCCGAGAAGCATACCTCCTAAGAAAAGCATAGGAGCTACACCGGATGCAAAATTCACGACTGGGAAGATTTTATGTCTCAGCACAAGCGCACCATATGACTCCTGATGCTGCAAGGCATGTCCGACTTCATGGGAAGCTACGGAGATGGCGGAAATTGAGCGGCCGTAATAGACCGGCTCAGATAAACGCACCACCCGTCTTGTCGGGTCGTAATGGTCTGTTAAAGTGCCTCTTACCGGTTCGACCGGCACGTCGTAAAGACCGTTTATATCTAAAATCCGTCTTGCCGTTTCTGCCCCTGTACGTCCGCTTGAGGCTTCCACTTTTGAATATTTTTCAAAGTTGCTCTTCACTTTAAATTGTGCCCAAAACGACAATCCCAATGCGGCTATTGTTAAAAATATAAACAGCATTTTTCATCATCCTTTTTCCAAGATCAAATCTTTCTTTATTACAATTATTTTAATGAGTTTTCTTTCTCCTGTACAGAAAAGCGCTTCTTCTTCCGGCTCGGAGCACACATTCCAATCAGCAGAAAGAGCAGTCCTGCTGAAAACAAATAAAAGGCAAAACTGCCGATCAGCTCTTGCAGAAAGCGAAGCCAGGAAAAGCTGCCGGAAAAGTGATTATATGAATTCAAATCGAAAATAAACAAAATCACCGCGGATGCTGCCAGCTGCGTACCGATCAAAACCACGATCGTTCTTTGAATGATCGTCATCTGTTTTCATCCTTTTTGTTTTAGTTTATGGAGAAATCCGTTTTATATGTTTTGTTCATTTTTTGATAAACATCACCGGAAGTGGGACATACTGTTAAAAAAAAGCACGGGTGTGATGGAAGCCATGAAAGTGACGAGTGAGGAAAGGGAACAGCTGAGCACAGCAATCGACCGAATGAATGAAGGTCTGGACGCATTTATTCAGCTTTATAATGAATCGGAAATCGATGAGCCGCTTATTCAGCTTGATGATGATACCGCCGATTTAATGAAGCAGGCTCGAGATATGTACGGCCAGGAAAAGCTAAACGAGAAATTAAATACGATTATCAAACAGATTTTATCCATCTCATTATCTGAAGAAGGAGAAAAAGAATGAAATCAAATCGGATATTTATTTCATGGCTCAGGTGGCCGTTATTTATCCGAATCGGGGTTATTATTTTATTTCTGATTCTTTTGTTTGGCCAAATCATTTATATTCTTGAGCCGAAGCAGTTCACTTCAGTGTTTGAGGGCATTTGGTGGGCTGTCGTTACGGTTTCGACTGTTGGCTACGGAGATTATGTGCCGCACACGCCGCTGGGACAGGCGGCTGGAATATTGCTGATTTTGAGCGGAGCAAGCTTTGTTACTGCATATTTCGCCACTTTATCAGCGGCCGCATTCAGCAGACAGCACCGTTACATCGAAGGAAAGGTCGCTTACAAAGGGCGCGGCCACATTATATTGATCGGGTGGAATGAAAAAACAAACCGGCTGCTGAAGGACTTGCAGCTTGCGGCTCCTTCCAAGACGGTTGTATTGATTGATGAATCCTTAAAACAAGGCCCGCTTATCGAAAACGTCCATTTTATACGCGGGCACGCTGCCGAAGATGAGACACTGAAACGGGCCAATATTACTGAAGCGGAATCAGTGATGATTACAGCCGACCAGTATAAAAGTGAAGCTGAAGCAGATATGCTGTCAGTGCTGATTCTTTTATCAGTTAAAGGGCTTAACCCCCTTGCTTACTGCATCGTCGAGATTTTGACTGACCGGTTTGTCACCAATGCGGAGCGGGCAGGCGCTAATCAAATCATCGGTACTTCAGAATTTATCAGCCGGGCGATGCTGCAGCATTACCAAATCAAAGTACGGCCGTCTAAGCAGAACGAAATCAATCTGACACTTGATCAGCATGTGAAGCTTCTTCCTGTTCCTGATGATCTAAGGGGAGCCGCTTACAAAACGTGTGTCCTCTATTTTCTTGATCACAACACAACAATTATCGGCGTACAAAAAGAGGAAGGGCCGATGATTTCCCCTCCTCTAACATACAAGGTGCTCGAAACAGATCAATTCCTTGCGATCTAATGCAGCAGAACATCCTCCAATTCTTTCACAAGGGAGGCGCCGATATCCAAATACGCCGGATCAATTTCCGCGTCGCGCCTTTCCGGCTCGGAAAATTGATTAAACAGCGATTGGAACGGCCCTCCCTCGGCATAGTCATCAAGGTCCGCCTGAAACACCTGCCTCAGCATAAACGGCGTTCCGATCCGGACGGCCGCTCCTCGTTCATCGAGACTGCCCTGAACCGCATTGACTGGAATCCTTAAAAACAAATAGCCATTTGTATCATCAATTTTATAATCAAAGTAGCCGTGATCGTATTCCCAGCCGCCGTTTATCACATAACCGAGCGGCTTCATTACTTGTTCCAATTCTTGAAGCAGAAAAGACTGTCCATCTATCGCGGAAGGTATTGTAATCATCAAAAATGCCCCTTTTTCACTTATCCTGTCCTGCCGAACAAGACTTCATTCAGAGGCGAACTACATGGAAATCGTTGTTTCTTTCGTGCGGCCAACAAAAAAGAAAGCGCATTCAATTAAAAAGTAAACAGCCATTGCCGCAGCAAGCCCTACAGCCGATTCCCATGAGATATAAACAACTGCGGCATAGAGTCCTAATTTAGTGAAAAGAGCATGAGATCTTTTTAAATTCATCATCCGGTGTACCGCATCGGTAAAAAGCGCAAGCGGCAAACCAATAAGAAGAAAGGCGTGGATGAAAAAGTGTGATAGCGTGCCGCCAAAGCTTGAAGAAAACTCTGTATACACGGCATCAAAGGAGATAAGGATACTTAGAACAACCGCAGAAAAACCGGCAATGATGAGATGTTTAACCATTTGTTTCATGAACATCAGCACCTTTCTGATTTTATAAAAAGCCGACCGGCAAATGCCAGTCAGCTTTTCCACATTAATCTTCCAGACGTTTTTCAAGCTCTGCTTTTTTCTCTTCAAAGCCAGGTTTGCCAAGCAATGCAAACATATTGACTTTATATGCCTCTACTCCAGGCTGGTCAAACGGATTGACGCCAAGGAGATAACCGCTCATCGCACAGGCTTTTTCGAAGAAGTATACAAGGTATCCAAAAGTATATGCATTCAGCTCAGGAATGTTGACGATTAAGTTCGGAACATTTCCGTCTGTATGAGCAAGCATCGTGCCTTGGAACGCTTTCTTGTTAACGAAATCTATCGTTTTTCCAGCTAAATAATTTAAGCCGTCAAGATCGTTATCCGCTTCTTCGATTGTCAGCTCATGTTTAGGTTTCTCTACATTCAGTACTGTTTCGAATAAATCTCTGCGGCCTTCCTGTACATACTGGCCTAATGAATGAAGGTCTGTTGAATAGTTAGCTGAAGAAGGATAAACGCCCTTCTCATCCTTCCCTTCACTTTCTCCGAACAGCTGCTTCCACCATTCTGCAAAGTATTGAAGCGCCGGTTCGTAGTTGATGAGCATTTCAATTGTTTTGCCTTTATTATAAAGCACATTTCGTACGACCGCATATTGGTATGCAGGGTTTTCCTCCAATTCAGATGTTGCAAAATCTTTGCTCGCATCCAGTGCGCCTTTCATCATGTCGTCAATGTTGACGCCGCTGACAGCAATCGGCAAGAGGCCTACAGCTGTTAATACAGAATAACGGCCGCCGACGTCATCAGGAATGACAAATGATTCAAAGCCTTCTTCGTTAGATAGCGTTTTTAATGCGCCGCGCTCCTTATCAGTTGTCGCGTAAATCCGCGCTTTCGCTTCTTCTTTGCCGTATTTCTCTTCAAGAAGCTTGCGGAAAATGCGGAAAGCGATTGCAGGTTCAGTTGTCGTACCTGATTTAGAAATCACATTAATAGAGAAGTCAACATCTTCAAGAAGATCCATGACATCTCTCATATAAGATGAACTGATGTTGTTTCCGATGAAAATCACTTGCGGATTGCCGCGTTTTGCTTTTGGCAAAGTGTTGTAAAACGCGTGATTAAGCGCTTCAATCGCAGCCCGCGCCCCAAGGTAAGAACCGCCGATGCCGACAACAAGCAAGACATCAGAGTCAGATTTGATTTTTTCCGCGCTTTTTTTAATGCGCGCGAATTCTTCTTTATCATAATGTTCAGGGAGGTCCACCCAGCCTAGAAAATCGCTGCCAGCGCCTGTTTTTTCATGAATATTATGGTGTGCTGTTTTTACAAAGTCCCGCAGGTATGTAAGTTCATGTTCGTTGAAGAAAGTCAACGCTTTTGAGTAGTCAAAGCGTACATGCGTCATTGCTTGTCCCTCCATAACGGTATAATGTTTTCATCTTTCACTTTATATGAACTTATCTGTGAAATCAAGTCAAGAAGAAAGGGCGGAATGACTGGATTCCGCCCTCTGGGTTTATAGAGACGCGCGAAGGATGGCGAGCACGTCATCTTTGTTCAGTTTTTGGAAGTTGCCGAAGCCGCCGTGTTCCATTTCTTTTGCTGCGATATCAGCAATCAGCTCAAGCTTTTCTTCTCCGATATTGTAATCGGCAAGACGGGAAGGCGCGCCGAGGCTTGTCCAGAATGCAGACAGCTTGTCGATGCCTTCAAGCGCAATTTCTTTATCTGTTTTGCCTTCAGGATCAATGTCAAACATGTTGAGCATGAGGTTTTTAAAGCGGCCGACATTTGTATCAAGCGTGTATCTCATCCAGTTCGGAAATAGAATCGCAAGTCCGCCCGCATGCGGAATATCATACACAGCTGAAACAGCGTGTTCCATTGTATGAGAAGCCCAGTCGCCAAAGTAGCCCATTTGGAGCGTTCCGTTTAAAGCGATTGTGCCTGCATACAAAATCGTTTCACGGTGCTCGTAGTTTTCCAGATCTTCAAGAAGCTTAGGAGCTGTTTCGATGACCGTCTGAAGAACCGCAAAGCACATTCTGTCCTGAAGCGGCGTGTTTTTAACATTATGGAAGTATTGTTCAAATACGTGGCTCATCATGTCAACCATGCCGTATACTGTTTGGTTTTCTGGGACAGTGAATGTATTTTCAGGATCTAAGATAGAGAAACGCGGATGAGTCACATTGCTGCCCCAAACATATTTCTCGTTTGTTTCCCAGTTTGTAATCACGGAATCAGGATTCATTTCAGAACCTGTCGCAGCAAGGGTTAAAACAGTTCCGAACGGCAGCGCACTTTCTGCTGTTACTTTTTTGCTGAAAATAGCCCAAGCGTCGCCGTCGTATTTTACTCCGGCAGCAATCGCTTTTGTGCAGTCGATGACACTTCCCCCTCCGACAGCAAGCAGAAAATCAATGTCATGCTCTCTGCATAGGGCTATGCCTTTTTCAACTGTCGCAAGACGCGGGTTCGGCTCTACACCTGACAGCTCATGAACAACAGCGCCTTCTTCTTTTAAAATGCCTGTAACTTGATCATAGAGGCCGTTGCGTTTAATGCTGCCGCCGCCGTAGACAAGCAGCACATTCTTGCCGTATTGTTTTAATTCTTTTCTTAATTGTTCAATCTGACCTTTTCCGAAGATCAGCCTCGTCGGATTATAATAAGTGAAATTTTCCATTGTAAAACCTCCAAAATGATGCTGGTAAAAAACAGATTTTCCATTGTAACATAAGTAGACAAAAAGAAAAAGGGAAGCAGCCTAACGGCTGTTTCCCCTTTTTTTATAGAGATGCTTTTAAAATGGCAAGCACATCTTCTTTGTTAAGCGATTTAAATTGGCCGAATGTACCGTTAGCCATAGCCTTGTCAGCAATTGTATCAAGCTGCTCATCATTGATATCATAATCAGCAAGACGGTTCGGAGCGCCAAGGCTTGTCCAGAATGCAGACAGCTTATCGATACCTTCAAGTGCGATTTCTTCATCGGTTTTACCTGCTTCTTCAACGCCAAACACGCGAACTGCAAGCTGTTTCATGCGGGCAGGGTTTTCAGACAATGTGTGTCTCATCCAGTTCGGGAACAGAATCGCCAGTCCGCCGGCATGCGGAATGTCATAAACGGCTGATACTGCATGTTCAATATTATGAGTTGCCCAATCCCCTCTTGCACCCATAGAAAGCATGCCGTTTAATGCAATTGTTCCTGTGTATAGGATCGTCTCACGCAATTCGTAATTTTCGAGATCATCGATCAGCTTAGGTGCTGTTTCAATGACTGTGCGCAGAAGTGATTCACACATACGGTCCTGATACGGCGTGTTTGATACATGATGGAAGTATTGTTCGAATACGTGGCTCATCATGTCAACCATACCGTAGATCGTGTGATTTTTAGGAACGGTGAACGTATTCACCGGATCAAGAATCGAAAATTTAGGGAATACGAGCGGGCTGCCCCAGCCGTATTTTTCTTTTGTTTCCCAGTTTGTAATCACCGAGCCTGAGTTCATTTCAGAACCAGTTGCAGCGAGAGTCAGTACAGTTCCGAATGGCAAAGCATCCTTCGGCTGATGTTTTTTCGTGACGATATCCCACGCATCACCATCATACTTCGCTCCTGCGGCAATCGCTTTTGTACAGTCGATTACACTTCCGCCTCCGACAGCCAGCAAGAAATCAATGTTGTGTTCTTTGCAGATGGCAACACCTTTATTAACAGTCGACACACGCGGATTCGGTTCTACACCTGCTAATTCATGCACGGTCACTCCGGCTTTATTTAGCTGTTCTATCACTTGATCATACAGACCGCTGCGTTTAATACTTCCGCCTCCGTAGATAAGCAATACGTTTTTCCCGTAAGGTTTGAGTTCCTCCGGAAGTCTTTCCACTTCTCCGCGCCCGAAAATTAATTTGGTCGGATTCCAGTATGTAAAGTTTTGCATGACATCTCCTCCTTAGATTTTTTATTATGCAGAATGTCCTCACTACATGTAAAGCAATCAGCTCTCGCCGGCCAACATATCGCATGGTTTTATATGGCAAGATGCTGGGAAAGAAACTGATATAGGTGAGGGCAGACAAGTTTCCCTCAATATGGAGAATGCATGTATAGATTCTCCAATATGTCACAATCTATAACTGTTTTAATAATTCATGGAGGAGGTTGCAAAACATGAGTACCATTCAGAGAATTTGTCTTGTTTTAACAATCATTGGCGCTATTAACTGGGGACTGATCGGATTTTTCCAATTTGACTTAGTAGCGGCCATCTTCGGCGGCCAAGGGTCAGCTCTTTCCCGCATTATTTACGGACTTGTCGGAATCGCCGGCTTAATCAACCTCGGTCTGCTGTTTAAACCAAACGAGGAAAGATCACGTGAAGAGGCAGCAAATCCTGAAATGCGATAGGATAAAAAAGCACCGAACATTCCTGTCCGGTGCTTCAGCGAGTTGACAAACCTTCGCATTCGTTGTCAGGTCTGTGCGTCGGTGCTCACGAATTGTACATTCGCTGTGCTCCAATGCTCGCCCTTCCTAGACTTCAAAGGTTTTCAATCATGCTGAAAAAAGAAACAAAAGCACCGGACATTCCTGCCCGGTGCTTTTTTCATGCTTATTTTTTGATAAGGTCTTTACGGTTGGACATTTCGATCCACTCTTCAAGCTTATCTTTTAATGTGTTGAAACCTTGTGGTGCAGAAGCTTCTTCGCTTACTTGCGCAGCTTTAGGTCTTCTTGGTTTGCTTTCTTTTTTCTCAGGCGCAGCTTGTGTCGCACGAATTGAAAGGCTGATTTTTCCTTTTTCTTCATCAACAGCAAGTACTTTTACTTGTACTTCGTCGCCCACTGAAAGGTGCTCGTTGATATCTTTTACGAAACCGTGAGTCACTTCAGAAATGTGTACTAAACCTTGAGTTTCTTCATCTAATGCAACAAACGCACCATACGCTTGTAATCCTGTAACTTTACCAGTGTAAACACTGCCCACTTCAAATTTTGCTGCCATTCATAACAACTCCTAAGTTAAATTAAATATCTGTTTATACGCAATTTAAAATTATATCACACATGTCTTATTTCCGCAAAGAAAACTTTTTTATAAAAAAACAGGTTTATGCACAGCAAAAAGGGGGTAAACTGAAAATACCAAAGGCTTTCTAGTATTCCCCCCTTTTATTGGATGCGAACAAAAGGTTCGTATCTTTTTTTATGTTGTTTTATGCAGGAAGCGTTTCATTCTAACTAACGCTTCTTGAAGCTGCTCGATCGAGGTTGCGTATGAACAGCGGATGTACCCTTCACCGCTCGGACCAAACACACTTCCCGGAACAACAGCCACTTTTTCCTGCGTCAGAAGCTCTTCGGCAAACTGCTCCGAGCTCATTCCCGTGCTTTTGATGGATGGAAAAGCATAGAAAGCGCCGCCCGGATGATGACAGCTGAGGCCGATTTCATTGAGCGTTTCCACAAACAAATTCCGTCTTCTTCGGTAGCTTTTTTTCATTTTTTCTACGTCTTCCATGCCGTTCTTCAATCCTTCTAAGGCGGCAAACTGCGCCATTGCCGGCGCGCACATCATCGCATACTGGTGAATTTTAAGCATGGCATCCCGAAGCACAGGTGGTGCTGCGGCAAAACCAAGCCTCCAGCCCGTCATCGCGAACGCTTTTGAAAAGCCTGAGATGACAACCGTCCGTTCCTTCATTCCCGGCAATGCTGCTATGCTTGTAAATTCCTCATCATATGTCAGCTCGGCGTAAATCTCGTCAGCTAAGACGATGACTTCATGTTTTTTGGCAAACTCAGCAATTTCATTCAGCTCTTCCTTCGAATAAACCGAACCTGTCGGATTCGATGGCGAGCAGATGAGAATGGCTTTTGTTTTTTCAGTGACCGCCGCTTCAAAATCCGCAGCCGTTGCTTTAAAGCCTTTGTCTGCCGTTGTATGGACATGAACCGGGATCCCGCCTGCCAAAGAAACAAGCGCATCGTACGCCACAAAACACGGCTCAGGAATGATGACTTCCTCACCTGGATTTACAATGGCGCGTATCGCAATATCCAAAGCCTGACTTGCCCCTACTGTCACAATCAGCTCATTGTCTGGCGAGTAGCTAAGGTCAAACCTGCTGCTTAAATAACGGCTGATTTCCTCACGCAATGAGTATAAACCGGCATTTGCAGTGTATGACGTATACCCTTGCTCAAGGGAGAGAATGCTTGCTTCGCGGACATTCCATGCGGTAACAAAATCAGGTTCGCCGACGCCTAAAGAAATGACGCCTTCCATCGTTGCCGCCAAATCAAAGAATTTGCGAATGCCGGACGGCTTTATTTGTTGTACATAGTCAGATAAATACGAAGCCATTTACGGTGACACCACGATTCTTTTGTCGTCGTCTCCTGTTTCAAACACTTTGCCGTCATGCTTGTATTTTTTCAGGATAAAATGAGTTGTTGTAGATACAACTGAATCTAGTGTGGACAGTTTATCTGAAACAAAACGCGCAACGTCAGACATCGAATTGCCGCGAATCACGACAGACAAATCGTATACGCCTGACATCAGGTAAACTGATTCAACCTCTTGGAACCGGTATATCCGTTCCGCCACTTCATCAAAACCGACTCCCCGCTTCGGCGTTACTTTGACATCAATCATGGCTGTGACGCCTTCATGCCCGTCGACTTTTCGCCAGTCAATCATAGCGGAATAATCGATGATAACCTTTTCTTTTTCCAGTTTATCAATAATTGCTTGTACTTCATTTACAGGGATGCCCGCCATCTTTGCGATTGTTTCTAAATCGGCGCGGCTATTTTCGTCTAAAATTTCTAATATTTCTGTTTCTTTTTCTGTCAATTTCATTTGAATTCACACCTTTGCAATGTCAAGAAATCTCATGACATTATATCACGTTTTTTGACGAATGCTAAGAAAAAACGAGGAGAAACTTCCGCTAGAATTGACAATTTCAGGGCACAATACAGACATCACATGAAAGGGAGTGACACAGAATGGAGGCGGTCTCACCAATAAGGCGGCATACAGTCAATGGCGTAAATGTATACTACGAACATTATCAAAATCCGGGCAGGCAAACACTTGTCTGCGTACACGGCTTTTTATCGTCTGCTTTCAGCTTCAGAAAAGTCATCCCTCTTCTTCGGGACAGGTACGACATTATCGCACTTGATTTGCCTCCTTTCGGCCAATCTGAAAAATCGAAAACCTTTATCTATACCTATCAAAACCTCGCGAAGCTCGTCATTGGGATTTTGGAACACTTGCAAGTCAAACAGGCTGCGCTTGTCGGCCATTCTATGGGCGGGCAGATTTCGCTGGCTGCTGCTCTCCAAAAGCCGGAGCTTTTTTCAAAGGTTGTGCTGCTTTGCAGTTCAGGGTATTTAAAACGTTCGCACCCATCAGTCATTTTCGGGACCCACCTCCCGTATTTTCATCTTTATATCAAACGCTGGCTCTCAAAAGAAGGCGTGATGAAAAATTTATTAAATGTTGTGCATGACAAATCGCTGATTGATGAGGAGATGATTGACGGCTATGGCAGGCCGTTTCAAGACGAGCAGATTTTCAAAGCCATGACAAGGTTTATCCGCCATAGAGAAGGAGATTTAGAACCCGAGCAATTAAAGAAAATGAACAAGCCTGCTTTATTGATTTGGGGCGAGGAGGACCGAATCGTCCCTGTGGAGATTGGTAAACGGCTGCACGGAGATTTGCCCGATTCCGTGCTGTACTCACTCGGTCAGACTGGACATCTGGTGCCTGAAGAACGGCCTGAAATCGTTTCCGAACACATTGCAGAGTTTATCAAATAACAAAAAAACCGGTGCTGAACCGGTTTTTTAAGGCGTACAGGAGCTGCTGTTTTTAATGAATAAAAGCTGGCCAGCCACTTCCCGGCAGCTGTCAATCGGCAGCATTTGTTCAAAGGAAACTTCAAATATATGCTGAATGCTTTTCGCCAGCGCCTCGGGATCGTCTTCATCATAGACGGCCTGAACGACATCAACAGCCTCCGTTTCGTAAAACTCTTCTCCATATTTAAACGGGTCCCATTTGGAAATAATCTTGATCATTTCCCTGACCGCTTGACTTTCTTCCATATTCATCACCGCTTATAATATAATTTGCAGTTCAATTTTATCATAGTTACGTGAAGAAGAATAAACCTACATGAGGGGGTAACAGAATGAACTTTGATAAACGAGAAGAACGCCTTGGCACCCAATCGGTCAAATGGGACAAAACAGGCGAATTATTCGGCGTGACAGACGCACTCCCGATGTGGGTGGCGGATATGGATTTTCGCGCGCCGGAAGCGATAACTGAAGCATTAAAAGAGCGCCTCGACCACGGGATCTTCGGTTATACGGCTCCAGACCAAAAAACGAAGGATGCTGTGTGCGGATGGATGCAAAACAGGCACGGCTGGAAGGTGAACCCAGAAAGCATCACATTCAGCCCGGGCGTTGTCACAGCTTTGAGCATGGCGGTACAGGCTTTCACGGAGCCTGAAGACCAAGTGGTGGTCCAGCCTCCTGTCTATACGCCTTTTTACCATATGATTGAGAAAAACGGCCGGCGCATTTTACATAATCCGCTGCAAAAAAAAGACGGCACGTATGCAATGGATTTTGAAGATTTAGAGACGAAGCTTAGTGATCCAAGCGTCAAATTGTTTATTTTATGCAATCCTCATAACCCTTCAGGGCGTTCATGGGGACGGGAAGATTTACTGAAGCTTGGCGAATTGTGTCTTGAGCATGGGGTCACAGTTGTATCGGATGAAATCCATTCCGACCTGATGCTGTACGGACACAAACACACGCCGTTCGCTTCTCTCTCTGACGAATTTGCTGAGATTTCTGTGACATGTGCTGCACCAAGCAAAACATTTAATATCGCCGGATTACAGGCGTCGGCCATCATTATACCGGATCGGCTGAAGCGCGCTAAGTTTTCCGCAAGCCTGCAGCGCAATGGTTTAGGCGGATTGAATGCATTTGCCGTCACTGCGATCGAAGCCGCTTACTCTAAATGCGGACCGTGGCTCGATGAATTGATCTCTTACCTTGAGAAAAACATGAACGAAACTGAAGCCTTTTTGAGCACCGAGCTGCCGAAAGTTAAAATGATGACTCCGGATGCATCTTACCTGATCTGGCTCGACTTCAGCGCTTACGGCTTGTCCGACGCTGAGCTTCAGCAAAGGATGCTGAAAAAAGGAAAAGTTATACTAGAGCCCGGGACAAAATACGGGCCTGGCGGAGAAGGATTCATGCGCCTGAACGCGGGATGTACACTTACGACCTTGCAGGACGGCCTGCGCCGTATCAAAGCTGCATTAGCGTAAAATATAGCCTGTTAAACGCCTTTACGTCTTCATTCGTAAAGGCGTTCTTTATAAAGGAATTTTATATTTTACTTCTAATATTTAGTGTTATAATAGATTCATATTTTATACGAAAGGATTTCACACGAATGGAAATTCTAAAAGACTATCTCCTGCATATCTGCTTTATTTTGTTTCCTATTCTTCTCTACCAAGTGTTTTGGCTTGGAAAGCCGGCGATCCTTGTGCCCAAAATAAACAACGGGTTGGTCACGTTATTCGCCTGCGGCGCCTCCGTTTTATGCATTATATTTCCTATTCATGAAATGGACTACATACAATACGGCCTTCAGATGATTCCCGTTATCATTTGTTTATTTTACATTAGTACTGCTTCCGGGCTTACAGTCGCCGCAACTGTCTTATGTTTTGAACTGCTGTTTTACGAACCTTCCGCAATGTTTGTTTTCACTTTGCTGCCTTTTCTTATCATCATCCCAATCTTATTTCAGAAAAAATGGCCATTCATGTCCAAAGCGAAAAAACTGCTGCTGTCTTTGTTGCTCAGCTGCTTGGAGATTTCCCTATTTTTCGCCTCCAGTTGGATTTTTACTACCTTGAATATTTTAAATTTTCAAAAATCAGGAATTTTACTTTATGAGGCAGCTGTCTCAGGGGTGTTCCGCTCCAGCGTTCTTCTTTTAAGTATCTATATTATAGAAAGCATCGCCGAAAATATCGCCCTGCGTTCACAGCTTATCCATTCAGAAAAAATGACGATTGTGAGTGAACTGGCAGCGAGCGTCGCTCATGAAGTCAGGAATCCGCTGACAGTTGTCCGCGGGTTTGTCCAGCTGCTTTTTAATGACGAAACCCTTCAGAACAAGTCGAGTGCGGATTACAAAAAGCTTGTACTGTCAGAGCTTGACCGGGCGCAAGACATTATTACAAACTATCTCGATATGGCCAAACAGCAATTGTATGAAAAAGAGGTTTTTGATTTATCGGCTCTTATCAAAGAGACAAGCTCCCTTATGGTGTCGTATGCCAATTACAAGTCTGTGACCGTCGAGGCTGAAGCAGAGCCCGGCCTTTTTATATACGGAGACGCAACAAAACTGAAGCAGGCTGTCATCAACCTGATGAAAAACAGCATTGAAGCGGTTCCTCACGGGAAGGGGATGATCCACATATCAGCCAAAAGAAGCGGCCATACGATTATGATTAACATAGCGGATAATGGAGTCGGCATGACAGACAATCAAATGCAAAAACTCGGCGAACCTTTTTACTCATTAAAATCAAACGGAACGGGACTCGGGCTCACTGTAACCTTTTCAATTATTGAACATCATCACGGGACCATTTCATTTAGCAGCAGCTTCCAAAGAGGCACCACGGTGACAATTAAGCTTCCCGCTGATCTTCCTCACTAGCAAATCGCTTGGAACTTTTATAGAATAAATGTGAGGTGATGACAGATGAGTACGTTTGAGACTGGTTCTATCGTTAAAGGATTTTACAAAACAGGTGTATACATAGGAGAAATTACGGCTAGCAGGCCGCAGCATTATTTAGTGAAAATCAAAGCGGTTCTTACCCATCCCGCTCAAGGAGACCTTCATCATCCAAAACAGGCGGATGTGCCGTTTTTTCATGAGAGAAAAGCGCTCGCATACGGCGAACAGACCAATATCCCCCATCATATGGTGAAGCCTTATGACGGTGAAGTGCCGGATTATGCCAAGTCTTTGCGGGAGGCGGCAGCAAAGCTGAGAGCCAAATTGAATGAGGATGGTTCGGAGTGGGCAAAGCGCTCCCTTAATACTCTGGACGTTTTAGAAAAAGAATATTTTAATCGGCCATAACCCAGTCTGACAAAAGATTGGGTTTTTTACGTCGCGCGCTTGAACAGTTCGGATAAATCGACTCTTTCGCCGATTGTCGGCGGTTTTGGTTTTTCGAGATACTGCTTATCCTGCTCAACAAGCTTAAAAAGCTTATGTGCTGTAAGAGCATCATCAAGCGCTTTATGATGGGTGCCTGTTCCGGAATCTCCATACTCTTCGGCAGCTTTCCATAAACCCGTTAGTGTCCGGTCTCCAAAAAAGTTTTTGTATTCAAGCGACAAATCTCTCATTTCTCCTTTAAATGGGAAAGGAATATGGTTAAACATACAGTTTTGCTTCAGGACTTTCATGTCCATGTTTCCCCACGTAATAATCGTGCTGTTTTTCTCAGGATCAAGCTCGTTTAGTTTACGGATGAAATCTTCGAACCTCATCCCCTCGTCTACCTGCTTTTGAGTAATTTTTAAAAATGATTTGCAGCGTTTCGTCAGCTTCGGGAATTTTTTCGGTCTGACATAGCTAGAAAACGTCTCAACTACTTCATCATCAACCGACTTTACAATTCCAGCTTCAATGATTTCCGGAAAAAAATTTTGCGGGCTGTACTTTCCCTCGGGCATCGTAAATTCGAAATCAATAATGAGTAAGCTGTTTGTCGTCACCTTTTTACACCTGCCTTTCCTCCGATCAGAAAATGCTATCTTTATAGTATATCAATTCCCCTTCTCGACCTTTCTTCATTTTCTAAAAATAATGAAATTTCCCAGCCGCTTTGTTTCTTTTAAATTATGAATCGTTTCTTTATAATTAGTAAGGAACCCGAAATAATAAGAAGGTGATGTTATTTCTATCCGTAAGAAAAACTTTGTCATTGTGTGGCTGGCCAACTTTTTTGTCTCTGCCAGCACAACGATGATTATTCCTTTTCTCTCCTTATACATTGAGACGCTCAGCACTTTTTCAAACGGCTTTGTGCAAAGGTGGAGCGGCTATGTGTTCGGCATTACATTTCTCATGGCGTTTTTGGTATCCCCGTTTTGGGGGCGGTTCGGAGACAAACGCGGATACAAGAAAATCCTTATGGCAACCGGAACGGGCATTGCCCTCAGCATTTTATTAATGGGCTTTGTGACATCGGTGTACCAATTGTTTTTCCTTCGTATGGCAATGGGGCTTGTAACCGGATTCATCCCGACGTCTCTTGCGATGATTTCGGCACAGACCCAGAAGAGCTCAGCCGGCAAAACACTCGGTACGCTTCAAATGGGGCAAGTGTCCGGAAGCTTGTTCGGTCCGCTTTTGGGAGGCATGCTTGCTGACCGTTTCGGCTTTACGTATACCTTTTTTATCACATCCTTTGTGATTTTCTCATCTGTTCTTCTCGTGTTATTCGGCGTCAAAGAAAAGCCTCTTGCAGAAAAGACAGCCAAACGTACGTCTTACTCGAGAAAAGAAGTGCTCTCCTATATTTTTCACCAGCCGGCGCTTTGGGTCATGATGCTGTTAACCATGCTGATTCAAACAGGCAATTTCAGTATCCAGCCGCTGCTCGCTTTATATGTAAATGAGCTGCACGGACCTGTCAATCTGGCCTTTTTCTCTGGCATGGCATTTTCAGCAACGGGACTCGGAAGTTTGCTGCTGGCTAGAAAATGGGGGGATCTGGGCGACCGCTATGGCCATCGCCGCATTTTAATCGGACTTTTACTCGCCGCCTCTTTCTTTTTTATTCCGCAGGCGCTTGCGTCCTCACTCAGCGTGCTCCTTGTTTTCAGATTTTTATTCGGAATGGCGATGGGCGGCTTGCTGCCATGCATCACTGCAGCCATCCGCGTTCAGGCCCCCGGAAGCATTCAAGGAGAAGTTCTCGGCTACAATGTCAGCTTTCGCTTTTTAGGAAACGTGCTCGGGCCTCTTCTGGGCGGAATCATATCGAGCCATTTTACAATTTCGGCCGCCTTTTATGTCACAGCGTTTCTCTTTTTCGCCGGCGCCTGCATGCTTTGGATCATGCAGAAATTCCGGAAAGATTCTTATGCCAAAGCTAGCTGATTCTCAGAAAAAACTGAGGATACTTCTAAATTTAACCTTCTCGTAAACTCAAAAGAATGGTACGATATGGCTAGAATTTAGGAGAAAAGAGAGTGACCATGTTACGAAAAATAATCGGATGGATTTTGCTCCTTTGCATAATCCCATTGTTTGCATTTACAGTTATCGCTTCCGGAAAAGAAGTAAAACAAATGAAGTCCCTGGATCAGGTGCTTGATAAAAATATTAATCTGAAAGATATCAGCCTTGTTCAGAACAGCTACATGTATGACAGGGACGGCTCCCTTGTCTCGGAAATCGTCAGCGATCACGAAAACCGTGTTCTCGTTCCATTTGACAAGATTCCCGAGGAAGTCAAACAGATTTTCTTAACGTCTGAGGACCGGCATTTTTACGAGCATAAAGGCTTTGACTTTATGGGAATGGTGCGGGCAACCGCTTCTAACGTAAAAGACAAGAAAATTGACCAGGGCGCCAGCACCATCACACAGCAGCTTTCAAGAAACCTGTATTTAAGCCACGAGCGCTCCTTCAGCCGCAAGCTGACTGAGCTCGCGTATTCTTATCAGCTAGAGAAAAAGTATACGAAAAATGAAATTCTTGAAGCTTACTTAAATACGATTTATTTTAACAATGGCGTTTACGGTGTCGGTTCAGCGGCTGAATTCTATTTCAGCAAACCGCTGAAATCTCTCACAGTGGGAGAAATGGCTTTTATCTGTGCTATACCTAATAACCCTACATTATATGATCCTCTCAAGCATTTTGACTACACGAAAAGCCGTCAAGAACGTTTACTTAAAGGGTTAAAAGAAGCCGGGGTCATTACGGATAAAGAGCTGAAAAAAGCCGTCAAACAAAAAATCAAGCTTGATGTTGAAAAAAGAGAAGACAAATATCCGGACTACGTTTCCTACGTCAATGATGAGTTCACTCAACTGGTGTCTGAATCAGAAGGCTATGATAAACGTCTTCAAAAAGCGTCAGGAAAACAAAAAGAAAAGATCGAAAATGAGCTGTCCGCTAGAGTCAGCACTCTGATGAAAGACGGCGTGAAAATTTATACTGCACTTAATCCGTACATGCAGAATCAGGTTGTGGCACAAATGAATGCCAAGCTCCCGTATGCGGATGTACAGGGCGGAGCGGCTGTGATCAATCACCAGACGCATCAAATCGTCGCTCTATCCGGTGGGAAAAACTATCAAAAATATGACTTTAACCGAGCCTACCAGGCATACAGACAGCCGGGTTCATCCATTAAGCCGCTTCTTGATTACGGCCCTTATATTGAACAGACCGGCGCGACAGCAAGCAGCACTATTGATGCCAGCAAGTTTTGCAGCAGAGACTACTGTCCGCAAAACTACAACAACCGCACGTACGGCACAGTGACGCTCGACACGGCATTTAAAAATTCATATAATACACCGGCCATCAGAATGCTGGACCGTGTCGGCATCCAAAAAGCATTCAGTTATATTGAGCCGTATCATTTTGCCAAACTTGTCAACAGCGACTATCTTCTCCCGGCGGCGCTTGGCGGATTTACAAACGGCATGACGCCTCTTGAGATGACAAAGGCGTATACGACATTCGGCAACAGCGGAAGCTATACGCCGAGCCATGCAATTACCAAAGTGACAGACCTTAATGGAAAAACGCTTTATAAATGGAATGATAAATCGACTCAAATATTCAGCGTCCGCACGAACATGCAGCTGAAAAAACTGATGTCTTCCGTTGTAAAAAGCGGGACAGGGAAAAAAGCATATTTTAAAGCGCCTTACATCGGCGGTAAAACAGGAACATCAAATGATTATCACGATATGTGGTTTGTCGGCCTGACAGATACGTACACAATGGGTGTCTGGGTCGGAAAAGATACACCGAGCAGCGTTGAATATCTTCACAGTATCAGCCCTCAGCTTTCCATCTGGAAAGGGACGCTGCAAGCGGCTTATTAAAGGATCGGAGGGGAGCTGGCGTGGCATCAGAACAAATTCCAAATCGCGTTTTGCTGTTTGACGGCGTGTGCAATTTATGCAATGGCGCCGTGCAATTTATCATTAAACGTGATCCAGACGGATTGATTTCTTTTACATCGCTGCAGTCGGAAACAGGACAGAGCCTGCTGAAAAAAAGCGGGCTCCCGACTGATCAGTTTGACAGCTTTGTCTTTATTGAAGACGGCCAAGTGTACACAAAGTCAACTGCAGCCATTAAGGTTTTCAGGCATCTGCGGGGCCCATGGCGGCTCTTCGTCCTGTTTTTTGCAGTGCCGAAGCCTTTGAGAGATATGATCTATTCTTTCATAGCCAAAAACCGCTATAAGTGGTTTGGCAAGAAAAATGAATGTATGCTTCCCTCCCCTTCTATTAAAAAAAGA
Source organism: Bacillus sp. NS1 (assembly GCF_058248265.1). Classification (NCBI taxonomy): domain Bacteria; kingdom Bacillati; phylum Bacillota; class Bacilli; order Caryophanales; family Bacillaceae; genus Bacillus; species Bacillus sp. NS1. The sequence goes on along the minus strand of NZ_JBZAZF010000001.1, from coordinate 1,034,544 downwards.
TTTTTACCGTAAACGAAAAAATGGCTAGCTTACACAGGTAAGCTAGCCATTATGCTATTATAAAGCTTGATAAATATGAACAGAATACCGATAACAAAGGTAAACCAAAACAGCAGTTCCAAAAGAATGAACCCGACTAATGACATAAGAGAAAGCGTTGAATAAATCCGGTATACAATAAACACAAAGTAAGCGAGCGTGACGACCGCAAACCAGATCACAATCCAGATCACATTTTGCAAGAGCACAAAGGATAAAATCCCGCCGCCTAAATAAATCATGGAACCCATTCTGATTTTTTTCAGATTGTTCCCTTCCGGATCATTAGCAAAAAACAGCAATGATAGCTCAGTCACGGTATTCGCAATTAATTTCAGAGCTGACAGAACCATAAAATATAAAAGTGCAAAGGCAGCAAATAACGCAAGCCTGATCCCTTTCTCTGAAAAATAATCGAGCATTCCATCATACATTCCAAATGAAGACAGCATCTTCAACGCATAAAGTGAAGTTGAAATGGATAACGACGAACTAAAAAGCAGGATCGCAATCAGCGGAAAGTATCCTGTCAAATAAGTATTTTTCATATAAAAAAGTCCCTTTCTATAATCTACCTCATTTATTATGGAGGACTTAAAACACATTGACAAGATAAATTATTCCATTTTTTCTCCTTTTTACGAATTACGATCCCAAATCTTCACAAAGCAGCATTTTGAGAGTAAAGTAGTACGCAGGAATCATAAAACGTAAGGAAGTTTTATATGAAAAAAACATTAAAACTGCAAACCAGACTTACCATATTTGTTTGTATCGTTGTGTTAATCGCACTGCTCATTACATTTTTTACTGTAGGTGCCCAAACCACCACACGGATTAGAGATCAGGAAAAAGCCACTGCGCTGCAGACTGCTGAAATGGTAGCCGAAGCGCCAATCACAGCCTCTGCCTTAGAAAGCGGAAAAAACCAGAGGGAGCTGCAAAGCTACACAAAGCGGGTTCAGAAAATCACCGGCACGGAATTTGTTGTCGTCATGGATATGAACGGCATACGCAAAACCCATCCCGACCCGAACAAAATCGGAAAAAAATTCATGGGCGGTGATGAATCCGAAGTATTAAAAGGACATGTGCATATCAGCACTGCCTCTGGCACGCTCGGGAAATCGCAGAGGGCTTTCGTCCCTGTCTACGCGGAGAACGGAAAACAGGCCGGTGCAGTCGCAGTCGGCATCACCGTAAATGAAATTGATGAAGTGATCAGCCACAGCTTACGGCCGCTCTACTTTATTATTTGCGTCAGCATTTTCGTCGGTGTGATCGGAGCTGTTATCGTCGCCCGTACGGTGAAGAATATCATGTACGGACTTGAACCTTATGAAATTGCGACTCTTCTTGAAGAACGGAGCGCAATGCTGGAATCGACGAAGGAAGGAATACTCGCTGTCGATGAACACGGGAAAATCAAACTTGCCAACGCGGAAGCAAAGCGTCTATTCGTGAAAATGGGCATCAACACAAATCCCGTTGATCAGGATGTAAATGACCTCTTGCCGAAAAGCCGCTTGAAAAAGGTCATTGAGACAAAAAAACCTCTTCAAGACAGAGACGTCCGCATTAACGGGTTAGAGCTTGTGTTTAATGAAGTTCCCATCCAGCTGAAAGGACAAACCGTCGGAGCGATTGCGACATTCCGGGACAAAACCGAGGTAAAACATTTAGCCGAACAGCTTTCCGGTGTTAAAATGTATGCAAACGCATTGAGAGCACAGTCTCATGAATTTATGAACAAACTGCATGTGATATTAGGACTCGTCCAGCTGAAAGAGTATGATGATCTTGGAGATTATATTAAAGATATTGCCATTCAGCAAAAGTCAGAAACAAGCGAAATTATAAATGATGTCAAAAGCTCCGTACTGGCCGGTTTTCTGCTCGGAAAACAGAGCTTCATCCGGGAGCAGGGCGCAAATCTTGATATTGAATGCAAAGGTGTCATCCCGAACGCGGCAGACCCTTCAGTCATTCATGAACTCATTACAATCATCGGAAATCTCATCAACAATGCATTGGACGCCGTTGCGAATATGCCTAAAAAACAAATTACCATGTCCATGCGTTTTCATAACAGCATACTGGACATTGAAATTACCGATACAGGAGCAGGCATGTCTGAAGAAGATCAAGCCAAAGTATTTGAACAAGGCTATTCAACAAAGGGCAAAAACCGGGGATTCGGCCTTTATTTTACACAGCAAAGCATCGAAAATTTAAAGGGCCAAATGATCCTCACAAGCGAAGAGAATGAAGGAACGACATTCAGTCTTCGCGTCCCGTACGAACCGAAGGAGGAAAATCATGATTAATGTACTAATAGTTGAAGATGACCCCATGGTGGGTGAATTAAATAAACGATACTTAAGCCAAATAGAAGGCTTTCAGTTGAAAGGCATCGCCTCTTCCTTTCAAAGCGCTCTTCATGTTTTAGGAGAGCATCACATCGACCTCATCTTGCTCGATATTTATATGCCGGGTAAAAACGGGCTGGAACTTCTCACGGAACTGAGAGCCCAAAATGAAGCGGTTGACGTGATTGTCATCTCAGCGGCCAGCGAGCTTGACGTTATCAAGAAAACACTTCGTTACGGCGCTGTCGATTATTTAATCAAACCGTTTGAATTTGAACGTTTCCAAACTGCCCTGTCAGATTACAGACGAAAACAAAAGGTTTATTCCACCCATCGCAACATGAGCCAAAAAGAACTGGACGCCGAGCTTTTTCAAAAGAAAGAAGCAACAGAAAAAGTGCAGCTTCCTAAAGGCCTGACAAAAAGCACGCTGAAGCTGATTTGGTCCAGTATCCAGTCATTTGAAAATGAATCTTTTACGACAGAAGACTTGGCAAACCACACAGAGATCTCTCAAGTATCCATACGAAAATACTTGAAGTTTCTTGAAGATATACAGGTTCTGAATGTAGAAATGGCATACGGCACAATCGGAAGACCTGTGTTTCAGTACAACGTGAATACAGGAAACCTTAACGGAATTAAACAATATCTATAAAAAAAACGCACTGTTCACTCCGAGCAGTGCGTTTTTTTCTGTCATATCTCTTGCCAAGCTGCTTGATTCTATTGATGATAAGTTATACAAGGATAATAAAGGGCTTTTTCACACGTTTGAACAAACAATTCTAAAAATAGATATTTTTTAAAAAATATGTGAAATTCTATTTATTTCTTGTGAGTAAAATGATAAATTATGATTGGTTAGTTGATCCCGAAACTAAGTCATAAGTCTCACTTCAGAAAAAGATGTCACGGTTTCCGCCCGGAACCTTCCGCATCCTTCCCTTCCCCTCCTTTCGAAGGAAACACTCACACCATGCTTATTCAGGGAAGACCAGAACTGTCTCAGCGCATTCCATTTGTTATTATCAGAAAATTTTATCGATTATAAGAAATTGTTCAGGACAGCCCATCACATGACTGGCCGGATCAGCTTTGAACCAAATTTTTCTGGGGGGTTATATCTTGAATAAACGAAAAATCGGATTGGCGATGTCACTTGTGATCGCAGCAAGCACCATATTAGGAGCATGCGGAAACAGCGAAAAAAGCAGCGGCTCCGGCGAAGAAAAAAATAAATTCAGTGTGGCGATGGTTACTGACGTAGGCGGAGTGGATGACAAATCCTTTAACCAATCAGCCTGGGAAGGCATTCAAGCCTTCGGGAAAGAGAACGGGCTTGAAAAAGGCAAAAACGGTTACGACTACCTTCAATCAAAATCAGATGCAGACTATACAACAAACTTAAATAAATTAGCACGTGAGAATTTCGACTTGATTTACGGGGTCGGCTACTTAATGGAGGACTCAATCAGCGAAATTGCTGATCAGCGCAAAAATACAAACTTTGCAATTATAGATGCTGTTGTTGATAAAGACAACGTTGCAAGTATTACGTTTAAAGAGCAGGAAGGCTCATTTCTCGTTGGAGTGGCCGCAGCTCTATCAAGCAAATCAGGAAAAATCGGATTTGTAGGCGGCATGGAATCAGAATTAATCAAAAAATTCGAGGTCGGCTTCCGTGCCGGCGTGCAGGCTGTAAACCCTAAAGCCGTTGTCGAAGTGAAATACGCAGGCGGTTTTGATAAAGCCGACGTCGGTAAAGCCACCGCCGAAAGCATGTATAAATCCGGGGTAGATGTTATTTATCATTCAGCAGGAGCCACTGGCACAGGTGTCTTTACTGAAGCGAAGAACCTAAAAAAAGAAAATCCGAAACGTGATGTCTGGGTGATCGGTGTTGATAAAGACCAATACGCGGAAGGCCAGGTAGAAGGAACAGATGATAACGTCACCCTCACTTCCATGGTCAAAAAAGTAGATACAGCGGTTGAAGATTTAACGAAAAAAGCAAGCGAAGGAAAGTTCCCAGGCGGCGAAACGCTCACCTACGGCCTTGACAAAGACGGGGTCGGCATTTCCTCATCTCAACAAAATCTATCGGATGATGTGATCAAAGCGGTTGATAAATGGAAGAAAAAAATCATCGATGGATTGGAAGTGCCAGCAACTGAGAAAGAGCTGAAAACCTTCAAAGCTGAATAAGAAGCGCAGGGATAAGGAGGTCGAGCCCTTATCCCTTGTTTTTCTTTTATTTTGATTAAAGGAGCGGTCGATCAGTGGAATATGTCATTGAAATGCTCAATATTCGCAAGGAGTTTCCTGGTATCGTCGCCAATGACAATATCAACCTTCAGGTCAAAAAAGGCGAAATACACGCGTTGCTCGGTGAAAACGGAGCGGGGAAATCAACGCTAATGAATGTCCTTTTCGGGCTGTATCAGCCGGAGCGGGGCGAAATTCGGGTGCGCGGCGAGAAGGTCCTCATCAACAGCCCGAACAAAGCGAATGACCTTGGAATCGGAATGGTGCACCAGCACTTTATGCTTGTTGACACCTTTACAGTTGCAGAAAACATTATTCTCGGGAAAGAGCCAAAAAAGTTTGGCAAAATTGATCGGAAGCGTGCTGTCCAAGAGGTGCAGGACATATCCGACCAATACGGCCTTCAGATTGATCCCGGAGCAAAAGTCGCTGACATATCAGTCGGCATGCAGCAGCGCACAGAAATATTAAAAACCCTCTACCGCGGGGCCGATATTCTGATTTTTGATGAACCGACGGCTGTATTGACCCCTCATGAAATCAAAGAACTGATGCAAATCATGACTAACCTGGTCAATGAAGGGAAATCAATCATCTTAATCACCCATAAATTAAAAGAGATTATGGAGGTTTGTGACCGCGTTACCATTATCCGCAAAGGAAAAGGCATCAAAACACTTGATGTCCGGGATACAAACAAAGACGAGCTCGCCAGTCTTATGGTCGGACGCGAAGTATCGTTCAAAACCGAAAAGAAGGCAGCTCAGCCAGGGGCGGAAGTGCTTGTGATTGACGGAGTGACTGTAAAGGATGGCCGCGGAGTAGAATCAGTCAGGAATTTGTCGCTTTCTGTCAAAGCAGGAGAAATTGTCGGTATTGCTGGCGTTGACGGAAATGGGCAATCTGAGCTGATTGAAGCAATAACAGGACTCCGCAAAACAGATTCAGGAACAATCACCTTAAACGGAAAACAGCTCCAAAACCTAGCGCCAAGAAAAGTCACCGAATCCGGAATCGGGCATATTCCCCAGGATCGCCATAAACACGGTCTCGTCCTTGATTTTCCGATCGGAGAAAATATCGTGCTGCAAAGCTACTACAAAAAGCCGTATTCAGCATTTGGCGTTTTACATAAAAGCGAAATGTACAAAAAAGCCCGCAGCCTGATCAGCGAGTATGACGTCAGAACGCCGGATGAATATACACACGCCCGGGCATTGTCAGGCGGAAACCAGCAAAAAGCGATTATCGGGCGGGAAATAGACCGGAATCCTGATTTATTAATAGCCGCCCAGCCGACTCGCGGCCTTGATGTCGGAGCAATTGAATTTGTCCATAAAAAACTCATTGAGCAGCGCGATGCCGGAAAAGCCGTTCTTCTCCTCTCGTTTGAGCTTGAAGAAATTATGAATCTCAGTGACAGAATCGCTGTTATTTTTGAAGGTCACATGATCGCCAGCGTCGATCCGCAGGACACCACTGAGCAGGAGCTCGGGCTCTTGATGGCAGGAAGCACACGGAAGGAGGCGGGGAAAGCAAATGGTTAAACGACTCTCTCATTTATTCGTGCCGCTCATTGCAATCATCCTTGGTCTTGTGGCCGGTGCACTGATTATGCTTGCGAGCGGATACAGTGTGATCAGCGGATATTCGGCTTTGTGGAATGGGATATTCGGAGAAATCTATTATGTCGGTGAAACCATCCGCCAAATTACGCCTTATATTTTATCCGGGTTGGCTGTCGCCTTTGCATTCCGAACCGGACTCTTTAATATCGGCGTCGAGGGCCAGCTGCTCGTCGGCTGGACAGCAGCGGTTTGGGTCGGGACGGCCTTTGATGGACCGGCATATATCCACATGCCGCTCGCATTGATTACAGCGGCAGCAGCAGGAGGATTATGGGGTTTTATTCCCGGTATTTTGAAAGCACGCTTTTACGTTCATGAAGTCATTGTCACCATTATGATGAATTATATCGCGCTGCATATGACCAATTACATCATTTCAAACGTCTTGACAGATCGTCAGGATAAGACGGAGAAAATTCATGAATCCGCCTCCCTCCGCTCGCCGTTTCTTGAACAGATAACCGATTATTCACGGCTGCATTGGGGGATCGTCGTTGCTCTTCTCGCAGCAGTTATCATGTGGTTTATCATCAACAAAACAACAAAGGGATTTGAGCTTCGGGCGGTCGGATTTAACCAGCACGCTTCCCAGTATGCCGGTATGAGCGTGCGCAAGAATATCATGACCTCCATGCTCATCTCAGGTGCTTTTGCAGGTCTTGCCGGAGCCATGGAGGGGCTTGGGACTTTCGAATACGCAGCCGTGAAGGGCGCATTTACCGGCGTAGGCTTTGACGGTATCGCTGTCGCTCTTCTCGGGGGAAACACAGCTGTCGGTGTTGTGCTGGCTGCATGCCTGCTTGGCGGCCTGAAAATCGGCGCTTTAAATATGCCGATTGAATCAGGTGTACCGTCAGAGGTCGTTGATATTGTGATTGCCATTATCATTCTGTTTGTGGCTTCAAGCTACGCGATTCGTTTTGTCATGGGCAAATTGAAGAAAAAGGGGGCGAACTAAGTGGACATTGTGCAGATTTTATCCATCATTGTCCCAGCTACACTCGTCTATGCGGCCCCGCTTATTTTAACTGCTCTCGGCGGCGTGTTTTCTGAGAGATCAGGTGTTGTGAATATCGGCCTTGAAGGTCTCATGATTATCGGGGCATTCACCAGCGTGTTATTTAATTTATTTTTAGGTCCCGAATTGGGTGCCGCTGCGCCTTGGCTTTCACTCCTTGCCGCCATGGCAGCAGGCGCGCTGTTCTCACTGATTCACGCCGCAGCAGCGATTTCGTTTCGCGCCGATCAGACAGTCAGCGGTGTCGCCATTAACATGCTGGCGCTTGGGGCAACTTTATTTATCGTAAAACTGATCTACGGCAAAGCGCAGACAGACAAAATCCCTGAGCCTTTTTATAAAACGAAGATTCCCGGCTTAGGCGACATTCCTGTATTGGGAAAGATCTTTTTTTCGGATGTCTATTATACGTCTATTCTTGCAATTGCACTGGCCATTATTTCTTGGTTTGTCTTGTTCAAAACACCGTTCGGCCTTCGTATCCGTTCTGTCGGAGAGCATCCGATGGCGGCCGATACGATGGGAATCAACGTATATAAAATGCGCTACATCGGCGTGATGATCAGCGGATTGTTCGGCGGTCTCGGCGGCGGCGTATATGCCTCCACGATTGCGCTTGATTTCACGCACTCTACCATCTCCGGGCAAGGCTTTATCGCACTGGCAGCCCTTGTATTCGGAAAATGGCATCCGATTGGAGCACTCGGGGCCGCCCTGTTTTTCGGATTCGCCCAAAGCTTGAGCATCATCGGCTCGCTGCTCCCTCTTTTTAAAGACATACCGAATGTGTATATGCTGATGGCGCCTTATGTATTAACGATTCTCGCTTTAACCGGCTTTATTGGGCGTGCAGATGCCCCAAAAGCTAATGGCGTGCCTTATATTAAAGGAAAAAGATAAAACCTTCTCCCTGGGAAGACGCTTCTCAGGGATTTTTTTCTAATCCAAATGTCCCTCTTAATTTAATTGTTTATCAGTTTTTTAACTTAAAAAAATATGAAGTGTTAACGCTTTCTTGTAGACTGTAACAAACAATACATGGGGGTGTATGACATGGGAGCAATTCCAAAAACGGGGACAATTTCACCTGAGCAAAAAGACCCACAGGAGAAAAACCTGTTTCAAAAAATCTGGACCTGGGAAATCGGTGTGATTCCTCTGCCATTATACACAGTGTTAGCTATTATTATTATTCTTGCAGCCTATTACAATGAGCTGCCCGCAAACATGCTTGGCGGGTTTGCCATCATCATGATTCTGGGTGTGTTTCTTGGAGACATCGGCCAGCGCATTCCGATATTGAAGGATATTGGCGGCCCTGCTATTTTATCTTTGTTTGTTCCTTCATTTTTAGTCTTTTACAATGTGCTGAACTCAACATCTTTAGACGCTGTAACCAACTTGATGAAAACATCTAACTTCCTTTATTTCTATATCGCTTGTCTAGTTGTAGGAAGTATCCTCGGAATGAACAGAACTGTTTTAATACAAGGGTTTATTAGAATGTTCGTTCCATTGGTTGCTGGAACAATCGCGGCAGTTGCGGCCGGCATCCTTGTCGGATTTATTTTTGGCTACAGTGCCTATGATTCCTTTTTCTTTGTTGTTGTTCCGATTATTGCCGGAGGAATAGGTGAAGGAATTTTGCCGCTCTCAATCGCCTATTCACAAATACTGGGTTCATCCGCTGATGTGTTTGTATCTCAGCTGGTCCCTGCGGCTATTATCGGAAACGTTTTTGCTATCATCTGTGCTGCCTTAATGAAAAAGCTTGGCGATAAGCGTCCAGATCTAAATGGAAACGGTCGCCTCGTAAAATCTAAAAAAGCAAACGAGATTTTCAACCAAAAAGAAGCCGAAGCAAAAATTGATTTTAAACTGATGGGAGCCGGTGTTCTGCTCGCGTGTACATTCTTTATTTTCGGCGGGTTATTGGAGAAATTCATCTTCATCCCGGGTGCGATCTTAATGATTATTTCAGCGGCGGCTGTCAAATATGCGAATATTCTTCCGAAAAAAATGGAGGATGGCGCTTACCAGCTCTATAAGTTTATTTCTTCAAGCTTTACATGGCCGCTGATGGTCGGTCTCGGCATCCTCTTTATTCCGTTGGATGATGTGGCGTCTGTGATTTCTATTCCGTTTGTCATCATTTGTATTTCAGTAGTTATCGCAATGATTGCTTCTGGATATTTTGTGGGCAAACTGATGAACATGTACCCGGTTGAATCTGCAATCGTTACCTGCTGCCACAGCGGTCTCGGCGGAACTGGTGATGTTGCAATTTTATCTGCGTCAGGAAGAATGGGCCTTATGCCGTTCGCCCAAATTTCCACCCGCCTCGGCGGTGCAGGTACAGTCATTTGCGCGACAGTTCTGCTTCGTTTTTTCACTTCATAATCAGAAAAAGAGTTCCGTTATATACGGAACTCTTTTTTTATCTGTTCACAATCCGAATATACTCTCGGGGGCCAAACGGCAGATCCTTTGATTCCATTTCACTCATTCTTGCTGACAGGTGGTGCTCCAATAAATACAGCTCCCACTCCTCACTAGCCTTCCCACCGCTGCGTCCGTCATATTGATTCAACATGAATGCCCCTGCAAATACTGAGCAGAATAAACCTGAGCACATCAATACCTTTCTTTTCACATGACCAGCTCCTTACATTCAGCTTGATCAGGAATGATTTTAAATATACAAATGACATTATTTTTGTTAGACTTATTTTAAGGTCAAAAGAACTCATAAAAGCTCATTGCGCAGTTCGAAGCATGGCAGCTTGCAGAAAAGTGCGATATAATTTGGACTAGGTCGTTTGACCGTATATTTGATACATAGCGCATTTTTCAATTGAGAAAGAGAAAAAGGAGGTCTTATCTTTGCAGCTCTTACACTTTGCTATTTTATCGCCTTTCTTATTTGCTTTTATCATTCCCTTCTTGGCAAAATACGCAAAAAGAGTGCACACGGGCTGGTTTGTGTTGGTCCTGCCCGTCTTGCTGTTTATATACTTTCTCCCAATGATCAGGATGACACAATCCGGAGAAACATTGCGGTCGGTATTTGAGTGGATTCCTTCACTTGGCATTAATTTTACCGTTTATATAGACGGTCTCGGATTATTATTCGCCTTGCTGATCACAGGCATCGGCTCTTTGGTCACTCTTTACAGCATTTATTATTTATCGAAAGAAAAAGAACAGCTTGGTCCCTTTTATGTCTACTTATTGATGTTCATGGGCGCCATGCTCGGTGTCGTTCTTGTAGACAATGTCATGGTTCTCTACATGTTTTGGGAGCTCACCAGCCTTTCATCCTTTTTGCTGATCGGCTATTGGTATAAGCGTGAAAAGTCTCGCTACGGCGCCGCCAAATCACTTTTGATTACGGTCAGCGGCGGGCTGTGCATGCTCGGCGGATTTATTCTCCTATATCTGATAACGGATTCCTTCAGTATTAGAGAGATGATTCATCAGGTTCAATTAATTGCCGGCCACGACTTGTTTATCCCGGCTATGATTCTCATTTTACTAGGGGCATTTACGAAATCCGCGCAATTCCCTTTTTATATCTGGCTGCCTGATGCGATGGAAGCTCCGACACCTGTCAGCGCTTATCTCCATTCAGCTACTATGGTCAAAGCCGGCATTTATGTGATTGCGAGATTTAGTCCTATTTTCGCCTTTTCAGCTCAGTGGTTTTGGATCGTTTCCCTCGTCGGGCTCTTTACGATGGTTTGGGGTTCATTCCATGCCGTGAAACAAACTGATTTAAAATCGATTTTGGCATTTTCAACCGTCAGCCAGCTCGGAATGATCATCTCCATGCTCGGAGTCAGTGCTGCGGCCCTTCATTATGGCCATACAGAATATTATACAGTTGCCGCTATGGCTGCCATTTTCCATTTAATCAATCACGCTACTTTTAAAGGAAGCTTGTTTATGGCAGTCGGGATTATCGATCACGAAACAGGCACACGGGATGTCCGGAAGCTCGGCGGCCTGATGGCGATTATGCCGATTACATTTACGATTTCCTTAATCGGAACATTTTCAATGGCCGGCCTTCCGCCGTTTAACGGGTTTTTGAGTAAAGAAATGTTTTTCACAAGCATGCTTCGCATCACACATTTCGATCTGTTCAACGTACAGACATGGGGCATGTTATTCCCTGTTTTCGCCTGGATCGGAAGCGTATTTACGTTTATCTACAGCATGAAATTGTTGTTTAAAACATTTAGAGGAAGTTACCAGCCTGAGCAGCTTGAAAAACAGGCTCACGAAGCACCGATTGGCATGCTCGTATCACCTGTCATACTTGTCGCTTTGGCTGTCAGCCTCTTCTTTTTCCCGAATATATTGTCGTACAGCTTGATAGAGCCTGCGATGAACTCGATCTACCCGACACTGCTGGACAGCCATGAGAAATTCCATGTTCACATTTCACAATGGCATGGGCCGACGACCGAATTGAAGATGACAGCTGGCATCATTGTTCTCGGCACACTTGGATATTTGGCAATGAATAAGTGGAAGGGAATCTATAAGCTGTTTCCTTCCAAGCTCACACTCAACCGGTTATACGACAAGCTTGTGACGCTGATGGAGAAAGGGTCTTATCGAGTCACCAAACAATATATGACCGGGTTTTTAAGAGATTATTTGCTGTATATCTTCGCTGGTTTCATCATTCTGATGGGCGGAGCTTTTGTCATCAAAGGCGGGTTTTCCTTTACAACGGAAGGCATGGCTAAAATCGGCGTATACGAAATCATTTTGACGGTTGTCATGATCAGCGCCACAGCGGCGACTGTTTTTGCCAGATCAAGACTGACGGCGATTATCTCGCTCGGTGTTGTCGGTTATACGCTCGCACTGTTTTTTGTGATTTTCAGGGCGCCGGACTTAGCATTGACTCAGCTAGTCATTGAAACCATTTCTGTGGCACTGTTCCTGCTTTGTTTCTACCACCTGCCGAAACTGAGGCTGAAAAAGAAAACGAGAACGTTCCGATTGACGAACTTTATCATTGCTTTAGGCGTCGGCATTATCGTCACCCTGCTTGGTATTGCATCTTCAAGCCAGCGGACAAAGGACAGCATTTCATCCTTCTTCTTAAAACACAGCCATGATCTCGGCGGAGGGGATAATGTCGTCAATGTCATCCTCGTTGATTTCAGGGGCTTTGATACAATGTTTGAAATTACGGTATTAACGATTGCCGCTCTCGGCATTTACAGCATGATTAAAACAAAAGTAAAAGAGGAGGGGAAAAGCGGTGAATGAACAAAAAACAAATGACTTGATTCTTCAAACCGTGACAAAACTTGTATCCTTTATCATTTTGCTTTTCTCTTTCTATTTATTTTTATCAGGGCATAACGCGCCTGGAGGAGGATTTGTCGGCGGGCTGATCACATCCTCTTCCATCGTTCTATTACTTCTGGCATATGATTTAAAAACCGTTCGTTCCATTTTGCCGGTTAATTTCATTTATATCGCGGGAGCCGGCCTTCTGCTCGCTGTTTTGACCGGGGTTGGCTCCTTTGTCTTCGGGGCTCCTTTTTTAACCCATACATTCGGATACTTTCAGCTTCCAATCTTTGGGAAAACGGAGCTCGCCACGGCGACGATATTTGATTTAGGCGTTTATCTTGTTGTCGTAGGCATTACGATGACCATTATTCAAACGATTGGAGAGGAAGAATAATGGAAATCTTAATGGCTGTTTTAGCCGGTATTATTTTTATGGCTGCTACGTATTTGCTGCTGTCTAAAAGCCTGCTTCGCGTCATTATCGGAACAGCACTGTTAAGCCATGGCGTTCATTTAATGCTTTTGACTATGGGAGGATTAAAGAAAGGTGCCGCTCCGATTTTGAGCGAGCATGCCAAATCATTTGTCGATCCGCTTCCGCAAGCCCTGATTTTGACGGCAATTGTCATTTCGTTTGGCGTCACATCATTCATCCTCGTCATGGCCTTCCGCGCTTATCAGGAATTGAAATCGGACGATATGGATCAAATGAGGGGAAATGATCAACATGAATAATTTTGTTATTTTGCCAATCCTGATCCCGCTCCTGTCGGCCATTCTGCTGATTTTCATGACGAAGAATCTTATGCTCATGCGGATCTTCAGCACTGCGGCATCGGCAATCGGGATTGTGATCAGTGGCATACTCGTACAGACAGTCTTTACAAATGGGATCCAGACACTCAGTTTGGGCGGCTGGAAAGCGCCGTACGGCATTGTGCTGGTCGCAGACCAATTCGCCAGCCTGCTCGTTCTCACAACATCGATAATCGGTTTATTGGTTGTGCTTTATTCCTTCCGTTCAGTCGGTGAAAAACGGGAGCGTTCCTTTTATTACTCCGGCGTTCAGTTTTTGCTTGCCGGTGTCAGCGGAGCGTTTTTAACAGGCGATTTATTTAATATGTACGTATTTTTTGAGCTTCTGCTCATCGCTTCCTATATGCTGATTGTATTAGGCGGCACAAAAATTCAGCTGCGGGAGTCCCTTAAATATATTGTGTTTAATATCGTATCGTCTGCCTTGTTTGTCATCGGTGTCGGCTTTTTATACGCTGTAACCGGTACGTTAAACATGGCGGACCTTAGTGTGAAAATCAGCGAATCAGGACAAACCGGGCTGATCACTGTGATTGGTGTCCTGCTGCTATTGGTATTTGGCATGAAGGGCGGAATCTTCCCCCTCTACTTTTGGCTTCCAGGGTCGTATTACGCTCCTCCGGCGGCAATCTCCGCGTTGTTCGGTGCATTGCTCACAAAAGTCGGTTTATATGCGATTACTAGGGTCTTCACATTGATTTTTATTCACGATACAGCCTTTACCCATCAGCTGATGATTTGGCTGGCGGCGCTGACTGTGATTTTCGGTGTTATCGGTTCACTCGCTTATTCGGATGTCATGAAAATTGTGATCTACAACATTATTACTGCTGTCGGCGTGATTTTGTTCGGTGTGGCAGTTCATACCCCCGCATCAATTCAGGGCGCGATTTACTACCTGATTCACGATATGCTGATTAAAGGCGCTTTATTTATGCTGGCGGGCACGCTGATCGCATTGACAGGAACAGCAAGCCTGAAAAAAATGGGCGGGCTGATCAAACGCTACCCTGTTCTTGGATGGATGTTTTTCATTTCAGCTATTTCTCTTGCTGGCATCCCGCCTCTCAGCGGATTTGTCGGCAAATTTAAGATTGCGGAAGGCGGCTTCGCAGAAGGTGAATTTACGATTTCCATGCTGATTTTGCTTTCGAGTCTGCTCGTACTTTACTCTGTGCTGAGGATCTTTATACATGCGTTTTGGGGCGAAGAAAAAGAAACACCAAAACCAAATCATAAAACAGCTAAAGGACTTCTTTATCCGGCAGCTATTTTTCTCTTACTGTCTCTTCTCTTCGGATTGGGTACAGAATGGGTGTCGCCTTACGTTGATCAAGCGGCCGAGACGTTGCTGAATCCGGAAAAATATATTGAAGCTGTTTTGAAGGAGTAGATCGCATGGCATTTCAAATTTTATTAAATGTGTTTCTCGCTTTTTGCTGGATGTTCTTGAGCAATAGTCCAAGCACCGCAGGATTCTTCACAGGTTATATTCTGGGAATGCTCTCTCTCTTTTTCTTCCGGCGCTTTTTTACTCGCCAGTTTTATCTTTGGAAAATGATTTCTATCATCAAACTCTTTTTGATTTTTTTAAAGGAACTGTACCTTGCCAATGTCAGTGTACTGAAATCAGTCCTATCGCCGAAACTGAATATCAGACCGGGCATTTTCGCTTTTAAAACAGAGCTCACGACGGATTGGGAAATCACCCTGCTGTCACTGCTCATTACGTTAACGCCGGGAACCTTGGTGATGGATATTTCAGATGACAGGACGATTCTATATATTCACGCGATGGATATCGAGGATGCGGAAAAAGCCATTTTTGATATTCGCGAGTCATTTGAAAAAGCCATACAGGAGGTGAGCCGCTGATGTTTACACTGATTCTGCAACTCGCACTCGGCATTGTGGCTGTGTCTACCTTTTTGTATGTCATTCGTGTCATTAAAGGGCCGACTGTGCCTGACCGGGTCGTGGCTCTAGATGCAATCGGCATTAATCTGATCGCAATCACGGCGCTTGTCTCCATATTGCTGAACACAAGTGCATTTCTGGATATTATTTTGCTGCTGGGGATTTTATCATTTATCGGAACGATCGCATTTTCCAAGTTCCTGGAGAAAGGAGAGATTATCGAAAATGATCGAAATCGCTAAGGTCGTAGTGGCTGTATTCATTTTGCTTGGCGCACTTGTGTGCCTCGTTGCTTCATTAGGAGTAATTCGCCTTCCTGATGTGTTTACACGTTCTCATGCTGCATCTAAAGGCTCAACGTTAGGCGTCAATATGATTCTGCTTGGTGTCTTCTTCTATTTGTGGTTTGTAACGGGGAACATTTCCGCTAAAATCCTGCTCGGGATTCTCTTTATCTTTATTACGTCGCCTGTCGGGGGACACTTGATCTGCCGTGCTGCGTACAACTCCGGCGTCAAGCTTGATAAGAGAAGTGTACAGGATGACTATAACGGGATCAGAAACTTTGTGATTAAACGAAAAGAGGATTCTTACTTATAAAAATAAGCAGCCGGACAGGCAGAGTTCCGGCTGTTTTTTTATTTCTTGATGACAGCCAGCGTGCATCTGGAGATACAGATCAGCCTCTCTTGCTCGTCATAAATGTGAATTTGATAGACAATAGTCGTTCTGCCTATATGAACGGGTTCGGCTACTGCCTTTACCGTTCCTTCCTTTACGGATTTTAAATGGTTGGCGTTAATCTCCAAACCGACACAAGCTTGTGCAGTGTGATCAATCAGGTTCTGCGCCCCTGCGCTAGCCGCGGTTTCCGCCAGAGCTACTGAAGCACCTCCATGCAAATATCCGAAAGGCTGCACCGTCCGATGATCCACCGGCATGACCGCAATGCATCGTTCCGCTGTGTTTTCAACAATCTCAATTCCAAGTGCTTCAAGCAATGTGTGTTTCATATCCATTATATACAACCCCCCTTTATCTAAAGTACACCGTCTGATTTCGCAATCAAAACCGCTTCCGTCCGGGAACCGACATTCAGCTTATTGAAAATAGATGTCAGGCTGTATTCAATGGACCGCTTGCTTAAATGAAGTGCATCTGCGATTTCTTGGTTTGTAAATCCCTTTTCAACTTCTTGAAGAATCAGGCATTCTCTAGGTGTGAGCACATCTTGTTCTTTTTGAGAGGAAGGAGCCGGCTTTGTTTTTTGCTGAGTCATTAGCTGTTTAAAGTAAGCAAAATCGACTAAAATTTCTCCGTTGAGTACGTGGTATATGTATTGGGTGATCTTTTCTTTAGATTCCGTTTTGCTGATGGCACCGTGCAGACCCGCACGAATCGCTTCCTCAAAATAATCCTCGACCTCATAACCGGTATAAACGATAATTTTACACTGAGGATTCTCTTGTAAAATCTGTTTAGAAAGCTCCATCCCATTAACCTCGCCGCCTAAATTCAGATCCATTAAAATGAGATCATATGACGAGAAATCATGCTGCTTAATAAACTGTTCGGTCGGTTCAGGACTGAGACAATCAACAGACAGATTCGAATCCGTTTCCAAAATTGTCTTGGTGCCTTCCATGACAGCCGGATGGTCATCAATCACTAGTATCTTTTTCATGTTTTCCTCCCTTTTACTCACTCTTTTCCATTTTATAAAAAAGACTTGGCTTGTGCCAAGTCGTTTCCGTTATAAAACCATTACAATTCGATTTCAATATCAGCCTTAAAGCCCTTTCCTTCACTTGTTTCAATCCGAAGGCGTCCATCTAAAGCCCTGACTCTCTCCTTAATGCCAGAAAGCCCCATACTCATGGAATGCCCATTATTTTTTTCTTGATCAAACCCTACGCCATCGTCCTCATAATGAAGAACGATTTTGTTTTGAATACTGATGAGCATAATCAGTACATCGGTCGCCTGAGAGTGCTTGACCGCATTAGACAGAAACTCTTGAATGATCCGGTACAAATTCAGCTGCGAATCCAGATCAAGCGAAGCCGTAAATCTGCCGGTATTTAAACGGATATGAAACGGAACCCGCTCCTGCTGCTGCGCCACAAGCTTCGACAGCGCCTTCACCAGCCCAAGATCATACAGAAGCTGCGGCCGCAATTCATGACACGTCTCCCTCGTCATTGAAATCACATCAGACATCTGCTCATTCATCTGTACAAGCTTGTCCTGCACCTCTTCCTGACAAGGATTATCGTCCTTCTTAAAATCAGCCAAAAACAGCTCACACTGGCGCTTTAATGAAATCAAATCCTGAAGAACGGAATCGTGGAGATCGCGGGCGAGATCAGAGCGTTGTTTTTCCTCGATGGTGTACATGAGTTTTTTGAGCCATACTGGGTTTGATTCTTGTTGTTTTATTTCTTCTAAATGACTCATCAGCTCTTCAATTTTCATGACGTTTTCGATCGATACGTTTGTATAAAAAGCCAAGGTTTTCAGCCAAGAAAGTTCTTCAAGTGTGAGGCGGGGCGTATTCATTTTAGATAAACAAAGAATCACAAATGATTTCCCACCGCGTTCACCTATCTTCATGACAAAGCCTTTATTAAATTCAACAATTTTCCCTATTTCGGATGTTACTTTTCTAAATTCTTTTTGATAGACTTTTTCGAATGAATTTACGGTCTCATCATCATATAGCTTAATCCTTCCGTCTGCTGAAACTTCATATACATATGCTCGGCTAACTAGAGAGACCTCAAGTATAGTATTTTTCAGTTCTTCAAATACTTGAGTCAGGGAAGTTGAGTCTCTAATCAGTTGCGTAAATTTATATATACTGTCTTGATAATTGAATTTTTCCGAAACCCTTTTTAATCTAAATTTAAAATCAAGAACTTCTTTATAATAAAACACTGCCACCATAATAATATACATCAGAATCGCAAGTCTGAAATAATAATAATCTCCAGTTGGACTTCCCATTAACTCAAATACAGTAACTAAAATAATTGTGGGCGTTAATGCTAAAATTCCATAATATTTTAACCTACTTAAAATAAAATCCACATTATAAATTTTATTTGTCATAAATTGATAAACCAAAGAAAATGGTATTAGGAACATAAATGAAGCAGCTATAAAAGAAGAAATCCCATCAGTGCTTAAGAATACATAAGGTACTATATATAAAAACAAAAACGGCGAAAAAGATAAAATATTAATTATGGTAAGAACTTTTAAAATATGCGCTTGTTCAGTATCCTTACTTTTAATTAAAATAGATCCAAAATATACGCTCACGATTATAAATGAAATAAAGAACGAAAGTAAATTTATTTTAGGCACATAATGTCTAAAGAAAAGGTGAGTTCGCAACAATTCAAAAACTAGATTTAGTACTGGAATTGCATATACTATGAAAACTTTTTTGTTAAATAACACAGTGCCTAGCTCTTTAAAATACTGATATAAGAAAAGAAGATAGTTAAACATTACAGATGTTAAAGTGAATACCATTATACATCTGCTTAACCAATCTCCCTTTGCAGATCCACCCGCACTTAAATAAGCTAAAGAAGCAGATAACAAAAAAATGATTAAAATCAAAGCAGAGAGTAGTTTTTTCGATTCATTTATTTTTAGAATGAAGAAACAACAAAATAGACAAGCTATATAAAATATTAGTGGGATCACAAAAGTAGTAAAATTTCCATCATTCATTAAATCAGGCTTAATTTTAACCTTTGCTCCATTTCTCTCGACGACTATTGAGCTCACATGGTTTGAATTATATTTTTGAACTTCAAGAGGACGTTTAACTTTATGATTATTGATACTTTTGATGACGTCCCCTTTTTGTAGTCCTGAATAATAAGCCGTAGAGAACTCCTCAATATTTGTTATTACAACTTCATTGTCTTGATTTTTGGCTACTGCTGCACCAACTAAAAGTTTACTCGAACTTATATACGTTAAATAACTTACATAGACTAAACTCACTAAAATCAAAAAAATTGAAACTTTGTTGTACCATGCCTTCATTTAATAAAGCCTCACGAAGGAACCCAATTACCATTAGTATAAATTTGCAATCCTCTAAAGGCATCAACTATACTTTTCAATTGATCCTTATCTATATTCAATAAAGAGGCTCTACCTTCCATGACCTCATCTAAAACTTCTGGATTTTTCACTAAGTAACCGACTATTTCCTGCATATAAATCCTCCTTTATTTTATGATTCCTGTTATTAATTCTTTTATTTTATTCTCTTGTAATTCTAATCTAGCAATTTCTTTTTTTAGTTTTTGTAATGACAAGTGTTTCATCACAAGTAAATATTGCACTACGCCTGCCTCAGTTAGTTTTTCTTTTATATGTTTGGGATTTAATGATAAGAACAACTCAGCATTTTCATACCAACTCAAGATTTCTACAGAAGCTTCATTAAAACGTTTATTTAAGTATAAGTATGCCAATGTGTTTTTCTTCTGAATAAAATCGTTATTTAAATAATATAAACCTTGGTAATCATTTTCAATTTGTGCAATAATGCCGAGTTCATAAGAATAAGAAGCCACGATGGGATGGTATTTGCCGGTTGCCAGCATTACTCCCATAACACAGGGCAGTGCTGTTAGCGCTCCTGATTTATTTTTGATCATTTCAAGACAGGCTTCTTCAGTTTTCGGCGCATTCACAATATCATCATGCTGGCCTTGAATTGATTGTAATGCAAAATTCAATATCTCTTGTGAAAATTCTGGTTCATGACTAGCTTGGCACATCACTTGTATACTTAGGGTGTAAAGAGCTGTAACTGCATTTAAAGCAATTGACGAGTCAATCTTCATCCAGACAGCACTTCCATTATCTTGATCCTCTAAGTCATCATAAATATCGAATGAGAGTATAAGCAATTCAATTCCGGCAGCTAGCAATTCGATTGCTTTTTGGTCCTGACCGTTAAAAGCTAAATAATGATGAAGAGCCAAATCGGCAAACTCAAACGTATCCTTAGACTCAATAAAATTCTGAAGATATCGTTCCAAGTCCTGATTCATTATTTTTTGGCTTACAATCTCCTTCATTTTCTCCTTGATCCGGACAGAATCTAAACATATCTGCTCAATAACGACTTCCCCCCTCCCATTCCATTTTACTAAATGGGACATTTAAAGGACAGCAGGTTTTTCGTTTTTTAACAATCATATAATACTTTATCCTTTTATTGTATGGGAAGAACGAAAAAAAAGACTTGTTTCCAAGTCTTTTTCACGAAATTTTCATTGCATAATTGTATTTATCGAGCTGATCAATGCTTTTGTTAATGTTTCGTAATGAATCTGTCGTTTCTTTAATATCAAGTTCGAGTCGGAATAACAATTGTTTTACTTCTTCAAGTTTCTTTTCCATCGTTTCCACACTCCTTTTTTTGAAAGATCAATGAATTGTGTATGGTGAACGAGTCCTAGGTATTTGATCTGTTACTAATAGTGTATCTGCTTTCGGCTTATTTTTCACCGAAAAGTATGCAAAAAAGTCCTGCGTGACACCGCAAATCTCAATAGGCCCTTATACTCAAAGGAATCACAACAAGAACGGGACTATCTTTCTATGCGAAAGAGCGTATATATCTGCTGAAATTGAGAAAGATTCTTAATCTCCTTGATTTTAACGTGTTTCGTATTTTTATTAAGTAAGACTATAGTCCTTCGTGCCTTATTTTCAAAATTGAAGATGCGATTCTTGGCGTATCCTGACCGACAAACACCGAAAAGACCGCAACGCTAAAGTTGTGGCCTTTTCGCTTTGTCATATTCGGCAATTAGGGATCTATACATATAGAAACATCCCTTTTATGTGAGGTGGTCCCATGAGATATCATTATCCTTGGTTTTACGCCTATCCGTATGAGATTCGCCGCCCTCCAGCTTCTCCTGCCAATACAGATAACTTTATCCGTTCAGCGAGGGAGGCGTCAGGGCTGTTCGCCGATGCCCAGCTTGTTCTTAACCGCATTGCGGGCTCGCGGGAGCTCTCGCACCGCATCCTGACCTCAGCCGAGCAGTCCGACAAACAATCTGTAAAGCGCCTGATCAAACAAATGGGCGTACGGCATGAAGTGGATACCGTTTTTAATCCCGACGGCATTTACATCAGCCTCATCGGGACGCAAAGCCGAATGATTCTTGCTTTGCGGTGGTCAGAGGACCGCAATCATTTTGCGTCCATCAGATTATGACACCACTCCAGAGCCTCAAGATAACATTCATACGCTTCTTCTTTGTCCAGTTCTTTGCCTAATTCTGTGCAGGTGTCCCAGTTGTTGCTTTCAATTAATTTCACAAGCTCAAGCATTTGATAGTAGTCGTTTTGATAGCCTAATAACGCTTGCCCGACTTCATCTTTTAAAGGCAATTCTTGAATAATCTCCTCTATTTCTCGGTGCAGCAGGGTGTCTATGAGAGAAAACATTCCAATCAGCATATAAGAAGCAGGCTGCGGCCTGGATGCTTTTCTCGCCAGCAGTTCACAAAGCTTTGCTCTCATCAAAGAAATCTTAATGATTTCGTGCTTGCTGGAGTGCCCTTTTCTGCTTAAATCCTTAAAGGAAAGAATATATATCCACCGTTTAATTTCATTAAACCCCAGCAGCATAATGGCCTGTTGAATGCTTTCAATTTTCTGGCTCAAACGGCTGTGGGATGAGTTTAAAAATTTTAAGATTTGATAGGACAGTGATAAATCCCGCTCTATGTATTCGGTCACACGCTGTATGTTGGGCTGTTCTTTGCTCAATTCGTTAAGCAGTTCATAGTAAGAATAGAAATGAGTCGACAGGTCATGGCCGCTGATGATGCGCGGTTCGCTGAAAAAGTAGCCCTGGAATAATTGAAAGCCGTCTTGTGCCGCTTGTTTATATTCCTTTCGGGTCTCTACTTTTTCCGCTAAAAAAATCAAGCCTCTGCAGCCGTAGGTTTGCAAAATTTTTCTGCGTTCCATTCGTGTTGTTTTGAGAAAATCAATTTTCAATATATCAATATAGCTCATGAGCTTTTCCAATAAGCATTCATTTTGCGGGTTTATTGCATAAAAATCATCAAGTGCCAGCATATACCCCATTTTTTTCAGCTCTTTGCATCTTGAGATGAGGGCCGGCGTGATCGGTATATCTTCAAGGATTTCAATGACAAGCTGTTTCGGATTGAAGGAGGTGGGAAGATTCGAATACATCAGGCTTTCCGTAAAATTAACAAAACAGCGTTTCCCTTCCGTCAGCTTCTCAATTCCGATATTTAAAAAGCTGTTGATCACCAAATCAGCCGTTGCCTGATCGCCGTCTTTAGCGCTATATACATTCTCTTCGCTTTCTCTATACAGCAGTTCATAAGCAACAACCTGTTCTTTTCTATTAAAAATAGGCTGTCTTGCAACAAACACCCTCATTGATTTATCCCCCCTTACAATACGCGCAGCTTTTCACCCCTAAGTATATCAAATAATTTGACGAAAATTGTCTAAACATGAAAAATAATATATTCAAAAAGAAACTGGCCCTTCGCGAACGAAAGGCCAGTTTTCTTTATTCTTCCTCAAGCTCTTCATCAAGTCTGCTTTTCACTTCGTGAATCCGCTGCATTTTATTGCTCCAGCAGTCCTCACTTAAATCAACCGGATATTCCTCCGGCTTGCTGATTCTCTTATATTCCTCCCACAGCAGGCTGAGGTTATCCTGCACATACTGCTGTATGTCTGAGATCTCAGGGTTTTGGTAGCAAAGAATACCCTTTTCAAAAATCAGCTCATGAAGATCCTTCGCATAAAAATTCGTGACAAATTTGCTGATAAATGTATGAACCGGGTGGAACATTCTGAGCCGCTTCTGATCATTCACCTGCTCATCATAAAGCGCAATATAGTCGCCTTCAGAGTGGTGATTGGACTGATTGATAATGCGGTACACTTTCTTTCTGCCCGGTGTCGTCACTTTTTCAGGATTGGACGAAATTTTGATCGTGTCGACCATTTTCCCGTCTTCTTCAATGGCTACGAGTTTGTAAACCGCTCCGAGAGCCGGCTGGTCATAGGCCGTGATCAGCTTCGTACCGACACCCCAGACATCAATACGCGCTCCCTGAGCCTTTAAATTCATAATGGTATGCTCATCCAAGTCACTTGAAGCAATGACTTTCGCATCTGTAAATCCTGCTTCATCAAGCATTTTCCGGGCTTTTTTTGACAGGTACGCCAAATCGCCGCTGTCCAAGCGGATGCCGATGAAATTGATGCGGTCTCCGAATTCCTTGGCCACTCTAATCGCATTCGGCATGCCTGAACGAAGCGTGTCATACGTGTCGACTAAGAAAACGCAATCCTTATGCGTTTCCGCGTATTTTTTGAAAGCTGTATATTCATCGCGATAAGCCTGCACAAGCGCATGTGCATGTGTGCCGGAAACCGGGATATTAAAGCGCTTTCCGGCTCTTACATTACTTGTCGCGCTAAAACCGCCGATTAAGGCTGCTCTCGCTCCCCACATAGCCGCATCCATTTCATGCGCCCGCCTTGTTCCGAACTCAAGCGCGACTTCATCGCCGATGACGCCTTTAATCCGGGCAGCCTTTGTTGCGATTAATGTTTGGTAGTTCACAATGTTGAGCAAAGCCGTTTCAATCAGCTGCGCTTCTACAAGGGGGGCTTCCACCCTCATAATCGGCTCATTGTTAAATACGAGCTCTCCTTCTTTCATGGAGTAAAGTGAACCTGTAAAAGTTAAACCGCGCAAATATTCAATAAAATCTTCATGATACCCGAGTTCTTCCTGTAAATAATTCAGGTCACTATCCGTAAACTTAAAGTTTTCCAGGTATTCGATGGCTTTTTCCAAGCCCGCAAATACCGCATAGCCGTTTTCAAACGGAAGCCTTCTGAAAAAAAGCTCAAAAATGGCTTTCTTTTCATGAATGCCGTCTCTCCAGTAAGTTTCTGCCATATTGATTTGATAAAGGTCTGTATGTAATGACAGGCTGTCATCTTTAAATCCATACTCTAACACTGTTTTTCCCCTTCCTTACTCTGCCACTTGCGCTCCGATGCTGTTTGCAAAATGGGAAAGAGCCCACGTGTGCCCCTCCTGATTAAAGCTGGCAACAGCCTGTTTGTGCACAACAATCCGGAAACCTTTGTTGTAAGCGTCAACCGCTGTATGCAACACACAAATATCTGTGCAGACACCCGCAAGATGCAGTTCGTCAATCTGCCGCTCTCTGAGTTTGAGCTCTAAATCAGTTCCCGCAAAAGCAGAATATCGCGTTTTTTCCATGTAGTAAACATTTGGTTCATGTTCATGTTTCTGATATAGAGGCAAAAGCTTTCCGTACAGATCTTTTCCTTCCGTGCCTTTCATATTATGCGGAGGAAAAAGACGGGTTTCAGGGTGATATTGATCCCCTTCATCATGAGAATCTACTGCTAATACGACGTAATCACCGTTTGTGATGAATGCTTCAGTCAAATTGACGATCGCCTCTTCAATCATTCTGCCGGGCTCCCCGCAGGTCAATTTTCCGTCACTCGCCACAAAATCATTCGTATAATCAATACAAATAAGTGCTTTTTTCATAGCCGGCCTCCCCGCCATCAGTATGAGAACATTATATCTTATCTCCAGTTGTAAGTGAATTGCCATGAATAAAAAGACAAACGGTCCGTTTGTCTCTTAAGGTTTCAGCACTGACCGGTTAAATATGTCGTCCTGAATATATATCAATTCACGATTCACAGCGATGTCAGCCGCAATGACAAGGCCTAAAGGCGTATGAAACTGAAGATCAGATACAATCTTGAAGTGCACTCCGTTCCGGTTCGCCATTTGGATATAGGGAGAGTAAGACTGATACTGAAGCTCTCCATTAATCAAAAGGGTTATGTTTTTGCTGTTTTTCAGTGCGTTCTCTACTTTTTCATACGGTTTGCTTCTGAGGACCTGTCCTTTCGTCAGTGCCAAAAGCACTCTTTCCCTTAATGAGCCTAAAAATAAATGGCGCTCGTCAGGCTTCGTCTCCAAGGGCCCATACATTCCTTGCTGCAAATAGAGATCCATTTTTTCATCACTCAAAAGCTTGTCCTCCCGTCTTGTTTGTCTTCATTATCACCTGATTAGGCAGGAGCTAAACTTTCAAGGGCAGTTACATTTCTGTTACCCAATGTATGATTTTTTTAGCCAGCTCACCAGCCGGTTCTTCCTCTGTATACCGGCGCAAAGAAGCCTCCAGCCGTTCAGGCAGAGATGCTTTATCTTCTTCATAAGAAATAATCGTGCTCCACTCCAGCTGCGGAACCGCTACAAGCGTGCGCAGTTCTTTTCTGTTTTCATGCAGATACACGTCCGTGATCATTCCGGTTTGCGTATTGATATTCGCTTTTCTGATTTTCATAACATGACCTCTCTATTCAAAGACTACCCATATTATACAATAAAAAAGCAACAGCCTCTCCTGAAAAGGCTGTTACCCGTTAAACGACACTGTTTCATCAATGATATCGGCATCATTAAAAATCGTTTTACTGTGTTTATTATCGACCTTCATATAATCACCTAATTGAAACGCACCCGATCCTGCGCCTGTGTGATCAACGCTCTTTGGCGAAATCGCAAACACATCCCCAAAGCTGGCCGCTGCATCACCTGATATTGACATAATATAAATCGGACCTACAATCGCAGGCATTTCCCCACCTCCGCATTGATTTACAGCATCATATGCAAAGAGGCGCAAATGGTGCCCGCCTATTCAGCGGACTTGGCTTTTTCTTCAAGGCGTGACCGCTGGCGTAGCTTGATTAAGCGGACAATATTCAGGAAAAATGCCTTCACTACCGCGTAGACCGGCACTGCTAAAATCATGCCGAGAATTCCGCCGAAGCTTCCCGCTCCGATCAACAGCAAAATAATCGTAAGCGGATGCGTATTCAGCCGCTTTCCAATCACGAGAGGAGACAGCAGGTTCCCGTCGAGCTGCTGAACAACGACCACCACAATAATCGCAAACAGCGCTTTGGCCGGAGAGTCCATAAAACCGACAATGACGGCCGGAGCAGCACCGAGAAAAGGCCCGACATAAGGAATGATATTGGTAATCGCCATGACAATCCCAAGAATCAGAGCATACGGCACCCCGGCAATTAAGTAGCCAATAAAACACGCTGTTCCGACAAAAAGACAGATCAACAGCTGTCCCTGAAAATAAGCTGCAAGCGTATCGGATAAATCTTTAAAAATCTTTAAGCCTTCTGTCCGATAAGAAGCCGGAAGAATTTTTACTGCCAGATGCGGAAAGCGGTGTCCGTCTTTCAGCATGTAAAAAAGGATAAATGGAACAGTGATAATAACAAGTGTGATGTTTGTCACGACACCAAACACCGCAGATAAACTGGACGTGATATTTTGCGGCAGGTTTTGGAGAAAGCTTGTCAACGACTGTTCAATTTTTGATATCGATACATAATCCTGATTCATCATCCAGGTAAACCATTGGGAATGGGACAAATCTTTTGTCAGCGACTGAATCTGTTTTACGTAATCAGGAAGATTGTTAAACAGCCCGGTCACTTGCGATGTAATAACAGGCCCGACTGACGCTGAAACGAAGGCCAGCAAACCGATAAATAGTAAATAGATCAATAGAATGGATAATGTCCGCGGAATTTTTTTCTCAAGCAGGCGGACGACCGGATTAAAAATGAAATACAAAATTCCCGCAATCAGCATCGGGAAAAACAATGTCGAGATAAAAACAATAAACGGCTGAAACACAAATGAAACCTTTGTTGCCACGTAAATAATCAGCAAAACAAATAAAATCTGCAATGTCCAAAAATGGACTTTTGATTTCAACAAGCTTTGTTCCTCCTAGTTTTTCTTTGTCTGTCAGATAAAAGGACTTATACCCCATCATTGTAACAAAAATGAACTCATATCAGAACTCTTAATATAATGAAAGGAGTGTTGGTGATGCAGGCTGTGAAATACGATCTAGATTCGGAACTGGCATCCTCTTTCTCCGAAAAAGAGCGGGAATGTACGGTCAGAGGATGAGACAGCACTGCTCTGTGCCCCGTTTTCCGGGAAACCCCAGGTATATGTAAAGAATGAGCCAAGCTATCACTTTCTTGTCCACCAACAGCTTTCAGTCCGTTCCGGCTATAGTGTACGGTGTCACTTTTTGTTTTTCAGATGCCTGCTATCAAGAATGTGCCGGTTTTGATCTTGGTGAAATGATCAGCGCTTAACTGAAAAATAGGACGTCTCGGTGTACGCCTATTTTTCATGCGCAAGCACTGTTAAACCCGCTCACTGTAATCTGGCGTGACGGAAATCATGTGCTGGATTCTGATCAAACAAACAGAATTTCGGGCACCTTCAATTGTGATATGGTCAGGTTTTACATCGATCAGTCTGCCTCTGACCGTATCTCGTACTGTCTGTATCACGAACCTTGAGCCGATGAGCTTTTTAATGGTCTGATAGACATAAGGATCGACTAAAGAGACCAGTTGCGGACTACCTTGGTTGACCATACTTCAATCCCCTTTTTATGTTTTATCTCAGTTTATGCCGCAATTATGGATAATGACACAGGCTTACCTGATAAAACCAGGGACGCGGGGATTTTAGGAGAATATGTTTGGTAGCGGGTGTAAAGGAAATGGTGGTGAAGCGGAGACAGCGAAGAAAGCTGGCGCTGTTCCGTGAAAAAACGGGACTTATACAGGCTTTATCATGGATGCCTGGGCTTGGTCGATTAATTGGTCCAGCTTTTCTATTTTTTTACGTGCAGTTGAAGGATCGATTTGGCGGTAATGATGGTGGCCGCCCGGCTCTTCATCAAGTTCGTCCGCTTTTTTGACTATCTGCTGAAGCGTGTTTTTCTCTAATTCGCCTTCGGGTAAATAGGAATCGGTATGAAGCAAAATGGCAAGGGCAATCTCTTTAGCAGCTTTCGGTTCCTCGCCCAGCCGAATCAGAAGCTTATGCGCCCGTTCCGCCCCTTTAATGGCATGAATGTCATTTCTTTTGTATTTCTCATAATCCCACTTTCCGTCTGTATACCATTCATAATGGCCGATGTCATGCAGCAGCGCCGCTTTTGCAGCTAAATCAGGGTTGATGTCAGCCTTTATAGACAGCCTGTACGCATGGTAAGCGCAGGCAATTGCATGTGCCACACCGGAACGCTGTAGATATTTTTGTGCAACTGGATGGGTGAAAACATCCATTAATGTAACCTTTCTCATGGAAACCCCTCCTTTAGATATTTTTAGAATCCTAACATAATTTGCAGAGAAACTCAATTCTTATGTCACATCATTTTGTCTTCTTGTCATCATTGTTATACCCTAAAAGCAGAGTTTCAGTCAGTATATGCGGCTGTTCAACATCGTGCGAGGGTGATTGCCTTTTTTATAAAAAAAAGAGCAGAAAATGTCTGCTCTATAAAAACTCTTTCATATCGTAAACGCGTCCGTTTTCCGTGCCTTGTTCTAATAAAGAAAGCAGCGTGCCGGCAATAAAGGACGGGCTGCGAAGGCTTCCTGTTTCATTTAATGTCCGGAAACGTTCAATGTCGTGGAAATCCTTTTTCGATGAAGAACGGATGACAGCTTGCATCTCAGTGTCCATAACACCTGGTGAGAAAGAAATCATGTGCACCGGCAATTCTTCATCCTCCTGTTCAAATCCAAATGTCCTCGTAAACATGTCGAGCCCGGCTTTTGAGCTGCAATACGCGCTCCATCCCTTATATGGATTTTTGGCGGCGCCTGACGTAATGTTGACAACCGTCTTTTTTCCGCTGTATAAAGCAAACCGTTTTGTAAACAGCTGACTCAAAAGCACGGGCGCAGTCAGGTTCAGCTGATAATGGCGCTGCAGCTCGTCAAGTGACGCTTCGCCGGCGCGTTTGATCGGCGATACCATTCCGGCGTTGTTGATCAGGGTAATACCTGAGTAATGATCTGGATTGATGGATGACAGCAATGTTTCAAATTGCTGTTCAGCTTGTTCAAGATTGATGAGGTCTATTTGATGCTGCGTCAATTTTTCATGAGAGACATCCGCTTTCGTTCTGGATAAGGCATGGACTTCATGACCCTTCTCTAAAGCCTGTAATGCAATGGCTTCACCCAGTCCTTTTGACGCTCCGGTGATGATATAAAGTTCCATTGGAAACCTCCTCCTTCCATTCCTATTGTACGGTACCGCTTTTGCACAACACAAGCACAGAGCCTATGCCTTTTTGTTCTCCTGCGCTATGACTTTTGGGATGAGGAACACAATGCCTGCAATGCCGAGCAGGATTAGCACAACATACATAATCGGAAGCAGCAATGAAGATGTTTCCTGCCTTTCTTCTGTCTCCGTGGATGACGTCTTTGTGATTGGTTTTTCAGCAAACGTAATCCCGAGCTGTTTCGACTGGGCCGCAATCGTGTTGGATTCTTCGGCATTTGTTGATGTAAACAAATCTTTTATCAGCTCGGCGTCCTTGTCCTCGGGCTTATCAAAAGTGATATCCTTCTGTTCCTCAGGCAGTTCTGTTTTCTCTTCATAGTAGGTATCTTCATGCAAATAATTCGTATCAATTTCGATGTCTTTCTTCTCATACTGGTTTGGCGCGACATCTGTATTTTCTTCGGTTTCGGCTGCTACAGCAGAGGGTATGAAAAGGGAAAAGGAGAGCATACAAATCATGATCCCCTTTTCCATGCTGCGATTACGCTTCATACGTTTCATCGCTTTCTGCTGTGTGTTCGGCCATCAGCCGGATGATCAGCGGCAGAGCCGCGGCAATAACCGTAATGATCAGCAGAACCGTTATTCCGATTGTAAACAAGTGTCCTGTACCGTACTGGATGTCGATATATACTTTCGAAACCGGATCTTCAAATGTAAAGTTCGGCATTATCAAATCAATAAGCGGTGCAACGTAGAATAGAATCATTGCCGCTGAAGCAACCCATCCAGGGATCGACCCGAATCTGAATGCCGCCCGGATAAAGGCAGAGCTTGCGACCAGCAATAGAATCGTAAACACCGACCACTTAATCGTCTGATCGTCCGGCAATGAATAAATATTCAAACCGAACAAGCTGATCATAAGCCCGACAAGGATATTCAGAATTCCGAATAGCGCTCCTTTGACGAGAAGCGGCGCATTTTGGTAATACGAGCTGAAATAGCCGATTAACAGACTGCTGATTAACACAATGACAAGGATGACAACCGGGGGCACCGTCTGGGTTTTTTCTTCCGGTACCTCTCCACTGATTTTAAGCGGATTCGCCAAGTAGTCATATACATAGCCATTGTTTTGCCCGTCTACTAATGTATTTCCCAATATGCCGTAAACGTCACTGCGGACAAGCTTTGTGGAGGCGACATTTTTCCCCCAGTTGTTGTTTAAGGTGTCGGCTTTCGCCTGAACATCATTGACGCTTTGCTGCATATTCGTCGTGTAATCAATAATGCCTGACTGGCGATCAGACAATGACCCCATCATATCTGACATTTGCAGCACTTCCTGGCCGACCGTATCTTGGACACTCAGTGCCATTGTGCCAGACAGCCCGTCATTACTGAACGTCGCAGCTTCTTGCGTTGTGCCTGTTACTAGCTGTTCTGACGCTTTTGCGGCACTTTCAGAGATTTTCGTCAGTTCGTCAAGAACACCTGCTTGAGAGTCACGGATGAAGCCGCTGTAGTCCTCCGTAAATTTGGTCATGCCATCGATGAAGCTGTTAATGTCTTCATCTGTTTGCATCGTGTTGTTTTTCAGATCTTCCCAGCTGGCTGATTCTGCAGGTGTGAGAGCCAGGATGGATTTGACGTTGCCCTGCTGGCCGTCGATGACATTGGTTTTTGCAGCGTTGTCTATCGTTCTGGATAATACAGAGTCATAAACTGATAAATATTTATAGTATCTCATTAAAGCAGAGATGCTTTCTGTATTGATTTCTCCGGAGAATTGAAGCTGATCTTTATTTTCCAGCTCGCGAATCGCGCTGTAAATCCCTTCGAACTCCCTCTTCCGTTTCGCTTCAAGGTTTTCAAGTTTGCCTTCTAGCTTTTTCACTTTGTCTTTCAATTCATCAATTTCATCATTGAGACTATTCATTTGTTCTTTTAGTTCTTCTAATTTCTTTTTCAGTTCTTCATTATGGGCATTTTCTTTTTCTTTGAGCTCTTCTTCAATTTGCTTGATTCTCTCAGACGCTTTGTTGAGCTGTTCTTTTGCTTTTGCGATATCAGAAATCTCATCGTTTCCTGTTTGACCTTCGTCCTCAGGCTGAGTCGTACCACCGTCGCCTCCGGTATCTCCTGAATCTCCGGTTCCGTCCTCATTTGCCAGCTGGATAAATCGAAGGGCTGAGTCAGATGAAGCAGTCTGTTCGACAGATGTGCCAGTGTCGGTTTGTCCGCTGTCTGACTCACCATCAGAGGCTTCGCCATTCTGCTCCTGACCGTCTGTTCCCTGCTGCTGGTCTTGATCCTGAGTATCGCCGTCAGTCCCGGCATCACTATTGTTATCGTCGTTTCCGGTGTCTCCCTGTGTATCATCGGGATCCGTGTTAGTTCCGTCATCAGGTTTTTCCGGGTTGTCAGTGGACGGCTCGTCTGTTCCCGGATTCTCTGGCTTCGGCTCTTCTTTTTCTGGCTCCTTTAGGTTGTCTGAAATGTCCTGAATATCCGCGGCGATGTTTTTCAGTTCTTCACGCTGTTTTTCAAGATCAATTTTCAGTTCTTCAGGATCCTCTTCTTTCGGGTCTTTATCTTTATCATTGTTGTCAGAGCCATCGTCTTCGACTGGGTCGTCCCCTTTCGCAACCGTCAGTGCCTGACGCGCTGGGACAAGCAGTTCATAAACCTGATTTAATGCTGTCTGTCTTGATGCGGCCTGATATTGATTAATTAAATCACTTTGTATCTTCGCCATGCCAAGTTCCTGCTGAGGAACTTGACCTTCCCTAAGTTGCTGGGCATTTGCCAGCACTGTACTTGTTTGTGCAAGCTGTGTTTTCGCTTGGCTGATCCCTGTTGCCAATCCGCTCATGCGTTCGCTGAACTGATTCGCCTTTTGCTGTGCTTGGATAGCATCCAGACCTGTCTGGATTTGCTGCTGTGTTGAATCCTGGGCTGCCATAAGCAGCTTTTTCTGATTTTCTTGATATTCTTTGTATCTTTCAACGGTATCAATGAAATCTTTCAGCGTGTTTTTGGCTTTCTCCGCTGTTGAAGCTTTTTCTTTTGTCGTGCCCTGCGCTTCGTTCATTGATTTCTTCAGCTCATCGATTAAGTCTTTTTGCTGTTTGATTTCACCTGCTAAATCATTAGAGCTTGGTTTGTAAAAGTTATACATGACATTCTGGAATTCAGATTCTTTATTGACGATTTTGTCAAATTCTCCTCTGATGTTGTCCACTTTTTGTGAAACAAAGTTCCAGTATAAGGCCGACATTTTTTTGTTCATTGTCTTTTGGGCATCCTCAAGCTCACGCTGAACTTTTTCTTTGTTGACCGCATTCAGGTTATCTTGAATGCTGAATTCGAGCGTTGCTTTTTGAGGATGGTCTTTGTCATAGCTCAAAATGTTTTTTGAGAAATCTGAGGGAATGTAGACGATCGCATCATATTTCTTTGATGCGAGGCCAGTCTCGGCCGCGCTTCGGTTTACGACCGTCCATGAATAATCAGGACGTTCACCCAGAACGGCCGCTACTTCCTTGCCGAACTGGGCGGATTTGTCCTCTTCATCAGATTTTACCTCATCACTCAATACGCCTGTGTCTTCATTCACCACCGCGATTTGCCGCGTGGAATTGACTGCTTTCT
Organism: Bacillus sp. NS1; assembly: GCF_058248265.1. Classification (NCBI taxonomy): domain Bacteria; kingdom Bacillati; phylum Bacillota; class Bacilli; order Caryophanales; family Bacillaceae; genus Bacillus; species Bacillus sp. NS1. Next base: position 1,001,253 of record NZ_JBZAZF010000001.1, on the reverse strand, counting down.
TCGTCGGATCGTCTCCGATAAATCGAAAAAACAAAACCGGCAGCAGCAAAATGATGATAACGGCGGATATTAACTTGATCAAGCTTTTTCGTTGTTCTGTCATCTAGCACTCTCCCTTTCAGCAGAACATAAAGGAATTTGAACTTTTTGCTCCTTCCCGTTTTCCACAACATATCCGAAGCCCGGCTGAATCTCAGGCTCCTGTCTTTGGTACGGGAGAGGAATGACATTTTGCTCAGATTTTTTCATCAGCAGAATCGCGTGGCGAATTTGCTTCATCTCTGTCGTCAAGGAGTCATAGCCTTTTGAGAATTCGCTGTGATTTCCGCCCGGGATAAAGCTGAAACCTAGGTGTGCATATGATTTCATGAAGTTTGCCAGACGGTCTTGTATTCTCGTATCAATCGTCTGCTGGAATCTCGTAATCCCGTCAATCATCAGCACCACTTGTGAGAATCGCAGATTTTGCGCGTCTCCTTGGCGGACGGCTTCCACATACATGGCTTCTCTTGTTTTGAAAATGTCTTCTGCTGTTTCGATCCACTGCTCAATATCTTCTTTCGTTTCCAAATATGAGACATCCGATTCCTTCGCATATTGGGATAAGCCGCGGTCAATCGAGTCAAACAGGCCGATCATTTCGGTTTCATCATCAATCAGATGTTCAAGCATTACTTTTAAGACATTTGTTTTCCCGCGCTGGGTCTGGCCTAAAATCAGGCAGTGCTTATGCTTGCCCAAATCAAAGTAGACTGGGCTGACTGTTTCTTCATGAAGCCCGATCGGGACAGATAAAGGCTTGCGTTCCAGCTTGAAGCGTAGGGAAAATTCTCTCGTCGACAGACTCTCAGGCAGCATCGGAATCGGTGCCGGCTGCTCCATAGAAGCAAAGCGCTCCTGAAGATGCTGAACGTCTGATTTCAATCCATTGAACATGCTGATATCATCATCGGCGTCAACAGGCAGGAACATTTGCGCGAAGTAAAGCTCTTCCTTTTGAATGATGACGCGCCCTGGGATCGGTTCAAGATTGAACTTCGGCCGTCCGTAAATGGAATATCCCTCAGATTGATCCATGAGATAATGGACAACCTTTGTTTTCAGGTTATTTAACAATGACTGGCGGACCGCATTAACCCGCGTCGCTGTCAGCATGAAATAGATGCCCAAGCTCTGTCCGTCTCTTGAAAGCTGGACAAATTCCGATTCAAGCTCATGCATCTCATCCTTCACGATGTCAAAATTGTCAATGGTGATGAAAATGAACGGAAGCTCTTCTTCGCTCAGCGCATTGTACATTTTGATGTGGCTGATTTCTTTTTCTCTGAACAGACGTTTACGGCGGTCAATTTCTTCTTTGATTCGAATCATGAACTTTTCAATTTTTCTTGATTGGTCCATCAGGAAGTAATCCGCGGTATGCGGGAGCTTCGCCAATGGCAGAAGCGTTCCGTTTCCGAAATCAAAGATATAGACATGGAGCTCTTCAGGTGTGTACACGTCCGCAAAGCTCATCAGGAACGTTGCGGCGGCAATCGATTTTCCGTAGCCGGAAGAGCCGAATATGCCGATATTTCCGTCTTCCATCATCTTATAAGCAATAGGAGCCTGTCTTTGCAGATCAGGTTCATCGACATACGCGAAGTGGAAATGATCTTTTTCGTCCGATGGGAAGAGTGTGCGCGGGATACGTTCCGCAAGCGGCGGCAACCATGGGCTTGACAGCTTCTCGATTCCCATTTCATCTTGGATGCGTTCAATTTCATCAACTATAGCTTCGATTTCTGTTTGTACGTCTTTTTTCGCGATATCTTCGGTATCCACCTCAGAAAGCGGGATCAGACCCGTATCCGTGACAATCGCAATTTCATCCTCTGTTCCGTAGACTTCCTCTAGGTAAGGCGCACCGCTCCAGGCGGATTGGAACAGCTCATACACTTCATTGTTGCCGACCTGCAAATAACCGCGTCCTGTCACGGTAATGTTTGCGGCATCGCTGTTTTTCAAAATCTCTTTACTGTCGGTGGCATCCTGAACCTTCAGCGCTACTTTAAAGCGCGAGTTACTCCAAATCTGATCGTCGATGATGCCGCCCGGCTTCTGTGTAGCCAAAATCAAATGAACACCGAGACTTCGCCCGATACGCGCGGCACTGACAAGCTCCCTGATAAAATCAGGTTCTTCGCTTTTCAGCTCGGCGAATTCATCAGAAATTAAGAACAAGTGAGGCATTGCCACTTCTGCTTTCCCCTGCTTGTACAGCTTTGTATAGTCATTGATGTGATTGACTTGATACTGGTCAAACAGACGCTGCCTTTTTTTCAGCTCGCTTTTAATGGAAGCAAGCGCCCGCATACTGAAGTTTTTGCTGCCTTCAATATTCGTGATCGTACCGAGTAGATGAGGAATGTTGCGAAACGGCTGTGCCATTCCTCCGCCCTTATAGTCAATTAATAAGAAAGCCGCTTCATGCGGGTGGAAATGCACCGCAAGTGACAAAATGTAGGTCTGGAGAAATTCACTTTTCCCTGACCCTGTTGTCCCTGCAAGCAACCCGTGCGGACCGTGAGCCTTTTCATGAAGGTTCAGATACACAATGTCATCTTTTCCCTTATAGCCGATCGGCACTGACAGCGACTTCGACGATTCACTCGTCAGCCATCTTTGTTGAATGCCGATTTCTTTTACTTCCTTCGCATGGAAAAGCTCCAGGAACGATACCGTCTCCGGAATGGAATTCGTAATGCCGACCTGGTGATTCAGCGTCCGCAGCGTGCGTGAGAACCGTTCGTTGTCCCCGCGCTGATGATGATCCAGGCTGAACGGAATTTTTACCGCTTTTTTCTTCTGTATTAAAATGTCGCCTTCATGCTCATTGATGTAGCGGACAAGAGTCGTAATGTTTTCCGACAAGCTTTCCTTTGTTTCTGCGGCAACAATTGTAGAGATGCCCAGATGCTCGTGCTGTCCTTCTAAATATTCGAGAATGACATGCTCTGAGATCAGCTGCTGATTCGTGATGACAAATACAAAATGCGGTTTGAACTGCAGTTTTTCTTTGTCATCTTCGAGATCGCGCTCTCTGATCAATTCATAAAGTGAAGACAGGAGCTGATCTCGGGTTTGCTCATTATATATAAAACCTTTCGCATAGATATGGGGCATTTGAAATTGCGGAAGCCACTTCATCCACTCCCAGTCTCTATACTCTTCTTCATGAAAAATAAAAACGAATCGCAGATCATGATAGCTGTTGAAGAACGACAGCTGTCCGATCAGCTGATGAATCTCATTTTTCACAATTTGCGATTTACCGACAAGCCCCATTGGACCTTCCGCCAAATCGACCGTAACCGGCGCATTGCGGATATCCTTATAAACACGCTGCATGTGCTGCGATTTTTCCATGAGGTCATCAATATCACGATTGGCCAAGTCTCCGCCACTCATATTGATTTCATAGCTGGAAGGGACTGTTCCCGTCCCCAGCCGCAGCTGGAGATAATCCTTGCTTTCAAGTGATTTTTCCCAGATCCGGTCACTAATTTCACTTGTTAAGTATTTCATTTGTTCAAACGAAGGGAAGTGAAATTCAAGTACCTGCTTTTGCTTTTCAGCTAGCGCCTGAAGCTCTTTCCGCTTATTGTCTAAGTAAAGCTTATACACGCGCTCCCGTTTTTCCTCTCGTTTTTTTCGCTGGTTTTTATCGCGGAAATATTGCACCGTCGAGGTAATCAGGGTCATCATAAACATCGCCAGCGAAACGAGTATGAATATGCCGCGCGGCTGAATGATGGCGACAACGCCCATCACGATCAGCATCACAAGCGGAGGCAGGATGACGAGCCACAGCCCTCTATTGGTTTGATCGCTCTCCTGAGAAGGAAAACTGAAGGATACGCGGTCATCCGGCAGGTCGTACACCATTCGCGGCGTTCTTCTGTACTGCGGATATTTTTTCTGCATCTCTGTGCTCGGTTTGACCGTTTCTGTTAATGCTGTTTCAAACGAGGAAAAATGAACAATTTCTAAAAGATCTTGTTCATTGACTCTCATTTGTGTAAAGTTCCAGAAAATTTCATCCCCCGGCTGGAGCGGTGTATTGGCGATGATTTTCTCTCCGTTCAAGAAGATCGTCCCGCTTTCAGGACGAACCGACCAGCTTACGCCGACACGGAGTAAAGAGAACGTACTTTGTTCGGCAAAAGATAAATCTTGCGGATTCAGATAAATATCTGCATTTGTCTTTTCTGAAGAGCATATGATTTCATCCCGATTCCCCGTAAAATAAACAGATTTCTGAGGCTCACTGCCCGTCAATATCAACCGTATATCCTGCTGATCTGTTTGGAGAGTAAATGATGCATCCGGCTCAATCGTGCCGAGACAATCATTTCCCAGGAAAACTTCGTATTGGCCGCCGGATTCCTTTTGAAGAGAAATCACTCCGCTTTCAAAGGGAATGGTGCCAATCGTAATGGAATCCTTTACATCAGGCCCTATGGTCACCGGATGGGACGACGGGAGGTCAGACAGTTTCAGTTTTTGAACGTTATTTTGGTAAAAAACCCATAATAGACTCAAATGGCGAACCCCCTAACGGCCGAATGGCAGCATGCGATGACCTGTGCTTCATGTCTCACGTTATTTGTCATCTTTTTTCTCATCTTTCTTTGCTGTTTCTTTTTTCTCTTGTTCTTCTTTTTTCTTCTGTTCTTCTTGTTTCGCTTTTTCCTCGGCTGCGGCTTTTTCTTCTGCCGCTTTCTCTTCAGCTTGTTGTTTTTCTTCGTCTGTTTGTGTTTGTTCTTCGGTTGTATCGACTAAAGATGTATCCTGTCCTTTATTTTCTTCATGTTCCTTTTTTGCTTTTTCAAGCTCACTATTTACTGAATCGAGTTCTTTTTGTATATCTTCATCATTTGTATCTTCAGATAAAAGCTGCTGTTTATATTTAGCTAGCCCAAAGTAAATATAATCATTGTATTCAAGTTTACGGCCGATACTGATAGCTTCTTTGTAATTCCCTCGACCATAATCAATCCAATACAAGAAATGCTGAGGGTCTGATTGCAGTGTGACTAAATTATTTTCAATATTTTTAGTTTTTGCACTCCCTAGATTTTCAACCTCAACATAAGACGTCGCCAGCTGATACTGCACCGATTCAGGCAGGCTTTCCGCATCGTACTTGGACAGTGTGCTGATAACCTCACTGTACTGTTTGTTTAGGAAAGCACGGTTGCTGTCCACTATCGCCTGGTGCTTTGGCTGTGCGAAAAATAAAGAGTACATCGAATAAATAAGGGCGGGTACAAGCAAAACAATGAGCCCCAGGCCGATGTACCGCTGGATGTTCCACTTCTTTCTCGGGATATGTATGTATGTTTTCGCTTTGGCTTCGAGCTCATCGATATGGGTTTGAATCAGCTCGAGCAGATCATCATAGGACGCCGCCTCCAATATCGCCTTAGCCTCTGCGGAGAACGTCAGCGTTTCATTGAATTTCAGGTAATCTTCAAACGCAAAAGCGCCGTCAACTGCCAAAGCCGCTGCCGCTTTCAGCTCCCCCCACACTCTTTCCTCATCATGCCCGTAAGGAGGAATGCTTTCTTTTACTCCATAATGGAGAAAATAAGGCGTCAGGCCTTTATCGAATACAATGTTTTCAGGAGCGACAATCAAATTCAGCCTAGACAGATTGTGCTGCTGTACAGCTTGGACAAGCTGATAGGCAAACTGCCATTTACTTTTTTTATCTTTAGCTTTCATGAAGCGGAATGCTTTATAGGAGGGAGGAGGTTGGATTGTGATGATCACTTCGTCATCCGTCACATCGATCTCTTTATGAAAAAATGGATTTACATCTTTGATCACGTTGGCTTCGAGACCGTCCAGAAGCTTTATTTTTTCCCGCTGAAAGGTAAATGTATAGCCGGCATCTGTTTTCTCGGCAACGGCTTCTAATTGGTTTTCTAAATATGATTTTTGTTTATCCGACATTCAACCAGATCCTTTCATAATATTTCAAGCCGGTCTCCGTTTGTAATGCCGCAATCAGACAGCTTGCATTCTCCGGAAAACACCGTATCCTTATTAACCACTCTGATCCAGTGCCCTTCGCGCGGAGGTATGGCTACGCTCTGGGCTTGCCAAGCAATATCAATTACTTTTTTCACCGGGTGGTAATCTGACAATCTGAGATCAAAGACACTGCCGTTATAATGTTTCAAATCTATTGTAATATCAATATACATTTTAGGATCACCCTTACATAGAAAGAGCGCCGTCTTCTCGTGAATCAGGCGCTCCTTCCCTTTCATACTGTTATCCGCGGATTTGATTTGCGATGTCTTGGTCAGTAGACTCAAGTGTATTTGCTGTTTGATCAAGCTGCTGATTCACATCTTGAAGCAAATCTGACATTTTGATAAATGAAGGTTTGAGCTGCTCGTATTGATCTGCGAACGCTTCGCTTGAAGCACCTTCCCACATGCTTTTCAAATCAGAGATCATGCGATTTAAACGATCAACCTGGTTTAATACTTCTTGGCTTTCAACGCCATATTGCTTCGCCATCGCTCTTAGCTCTTCGGGTGTGACACGAATTAATCCTGCCATATTCCTCATTACCTCCTGTGCCATCAGCCTAAATATGGGCTAATTCACTTATTTTTAGAACGTCATTATTATAAAAACAGTTTTTCGGTACAGTCAAACAAATATGTTTTAATTTTACAAAATGAGTCCAATGGTTTACCCCTGATCACTTAAAAATGACATATATTGTTAAACAAGTAGGTTCATTTTCTTAATCTTCTCTTCATTCTCCGAATAATCCAAAAGACCCAAATGATTCTCCAACTCCCAAAAAAAACCTTTCAGAAAATTTGATGCTACAGCACCATTTCTGAAAGGTTCAGTTTTTTCTTTCCTTAATCAAGCTTGCCCCCGATGACTTTCTTAGAAGAATAATAGGATAGGTTTCATATCATTTAAGGCATACAACTGTACTGTAAATGGGCGAATGCACCGCCAATCGTATATAAGACGTTTCTCTCAGTATGCCATGTAATTGCTTTTTTCGCTTCCGCTCTTTGTTGTTGATTTTCACAAACAACAACAATCATAATAAAAGGAAGGGGATGAGATGTCAAAAAGAAATCAAGCATGAAATGTAGGGAGATTTATGACCATGCCAAATGATCCGTTTAAATACAGTTTTGACAGACTTGAAGATGTTGCTGATCATATCAGTGACGTTCTGCGGTGCCCGATTACCATAGAGGATGTTAACCACAAGCTGCTTGCCTACAGCACACACAGCGACTGCACAGACCCTGCCCGGACGTCTACAATCATTGGCAGAAGAGTACCGGAGAAGGTCATTAACAAGTTGTGGAAAGACGGAACGATTCCTGCTCTTTTAAAAACGGACCAGCCGATCAGAGTAAAGCACATAGATGAAGTCGGGCTAAGCAATCGCGTTGCAATTTCCATTTGGAAAAACAACCAAGTGCTTGGCTTCATATGGGCGCTTGAGATCCAAAAAACATTGTCTGACGATGATCTGATGACATTGCAAATGGCCGCAAAAGCAGTGAGAAACAAGCTTCTTAAACTCCAAATCAGAAAAACGAAAAATGAAGAACGCAGCCAAGAATTTTTCTGGAAAATGCTGACCGGACACATTCATCAGGAGCATGACATGGCAGATGGCTTCCACAAGCTTGGAATGGTCGCCCCTTCTGAGTTTTCCGTTATGATTATCCGGATTAACGGCGAGCTGACTGAAAAAATCGAACAGCAGCTGCAATATTTGCAGGAAACGACCCAGCAGGTTCACGTGCTGCTGACGACCGTAGATTCCAACGAACTCATTATTTTAACCGCGCCTAAAACAGATCATCCTTTTCAAGATTTAAAGCAGTTTGCTTTAAGTACGCAAAAACAGCTGAAGGAACGTTATAAAATAGAAGGCGTTTCTATCGCTTTTGGCGGAATATACCATTCTATTTCTTTTGTCTCCCGCTCCTATCAGGAGGCATTGTCGGTCTTAAAAGCGAAGGAACGGTTCGCAGAAGAGACAAAACATCTTTTCAGTTTTTCTGAGTTAGGCATTTATCAATACTTGGATGTCTTAGATGAAAAACGGAAACAGACCGGATATTTTAATTATTCGCTTTCCAAACTTGAACAGTATGATCGGGATCACCAGTCAAATATGGTAGAAACGCTAGAACGTTTTATTGAAGCAGACAGCAACGTGAATACAGCCTCCAAGGTGTTAAATATACACGTTAATACGTTGAATTACCGTCTCAAGCGGATCAGCCAGATCGCTGAAATCGATTTAAAAAATGTGAATCAAAAATTTACCATCTATTTAGATATTAAGCTTCGTCACATGGATTTGTGAAATTTCACAAATCCATGTTTTTTTATTTTCTTTTTCAAACAAAGAATTTTCTAAAGAATCAAGCTACACTAAAAACATTACAGGTACAGGAGGAGACAGATATGATCATAGGGGTTCCTAAAGAGATAAAAAACAATGAAAACCGCGTTGCATTAACACCTGGAGGCGTTTCTCAGCTCATTTCAAACGGCCACCGGGTGCTAGTTGAAACAGGTGCGGGCCTTGGAAGCGGATTTGAAAATGAAGCCTATGAGTCAGCAGGAGCGGAAATTATTGCTGACCCGAAACAGGTATGGGACGCCGAAATGGTCATGAAGGTAAAAGAACCGCTGCCGGAAGAATATATCTACTTCCGCGAAGGGCTTGTGCTGTTTACGTACCTTCATTTAGCCGCTGAACCTAAGCTTGCACAGGCGTTGAAAGATAAAGGGGTTACGGCGATCGCATATGAAACGGTTAGTGACGGCCGGACATTGCCGCTTCTGACGCCAATGTCAGAGGTTGCAGGCAGAATGGCAGCACAAATCGGGGCTCAATTTTTAGAGAAACCTAAAGGCGGAAAAGGCATTCTGCTTGCCGGAGTGCCAGGCGTTTCCCGTGGTAAAGTAACGATTATCGGAGGAGGCGTCGTCGGCACAAACGCGGCGAAAATGGCAGTCGGCCTCGGAGCAGACGTGACCATTATCGACTTAAACGCAGACCGCCTGCGCCAGCTTGATGACATCTTCGGCCATCAGATTAAAACGTTAATTTCTAATCCAGTCAATATTGCAGATGCTGTGGCGGAAGCGGATCTTCTCATTTGCGCAGTCTTAATTCCGGGGGCTAAAGCTCCGACTCTTGTCACTGAAGAAATGGTAAAACAAATGAAACCTGGTTCAGTGATTGTCGATGTTGCGATCGACCAAGGCGGCATCGTCGAAACCGTCGACCATATTACCACACATGATCAGCCGACATATGAAAAACACGGCGTTGTCCACTACGCTGTGGCGAACATGCCAGGCGCTGTCCCTCGTACATCAACAATCGCGCTGACTAACGTTACTGTTCCATACGCGCTGCAGATCGCTAACAAAGGGACTTTGAAGGCGCTGACAGACAATACAGCACTGAGAGCAGGTTTAAACACAGCAAATGGACACGTGACCTATGAAGCTGTCGCAAAAGATTTAGGATATGAGTATGTCCCTGCCGAGAAAGCATTACAGGATGAGTCGTCTGTGGCAGGTGCTTAATTCACATAGAGCTTGCAGAAAGAATTCTGCAGGCTTTTTTATCTTTTAAAAGGAAAAAAGAGGCCATGTCACGAACTTAAACGATGAAAGTTGATCATAAAGGAGGATTCATATGGCTGTTCAGCAATATGGCGTGTTAAAAGGCATTGTCTTAGACATGAAGCGTGAAACCGATGATGACAGTCCTCATTTCCAAGTCAAAGTGCTCGGTGAAGAGAATACGTATTACAGGTGCGCCATCAATGTGATGTCCAGTTCTGAGGAATCTGAAGTATTGTATTTGGCTGACGATCAATTTGATTCAAGCTCGATTACCATCCTTCCGAACATGCCGTATGGATATACAAGGATCAATGAGGCAAACCGTGAAGTGGCGCTGGATTATGTGCGGGGCAATTTGTTTGACCCGGGAGAAATGAAGCCTTTGCCGCATGAAATCACGGGGCCTGATAATGATTTAAATGATTTTATTGAAACGTATATGAAGAAAGCAAAAGAAGAGAAAGCGCCAATTTATATATTCGGCTCAAAATTTGGGCCGGAACAAACTGCAGATAAAATATTCGGCTTTACCCCGACCAACGGCATGCACAATATCCATATGAATCAAGGGAATGCCATGGATAGCCGCTGGAAAAAAGACAACGGCTCTTGGCATGACGGAGGCATTCTGATTCAATTTGCCGATCAGTGGGCCGCTGTGTTTTTAGCGTTTTTATCCCAATCATGGTGTACGGATGAAAACGGAAACCCAGTCAGAGATTGTGATCATACCCAAACATCTGCGTGAGATAGAAAAAGAGACTGCGGCAAGCAGTCTCTTTTTTATGCGATTATACATTTTCAACAGGCTTTAGGCTGTTTGGCCTCATATCGCTCCAATGCGATTGGATATAGTCCAGACAAGCTTCACGCCCTTTTTGCTCATGAACGACTGTCCAGCCGCTCGGCACATCTATAAATCCGGGCCATAGGGAATATTGGCCTTCTTCATTGATCAGCACCAAATATATGCCATCCGCATTTTCAAAAGGATTTGCCATCTCTTTCTTCCCCCTTATTTATCATCTCTTCCAGTTTGACAGCGAGAACCTTGCCGATTTGAGCGAGCGGTTCCGGCTGACAAAGATCTTTATGGCGGCAGTCGATGTCAATTTGTTCAATTTGTCCGTTAATATAAGGTTTCCACGAATCCGGTTCAATCGGATCAAACCATTCGGGTATAATTGTTGATCTGAAAAACAAGACATTTCCACGGAAGGTTTTCGGCTTATATGAGCCTAAAATGCCGACAGAATTGACATACGTATTCTTCAGATTTAAAATGACCGATTCATCCAGGCTCGCTAGCGCGCTCCCGTCACGGCGAAGAATCTCAATCGCCGTTTCAAAATCTAGCGGTTTGTCCCCTAAGCTGTCTGGGTCGTACCCGCCTAACGCCAGAAGAGCAATAAGCGCTTCCTCATCATCCGGCGCATCTATTATAGGAAGGAAGTGGTTCGGATAGGCATCCAGCATCACCAATAAGGATACTTCTTCTCCTTGATTTTGCAGCTGGGTTGCCATCGCTTGAACGACATTTCCGCCCAGGGACCAGCCTAGCAGATGGTACGGCCCTTTCGGCTGGACCGTTTTGATTTGTTTAATGTAATCGGCTGCCATGTCATCAAGTGTTTTCGGAAGCTCCTCACGTTGCCCGATTCCCCGGGCTTGCAAGCCATAGAGCGGATAATCTGTTCCTATGTTCGTCATCAAACCGGCATAGCACCAGCTCAGACCCCCTGCCGGATGAACACAGAATAAAGGAAGCTTATCTCCGCTTGTTCGAAGCGGAAGCAAAACGTCGAGTGCGCTTTGGCTTGAACCCATTTCAAGTCTTTCTGCAAGCCCGGCCACAGTCGGCGCTTCGAACAAGTTTCCGATGCTAAGTTCTACGCCGAGCGCTTCGCGGATGCGGCTCATCAGCTGTACAGCAAGCAAGGAATGTCCGCCTAAATCAAAGAAACGGTCATCAATGCCGACACGCGGCAAGTGAAGCACCTCCATAAACAGGTCACAGAGGATTTCTTCCTGCGGCGTTCTCGGTCCGCGTCCTGTCACAGCCGCTGCGAAATCCGGAGCGGGCAGCGCTTTACGGTCAAGCTTTCCATTCGGTGTCAGCGGCAGTTCTTTCATCGTCACAAAGGCAGAAGGCACCATGTAATCCGGAAGCCTCTCAGCAGCATATTTGCGCAGTTCCGCCGTATCAAACGTTTCTTCCGAAGAAGGTATGACATAAGCTGCCAAACGTTTATCTCCCGGCTGATCCTCACGCACGATTACTGCTGCATCTTCAAGCTGCGAATGCTGAATGAGCGCCGCTTCAATTTCTCCCAGTTCAATCCGGAAGCCCCGAATTTTCACTTGGTGATCGGCACGGCCGACATAGTCAAGAGAGCCGTCAGCGCGGAGGCGGGCCACATCCCCAGTTCGATACATCCGAGTACCCGGAGGACCGAACGGATCGGCTATGAAGCGTTCCGCTGTTAATCCAGCACGGCCTAAATAGCCTCGTGCCAACCCCGCTCCTGATACATATAGCTCTCCGGCAACACCCGGAGGAACCGGCTGCAGGCGCTCATCCAGCACATAAACGCCAAGATCGGGAATACCGCAGCCGATCAAGCTGTTGGCCCGTAAAGCCGCAATGCCTCGGTCTAATTCGATATAGCTCACATGCACAGTCGTTTCTGTAATACCATACATATTGATAAGTTGCGGTCTATTTTCAGGATGACGGTTATACCAATCCTCTAGACGGCTGAGTTCAAGCGCTTCTCCGCCAAAAATGACATAGCGCAGACTGAGCGCCTGCCCGAGATCCGGCTGCTCCCGTTCCGCCTGCATCAACTGATAGAAAGCAGACGGTGTCTGATTTAGAACGGTCACACCTTCTTTGACAAGCAGGCGCAGAAACGCTTCTGGCGATCTGCTGACGTGATGAGGCACGATCACAAGACGCCCGCCATGAAGCAGAGGCCCCCAAATCTCCCACACCGAAAAGTCAAACGCATAGGAATGGAACATGGTCCAGATATCGTCTGAGCTGAAATGGAACCAGTGATCAGTCGATGCAAATAAACGCGTTACGTTTTGGTGAGGAATCATCACACCTTTAGGAACGCCTGTTGAGCCTGATGTATAAATGACATACGCCGTATTTAAAGGAGAAAGCGGCTGAATTCTATCCGTATTTTTTGGATTCTCAGCAGGGTATGTGTTTAGTTTCTCTGCCAGTTTGGTATCATCGAGCACGATTTTCGGCACGTTTTCCGCTGTCGGAATGTGCTCTGCAGCTTTTGTGTTCGTCATGATAAACGCCGGCTGTGCGTCCTTCAGCATAAAAGCGATTCGGTCAGCCGGATAATCTGGATCGAGAGGCAGATAAGCTGCGCCGGCTTTCAGCACCGCCAATAGCCCGACAGCCATTTCCAATGACCGAGGCAGTGCCAAGGCTACAAATTGCTCCGGTCCGACGCCTTCGCTGATCAGCATTCGGGCAAGCCGGTTTGCTCTTTCATTCAGCTCTGCATAGCTCAGTGACTGATCTTCATAAACAACGGCAATGGCATCAGGACTTAAAGCAGCCTGCTTCTCAAATTGTTCCGGCAAACATGCGTGCGGAATCTTTTCAGAAACACTTTGCCAATCTGTTACCATGCTGCTGCGTTCCTCCGGTGCAAGGATGTCCAGATTTCCGATTTGCTGGTCCGGATCAGATTCGGCAGCCTCCAGCAGGCGCATCAGACGGTCAGCAAGAGCCTGAGCAGTTTCCCGCTTGAAAAGATCAGTACTATACTCGAGCAGTCCTTCCAATCCGTTTGGAGTCCCGTCAGCAAGACGATTTTCACTGATTTCCAACGTCAAATCAAACTTGGCTGAACCGACACTGTGGATCCGCAGGCTGCTTTCCATGTCAGGTAGGTTCAGGTCAGCATCCGGTGTGTTTTGGAATGCAAGCATGATTTGGAATAAAGGATGCGTCGCACGCGAACGAGCCGGATTGAGCACCTCCACGAGTCTCTCAAACGGAAGATCCTGATTTTCATAGGCTGCCAGATTCACGTCCCGTACTCTGTCAAGAAGCTCACGGAAGCTTGGGTCACCGGACGTATCGGTTCTGAGCACCAATGTATTGATAAACAGCCCCACAAGATCGCCTAGCGCATCATCATTCCGCCCCGCAATCGGACTGCCGATCGGAATATCAGTGCCCGCCCCGAGCCTTGTCAATAAAGCGGCGAGACCGGATTGAAGCACCATAAACAGGCTCACCCTATTTGCGCGGGCCAGATCCTGCAATCGCTTGTGCAGCTCAGGCTCAATGTGGAAATGAATCGTATCCCCATCATGACTCGGCTCAGCCGGACGTGAATAATCGGTTGGCAGTTCAAGCTGATCAGGAAGATTCTTCAAGGTTTCTTTCCAGAAAGCAAGCTGTCCGGCAATCAAACTATTTGGATCATCTCCGCTTCCAAGCAGTTCTTGCTGCCAAAGCGCATAGTCTGCATATTGCACAGCAAGGGGCGCCCATTCAGGAGCTTTTCCGTGACAGCGAGCCGCATAAGCCGCTCCAAGATCGCGGGTCAGCGGTGTTAAGGACCAGCCGTCCCCGACAATATGGTGTACAAGGAGAAGCAGCACGTACTCGTCAGGACCGGTGACAAAAAGCTCTGCACGAAAAGCAGGTTCAGCTGCAAGATCAAAGCTGTAGCGCACAGCTTCAGCAAACCGCTCAGAAAGCTCCTTCTCAGCAATTTCAGTAACATGTAAAACAGGCCGTGCTTGATCAGCGTCTAAAATATGCTGATAAGATGTCCCCTGTGATTCAGGGAAGATCGTCCGAAGACTTTCATGGCGGCAGACGAGATCATAAAGTGCCGCTTGCAGCACTCCTTGGTCCAGCTCACCCGACAGACGGACAGCAACCGGAATATTATAGGTAGGACTAGGCCCTTCAAGACAGTGGAGGAACCATAGCCGGCGCTGGGCAAAAGAAAGTGGAATCCTTTCAGGCCGTTCAGCTCTCTGCAATGCGGGGCGTGTACTCTGCGCCTGATGCAGATGGACTGCGAGTCCGGCTACTGTCGGTTCGTCAAATAGATTCGCGATACCGAGTTCGGCTCCCATTACCTCGCGAATGCGGCTCATCAGACGGGCTGCAAGAAGAGAATGACCGCCAAGCTCGAAGAAACTGTCATCAATGCCGACCCGTGCCAAACCAAGAACTTCGGCAAACAAGTCACACAATATCTCTTCCTGAGGAGTCCGCGGTCCCCGATCGCTGACAGATGTACTCAAATCAGGTGCCGGCAGTGCTTTCCGATCGAGCTTGCCATTAGGTGTTAATGGCAGTTCGTCCATCTCTACAAATGCCGCCGGCACCATGTAATCAGGCAGACTGGCACCCACATAACGGCGAAGCTCGGCAGTATCAATAGCTGAAGCAGCGACTACATACGCTACCAATCGTTTGTCTCCCGGCTGATCTTCCCGAACGACAACCGCGGCCTGTTCGATGTCCGGATGCTTGGCAAGCACGGCATCAATTTCTCCAAGTTCAATTCGGAACCCGCGAATTTTGATTTGATGATCCGCCCGCCCGATATAATCCAAAGACCCATCAGTGCGCCAGCGGGCCTGATCTCCGGTCCGATACATCCGAGCCCCCGGCGGTCCGTACGGATCTGCAACAAAACGCTCAGCCGTTAAATCAGGTCGGCGGAAATAACCTCTAGCCAAGCCGGTTCCTGCAATATAAAGCTCTCCGACAACTCCCGGCGGTACCGGCTGCAAACCGTTATCAAGCACATATACCTGCGTATTCCAAATCGGTTTGCCAATCGGCGGAACGCCCTTCAGCCCTTCTTCAAGAAAAGCTGCTGCAGACCAAATCGTTGTTTCAGTAGGTCCATATAAATTCGTGACTGGACAATGAAGCTCTTGAAGCGCCTGCAAAAGGCCGCTCGGCAGCGCCTCGCCTCCGACAAGCACTCTGAGCCCCCGAAGTGTCTCAGGTTCATTCATCACCAATGCGTGCCATAATGTCGGTGTCGCCTGCATGATATTGATATCGAAATATTCAATCATTTGAGCTAATGCCTGCGGCTCACGGATCGTTTCTTTCTTTGCGATCACGATTTGCGCGCCGCTGATAAGCGGAAGATATAACTCCAATGCTGAAATATCAAAAGCGACAGTCGTCACAGCCAACAGCCTGTCTTCTTCTCCTAGAGAAAACGCCTCCTGCATGGACAGCAGAAAATTGCTTAAGCTTTTCAGCGTAACAACGACACCCTTCGGCCTTCCTGTTGATCCTGAGGTATAGATGATATACGCAGGATGGGCAAGAGAAACCGATACATTCGGATTGTCAGGCGAATAGCGTTTTAGAACCTCCTGCGTAACAGCCTGATCAAGCACAAGCTGCGGTACTGACAGGTCATTAGGCAGACGGGCTGCTATTTCCTCAGTCGTTATGATACATGAGGGGTTTGCATCCTCGAGCATGTAAGAAATTCGGTCGGCCGGAAACTCCGGATCAAGCGGAAGATACGCCGCACCAGTTTTTAGTACAGCAAGCATCGAAACCACCATCTCTGGAGAACGCGGCAGCGCCAAAGCGACAAATTGCTCCGGAGAAAGCCCTTTTTCGATCAACAGATGCGCGAGGCGGTTTGCCTTTTCATTCAGCTCTTGATAGTTTACTTGAACGTCATCACATATGAGAGCAATACGTTCCGGCGTAAGGATTGCCTGCTTCTCAAACATGTCCTGAAGGCTGAGCAGCTTCTCAGGCTTTGCCGTCTCATTCCATTCATTAATGACATGCTTTTTCTCCTCTGGCAATAGAAGCTCCATTTGCCCAATCAGCATGTCCTCCCCGGCTGAAGCCGTTTGCAGCAGCTGAAAGATCCGCTGCTGATGACGTTTAATATCAGACTCGCTGTATACCTCAGGATTCGCATCTACATCAATCCGCAGCCCGCTGCCGTCCGTTCTGTCATATACATTGATTGATAGATCATCGACAGGACCAGCTGAAAGGTTATGCGTTGTTCCTCGGGCCCCGGCAAAGTCAAGACCGTAATCAAACGGCATGAGATTGATTTGCGGGCCAAATAATCTATGATTTTCTCCTATCAGTTTCAGATCACGCCGAAGCTCTTCATGGCGATACTTATGATGTCGCCGAATACTGCGGATTTCCCGGGAAATTTGCTGAATAAGTTCTGAAAAGCTCATCGAAGAGCTTACAGACAGCCGAAGCGGGAGAAGGTTCATCACCATAGCTGGTACATTCAGTGATGCGGACCCTATCCGTCCCATCATGGGCAGACCGAGCACAACATCCTCAGAGCCGGTCATTCGGTGCACATAAACAGCTGACACCGCAATCACGACTTCATGCCAGCTTCCTGAGAAATAGCGCGCCGCTTCTTTTAACGCGTTTACATCAGATAGAGGCAGATGCGCCGTATGACGAAGAAAACTGTTCGATGTTCTTGGCGCTCGGTCTGCCAAACTTACAACCTCAGGTCCATCAGCAAAACGATCCAGCCAGAATTGACGATCCTTCTCATACTGCTCTGATGCACGATAATCTGTATCCTCCTCCAAAATGGCCTGGAGAGACCCAAAAGAACGATCTGTAGCTGATTGTCCTTTCACAAGCGCGGCATACGTACTTGCCACACGCTGGGCAATCAGGGAAAAGCCGAAGCCGTCAATCGCAATATGGTGAATGCGCTGATACCAAAAGAATCGATCAGGCCCGGCTATAAACAGAGCTTCATTGAACAAGGGGTCATAACTTAAATCTACCGGCTTTGCCAAATCTGCTTTCATCCAGTTTAATGCTGTTTGTTCCGGATCAGGCTCAGAGCTGACGTCAATGACGTGCAGCTGTACTTCCGGAGATGGTTTTATCATCTGCCAAGGCCCGTCCATATTTTCACCGAAGCGGACATGCAGCGATTCCGCTTCCTTTATCACGTGCCGCAAAGCTTCTTCAAAAAGAGCAGTGTTGATTGGTCCATTGATTTCTATATATTCCGCTGTATTGTAGATTGGATTCTCCGGGTCTAGCTGCTGAGCAAACCATATGCCGGTTTGCGCTCCGGTCAAAGAATATTGAAGGTCTTTTGTATCAGGCATCCGTTTGTTTACCCTCCTTTTATAAATAATCCGCGTTTGGCAGCACTTGCTGGCTGCGGGTTGTAAGCAGTTTCTGCCATTCTTCGATTGTCGGACGTTCAGCCAGTTCCACGAATGTCACCTCGGCTCCTTCACGGCGCCATTGTTCTACTAATGTCATAATCCTTACCGAATCAAGCCCCCGGTCGAGCAAATCTTCTTGATCTGTAATATCTTCAGGAGTTTCTTGAAGAATTTCAGCAATTTGTTTACGGATCTTCTCACATGTAAACACTTCTTTGCCAGTGTTTACTGACTTTTTTTGAGCGTCTGCCGGTGCATTTTTCAGCTGATCAAGAAGACTGTCAGTCATCACGGTAAATGCACAGCGCCCAGCCGCGTAGTCCAGCGCCATTTGATGTTTTTCTTTTGAAAAATCAGCAACTGCATCTCCCACAAAAAAGGCTTCGATATCCTCCATAAATGCTTCACATGCTGTAACGAGACAGCCAATATGGGCGTAAATCCCGGAAATGATCAGCTGATCGCGTCCCTCTTTGCGCATAATCTCAAGCAGATTCGTTCTTTTGAACGCGCTGTATCTCCATTTTGTCAGCACGAGATCATCATCTTCAGGGGAAAGCTCGGTTATAATTTTCTCCTCATAAGGGCCGCTGTTTAATCCCGGACCCCAAAAGTCTGTCAGCAGCGCCCGGTCTTCCGGATTTTGACTTCCAGGCTGCGCGGTATAGACGACAGGGATCCCAAGCTGGGCACATTGATCCTTTAGCTTGCGTATATTCGCTGAAAGCTCTGTTACCGGAGAGGCTCCCGCTGTGAAAGCATCGACAAAATAGTTTTGCATATCGTGTATTAACAGAACTGCCCGATTTGGATCAGGCACCCATGAAACTTTGTTTTTCGGCATATCAGACGCTGTCGGCATTTGATACGGCTGAATGGCAGGTATAGCCATTTGAACACTTCCTCTCAAATTGTTGTTTGTTTTATTTTTTTGATCCTGCAAGGAGCTTCTCGGAAATAGCTTCACGGAGCGCTTTTTTGCTGACTTTTCCTACCCCTGTCTGGGGGAAGGACTCGACAAATTCAATCCGGTCAGGGATTTTATATGCCGCCAGTCCGCGTTCTCTCAAAAACGTTTTGAGCTCTGCGGCTTTCGGGATTTCATCCCGGGGAATAATGAACACACAAGATCTTTCGCCAAGAAATTGGTCGGGCATTGAGACCATTGCGGCATCATGGACAGCCGGATGCGCCAGCAGATGATTTTCTACCTCTTCAGCCGCCACTTTTTCTCCCCCGCGGTTAATTTGATCCTTCGCCCTGCCTTCAACGACAATATAGCCGTCTGATGTCAGCCTGACAATATCTCCCGTACGGTAAAAACCATCCTCAGTAAAAGAAGCAGCATTATGCTCTTCTGCCTTATAGTAACCCCGAATCGTGTACGGCCCCCGCGTCAGCAAATGCCCTGTTTCACCAGGTTTTACGTCACGATCCTG
The DNA here is from genome assembly GCF_058248265.1 of Bacillus sp. NS1. Taxonomy (NCBI): domain Bacteria; kingdom Bacillati; phylum Bacillota; class Bacilli; order Caryophanales; family Bacillaceae; genus Bacillus; species Bacillus sp. NS1. The sequence continues at coordinate 981,901 of NZ_JBZAZF010000001.1, read as the reverse complement.
ATCATCCCAAACACGTACTTCATCATATGGGGACATCGGTTTTCCTTGGGTGTTGACAATGACTTCCTCAGGGTCATCCAGTCTCGTGTAATTGACGAGGCCCTCTGCCATTCCGAACACCTGCTGCAGCGTGCAGCCGAAAACAGCTTTAACCTTGCGCGCGGCTTCAGCACTGAACTTGGCGCCGCCCACTTGCAGCACTTGAAGGCTGGATAGATCATCATCGCGTGAGGCTGCCGCATCCATCCATACCATCGCAAGAGGCGGCACAAGAGCGGTGATCGTGACCTTTTCTCGTTCAATCAAAGGAAATGCGTCATCAGGACTTGGAGAAGGAGATAATACCACTCTTCCGCCAGCGTATAATACGCCGAGAACCCCAGGCGAGCTGAGCGGATAATTGTGCGCCATCGGCAATGCAGCCAAGTACACCGTGCTGTGGTCGAGCCAGCAGACCTCCACACTCCGCTTCAGGCTGTAAATGTAGTCATCGTGGGTTCTCGGAATCAGTTTCGATAGGCCGGTGCTTCCGCCAGAAAGCTGAAGGAACGCTACTTCCGAAGATTTGACTTCAGGCAGTTTTACAGGTTCTGTATGCAGATCCTCCAGCGGTAAAAATTCTTCTGCCTCACCTGCAACAATGACGTGTTTCAAAGACGGCAGCTTGCTTTGAACCTGTCTGGCAAGTGAACGGTAGTCAAAGCCGGAATAAGAGTCGGGAATGATATAAGCAGCCGCTTCGGCGAACTCGCAAAAATATGTAATTTCACTGCTTCGATGGGAAGGCAGTGCGAAGACTGGGAGCGCCCCCAGACGGAAGAGCGCGAAAATGACTTCAAAAAACTCTGCGATATTCGGCAGCTGCACCACGACACGATCCGTTTGTTGAATGCCGAGCTTCTGAAATCCGGCAGCCAGGCGATCAACCCTTGTGTCAAGCTCTTGATAGCTCCAATGGGTGTTTCCGCATGTAATTGCGATGCGATCACCATGTTTGGCAGCCCGGTCCCTTAACAAATCTCCAAACGTCTCGCCGGCCCAGCAGCCGTTCTTTCGATATGTCTCAGCTAACTCTTCAGGCCAAGGAGTAAATCCATTCAGCATGTTGTATCCCTCCAGCAATTCATTCTGATCATATATGATTCACGCCCATTGCCCGCAGCATTGTCCGAAACTTCGCGGATGTCTCCTGAAGCTCTTCCTCGGGTTTTGACCCGGCAACAACACCGGCTCCTGCATACAGGCGAAGTGAGCGTTCTTCTGCCTCTGCGCACCGGATCGTTACAATCCATTCTCCGTCACCCGCATCGTCACACCAGCCGACCATACCGGTAAAGAAACCGCGGTCAAACGGTTCAATGCTTAGAATCGCTTCTCTTGCAAGATCAGTCGGTGTTCCGCAGACGGCCGGTGTCGGGTGAAGCGCGGCTGCCAATTCCAATGCGGTCACGGACGGATCGGATAGCTCTCCTTTAATCACGCTGGACAGATGCCACATCGTCTCCGTTTTGATCAGTGAAGGCTTCTCCGGAACATCCAGCGTCCGGCAGAAAGGCCGCAGCGCTGCCGCAACCGCGTCAGCCACAACCGCATGTTCATGGAGATCCTTAGCAGAAGAAAGCAATTCAGCAGCCCGGCGCTGGTCTTCATCAGGATCATCACTGCGAGGCCTTGAGCCGGCTAATGGATTGGAAACGACCTGAGTTCCCATTCTAGACACGAGAAGCTCCGGACTTGCACCGAGCAATGTTCGGCGGGAAGACGTTTCCGCTTGGCCGGACACGTCCGCGGCAAACGTGTAGCCATGTGTGTTATGCTGCGCTAGATGGCGAAGCAGTTCATCCGTCTGAATCGGTTCAGACGATGTCAAATGCAGCGATCTGGACAGGACGATCTTGCTGAGTGTTCCATCGGCAATACGTGCCAGTCCTTTTTCCACACCATTTTTATACTCCTCTGGTGCAGGAACAGGTTCTATGTGGTATGTATGCGCCGGCTGCTGTTCCTTCTCCGCATGATCAAATTGAAGCGGTCCCGACCAGCGCACTTCTTCAGGAACAACGAGCCGAGCTGCTTTTACATGATCAAAAGGAACAGCTCCGACAACAAGCGGACGGCTTTGCCCTGATTGCTTTGCTTGATTCAGCGTCTCTGCAATACGGCCGGAAAGGGTTTCTATTTGGTTTGGCCCGTCTGCTTCCGGTACGATTTCACTAATGCCTTTCGCTAACAGTACGCGATGAGGAGAAGCTAAGAAAAAAGCCCCCGGCTGATACTCATGAAGCAAATGCTCCGCTTTTGTTTGTGATATAACGTTTTGTTCCAACATTCTCATGAACCTCCTTTAAATTGAGTTACACGCCTAAGGTCGCACCGCCATCTACGCATAAATTATGCATCGTAATATGCCCTGCCTGGCCAGAAACCAAAAAGAGCACGGCATTCGCAATATCCGAAGGCTGAGCCAGTTTTTTGAGCGGGATTCCTGTCTTAAATGTCTCAAGTGATCCTTTTATGACTTGCTCCGCTCCGTTTTCATCAGCCCATAAGGACCACTGCATGTCTGTTTCCGTTGATCCGGGAGACACAATATTGCAGCGAATATTATATTCTGCAAGCTCAAGGCCAAGGCATTTCGTAAACATCACAGCCGCAGCCTTTGAAGATGCATATGCCGCCATTGATGTCCTCGGCACACCGGCAGCATTCGATCCGACCGTTACAATCGAACCCGATCTCCGGTCCATCATATATTTGCTGACTGAACGCGAGGCGTTAAATACACCAGTCGAATTCACTGAGAACGTGGCCTCCCATTCCTCATCGCTAAGTGAATGGATCAGTCCCGGGCGAAGAACACCCGCTACATTCACCAAAATATCGATCGGCCCCATATCACGTTCGATGCGCGCCGTAATCTCGTCAATTGCCGCGCTGTCTCTTACATCCGCGGGAAAAGCTTCCGCATGGCAGCCTTCCGCTTTAAGGCTGCTCACAACCCTTTCCAGCTTTTCAGGATTATAATCAACTGCCGCAACGTGTGCGCCTTGACCGGCAAGCGTCCGTGCAACAGCTTCTCCTATCCCTTGGGCAGCCCCTGTTATAAAAGCAATTTTGCCCTTTATACCCATTGCATTCATATCATCAATTCCTTTCTTCGCTTCAGATGCCGAACGGACATCCAGCGAAAAAGACTGCTGCGCCTTGAAAAGAAAAGCGCAATCTATTGATAATGATTATCATTATCAATTATAAAAATAATCATATCCAAATGTCATGTGACAGTCAAATATAATTTCAGTGACGAATATTTTATTTTTAGAAGCAAGGCTGAGAATGTCTCAGCCCACTGACATATGCGGTCCGTCAGGATGAAGCGCAAAACGCAGCGCCCGGCTGACCAAAATAGGAAGAACCGAAATATGTCCTTCTCCTGAAAACTCACAAAATTCTGCCCGTACGCCTTGTTCTGATAAAACGGCCAGCCGCTCGTAAAGCTCTCTCGCATTATCGTTCATCCGGCTTTTATGATGCTGCTCCAATTCTCCTGCCGCAAGCAGGAGATTGATAGGCTGATTGTTTTTCTTGAAGCGGGAGGCGAAATGGTCCGCTTTCTCAAGAATAAACGGTTTATTCCAATGAATGGACGGACTTCCCGCAATATACGTTTGAAACGCATCCGGCTTTGTTAACAGCACCTGCAGCACGAACAGCCCGCCAAGTGAGTGTCCAAAGATCGTTTGTCTGTTTCTGTCAATTTGATAATCTCGTTCTATCTGCGGTTTTAGATCCTCCTCAATAAATCTGAAAAAGCCCTCTGCTCCGCCATGCTCCGGCCAATCTTTTCCATCGGGCCTTTTCGGCAATTTCGATTGAGCTGTCGGCATTGTAAAATCCCGGTGACGCGCTGAAGAGAACGGTTCTGCTGTCTCATAGCCAATGCCGACGATTACAGCAGGGATCACCCCGGTTTTTTCTGGACGGCGCCCCTGTATTCGAACAGCTTCTGCCATCGTTCCGAAGACAGAATTGGCATCCAGCAGATAAATGACCGGATAACCAGCGGGCGGCGGCGGCGTACTCGGTTTCGAGATGAAAATTTGATAGGCACGGTTCTCATTGCGTGAAGACATCCTACGCACTTCCGTACCAGGAATGGTAAATGCGTTTTGTGTCCCGCCTTTCGCCCGATCTGTTTTCTCATTCATGCAGTACGACATTCCTCTCCTTAAACTAAATCACAATATATGATAATGATTTTCACTATCATCTAGACACCTCAAATAATAGGTTTTCTTCCAGAGAAAGTCAACTTTTTCCTTAATAAAAAAGGCACCTTCATCAAATAAGGTACCTGAAGACTATCAATATGGAAATAAAAACCTGATAAAGATGCAGATTGTCCTGTTTGAAATAGAACCTTAATCCCATGTAAACCTTTGATTTTGCCACGGATCGCCTCTCATGTGATAGCCGTTCTGCTCCCAAAAGCCGGGGTGATTCTCTTTTGTAAATTGGATGCCGCGCAGCCACTTAGCGCTTTTCCAAAAATACAGATGCGGAAACACGCCCCGCAGCGGGAAGCCATGTTCAGGCGTTAAAGGCTCGCCATTATGCGCATAAGCCAGAAGTGAGGTTTCTGCCAAAAAATCATCGAGCGGCAGATTGGTCGTCCAGCCCTCTTCTGCATGTAAAATGACGTAGCCCGCTTCATCTTTAACACCCGCTTTTTCCGCTATATCACGAGCCCGCACGCCTTGCCACACATTATCAAGCCGTGACCAGCCAGTGACGCAATGGATGTCATTTTTCGATTCGTACTGAGGAAAGGCTTTGACATCTTCAAAGCTTAACAGCATCGGGTGATCAACCAATCCGTACACTTGAAGATTCCATTTTTCCATATCCTCGTAATATGGGACATTTCCCGTATGAAGCACAGGAAAAGAGGTTGTGACGTTTTGATTTGGCGGGACTCTCCCAGATTGATCGGATTGTTTTATTTTTCCGAAATACATACAGAACCCTCCTTTTGTTAACCTTACTTAAAATCATGTTGACAATCTTTCCGTTCTTTATTACTCTATGATTGTGTATGTAAACCTAAGGGGGAACAACAATGAAACACCATAAACTTCGTGCGGGAGATATGGCGCTGATTGGCATGTTCGCCGCACTTATGGCCGTCGGCGCCAACATTACATCAGTGGCACCCTTTTTACAAGTAGCCGGCATTCCGCTGTCGATGCAACCGTTTTTCTGTCTCTTGGCAGCCTTGCTTCTCGGCAGCAAACGAGCAGGTATTGCCATGATTGTATATGCGCTTGTCGGATTGGCAGGAGCGCCTGTGTTTGCTCAATTTTCAGCGGGCTTCGCACCGTTTGCGGGAAAAAGCGGCGGATTTATTATCTCATACATCCCTGCAGCATTTGCAGCTGGATGGTTCTTAGAACGCAAAATTCAGCCGAGTAAAATCCGATTTCTGATTGCTTCTCTTATCGGAACAGCCATCATGTATATCATCGGCACTACCTATATGTATCTTGCACTGAAGCTGTGGATTCATACGCCAGTAAGCTACGGTACGGCTTGGGGCTTTATGACCTGGTTTATGGTAAAAGACACGGTGATGGCTGTGATACTGGCGTCTATAGCGCCTGCGATCTACCGCTCTATTCATAAAGCAACCGGCTTTAACCGAAATCACATATCTTCCACATAAAAACCGTTCTATTGGACGGTTTTTTTATCATAACGAGAAAAGGCTCCCCTAGTAAAGGAGAGCCTTTTTCCTATAAAACAAGCGCCGCAACCCAGCCAAATATGATAAGCGGGATATTATAAAATAAAAATGTCGGCACACAAGTATCCCAAATGTGGTGATGCTGGCCGTCTGCACTTAAACCTGAAGTCGGTCCAAGAGTACTATCGCTGGCAGGTGAACCGGCATCGCCTAGCGCAGCTGCTGCTCCGATAATCGCAACCGTTGCCATCGGGCTGAATCCGAGCTGCATGCAAAGGGGCACAAAGATCGTTGTAATAACTGGAATTGTCGCAAAAGATGAACCGATCCCCATTGTAATGAACAAGCCGACAATGAGCATCAGCAATGCGCCCACTAACTGACTGTGCCCCATAATGCCAGCTGCTGTTTTGACCAGTGACTCGACATCTCCCGTTTTCGTCAATACATTTGAAAATCCGGCAGCAACGAGCATAACAAAACCGATAAAGGCCATCATGACCATTCCGTCAGTAATCAGTGAGTCCGCTTCATCACGCTTCATCACACCGCTGACAAACAGGATAATCAGACCTGCCAGCGCCCCCATAATCATCCCTTCTACTCCCAAAGTCTGAGATAAGTAAAGCTGGACGCCGAGTGACACTGCGATGGCAAGCACCGCGATAGCCAGGCTTTTTTTCGTATATGGAGAAGGATTCGTACCAGATATTTCTTTTGTTTCGTATGTTTTAGGTTTACGGAATACAATGATTGATATAATCAGACCTACAACCATACCCGCAACGGGAATCATTAAGGCGTAAGGAATATCACCGAGAGATACGTTTAATCCGGCATCTGTCATATTATCCTTGAGCATGCCTTGGAAGATTTGGCCGAAACCGACCGGCACTAAAATATAAGGCGCCGTTAAACCGAATGTAATCACACATGCGATCAGACGGCGGTCCATTTCAAGTTCATTAAAGATTTTCAAAAGCGGCGGAATCAACACCGGGATAAATGCGATGTGAACCGGAACCACGTTTTGCGAAAAACAAGATATAATTAAAATAATCAGTACAATCAGCACTTTGGACAGTGCTTTTTTACGAGTGTCTTCTTTATTTCCGATTAATTTAACGGAGGCTTCCACCATTGCGTCCGGAAGGCCCGTTTTCGTTAAAGCCGCAGCAAACGCGCCTAGCATGGCATAGCTGACTGCAACGGTGGCATTTCCTCCGAGTCCGTCAGTAAAAGCTTTAACCGTTTCGCCAAGACCGAGCCCGCCTGTTAGCCCGCCGGCCAGAGCGCCTATAATTAATGCGATAACAATATTGACACGCAGCAGGCTTAAGACAAGCATAAGCAGCACCGCGATGACGACTGCATTCATGATACCCCTCCAAAAATCCTTTAGTTTGCTAATGTAGTAGATAAATAAAGTACGAACGTATCGTATCATAACCGATACACTTTAGTCAACTAAAGATTTTGGAAGAAAAAATCCCCGCTGCATTCCGCAGCAGGGATTTAACATTATTCGCCTTTATCTTCTTCCAAAGTAAATCGTTCCGCAAGTGTGGCCAGTGTTCTGGCCATTACACCGGTAGCCCCGGACGGCCCGAAGCAGGTTGCTTTATTGGAAGTCGCTGTACCTGCAATATCAAGATGAACCCAAGGCGTTGTTTCAGCAAATTCACCAAGAAATGTTCCTGCCATAATCGCATGTCCTTCGCGCCCCGGTGAATTGCTGAGATCTGCCATTTGGCTGCTTTTCACGCGCTTTTTATCCTTCTCTGTTATCGGCAGCTGCCAGATGGCCTCGCCGCACTCTTCCGCAGCATCAGCTACCTGCTGATAAAAGCTTTGGTCATTTGTCATAGCGCCTGTCGTTTCTGTTCCTAATGCCACAACAACTCCGCCGGTAAGCGTAGCCACATCAACAAGAACTGAAGCGCCATGCTGTTTCGCGTATGTAATGCCATCTGCTAGCACAAGTCTTCCTTCAGCATCCGTATTGAGGATTTCAATCGTTTTTCCGCTTAATGATACGATGACATCATCAGGCTTCATCGCCCCGCCGGAGATCATATTATCGGTTGACGGAATAACAGCCAGCACGTTTTGCTCGGGACGAAGCTCTCCGATGGTTTCCATTGCCCCGAGAACCGCTGCTGCTCCTCCCATATCAGATTTCATACCGACTATTCCAGATTTCGTTTTAATGGAGTATCCGCCTGTGTCAAAGGTAATCCCTTTTCCCACAAGTCCGACAACGTCTTCCCAATCTTTTTTGCCCTGATACTTCAAAACAATCATTTTGGGCGGTTCGGTCGAGCCCTGGTTTACCGCAAGTATTCCGCCCATGCCGAGCTCTTCCATCTCTGATTTCTCCAATATCTCACACTCAAAATCATATTTCGCCGCAAGCTCTTCTGCATAAGAAGCGAGGTCAGTCGCTGTCAGCATGTTTCCCGGCATATTCACAAGCGTTCTTGCGGAATTTGCCCCTTGCCCGTATGCCTGCCCGACACGAAGTCCCGCCTGCACTTCCTGTGTATCTTCATCTGTGACAGCATACACAGCTTCAATTTGTTTATCAGGCTCATTTGATTTGTGCTTATAATCCTGCACCTCATAGGAAGCAAGCAGGCAGCTCTCAGCTAAAGCGTGAGCGGCATCGGCTGGAGGCACGTCTTCAGAAATAAATGTGTCAAGCAGGACAGCTGCTTCTTGTCTTCGGTCTTTATGAATGGCTTGAAAAACATGAGCAAAACGTTCCTTCGCCTGTTCAAACGAATAATTTGCTTCTCTCCCCAAACCAACGAAATAAATCCGTTTCATACCTGCAGAAGATGGAGGGAATACTTTTGATACTTGATTCGGTTTCGAAGAGACATCACCATCTTTCAAAAGCTGTGTCAGATGGCCCTGCAGCATTTCATCAATTTCCAATGCTTTGCCTGTCAGCTGGCTTTTTTGAAAAAGCCCGACTACAAGGGTTTCTGTATGCTCTAATTGCTGAACCGCATAAAACATGAAGCTTACACTCCTAACGTAATGGGTATTTGTATTGAACAATGGTATAATAGGAAAAACATTCTTTCCATTACACTTATTTTATCAAACAACAGTCTAAGACTTGCTTTTTTCTTTTGAAACACGAAGGATTTTTTAAATAGAAAGGATGTCGCCGATGGAACTTTTAATGAATTTTCCTTTATTATCAAGCCTGGCCGCAATTATTTTTGCTCAGGTCATCAAAGTGCCCATACAGTTTATCGTGTCCAGAAAACTGGACTGGTCGCTGGTCACAAGCACAGGCGGCATGCCGAGCTCTCACTCCGCAGCGGTCACTGCGCTTTCTACAGGCGTAGCCTTGGAGCATGGATTAGGCTCCTCACTCTTTGCGGTTTCTGCCATTTTCGCCGTCATTACCATGTTTGACGCAACTGGCGTCAGACGTCACGCCGGTGAACAGGCAACAGTCATCAATAAGCTTGTCATTGATTTTAACCGCTTCGTAAATGAAGCAAAGGACTTCCCGAAAGCTGAAGATAAAGAAAAGCAAAAAAAGCTGAAAGAGCTTCTCGGACATCAGCCGATCGAGGTTTTTTTCGGAGGCTTAACAGGTATTTTTCTGACATTGATACTCGCTTACTTTTTCATGTAAAAAACGCTCCAGCTTTTGCTGGAGCGTTTTATTCTTTCACAGTTTTATATTGATTTCTGAACACCTGCAAAGATTTTGTTTCATTGAGCTTCTCAAGCTCATCCTCGGTGACCTTTCCCGTTCCCTTTTTAATCACATATACATCAAGGGTTTTTTTGCCCCATTCATTGTACACATCTTTGACGGTTTCAAAGTACAGATCAAGGCGGTTTCCCTTAATAGCTGATCCTGTGTCGGCCACAACTCCGAGACCGTAGTTCGGAATGAATAAAATCGTGCCGATCGGGAAAACGGATGGATCAGCGGCAACAGTGGAGTACAAATCTCTTTTCACTTTCACACCTGAATATGTAAGCCCGTATAATGGATCGCCGGGCTGTTTACCCGTCGATTCAGCTCCTGCTGTGTATCCTGTTGCTGTTACTCTTTGAACCGGATACTCGTTCCAGTCAAACGCTTCTTCTAACGGTTTTGTTTTATCCTTGGCCGCTGACATGGTTTGTGTTTTTTTCTGCTGCAATGATTTTAATGTCAGTCCTGCATGCTTCAAGTGCTTTTCTTGATGTTCCTGCACCCATTTTGACAAGTCCTTCGCTTCGATTCCTGACACTGATAAAAATGTTGTGCCAAATGCAAGCAGAAATAAACAGGTCATCAGCAAACGTCTGATCATAATCAATATCATTCACCTCTCCTCCGAATCATTGTTCCCAATTGGAGAGAGCAATATTCAAAATGGTGAATGAGCAGAAAGCACAAAAAAAGCTTTCTTTAGAAGAAAGCGGCATTTAAAACATTTGATATCCTCTTTTTCTGAGCATGTTGATCGCTATACCCGACACGATGGCGCCAGCCAAACCGCTGGCTAAAATCAGCACATCAGCAGCTGCTAATGATACGATACGATGAAACAGGCCGGCAAAGGATTCTCCCGGCGACTGGATATAGCTGATCAGCTTTTCCTTGCTGATAATGAAAAGGCATACAATCGGATAAATCACAGCCATAATCCAAGACATTCTCAGCAGCATGTTTAATAAGAAACCGATTCCAAAAAACAAGACAAAAAACAAAACAATTGAGATGATTACGACTGGCAGACTAATCAACCTATCCCACCCCCTGCGTTGTTTTTAGTGTAACGCGGGGGCTGAAATAAAGTCAACGTCTGGAAAAAGAATGACTGTCTTTTCCTGTCCCCTGACAAGACGGACAAGTTTCTGAACCGCCGAGGATCAATTGAAAATACCCTTTCCCTGAGCAAAATGGGCATGCATGTGAAGCGGTTGTCGATGCAGTTTTCATCTGATCATCCCCTTTTTTCTTAATTTTCTGATAATATATCATATCAAACTGTCAATAATAAAGTCAGATCATGTGACAAATCTTTTGATGTAAGCGGAAACATACTTGTTTTCCTCTCGTTATCTTTTTATTTTGGCGTTTTTTAATAAAGAAAACCCGCTTCCGCGGGTTTTTAGAAAAACTTGAACTTGCCTTTTTTCAGCGTCAGTCCGAGTCCGCCGATCAAAAACAGCGAGCGGTTATCGATGACTTTTTTCATAAACGAAGCCGGTGTGCCTTTCAGCTTTCTGCCATAAACGACCCCAACTGCGTTATGCTCGCCAAGAGAAGCCACCGTTCCTTTAATGTCCGGCTTGAATTCCTCAAGCTCTCCGCCTTTAATGAGCCTGCCAAGGTTTTTAGCAACCGTTATCCCCTGCTGCATCGCAATTTGCGCAGTCGGAGGATACGGGCGCTCCGTATCTTCATTCATAAACAGCGAGCTGTCGCCGAGAATGAAGACGTTGTCATGTCCGGGTGCGCGAAGATCTGGATTGACTTTGACCCGGCCGCGCATATTTTCAAAGCCGGCTTCTTCCACAATCGGATGGCCGCGGACACCTGCCGCCCATACAACGGTTTGCGATTTGATTTGCTCTGGTTCTTCATCTTTTTTCCCGACTCTGACTCCTTCCGGTGTACATTCTTGGACAGCCGTGCCGATCTTAAACTCAATTCCGTTTTCTTCAAGGTAATGAACCGCATAATCGACAAGCTCAGGATCAAAGCCAGGCAAAACGGTCGGCGCTGCTTCTACACAAATAATGCGCACGAGACTCCTATCAACGTCGTACTCCTTGCAGAGCTCAGGCACGCGGGCTGCCAGCTCGCCGAGAAATTCAATTCCCGTAAATCCGGCTCCGCCTACAACGATCGTTAACCTGTCCGGCCGTTTTTCCGCTTCCGTATTGTAAGTTGCAAACTGCAGCTCAATATGTTCCCTCAGCAGACGCGACGTGTTGATGTTGGCGATCGGAAACGCATATTCTTTCAAACCTTTAATACCGAACGTTTCGGGCACCGCGCCGAGTCCGATGACTAAATAATCGTACTGCAGCTCTCCATTCGCAAGCACAACTTTTTTCTCATCAATTTTGATTGCCTTTACAGTATCCTGTACAAAATTGACCCGCGACTGGTTGATTACATCTTTTATCTGATAACGGCAGCGGTCATGATGGAGCGTACCCGCGCTCGCTTCATGCATCCATGTCGTTTCATAATGATAATTGTGTTTATTCACAAGCGTAATATCAGCATCATTCGGTCCGATAAACTTTGTCAGCCTAGTTACCGTCATCAATCCGCCATATCCTGCACCTAAAATCACGATTTTGGGCTTATTCAATGCCATCACATCCACCTTCTCTTTTTTTGCTTTTGTTAGACGCATAATAAAATCATCATTTGTGTTAGCTTCAGCTTATTGGCGGGATTTTATGAAATATATTGAAAAATTTTTTATGAAGTCTTCACTCATAGTACTACTATCATATTTATCCGGCTGGCCTAGGAAACATTCAGAAAAAGATCAATTCATTTGGTTATCATCGTATCGGCCTGCGGAAATATTTTCAAGAACGGATGCGCACGCCATGCACTTATGATTTTTTCTGCTGACTCGTCAATTTGAATGGCAATATGGTATAATTAATAACAATTTTCATTTAGGAGGCAATTTTCGTATGCGAGAGGATACAAAGGTTTATGATATTACTATTATAGGCGGGGGACCGGTCGGCTTATTCACCGCTTTTTACGGAGGCATGAGACAGGCAAGCGTCAAAATTATCGAAAGCCTGCCTCAGCTCGGCGGACAGCTTAGCGCCCTATACCCTGAGAAATATATATACGATGTAGCGGGCTTCCCGAAAATCCGCGCCCAAGAGCTTATCAATAACCTAAAAGAACAAATGGCGAAATTCGACCAAACCATTTGTCTGGAGCAAGCGGTTGAATCTGTTGAAAAACAAGCGGACGGCGTGTTTAAGCTTGTGACAAATGAAGAAACTCACTATTCTAAAACGGTCATCATCACTGCAGGAAACGGCGCATTCAAACCGAGAAAACTGGAACTTGAAAATGCCGAGCAGTATGAAGGCAAAAACCTTCACTACTTCGTTGATGATTTGCAAAAATTCGCCGGCAGACGTGTTGCGATCCTTGGTGGAGGAGATTCAGCGGTTGACTGGGCGCTTATGCTTGAGCCGATCGCAAAAGAAGTATCCATCATCCACCGCCGCGATAAATTCCGCGCGCACGAGCACAGTGTGGAAAACCTTCACGCGTCGAAGGTTAATGTCCTAACACCATTCGTCCCTGCGGAGCTGATTGGGGAAGAGAAAATTGAACAGCTAGTGCTTGAAGAAGTGAAAGGCGATCGCAAAGAGATTTTAGAAATCGATGACTTAATCGTCAACTACGGTTTCGTTTCATCTCTTGGACCTATTAAAAACTGGGGTCTGGACATCGAGAAAAATTCTATTGTCGTCAAATCAACAATGGAAACAAATATCGAAGGCTTCTTTGCAGCAGGTGACATTTGCACATACGAAGGAAAAGTCAACCTGATCGCAAGCGGCTTCGGCGAGGCACCGACAGCAGTGAACAACGCCAAAGCTTACATGGATCCGAAAGCCCGCGTACAGCCTCTTCACTCAACAAGTCTTTTTGAAAATAAATAATAAAAAAAGGAGTCTGTGTCAGCGACACAGCTCCTTTTTTATTTGAAGATATTTATATAATTCAATGCGGTTCCCACAACCAGCGCAATAACAAGGGCTGCGACGATCCAGATCATTGTCATAATTATGCGATCTTGGATCTTTTGGGACTTCGGTGTTTTTTCTTCGTTTTGCGTCATCTCACTCGCTCCTTTCATCTGTCCATGTCATAAAGAAAGCCTGGTGCTGAACGACCAAGCTTTGCTGAACGTATTTCATTCGCTTTTTAATCCGCTCTCTAAGACTTTTCGTTAAGACTATGATACCCAAACTCACCGAGCATGACAAGCTTCGGCACTTGCGCATACTTGTAAGCAAATAAAAACGTTTGACATCCTAAATAAAACAGAGTACATTATAGAAGGCGAACATTTCATATAGTATTCTTTTAAATATTCGTTTTTAGGAGTGATAATGATGGAAAATGTATTTGATTACGAAGATATTCAGCTAATTCCTGCAAAATGCATTGTAAATAGCCGTTCAGAATGTGATACATCCGTGCGTTTAGGCGGACGTACATTTAAATTACCCGTCGTTCCTGCCAATATGCAGACGATTATAGATGAAAAACTAGCCATTCAATTAGCCGAAAATGGTTACTTTTATGTGATGCACCGATTTGAACCTGAAACACGAATTGAATTTATTAAAGATATGAACGAACGCGGATTATTCTCTTCTATCAGCGTGGGCGTCAAAGATGAGGAGTATGAATTTGTCCGCCAACTGACAGAAGCAAATCTGACTCCTGAATACGTGACAATTGATATCGCTCATGGCCATTCAAATGCGGTCATTGAAATGATCCAGCAGCTTAAAAAACATTTGCCGGACAGCTTTGTTATTGCTGGCAATGTCGGAACGCCGGAAGCGGTCAGAGAACTTGAAAATGCGGGAGCGGATGCCACTAAAGTTGGCATCGGACCGGGAAAAGTATGTATTACGAAAATCAAAACCGGCTTCGGCACAGGCGGCTGGCAATTAGCAGCGCTGCGCTGGTGTGCCAAAGCAGCCAGCAAACCAATTATCGCGGATGGCGGCATCCGCACACATGGCGACATCGCAAAATCAATCAGATTTGGCGCAACGATGGTCATGATCGGTTCACTATTTGCCGGACACGAAGAATCACCAGGCCAAACGGTCGAAAAAGACGGAAAGCTATACAAAGAGTACTTCGGCTCAGCCTCTGAGTTCCAAAAAGGCGAAAAGAAAAATGTAGAAGGCAAGAAAATGCACGTGGCACATAAAGGCTCAATCAAGGATACGCTGATTGAAATGGAACAGGATCTTCAATCTTCTATTTCTTATGCAGGCGGAACGAAACTTGACGCGATCCGCAATGTGGATTATGTGATTGTGAAGAATTCGATTTTTAATGGGGATAAATATTAAAAATAAAAAAACGGCAAGTCAGCGGTTCCCAGCTTGACTTGCCGTTTTCTGTTGTTAGCACTCTTCAGGTGTACCTGTATTCGTCGCTGTTCTAAAAGAAGAACCGCAGCCGCATGAAGCGATGGCATTTGGATTGTCGATGGTGAAGCCGCCGCCGAGCATGGATTGCTTATAATCAATCACGGTGCCGTTCATGATGTCAAGGCTTTCTTTATCAACAAGTACAGCGATCCCGTGCTGATCAAACATGCTGTCTGATTCGCCCTTTTCGTGCTCAAAGCCCATGCCGTAAGAAAGGCCGCTGCAGCCGCCTCCTTTGACGCCGACACGCAGAAACGCGTTTTCTTCTTCATGCTCTTTCATCATATCTTTTATATGCAAAGCTGCTGCTTCTGTAATTGTTACCGGGTTGCTCATTTTTGTAAACCTCCTTTTAAAAACCGGATGTTGTCTTTTATTATAAACATGATTGGTCCAATTCTCAAACAAGGTGTTTTACAAGAAATAGACGCCCTCACAAACAGTTTCAGCCGGCCCTGTCATCATCACATGGCCGTTGTCTTTCCAATTAATCACTAGATCTCCGCCTGCTAAATGCACCGTGATGTCCTGATTTCGTTTTGATACGCCATTTAACACAGATGCGACGGCCGCTGCACATGCTCCTGTCCCGCATGCCTGAGTAATGCCTGATCCCCGTTCCCAGACGCGGAAATGCAGTTCATGTTCATTCACGGTTTCGACGAATTCTACATTGATGCCTTCTGGAAATCTCGGATCTTTCTCAATCACCGGTCCCAGTGTCGTCAGGGGTGCCTGTTCAATGTCAGCGATCGGAAAAACGATATGGGGATTTCCCATTGAAACGGCAGTGCCTGTTAGTTCAACTTCACCAAATGTCATCGTTTCATTGATCGTGTGCTCTTCTCCGCCTTCAAGCATCGGAAGCTCGTTTTTTGTCAGGCGCGGTTCGCCCATATCGACAGTGACCACGTTCACTTTCCCATTTTCAACTTGAACCTCCGCTTTCACAAGCCCGGAGAGGGTTTCAATCAGAAAAGATGTTTTCTCAACCAGCTTATGCTCATAAGCGTATTTTGCGACGCAGCGCAGGCCGTTGCCGCAGTTTTTCCCTTCAGACCCGTCATTATTAAAAATCCGCATTTTGACAGGCGCTTGATCTGAAGGGCATATCAGGATCATTCCGTCGGAACCGATCCCTGTATAAACAGAAGAAACCTGAACGGCAATCTCAGACAGTTTTTCTTCCGGAAGCTGTTCTTCAAATTGATTCACGTAGATATAGCTGTTTCCCAGGCCGTGCATTTTGGTAAATCGAAATGAGTTCATAGGTGCCTCCAACTTTTTTTCTTTTTCTTAGTATAAAAGCTATTATAAACGGACACAATACAATTATCCCCCGTTTTTCATACATAAAAGCTCCTTGCATTGTCGCAAGGAGCTTTTATCGTTTATATAAACATGCCGGCAATGGCTGCGCTGAGCAGATTGGCTAATGTTCCCGCAAGAACAGCCTTCAGACCGAGGCGTGCGATATCCGAACGGCGGCTAGGCGCTAAACCGCCAAGCGTACCGAGCATTATCGCAATTGATGAAAAATTGGCGAATCCGCATAACGCGAAACTGATAATGGTAGCGGTTTTCTTAGAAAACTCGCCGATGTGCGGACCGAAGTTAGAATAAGCGACAAACTCATTAAGCACCAATTTCTGGCCGATATAGCTTCCCGCCTGCAATGCTTCATGCCAAGGCACACCAATCAAAAAGGCGATTGGGGAAAACACATAACCCAGAAGGGATTCTAATGTGACACCTTTTAAACCGAACAAGCCGAATACTCCGCCGAGAATACCGTTTACTACAGCGATTAATGCAACGAACGCAAGCAGCATCGCTCCAACGTTTAAGGCAATTTGCAGTCCGGTTGAAGCTCCCTTTGCAGCTGCGTCAATGACATTGGCTGCGCCTTCACCTTCATCCATTTTAAAATCGCTTTTTACGGTTTGCGGCTTTTCAGTTTCGGGAATAATCAATTTACCAAAGACAAGACCCGCGGGAGCAGCCATAAAGCTGGCCGCAAGCAAGTATTCAATCGGAATACCGAGTAGCGCGTATCCAAACAAGGTCGAACCCGCAACAGCCGATAGACCGCTCGTCATAATCGTGAACAATTCAGAGCGCGTCAGACCGGCTATCAGGGGTCTGATCACTAACGGAGATTCTGATTGTCCTACAAAAATATTAGCAGCAGCCGCAAGAGATTCCGTTTTGCTTGTCCCTAGGAGCTTCGACAATCCGCCGCCAATGACACGGAAAACAAGCTGCATGATTTTCAAATGATATAAAACTGCAATCAGTGCTGAGAAGAAAATGATAACGGGCAGTACACTTAATGCAAATGCAGGACTGTCGCCGACTTTCAGAAGCGGTCCAAAAATAAAGCTGATTCCTTCATTCGCATAATCAATCAGAAGCTGTACACGGCTTGAAAACCATAAAAAAACAGCGCGTCCCGCTTCCCATTTCAACACGATGTATCCAAACGCCACCTGTGTGCATAAACCAACGATGACGGTTCTTATCTTAATATTGCTTTTCTTTTCTGAAAATAAAAACGCGATAGCAATGATCGCAACTGCGCCGAGCAGTCCCCACAGAACACTCATGAATACACCTACACCTCTTAAAATTTTATTTAAAAAAATATCTTTTATACGATAACAATAATATTTTTTGATGTCTACACATTTTTTTAGTTCTTTTGTACGGCAAAATAAAAAAGGGCCTGTCCAGGCCCTTTTCATTTAAAACATTGGATTTTCTTCAATAAATGTATATATATTCTCAACAAGCTCAGCAGGCGTTTCACCCATGACGACTTCTCCGTTTACAAGGGCGAAAAGCGACTCCATGCACGTCCCGCAGTAGCTTAAGCAGCCGTATTCAAGGACATCCAGGTTGGGATCCTTCTCTAAAATCGCCCGGGCTTCCTGAGAGCCGTGAGCCAGATTGCTGACACAAAATTCAATCATTGGATTCATGCGGTTTCACCTCACATATGTCCATTATCGCGAATTTTTTATCATTCGTCAAAGACAACGGATTGTTCAAAATTTATTATCGTAACATATCATTTCACAAATAACGTTTTACTAATTTGCACTTTCAGGCTAATTTGTAGGTTATTTTCAAACTATTATTGTGATTTTAGATCAAATTCGATATAATTCTAGATGTTATTTTACATAGTTCGTATTTTCTTCAATGTGTCTATCATACTCTTCGGATTAAAGGGGAATTCAAATGAAAAAATTGGTCTTGATCGGCGGAGGTTACGGGAACATGCGTGTTCTTCATCGCTTATTGCCAAACCAGCTGCCTGAAGATGTTTCAATCACGTTAATTGACAGAAATCCTTATCACTGCTTGAAAACAGAATATTATGCCCTTGCCGCAGGCACAATTTCTGACCATCATATCAGAGTGTCATTCCCAGAGCACCCTCGCCTGGATGTCCAATACGGTGATATCTCTTCAATTGATATTGCACAAAAACAAGTACTGTTCCAAGATCGTGAACCGATTTCTTACGATGACGCTGTGATCGGGCTCGGCTGTGAGGACAAATATCACAACGTGCCGGGAGCGCCTGAATTCACCTACAGCATTCAAACCATCGATCAGTCCCGCGAAACCTATCAAAAGCTGAATAACCTGAGCGCTAATGCCACTGTCGCCATTGTCGGAGCGGGCTTAAGCGGCGTTGAGCTTGCAAGTGAACTGAGAGAAAGCCGTGATGACCTGAACATTATTTTGTTCGACCGCGGTAATCTCATTTTATCAAGCTTTCCCGAGCGTTTGAGTAAATATGTGCAAAATTGGTTCGAAGAGCACGGTGTCCGCATTATTAACAGGGCAAATATCACAAAAGTTGAAGAAGGCGTTGTGTATAACCACGATGAACCGGTTTCTGCAGACGCCATCGTGTGGACAGCTGGCATTCAGCCGAACAAAGTCGTTAGAGACTTAGATGTGGAAAAGGACGCACAAGGGCGTATCGTATTAACGCCTCATCACAATCTTCCTGGTGATGAACATCTGTACGTTGTCGGCGATTGCGCCAGCCTCCCTCATGCACCGAGCGCCCAGCTGGCAGAGGCTCAAGCAGAGCAGATTGTCCAAATCTTGCAAAAACGCTGGAATGGAGAAGCCCTTCCAGAATCAATGCCGCAGTTCAAGCTGAAAGGCGTTCTCGGTTCACTCGGTAAAAAAGCCGGCTTCGGTCTTGTTGCTGACCGCCCGCTGATCGGCCGTGTCCCGCGTATGTTGAAATCCGGCTTGCTGTGGATGTACAAACACCATAATGGTTAATGATAGAGAAGAACCGCTGATCCTGTCAGCGGTTTTCTGTATACCCATGCTTCTCCATTTCCTCATAAACGTCTTTTAATTTTGGATTGCCTTCACCAACAATTTTGTCTTCTACAAGAACAAGCGGATAAAAATACTCGTCATTTCTGATTTTTTCCGCAAGCTCTTTTGCATGTTCATTGTCAGGCGGCTCATAAATATCGATGTATTGCATCGCAAAAGGCTGATTTGGATATTTTCTTTTCAGCGCAGCCTCGAGCCACTCGTATGTATCCTTAGCCGTCGGCATATTGACACAGCTTGCACAAACGGTTTCTGCTCCGTACACACTGAGCATGACTGGTTTTGTCACAGGTAAACGCCTCCTTCTCTCTATGTATGTCCTTTCTTTCAGTATACAGAGCCAAAAGACGTTTTTATAGAAAAAAACCGTTTTTGTGTTCAAGTCTGAATGTGCTATAATAGGGAAAGCAACTTTGCAAACCAAACAATAGATTTTTATTGTTACACTGAATATAATGGTTTTATGACGACGAAAGGAGCGAATGTCATGACTGAAGTTGAAATGAAAGAACAGGTGCAGGAAGTGCTGGACAAACTTCGTCCGTTTTTACTTCGTGACGGCGGTGACTGTGAGCTTGTAGACGTAGATGAAGGTATCGTTAAGCTTCGTCTTCTAGGCGCATGCGGCAGCTGCCCAAGTTCAACAATTACGCTGAAAGCCGGAATTGAACGCGCTCTTCTTGAAGAAGTGCCGGGTGTCGTTGAAGTAGAACAAGTCTTTTAATAAAGCAGCCAGGCTGATAGTTAATCAGCCTGGCTTTTTTATTAGAGATATTGATCAAACCATGAGCTGATATAATTCAGTCGCTTGATCCGCTGTCCCGGATGACCGCTGCGTGACAAATTGTGCGACGCTTTCGGAAAACGGACGAGCATGGTTTCCTTGTCCATTTTTTTCAAAGCGATAAATAGCTGCTCCGCCTGCTCGATCGGGCACCGGTCATCTCGCTCGCCATGCAGGATCAAAAGCGGTGTCTCCACGTTTGCTGCGTATTTTAAAGGAGACCGGTCCCAGAGCTTTTCTGTGTCAGCAAACATGTCATGCTCTAGCTGCCAGTCTGTGAAGAAATAGCCGATATCACTGACGCCATGAAAGCTGATCCAGTTTGAAATCGAGCGCTGGGTGACGGCAGCTTTAAAGCGGTTCGTCTGTCCAACGATCCAGTTGGTCATAAAGCCTCCGTAGCTCCCGCCCGTGACACCAAGCCGTTCAGGATCAATCTGTGGATCTCTTTTGATAGCCTCATCCACAGCCTGCATCACATCCTCATAATCCTTTCCTCCATAATCTCCTCTGACGGCGTTCACAAATTCCTGCCCGTAACCGTGGCTTCCTCTCGGATTGACATAAACCACTGCGTACCCTTTCGCCGCCAGCACCTGAAATTCATGAAAATATGTATGTCCGTACATCATGTGCGGACCGCCGTGTATGTTGAGAATAAGAGGATATGATGTTTCACCTTCCGCCTGTGCAGGTTTTATCAGCCAGCCGTTCACCGTCACGCCGTCTTCTGTGACATATTGAATATCTTCAGGTATTGAAATCGTATGCTCGCCGACAAACTTGTCATTCGCACCAGTCAGCCGTCTCTCTTGCTGCCCAAGCGGGAGGCTGTAAAGCTCGCTTGGTCTGTCCGGCTTTGTCACACTGGCAATAAAGTGTTGTTCGTCAGGTGAAATGGAAAAACTATTAATGTACTCTTTTTCGAGACGTATCGGATACACAAGGCCTTCAATCGAAATATAATAGATCCCCGTACTGCCTTGATCTGTGCCGATGACATAAAACCCTTGGCTGTCTTTCGTCCAAACCGGGCTCTGTTCGGCACCTCCGATCAGTGAATCTCCAATGAGCGCATCTGCTAAATGAACGTCAAGCATTTCAGTCAGACATGTAAGATTGTCTTGTTTCATATCATAGAGCCATGCCTTTTCGAACGTTGCATTCTGATATTCCTTTTCATGTCCAAGCAAAGCAAGATACCTTCCGTCCGGTGAAAATGAGCTTGGTCCGAATGAGCCGCGATGGGACGTAATCTGCTTGAGATCTCCAGTATCCAGCGACATCATGCAGACATCGTGCGGCTTGCTGGCATCATCCGTTTCAGTCAAATTAGCTGAGAAAACAAGCCATTTGCCGTCAGGAGAAAAAGCTGGATCACCATGATCGGCTTTGTGATTTGTCAACTGCTTTACTTCGCCAGACTTCACGCTGACAAACACAAGCTGGGCATACGCACCTCTTGTCAGTCCTTTGCCGTCCCGTTTATAGGCTAGACCTTGAACTTCAACAGGTTCAAAGCTGTCCGGCTCCGCTTTCTCTCGATCATTAATACTTTCACCCTCTCCCAAACTGACAGTGACAAGAATCGATTCACCATCCGGGGACCATATTGGCTTTGACACGCCATACGGGATATTAGTCAGTTTTCTCGCTTCCCCGCCTTCAGCGCTCATGATATACAGCTGTGCTGCATCACCTTCACGATCAGAAATAAAGGCAAGCGTGCGCCCGTCCGGAGACCATCTTGGATCCGTGCATCGCTTTTCTCCATGTGTCCAAGGAACAGACCCGCCGCTTTTCATTTCATAGACCCATATATTTGATGTATACGAATCTTTCTCGGAATTCACTTGTGACTGCACGTATGCGGCACGGGTGCCGTCTGGGGCATATTGAGGATCGGTTACAGAGACAATCGCTGTGATGTCTTCTGCGGTTATCAGCTTTTTCATGTTCATCTCCTCCTTTTTACAACTATTTCGTTTTTCTAAATAAAAACTCCTTTATCTCCAGCAGAAAAAAAGCGCCCTCCGCTGATGCTGAGGGACGCTTGGCATGATCTATACACTTTTCACTTGATATAAAGGATTTCGCTCTATTATACTTCCCTCTTTCGGAACGGTCAAAGCGTCGACTTCACAATGAGGGAAATGAAGCGCGAGCTGTTCTTTGAGCTCTTCTCCCTTTCCTTTTTCAGTCATAACGAGAATCGTCGGGCCTGCCCCGCTGAGAGCCGTTCCGTATGCGCCCTTCATCTCGGCGACGTGTTCTACTTTTGACAGCTCAGGGACAAGCATCGCCCGGTACGGCTGATGGAACATATCCTTCTTCATGATTTTTCCGACGAGCGGCCAATCCTTGGACATGATGGCAGCAATGAGTATATTGCTGACTGCACTTGCTTTTACAGCGTCCGCATACGGAAACTCTTTCGGAAGTACGTCTCTTGCGTCTCTTGTCAGCACTTCGTAAAAAGGAATGACAACGACAACATCAATGTCAGCATCGGGGACGCGGATCATTTGTGTCTCGTCATCTTCATGCAGGCCGATGACAAGTCCGCCAACGAGAGAAGCGCCCGCATTATCCGGGTGTCCTTCTTCAAGACTGGCTAAATGCAGCTTGTCCGCTTCAGTCAGCTTTAAGCCGCATAATTCATCAGCCAGTTCAACGGCTGCTACAATCGCTGCAGCGCTGCTGCCAAGGCCGCGTGCGAGCGGGATGTCACTCCATACCTTTACATGGACAGGAGGCATTTCTTTGCCATACAAATCTGCTGTCCGTTTCGCCACTTGATAGATCAGATTATCTGTACCCGCCGGGATTCCGGCGACTGTTTCTGTTTCAGCTTCAAAAGACCATTTGTCGCTTTCAAAGACGGTCAGCTTCAAATATCTGCTGAGCGCCATTCCAACCGAATCGAAGCCAGGGCCTAGGTTAGCCGTGCTTCCGGGAACAGTGACAGTGAACAGCATGTCGGCTTCGTTCATACACGGGCCGCTCCTTTTAAATATTCAAGGATGCTGTCTTCATTCGTCGGCAATGTGATCGGCTTGATTTCTGAAATGTCGACCGCTGTATTCGGATCTTTCAGTCCGTTTCCTGTTAACACAGCGACAACCTTGCTGCCTTTCGGAATTTCTCCGGATTTCACCTGTTTCAGAACGCCGGCGATGGAAGCACAGGATCCCGGTTCTGCAAACACGCCTTCTTCACGGGCGATCAGCTGATAAGCGTGAAGGATTTCATCATCAGTGACTTCGTCAATTTTCCCGTTGGATTCCTCAGCTGCCTTTACAGCTTTGTCCCAGCTTGCCGGGTTTCCGATACGGATGGCTGTTGCTATTGTTTCCGGATTTTCAATTACTTCATTGCGAACGATTGCCGCTGCGCCTTCAGCTTCAAACCCGCGCATTTTCGGAAGGCCTGTGCCTTTTTTCTCATGATATTCCTTGAAGCCCTTCCAATACGCTGAGATATTGCCTGCGTTTCCGACCGGAATCGCTAAAACATCCGGTGCTCCGCCCAGCTGCTCGCACACTTCAAAGGCTGCTGTTTTTTGGCCTTCAAGGCGGTAAGGGTTGACTGAGTTGACAAGGGCAATCGGTGATTTCTCACAGATGGAACGGACAATTTTAAGCGCGTCGTCAAAGTTTCCGTCAATTGCAATAATCTCGGCTCCGTACATAACAGCCTGAGCGAGTTTTCCGAACGCGATTTTTCCGTTCGGGATGATGACGATGCATTTCATGTTAGCGCGGGCTGCATAAGCAGCTGCAGCAGCAGACGTGTTTCCTGTTGACGCGCACATAATCGTATCGTTGCCTTCTTCTTTTGCTTTCGCCACAGCCATGACCATTCCGCGGTCTTTAAATGATCCCGTAGGGTTGACGCCTTCTGTTTTGACATGAAGCTCAATTCCGAGCTGCTCAGACAGCTTCGGCAGGTGAATAAGAGGTGTGTTTCCTTCATGTAATGTAAGCGCCGGTGTTTGATCTGTTACAGGTAAAAATTCTTTATATTGATGGATAAGCCCTTTCCACATTAGCTCCAACCGTTCCCTTCTACACGATATGTGCTCTTAACTTCTTGAACGACTTCCAAATCATTTAGGTTTTGCAGGATATCACTGAAATCAGCTTCTGATGTATGGTGCGTGACAATTACAATTTCCGCTAACTCATCATGACCTTTAATCGGCAGCTGCAGGATCTTTTCAAAGCTTACGCCCCGTTCCGAGAACACAGACGTAATTTTCGAGAATGAACCGACCTGGTCTTTGACGTGAATTCTTAAGAATTGCTGTGCGTAAATGTCAGACGGCGACTTCATGTTTTTCTCGTATTGCGGTCCGACAAAGCTGTTGCCAGTTACGCCGAGGCGCATGTTTTTCATGACCGCGACAAGGTCAGAAACAACAGATGTCGCAGTCGGCATGCTTCCGGCTCCCGGCCCGTAGAACATCGTCTCACCAACGGCCTCTCCGTATACATAAACGGCGTTAAACTCATTATGCACAGCAGAAAGCGGATGGTGATCAGGAAGCAATGTCGGCTGTACGCTGACTTCAATTTTGCTGCCATCACGCTGAGCAATCCCGATCAGTTTCATCGTGTAGCCTAGGCGTTTGCTGAAACTGATGTCCTCATCTGTAATTTGAGAGATACCCTTTACTTTGACGTCTTCCAGATCGACATTCATTGAGAAGCCAAGGCGCGCCAAGATTGCCATTTTCCGTGCGGCGTCTAGCCCTTCCACGTCTGAAGTCGGGTCAGCTTCGGCAAAGCCGAGATCCTGCGCTTCCTTGAGCACTTCCTCATAAGGGCTTTTTTCTTTGATCATTTTTGTTAAGATAAAGTTCGTTGTTCCGTTCACGATCCCCATCATTTTTGTAATTCGGTCTGATGAGAGGCCTTCCTCTAACGTGCGCAGAATCGGAATCCCGCCGGCAACACTGGCTTCAAAGTAGATATCGCAGCCATTTTCCTTCGCTTCCGCAAGCAGCTCGGATCCGTACACAGCCATTAAATCTTTGTTTGCTGTGACAACATGCTTTTTCGATCTCAGCGCGTCGACC
This sequence comes from Bacillus sp. NS1, assembly GCF_058248265.1. Classification (NCBI taxonomy): domain Bacteria; kingdom Bacillati; phylum Bacillota; class Bacilli; order Caryophanales; family Bacillaceae; genus Bacillus; species Bacillus sp. NS1. The sequence continues at coordinate 956,716 of NZ_JBZAZF010000001.1, read as the reverse complement.
AAATATTGTTTTGTCTGTTCAACTCCGCCGATCACCTCGATGACGACATCAACATCTGGATCATCAATGACATCATACACTTCTGTCGTGAGCACTTCCTTCGGCAAATCTACTTCTCTCTTTTTCTCTAGATCTTTTACAAGCACTTTTTTTATCGTAACCGGACAGCCGACCTGATGCATCAGCTTATCCTGATGGTCTTGAATAATTTTAACGACACCGCTTCCGACGGTACCTAAACCTAAAAGCCCTACACGAATTGCTTTCAAAAAAACTCCACCTTTCTTTTGATTGTCCTCTTGAAAAAGACAATTGTTAACTCAACACAGACATATAAGTTACAAACATTATATAAGCCCACTCCTGTTTTGACAAGATAGCAATCGGCTGAATTTTAAGAATGTAAACGCTTAACACATTGATATGACAAGATTCTTTATTTTCTAATTATTTTTGTCAGATTTTCTCCTCACCTTGGGCTGCCTTTACCGAGCCAGTTCACGCGGGGAACAAATGGCTTTTGCGCCCGCATGTTCATGAATTCCTGCGCTGTATTGAGAAATTGCTCATAGCGTCCGCAGTCACTAAGAATGAAGTCAAGCTGCTCTTCGCGATAATGCTTTTCTGATTCTGATGACATGTAGTAGCTCTCCACGATTTCAAAATAATGAAGCGGAAAGAGCAGGCGGCTGTATAATAGACGTTTTGAAAACGAAGACAGCGGCGTAACTTGTTCGTATTCCTGCAAAAAGTGAAAGCCTTGTTGATTAAAATCTTGTCTGTGATGCAAAAACGTATGCCTCATATATTCAGCCAAATCACGTGAGGCGTGGTCAAATACCCAATCCGCAGGAATCCTGATCAGGGATTCGGGTGACCATGTATGTCTTTCCATCCGCTGATGGCATATCGTTCCTGAATCAGCGGCTTGGGGCTTGTCATCCAGCTCAGTGTCCACTAAATATTGTATCGCGTTTTCTGACAGCCCTAAATAATATGGAAATGATTCGATCATTTTTTTATCGAATGGCTCATGAGGTGGGGTATGAACCTTTCGCTGCCAAAACACCTCCAGCTGATCAATGCGTTTTCCCCACAGATCCTTCCACTGGCCGATTCTTCCGGCTGCCTTCACTTCATACGGATACCCTCTGCCTTTTCGGTGAAATTCCGCCAGCTCCTGTCCAATGGAGAACGCACGGTTTGAAAAAGGGGGTGCCGCCTTCAGCAGAGCGTACGTTTTCCCCTCATGTTCAAACGTCAGCTCACCTTCTTTTGTAAAGATAAAAACCGAAACGTATGGGTCACTTTGTTCTTGTAAATACTGACTCATGTAATAAAGCTCTGCCAGCTCTGTCTCTGAGAATTGGGAAACGGGGACAATCAGAAAGAATGAATTCGGTGTCTGAAAGCATTGATATGTGTGCTGGTACATCGAAAGCTGCCTGATGTGAATACCGTATTTTTCTTTTATTGTACCTTTCACAATGATCACCTGCCTGTTGAATTAGGGCTCATCACATCGTAGTCATACACGTCCGGAATTATGAATACATATTTTAATCCGACGAAGGCGCAAGAAAAAGTCGTAAACATCTCAAACATTTTGTATAAACTAGTAAAAAAGATTGGGTGAAGCTGATGTCAGAAAACGAACAAATCAATCAGATGGAAGCAAAAGCAAGAGCACGGATGAAGGAGCGCGGCGTTGAGGTATCAGACATTGCCGAGCTTGTCTTTTTTCTGCAGAAAAAATATCATCCGGATTTAACCATTGATGAATGCACGTTGAACGTCAATCGCGTTCTCGCAAAACGCGAGGTGCAAAACGCGATTTTAACGGGCATTGAATTGGATGTTCTTGCTGAGCAGAAAAAACTGTCTGAACCGCTGCAAACGATGCTGGAAACCGATGAAAGCCTATACGGAGTAGATGAAGTTCTGGCATTTTCCATCGTGAACATTTACGGATCGATCGGATTTACGAACTATGGTTACATCGACAAAGAAAAACCCGGAATCCTTAAACATTTAAATGATAAATCAACCGGCGAATGCCATACCTTTTTAGATGACATCGTCGGCGCGATTTCCGCCGCGGCCTCAAGCAGGCTCGCACACCGTGCGCGGCATACAGAATAAGGGCACCCTTTTGGGTGCCCTTTTTAAATGTATGGAATCCATTCAGTCAGAGAGTCAATGGCGTGAGTCGGTTTTTCCATATCGTCTGTCATATGCTCTCTTTTCGTTACGCCTGTGTGAACGAGCAGCGTATCCATACCGGCGTTAATGCCGGCCATAATGTCGGTCGCGTAGTTGTCGCCGACCATGAGTGTTTCGGATACATCTGTGCCTAGAACGCGCATCGCCTGCTCCATGATGATTGATTCCGGCTTGCCGATAAATACCGGCTGTACGCCTGTGGATACGGTTAATACAGATGTCAGTGAGCCGTTTCCAGGCAGGAGGCCTCTTTCAGTCGGGATCGCAATATCTCCGTTTGTAGAAATAAAGCGGGCGCCATTTCTGATTGCCAGGCAGCCGACAGCAAATTTTTCGTATGTAATGGAACGGTCAATACCGACAACGACATAATCCGCGTTTTCCCCGCCAAAAGTCAGGCCGTTTTCTTCAATCGCCTGGCGGATGCCTTCTTCCCCGATCACATATACAGACGCGTCTTTTTTCTGCTGGGCGATATGCTGGGCAGTCGCCATGCTGGTCGTGAAGACCTGCTCTTCCGTTGCGGGAATATCAAAAGACACAAGCTTGTCCGCTACCTGCTTCGGTGTCCGCGAAGAATTGTTTGTCACGAAAAGATAAGGAACGCCGCGATCTTTCAGCGTTCTGACAAATTCACACGCTTCCTCAATTTTTTCCGTGCCATTGTACATCGTTCCGTCTAAATCAATTAAATACCCTTTATATGTTTTCATTTCCAACACTCCTGTGGCTTTCCAGTTGTTATTTAAACGCAGAAACAGGACCAAGCTCTGTTTCCAAGTAGCTTCTGATCCGTTTCGGGAAGTTTTGAAGAGCTGTCTGATGTGCCATGATCAGCCTGTAAAGCTCGTCGCTGTCAGCGAGCAGGTACTGCTGAACCAATGTTTTGCGGTAGGCGATCAATTCCTTAAGCTCAGTTCCCTCTTGTTCCGTGACAACTTTTTCATCAACAAGTATGTCCATAATGTCATCATAGCTGCCCGGGTCCCGCATAATAAAACCGTCAATCATGTCATTGCCTGTATCCAAAATGCATTCGATTAACAGATGGCCTATACGCTCAAGTGCCAGTCCCCCGATTTCAGACTGCCAGTCTAGTTGCGAGTTAAAAAGCGACAGCTGGTGCTCAAAGAACCCGAGTGTTTGCTCGATCTTATTTCTGTCAACAAAATACATGACAGCATCCCCTTTTGTGTATATTTATTTTCTGATCCGTTTTAAGACAAAATACGCACAGCCGAAATTGCAGTATTCGTAAATGTATTCATCCAATGTACTGATTTTCGTTTCGAAGGTTGCCTTTTGATTCTGGTCGTCAAAGAAGCCCTTGAGCCTGAGCTGACCGTATCCCCAGTCTCCCACAATATAATCGTATTTATTTAAAATATCGGAGTAGCGGGCTTTAAAAGCCTCTTCATTGAAGCCGTCTTTGAAATTGTGCACCAATTCAAATTCGGCATTTTGAATAAGAATCATGATCTCACCTCTTTTTCACTCATTCCTATCATAATTCATTGCCCCGTCCCCATCAATTGCTAAAGAATAAATCATGCAATTTGGCTACCCTACACATGAGGAGGGATTTAAATGAAACGAACTGCTGTCAGCCTCTGCCTGTTGACCGTGCTTTTATCCGGGTGCGGAGGCGCAGGATTGGACAATGCCGGGCAAAATGTCAGGAATCAGACGCAGAATCAAACCAGACCAATTCATGTGTCTGATCGCAACGAGGCTTTTAACCGGCATGATGAGAATGAACAATTTGGCTATGTCCGCTATCAAAAAGAACAATTTGACGGCGAACAGCAGAAAACGCCGGTGATGAACCGGGAAGAAACCGCTCACATGATATCAAGTTTAACGGTTCAGCTCCCCCATATTCAAGATGCTGCAACATTGGTGACCGATCAAGAAGCGCTTGTCGTGTATAAAACCGATTCAAAAGACCGCGAACTGACCGCCGATCAGGTGAAGAAAACCGCTGCTTCTGTGATACCGCGGTACTATCATGTGTATATTTCCGATAATCCAAACCATATGCAGTCAATCGAAAATTACAGCAATCTCGGATCCGGTTCAAGGGATATCAGAGAGATCATGTCGGGGACGATTCAAGAAATGAAAACCTCCCCGCAAGGAAACCCCGTCTCAGAAAATGAAAATGCCAACGGAGAAACCCGTCAGGACATGAAAATCGATAGGAATGACAAAAACGCCAGATGATCTGGCGTTTTGGCATTATGCTTGTGCTTGGCGCTTTTTAGATGCTTCGTTCACCTGTTCATCCGCATGGTAAGAAGAACGGACAAGCGGGCCGGCTTCGCAGTGGCTGAAGCCTTTTTGCATCGCGATTTCCTTTAATTCTGCAAATTCATCAGGGTGATAGTATTTTTGGACTTTCAAGTGTTTTTTCGTCGGTTGCAGATATTGGCCGATTGCCATAATATCCACGTTGTTTGCCAAGAGGTCGTCCATGACTTCAATAATTTCTTCCTTCGTTTCGCCGAGTCCGATCATGATGCTTGATTTTGTCGGAATGTCAGGCTGCATTTCCTTCGCACGGCGCAAAAATTCCAACGAACGGTCGTACGTCGCGCGCGCGCGGACTCTTGGCGTCAGGCGGCGAACCGTTTCGATATTGTGATTCAGGATGTCTGGGCGTGTATCCATCAAGGTTTTCAGGTTATCGTAGTTTCCGCCCATATCAGACGGCAGCACCTCAATTGTTGTGAACGGGCTTTTTCTGCGGATCGCACGGACAGTTTCCGCGAAAATGCCTGCCCCGCCGTCTTTCTGGTCATCACGCGCAACAGCTGTAATGACCGCGTGTTTCAGATTCATAAGCGCAACAGAATCCGCTACGCGTTCCGGCTCCTGCAGATCAAGCTCAGTCGGAAGGCCCGTTTTGACAGCACAGAAACGGCATGCTCTTGTACAAACAGAACCTAAAATCATAAATGTCGCTGTACGTCTGACCGCCCAGCATTCATGAATATTCGGACATTTTGCTTCTTCGCATACGGTATGCAGATTGTTTTCCCGCATAAGTTTTTTGAGCCCTGTATAGTTTTCATTTGTATTTAATTTGATTTTGAGCCATTCGGGCTTTCTGAGGTGTTCGTCTTTCTTTGCCAATTCCCATCATCTCCAATATCCAATATACTCAATTTCTGACACGAAACATTCTGAAAACGAGAAAGGTGCAGGTTTTATTTCTGCAACAAAAATAATGTTTTTCTAACTAAAGAAAGTCTTTTCTTTAGACACTTTAACATAGGAAAAATTTCTCGACAAGGGAAGATCATTACTGACATTTTTAAGCCAGCTTGCCGCAAACTATGTGTATTCAATATGAAAGGAGATTATTTTGTGAAAGTTTTGTTATCCGCTCTTCTTCTCCTTTTGTTTGCGTTTGAGCCTTCGGCGTCTGGAAAAAAGCTTTCAGATCCAGTACTGTCAAAACGGATGGAATTATATCATAAAGTCGAAGCTGTGACGCAGATTCCTTGGTTTGCGCTCGCCGCAGTAGACCAGTACGAGGAAAACGTGCGGAGCAACCGAAAAGATCTGCCTGACAAAGCGGGAATCATCAGCATCTATATACCGGATGAAATCTGGAGCGGGCCTGAAAACCCGAATCCGAAAGACGATGCGCCGTTAAGCATTAAAGTGTTTGACGGAATCGGAATGGATGGTGACGGAGATGGAAAAGCCGAGGTCAGCAATGACGAAGATATTTTGTATACATTCAGCCAATACTTGCTATCGTATGGCACAGATGAGGACAACATCCGTATCGGGCTTTGGAATTATTACAGGCGTGATCAGACGGTCGGGATCATATCTGAATTCATGAAACTGTTTAAAGCTTACGGTCATATTGATCTGGGCGAGCATGCGTTTCCGCTTCCGATCAGAACCGATTACAGCTATCGCAGCACATGGGGTGATGCCCGCGGCTTCGGGGGGAGACGGATTCATGAAGGCACGGATATCTTTGCCCATTACGGCCTTCCTGTCAAATCAACCTGTTACGGCGTAGTTGAAATGAAGGGCTGGAACCGCTTCGGAGGATGGAGAATCGGCATCAGAGACATTAACAATACGTATCATTATTTTGCCCATCTCAATGGGTTTGCCAAAGGGATTAAAACAGGACAAATCGTTGAGCCTGGCCAAGTGATCGGATCTGTCGGCAGCTCAGGATACGGCCCGCCGGGAACAGCTGGTAAGTTCCCGCCGCACCTTCACTACGGGATGTATAAAGATAACGGAAAAACCGAATGGTCGTTTGATCCGTACCCGCATTTGCGAGCGTGGGAGCGGTATGAATACAAAAAAAAGAAATAACGAAAAGCCGCCTCTTCGACAGGCGGCTTATTTGCTGCTTTTTTCATTTTTCGATTCGGCACTGTCCTCTTCTTTGCTGCTTGGGAGCTGGACAGAAGGCGTGACACCTGAGCCGCCGCTTCCGTTATAAAACTGCGGCACTTCGCCCTGTACTGCTTTAATCGATACAGGAACATTATTTGTGACGACAGCGGTTTTGCTTGCAAACGGAATGATGACCTTCACTTTAATTTCAACAAAGATGCTGATATCAATAAGTGCATTATTTATGCCATACGGCTTGATTTTGGTTTTGACATCTGTAAAAGCGTCACCGATTAAATTGAACCGGACTGGGATTTTCGGCCCAAGGTTTCCGAGTAGGCTGTTGCCGGTTACCTGTCCCAGCGGAATGTTGATCATAATATTTTCACTGGCGCCGCTGTGTCCGGTGTGGGTTTCCATCTCTTTCAGATGAGCTTGAAGCTGCTTTGTTACTTTTGTTTTCACACTGTTTACGACCTGTGTATTAAAATCGATTGTCGTTAAGTTTCCGTTTTCATCAGAATTCATTTGAAACATATCTTTCATATTCTCACTGTCAGACATATAATCCTCAATTGAATCCTGGATCACCTCTGTCGCTATACGCTTCGTTTCCATCTCGCCGATACTCATTAAAACAGGTTTGATCGAGCCATTGATCATCCAAAGGCTGACTGTAGTTGACAGGATAAAAAAGACAACTGACAGAAGCATCACATACCGGAAAGGCAAAGGTCCTCTCTTGCGAAAAGGGCCGCGATATCTTGGCAAGAAAATCCCCCCTTACATATCACAATGTATGCTTGTAAGAGGGGACATAGTAATAGCAGGGCCAAATTATTTTATTTCGCCATTTTTAAAAGTGCTTCTCTGCCGCTCATGCCGGCATGGATGCCGAGATCTTCCGCGGCGTACGTGACGGATTCTAAAGGTGCATCTAACAGCTGGTCAATGGTGCGTACACCAACTGCGCGCCCCGCCACAATGCCCCGCTCCTTTAATTTTTCATTCAGCAGTGCCACATCAAGCGCGCCGCACATAATGTATCCGTGATCATTTGTGACTGCCATAAAATTCGTTTTTGGAAGCTTCACTGTCACAGCTGTAAAAGGCTGTCCTTCTATCATGATTGGTGTCAGATTTACCACGTCAACCACTCCCTTCATCTTCACTTTATGATGAAGGGCACAGCTTGTTGTGGGCTGACCTCCTTATTGCGCGAGCTTCCAAGCGAGCAGATCCCGTAAAAACTCCGGCATAAAATATTCTTTTTCTGCGGCGTCGCGGATGATCGGAAACAGTCTGCCGAGCGTAAACATGTCAAGCACCGCAACAGAGTATTGTTTATGTTTTTCAATCTCTTCCCCGTTCAGCGTGATCCGTGTGACATGCGTGATTCCGTCATCCAGCCGTTTCGTTTCTACTTCAACACCCGCGTACACCATTTTTCCCATTACTTCTCCGCGGAAGCCGAGTCCTTTGATCCGGAGCTGCTCCACTTGTTCGGAAGCCGCATGGACAATGGTCTCTTTCAGTTCTTCTCCCGTCAGGCGGACAGCTACCGGGTTGATCGGATGAGGGCAGATGCGGTGCAGATCCAGCTTCGTCACAGGACCCGCTTTCAGCGGACCGAGAATGACACCGGAATTCACCATACTGATGTCCGTCCCGCACCATTCCTTTAATGCGTACGCCAAAAGCAAAGGCAGCTCTGATTCTTCAAACCACTTCACCTCAGCATCTTGCGCGAGCTCTGCAACGGCCTCGGACATCTTATCCTCGGCTTCATGTTCTTTTTCATGAAGAAACGCTTTTGTTTCTGCTGATTCTCCTGTCCATTCCGCCATATTCTGTACTGACGCTGTTTTGCTGATGATGCTTCGCTGAATGCTGTCCACCGTGATTTCTACACAGCCGACATAATGCCCGTATTTCTCGGCGCTGGCAAGTAATACGCCGTTTACCTCTTGTCCATCTTCAAGCAAATGATGGGTGTGCGATTCGAGTATCACATCAATCTCAGGTACAGCTTCAGCCATCGCCTGATCATCAAGAATGCCTAAATGCGACAGTAAAACAATGATATCAGCCTGCCCTTTCACTTCTTGAATGGTTTCCTTTACGCTTTCAAGAGCGTCTGTTACTGTCCATCCCAGTTTGTCATAAACGGGATAATACGGCACAGTTACGCCTAAGAAAGCAATGGACATACCGTTTTTCAATGTTTTGATATGGTAAGGAACAGCCCAGGACGGACGGTTTCCGTTTTTGTCATACAGATTCGAGACGATAACGGGAAATTCAGCATGATCATATAAGGCTGCGAGCTCTTCATGCGGAAGCGTAATCCCTTCGTTATTGCCGATCACCGCTCCATCAATGTGAAGACGGTTTAAGAGATCGACATTCGCTTTTCCGAAAGTCGCCTCTGTCACGAATTGAAAACGATCAAGATGATCGCCAATATCAAAAACGAGCGTCTCTTCGCTGTCTGATTGATGCTCTTTTCTTTTCTGCTCGATATAATCTACAATTTTCGGCCAGTTTTCAAAATGGCTGTGCAAATCATTTGTATGATATAAGCGGAGCTTCTCCTTCATATTATCTCTCCCTAATCGTTCAGCTGAAAATGCCTTCATAAATGAGCTGGCAGCCGATCAAAATCAATACGATCCGCATGATCATTACGATCGTTTTCGTCTGCATTTTTCTGTTGATGGCGGCGCCAAGCTTTCCGCCGAACCAAGCACCAGGCACAAGTGCGAGGGCATACAGCCAATTGACGTGCCCGGAAATAACATGTGAAACAGACCCTGTCATAGAGGACAGGAAAATAATAAACATGGACGTTGCCACCGCAACCTTCGGCGGGAACAGGAATAACAGCATCATCGCCGGAACCATGAGCGATCCGCCGCCTATTCCGAAAAGCCCCCCTAAAAAGCCGACGACAAAGGCAATCGCAATGCCAATAGGGGCCTGATATGAGTACGTATAAGGCTCACCTGCATCATCCTGAAATGTCCGAATAATCCCTTTATGAGCTTTATTGACCGGCCGGGCTTTCGCTTTCAGCATTAAGGATAATGAGATAAGAATCATAAAAATGCCAAACCAAATGGAAAACGAGTTTGAATTGAACAGCTTTGACACGTAAGCTCCAATAATACTGCCGGGACCTGAACCGATAAAGAAAATGAGCCCGCTCTTATAATCAACGGTTTTATATTTAATATAAGCCAAAGTTGAAGAAAGACCCGTAAAAATAATGACCAAAAGCGAAGTTCCAATTGCGACCTGCGGCGTTACATCCTGAAACAGCGGCGTCACTGCGCTTAGAAACATAAGAGACGGCACGATGACAATTCCGCCGCCAAGCCCAATCAGACTTCCAACCGTACCTGCGATTAATCCCAGTACGACCAAAATCACAAACGACATCAATCAAAACCTCTTTTCTAAAATAAATCGAGCTGTCTCGGAGCAAGTCCGCTGTACTCGATATCAAGCAGTTCAAGCATCTGCTTGCCGTTATCCGCGGCGTCTCCGCCGGAATTGTTATTGAACAGGACAAAAACATCCTTACATTGCTGCTGCAATTCATTCAGGTGCTTTTTCCAATCCTCCAGCTCCTGTTGGTTGTAGCGGTATAGGTACCTGACCTCCCGCCAGTTTTTCCCGCCATCAGGCTTCATCCAGCCCTGCTTGTTGCGCCCGTGAAACCTGACGAGCGTTTTGTTTTCATCGGTCGCGCGCAATACAGTCGGAACGCTTCCTTCTCCGATTTGCGGTTCATCACAGACACTGTGAATCCAGCCTTCCGCTTTCATAAATGAAAGCGTCTGCTCATAAAATGGCGGAGAGAACCAGGAGCGGTTTCTGAATTCAAGCGCACATGGGATATCGCCCATTTGGTGCTTGCACCATCTCAAATAAGCGACATTCTCCTTCTTGCAGTCAAACCATGGCGGAAATTGAAACAGCACCATGGCAAGCTTATTGCTATGTAAATATGGGGTTAAAGACACCTTAAACGCGGCAAACATCTCCTCTTTTGAGTCAAAGGGAATTTCTCCGCGCTGATGTCCCGTCATACCCTGATACGCTTTCACGATAAATTGGAAGGTTTCCGGCGTTTCCTTCACCCACTTTTCATTATTTCGCGCCGGCTGAATTGCGTAAAAGCTCGCGTCTAATTCAACGATCGGAAAATGGGAGGAATAGGCCTGCAATTTTTTCTGGCTGGCCGTTTTCGGCGGATAGATGCTGTCATGATCCCCCCATCCCGTCAGTCCGATATAAATCACAATCATTCACCTCTCTCCCAGTTTATCACACGTGTTTTCAGGTTTCCTCGGAAATGCTGTTCATATGGCGGGAAAATGCTGAATGAAGATGCTGGTATTGTTCCTCATTCGTATCTAAAAACGCTTCTTCTCTTGAAGAAGGAATGTGCTGATATTCAAGCGGCGCCTGAAACTGTTCACTCGTAAAATCGTACATCACGCCATTGATGCTGTTATAAAAATGCCAGCTCTCACCGACTTTTGTTTTGAAAATAGCGCCGCCGAATTGATCCTGAATCACCAATGCTGTCACTCCGCATTGGCCGCATGCCGGACATTCTTCTGTCCATTTAGAGCTCGTATGGCGCGACCAAGATTGCTTTAGTATGTATGTGACATGTTTCATTGCCTCCGCCGCCTCCCATTTAAAAAAGATACCACGTTGATTGCATTTTAAAAACTGATCAGATGCTTATGTATGATAAATTAGTGGTAATGAATGACATTCCGGAGGCGAATCATGAAAATCAACCTGCTTACGATCGGTACGAGGGGCGATGTACAGCCTTTTATCGCATTAGGAAAAGAATTATCCAAACGCGGACATCATATAACGATTTGCACTGGAGGCGCGTTCAAAGATCTAGCCGAGAAAAACAGGCTCACCTTTTCAGCCATCAGAGCTGATTACGCAGATTTGACGCAATCAGAAGAGGGAAAAAACATGCTGAAAGGGAATCTGATATCGATTGTCAGCCAAATGAAAACCGTCATTTATCCGATGATGGAACAAATGTTAGACGATATATGGGCGGCCTCTAAAGATGCTGATGCAATCATTTATCATCCTAAAGTATTTGGCGGTTATGATATAGCCGAAGCCCTGCACATCCCTGCCTTTATCGCTCATCCCGTTCCTGTTATAGCTCCCACCCGTCTTTTTACAAACCCTGTCTTACCGTTTGCCATGCAGAACGGAGCCCTTAACAGAGCCAGTTTTAAAATGAATCGATTATTGACCGCAGCGTTTTTTTCGCTGATTAACAAGTGGAGACATGAGACACTTAGCCTGCCTGATAAACGTTCTGTTTTTAAGGATGATTCCATACTGAATGGAAAGCATATTCCTGTTCTGTATGGGTGCAGTCCTTCCATCATTCCCTTTGACCAACAATGGAAAGGCCATGTTTCTATGCAAGGATTCTGGTTTTTAGACGAAGATGCCTGGACCCCTCCACCTGAGTTATTGCGTTTTTTAGAAGCGGGGCCGCCTTTTACGGTTAGCTTTAGCAGTATGCCATTACGAAACCCGGATCACATTCTGGACATGCTTCAGCAAGCATTCAAAGAAACCGGGCAGCGTGCCATTTTGCTGACGGGCTCGAGCGGGATTAAACAGACGATAGATTCACCTCATATTTTTACAGCCGGCTCCATTCCTCATGACTGGATTTTTCCTCAATCACAAGCTGTCATTCATCATGGAGGGGCTGGGACGACGGCCGCGGCATTGAAGGCCGGCAAACCTATGGTAATATGCCCATTCTCAGGGGATCAGCCTTTTTGGGCAAGAAAAATGCGAGACATCGGAGTGGCTGCTGCCCCTCTGAAAGAAAGGGATATGTCAGTTAAAGCCTTCGTTTCCAAGATCAATGAACTGGTTTCAAACCATACGTATTCTCAACGTGCATCTGAAGCTGCCTCTCTTATAGTTAAAGAAGATGGAGTTAGACATACTGCGGATTTTATTGAAGAAAAACTAGAGGAAAAAAACCCGGCAAAATAAATCTGCCGGGTTTTTTACGATGGAACGATCAGCGCTCCCTCAATTGCTCTTTCTGTTTTGTCCCTGCCACTGTACACACACCGGCCCCTGCTGTATGTAGCCGAAATGCCGCAGGGGAATGTATGTCCTTCGTAAATGCTATGCTTATGCTTCGCAAACATCGATTCTCTTGTGACAGTGTACGGCTCCATGCTGACGAGGACAAAATCTGCATCACATCCCGCTTCAAGCCGCCCTTTTTTCTGAAGTCCGAATCGTCTCGCAGGTGCAGCCGCTGTCCATTCAGCGATGGTTTCAAACGGAATTTGATGTTCAAGAGCCAATTCCAGCATTCCTAATAAAGTGAACTGTCCGCCGCTGATTCCGCCCCATGATAAAAAGAGATTATCCTCCCGCTTTAAGGATGGACGACAAGGGGAATGGTCTGAGGAAACCATGTCAATGTGCCCCGCAATGAGCGCCTCGATCAGCGCTTCCTGCGACTCCCGTGACCGGAGCGGAGGCGCGCATTTTGCAACAGAGCCCTTTTGCCGTAAATCGTCATGGCTGAACAAGACATAATGCGGGCATGTTTCGACCGAAACATCAAGCCCTTCCTGTTTCGCCTCTCTGATCAGCCGGACCGCTTTCGCCGTGCTGATATGGACAAAATGAACCGGACAGCCCGTCACCTTCGCATACTGAATCGTGCGATACACCGCTTCAGCTTCGGCTTCCTCCGGGCGAGAGGCGGCGTACGCATCTGCATCCACTTTTCCTTTATTGGCCAAAACCATCTGCAAATAGCTTGTGATCGCGTCGCTCTCGGCGTGAAGAGCGAGGATTTTTCCTGCAGCCGCGATTTCTGTCATGCCTTTGAGCAAGGTTCGTTCATCAACAGAGCGGAACTCGTCTGTGCCTGATTTTGATAAAAATGCTTTAAACCCGATCGCTCCCGCTTCAGCCATTGGGCGGATGTCATCGATGTGACCGGGCACAAGGCCGCCCCATAGCGCAAAATCCACGATTGACTTTTCCCTGCCGAGTTCGGCTTTTGCGAGAAGGTGTTCTGCCGTCACAGTTGATGGAATGCAATTGAGCGGCATATCAAAATAAGTGGTGCAGCCGCCTGCTGCCATCATCTGGGAACCTGTTTCAATCCCCTCCCAGTCCTCTCTGCCCGGTTCATTGAAATGAACATGGCAGTCTATCGCACCCGGAAACACATATTGGCCGTCTGCCTGGATCATTGCTGCCCCGCTTGCTTCAATGGCTGAACCAATCTCGGCAATGACACCATTTTGAACAGCAATATCAGCTTCTTTAACGCCGTCTGGCGTAACTGCTTTCGCACCTTTTATCACCATATCGTACGCCATATTGATCCCCCCTATGTAAAGTTGACGATTTTCCATGTCAGTTTATGTAACACAATCAGTTCTATTTTCAACAGTTTACTGCTACTATGATCGTATTACATCAGCAAAACCGCTAGAATTCCTATTGAAAATTATTCATCTTAACCAATATTTTTTATAGAAAAGGAGAATGCTCTATGAATATTTTTGATGTGATGAAAATACCGGCTTATAAAAACGCCAATTTAATCGCGGGAAAAGCAGGAGGAGAAAGAGAGGTTCAGCATGTCAATATGATGGACGCTCCGGATATCGCAGACTTTCTGCATAAGAACGAATTACTCGTCACTACCGCGTATCACCTGAAGGATCACCCGCACCAGTTATCTGAACTGATTCAGCAAATGGCAAAACGCGGCTGTGCGGGCCTCGGCATTAAAACAAAGCGCTACCTGGAGGATATCCCGAAAGAAATCATCGAGCTGGCCGATTCATACGCGTTTCCGATCATTGAGCTTCCAGAACACATCCGCCTCGGCGATATTGTAAATGCAACACTCAGCCACATTCTCGATATGCGTTCTAACGAGCTGCAGCAAGCCATTTACGCACACAAAAAATTCACAAACCACATTATGAGCGGAAAGGGGCTGCAATCTCTCCTTAAAAAGGTGTCAGACCTTCTTCAGCTGCCCGTGCTGCTTCTTGACCAGCATGCCAAAATACTGTCAGCATCCCATCAGATTTCATTTGAAACCGTAAAGCTGAAAAGCACCCTGAATACCGTATCCGGGCCGTTTTTCACTTGTTTCTCTACGTTCTCGGATCGAAAAACGTATTCTGTTCTTCCTATTTATAATCACGAAAAAAACTGCGGCTACCTGCTGATACCGGACATGGTGCAGGCTGGCGACAAAGGGTTGATTCTCACCATTGAGCAAGCAGCCAACGTGATTTCCTTTGAACTGCTGAAGGAAAATGCGCTGAAGCAATTCGGCCGGCGTGCGCGCAATGAATTTTTCAGCAATTTTATTGAGCGCTCATTTTCTTCAGACGACGAAATCAAAAACCGGGCGAAGGAGTTTAAGCTTCGCTGGGATCAAAAATACATGTGCATTGCCGGAAAACTCGACCGGAATGACGAATCGATCAGCTTTACAGAAAATCAGCTCGCTTCCGACGGCGTATTCGAATTTCTTGAAGGCGAATTATCAGCCTTCCCGTTTCCGCCTCACCTCTTTATTAAAGGAAATGTCGGCATTATTCTGATTGAGGCGACAGACAGCTGGAGTGAAATGCACGCCTCGGTGATCAGCTTTTTAGAACAGTTTCAAACACAGGTCAAAGCGCAATTTAAACGGACTGTGTCCTTTGGCATCAGCAATATATGCCAAAGGCTCATTGACGTTCCCGACGCGTTCACCGAAGCTTCAGACGCTCTGCAATCAGGGCATTTGTCAAGAAGCACGGAGTTTATTCAAGTGTATCATGCCAAAGATGTGCCTGAGCTTCTCCGCCTGCTTCCTGTTGAAGATTTGAAGAAGTTTTACAACTCGACGCTTCAAAGCCTTGCTGAAAAACAGCAGGAGGACCAAAGCCTGCTTCATACGCTGTCCGTCTATTTAGAGACACACTGCCAAATTTCCGAGACGGCAAAGCGTCTGTACGTTCATCGTAATACGGTCATCTACCGCCTTGAAAAATGTGAAGAGCTGCTGGGCAAAAGCTTAAAAGATCCTGAGACGACGATGCGTTTGCGGCTTGCCTTACGGATGCAGCGGCTAATTAGCTAATTGTTTGTCACATTCTCTTACAAACCGAATCGTTTTTCGTCACTTTCAGCAATAGCACCTGTCTTTTTCGGCTACTGTATCCAATGACACCCGATAATCGGCACGCTATCATGTTACTAAAGTTCACATATAAAAGGAGGGACTATGGTGAAACAAAAATCGTTCGCGGTGTTTACTCTTGGACTGCAACATGTGCTGGCCATGTATGCAGGTGCGATTTTAGTGCCCCTGCTTGTCGGCAGGGCGCTGAATGTAACACCTGAACAGCTGTCTTACCTGTTGGCGATTGACCTGTTAACGTGCGGCGTCGCGACACTTTTGCAAACCTTGCGCGGAGCACACATCGGCATCGGGCTACCCGTCATGCTCGGCAGTTCATTTGTGGCCGTCACCCCGATGATTGCAATAGGCGCGAATTACGGCGTTCAAGCGATTTACGGTTCAATCATCGCGACAGGAGTTTTCATCTTTATGTTTGCACGTTTTTTCGGCAAGCTGACCGCGTTATTCCCTCCTGTCGTAACAGGTACCGTTGTAACCTTAATCGGCCTTTCACTTGTTCCGACAGGTGTGAAAAATATGGCTGGCGGCGAAAAAATAAACGGCAGCGCCAACCCCGAATACGGTTCGCTCGAAAACCTTCTTCTCTCTGTCGGCGTCCTTGTCCTGATCTTAGTCCTCAACCGCTTTCTCAAAGGGTTTGCCCGAACCCTGTCCGTTCTGATTGGAATCGCTGCCGGAACAGCGGCAGCAGCCATCTTAGGCAAAGTCAGCTTCTCTGATGTCGCTGAAGCCCCTTACTTCCAAATCCCGAAGCCGTTTTACTTCGGAGCCCCTTCATTTGAAATCGGCCCGATCTTAACGATGCTGATCGTCGGAATCGTCATTATTGTCGAATCAACCGGCGTTTTCTACGCAATCGGAAAGATATGCGGCAGACCTTTAACCGCAAAAGACCTTGTCAAAGGCTATCGGGCGGAAGGAATCGCCATTCTCATCGGCGGGCTGTTCAACGCCTTCCCCTATAACACCTTTGCGCAAAACGCCGGCTTACTGCAGCTGACAAAGGTAAAAACGAGAAATATCGTTGTTACTGCAGGCTGTATCCTTGTCTGTCTCGGACTGATTCCGAAGATTGCAGCTCTTGCTTCCGCCGTTCCTGCGGCTGTGCTTGGCGGCGCGACCGTTGTCATGTTTGGCATGGTGATTGCGTCAGGCGTCAAAATGCTCAGTACAGCGGATCTCACAAATCAATATCACCTGCTGACCATCGCATGCTCAATCGCACTCGGCATCGGCGCCAGCACGGTGCCCGGGATTTTCGCTGAATTCCCCGCTCCTATCCGGATTCTGGTAAGTGACGGAACCATCACCGGAAGCCTGACCGCCATCTTTTTGAATCTATTTTTCAGCTTGCGCGGCAAAAAAGAAAAAACAGCGCAGAAAACTGAACTTCCAATATTAGACCATACACTTGCATTAGAAAAAGAGGTGTAAAAAAGATGAAGGAACAGCACAATGCCTTTCAGCTGATGATGCTCGGACTTCAACATATGCTTGCCATGTATGCGGGAGCGATTCTTGTTCCGCTGATCGTCGGAGCGGCGATCGGGCTGAGTCCGGGGCAGCTGACGTATTTAATTGCGATCGATTTATTTATGTGCGGAGCAGCGACTCTTTTACAGCTGCGGAAAAACCGATATTTCGGCATTGGCCTCCCTGTTGTGCTCGGATGTACGTTTACCGCAGTCGGCCCGATGATTTCCATCGGCAGCACATACGGTGTCGCAGCGATATATGGCGCCATTATCGCCGCAGGGCTGATTGTCGTCTTAGCCGCGGGCTTCTTCGGAAAGCTTGTCCGTTTTTTTCCGCCTGTCGTGACTGGTTCAGTTGTCATGATCATCGGCATCAGCCTGATACCAACTGCAATGAATAACCTCGCCGGCGGTGAAGGAAGCAAAGACTTCGGCTCACTGGAAAACGTGCTCCTCGGGTTTGGCGTCACAGCTTTTATCTTATTGCTGTTTTATTTCTTTAAAGGCTTTATCCGCTCCATTGCGATTTTACTTGGCCTTATCGCAGGAACAGCGGCTGCATTCTTTATGGGAAAAGTTGATTTTTCTGACGCCATGGAGGCGTCCTGGCTTCATGTTCCGTCTCTGTTTTATTTCGGCCCGCCAACCTTTGAGCTGCCGGCTGTTCTCACAATGCTTCTCGTTGCCATTGTCAGCCTGGTTGAATCGACAGGCGTTTACTTTGCTCTGGCTGATATCACAAACCGCAGGCTGTCGGAGAAGGATTTGGAAAAGGGCTACCGGGCGGAAGGCCTTGCAATTGTGCTAGGCGGCTTATTTAACGCGTTTCCCTATACAGCCTTCTCGCAAAATGTCGGCATCGTCCAGCTTTCAAAAATGAAAAGTGTCAATGTCATCGCGATTACAGGAATTATGCTGATAGCAATCGGACTTGTCCCAAAAGCCGCAGCATTGACAACAGTGATTCCCACTCCAGTTCTCGGCGGCGCGATGATTGTCATGTTCGGCATGGTCATTTCTTACGGGATAAAAATGCTTTCCAGCGTTGACTTCGATTTGCAATGCAACCTGCTGATCATCGCCTCTTCCGTCAGCTTAGGGCTCGGCGCCACCACAGTTCCCGCGTTGTTTTCATCTCTCCCGGGCGCAGCCTCAGTCTTGGCAGGAAGCGGAATTGTGATCGGCAGTTTGACGGCAATTGCACTGCACGCTTTTTTTCAAACGAAACAGCCGAAAGGCACTGAAATAAAAACGTAAAGGAAGATGCCCATGTTCACAATGGATGACCTGAACCAAATGGATACACAAACACTAACAGACACGCTTGGATCTATTTTCGAACACTCCTCTTGGATTGCGGAGAAAGCTGCGTCATTGCGCCCGTTTTCTTCCCTTTCTGACCTTCACCACACAATGGCCGGCATTGTAAAGGCCGCGGACCGCCAGATACAGCTTGATTTGATCAACAAGCACCCTCGTCTCGGAACAAGGAAAACAATGAGCGCTACCTCAGTAAGAGAGCAGCAAAACGCAGGGCTCAGCAAACTGGAACAGCAGGAATACGAGGAATTTCTCAAGCTGAATGAACACTATTATGAACGGTTCGGCTTTCCTTTCATTTTAGCGGTAAAGGGAAAGACGAAGCAGGACATTCACCAAGCCCTGCTGGCAAGGCTGAAGAACGAAAGGGAACCGGAGTTCCAGCGGGCTCTAGAAGAAATTTACTGCATCGCCTGTTTTCGTCTGGCGGACATCATAACTGAAAAAGGAGAGACGCAAATGAATAGAACCATGTCTTACGGCAAAGGCAATGTATTTGCATACCGAACGTTTTTAAAGCCGCTCACAGGAGTGAAGCAAATCCCAGAGTCATCTTTTACCGGGAGAGCCAATTCCGTTGTCGGCGTTGATGTGACATGTGAAATTGGCGGAGATGCCTTCTTGCCATCATTTACAGATGGAGATAATACACTCGTCGTAGCTACAGACTCAATGAAAAACTTTATTCAGCGCCATCTCGCTTCCTATGAAGGGACAACAGCCGAGGGATTCTTACACTATGTGGCTCACCGGTTTTTAGATACCTATTCTCATATGGACACGATCACTCTGACCGGCGAAGACATTCCGTTTGAAGCGATGCCTGCATACGAGGAGCAAGAGCTCGGCACCAGCCGCCTCGTCTTCAGAAGATCGCGCAATGAACGCGCTCGGTCTGTTCTGAAAGCGGAACGAACCGGGGATACAATAAAGATCAAAGAGCAATACAGCGAAATCACGGATCTTCAGCTCGTCAAGGTGAGCGGCAACTCCTTCGTCGGCTTTATCCGGGACGAGTATACCACACTCCCGGAAGACGGCAATCGCCCGCTGTTTGTCCATTTAAACATCAGCTGGCATTATGAAAACACAAATGACGCATATGCTGCTGATCCCGCCCGCTATGTTGCGGCTGAACAAGTCCGAGACTTAGCGAGCACCGTTTTTCACGAGCTCGAAACCACTTCAATCCAAAATTTAATCTATCATATCGGCTGCAGAATATTAATGAGATTCCCGCAGCTCACTGATGTCAGCTTCCAATCTCAAAATCACACATGGGACACGGTCGTTGAAGAGATCCCAGGGTCCAAAGGAAAAGTCTACACCGAACCGCGCCCGCCATTCGGTTTCCAGCGCTTTACCGTGACAAGAGAGGACGCCGAGAAAGAAAAACAGAAAGCCGCTGAAGCATTAGGGAGCCTGAAGGCATAATGGGAAAGCTGACAACCCATATCTTGGATTTAACCTGCGGCAAACCAGCGGCGAACGTAAAAATTGAATTGAAGCGGCTGGGCGAAGGCAGCAGCAGCCTTGTCAAGAAGGCAGTCACCAACGATGACGGCCGAGTCGATGCTCCGTTGCTGGCTGGTGAAGAGCTGGTGTCCGGGGAATATGTGATGGAGTTCCATGCAGGAGACTATTTTGCGAGAAAAAAAGCGAGTACGGCCGGCCAGCCGTTTTTAACCATTGTCACCGTCCGTTTTCAGCTTGCAGATCCAGATGCGAATTATCATATCCCGCTTTTGCTGTCACCGTTTGGTTATCAGGTGTATAGGGGGAGTTAAAGAGGTAGCCCGCCGGTGATGCTGGCTTTAATATGTGTAGGGGTTAGCTGGCAGCACCGCATAAATAAAAAACCTTCTCTATTTTGAGAAAGGTCCTGAGAATTACGTTTGAAAACAGTACGCAGCAATATGGGTCATACTACAGGTTTCATTTTCTTATCCTAACTGTTTTAATCGTTTTTGATTATGCGTTCTCTATCAAGCCTTTAGACAAAAGATTCATTTTTTCTTATTTAGACTTAAATCTTTGTCGAAAATGATCGTCTGCCATATCTTATACTATTCTCACTTAAGGAGGTAGCAATATGGGTTACTCAAATGGTTATGGTAGCTCCTTCGCTTTGATTGTGGTGCTATTCATTTTGTTAATCATCGTTGGAACCTCTTTCTTTGGTGGTTTTCCAGAAGGCGTTCCAATTTAGTATGTTATAAGCACCTCCCTGTTTGGGCTAGACGCCATGAGAAATCTTTATGGCGTTTTGCTATATTCATTAACTAACGGTGTGCTGACAAAGGTTCTGAAAGAGAAATATAAACATCGTATTAGATTCAATTATCTTTGAGACATAAAAAAAGACCCTCCGTTTTAGAAGGGATTATAGGAGTAATCGTTTTTCAGATTTTAAGACGATCTGAAGCGATATGAAATGTGTTTTGTTGGTTTTCTTTAAGTTGGTTCCGAAACCACATACTAAAGTCAACGCCTTCTCTCTTACACATTTAGACAAAATATTCATTTTCTCTTTTTTAGACTTAAATCTATGTCGAAAATGATCGTTCGGCATATCTTATACTATCCTCACTCAAGGAGGTGGCAATATGGGTTACTCAAACGGTTATGGTAGCTCCTTCGCTTTGATCGTGGTGCTATTCATTCTGTTAATCATTGTTGGTACTTCTTTCTTTGGTGGTTATTAAGTTTAACATTGCCTAGCTCCTCCGTTTTATGAGCACCTCCCTTTTCGATAGACGCCATAAGAAATTTTATGGCGTTTTGCTATGTGATTAACTAATCTCTCTGACAAAGTTTCTGAACCAGAGAAATATAAACTTTTGCTACAAATCTGCATCTTCAAAATATCCACAGTGCTCACCCCCACTGGCTGAGTCCACAATGCTCCAGCAAAAGAACCGACAATTGACCTCCGGCTGCTCTTTAGATATATTACAATTCGAAAATAAATTGAAAAGACTAATAAGCCCGGCTATTAAAAACCGGACTCTCTTTTCCCGCCGCTCAACACTTTTCTGATCCTGCAAGCAGACCGCATAATCCCGCCGTACCCGGTACACCGGCACAAATTTCCCGCGAGCCCTTCTTCTATCTCTTCATCTGTGGGATGCTTTTTTTCCTCGAACAGCGCTTTAAGCGCAATCGTCATGCCTGGGGTGCAGTAGCCGCATTGGAAGCCGCCTTCTTCGAGAAAAGCAGTTTGGCAGATATCCAGTTCTTCTTTTTGAAGCCCCTCGATGGTTGTGATAGAGCGGCCGTCTGCTTGATAGGCCATCGTCAAGCACGCATTCTCCAGCCTTCCGTTTATTAGGATGGAGCATGCTCCGCAGCGGCCGATTCCACAGGACACCTTTGTCCCGGTCAGATGAAATTCCTTTCTAAGCAGGTCACTCAGACGTGTCGTGGGAACGGCTGAAACCTTACGCTCCTGCCCATTCACGGTCATTTGAAACTGTTCCTTTTTTACAGGAAATGACCCGGCTTCTTTTACGTCCATTGCTTCATCTCCTTTCTGTCTATCGCGTCAAGTAGCTCTTCTCTTGAAATCGGCAGCTTGTTTATCCAGCATCCGACCGCATCGTGCACAGCCTTTACAATCGCTGGGGTGATGGCGATCGTTCCGATTTCACCGATGCCGCGCGGGCCGTGAGAATCACCTTCTATCAGCTCTTCTATCGCGGTCAGCTTCATTTCAGGAACATCCTTTACACCGGGAATGATATACTGGTCGAGATTTTCCGCCGCATAATGGCCGTCCGTCATTTTGGCTTCCTCCATCAGCGTGTAGCCGAGCGCCATGGCAGCGCCTCCTTCAATTTGCCCCTGATAGCCTTGCGGACTAACAACCGGACCTGCCGCAATGGCGTGCTCACAATCTATCACTTTGATATCGCCTGTTAATAGATCAACCTCCACCTCAACAGCCGCCGCGCCAAATGAATAGAGAAAATGGCCGCCCGCCACAGGATCAGGCGTTGCCGGAAAATCGAATGCGGTTTCCTCTGCCAAAGGGCCTTTTTCAGCCAGCTCTCTATACGTCACCACGAGCTCCTTTGTGGATTGATCACGTAAACCCGCTGCACCGAGAATAAGGTTTTCCGCCACACAGCCGCTCCATTCTGCCGCCCTTTTTTTCAACTGAGAAAGAAATGGCTTCTTCAAACGCTGGATCGCATGCCACACCATGCTTGTGCCGCGGGATGCGGTGGACGAGCCTGATTTCGGCACTTTTGCGGTATCCCCGATGACAATGGAAACATCCTCTGCGGCACAGCCCAGCTCCTCGGTGACAATAAGTTCGATTGCGGCTAAGATCCCCTGTCCGCATTCTTCAAATCCGAATGAAGCTGTGATTTTGCCATCACTTGAAAGGGACAAACGGCCTCCTGCTGAATCCATTCGGCCATATCCCAGCCCGCCGCCGTGCATCGCAATTGCCGCTCCCGTGCCTCTCCGTATATACCCGGGGTTCTGGTGTTTTCTTATGAGAATGGGAGATTCAGAAATGGCATTCAACACCTGCGCCGCTCCGTCAGTCGGTGCAATCTGATGCTCTAGCGGCCCTAAGTCATACGGTTTTCTAATATTTTTTCTTCTCAGCTCCAGCGGGTGGATTCCGACCATGCTGCTGAGACGATCTAGATGGGTTTCGAGTGCAAATGTGATTTGATTGCCGCCAAAGCCCCGAAATTCTCCCGCCACCCCGTTGTTCGTAAACACAGATATTCCTTCAGTCCGGATATTTGGAATACGGTACGGTCCCACGGCATGCTCGACAGAAAAGTCAAGAACGGCCGGTCCGAGCGTAGCGTAAGCGCCTGTGTCTGCCACAATTTTCACATCATGAGCCAAAAGCTTCCCCGCATGATCCGCACCCGTTTTTATCGTAATCTTCATCGGATGGCGCTTAATGCCTGAACGTACAGATTCCTTTCTGGTCTGATGAATTTTGACAGGAAGTCCGCTTTTCAAGGCCAAAAGCGCGGCATACGGCTGGATATTCAGCTCATCCTTCCCGCCGAACGAGCCGCCCATCGGACTCGACACAACCCTGATCTTTTCTTCAGAAATGTTAAAAATACGGGCAAGCTGGAAACGGTCTTTATAGCCGTGCTGCGTTCCTGCATACATCGTAAATCCCCCACCGTCCTCCGGAACGGCTACGCCTCCTTCCGTTTCCATATACGTATGCATCTGCCGCGGCAGCTCATAAGTTTCTTCAAGGAATGTGTCAGATGCTTGAAATCCTTCTTCCACATCGCCGTGTGAAAAAAACGCGCGGTGCAGGATATTCCCGTCCTCATGCAGTCTTTGCGCACCCGGCCGAAGCGCTTTTTCTGGTGAATCAATGACCTCCAGCTCTTTATACTCAACACGAATCAGCTCCAGCGCCGCTTCCGCGATCTCCTCCGTTTCTGCAGCCACTGCGGCGATCGCATCGCCGACATACCGCACCCTGTCCTTACATAAAACCGGCTGGTCAGGGATGACAATGCCAAATCTATTTAAACCGGGAACGTCTTTATGAGTGACAACTGCCCGCACACCTTCCATTTCTTCAGCTTTCATGGTGCAAATCGACATGATCTCCGCATGAGGATAAGCGCTTCTCAGTACTTTGCCATACAGCATTCCCGGAAAGGTGAGATCTGTCATATATTTCAGTTCCCCTGTGACCTTTCCTCTTCCATCCGGCCTGACTCTTGACGGTTTGTTGATAATCATTTATTCCCCTCCCTCAGCCATCAGCTCTGCCATGATGACGTTGGCAGCGGCTTTTTTTCTGTATGCCGCTGACATAAAAGCATCCGCGGCAAACGGCAGCTCATGGATAAGTGTTTCGTACATCTCGTGCGGATTCCACCCTGGCGCCATCCATTTCGCTTCGCTTTCCACTAATCTTTCCGGTGTGATATCAGCATGGCCAGCGGTGAGGCGAATGCCGCCGTCTTTCAAAAAATGTCCAGCTGCAACAGCAACAGCGCCTGCAAAAGCCCGGCGCCTTCCAAGCTTGTGGTAAAACACACGCTCTCCCTCCACACGAGGAATGTTGACACGCGTGACGATGGCATTTCTAAAGTCTTCATCTATGAGCCAATCACCAAGCGGCAGCCTGATCAGCTCCTTTTGGTATACGATAAGCTCAGCATCAAGCACAAGCAATAACGGAATCAAATCACCGATTTTACTCGCGATGTTGCCGCCAATCGTGGCCCGGCTGCGGATTCCGGGTCCGGCGACAGCGGAAGCAGCATCGCTGAAACAGCCTAGCGTACTCTTGATTAAAGGATTCTTTCTGCATTCATTCAGTGTTGTGAGCGCTCCGATCGACACGTGTGTGTCACTGGCGCTGATTCCTCTCATCTCGTTAATTCCTTCAAGACTGACGAGATGCTGTTTCGGAAGAATCCCTTTGTCCCACTGAAGCTGAAGCAGTGTGCTGCCCGATGCGGCACACACATCCGGGGCAAGCTGCTCCAAAAGCGAATACGCCTCATCGAGCGCTGCCGGCCTCCATAATTGAATATTCATCCTTGCTTTTGTCACTTGGCCGTTCAAATCACCAGCCTCCTCACTATGTCGTATTCCTCCGGTGTATCAATGTCCTTCAACTCCGCGCTTGTCTTCGCCTCCAAAACGGCTCCTGTTCCAAGCTGCCCGCTTTTCAGGAGACTGCGAGCCCCCTCATCTCCCTTTAACTCCTTTACATAAGGAAAACAAGCCGATGAGAAATAGATTGGCGGGGTGAGCGCGCCTAAAGATGAAGACACGGCAAATGACACAGGAGCCATTGCCACAAGGGCATTGAGATGATCGACGGAAAGCCTAGGCTGGTCGGCTAATAAAATGACAACGCCGTCCGCTCCCATGCTTTCTGCTTTTCTCACCCCGCTGCTGACTGAATGACCTTGGCCTTTTTCAGTATCTTGACAAACGTGCAGGCTCCAGCGTTCTCGAAAAGGCGGCGAGTGATATGGCGCCCCCATCCACTCAAGGGAAGCATGTTCAGTTCTCTCGATAATCAACACGTGATCAAGATGGGACAAAAGAGCGGTTTGCAAAGAAAGCGAGCCGATGGTTCCTCCTTTTAACGGTAAAGCCAGCTTGTTTTGGCCCATCCTTTTGCTTTTGCCGGCAGCGAGAAACACTCCGATAATATAGGGGTTTCTCATACAACCGCCAGCCGTTTTCTTGTTTGAATGATTTCCGCGACAACGCTGACGGCAATTTCCTCGGGGCCTTCCGCACCGATTTTCAGCCCGACCGGACTGTAAAAGTGAGCCGGGGGCTGTTTTCCATTCAGCAGCCGTTTGGTACGGTTTGACGAACCCAATAGTCCGATATAATGAAGATGTTGAGCAAATAAGAAGTTGATGATCGCTTGATCGTGCTGAAAATGGTGAGTTGCCACAACAGCTGCATCATGCGGGTAAAACTGAAATTCACTGAGCATTTGTTCTGGAAAAGCGGTGATCAGCCGATCCGCTTTTGGGAAAAGAGAGGATGTGCAATAAGCGGGACGCCAATCTGTCACGATAACAGAAAACCCTGTATCAGCCGCCAAATTGGCAAGCGGCATAATATCCGGTCCCGCTCCGAACAAAATGAGACGCGGCTTCGGTTCAATCCGTTGAATAAACATGTTGGTTGATGGATCAAAATGCGGTAAATGAAGCGTTGAAGCGGTACGTTGAATGTCTTGCAGAGGCGCGTCCGGCCAGTTCCCAAAATGCCCGTTCTCGGACAGAAACATATAACGGGAGGAGTCAAGCTGCGTAACGGCTGTGACAGCTTTGCCTGTATGAAGGCAGTCCCTCACTCTTTCATAGTGCCGTCTCTTTTCCTGAGTGATTCGCTCCGCATGAATATGAATCATGCCGTTGCATCCTGCTCCCATACCCCAGGAAAGATCGTTCTCCGCCCGCATGTCATATGGAATCAGCGCTGACGTCAGTTGATCGCCCAGTTCACTGATTCTGTGGAGTAAATCTTCTTCCACACACCCTCCGCTCAGCAAGCCGACCCGTTCGCCATTACTCTTAAAGAGCATAGAAGCGCCTGCTTTTCGATACGCTGAGCCTTCAACTTGAACAATTGTCGCCAGCACAGCCTCATCCTGATCTTCCAGGAGCGCATCTAACATCATTTGCAAATTTCCCAACGCTGCATCCTCCTCTCAAAAATCGCTTTAAGAAACAACAAGTTCAGCATGATTTTATAGGTAACTTGTATAAAGAATAGCTGATGGAAGGAAAAATGACTCATGCTTCGTCAGAAAATGCAACACGGGGAAAGAGGATTTGTAAAAAGGGTCAAACGAAGAAAAACAGATTGGAGAAAAAGCGAAAAATCGTATCACTAAAAAAGCTTGCGGCGTTCCCACAAGCTTCGATTGTTGACAAAATCCTAAAACGGTTTATGGTTTTAGGGTTTTGTCATCTTTTCAGCGTGATTGAAAACCCTTGAAGTCTAGGAAAGGCGAGCATCAGAGCACAGCGAATAATGAAATTCGTGAGCACCGAAGCGCAGCCTTGACAACGAATGCGAGGGTTTGTCGACACGCTGAAGCTTGCGGACTTCCCGTAAGCTTTTCTTTATACCGCCGCCTGGCGGCCGGCGTTTTCGTACACATCAAGCGCCGCTTGGAGCGCTTTTCCTGCTTCGATCCCTGCGCCATGTCTGAGTAGTACTGCCTCTAACCCGGCAAGCACGAACAGCACGTTTTCTTTTCTGCAGCTGTAGCCCATCGTGCCGATTCTCCAGATCTTTCCCACCAGAGGGCCGAATGAGCTGGCGATTTCGATTCCGAATTGCGCCAACAGCATGCGGCGGACAGACTCGCCGTCAACGCCACCGGGGATTTCTACACAAGTGACAACAGGCATTTTGCAGGTGTCATCTCCAAACAGCTTCAGCCCCATTGCCTTAATCCCTGCTGATAATGCGGTCTCATGATGGCGATGCCGCTCAAAGCGGGCATCAAGACCTTCTTCAAGCACCAGCCTGACACCCTCACGCAAAGCGTACAGCATCGTCGTCGCTTCTGTATGATGATTGAGCCGTCTTTCGCTCCAATAATCCTCAAGCTGGCTTAAATCAAAATAATTACTTGTGATCGGCCGGTTTCCCGAAAGCGTCGACCTGTCAGCTTTTGTCGCTATGCCGCGCTCCACCTTTTTACGAGCCGCAATCACATCTGCCACCCGCTCATTATATGTAATCGGCGCCATCCCCGATGGAACAGACAAGCATTTTTGCGTGCCGCCGATGGCTGCGTCAATCTTCCAATCATCGACTTTGACCTCGCAGCCGCCAATCGTCGCAACTGCATCGACAATAAACAATGCATCCTCGGCTCGGCAGGCTTCGCCGATTGCTTTCAGCGGGTGAATTCGCCCTGTGGATGTTTCCCCATGCACCATGGCCACAATTTTCGGCCTCACTTTTTTCAATCCCCGTATGATGTCATCTGGGTCAAAAACCATTCCCCATTCACACTCAAGTGTATGAACATTCGCCCCATACCGCTCAGCGATTTCAGTCAGCAAATAGCCGAAGCGTCCATAAATGGGAATGAGGACATCATCTCCCGGCTCAATCACACTCGCCAGCACCGCTTCAATTCCCGCCCGTGAAGTGCCGTCAATCGGGTATGCCCAGCGATTTTTCGTTTGGAACAGCTCCCTGAGCATCTCCATCGTTTCATTCATGATATCCGTAAACGCCGGATCAAATTGGCCGACAACCGGGGTGCTCATCACTCTTAATACACGCGGATCAACCTCAACAGGACCCGGCGTCATAATCGTTCTTAATGGGGTACATAATTCTTTTCTGCCTGACACAGCCATTCCTCCTTTATCAATAAGCCAGTTTGTATAATAAATCAATCAATGCGCGGACACCGATCTCAAGCTGTCTGGCTGAGGTATATTCCTTCGGTGAGTGGCTGATCCCGCCGCGGCTTGGCACAAACAGCATACAAGCTGGATGGCGCCTTCCGATCATTTGCGCGTCATGCCCTGCTCCGCTCACCATTTCTTCACAGCTGATGCCGTTTTCTGCCGCTGTTTCAGAAGCCGCAGCCTTCAACCTTTCGTCCATTGGCACAGGCTCTATCCGCATATATTCATCAATTACGGCGCGAATCCCTTTTTGATGGCAAATGCCGTTGATCAAAGCAGCCATGTCTTCATGAAATTGCTCCAGCACGTGCTGATGCTGATGGCGAATATCGATTGAAAACTGCACGCGGCCCGGTATGACATTGGCTACATTAGGCTCTGCCGTTATTTTTCCGCATGTCAGGCGGAGCTCATCCGGCTGCTCTTCCGACCGCAGCAGCAGTTCATGAATGATGTGGCTGCTGGCTGCAAGCGGGTCCTTTCGCCATTTCATGGAGGTGGTTCCCGCGTGATTGCATTCCCCCTCCAGCGTGACGAGATATCGCCTCTGACCCGCAATACTTGTCACAATGCCGAGGTCCCGCCCTGACATTTCCAATGTCTGCCCCTGTTCAATATGAAGCTCAACAAAAGCGCTGATATCTGTCCTATACGCTGACTGGAACACGCCTTTGCCAAAACCGCTCTCATACATCGCTGTTTGCAGAGAGACGCCTAATTCGTCTCTCGGTTCTCCTGCATCCTTTACTGAAAAAACGCCCGTCATATTCCCCGATCCCCAATAGGTCATCGGAAAACGGCTCCCCTCCTCCTCACATAAGGAGACTGCTTCGAGTGTTTTTTTCGGCGCTCCGTACGTTTCTTTGAGCTGCTTTATCGCGAGCATTGCCGCAAGAACGCCATAGGCGCCGTCATACTTTCCCCCATTGATAACCGTATCGATATGTGAACCGGTTACAATCACTTCATCTGGAGACTGGGTGCCCGAAAGCCTTCCAAACACATTTCCGACATCGTCGAATCTTGTTTCAAGCCCAAATGAAGACATTTCCGTTTTCACGGCGAGCTGCGCGTCCATCCACTCTTTTGTGTACAAAAGCCTCGTTACGCCGCCGTCCGCAGATGCGCCGTATTGGGCGAGCCATTCAATATAATCTGTGATGCTGTTTTTGACTGAAAGCTTCTGCTTTTCCATGTACTCCCCCCTGGCCGTTATGGTGACTTCATTATAGAAGGGGGAACTCGATAGTTCATTGACAGATTAACCAAAAAATCGTTTATTTTTTAGTCACAATATCCATTCGGAACTAGATCGGCCAGAACCTCCCTACCTCTCAGTGTCATTTTCATGTAAAGTCAATAGAAAATACGGTAAGGGAGAGAGCCAATATGCAACAGAGTCCCTGTTCACTGCAACAGCTTCATGTTTACAATCAATGAGAACAAAACGGAATCGTTTATTTTAAAACCGGAGGACTATGGATTAAAGGCGAACGAAGCAGCTTTGCATCAAACTATGAGTCCGGCCGTACAGGCAGAAAAATCAAGGCGATCCCCGGCAGCTAGGAAGCCTAGGTAGACTATGATAGAAAGCAAGTCATCATGAATGCGGGACTGCGTTACTATTTATTCGGACATACCACATCAATTGAAGAGGGAACAGGCCTTGCCAAATCTCAGCTGAAGCAAAAACGGGGCCTAAAGATATTGGAACAGTGGATATCTGCCTCCTCCAAAGGGACTAATTTACAATTTTAATGAAAAATATACAAAATGACACTTCTATCCTTTGTTTCAATTTTAGATAATAGATATGATCTGATAAAAGGAGGGCAAGTGATGACAAAAAAAGCATGGTTTCTGCCGCTCATTTGTGTATTACTGATTTCCGGATGGTTTGCACCCGCCGCTTCAGCAAGCCCGCAGACCGCATTGAGCCTGAATGACCGATTCGCGTCTTCCCCTTCAGGAACCGGGGGCCTTCTCTCATTAGCCGCCCCCGCTGCACCCTACACTGACACAGATACCTATTATGAAGGGACTGAAGGAAAAACAGGAGAATCGCTAAAAAACGCCTTGCACCGCATCATCAGCGGGCACACAATGCTGTCCTACAGCGAGGTATGGAACGCGCTGAAAGAAACCGATGAAGACCCGAGAAACCCAAATAACGTCATCCTGCTCTATACGAATGAATCCCGGTCGAAAAACCTGAACGGCGGCAATGTCGGCGATTGGAACCGCGAGCACGTTTGGGCGAAATCCCATGGTGACTTTGGTACAAGCAAGGGGCCTGGCACCGACATTCATCATTTGCGCCCGGCTGATGTTCAAGTCAACAGCGCAAGAGGAAATATGGATTTTGACAACGGCGGCACAGAACATGCGAAAGCGCCCGGAAATTATTATGACGGAGATTCATGGGAGCCCCGCGATGATGTGAAAGGCGATGTCGCCCGCATGCTGTTTTACATGGCTGTTCGTTATGAAGGTGATGACGGATACCCTGATCTTGAACTGAATGATAAAACAGGCAACGGCTCAGCTCCTTATCACGGAAAACAATCTGTCCTGCTCGAATGGAATAAGCAAGACCCTGTTGATGACCGCGAGCGAAAAAGAAATGAAATCATTTATGAGAAATATCAGCACAACCGCAATCCATTTATCGACCACCCCGAATGGGCGGACGAGATTTGGCCATAAGAAATAGGTGCTCCTGTTTAGGAGCACCTTTTCTAATACACAGCCTCTTTTGTCTCCGCATCGAAAAAAACGACGTGATCCATTTTCACTGCCAGCTGGATCGAATCGCCTGCGGCGATTCGCGTGTTTCCGTCCAGGCGGACCGTGAGCCGTTCATCCCCTGCCGTGACATGCACAATCAGCTCTGATCCCAGATTTTCATTCACTTCTACCTTTGCTTTAAACACTGAATCAAACAGCTGATCATTTTCTGTCATTTGTGTGATATGCTCCGGCCGGACACCGGTAATCACTTGTTCTTCCGCATATCCCTTTTCTTTAAGCCGCTTCGCTTTTTCTTCAGGAATATGAAGCCTGATCGAGGGGTTTGTGAAAAACAGCTCTCCATGCTGTTCTTCAATAACGCCTTTCAGAAAGTTCATTCCAGGGGAGCCGATGAATCCTGCGACAAACAGATTTGCCGGGTAATGATAAATGTCGTGAGGTTTCGCCACTTGCTGGATTTCCCCTTCATTCATTACGACAATCCGATCGCCCATTGTCATCGCTTCGGTCTGGTCATGCGTGACATAAATGATAGTAGCCTCTAAACGCTGGTGAAGCTTGCTGATTTCTGTCCGCATCGTCACTCTCAGCTTTGCGTCCAGATTGGAAAGCGGCTCGTCCATTAAAAAGACCTTCGGCTCCCTCACAATCGATCGGCCAAGCGCCACTCTTTGCCGCTGCCCGCCGGAGAGCGCCTTCGGTTTTCTCTTCAGCAAATGCTCAATCTCTAAAATTCTTGCTGCCGCATGGACTCGCCCGGCAATTTCCTGTTTCGGCATCTTTCTGAGCTTTAATCCAAACGCCATATTATCAAAAACCGTCATATGTGGATAAAGGGCATAATTTTGGAATACCATCGCAATATCACGTTCTTTCGGCGGGAGATCATTGACCCGCTCCCCATCGATGAGGAGGTTTCCTGCAGAGATGCTTTCCAATCCCGCCACCATCCGCAGCGTGGTCGATTTTCCGCATCCTGACGGCCCCACCAGCACC
This sequence comes from Bacillus sp. NS1, assembly GCF_058248265.1. Lineage (NCBI taxonomy): Bacteria > Bacillati > Bacillota > Bacilli > Caryophanales > Bacillaceae > Bacillus > Bacillus sp. NS1. The sequence goes on along the minus strand of NZ_JBZAZF010000001.1, from coordinate 924,386 downwards.
AAAAGCTCTTTATCCTTTACATCTAAATCAAAGTCCTTCACCGTTAATTGTGAGTGATATGATTTTTTGACATGCTCAAATGTTAACGAAGCCACCAGTAATGTCCCCCTATCTTTTGATCTGTTATTTCGTCACTGGAAACAACTTGGTCTTTCTGTTATTTTTAGAGTAATCGATTCCTATTTTTGCTATATTTCCAAAATAAAAAGTGTGAATTTGTATTATAACGTCATAATACATTATAATATGAATAATAGGTTAAAAGGAGGCTACCCTTTGTTAAACAACGGAAGTTCTACACCTTTATACATTCAGCTAAAACAAATCATCACTGATGACATCAAAAAGGGCGTGTATTCCCCAACTGCCAAGCTGCCTACCGAAAACGAGCTTTGCAGCAAGTATAATGTCAGCCGCATTACCGTCAGGAAAGCCATTCTCGATTTAGTCGAGGAAGGCTATCTAATCAGGCAGCAGGGAAAGGGAACGTTCGTTAAAAGCCCTAAATTAAAACGAGAGCTGATCGCTGTAAACGGCTACTCAGAATTTATGGAATCAACCGGCAAAAAACCGAAGCATCAGGTGCTGTCCCATGAGATCATTCCTGCGGCAAAACCCATTGCCGAAAAGCTGCAAATCAATCCCGAGAGCCCTGTCGTTGAATTAAAACGGATTTTATATAACGATGATCAGCCGCTTTCCTTTGAAGTGACGCATTATCCGCTGGATTTGTTTCCCGGCATTGATACCTTTATTGCTGACGGCGTATCCATGCATGATATTTTGAAACAGCAATACAAAGTTGTACCCACGTACAATACGAAGCTATTAAATGTCGTATATGCCCAGCAGGAGGAAAGCAAATACCTGGATTGCGATATCGGGGATGCACTGTTTGAAATCGACAAAACGGCTTTTACATCAAACGACCAGCCAATCTATTGCTCACTGTTTCTGATGCACACAAACCGTGTCACTTTTACGATCAACAGTCCCTACACATAACAGGCATAAAAAACGAGACACTGCTTATAGTATTCTCGTTTTTTCACTGCTTCCCCCATCCTCCAAGCGAAAAGGATGGCCATAACCGAAAGCCCCGTACACACCACATGTTTTCGCAGCCGTTTCCGCCGCTTGGCGCAAAGCGTGCATGATGTCCTGCTTCTCGCAAAAAGCAGTCAAAAAACCCGCAATGAAAGAATCTCCCGCTCCAAGTGTATCTATTATATCAGTTTCCACAATCGGCTGATGGTAGATTCGGTCACCCGAAGACAGGATTGCTCCTTGGCCCCCGCGAGTCATACATACGATTTTCGCTCCATACTTATGAGCTTTTTCAGCAAGCTCGCCGCACTCCGACTCACTCAAATCGCTTCCTGAAAAAAACGCATACGTCACATAAGGACAGACCTTCCTCAAATAATCATTTTCCCGATTAGTTGAAAAATCAAAGGAGACCGGGATCAGCCCGCACAGTTGCGGAAGATCGTTCTCAAGTCTGCTGTACACACTGGTATGCAGCAGATCATGCCCGCTGATAAAGGCTATATCTTTCTCCTGGAACGCGAGCCGAAGCCGGGACTGAATGCCGCCTTTATTTGATCTGACAAAAATACGGTCCCCCTGTTCATCAAGGGTGACAATCGCCATTCCGTTTTCTCCGTGCGCCTGGCGGATGTAATCCGCATTGACCTTCTCCATTTTCAGTACGTTCAAAAGATGTGCCGCTGCTTCGTCATTGCCAACGATCCCGATATAGGAAGCATCATGCCCGAGCCGTTTGGCAAGCACTGCGACGTTTAAGGCATTTCCTCCCGGATAGAACGTTTCTTGGTCCTGATAGTAATCTACAACGTTATCTCCAACCGCAATCAATTTCATTGTGCTTCCTCCTTTATCCTTTTACACTTCCGCTTGCAATCCCGCGGACAAAATATTTCTGCATCAATAAAAATAGAATAATAATCGGCGCAGCTGAAATCGTTAATCCCGCCAGCAGGACGCCCCAATCTGTCTGCAGCGCGTCTCTAAACTGCATCAGCCCGGCTGGAATGGTCCGCAAATTCTCATCATCTATGAAGATAATCGCAAACATAAACTCATTCCACGTATGGTAAGCCGTCAAAATGCCGGATGTCACCAAAATCGGCACACTCATTGGTAAGAAAATTCTGAAAAATACTCCAAAACTCGTGCACCCATCTAAATAAGCCGCCTCCTCCAATTCTTTGGAAACAGAAAGAAAATAGGAACGGATCAAAATGATGGTGAATGGGATCCGGTAAGCCGCATACGGCAGGATTAACGCCCAATACGTATTGTAAAGGCCCAGCGACTGAATAATAGAATAAAGCGGCACAAGACTGACCTGCGGCGTCAGCATCAAACCGCCAAGACAAAGCACCAAAAAGAATCCTTTTCCTTTAAACTCAAACCGGGAAAGGCCGTACGCCGCCCATGCACTGATAAAGACAGTGATCACACACGTAAGCGCCGTGACGATGACACTGTTCATAAAATAAGAAGAAATCCCCTGATTCCAGGCGGACACAAAATTTTCCGGATGCCATGAAGACGGCAGCGACCAGCTATGCTCAAAAATATCGTCCGAGTTTTTAAAGGCGCTCATCACCATCCATAGAAGCGGATAGGCGATCGCAATAAGATATAGAAATAGAAAAACCCACACAGACGTTTCTCCGATGTACCATTTTCGTCTAGGCTTTCTTTTCATCTCAATGTGCCGGTCTGGCACAGGCTCCAATCTGAACGAATCTGTCTCCTTCTGAGGCAGCATCTGTTAGTCCTCCTTTCCGGTTTTAAAGAACTTCATTTGCATGAGCGACAATGCGAGCGTAATGAGTAACACAACGGTGGCAATCGCTGAGGCATAGCCCATCATATCCTTTGTAAAGGCGCTTTTGTATAAAAACGTGCTTAATACTTCTGAGGCGTTTCCCGGCCCGCCGCCTGTCAATATGTACGGTTCATTAAATACCGTAAATGCGCCGGTCAGCGTCATAACCACTGCAACAAAAGACATCTCTTTCGTCTGGGGAACGGTAATATGAAAAAACTGCTGAATTTTTCCCGCTCCGTCAAGCCGGGCCGCTTCATACAGTTCATCCGGTATTTTTTGAATTGACACAATGTATAGCATCACAATATAACCGACAGATTGCCATTGAGACACAAAAATAACAGAAAGCATAGCCGTGCTGTCATCCCCGAGCCAGGCTCTCGTCAGCTGATCAAGACCGACCGCCTGAAGCAGCTGATTTAAAAGCCCCGTCTCAGGGTTGTAAATAAAATCAAACAAAAGCGCAATCACCGTCATGGAGATGACAACCGGCAAAAAGAAAACGGTACGAAAAAACGGCGACCATTTTCTGACCAGCTTATCCTCAAGCACCGCCGCCAAAATCAAACCGCCAAATACCTGGCATACAATTGAGATCACTGCGTAAAGCACATTATTGGTAAGTGCCTGATAGAAGACAGGATCATGAAATAATTCAACATAGTTTTTCAATCCGATAAACGTTTTTTCCGGAGAAAAAGAGCTCCATTGAAACAGGCTGAGGAAGACATTCTCAAAAATCGGGATATAAACGAAAAGTAAAAAAACGAGAGCGGGCACCAAAAACAAATAGGGGATTATTTTATTCTGATTGACCAAGGATATCTCATCTCCTTTATAAAAAGAAAAGGTGCGAAGCTTCACCTTTTCTTTGATTTATTCAGCTGACGCCTTCACTTGCTTCGCTGCTTTTTGAACGGCTTTCATCACCTGCTCCGGTGTCATGTCGCCGCCAAGCATTTGCTGGACACTCGTTAAATACGCATCTGCGATTTCAACATCGACATCCATATCAAACCATGGAATCATTGATTTGGCATCAACAATTTGCTGAACTGCTTCACGCTGAATAGCTGTAGAATTTTCTTCGGTAGCCGTTCCTTGCACCGCACTGTATTTCCCGACATCTTTGACGAGCTTTTCACCCATTTTTTTCGACGTCAGAAACTGCAAAAATTCCATCGCTTCCTTCGGATGTTTTGTTTTTGAGGCAATCATGAACCCTTCTGGCGCTCCCGTTAACGCTTTTGAAGATCCTTTTTGCCCGCTGATTTCAGGGAATGGGAACATCCCCAGATTCACCGGTTCAACCAGCTTGATTTCCGCTGTTTCCGCATATATCATCGCCGACTTTCCGCTCTTAAATTGCTGTCTCACATATTCATGATCGACGGAGTTTACATGTTTATTGAAGTAAGGCATTAGCTCCTGAAGCTTTTCAAGCGCTTTTACATAGCCTTCATCAGTAAATTCACCTGTTTTGGCGTTATAGTCCTTTTCCCGTGTTTTTTCATCTACCATCCGCTGATTGAGCGTGCCGATGTAGTGCGAGATTGTCCAAGTCGCCTTTGTTCCGAAACTGATCGGTGTGTAGCCATTTTCTTTCAGCTTTTTTGATACATCAATTAATTCATCCCATGTCTTTGGGGGATCAAGGTTCAGCTTTTGAAAAATGTCTTTATTATAGAAGAATGATTTAGCGTCCATTTGCCACGGTACACCATACTGCTTGTTTTCATAAGTAAATGGTGTAACTTGCGATTGAACGAGCTGTGATGACCAATCTGTATCATTTTTGTAGTAGGACGAGAGATCAAGTGCTTTATTGCCTCTGATGAACTTAAAAGCAAACTCGTCACTCCAAGAGAAGTAAATATCAGGAGGGCTGGTGGTTCCCAGCATAACCTTAATTTTGTCTTTATAGGAGTCATTCAAAACGGCTTCAATTTGAATGTCGATATCCGGATGCTCTTTTTCAAATTCCTTAACAACCTCTTCAAAATAACTTTTTTCCGGCTCCTTCGGCCATCTGTGGAAAAATTTCAATGTCACCTTTCCATCCGCTGAACTGCTCTGGCTCGAACAGCCCGCAATGGTGAGCATACTGACAGCTGCAATGATCAAGAACAACAACATTTTCTTCAAAGGGTTGGCCTCCTCTGGACATTAGACTATAATGTTATATAACATTATAGTCTAATGCATAATGGTTCCTCAGTTTCAGATCAATACTCAACTTTCCACATGTATCTTCTATGAGATAAAGGATGATTTCTCGCCTCTGCAAGCTCGTCCGCATAGCTTCTCAGCACACGGTTGAGAACGAGCGGAGCAAGATAGCCTTTAACTGAATCGTCAATTGCAGTGAAATCGTAAGATGCGGCATCAAGCACAGTAAGCTTTTTGCCATACTTTTTCGAGAAGGTAAGCGCCCGCTCTTCAAGAGGTCTAGTTTCATCTAAACCGAGCAGGATGATAAACGGCACGGATTCATCAATAATTTCAAACGGTCCGTGAAAATATTCTCCGGCATGAATGGCGTGGGAATGAATCCATTGCATTTCCATGAGAATGCAGATGCTGTAGGAGTAAGCGACACCGTAGTTTGCACCGCTTGCCATTGTATAAATAATGCTTTCTTTTTCATGAGCTTTTGCGAATTGCTGTGCGTTGTCAGCTTCCTGCTTAAGGGCTTCTTCATACACAGCTTGCAATTGATCTAAACCTTCAATTGCTTGTTCAAATTTCGTATTGTTTTCTAATACTTGCAGGGTGCCGAAAACGATTTGATACAGAACGCCATAGTTCGTATTGATTGCAAGTGCCTCATCACCCCAATCGTACTGGGCAACATATTGCGCTTCCTGTGCTAAAGGAGACTCCGGTTTATACGTCATCGCAATCGTAAGTGCGCCTTTGCCCCTTGCAAACGCAGCAGCTTTGACTGTTTCCGGAGTATTTCCCGAATGCGAACACAAAATAACAAGAGACTTTTCACCAAGCTGAACAGGGTTACGCTGAATAAATTCGTTGGAGCTGTAAAGGTCGGAGTTGATTGATTTTGACTCCCTGTCAAACACATATTTACTCGGATACATAATAGCCGAAGACCCTCCGCATGCGACAAAGAATACATGGTCAATGGTTTTCCCTTTCAAATCCTGCAAGAAAGCTTGAACCTCACGATTTACTTTTGCTGTGACCTGACTCAAATCCTTCACTCCTCATTTTTATTATATAACGTTATATAACATTATATATTGTTATATTAAAGTCCGCGACTGGGATTGTCAATATTATTTTCTGAAATTTCTCAATAATTTACTCAACTGATAGACAAAGGGTCGATTTGCGGAAAAATGCCCAAATCAAAAGCCAGAGCTTAACATAAGCTCTGGCTTCGCTGTTCAATCCGCAGACTGGCTTCTTATTTAAAGAATACCTTGTCTATATTGTACTTCGAGTGCTGTGTGTTGATGATATACGTTTCGTAAATTTCTCTTTCCATTGGATCATCGACTACACATACTTCAATTTTATATACTTCGTCTCTGTGATGTTTGATCGGTGAGACAGTGTCTTCAAAATGCTTCTTAATTCTCTGTCTTAACTTTCTAGCTTTACCGACAAACAGCAGCTCGTCATGAATGTTGTAAAACATGAAGATGCCGCCTTTATCCCTTGGTATCTGGTGAAAGTCGATGAATCCGTGAATCGCCTTTATTTTCGGCTCGTTATCATTAGCTGACTGCTGTCGTTCGGTGATGGTGACATTTGGTGCAGGTATATCAATTTTTATCAAAATCAGTTCACGTCCTCTTTTTCATTAAAGGTAAATGCTAACACAGACAGAAAAGAAAAGCTAGAACAGCTTATTATATTTGTTTGTTATGCTTTTACTTATTATGCAACGCTTCGGCTAGATCATAAGGGCTAAGGTCGATTTTTGTCTGCTTTCCGAGAACTAGATTTGCGAGCTCTGAACCCAAGAAAGGCCCCATCGTTAATCCCGAAGCGCCTAAACCGTTAGCGGCAAAAAGGCCTTGAACGTCCGGTACAGCGCCAACAACTGGCAGAAATCCTGGTGTAAACGGCCTGAAGCCCACTCTTGTTTCAATGGCAGCAGCATCAGCGAGACCCGGTGCTGACGCTAGCGCTTTACTCAATACTTCGTGCTGTCCTCCGGCTGTCACACGCAGATCATCAAGATCGGCATTGTTTTCGTGTGTGGCGCCAGCTACAATTCTGCCGTTATCAAACGAAAGAATGTACTGATCGTTCGGCGGCATCACAACCGGCCACGATTCTGTATCGGTGTCCATCATTTCAAAATGCATAATCTGCGCTTTCTGAAAGGACACTTGAAAATGAATGCCAAGAGGCTTCATAATCTCATTGGCCCATGCCCCCGCTGTCACAATTACCGCGTCAGCCATAAACTGCTGCGTATCTGTTTGTACACCGGTGACCGTTCCATTTTCAAAAAGCAAGGACGCATTTCCTTTGATAATCTTTGCGCCTCGTTTCTCTGCAGCGCCTAAAAGCGACCGGCACAGCGCTCTTCCGTTCACACGGGCGGCACCGCTGATATGAACTGATTCATAGCCGTCAGCTAAAATCGGAAACAGCTTTTTCGTTTCACTTGCCGACAAGCGTGTAATGTCGCCGATTTCCGGCGCATCCTCCCGTCTCTTAAACGCCCGCTCCTCCATCTTATCAAGCTTTGACGCATCAGTATGAATGCTGATGGCACCGACACGCTTATATCCTGTATCTGTTTCTCCGTCTTGTTCCAATTGATGGATTAAATCCGTATAATACCGTGCTCCTCCCTTGGCAAGCTGATACCAATCCTGATTGCGCCGCTGGGAAAGCCAAGGACAGACGATCCCGGCCGCCGCGCCAGTCGCTTGTCCAGGTTCCCTTCGGTCAATCACCGTGACCCGGGCACCCAATTTGACAAGATGGTAAGCAGTCGACGCGCCGAGAATTCCTGCGCCGACGATGATGTACGATTTCATAAGCAAACACCTTTTCTATTATAATGTCTATTCATTTTACCAAATAGAGTGCTTTCCTTCGACCTTTTGCCCCAATGTGGAAAAACCGCGAAGTTCGTCCAATCTCTTCACTCTTCTATTGAATATCCTGTCACTATCAATAGAGAAAGGATGATACCATGAGCGAAAATCATCATGAAAATGAAGAAAACAAAAAGCGCAATGTAGCAGTGGCTAAAGTTGAAAACAGCGGCAATGCAAAAGTCGTGGTTAACGTGAATACAGATCAGGATCAGGCACAAGCGCAATCACAAGACGGAGAAGAGTAATGAACGAGAATATCATTCCTATCAACAGATATACTCAAGAGATGCCTAACAATGGATCTATGATCGAAAACAGCGGCAATTCAGAAGTCCATATCGATATTCACATTGATACAATGCCGATCGCCTTTGCCATTTTATGCTCTGCATTAGCTGCAAAACAGATGTCAAAAGAGGAATTCGACACGGCTTATACTCGTTTACAAGAGATGAACAGGGAACACAACAGCAATACATCTGTAAAACAAATTATCAATCAGGAGATCGAAGAGTAAGAAACCGCGGCTTCTCGGCCAGCGGTTTTTCTTCTGGATACAAAAAAGGACGCGACTGAAAACCAGCCACGTCCTTTTTATAAAAAATTAACCGATTGAACCTTCCATTTCGAACTTAATCAAACGGTTCATTTCAACTGCGTATTCCATTGGAAGCTCTTTTGTGAATGGCTCGATGAAGCCCATTACGATCATTTCAGTCGCTTCTTCTTCGGAAATACCGCGGCTCATCAAGTAGAAGAGCTGCTCTTCAGATACTTTAGACACTTTCGCTTCATGCTCCAATGAAATGTTATCATTTAAGATTTCATTGTAAGGAATTGTGTCTGAAGTTGATTTGTTATCCATAATGAGCGTATCGCACTCGATGTTAGAGCGGGCGCCTTCCGCTTTGCGTCCGAAGTGGACGATTCCGCGGTACGTTACTTTTCCGCCTTGTTTTGAAATCGATTTTGACACGATTGTGGATGATGTGTTTGGTGCAAGGTGAATCATTTTCGCACCCGCATCCTGATGCTGGCCTTTACCCGCAAGAGCGATAGAAAGCGTCATACCGCGCGCGCCTTCGCCTTTAAGGATACAAGCCGGATATTTCATTGTCAGTTTAGAACCGATGTTGCCGTCGATCCATTCCATTGTTGCGTTTTCTTCACAAACTGTACGCTTCGTTACTAGGTTGTAAACGTTGTTCGCCCAGTTTTGGATCGTTGTATAACGGCAGTAGCCGCCTTTTTTCACGATAATCTCAACAACCGCACTGTGAAGTGAGTTTGTTGTGTAAACAGGGGCAGTACAGCCTTCAACATAATGAACGCTCGCTTCTTCGTCAACGATGATCAGCGTACGTTCGAACTGACCCATGTTTTCAGAGTTGATACGGAAGTAAGCTTGAAGCGGTGTTTCAACCTTCACGCCTTTAGGCACATAGATGAAAGATCCGCCGGACCAAACAGCTGAGTTAAGCGCCGCAAACTTGTTATCAGTCGGCGGGATCACTTTTGCCCAGTGCTCACGGAAGATATCTTCATTTTCTTTCAACGCGCTGTCAGTGTCTTTAAAGACGATGCCTTGCGCTTCAAGATCTTCTTTCATGTTGTGGTATACAACCTCAGATTCGTACTGAGCAGAAACACCCGCAAGGTATTTTTGTTCAGCTTCAGGAATACCGAGCTTGTCGAATGTTTGCTTAATTTCGTCAGGAACTTCATCCCAAGAACGCTCTGAACGCTCAGACGGTTTTACGTAGTACGTAATTTCGTCAAAGTTCAGTGAGTTTAAATCTCCGCCCCATTGAGGCATCGGCATGTTGTAGAAATGCTCGAGTGATTTCAAGCGGAAATCAAGCATCCATTGAGGCTCTTCTTTCATGCGAGAAATTTCTTCTACGATTTCTTTTGTCAATCCGCGCTCTGAACGGAAAATGGAAACGTCCTTGTCGTGAAAACCATACTTGTATTCACCAATATCAGGCATTTTTTTAGCCATCCATTTTCACTCCAATCCTTTTAATTGCCGCCTTCTTCTTTTGCGACTCCTTTTTCAAGTGCTTTCCATGACAGGGTTGCACATTTGATACGGGCCGGGAATTTCGAAACGCCTTGAAGGGCTTCAATATCCCCGAGATCTATAGAATCATCATATTCTTTCCCTTGCATCATATCCGAGAAAATCTTAGACATGGAAAGGGCTGTTTCAATATCTTTCCCTTTAATCGCCTGAGTCATCATCGAAGCGGATGCCATTGAAATGGAACAGCCTTCCCCTTCAAATTTCGCATCTTCCACGATGTCTCCGTCAAGCTTCATTGTCAGTCTGATTCGGTCGCCGCATGTCGGATTGTTCATATCCACGACGATGCTGTCATTCAAAACCCCTTTGTTGCGCGGGTTTTTGTAATGATCCATAATCACCTGTCTGTACAATGTATCTAAGTTTGCATTAAAAGACATTTGTAAAATACTCCTTTGTCTTTTGAAGAGCTTCCACAAGCTTATCAATCTCTTCCTCTGTATTATACAGATAAAAGCTTGCTCTTGCAGTAGCAGTTACATCCAGCCATTTCATCAGCGGCTGCGCGCAATGGTGGCCGGCTCTGACAGCGATCCCTTCCGCATCAAGTACGGTTGCCACATCGTGAGGATGAACATCATCGAGATTAAATGTGACAAGTCCGGCACGCTCTTGCGGTCCGTAAACAGTTACGCCGTCAAGCTGGCGGAAGCGTTCAAGTGCATAAGCTGCAAGCTTGTGCTCGTGGCGGGAGATTTCATCAAGACCGATCTCTTCGAGAAAATCAATTGCGGCACCGAGACCGATTGCTCCTGCAATAATCGGCGTACCCGCTTCGAATTTCCACGGAAGCTCTTTCCAAGTTGATTCATAAAGCCCGACAAAGTCGATCATTTCACCGCCGAATTCGGCAGGCTCCATGTTTTCCAGCAGGGCTTTCTTTCCGTACAGCACACCAACACCGGTAGGGCCGCACATTTTATGGGAAGAAAGCGCAAAGAAGTCGCAATCGAGATCCTGCACATCAATTTTCATGTGAGGCGTGCTTTGTGCACCGTCCACCACAATAACAGCCCCATTATCATGGGCAATTTTCGCCATGTCTTTAATCGGGTTGATCGTGCCGAGAACGTTAGATACATGAGACACTGCAACAATTTTTGTGTTGCTTGTGACCGTTTCTCTGACGTCTTCTAAAGAAATCGTTCCGTCTTCCTGCAGCGGAATATATTTTAATGTGGCGCCAGTCGCTTTGACAGCCTGCTGCCACGGAATGATATTCGCATGATGCTCCATGTAGGTGATGACCACTTCATCACCCGGTTTCAGGTTGGCGCGCGCATAGCTTAACGCCACCATATTCAGTGATGTGGTCGTGCCTTTTGTGAAAATAATCTCAGCCATTGACTTCGCGTTAATAAACTTGCGGACTTTTTCACGCGCTCCTTCATAACCGTCTGTCGCTCTGGTTCCAAGTGTATGGACGCCCCGGTGAACATTGGAATTGTATTGGTTATAATACTTATCCAGTGTTTCAATGACAGCACGCGGCTTCTGAGAAGTCGCCGCGCTGTCGAGATAAACGAGATCATGTCCGTTCACTTGCTGATGAAGGATCGGGAACTGTTCACGAATATCCGTGATATTCATTACTTCACTTTCCTTTCGATAACAGAAACTAATTGTTTCTTAACGCCTTCAATCGGAAGTTCGTTTACTACCGGTGCAAGGAATCCGTAGATGACTAAGCGTTCTGCTTCTTCTTTCGCAATTCCGCGGCTCATCAGGTAGTAAAGCTGAATAGGGTCCACACGGCCGACAGATGCCGCATGTCCTGCAGTTACATCGTCTTCGTCAATTAAAAGAATAGGGTTTGCGTCGCCGCGTGCTTTTTCACTGAGCATCAGCACACGTGATTCTTGCTCCGCATTCGCTTTAGAAGCGCCATGTTCGATTTTGCCGATTCCATTAAAGATAGAAGAAGCGGAATCCTTCATCACACCGTGCTTCAAGATATAACCTTCTGAAGCTTTACCGAAATGGATGATTTGTGTTGTAAAGTTCTCTGTTTGCTCTCCTCTTCCGACAACAACCGTTTTCGTATCGCCGTATGTGCCGTCACCGTAAAGGTTTGTTGTGTTTTCGGAAATCGTGTCGCCGTCGTTCATCAGGCCCAGAGCCCACTCAATTTTGCTGTCGCGTCCGCGAGCAGCACCGCGGCGGTTAACATATGTTGTCACACCGCTAGACAGATTATCCACCGCACCGTATGTCACGCTGGCATTATCACCTGTGATGACCTCACTGATAATATTGAAGACAGCGTCTTTCGGGTTTACAGTACTGATGTAGTTTTCAACATACGTTACAGAACTGTGGTCTTCAGCCACAATCAGCACGTGGTTGAAGAGAGCCGTATCATTGCTTTCGTGGACATAAACAGCCTGAACCGGCGTCTCCACCTGAACATTTTTCGGAACATAAAGGAATGCTCCTCCGTTAACAAGAGCTGCGTGAAGAGCAGTTAATTTATGCTCATCAACCTTCACGCCGTCCTTCATAAAGTATTTCTCCACCAAGTCGCTGTGCTCGCGTGCAGCAGTCAGAATATCAGTGAAGATGACGCCTTTATCTTTCAATTCTTGAGAAAGAGATAGGTATGCCGGCGTCTGGTCACGCTGTACATATAATGTTTTATCTTCGTTTTCAACATCGATCAGCGCTTTTACTTCATCAGTTAAATCTTCTAATGAAGAAAGCGGTTCAGTATCTACTGTATGCTTCGCGAAACTCGTGAAGTTCCAGTTTGTGATTTTTGTTTTGTCAGGCTTCGGCATCGGCAGATCCTCAGCTTGTTCAAGAGCCTGTAAGCGCAGGTCTTTCAGCCAGGCAGGTTCTTGATGCTTCTCGGAAAAGCTTTTGAGATACTCCTGATCTACGGATAGTTTTGTACCTAGTGTCATGTTAATCCCCCTAACGCTTACGCTTCTTGGTCTACAGTTTCGTCTTCAATGCCAAGTTCTTGTTTGATCCAGTCATAACCTTCTGCTTCAAGACGCTGTGCAAGCTCTGCACCGCCGGATTTTACAACGCGGCCTTGCATCATAACGTGAACAACATCTGGAGTGATGTAGTTTAACAGGCGCTGATAGTGAGTGATCATCAGGCAGCCGAAGTTTTCGCTGCGCATTTTGTTGATCCCTTTAGATACAACTTTCAGTGCATCAATATCAAGACCTGAGTCGATTTCATCAAGGATGGCGATTTTCGGTTCAATCATCATTAATTGAAGGATTTCGTTGCGTTTTTTCTCCCCGCCTGAGAAGCCTTCGTTAAGGTAGCGCTGAGCCATTTCAGGGTCCATTTCAAGGAACTCCATGTTTTCGTCCATTTTGCGGATGAATTTCATAAGAGAAATTTCATCGCCTTCTTCCCTGCGCGCGTTGATTGCTGAACGAAGGAAGTCGGCGTTTGTCACACCGCTGATTTCACTTGGGTACTGCATCGCAAGGAATAAACCTGCCTGCGCACGCTCGTCCACTTCCATCTCCAGTACATCTTTGCCGTCAAGCGTGATGCTGCCTTTTGTTACTTCATATTTAGGATGCCCCATAATAGCAGCTGATAAAGTGGATTTACCAGTTCCGTTCGGTCCCATTACAGCGTGGAACTCTCCGCCTTTTATTTCAAGGTTTACACCCTTTAAGATCTCTTTCCCTTCGATTTCAACGTGAAGATCTTTGATCGTTAATGTTGAAGCAGCCATATCTATACCTCCAAAAATATATAATCATTATTCTCATTTTATTCTCATTCTAATTTTATAACAAATGAAAAGTAAATACAACTTTTTATCATGCCTTGCACATTCCTCAAGTTTAACAAAGATCAGCACTTTATTAAAGCGATTGAAAAAGAAAAAGAGTGGATTCCCACCCTTTTTTAAAAGATTGATTTTCTCAATAAGCTCCCGCAGAAATCCGCTTGCTCTTTTCATAATCAAGCTCTCTCTGCCGCTCTACTTTCATTCTTGTTTCCAGCCGGCGTCCGTACTCCTCGTATCCAATTCCGTGAGACAGCTGCATCGCTTTTTCCATTTCAGACGTATAATCGAGGTTCAGTCTATCCTGGCTGTTGCAAATAATGAATCAATCCCTTCATATATTTGCTTCTATTGTATCAGCCTTGCGATGGATGCCGCAAAAAGGATATGGCTTGAAATAACGGCAGATGAGACGAAAGCATCCTTTTAGATCAAATGAGAATTGTTTTTCGGAATATTCCTTCTCTTAATGCGTGGTGTTTCCAAATTCCTCGATGCACTGCTGGACAACTGTCACGCCTTGGCTGAGAGCCGCGCCGCCTCCAAATGCCGCTGCCACACTGACTGCTTCGAGAATGTTTTCTTCTGTCGCTCCCTCATCAAGACAGCCTTTTGTGTGATAGATCATGCAATATTCATCCTGTGCATTGATGGCGATTCCGAGGGCGATCAGCTGTTTTTCTCTTTCAGTCAGAGAATTGCCGGCAAAGCATTGTTCAGTAAACTCGTTAAACTTTCTTCCCATCAGCGGCATCTTTTGTTCAAATGTGCCTAAACCTAATTTATACTGTTTTAGCGCGTCCTGCATGCTTCCTCTGTCTTGATTCAAAGAAGATCCCTCCATCTGTTTAACATTCCTTTTTATTATGAACAGCTTTTATGAAAATACCCGAAAAAAACCCCGGATTTCTCATCCGGGGTTTCAGTCTTATTCAGATACAGGAAGCACAGCTCCGTCGTATTTTTTCTCGATGAAGTCTTTGATCTCTTTAGAATGAAGAACTTCCATCAGCGCTTTGATTTTTGCTGAATCTTCTTCGCCTTTTCTTACTGCAATGATGTTAGCGTATGGGTTGTTTTTCGTTGATTCTACTTCAATCGCGTCTTTTTTAGGATTTAATTTATTTTGGATCGCATAGTTTACATTGATGAAGACCGCGTCTCCTTCTTTGTTATCATATGCTTTTGCCGTTAATTCAGGCGCTACTTTTTTGAATTCAAGGTTTTTCGGGTTTTTCTTAATGTCCTTCAATGTTGCGTCAACTGTTTCCACTTTAGAATCAAGTGTGATTAATCCTGCGTTTTCAAGCATTGCAAGCATACGGCCTTGTTCAGCGACATTGTTTGTCAGGATAATTGTCGCACCGTTTGGAAGGTCTTTCAGCGATTTGTATTTTTTAGAGTAAATACCGAATGGCTCTAAGTGAACAGCTCCGGCATTCACAAGCTTGTAATCTGTGTTTTCTTTCATTTCTTGCTCAAGGTAAGGAATGTGCTGGAAGTAGTTCGCATCCACTTCTTTATCAGCTAAAGCTTTGTTGTACATCTTGTAATCACTAAGCACTTTCACTTTCAGCGTGTAGCCTTTTTCTTTCAATAATGGTTCAGCTTCTTTTAAAATTTCCGCATGCGGTGTTTTTGTCGCTGCAATCACAATTTCTTTCTTGCCGGATTCAGCGCCGTTATTTGATCCGCAGGCAGCCATAACCCCTGCAAATACAAGCAGTAATGCACCCAAAAATAGCTTTTTCAATGTAAATCCTCCCTTATCGTTTATCTATAATATTTGTTATTAAATCACCGATGATTTGAATAATAAAGACGATGATTAAAATAAATACAGTTGCAACGAAGGTAACATCAGCATTATTAGACTGATATCCTTCTACGTACGCAAGGTTTCCAAGGCCGCCTGAACCGATGGCTCCGGCAATTGCCGTTGAGCCGATCAAAGCAATGGCTGTAACCGTGATGCCAGAAATAAGGGCCGGCATAGACTCCGGAAGCAGCACTTTGAAAATAATCGTAGACGTTTTGGCGCCCATTGATTTAGCGGCTTCAATAACACCTTTGTCAACCTCGCGCAATGCGATTTCAGCAAGGCGCGCGTAAAACGGTGCCGAGCCGATCACCAGCGCCGGCAATGCGGCGTTTGGCCCTAAGATCGTGCCGACTAAGAACTTCGTAAACCCTAAGAGTAAAATAATTAAAATAAGGAACGGAATTGATCTGAATATGTTGACAACGGCTGCAATCACAGAGTTGACCGCTTTATTCTGCCAAAGGCTCCCTTTGCTTGTCAGGAAAAGCAGCAAGCCGAGGATCACCCCGATGACAAAAGCAAACAGTAAAGAGATCAGCGTCATATAAAGTGTTTCATATGTCGCATTCCATAACTCAGTTAAATCAACGTTCGGGAAGTATTTTTCAAACATTCGTGATCACCTCTGCTTTCACCTGTTTGTCATTAATGAACCGGATCACGTTTTGCACTTCTTCTTCGGCTCCATCAATATGGATGAACAGTGAACCGTAAGCTCCATCCTTAGTCTGCGAGATTTTCCCTTGCAGAATATTGACGCTGACATTGAAGTTTCTGATCATTTCTGTAATCAGAGGCTGCTCAGCTGAATCACCGACAAATGTGAGCTGAACCATTTTTCCTGATCCTGTTTCATCAAGAAGGTGCTGAAGCGTTTCTTTCGTTTCTTCCGGCTCTGTCACCTGCTGAACAAATCGTTTTGTCATGTCTTCCTTCGGATTTTTGAAGACATCGAGAACTTCGCCTTCTTCCACAACCTTTCCGTTTTCCATAACAGCGACTCTGTTGCAGATTTTGCGGATGACATGCATTTCGTGCGTGATCAGCACAATCGTCAAACCGAGTCTTTCATTAATATCGGACAATAGATCCAAAATTGAATCTGTTGTTTGCGGATCTAATGCTGATGTCGCTTCATCACAAAGGAGAACCTTCGGATTGTTTGCAAGCGCTCTGGCGATTCCAACACGCTGCTTTTGCCCGCCGCTCAGCTGAGACGGATAAGATTTTTCTTTTCCTTCTAATCCGACCAGTTTAATCAGTTCATCGGCGCGCTTGATCCGTTCACTCTTTTTCACCCCGGCAATTTCTAAAGGAAACATGATATTGTCTCTAACGGTGCGCGACCAAAGCAAATTGAAATGCTGGAAAATCATGCTGATTTCATGGCGTGCATTTCTTAAGGCGCGTCCGTTTACTTCATTAATCTTGGTTCCCGCCACTTCCACGGTTCCTGAGGTTGGTTTCTCAAGGCCGTTCAGCAGACGGATTAAGGAACTTTTACCAGCTCCGCTATATCCTATAATTCCAAAAATCTCACCTTTTTTGATGGAAAGCGAGACATTTTGGACAGCATTGACATCTCCGTGTTTCGACTTATAAACTTTTGAAACATCTTGAAGATTGATCAAAGCAATCACCTGCCTTAACACTATTCTAAGAAATCTTCCGGGTTTTTTCTGCAAAAGAAAAGCCTTTCTGCACACTTGAGCAGAAAGGCTTATATAAAATGGCCTTTCTCTCATCTTTCAAAGCTGAACGCTTCGTGTGAATTGGCACCATTTCAACAGCGTTGATGGTTGCCGGGCTTCATAGGGCACTTCCCTCCACCTCTCTTGATAAGAGAAATATATAGTCTTTTTCGTCCGGAAATTCTTAATGTAGAATAGCATGGCGAATGATTAAATGTCAATAAAATAAATGATGTCAACTTTTACTATTATAATAATTTCCTATTTTTTAATTCTTTAAAATTCTCTGAAAAAACCCATTCGTCAGCCAGAGTATAGCTTCTAGTTTTAACAGGGCTCTGAATGACCCCTTCACTTTCAGGCTTCCGCTCTGAATCAGGTGCTGAAGGGAAATATCTCCGTGCAATAAATGAATGATTTCTGTTTGGTTTCCGTAAAAGGTCAGGTTGGACGTTTGGGGCGGAGAAATTTTCTTCATTTCTCCCTGTTCGTTTATTGAGACGGTTAAGGCTTCTGTTTCTCCTTGGAAGGTAATGAGCAATGTTGAAGCGTTCAAAAGGGGTTTTAAAAACAGATGCTGATACTCATCTTCTAAAACTTCCGCTTTCTCCATATGTACAACCTCCTATTTGTTGGTCATACATACACTTCTCTTTTTGGCGCAAGAACCCCTTTATAAAACGAACGACAATTTCATTGGAATGTGCCGAGAAATATGTCATAAATGGGATGCGGAAGATGATTTTTGTTTGATCAGCTCATATAAATAAGAAACCGAATGAAACGCATATCCTCTTTCGACCACTTTTCCGCCTTTAAACAGCAGAAAACAAGGGACGCTTTCAATTTGATACGCTTTTGCGAATGTCGGAGAGTAATTGACATTGTTTTTATAGAAGGCGACATCAGGCAGCATTTCTTTCACCACTGTCAGCATTTTGCTTGCAAGCTGGCAGGTGCCGCAAAACGGAGTATATAAGTAAAGGAGATACACATCATCTGCAATGTGCTCAAGTTCATGTTCTTGGAGTTCTTTCATGCTATACACCTCGGGATTTTCTTTCAAGAAAAATAGTATGGACATTCAAATTCGCGCGCAGCAATACAGAGGCGACATGGTGCCTGGGCGCAGCCGCCACTTCCTTATAGGCTCTGTCGATATGTAGATGGCAGGCTTCGTTAAATTCTCTTTTCAGCTGTTTTCTTAATTTCTCGCCTGATTCATCAGCATCAACTAATATATAGACGTCTTTATCGTAAAGCTCGTCAGCCAATTCCTCAAGCTTCAGCTGGCTGATTGTTCCGTTTGTGCAGATAATGCGCACTGGTTCATTCAGGACGCTTTCGATTTTCTCTTTATCTGTTTTCCCTTCAACAATCATAACCTTTTCCAGCTCATCCATCTTCATCTTCTTCACCTGCCGCGTCATATTTGAAACGTTCAGATTGTAAAAGAAGGCAGTGAAATTCACCGCCAACATTAACACCAGCCGTTTTCGTAGTCACAATCCACATATTTTTCGTCGTTTCCTGAGACCACATCAGCTGTCTTATAAAATTTCTCATTTTCAAAGGAATAACCGGACTTAAGCTCATATTCATTCATGCTTGTCATTTGGCCAATCATCTCATTTTCATGATATAACGAGAGCCGGCCATTTTGAAAGCGGCCTGTCACATCATTGGTGACATCGAGCTTATGTTTGCTGAAAGCCATATTGGACACCTCCCATAACGTTAGCGTGTCCAATTGCCTTTACAGCTATCCTGTTTTAGTCTTCTTGTGTCATCTCTTCATATTGCTCTGCTGTCATCAGTTTTTCAATTTCAGAAGCGTCAGACGGCTTAACGACGATCATCCATGCTTTTTCGTACGGAGATTCGTTAACGAATTCCGGACTGTCATCAAGATCTTCGTTTACTTCCACAACAGTTCCGTTAATCGGTGCATAAAGCTCAGATACCGTTTTAACGGATTCAACGCTGCCGAACGGCTCGTCCGCTTTGATTTCAGCGCCGACTTCAGGAAGCTCGACAAACACGATGTCGCCTAGCTCGGACTGGGCAAAATGCGTAATTCCGATTCTGGCTTTTTCTCCTTCAACTTTTACCCACTCGTGTTCTCCTGAGTAACGCAAATCTTTAGGTATGCTCAATTGAATCCCTCCATTTTTTACAGCACTACAATAAGAAGATACCACACTTTTCAAAAAAAATTTACATTAAGCCCAGTTTTCTTCAAATTGGTCTTCTTTAAAACCGACTGTCACTTTTTCGCCGTCTGTTGTAAGCGGCCGTTTAATCAGCATTCCGTCTGAAGCCAGCAGTTCAAGCTGTTCGTCCTCCGACATGTGATACAGCTTTTCCTTGAGATTCAGCTCGCGGTATTTCATGCCGCTCGTGTTGAAAAATTTCTTGAGATCCAGCCCGCTTTTTTCATAAATTGCTTTTAGTTCTTCTTTGCTTGGTGGCTGCTCTGCAATATGTATTTCGTTTATTTCTTTCCCATGCTCTTCAAGCCATTTCTTTGCTTTGCGGCACGTTCCGCATTTAGGGTACCAGTAAAAAGTTAACGACATCTTCTTCCCCCTCAATAAAATAATCGAGGTTATTTTAACACAGTTTGTTTTAAAAACCTAAAACAGTGCTTCTTAAAAAAGCTCCGCGCATGCGGAGCTCTTGGCCAATCAGACAATATATTTTTCAGCCTCGAAAACACCCGCTGCTGCTTCGCGTTTTTTCTGAATGACGTTTTTAGGAGTTACGCGCGTCAGCTTGCGCAAAGCGGAAAGCATCATGCGGAGTGAATCTCCTTCTTCCATTGCGATAAGAGATTCCTTCGCGTGCGCTTCAATTTCGTTAAAGGCTTCCTGAACGAAAATTTCAGTATACAGCACCTTTTGCACCGCTTTTTCTGCGCCTTGTGCGGCAATGGCTTTTTCCGTTCTGAGCACGGCTGACTCCATTGCGTACACATTGCTGACAATATCCGCGACGTTGACGAGAATTTCTTGTTCGCGATCGATGGCTTTTCCGTATTTTTGTGCAGCGAGACCGGCAGCGAACAGCGCGATTTTTTTGGCTTGCTTAACGATATATTTCTCCTGCTCTAAAACGCCGCTGCCAGGCTCTTCAGGCATAAGCATCATGAGTTCTTCCTGCAGCGACTGCGCTTTCTCAAATAGAGGCAGTTCGCCTTTGAGCGCTTTTTTCAGGAAAGTGCTTGGCACGATTAACCGGTTGATTTCGTTTGTGCCTTCAAAAATTCGATTGATCCTCGAATCCCTGTAGGCTCTTTCTACTTCGTACTCCTGCATAAAACCGTAGCCTCCATGAATCTGCACGCCTTCATCTACGATATAATCAAGTGTTTCAGAGCCAAATACTTTATTAAGAGAGCATTCGATGGCATATTCGGCAATTGATTTGGCAATTTGCCGGCCGTCCTTGAGATCTTCGGCCGTAAACTGACTCATATTGTCTTCGAACAGCCCCACGGTTCTGTAGACAGAGCTTTCCATTGCGTACAGCCTTGATGCCATTGTCGCCATTTTTTCCTGTGTCAATGAAAAGCTCGCAATTGGCGTTTTAAATTGGCGCCTCTGATTTGCGTATGCTGCAGACAGCTCGATTACCCGCTTAGATGCACCGATTGTGCCAACCGCCAGCTTGTAGCGGCCGATGTTTAAAATATTAAAGGCGATGAGATGCCCTTTGCCGATTTCTCCAAGCAGATTTTCTTTTGGCACTTCAGCCTGATCTAAAATGAGCGTTCTTGTCGATGATCCTTTGATCCCCATTTTCTTTTCTTCCGGGCCCGTGGATACTCCCGGGAAATCTTTTTCTACAATAAAGGCCGAGAACTTTTCGCCGTCCACCTTAGCGTAAACGACAAATACATCAGCAAAGGCAGAGTTAGTAATCCACTGTTTTTCCCCGGTTAACACGTAATGGGTTCCCGCTTCATTCAGTACGGCTGTCGTTTTTGCTCCAAGCGCATCAGATCCAGAGCCCGGCTCAGTCAGTGCATAAGCCGCGATCTTTTCGCCCGAAGCGAGCCCAGGCAAATATGTTTTCTTTTGTTCTTCTGTTCCGAAAAAGACAATCGGCAAGGATCCGATGCCGACATGCGCGCCATAAGAAAGCGAAAAGCTTCCCGCACGCGAAAATTTTTCAGTGATGAGAGCCGAGCTGATTTTATCAAGACCGAGCCCTCCGTATTCCTCAGGCACATCAGCGCCAAGCAGCCCAAGTTCGCCCGCTTTCTTCAACAGCCTGACGGAATGCTCGAATTGATGGTTTTCGATGTCATCTATATGAGGGAGAACATCTTGCTCGATGTAGTCCTCTGTTGTTTTCGCAATCATTTTATGCTCGTCAGTGAAATCTTCCGGTGTATACATTTGATCGTATGTGACATCCTCGATTAAGAAACCGCCGCCTTTTTGTACTTCAGCCGCTTTTTTTGCCATTTCTTTTTCCCCCTTTAGCATAATTCAAATACACCGGCCGCTCCCATCCCGCCGCCGATACACATTGTGACGACTCCAAATTGCTCGTTTCTCCGTTTCATTTCATGAATCAATGAGAGTGTAAGCTTTGTACCCGTACAGCCAAGCGGGTGTCCGAGTGCGATTGCGCCCCCGTTGACATTCACTTTTTCTTCATCAATTCCCAGCTCCCGGATGACTTGAATGGCCTGTGATGCAAAAGCTTCGTTCAGTTCAAACAAGCCGATGTCCTGCAGTTGAAGCCCCGCAAGCTTCAAGGCGCGCGGAATGGCTTCTACCGGACCGATGCCCATCACTTCCGGCGGCACGCCGCCTACTGCAAAGGAACGAAATTTCACAAGCGGCGCCAAGCCCAGTGCATCAGCTTTTTCCCGGTCCATCAGCATAACTGCCGCCGCTCCGTCACTCGTTTGCGAGGAATTGCCCGCAGTAACCGTTCCGTCAACGGAAAAAGCCGGGCGTAAAGTTGCTAAGATGTCTGTCGTCGTTTGCGGGCGAACTCCTTCATCCTGAGAAAACATAAACTGTTTTTCCTGAGGCTTATGGTTTTCTCCGATGTCTGTCACCGTCACTTCGACTGGAACAATCTCATCTTTAAACTTCCCCTCTGCAAGGGCTTTTGCCGCGTTCTGATGGCTGCGAACAGCAAACGCATCCTGATCCTCGCGGGAGACGCCGTACTTTTTCGCGACCTGCTCGGCTGTGTGTCCCATGCTCATGTAATATTCCGGCGCCTTTTCTGCCAATGCGAGGTTCGGACGGGTCACATGCCCCATCATCGGAACCTGCGACATGGATTCTGCTCCGCCGGCGATCGCTGTATCGTAAGCGCCTAGCATAATTTTTTCTGCCGCATATGCGATGGACTGAAGACCTGAAGAGCAGTAGCGATTGACTGTAATTGCCGGGACCGTGTACGGCAGTCCCGCAAGTGCGCCAATATTTCTCGCCATATTTAGCCCCTGTTCCGCTTCAGGTGTTGCACAGCCGATAATTAAATCGTCAATATTGCCTTCGTAGCCGCCTGCCCGTTTCAGTGTTTCTTTCACGCAAATCGCTCCCAAATCATCCGGGCGAACGGTGGCCAACGATCCTTTTTTTGCTTTCCCAACCGGTGTTCTTGCACCTGACACTATGACTGCCTCTTTCATAAGCTCCCTCCTAATTCCGTAAAGGTTTACCTTTCACAAGCATATGCTGCATTCTCGCTTGAGATTTTGCCTCTCCTGCTAAACTCAAAAACGCTTCTCTCTCGATCTCCAATAAATACTCTTCATCAACCTCTGTACCGAATGGCACTTTTCCGCCGGCAATGACGTAAGCGAGTTTTTTCGCGATCTTGAAATCATGCTCAGATACATAGCCGGACAGCCTCATTTGCTCAGCGCCAAGCAAGAGTGCCGCATAACCGGTTTCTCCCGCCACCTTGACCTTTTCTTTTATAGGCGGCCGCCAACCGGTATCGTATAACGATGCGGCCAGCTGCTTTGAATCGTACAGCAGGTGGTCCTGATTCACGCTGATGTGATCCGTTTCTTTTAAAATGTTCATCTCTCGAGCCTCTTGGGCGGAAGCGGATACTTTTGCCATCGCAATCGTTTCAAATGTTTTCATTGCCGCATTCATTGGATCAAGACCGCGGCGAAGATGGTTAATGTACAGCTCTTTGTTTCCTCCTCCGCCTGGGATGAGGCCGACGCCTGATTCCACAAGCCCCATATAGGCTTCGCTTGCTGCTTGAATACGCGCCGCCGGCAGACACACTTCTGTTCCTCCGCCGAGCGTCATACCAAATGGGGCAGCGACAACTGGTTTCGCACTGTATTTGATCTTCATCATCGTCTCTTGGAAACGACGTATCACGAAATCAACTTCCAAAAAGTTGTCATCCTGGACTTCCATTAGGATCATGCCAAGATTCGCACCGACACAGAAATTTTTCCCTTCATTCCCGATGACAAGGCCTTTGTAGTTCCGCTCTGTTTCCTCTAACGCTTTGTTAATCATTTGAATGATATCGAGCCCGATCGCATTGCTTTTCGAATGAAATTCAAGAAGGGCCACATCATCTCCAATGTCGATCAAGCTAGCTCCGCTGTTTTTCGCAATCACGCCGTTTGTTTTCTTGATCGCTTGTAAATGTATCCGTTTTTTGTTTTCTTTTACGGCTCTGTATTCGCCGCGGTCATAATAAAATACCGTTCCGTTCTCTCTGATGTAGAAGGTTTCATTTCCTTTGTCCAGCATGTCTTTGATCCAGCCAGGAATATCTGCTCCAAGCTGTTCAAACTTTTCCGCCGACTGCCTGAGGCCAATGGCATCCCACATTTCAAACGGGCCCAGCTCCCAGCCGAATCCCCACTTCATGGCTTGGTCAATCGCATGAATATCATCGGCAATTTCACCAAGCAGTTCGGCTGAGTAAAGAAGGGTTTGAGATGTGATATTCCACAGCAGCTTGCCGGCTCTGTCCTCCGAATAAATAAGCGCTTTCATTTTCGCTTTTGTCCCTTTTGCCTGTTTTGCCGCTTCAAGTGCCGGTGATTTCATTTTTGTCCGCTCGCCATAAGTAAGCGTTACTGGGTCAAGCTCATAAATCGTTTTTCCTTCTTTTTTATAAAAGCCTTGGCCTGCCTTGCTTCCGATCCACCCTTTTTCCAGCATATCGTTCATAAAAACCGGCAGGCGGAATACTTCTTTTTCGTCTCCATCCGCTTTGTCATACACATTTCGGGCGACGTGGGCAAATGTATCGAGCCCGACAACATCAAGCGTTCTAAAGGTCGCGCTTTTCGGTCTGCCGATCAGCGGGCCTGTGATTGAATCAACTTCCCCAACCTGATAGCCGCCTTTCAGCATTTCCTGGACTGTGACGAGAAGCCCGTATGTTCCGATGCGGTTTGCGATAAAGTTCGGTGTATCCTTTGCTGTAACAACGCCTTTACCGAGGACATTTTCACCGAAGGCTGTCATAAACTTTAAAATATCAGGGTCCGTTTCCTTAATCGGAATGATCTCCAGCAGCTTTAAATAGCGGGCGGGATTGAAAAAGTGCGTTCCAAGAAAATGGGCCTTAAAATCATCCGACCGGCCTTCAGCCATTTCCTGCACTGATATGCCGGAGGTGTTGCTTGAGACAATGCTTCCAGGCTTCCGGTGTTCATCCACAAGTGCGAAAATTTGCTTTTTAACATCTAGATTTTCGACAACGACCTCAATAATCCAATCTGCTTCTTTCAGCTTTGCTGTATCATCCTCCAGATTGCCTGGTGTGATATAGGAGGTGTTTTTCACCGATGTGAGGGGAGCGGGCTTTTGTTTCAGCAGTTTTTTCACCGCCTGCCTGCTCAGCCTGCTGCGCACCTCGGGACTGTCCTTCGTCAGTCCCCTTTTTTCCTCTACCTTTGTCAAATCGTTCGGCACAATATCAAGCAGCAGGACAGGAATTCCGATGTTAGCCAAATGCGCCGCAATCCCGGAACCCATTACCCCCGATCCTAAAACGGCTGCCTTCCGAATGTGTTTGTGCATGAGATATCCCCCTTGAACATTGAATGAATAATCATTCATTTTTTGACCAAAAAAAATGAAACCCGTTTCTTCTTTCATCTTAAAAGATTTCCGGTTCGACTTCAATAGCTAATTTGTTATTTTTTTGTATGAAGCCTATAAAAGACGGGCAACTTAAGCCCGGAGGTGAAGGGAATGGTGCGAGAGAAAAAAAATCCGTCTTCAGCGGCAGTCAGCGCGGCGAGCGTAAAAGGAGATGCCGGTCCGACTCAGCATTACGGCGGCGGAAAACGGACAAGTCAAAATCAGCAGTATAAAAAACATAACATGGAACAATCATAATGCAGCTGCTTCCCGCGGCTGCTTTCACTTTTTCAAGATCCCTTTTAATACAAACGCTGCATTAGCGGGCCGTTCGGCAATTCTTCTCATAAAGTAGCTGAACCAGTCAGTTCCATATGGGACATACACACGCATTCTGTACCCTTCCTTGGCAAGTTCCTTCTGCCGCTCCGGTCTGATGCCGTACAGCATTTGAAACTCAAATTGTGACGCTGGGATATGATGTTCAGCAACGAGCTGTTTCGTAAACGCAATGATGTCATCGTCATGTGTGGCGACAGCCGTGTAGTTTCCGCTTAACAGCTGCAGCTTTATCAAGTTCTGAAAATGAAGGTCTGTTCCTTTTTTGTCTGGAAACGCTACAGCCGCAGATTCTTTATAAGCGCCTTTCACAAGCCGGAGATTCGGCTTTAAATCGCGCATATGTCTGATATCTTCTGCCGCCCGGTACAGATACGCCTGAATCACCGTGCCGAGCATCTCAAATTCCTGTTTGCATTGCCTGTAGATAGCGAGTGTCTGTTCATAATGAGAATAGTCTTCCATATCAATCGTCACAGCAACACCATATTGCTTCGCAGCGGATAGAATGGCACGCAAATGAGATAGGGCAAGTTCTTCTGAAAGATCGAGCCCGATCGAGGTCAGCTTTAATGAAAGCTCTGAGTCCAATTGATGTTCTGCAATGGCATGAATGGCTTTCTTGCATTCCTCTGCGACTTGATTTGCTTCTTTTTCTGAAGCGGCATACTCGCCTAAATAATCAATTGTTGCGCACAAACCGGCTCTGTTTAGCCTTTTGACGGTCTTAACCGCCGACTCAATTGTATCTCCGGCGACAAACCTTCGTGCTCCAAGCCGGGTTCCGTATGCTTTGGCGAACTTGGTAAGTGGTTTATTTTTAGATAAGAATAAAAACACATGTCTCAACATTCGACTCCCTCCTGCCTTCATCTTCAAAACACCTGTATATAAATCCCAGCCTGAAGGAAACTATAAAATGAACAGAAATCAAAGGAGGATCACAATGGACAATCAGCAGCAATCCCAAATGCCGCCTTCCGTTATTTCGACAAAGGATCATTTGTATCTGAATGACATGCTGAACTGGAATTTGCTCGCGATGAAAAAAGCGCATTTCATGGCGCAGCAGTGCCAGGATCAATCATTAAAACAAGAACTCGACCGCGTCGGACACATGCATCATGATCACTATCAAAGAATATTAAAGCACCTGCAGCCAGGCCAACAGCAGTCCGGCTACATCCAATAAGGAGGCGCCAGAATGAATCAGCAAAATCAGAAAATCAGCAACCCGCAGACACCTGTACCGACAACTTCGGAGATGAATGACAGAGATTTCGTCAATGAATTGCTGACAACAGAAAAATACATGACAACCGCTTATTGCACAGCCTTGCACGAATTCAGCCACGAGTCTCTTTATCAAGATATTCAATCCATTTTTGATGAGTCACAAAAAGCGCAAAGAAAACTGTATGACCTCATGTTCCAATATGGATGGTATTCTGTTGAAGCAGAGGATGCCCAAAAGCTGCAGCAATCCTATCAAAAATTCCAGAAGACCATTCAGCAGCAGTCTCCTTATCAGCAATAACAATATCAGCAAAAAGGATACGATGTTCTTCCGGGCATCTATCCTTTTTTTGTGTAAAAATCAGTTGACTTTTCATTAATACTTATTTATATTTAATAGGCATTAACTATTTTGTCATCAAAATATAAATACAGTGTATGTAACAGAGGAGAAATGAATATGAAGAGTGCGGATCGGTTAATGTCCGATATTCAATTATCGCTTCAGGCGCTCTTTCAAAAGATACAGCCTGAAATGCTAGAAAGCATGGAAAAACAAGGTGTCACCCCAGCGCAGCTGTTTGTGCTGGCCAGCTTAAAAAAACACGGCAGCCTCAAAATATCTGAAATTGCCGAGCGTATGGAGGTTAAGCCAAGCGCTGTGACGTTAATGGCTGACCGCCTTGAACAAAAAAATCTCATCGCCAGAACACACAACACAAAAGACAGGCGAGTGATTGATATCAGTCTTACTGATGAAGGAGACAGAAAGTTTGAGGAGGTTTTGGCGGGCAGAAAAGCCATTATGGCGCGATACCTTTCCTTCTTGACGGAGGAAGAAATGCTTCACGCGGCGCATATTACAGAAAAGCTCGCAAAGGCTGCAGCGGAAACTGATGAAAAGCAAAACATGAAAGAAGGAAACGGATGAAATGAGTAGTGAAGGCAAACAATCAAAACGAACGTTATTAATAACAGGCTTAATTATTGCCATGTTTTTTTCAGCTCTTGACGGCACCATTGTAGGAACGGCCATGCCGAAAATTGTCGGTGATCTGGGCGGTTTGAGCATGATGACCTGGCTGACAACTGCATATTTGTTAACATCAACAACCATTGTTCCAATTGCCGGTAAACTGGCCGATTTATTGGGACGCCGCATTGTCTATGTATCAGGTTTGATTATTTTTATGGCAGCTTCTGCTTTGTGCGGAATGGCCAACAATATGACAGAATTGATTATCTTCCGAGGACTGCAGGGAATCGGCGGAGGCATTATGATGCCGATGGCGATGATTGTCATCGGTGACTTGTTCACAGGAAAACAGCGTGCCAAATTCCAAGGGGTCTTTGGCGCAATTTACGGGCTAGCTTCAGTGATTGGCCCGCAAATCGGCGGCTGGATTGTAGACTCGCTAAACTGGAAATGGGTTTTCTATATTAACCTTCCAGTCGGAATTATTGCGGTTATTTTTATTGCCAGAGGATTACAGGGCCGCCAGCAGACTGGCCCAATCAACTTCGATATCGCTGGTATTTTCACGATGATTGTCGGGGTTGTCAGCCTCCTTCTCGCCTTAAGTTTTGGCGGAAAAGATTATGCGTGGGGGTCATGGCAGATTCTTGGCTTGTTCGCACTCGCGCTGATCGGCATTATCAGCTTTATTATTGTAGAGTCAAAAGCAAAAGAGCCTATCCTGCCAATGTATCTATTTAAAAACAGAACATTTACATTTTTAAACCTGATCGGCTTCTTTATGAGTATCGGAATGTTTGGTGCAATTACGTTCGTTCCTTTCTTTATGCAGGGAATTGTCGGTGTAAGTGCGTCTGAATCAGGAACGATTATGACACCGATGATGATCTCTATGATTATTACAAGCATTATCGGCGGCCAGCTTGTTTACAAAGTCGGCATTAAACCGCAAATCATAACAGGTATGCTGGTTATGGCCGGAGGATTCCTGTTGTTAACGACATTGGATCTTGATACGAGCAAGCTTATCGCTACATCGTATATGGCGATTATTGGTCTGGGAATGGGTCTGGTTATGCCGATTCTGACACTCGCTTTACAGGAAAGCTTTTCGAAGGAGGAGCTTGGGGTTGTCACCTCATCCAGCCAATTCTTCCGGTCTATCGGAGGAACATTCGGCATTACCATGCTGGGAGCCGTGATGAATGCGAGATCCGGAAGTTTATTAACAGATAAACTGGTGCCGTACTTAGACTCACTTCCGGCACAGGCAAGCTCATTTGCCGCCCAGCTAAAGGGTATGATTGATACAAACCCGCAAGGACTGCTGCAATCACTGTTCAGCCCGGACGCAATCAAACAAATCCCTGCGGCTTTCTCATCCCATATTATGCCGATTTTAAAAACATCGTTGATGGATTCGCTCCACAGCGTGTTTTATACAGGCCTGATTTTTATCGCAGTCGGAGCCGTATTTACCTTGTTCTTAAAACCTATCAAGCTATCAAACAAGAAAACGGAAGAACAAGTTAAGGAGAAAGCGGCACAAGCCGTTGAATCACCTTCCCATTAATAGAACGCCCCGCGGGTGCCAATCCGCGGGCTTTTTTTATTCGATCATCTGAGCCCTTCCATTTCCGAAGGACCAATCCTCATCCTGGTTTCCAGCCAGCATGATAAATACATCTTCTTTTCTTACACCAAGCTCTGAATGAATTCGGCTTGCGATTGAGCGATAAAACGCTTTTTTCTGTTCAGTTGTTCTTGAATCTTTCAACGTAAAATGAATGTAGATCAGTTCATCTGTACGCTCGACCTGCAGATAAGACGGATCATAATAAAATTCACTGTTTTCATATTGCCTGATGACTTGAAAATAGTCATCTTCCGGCACATTGATTTCTTCGGTCATCGATTGGTGAATGGTTCTGCTTAGTTTTTGGAGCCATGCTTCGCTTCTTCCCGCCCGCAAATGAATTTGTACAAAAGGCATTTCTCCGCCCCCCTCTCTTTACAGCGTCTGTCCGCTGTCAATTGTGATGATTTGGCCTGTGAGTGATTCCTGTTCAATAAGAGAACAAATCAATTTGGCGACATCATCCGGTTCAGCAATACGCTGTAACAGCAAAGTGCCAATCATGCTTTTCATTTTTTCTTCCCGGCCAGCCCACCATCTTGTTGCGACAGCTCCCGGCGCTACACCGCTCACTCTGATTTCGGGCGCTAAGGCGTGGGCCAATGATTTCGTTAAACCATGCACTGCCGATTTTGATACTGCGTAAGGCATAGACGAGCCCGCCCCGGTTAATCCCGCGATGCTGCCGACATTTACGATCGCTCCAACCTTGCTTTTTTTCATGAACGGAACCACTGCCCGCGCACAGAAAAACATTCCTTTCACATTGACAGCGTATAACTCATCCCAAATTTCTTCTGTCGCAGCTTCAAGATCATCCATTGGAATGTGCCGTGTAATGCTTGCATTGTTGACTAAAACATCAATCGTGCCGTGTGTTTTTACGATCCTTTGAACCATGTCCTGCACTTCGCTGTTTTTTGATACATCCGCTCGGCTGGCGATGGCTTGCCCGCCAGCTTTTTGAATCATTTCCACTGTTTCCTCCGCTTCGGATTGTGAACGTGAATAATTCACCACAACAATCGCTCCGCGTTTTGCCAATTCCATACTGGCTGCTCTCCCGATTCCCGTGCCGCCCCCCGTTACAAGAGCTATTTTGTTCATTACATTCATTGCCGCCACTCCTCTCTGTTGATTAACATATCTTGCTGATTCCATTGTAATCCAGGTTTGATGTTACGTATAATGATTGTTAAAGATACTTGATATCAGTCAAATTGATAGCAAAGAACGGAGGAATTCAAAATGGAAAGCGGAGATTTACGTGTGTTTCAAATGGTAGCCCGTGAAGGCTCCATTACGAAAGCCGCCCTGCAGCTTGGCTATGTGCAATCCAATGTCACGGCCAGAATTCAGCAATTGGAAGCTGAGCTGGGCACCATTCTGTTTTTGCGTCACAATCGGGGCATGACCCTTTCTGCAAGCGGAAAACTGCTGCTCGACTACGCAAATAAAATTATCGGCCTGCTGGATGAAGCGTCTAAAGCGCTCTCATCTACCATAGAGCCAAGCGGGCCGCTTATGATTGGCTCCACTCAGACAACCGCTGCGGTGAGGCTTCCGAAGCTTCTGGCTTCTTATTATGAAGAACACCCAAACGTCCAGTTGTCTTTAACAACAGGACATACACAATTCCTCCTAGATAAAGTTCTCCGGTATGAATTGGATGGCGCGTTTATCGGATGCGAATGCATTCATCCTGAGCTCGAATCCTATCCTGCATTTGAGGAAGAGCCAGTGGTTGTTTCGGCTGCCTCCATTTCTGATGCGGAAGAAGCTATCAAAAAGCCGATTCTCGTTTACAGCACAGGCTGCTCGTATCGAGAGACACTTGAAAAATGGCTGCACTCTGTCGGTGTCACACAGCCTGTCATTATGGAATTTGGGACACTTGAAGCGATTATCGGCGGGGTTACAGCAGGTCTGGGCATCTCATTGCTGCCGAGAACGGTTGTACAGAAACACGAGGCTGAAGGGTCGATTCGATTGTACCCGCTGCCTGAAGCTCTCAGACAGATGAAAACAGAATTTATTGTCCGAAAAGATTCGTTTATCAGCAGCGCGCTGCAGACCTTTATGGATTCCTTTACGCCCGATAAAACGGCAGCATCACAAAAAAGCAGTCTGCTATAATTGGCAGACTGCTTTGTTAGCTATTGTTTGTTTCGATGGGTTTCATTTAATTCCTTAATATGCTGAATGATATCTTTAATGCCCTGCTTCGCGTCAGGATATGTCGCATTCCAATGCTTAGCAAGCGGCGGCATGCTTTTGGCTATATGCGTGTACAAAATCCATTGCTTCACTTCTTCTTTTAGCTCATTGTTTGTTTCACCAAGCAGAAGCTCCGTATACTTCTCCAGCAATCCATCCAGCTGCTCCTGAAGTTTTTGTTCCATTTTCCATCTTCCTTTCGAAAAAACAGCAAGGAGCTTTCTTAGGGTGAAAGCTCCTTTCGCTGGCGTTATTTATCCATGTGATGTGAAAGCCGCTTCCTGGACAATGCATCTGCCCCTGCCATGAGGGATGCAAAGAGGCGTTCCGAACAGCGGGTCCTGTGTGACCTGACAGTTCATAGAAAACACATTTTGCACAAGATCACAAGTGATGACCTCTTCCGGACGGCCTTCAGCATAAATACGTTTATCCTTTATAGCCACAAGATGATGCGCATAGCGGCACGCCAAGTTTAAGTCATGGAGAACCATAACAATCGTCCGCTCTTCCTTTTCATTCAGCTCAAACAGCAAATCAAGAATTTCAATTTGGTGCGTCATGTCTAAATACGTCGTTGGCTCGTCTAAAAGGATAATATCCGTTTCCTGCGCAAGCGTCATCGCGATCCAAGCCCGCTGGCGCTGTCCGCCTGACAAAGAATCGACGGCGCGGTCAGCCATGTCCTCAAGCTTTGTTGCTTTAAGCGCTCTCTCAACTGCTGCCTCATCCTCTTTTGACCACTGTTTCAGCCAGTTTTGGTAAGGATATCTTCCTTGCTTCACCAGCTGATGCACCGTCAGCCCCTCTGGAGCCGAAGGACCCTGTGGCAGGATTGCGAGCTCTTTCGCGACTTCCTTCGTCGGAAGCTTGGCAATCGCTTTTCCTTCCAGCAGGACTGAACCGCCTCTCGGCTTCATCAGACGCGCTAATGAACGTAAAAGTGTCGATTTTCCGCAGCCGTTGCTGCCAATAAATACGGTAATTTCACCTTTGGGAATTGTTAAATTCAACTCATCAATAATAACGGCATCCCCGTATCCTAAGCTCAGCGTTTCTGTAGAAATTGCACTCATACCCATAACCGCTCCTTTTTGCTGGCTTTTTAGCAGCACTATGTATTGCACGTTTTCTATATACATGCGTTTAAAGTCAATTGTCATCAATGCAAGTGATTCGATATTCAGCCATTTGATATGGTCATATATCCCTCATTGTAGCAGAAAACAATGACTTTGAAAATCATTTTCAATTAGTTTTTTGGACATAATTGGCGTTTATGGGTTTTTTATCACAGGTTATTTCTTAATTTCTCTTACTGATCCGTCTTTCAGCTTCAGTTTTAAGTCGATATGATCATAATGGCTGTCCAGATTAAATGCTGCCAGCACACTGTTGATCACTTCTGTTTCTGCCATTTGGTCTGTCACGGAAAGCTCGCTCAGGATCATTTTCATCTCATCTAATGCTTCTTCTCCCTCCTGTTTGACACCGGAGAGCTTATCCTGTACTTCCGCTGTTTCCTGAGTCCCGTTTTTTGTATATATGCTTTCATAACGATTATGCTCACCATCCCCGTAGCTCACGCGAAGCGAGAAATTGCTGTAAGGAACGGACTTCTGCTGGGTGACGGATGTATTCTCTCCTTCTGCCTGCTGCTGATCTTCATTGAGACGGCAGCCAGCAATCAGAACCACTGCGAGACAAACAGCACCGGCTGCTCTGATCAAACGCATATGTTTCCCCCCTGTAGGATTCCATTTATTTTAGGTATATCCAGAGAATGAAATCCTCATTCAGAGAAGAATTGAAAAACCCGGGGCGTATAACGCCACCGGCTTCAGTGTGTCGACAACTCCTCGCATTCGTTGCCAGGGCTGTGCGTCGGTGCTCAATAATGATTGGAACGGCGGCTACACCCCAGGCGTCCTGCCTAAAAGCCGCCGTCATCACATCCTGTGAAAGCCTGCTCCGATGCTCGGCTTTCTCAATCACGCTGAAAAGATTCAGTCAGTTGCAAAAAGGCTTCCGCGTCACGCACAGCCAGCTTGATGGCATTCTCCCAGAAGTCGCGCTTCGTGATGTCAGCACCTAAATGCTTCATCGCCAAATCTTCCACGGTCATAGAAGCCGTATCGCGCAATAACGCAATATACTTCTCTTCGAACGCGTTTTTTTCTTCAAGCGCCAGTGCGTAAATGCCGAGAGAAAACAGATAGCCGAACGTATAAGGGAAATTGTAAAACGGCACCCTCGTGATATGGAAGTGCAGCTTTGATGCCCAAAAGAGCGGATGGTACTCTCCTAACGAATTGCAGTATGCCTCTTTTTGCGCCTCTTCCATCAGCTCATTCAAACGGCCGGCCGGGACGACTCCCCGCTTTCTTTCTTCGTAAAATCGCGTTTCGAATAAGAACCTTGCGTGGATATTCATGAAGAATGCAACGCTTCTTTGTACTTTATCCTCTAGGAGGACAAGCTTTTCTTCCTTCGTCTCCGCCTGCTGGACAGTCGCGTCCGCCACAATCATCTCAGCAAACGTTGAGGCTGTTTCCGCAACGTTCATGGCGTAAGACCGGTTTAACGGCCTGACATTGAGCATCGCTTCCTGATGGAACGCGTGTCCGAGCTCATGTGCGAGCGTGGAGACATTTGAGGCACTTCCCGAAAACGTCATGAAAATCCGTGATTCTCCGCTGTCCGGAAAGCTCGTGCAAAAGCCGCCAACTCTTTTTCCGCTCCTGTCTTCCGCTTCAATCCAACGGTCCCGAAAGGCTTTTTCTGTGAAAGAGGACAGCTTTTTGCCAAACGTTGAAAACTGGCTGACAATGACATTTGCGGCTTCATCATATGAATAGACCTTTCCGTCAGAACCAATTGGGGCCTCAACATCGTACCAGCTAAGCTTTTCAAGGCCGAGCATGGATGCTTTCCGGTTCAAAAACTGAACGAACGGCTGCTTGTTTTCAGTGATGACCTGCCACATCGTATCCAGTGTTTCTTTTTTCATCCTATTGATCTGCAGCGGCTCCTTCAGGACATTCTCCCAGCCGCGCGCTTTATAGGTTTCAAGCCGGAAGCCTGCCAAATGATTGAGCGTGCTGCTGAAAATATCCTGCTTGCTTTCCCAAGCTTTATGCAAACGTTCATATATCGTTTTTCTGACAGCGCGGTCTTGATGGTCCATCACATTTTCCGCCTGACCGACAGACAATTGCTTATTCACACCGTTTTCCTCATACGGTATCGTCATATTTCCGACAATCATATTGTATAAGTCACTCCAAGCATGATATCCGTCCACCGCAAGGTTTCCAATCAGTTTTTCTTTACCCGGGCTAAGCTTTTCGGCAACCCTCTGTCTTCTTTCATTTAATATGTACGATACATCGCGTAATCCCGGGTTTGTTAACAATTCATTCCACACGTCTTGTTCAATGGCCACCAGTTTATGATCTAATGTGACGAGGGATGATTGAAAATCTGCAGAAAGCCGATTCATGAGTGACTGATGCTCAGTAGCCTTTTGATCACTGATATTCTGGGCCTGAAGGCAAGCAACAAAAGCACCGGCCTGCTGAAGCTTGACAGATGTCTGTTCGAATAAATCAAGCAAAGCAATCAGCCCTTCCGCATCTTCAGGCGATTCAGGCACCTGAAACGCCTCAGTCATGTCTTGAAATGCACGCAGACTTTGTGACAGCTGTTCGATATACCCTTTGAATTCTTCTGATTGGCTCCCGCCCTTAAAAAATGAATCAAGATCCCATCTTTGGTCTACCCCTTGCAGCGCCATCATACAAAACCCCTTTCCTTCTTTCGTTTTATTATAGAACAATTCTGAATTATTGTATAAAAATTCTTTTATAGGCGTCATTTTCCGTTCATGATTGTACAATAGCTGTAGCAGTTAAATAGGAGGTATATGATGAATAAAAAAATCGCGATCGTAACAGGAGCGTCAAAAGGCTTTGGCCAACTGGCAGCCGTAAAGCTCGCCAAGTCATTTTTCGTGATTGCCACAACAAGACAGCCTGGGAAAGCTGACCAACTTCGGGAATTGGCTGCAGCACACAATGTGTCTGATTCTATTCTTATTACCGCTCTCGACGTCACAGATGGACAATCGATAGCCTCATTCGGAAAAGCCATTAGTGCTTACGCTCCTATTGATCTTCTCGTCAACAACGCCGGAACGGCTTACGGAGGATTTGTCGAGGATGTGCCGATGGAACATTTCAGACAACAATTTGAAACGAATGTCTTCGGAGTAATCCATGTGACAAAAACCGTACTGCCTTACATAAGAAAGCATAGCGAAGCAAAGATTATAAACGTGAGCAGCATCAGCGGCTTGACCGGATTCCCCGCGCTGTCCCCTTATGCATCTTCCAAGCATGCATTGGAGGGTTTTTCTGAGAGCCTGCGTGTGGAACTGCTTCCGTTCGGTATCCAAACTGCTTTGATTGAGCCAGGCTCATACAAGACATCGATCTGGTCAACATCATTATCAAATTATATGTCGGTGCCTGCTGACGATTCAGCCTATCATCAATACTATAAAAAGATCCTTTCCTACGTTGAAAAAAACGCAGATGAAAGTGGAGATCCCCAAGAGGTTGCCGACCTCATTTATCAATTGGCAACAAAACAGCACTTAAAGAAATTGCGATACCCGATCGGAAAAGGCATCAAGCTTACCCTGTTATTCCGATCGATTTTTCCTTGGTCTGCGTGGGAATCTATCCTGAAGAAAAAACTATTCAGTTCATCTAAATTATAATCATTATAATTTAGTATTGATTTTTATTTGATACGTGATATAATTAAATTAACAGATCACAAGGAGGACGTAACTTATGAAAACTGAAAACGCAAAAACAAATCAAACATTAGTTGAGAATTCAATGAACACCCAATTATCAAACTGGTTTCTTTTATACTCTAAGCTCCATCGTTTCCATTGGTATGTAAAAGGGCCGCATTTCTTTACATTGCATGAGAAATTTGAAGAATTGTATGACCACGCGGCTGAAACAGTTGATACCATCGCTGAACGCCTGCTGGCGATCGGCGGACAGCCTGTTGCCACATTGAAAGAATACACTGAGCATGCATCTATCACAGACGGCGGAAATGAAACAGCCGCATCAGAAATGGTACAAGCTTTGGTAAACGACTACAAACAAATCAGCAGTGAATCTAAGTTCGTGATCGGCCTGGCTGAAGAAAATCAAGA
Source organism: Bacillus sp. NS1 (assembly GCF_058248265.1). NCBI lineage: Bacteria > Bacillati > Bacillota > Bacilli > Caryophanales > Bacillaceae > Bacillus > Bacillus sp. NS1. The sequence continues at coordinate 887,329 of NZ_JBZAZF010000001.1, read as the reverse complement.
TAATGCGACAGCGGACTTGTTTGTCGGATTAATTGATGAAGTTGAAAAACAAGTGTGGATGCTTTCCGCATACTTAGGATAAAAAAAGCTGAACCCTTTTCGGGTTCAGCTTTTTGATTACCGCTTAACTTGAGCTGCTTTCTGTCTGCTTAGTCAGTGTCACGTTTAGCGTTTTCGTTTTTCCGTTCCGCAGCACTTGAATTGTCGTTTTATCTCCGACCTTCAAGTCTTTATAAAGGATCTGGCGGATATCTGCGCTGCTTTCCACGTCTTTACCATTTAGTTTGACAATGATATCCTCAGATTTGATTCCGGCTTTTGCCGCCGGTGAATTTGATTGAACTTCTTTTACATAAACACCTTTGCCCAATTGATCTCCAAACAGGCCTAGCGTATTTTCCTGATACGTTTCAGGAACTTGTGACATGTCAATCATTTGCACACCTAAAAACGGACGGTCTACTTTCCCGTTTTCCAGCAGCTGGTCAACAATCGGCTCGACATCATTGCTTGGGATCGCAAATCCAAGTGATTCCACGCCGCTTTCGCTCACCTTCAAGCTGTTAATGCCAATCACTTGGCCGCTTGCATTAATTAACGGGCCTCCGCTGTTCCCCGGGTTGATCGCTGCATCAGTTTGGAGCACGTTCATTTCCACCGTACCTTGTGTTGTATCCACATCAATCGTCCGGTTCAGTCCGCTGATGATGCCTTGTGTCACAGTACCGGAAAACTGCTGTCCAAGCGGATTTCCGATGGCTATGACCTTTTCGCCCGTGCGCAGCTGTGAAGAGTCACCGAAGCTCGCCACTTTTTTGACGTTTTTGCTGCTGATTTCCAGGACAGCCAAATCAGTTATCGTATCGCTGCCTACAAGCTTGGCAGTCTCCGTTTCTCCGTTGTATAGTGTGACAGTCAATTTATTTGCGCCTTCAACGACATGGTTGTTTGTAATGATATACGCTTTATTGCTGTCTTTTTTGAAAATAACGCCTGACCCGGTTCCGCTTTCACTTTCTGAGCTGGAGCCGCCTCCCGTGCCGAATGTGTTATTTTGCGAGGTTTGAATATTTGAGATTCCGACAATCGTCGGCTCTAAATCCTCTACCATATCAGCGACGTTTGAAGCGTTAGTTATCGGGGTCGTTGTAAAATTATCTGACTGTACCTGTTTATTTGCGGAAACAGCCTCGGTCGTCTGATCTTGGTCTGACGGCAGATAAGGCGCGATGCCAAGCATCAGGCCCCCGCCAATAATTCCGCCTAAAATCGGACTCAGCCAAGCGGCTCTCCGCTTCTTTTCTTTTTTCACAGCCGTTTCTGCCTTTTCCATTTCTAAAGCACTAGCCGCTTCTTGCCTACCAGCTTCATACGAAACAGGCGCGTCAAGCAATTCCTGTTCAGGATGTTCAATCTGCTTGTTTTCTGTATTCTGATGTTCTATATGTGAAGATGCTGATTGATGTTTATCGTTTTGGTCATCACGTCGATAATCCATGTTCTTACACTCCTTTAACGGTTTTTCATTTATCGTTACATATTAATCGCATGTACAAGTTCAATTGTCCCAATAATGAGGAGAAAAGCAAAGCACCAAAATAGAATATGTTTGATCATCCTACATCTTCCTCGCTCTTTTTCTCTTCCTTTCTTCCCTTATACATATCATAAACAAACATTGTGGGATAAAAATGAAAAGAATATGTGAAATTATGAAAATTGCCTGCCGTATGTTAAAACTAGTTTATAATGACGTTGAAAGGATGTGAAGAGCCTTGTCATACACCATTTATCTAGTTGAAGATGAGGATAACCTGAATGAACTGCTGACGAAGTATTTAGAGAATGAGGGCTGGAACATTACATCTTTTACGAAAGGTGAAGACGCCAGAAAGAAAATGACGCCGTCTCCCCACCTGTGGATTCTCGATATCATGCTGCCGGATACCGACGGCTATACATTAATAAAAGAAATTAAAGCGAAAGATCCTGACGTGCCGGTCATTTTCATTTCCGCCCGAGACGCAGATATTGACAGAGTGCTTGGCTTAGAGCTTGGCAGCAATGACTATATTTCAAAGCCGTTTCTGCCGCGGGAGCTGATTATACGTGTGCAGAAGCTGCTGCAGCTCGTTTATAAGGAAGCTCCGCCTGTACAAAAGAATGAAATCGCCGTCTCCTCGTATCGAGTCGCTGAAGACGCCCGTGAGGTCTATGATGAAAACGGAAATATCATCAATTTGACGTCGAAGGAATTTGATCTGCTGCTATTATTTATCCATCATAAAGGACATCCATACTCACGTGAGGATATTCTGGTAAACGTATGGGGGCATGACTACTTCGGAACAGACCGGGTCGTTGATGACCTCGTCCGGAGACTGCGCAAAAAGATGCCTGAATTGAAGGTGGAAACGATTTACGGGTTCGGCTACAGGATGATGACATCATGAAAAACAAGCCTCTCTCGTTTCAAATATGGGTTGTCATATCCGGCATCTTATTAGGGATATCTCTTTTACTGCTTTTGTTATTTTCAAACACGCTGCGCGATTTCTTTACCAATGAAACGTATACGACGATTGAAAATGAACAGCATGTTCTGACGGAGTACCGCCTGCCGGGTTCAATTGAACGGCGCTATTACAGCGAAGAAGCCACGGCACCGACAACCGTTCGCTCCGTACAGCACGTGCTTCTGCCTGAAAATGAAGATGCTTCTTCAGACAGGGATTTACGCATTCTCTCGTCTTCGTTTATCCATAAGGTGTACAAGCTGGCCGATAAACAGGAGGTCAAAAAGAAACGTTACAGCGCCGACATCAATGGAGAGAAAGTGTTTTTTGTCATTAAAAAGGGACTTTCCGTCAATGGACAATCGGCTATGATGCTCTCTTACGCGCTTGATTCTTATCGCGACGATCTGGCCTATACCCTGTTCAAACAGCTTCTGTTTATTATAGCTGTTGTCATTTTATTAAGCTGGATTCCGGCCATTTGGCTTGCGAAGTATTTATCAAGGCCTCTCGTGTCATTTGAAAAGCACGTCAAACGGATTTCCGAACAGGATTGGGATGACCCAGTCAAAGTGGATCGGAAAGATGAGATCGGCAAATTAGGCCATACCATCGAAGAGATGCGCCAAAAGCTTGTGCAAAAGGACGAAACAGAAAGAACCCTATTGCAAAATATCTCTCACGATTTAAAAACTCCGGTTATGGTCATCAGAGGCTATACGCAATCGATTAAAGACGGGATTTTTCCTAAAGGAGATCTTGAAAATACAGTTGATGTCATTGAAGGCGAAGCTCTTAAGCTGGAGAAAAAAATAAAGGATTTACTATATTTAACGAAGCTGGATTATTTAGCGAAGCAAAAAGTGCAGCATGACATGTTCAGTATCGTGGAAGTGACAGAAGAAGTCATCGATAGACTGAAGTGGGCGCGGAAAGAATTATTGTGGGAAATTGATGTAGAGGAAGACATTCTGATGCCGGGCGATCCAGAGCAATGGAACAAACTCCTCGAGAATATTCTAGAAAATCAAATCCGCTATGCTGAGACAAAAATAGAAATCAGCATGAAACAAGATGATCGGAATATCGTAATCACCATTAAAAATGACGGTCCTCATATTGAAGATGAGATGCTTTCCAGCCTCTATGAGCCTTTTAATAAAGGGAAGAAAGGCGAATTCGGCATTGGTCTCAGCATCGTAAAACGAATTTTAACTCTTCATAAGGCGTCTATCTCAATTGAAAATGACAAAACGGGTGTAACATACCGCATAGCAGTGCCAAAATAGACTGTAGATGTTTTTGCAGTCTATTTTTTATGTGAAAGAATAGCCGTTAAAATCTCTGTAGTTTGTTTTGAGCGGCTGTTTGCATTGATGAACCCATTTTTTCTCTGACAAGGTCTGCTTCGGATATTTGACTTTCTCCACTTTGATTCCTCTGTTTCGCAAGCGGCTGATCATTTCGTCCAATTCTCTCATTTTAGATTCACCCTTTCGCTTGAGCTTTGACCATTCGGTCATCTCAATTTATAATATAAATAATACATGATAAAAAAACAAGTTACAATAAGGTTAATTTTATAACAGAAGGTGTGACTATATGGTCATATCCTGTCCAGGCCTCCGGGCGCCGAAAGGGTGGAACCATTGAAGGAAAAAGAAAAGCTGATTATTGAAACAGCCTTAAAACTATTTGCCCAAAAAGGATACAACTCAACATCAGTTCAGGAAATCGCAAAAGAATGCAAAATATCTAAAGGCGCTTTTTATATTTATTTTCCTTCGAAAGAAGCGCTTCTTCTGTCTATGCTGAACTACTATTATGATAAAACGTTTACCCGAATTTTAAATATTAAAACGAAGGGCGACAGCCCCAGAACAGCTTACCGCAAACAGCTTACCGTGCTCTATGAAAACATCCTGGAACACAAGGATTTTATCGGCATGCAGATGAAGGAAGGTTCTCTGCCTTACACAGAGGAAGTGGCTCAATGCGCCAAAAAAATCCGCCAGTCCTCACTTCAATTTCATATCGACAGCCTGCTGAACATTTACGGAAAAAAAGCGGAACCGTATACTGCAGAGCTTTGTTTTTTAATAGAGGGCATCAGCCAGATTTACCTGGAATGCATGATTTTGCTTGGCTACACTGTGAAGCCGGATCAATTAGCTGTTATCATTATTAATAGAATTGATGATATGGTAAAAGGCATGTCTGAACGAAACGATAAGCCTTTCATCACATTGGAAGAGGCAAGCTCTTTATTTGGGCCTCTTACGCACGGACGGCCTGACCCGCTGACTGAATCGATTGTGAAAAGCCTTCGTGACAAAATTAACAGCTTAAACACAAACTCCTCTCTTGAATTATCGGAGAGCTTGGACATACTTGAAGCAGAAATGAAGAAAAAAACACCGAAGCTGGCGATCATAAAAGGAATGATCCATAATCTTACAGAGTCTGAAGCTCTCGCCAAAGATGCGGAGCAGCTTAAATATCTATTAAAACAGCAACATATTTAGAAGAACGGCTGCTTATAAAGCAGCCGTTTTTTCTTTCTATTACGCCTTTGGTTTTACCATATCTTCCGGCTTAACCATTTCGTTAAATTGCTCCTCTGTCAGCAATTCAAGCTTCAAAGCCGCTTCTTTCAGCGTCAATCCCTCTTTATGGGCGAGCTTGGCGATTTTCGCCGCATTTTCATATCCGATATGCGGGTTCAGCGCCGTAACAAGCATTAATGAATTTGACAGGTTTTCCTGGATGGTTTCTTTATCAGGCTCAATACCGACAGCACATTTATCATGGAATGAATTCATGCCGTCACTCAGCAGCTGCACAGATTGCAGGAAGTTGTAAATGATCACAGGCTTAAACACGTTCAGTTCAAAGTTCCCCTGACTCGCCGCAAAGCCGATTGTCGCATCGTTCCCCATGATTTGAGCTGCGATCATTGTCAATGCTTCACTTTGTGTCGGGTTGACTTTGCCAGGCATAATGGAGCTGCCCGGCTCATTTTCAGGGATGACGATCTCCCCGATGCCGCAGCGAGGTCCGCTTGCAAGCCATCTGACATCGTTTGCGATTTTCATTAGATCAGCCGCAAGCGCTTTTAATGCGCCATGCGCATAAGTGATTTCGTCATGGCTTGTGAGCGCGTGGAATTTATTCGGTGAGCTGCTGAACGTTTGGCCCGTCAGTTTTGTGATCTCTTCTGAGACAAGCTCTCCAAACTCTGGATGAGCGTTGATTCCCGTTCCGACAGCCGTTCCACCGATTGCAAGCGCACGCATTTTATCTGTTGCTTCCAAAATCATTTCCTTCGAACGGTCCAGCATGTAAACCCATCCGCTGATTTCCTGTCCGAGCGTCAGAGGAGTTGCATCCTGAAGGTGCGTGCGTCCGATTTTGACAATATCATTGTATGCTTTCGCTTTTTCATCCAATGTATTGCGAAGCTGGTCAAGCGCAGGCACAAGCTGCTCGTAAACAGCCAAAACAGCGGCAACATGCATCGCAGTCGGGAATGTGTCATTTGAGCTTTGGCTGCGGTTCACGTCATCATTTGGATGAATCGTTTGATCAGAGTTCTTTTCTTTTAATAAAGCAGTCGCACGGTTGGCTACCACTTCGTTCATGTTCATATTGCTTTGTGTGCCGCTTCCTGTCTGCCATACGACAAGCGGGAAGTTGTCATCGTATTTGCCTTTGAGCACATCATCACAAACCGCTGCAATCGCTTCCGCTTTTTCCGCATCCAGATTGCCGAGGCGTTTATTAGCGAGAGCTGTGCTTCGTTTTAATATTGCAAACGCCTTCACAACACGCATCGGCATTTTTTCAGAACCGATCTTAAAGTTCTCCTTGCTTCGCTGTGTTTGGGCGCCCCAGAATTTATCAGCAGGAACTTTTACTTCTCCCATGGTGTCTCGTTCAATTCTGTATTCCATTTATGTATCCCTCCATAACGGTTGCTTCAATAGATCATAATTCGCCAGTAAAATAAAAAATCCTTTTTATTTTTCGATCTTGGCAGATTTTAATTTTAATTCAAGATACACACGGGAATCCTTTGAATATTTGTACTTCGGATTCGTCCTGCCATACTCCTTTGATGTATAAGAGACATCATAATGCTTTTCAAATGATTTGATGAGCTGTTCTATTTCTTCTTGTTTTCCAGCAAGCCTTACCTGTGCCACTTCGTATCCTCCGCTTTCATAAAAAACTTACACCATGAAATACTCTAACACAGTATATCATTTTTTTAACAGGAAAAGATAACCTCTACTAAGGTTTTGGATAAGAGGTGACCTCGTTGGAACAAACAGAGTTTAAGGAATATATACACGATAATTTAGCATTGGTGCTTCCAAAATTAAAAGAAAACGATGATCTGGTGAAAAACAAAAAAATGCTCTCCAACGGTCTTGTTTTTTACTATCTCTATTTTAGTGAACTGAATGATCAGAAGAAGGTTGCAGAATCGATTAAAACCTTAATCAAAGATGAAGATACCCTTACGCTTGACCAAGTCAAAAAACGCCTTGACCAGCTTGACGCAAGACCTGTTGAAACCGCGAAAAAAACGGTCGAGTCCATTCTCAGCGGTAAGTGCGCTGTGTTTATCAACGGATTGGACAAAGTCTATATTCTATCTACAGGAAAGAAAAAAACAAGAAGCCTGACAGAGCCGACAACTGAGAAAGTGGTTCGCGGACCAAAAGTTGCGTTTGTAGAGGATATCGATACAAATCTCGCTTTGATTAGACAAAGAACCTCTCATCCGAAGTTAATCACCAAAAAAATCATGATCGGCAAAAACAAGCTGAAGCCGGCGGCCATTATGTACATTGAGGGCAAAGCAAAAAAGTTCGTCATAAAAGAAGTAAAAGCGCGGCTTAAAAATGTCCAACTGGAGGATATCCAGGACAGCGGAACGCTTGAGGAGCTCATTGAAGATAATAAATATTCGCCGTTTCCGCAGATTCAAAATACGGAAAGACCCGATAAGGTATCGTCGGCCCTGTTTAACGGCCGTGTAGCCATTTTGGTCGACAGTTCACCATTTGTGCTGCTGGTCCCTGTTTCTCTCGGTGTCCTAATGCAGTCCCCGGATGACTACTATGAACGCTGGATTTCAGCATCTCTAATCCGGACACTGCGTTTTGCTTCTATCTTCATCACCTTGTTTTTGTCATCGATTTATATCGCACTCGTTTCCTTCCATCAAGGGCTGCTGCCGACCGCGCTCGCCGTCACGATTTCGGCAAACAGGGAAAACGTGCCGTTTCCGCCGATATTTGAAGCTCTGCTGATGGAAGTAACCATTGAGCTGCTGAGGGAAGCCGGGCTCCGCCTCCCCAATCCGCTCGGCCAGACAATCGGGCTCGTCGGGGGCGTTGTCATCGGACAGGCGGCGGTAGAGGCGAATCTCGTCAGTTCGATTATGGTCATCGTTGTCAGCGTCATTGCCCTTGCATCCTTTACCGTTCCCCAATACGGAATGGGTCTGTCTTTCCGGGTGCTGCGTTTTATTTCGATGTTTTCCGCCGCTATTCTTGGGCTGTACGGGATTATTTTATTTATGCTTGTGATTTATACGCATCTAACGAGACAAACGAGCTTTGGATCTCCGTATTTTTCGCCAAACGGATTCTTCAGCCTGAAAAATACGGATGATTCCATTATCCGTCTCCCAATTAAAAACAAACCAAAAGAGGCGAATAATCCAAATGAGCCAAAAACAGACTCCACTGAAACTTAATACCTTCCAAGGTATTGCTATTATTGCAAATACGATGCTTGGTGCCGGTCTTTTAACATTGCCGCGAGCGCTGACCACTAAGGCTAATACTCCTGACGGCTGGATATCGCTGATATTAGAAGGTGTCATTTTTATCCTTTTCATTTATTTAAACACGCTCATTCAAAAAAAACATCAGTACTCTTCTCTATTTGAGTATTTGCAGGAAGGGCTTGGGAAATGGATCGGCAGCATCTTCGGCCTTTTGATCTGCTGTTATTTTATCGGAGTGGCCAGCTTTGAAACCAGGGCGATGGCTGAAATGGTAAAGTTTTTCCTGCTGGAGAAGACGCCGATTCAGGTCATTATTTTAACCTTTATCTGCTGCGGCATTTATTTAATTGTTGGAGGGTTAAGTGATGTGTCGCGGCTGTTTCCCTTTTATTTAATGGTAACGATTATTATTTTACTGATTGTGTTTGGGATCAGTTTTAAAATTTTTGACATCAGTAATTTGCGCCCTGTTTTAGGCGAAGGTCTTGGACCCATTGCGAATTCCCTGACTGTTGTCTCCATTTCTTTCTTAGGAATGGAAATAATGCTGTTTCTTCCTGAACATATGAAGAAAAAGAAATACACATTCAGATACGCGGCTTTCGGCTTTCTGATTCCGATTATGTTATATATCCTGACGTATATCATCGTTGTTGGGGCTTTGACCGCTCCTGAGGTGAAAACGCTGATCTGGCCGACGATTTCTCTCTTTCAGTCCTTTGAGCTCAAAGGAATATTCATTGAACGGTTTGAATCGTTTTTGCTGGTCGTCTGGATCATCCAATTTTTCACAACGTTTGTCATTTACGGATATTTTGCAGCTAACGGGCTGAAGAAGACGTTCGGATTATCAACTAAAAAAAGCATGGTGCTCATCGGCGCGGCTGTCTATTATTTTTCTCTATGGCCGGATGACGCCAATCAGGTCATGATGTATAGCGATTATCTTGGATACATTTTCGTCGGCCTATTTCTGCTTCCCTTCATTCTGTTTTTCATTGTAGCTCTCAAAAGGAGGTTTACAGCAAAATGAAAATCCGGATTTTAAGTATGTTCATATGCACCCTATTGCTGACCGGATGCTGGGACAGCCGGAATATTGAGGAATTAAGCCTGATCATCGGTGTTGGCTTAGACAGGCCGGATGACAAAAATTTAGAACTGACACAGCAGATTCTCGTGCCGAAAAGAATCAGCACCAAGGAAGGCTCTTCGTCTGACCCAACACAGCTTGCTGTCACTAAGGGTGAAACTGTCCATCAAATGATGAGAACATCTGCATTAAAACATAACCCTACGTTTTCACAGCATTTGCGTCTCATTCTGCTTTCCAAAAGCGTGATTTCGGACCATATTGGAATGGACGCGATCATTAACCAGTTTGTCAGAGACAACGGAACAAGGAGGAGTTCGTACGTCTTTGTCACCGATGGCAGAACTAAGGATATATTTAAAATGAATGATCAAGGAGAGCCCGCATCTAATGTGATCTATGATCTGACAGAGAATAACTCGGTGACGATCAGAATGATGGAGCCTGTTACATTGGGTGAGATCTCAGAACACTTGACCTCTGACGATTCATTCCTCATCCCTCATGTCGGTGAGGAAAACGGCAAACTCGCGATAAACGGGGCTGCTATCATCAAAGATAAATTATGGAACCGGAATTTAACACCGGGTGAGGTACAAAATATTAACTTGTTTACAGGCACTGTCGAAGGAGGCGTCATTGATATGAGGCATAATGGCAATCTTTTTTCTTATGAAGTGTACTCCAGCCATCGCAAGATCAAGACAGACTACAAAGACGGAAAGTTCAAATTCACCGTCACACGCAATATTGAAGGGCGTTTATCAGAGGACTGGAATCCGAATGAAGATTCATTTAAGGATTCATATATCAAAGATATTGAAAAGACAGTCGAAAAACGATTACACAAAACAGTAACAGCATTTATTACAGGCAAACTGCAGAAAGATATCAAAGCAGATGTAACCGGGCTGGGAAACGAGGTTAGAATTCATTATCCTCAAAAGTGGAAAAAGATCTCAAGAAAATGGGATGATGATTATTTCAGCAATGCGGAAATAGACTACCGGGTCAATGTGGTTGTCAGAGACTTCGGGACGAAAGGCGCGAATAAATAGCGGACGCCTATTTTACGAGGTGATTTCGGTGTGCGTATACCGCTGCCTGTGTCCGGTCACTGACATCCAGCTTTGATAAAATATTGGTGATATGGGTTTTGACTGTTTTAATGGTGATAAACAGTTCCTCGCCTATTTCTTTGTTTGTTTTTCCTTCTGCGATCAGGCAGAGAATTTCGAGCTCCCGTTTCGTAAGCGATTCATGCGGGAGCGCGTTTTCACCTGAGTGGCGCAGCCGGGATAAAACTTTTCCCGCCACTTTTGATTCCAGCTTTGGCTCTCCCTTGCTTGCGGCACGGATGGCATCGGCGATTTCCGCCGCTTTTGAGGTTTTCAATAGATAGCTGAGCGCGCCAGCTTCAATGACCGGGTACACTTTGTCATCATCAATAAAGCTTGTGAGCACTATAATTTTCGGATCTGGAAGCTCCCGGCAAATTTGCTTCGTGGCTTCAATGCCATCCATGCCCTCCATGACAAGATCCATTAAAATGACATCAGGCGACAGTTCCGCAGCAAGACGTACGCCTTCGCTGCCGTCAGATGCTTCGCCGATGACTTCAATATCGGGCTGCGCCTCCAAAAAAGCCGCGAGCCCCATTCTGACCATTTCATGATCATCTATCAATAATACTCGAATCACGTTCGTTCTCTCCTTTTTCTTCCGGAAAAATCGGAACCTTCACTTCGATTTGTGTGCCTTTTCCTTCAACTGAAATCACTTCGGCGACCCCGCCGATTTCGCTTGCACGTTCTTTCATAGAGTTCAAGCCGTATGAGGATGCTTTTACCTGATCCATTTTAAAGCCTTTTCCGTTATCAATCACCTTCAGACGGAGCTGATTGTTCTTTACGCCCAGAATCACGGATACTTTTGAGGCTTTTGAATGTCTGAATACGTTTGAAAGGGCCTCCTGAACGATTCTGAACAAATGATCTTCCATCCCCTTGGATATCGGCGTGTCCTGAATATCCCACTCAATATCAAGCGGCTGTTTCTTCCGGAACTCGTCCAAAAGCTCCGTAAGCCCCTCTTTCAGCCCTTTTCCTTCAAGGGTAACAGGCCTTAAATGGAGCAGCAGCGCTCTCATTTCATTTTGGGCTTCACCTGCCATATGCTCGACCTGCTTGATTCGCTTGACCGTTTTATCATCAGCATCCTTGACATGTTCCAACACAGCTGATGTCATCATTGATATTGCAAAAAGCTGCTGGCTGACTGCATCATGAAGATCTCTTGCCAATCGCTGGCGTTCTTCTGATATAACCGACTTCTTCATTTGCGCCTGCCATTCCGCACGTTCATTGGAAAGTTTCTGCAAGGAAGCGACTTGAAGCTCGACGCGCTTCGCCATTTCATTCAGCTGATCGGCGGCCAGGCCGATTTCATCATCTCCAAGCGGCGGAATTCGATAAGCAAAATTGCCGTTTTCAAACGTTAAAATCGATTCGATTAATGTATCAACTCTTGTCTTCAGCCGGTTGCCGTACATATACCCTGAGGCAAAACCGACCGTCACGCTGATCAGCAGCAATATCAGGATAAACGGAATTCCGAACCAGCTTGATGACAGCAAAACAAGCGGATCGAGCCGATAATAAAACATCATAAAGGAAATCAAACAGGCAAAAAGAAGCAGGCTGATCCCCGTTGTCATGCGGATGGCGCGCCACTGAAGGCTGGCAAGCAGTTTTTTTCTCATACGTACTTCACATCCACATCACCGATAAATAAGGAAACGGACACTTTGACACGGCGCTTTGACTCGCTGAAATCGGATGACGCGGCATATACCTTCGTGCTTAATCCGCTTTTCTTCGAGCCGATCAGATTGATATCTCCGATAAACACAGCCGAGCTGACGGCCACTTCAAGGTCTGATGGTACATATATATCAACGTTTCCGATGACTCCGCTAATGACGATTGTACTTTCTCCCTCGGGAATCATCGCTTTAGACAAGTCGATTTTGATATCACCGATAAAACCAGAGATATTTAAATCATTCAGATCAAACGGCTGCTTCATCATTTGCAGCTCTCCGATAAAAAAGCTGCGCATGTCAGGATGTTTCTCATCTTTTGGCGGATCATGCTGTTCTTTTTTAGTGAGATCGATCCGTTTTTCATTCGGTTCAAATATTGGCTTTCCTTTGACAAGCCTGTAGCCGGCATAAATCAAAAATGCGGCAAACGCATAGCCGAATAAATTAAAGGTTATGCTGAAGAGGTTTTTCAAAAATAGAAATGCGGCAAAGATGTACATGACGGAACCGAGCCAATCACGGGAATATCTTTTTAAGAAATAGCCGGCAATCAGAAAAAAGAGCGGCCAAAACAGCAGATCGCCTATTCCAATAATTTGCAAAAACATGCTGATGCCGAATAAAGCAATGATCAATCCGAGAAGCTGTTTTTTTGTCATTCCTGGTGTCCGCCTCCTTTCTTCTGCCTATTGCTACCGTATCGTTAGATCCCCGCTGTCCGTTTTGATATCGATTTGGTGCCGGCCGCTTCCTTGCGAGCCTGTGATTTGATGATGTTCTTTATGTGCTGTATCAGCAAATGAATACGGCGAACTGACGTCCCCGCTCGCTGATTTTGCAGTGACTGTAAAGCTGCCGTTTTGGGGAAGGCTCAAATCCGCATCACCGCTTGTCAGTGTGACAGATACAGGACCCGTTACCTTTTTCAGTGCCGCATCAAGGTTTCCTGAAGTCATCTTTACATCAAGAGAGCCTGATACATCAGCCAAGTTTGCGTCTCCTGAAGCTAAGTCAATGCCGGCTGTTTTAGAGGTGGTATTTGTAATGGAAACATCTCCGGATGATCCCTTTACTTTCAGATCTTGAAGGCGGACGTTCGTCACTCTCATATTTCCGCTCGCAGACACTGCGTTCAATCCGGTAAGCGCAAGATGATGATCCCCGTCCACTGACACGTCACCACTTGAGGTGCGTACCGTCAGATCCCCTTTATACTCATATGGAATACGGACAACAAGGAAAGAACGGTTAAACCCATTCAAAAATTGAAATTCTTTTTCCTTTGCGGTCAGCTCCAGCTTTCTTCCGTTTTCAGTAACAAATAACTTTCCTGAGTCTCCTGAAATGCCTGCTGATATGTCATTTCGTTCTTCTGCTATGATCCGGACATCCTTGTTATCTGACACAATGACTACGCTGTCGATGTCCCGCGGCGATGCGCTGGCTGAATCGGCTTCTGTGCCGTTTACGAAACCCAAGCCTGCAGCAAACACGTCTTTTACGACGACGGCGAAAAATATTAGAATACCGGCAGTGATCAACAGTTTGCCCAGCATTTTTTTCATTCGATTTCATCCTTCTCATTCATTCTATTATAAAGGAAAAGCCTGTGAATTGATACGTGCGGAAGGGAAGGACTTGACCGCAAATCCTTCCCCGTTCCGCTTATTCATTTGCTGCTGGTGATGCCTGATCTGATTTTTGCAGCGAGAGCGCCCGCATTTTTTCAATCTCTGCTTCTACATCGTCTGCAAATTCTTTGCGTGTGAGTTCTGTGCCGGCTTCAGCTGACTTTGAATAATCCGCGCGGATTTCCATTTCTTCAATACGGTTTTCAATACGCAAAAATTCACGATACGCGCTTTCGCTGTCAATTTTGTCAAAGGTCGTATTCATATGCTCTTTTGCTTTCGCGGCATTTGCCCGGGCAATCAGCGCCTGCTTTTTATCCTTTACGTCCTGCAGCTTTGTTTCAAGTGCAGCCAGCTGTTCTTTCAGATCAGCCAGCTGACTGTTCGCTTGTTCATAGGACGCTTTATGTTCAGCCGCCTTCCCTTCTAAATACTTCATTTCAGTCAGCGCCTTTTTCGCCAGGTCTTCTTCACCTGCGTCAAATGCAAGCTGTGCCTGATTTTGGCGTTTTCCAGCCACTTCAGCTGCTTCCTCATATTTTTTCTTGAATTGATAGGCAATCGTGTGCTGTTTCACAATTGTTTGTTTTGCTTTTGCAATGTCACTTTCCATATCACGGACATATTGATTCAGCATCACCTTTGGGTTCTCCATTTTATCAAGACCTTCATGAACTGACGCAACAAACATGTCTCTGATTCTTTTTAATACCATACCTGATTCCTCCTAATATGCTGATATTATTTTTTCTTCAAAAATTCTTCCCATTCGTCATCAAAATGAGATTGGTAGGCAGCCGAAGCCGGTTCAGGATCAAAAGATGACACACCGTTATCAGCTGATCCGTTTTTCATGAGCTTCCAGCCGTAATACACCATAGCGGCCGCCAGCGCAATTCCGACGACAAACGGAAGTGAACAGATGAGCATGATCGCTCCGATACCGCCCAAGATAATTCCTGTGATCGTTTTTCCTGCAGCAAATCTTTTGATTCCTGCGTATGTCATTAAGCTCCCGATGGCGAGCGGGATGATAAAGCCGAAGCTTCCTCCTCCAAAAAAGACGGAGATCCCAAATACAATTAATAAGAATCCGCCTATTGTTTTCTTGTTTATCTTCATGCAGATCCTCCTTTCGTTTTCCTTGTCTTCATCTTAAACAAATTAGCATTTGCGCAAAACGAATCAGAGATTGATTTTTATATAAGACCGGAGTCGTATCTCGTGCCAGACCTATGGACACAAAAAAACGCCATGCACGAGGCATGGCGTTTCAAAACCCTTTATAGATGAACACTTGCTTCCCTTTCTTTGATCAGGTCGGACCGTTCTGCTTTAGCCAGCTTTGTGAACAGCAAAATGCCGATACCCGCAATAATTTCGACAACCCCTCCAACAGCGATCACAGGTCCTGAACCAAAGGCGTTTGCAGCATACCCGCAAATGACTGCTCCGGCAGGTATGGAAATATTTGAGATCATATGTATAACAGCGTAGACCTGCGGCTGATCCTCACTATCAACAGAGGTCTGGATAATCGTGTACTCTGGAACATTAACTGCACTGACTGCGGCGCCAAAGGTAAACGCAGCGAGAAAGACGAGCGGCAAAAAGGTATTCATACCGGTAATAAAGAAAGCGAATCCTTCAATAATGCCGGCAGTTACAAATAACAGGCCGTATCTGTTTACTTTGACTTTCGCCAGCACAAATCCCAATAAAAAGGCGCCTGCGGCGGTGGTGGCCTTTAAAAGCGAGTAAACGATCGGCTGGCCGTTTAAATCTTCCGCAACGTAAACGGCTGAGAGCGCTTCCCAAGGGGCAGCCGCGAAATTCATAAAGATACAATAAATGGCGAGCGGATATAAAATCTGATGTCTTCTCACGAGTGTAAAACCGCGTTTCAGTCTGCCGATATATGTGCCTCGCTGCTTAACAGCAGCAGACTCTGACTGAGATTCAACCGCAGTGTACTTAATAAAAAGGACGAGTAAACCAGAAACCAAATAGAGAACAAGTGCGATAAGCATTGTATAAGAAGGGCTGATAAATGTAAGAAAAGCGCCGCATAACGTGACAGCTCCGAGCCGGACAATTTGAGCGGAGGATTGGAGCACAGCGTTTGCTTTTTGGATGCCCTGTTCATTTACGATTTGGGGAATCAAAGCTATGGAGGCGGGATTGTAGGCAGCCCCTGTAGCAGAATGCACAATCATAAGTGTCATGACAAACCACAGCGGAGAGAAGCCCGCAAAATGACAAAGAGGAATAATCAATACAATCGCAGCCCTCGTCAGATCTGAAAAGTACATCCAAAACTTCAGCGTATTCTGTTTCATGAAAGGGCCCGTCACAGGCGCTAGCACTGCTTCCGGCAAAAAAGTAACAGCAATCAATAAAGCAGTGCCGATCGCACCTTTGCCGTCATAAATTAAAAACCATAATATTGAATTAAATGCGAACATATCGCCGGATATCTTAACTATTCTTGAGAAAAAAAGATAATTGAAATTTCTCTTCCAGATGCTATCACTTTCAATTAAATTCACCATCTATCAGAGCCCCCCACTGCCTATTTTTTACATCTATTTGTTACAATATCTCATTTTTCCATTTTTCAGTCAATAATTCATAAGGTTCATTTTTTGTCGTAAAATAGGAGATTGACAGAATGAAAAACAAAAAAGCCGGCACGTATTTGAACACGCCGGCTTTCGTTTTCTTTTTTTATGATTTGCTGCTGTTTTGGTCCCGAAACACAATAGCACTTCTTTCATATTCTACATCGTCAATGCCGCATCTCACATTCACAACCCGTGCGGCGGCAAAGAAATAGTCAGACAGACGATTGAGATAACGCAGCACTGTTTCATGGATCTCCTCCGATTTCATCAGCGCCACCACTCGACGTTCCGCACGTCTTGTAATGGTGCGCGCCGCATGGAGAAGCGAAGCACCCTTCGATCCGCCCGGAAGAATAAATTTCTTCAGTTCCGGCGCTTCTGCAGTATAGGCATCAATGCGCGTTTCTAAAAAGGAAACGGATTCTTCCTTTAGTTTATAGTCTTTTCTTTCTGTGACGATTGCCAGATCGCCTCCGCAGTCAAACAGCTCATGCTGGATGGTCAGCAGTTCGGCTGTTAAATCTTCAAAGCCGGGCTGCTCGGAAAGCTCTGCCAAAGCAAGCCCGACAAAGCTGTTCAGCTCGTCAATCGTGCCGTAGCTTTCGACGCGGAGGCTGTCCTTGTCCGTTCTGCCCCCGACTAAGCTCGTTTGTCCTTTATCGCCTGTTTTTGTATATAGTTTCATACATCAGTCTCCTTTACAGACTTATTAAAACAGCTCTGCCGCCTTTTTTACACATTCAGCTGTCCCTTTCTGTATCAATTGATTCAGCTGTTCTGTGTTTTGAGATTGCTCAGTTTGTGTTGCGGCGATGAGAATATCACCCTCTGCCCGTCCGTCTCCCAGCACTTTCATCCGTTCGGCTTCGGCGGCCATAAGAGCTTTGACGAAGAATTGATCTGCCGCATAGCCGTTGATCAAAATCCAGATCGAAAAGCCGGTCATGACGCATATTGTAATGGATATCTCTTCATCTTCATACGTCTGATACACGAAGCGGTCAAGCTTTTTTGGAGAAGCCATCGCACACGTTTCCGGCAGATGAAAACCGTTTTCTGACACATAAACCGCAAGCCCTTCTACAGGATCTTCCTGAACTTCCAGCCGTTTATGGATCAGCGTCCTGCTCCACGAGAATCCTGCACCTATAGGCGCTGAGGACAATGTACGAAGCGGGATTTCCGTTTGCAGCAGAATGGCATCGCTCCCCGCTTGGAGCAATGCTTCAAATGGGATAGGCCGCTGCTTTACGCTGTCTTTTTCAGGCTGAATCACAATCATCGGTTTAGGCAAGCTGTGATGAAACAAGGCGGTGACATCTGTATCGTACACCGCCTTTATGTGATGTTCTGTGAGAGCATATACCGGTTTTTGCTTAGGCCCGGCTGTACCGTTTTTCATAAACAAGAGCTCATCACAGTACAGGCTTGCGGTATTCAGATCATGAAAAACGCTGACAGCTGCCAATCCGTTTTCTCTTGTCAGGCGTCTGATGAGATCAAGCAGTTCTTTTTGATAAGCCAGGTCAAGAAAATTGGTCGGCTCGTCCAAAAATAAAATTCGCGGCTGCTGCGCCAAAGCCTGGGCTAAATACACCCGCTGCTGTTCCCCTCCGCTTAGATCGCGGATCGATTTTTGCGCAAAAGCGGCCACTCCTGTTTGCTCCATTGCTTCCTGTACAATCGCTTCATCCTTTTCAGTCTGCTGTCTGAACAGTCCTGTTTGGAATGGATATCTGCCGAAGGCTACCGTTTCTTTGACGGTAAAGGTAAAGGCTTGATCCGTTTTTTGCGGCAGGACGGCCATGATTTGCGCCAGTTCCTTCGGTTTATAATCTGCCAGTGGTTTGCCAGCCAGATGAACACTGCCTTTCTTGGCAGGCAGCGTACCTGTCAGCAGGTGCAAAAGGGTGGTTTTCCCGCTCCCATTAGGGCCGAGTATACCGAGAAATTCTCCCTTCCCCACTGTTAGGCTGACATTGTTGATCAGCCTGCTGTCCCCATATCCTCCCGATAGCCCTTCTGCCTTTATCATAAGCTTTTCCCCCCGCGGTGCTGCCGAATTAAAATAAGAGCGAAAACAGGCGCCCCCGCCAAAGACGTAATAATCCCAATCGGCAGTTCAATCGGCTCAATGATCGTTCTGGAAAGCAGATCGGCTAAAACGAGAAAACCTGCTCCGAGCAAGGCGGACAGCGGCAGTAAGTGCCGATGGTCCGTTCCCCACAATAGCCTTGTGATATGCGGGATCACAAGACCGACAAAGCCGATCGTGCCTGACACAGCCACAGCGCTTCCCGTCAAAAGAGAGCCTGCTATCAAAATAAGCATTTTTCTCTGCTGGACACTGACTCCGAGAAGCTTTGCTTTGTCTTCTCCATATGTCATCACATTCAGCTCTCTTCCATTGATGATCAGTATAATCGTTCCCATAAAAAAAAACGGCAGAAACAGAATAACATAGCTCCAGCCCCTCATCGAGACGCTGCCAAGCAGCCAGTGCACAATCGGAAGCAGGTTGTCGCCTGTCAGGGCAATGATTAGAGAAATAAATGCGCCCAAAAATGAGTTGATGATGACACCGGTCAAAATGAGGGTGGAAACAGACATCGAAACATGGACGAGGCGGCTGAAGGAAAGGACCGCCGCAATCGTGACAAGTGCCGCGGCTACACTCACAACCGGGAGTGTAAACCCTCCGATGACAGGAAGCTGCAAGCCAAAGAACAGGGTTACCACCGCTCCGACTGAAGCACCTGATGAAACACCGAGCGTGTAGGGATCAGCAAGCGGATTTTTCAACAGCCCCTGAAAAGCGGCCCCTGCGATAGAAAGAGCCGCCCCCACAAGGGCGGCCAGCACAACTCTCGGCAGTCTGATATTCAGCATAATATTTGTGTACATCGGGTCATCAGAGCCGATAGAACCGCCGAAGCCTTCATGCCAAAAGACACGAAAGATAGCGGAAATAGGAATTTGCAGACTGCCGCAAGAAATTCCTAAGGTGACGCTCACGGCTAAAAATAAGAAACCGATGATATATGCGGCATAACGATTATTCCTTAAACGTATCCGGGTAAATGCTTTCCGCAAGTTCTTCGACCCCTTCGATCAGACGGGGACCGGAACGTGTCACGAGATCAGGATCCACATCATACACACGGTGATGTTTCACAGCATTGATGTCGCTCCAGCCGTCACGTTTTTCCACAGCTTTCGCTTTCACTCCGTCTGTTGTAACGATAGCATCAGGATTGAGTTTTACGATCGCCTCGTCTGTCATTTGCACCCAGCCTGTTTGGTCCGCTGCTGCGTTTTTAGCATGGATGACATTCAGCATTTCATTCATAAACGTGTCTTTTCCGGTTGTGTAAATGTCAGGGTCAGGAGAAACCTCGATAAATACGCTTTTCTCTTCGTCTTTTGAAATGGTTTTTGCTTTTTCTTTAA
Source organism: Bacillus sp. NS1 (assembly GCF_058248265.1). Lineage (NCBI taxonomy): Bacteria > Bacillati > Bacillota > Bacilli > Caryophanales > Bacillaceae > Bacillus > Bacillus sp. NS1. The sequence continues at coordinate 867,388 of NZ_JBZAZF010000001.1, read as the reverse complement.
TATCCTGCAAATCTGATTTCATGCTTTTCACGAGCTGATCGGCTTTTTTCTCTGCCCCGGCAGCTTCTCCGATCATTTCGATTGATTTGTACACCTCGGAAAATGATTGTGCATCATTGACAGTCAGCACCGTAATGCCCGCGTCCTTCAGCTGTTTGATGGCATCAGCTGACGCTGACATGGAAGACTCGTGGGCAAGAACGAGGTCCGGCTTTAGAGAAATGACTTTTTCAACGTTTACATTCATATCTCCGACCTTCTCAACCTTTTTGACTTCCTTTGGATATGTATCGTTTGTGGTGACACCGACCACTTTGTCACCGAGGCCGAGAGCGTATGTAATTTCTGTGTTGCTCGGCATTAATGATACAATCTTTTTCGGCTCCTTTTTGATGGTCACATCTTGATTCGACGCATCATCAATGGTGACAGGGAACGCTTCTGTCTTTTGTTTTGCCTTGGAATCCTTCTGATCCGCAGTATTGCCACAGCCTGCTATCATAACGGCAGCCAGCAGAAGCGCAGTCCATATTCCGGCTAGTTTTTTCATAACCTTTCCTCCTAAGTGAACTAAAAAAAGCATCTCTACGATGGTAAAGATGCTGTAAACAACACAAAAAAGCCTATTGTTTACACATCATCTGTCCTCGCAGACTTCGTGCTGATCAAACAGGCAGGTATCCTGGCTCTTGACGCTATGGCCAATTACAGTGGCGGGACCGCACCGGCTTTTACCGGTTTCCCTATTAAGCCGGCTGTTGTTCACGGACCGGCACCTATTTGACATTCGTATCCTTTTTTCGGAGTAATTATACTATATGACTGACAGGCTTGTATATCGCCCTGAATGACTTTTCCCCGTTGATGTATGGGAGCAAAATCCTCGTAAACACTAATTTTGTTCTTGTATACTTAATACCATCATCAATAAAAAGGAATGATCTTATGGATTTAAAGCTAAAAGACAAACTCGTCTTAATCACCGGCTCGACTTCCGGCATCGGGAAAGCCGCGGCAAAAAGCTTTCTGCAAGAGGGAGCGGCAGTGATTGTCAACGGACGCAAACAGGAGACTGTCGATCGCACGATTGAAGAGCTTTCTGGATACGGAACGGTGCACGGCGCGGCTGCCGATTTGTCAAAAACAGATGAAGCAGCAGCTTTTATTGAAAAAGTAAACGAAATCGGCGATATCGATATCCTTGTCAACAACCTTGGTTTCTTCGAGGTAAAGGATTTTGCCGATGTGACAGATGATGAGTGGAATCAATATTTTGAAGTGAACGTGATGAGCGCGGTTCGGACAAGCCGTTACTTCCTTCCAAAAATGCTTGCCAAAAACAGCGGCCGCATTTTAAATATCGCAAGTGAAGCAGGCATCAAACCGCTTCCAACAATGATTCCATACTCCATGACAAAAACGGCGCTGATCAGCCTTTCAAGAGGGATGGCTGAAATGACGAAAGGCACGAATGTAACAGTAAACTCAGTGCTTCCGGGACCTACTTGGACAGAGGGCGTGGCATCCTACATGGAAGGTGCCGCAAAAGCAGCCGGACAGGATACAGATACATTCATTAAAGACTATTTTAAAGTCAATGAGCCGACTTCTCTTATTCAGCGATACGCGACAGCAGAAGAAGTCGCCAACACGATCGTATTCCTCGCATCCGACGCCGCATCCGCCATCAACGGCACGGCACAGCGTGTGGAAGGCGGCATTATCCGCTCTCTCTAATATGCAAAAAACGCATCCGTTTCGGATGCGTTTTTTTATACATTTCCAGCGAATGGAACCGGCTGATAACCGCCTGTTTCCAACTTTGCTGAAAACAGTCCTCCCGCGTGAGGCTGCTCGTATCTTTCCTTTTCTGTCATTTTTTCAGTTGCCGTTGTGATGTAAAGGGTTTTTAAGTCTCTGCCGCCGAACGCACAGCACGTGACATATTTAGCCGGCACGCTGATTGAATCGATTTCTTTTTTCTGAAACGGGTCAATGTGAACCACACGGCTGCCGCCAAACAGCGCCACCCACAGCATGCCATTTTGGTCGATTGTCATGCCGTCCGGCAATCCTTCTGATTGCTCAAAACGATAGACGGGTTCTGGATTTGAAACATCTCCGCTTTCAGGATTATAGCTGTAGCGCACAATCTCCTGCGTCGGCGTGTCAATGTAATACATCAAATTGCGCTCGCGGTCCCAATCCAAACCGTTCGAGGTAGAGACTTGATCTTTCATTTTGATAAGTCTGCCGTCTGGATCCAAACGGTATAGCGAACCCTGCTTTTGTTCGCCTTCCATGCTCATTGTCCCCGCCCAAAGCCTTCCGTACGGGTCACATTTCGCGTCATTAAAACGCAGGCTTTCATCCATATCTTTCGGCTGTTTGATCTTTTCCAAGCTGTCATCTTGAAGATGATACAGGTAAAATCCGTCCTTCATCGTCATAATCAGCTTATCCTTTGTATATTTCGCAAGCGCGGTCACAAAGGACTTGAATTTGACGGAACGGTTGATTTTTTCTTCAGGGTCGAAGATGTGGAGCTCGCTCCCTAAGATATCCACCCAATATAAGCGGCCGTTTTCTTCATCCCATAACGGGCCTTCACCAATCACTGCCCGAGTGTCTGCTTCCAATACTGCGTCCATGTGTTACACCTCTTTAGCTTTAAGTCTATATATTGTTATTCCCGGCAAAAAGGTGTCCAAACCACATGTTTATTGTTTTTTGAAAAGGATGGTAATGACCGTTCCAATGTTCATTCTGCTGTTTACATGAATCGTTCCGTTATGAAGATGGACAAGCTCCTTGGCAATGGCAAGCCCAAGTCCCGTTCCGGCAGATGAATCCTTTGTGTTCGTCCCTCTGTAGTAGCGGTTAAATAAATGGGTGATCGTTTCGTCATCCATTCCTTTCCCGTTGTCCTTAACCTTCAACGAAATATGATTTTTTGTTTGTTCCAGAATGACCTGAATTTCTGTTCCTTTGTCGTTGTGCTTTACGGCATTGCCAAGCAGATTTTCTAATATACGTCTGAACCATGCTTCATCAAGTGCAAATTCAATATGTTCTTCTTTGGATACAAAAGAGATATCATACCCTTCAGAAAACGGATTTTTCTTGAAATCCTCAATGACATTTTTAAAAAACGGGATCAGGCTTGTGAGCTTTCTCTCAATTGGAAGAGCATCATTTTTCAGCCGATACGTTAAATTTAAGTCTTCGATCAGCTTGGACATGTATTCAGATTTTTCTCTGACAACCTGTCCCATTTCTTTCACTTCTTCCGGCGACCAGTCATACTGCTTCGACTCAAGCATCATGCTGTAGCCGTAAATGCTGCTGAGCGGCGTTTTTAAGTCATGCGACAAACCGGCAATCCATTCTTCTCTTGTTGCCTGGATCTTTTCTCTGTTTCTTTTATCCCGTCTCAGCGTTTCAGTCAGCTGATCCATCGATTCAAAAATCTCACCGAAGAAGCGGTACGGCTGTTTGATTTTTCCCTTTTTGTTTTTGCTGACAGGACGGCCTTTCCGGTTTTTCGGTTCCTCGAGCTTCCCTTTTGATAGATTAACCAGCCATTTAATCGTGTGAAAAATCGGCAGCCCGAACCGAAACATATACCAAACAGTCATCCAAATGATATACAGGAACAGAACACCCATAATCAGGAACATCGCCTTTAGCACAACCTTCAGAAACGATTTGTTAAACTCCTGATCGGTTACGTAGACAGGGTTCGGCACCGTAGCGACCATCCATCTGTCTTTATTAAGGATTTTAACGGAGATTTCCCGCTTATAGTTCCAAGGTTTAGAGCTGTATTTGAGCAGCTCCAGCTGGTTCATCGTTTTTCTTTCACTTTTTGTGCTGTTGATGCTATCGAGAATGTTTCCATTGCTGTCTAATAGGTAAATGGCGCCTTTTTCCCGCTTAATATAGTCGATGGTACTGGACTTATAATGTGCTAGAGAATCTATCTTTTGTTCGCGCTTCTCAACTGAAGTCAGCAGCTGCTCGCTCTTTGATTTCCAGCCGGACAATAGAAGATACGACTTATCTTCAATATTGATGGCCCAATAATTCAGCTTATAGTTATTAAGCTTTTTGGTTTTATAAATAGACAAAAGCTCTTTCTTAGTATAGGTGCCGGGCACGTCTTTCGGAACGCTGTAGGAATAGGCTGTTTTCCCTTTCGAATCAATGATTTGCATCCAGCCGTGCTGTGTATCGACAGATTTCTTCAGAAAATTATCCACTTCCCATGTCCCGTCTTCGTTTACATCGAGATATGCTTCAAGTGTGTCGGTCGTAGCCTTTGTCAGCCCAGAATTCGATTCCGCATCGCTAAATCGAGCGTCTAAATAGAAAAACGAAGCGACAAGCATAACCGTGAGCAGCAGGATCACAATCAGCATCTGCCCGAAAAAGTGAAACAAAAACTTCCATCTTAACCTCATGACCGCTTGCCTTCAGGATTTGGAATAAAACGATATCCGAGACCGCGAACGGTTACGATATACTCCGGATTGCTTGGATCGCGCTCAATTTTTTCCCGGAGCTTGCGGATATGAACCATAACGGTGTTGTTGTCACCGTAGGAAGGATACCCCCAAACTTTTTCATAAATTTGATCTTTGGAAAGCACCACATTGGGGTGTTCACAAAAATACTGCAATAGCTGCAAAAGCTGGGCTGAACAAGCGACGGCTTCCCCGCCTACAATCAGCTCGGCATTTTGCGGAGAGAATGTAAAATAATCATATGTATAGGTTTGATTTAAATTCGTTTCCTTCGATTGATATGTGCGCTTGAGATGCGCTCTGATGCGCGCCGCTAATTCCAGCGGATTAAATGGTTTTGTGATATAGTCATCAGCCCCAACCGCAAAGCCCGACAATTTGTCCGCGTCGGATGATCTTGCCGTCAGGAAAAAAATCGGAGCCTCTGAATACTCTCTGATCAGCGTGCAGGCTTCAAAACCGGACATTCCGCCCATCATGACATCCAGCACAATCAAATCAACCTTATTGGCCTTCACAACCGGAATCGCTTCTTCTGCGCTTGCCGCATCCAGTAAATTTCGATAACCCTCTTTTTCGAGAACGCGTTTGATCATATCCACAATCGCTTTCTCATCGTCTACGATTAAAATTGACGCATTTTCCACTTTTATGTTCCTTTCTGTCACTGTTTTTTTCATCTTATCATTATATCGTTTGTTTTTGGTACATTTTTGAATAGGAAGGTTTTGCCGGTGCAAGACAAATAGAAAACGGGAACATGGCAGTTCCCGTTTTTCGTATTTTCAGATGATAAATGGTTATGAGTTCTCGTCTACCATATACAAAATAAACTCCCAAAACCCCGGAACGTCCTGGCACAAAAGCATATCAGCCTTTTCAAACATTTTGATCTTCAGCTCTTGCTCTAAATCTTCTCTTTCTTGATAGGACGTATTGCTGAGCTTTTTTCTGATCATCGGTGAAAAGCATTCAATCAGATGTTCAATGTCAAATTTATCGTCTTTTTGGTTCTTTTGTTCAAACTGGCCGTTCACAGCTTACTTTCCCCCTTTTTTTGCGCCGCTAGCTGTTTTCTGATATTCTCAAGCCCTTTTTTATGAATGTTGGAGATGTTTTGCCGGGACTCCCCTAATGAATCGGCGATCTCTTGCATCGTGGCACCGTGAAGATAGACTTTCGTCAGCACGCTTTTTTGTTTGTCAGTCAGCTTCTGGATCGCTTGGTAGAGCTGATAATCCTGAACATGCTGGCTCAAATCATCCTGCATATCTAAAAATGCTTCAAACGCATCGCTTCCAGTTTCGGAAGGAAGTCGTTCTCCTGCTTCCGGATGGTCTACCGTCAGCGGATACCGTTTTTGGTTTTTGCGAACCCGCTTATCAAAATCAATAGAAAAGATCCGAATCATTGAATTCATATACTTGACGATGCGGATTTCCTTATAAAATTGCTTAAATTGCTCGTCCAATGATTTTGCATCTTTTTCGTTCGGGCTTTCCATTACGTTTTTGAACAAACGGTAATGCTGAGGATTGCTCAAAAAATGCTTCACGATGGGATGCTTCATTATCTCCTTACATTTTGACCGTAAAAGACCTTGATAGTCCATCAAACCGCCTCCCTACTAAATTAAATGAAGGAAAGCAAAAAAAAGTAAACTACTACTTTCTGACTAGCGCTTGCCTTAAATACTCCAGCCGCAGTTTACGTTTTCTTGGATTTCCTTCACTTACATACATGACTGCAAAAAAAGAAGGGAGGTATTTTCCTATGGATCAGGTTTTTATAGAGGAAGTCGTGAAACAAATCGGCAATCTGGGGTTTCCTGCGTTAATTGCAATGTACCTGCTGACCCGATTTGAAAAAAAGTTTGATCAGCTTATCGAATTGATGACAGAACTGAAAGATCAGAAAGCAAAAAATTAATTTTCAATCGAAGTTGACTTTTCACTGGCTTTTTTCACTTAACAAGACAGAAGGGAAAACGAGAGGCCTTTCACCTTCTCTTTCTGCTATCACATTTATATTTTAAGGAGGAAACATTTCATGAAAAAACAAAATGACATCCCACAGCCAATTAGAGGAGACGAAGGAGCAACAGTAAAAATCCCACGCAATATTGAAAGAGACCGACAAAATCCGGATATGCTTGTTCCGCCAGAGACTGATAATGGTACCGTAAGCAATATGAAGTTTTCGTTCTCTGATACTCATAACCGCTTAGAAAAAGGCGGATATGCCCGTGAAGTCACTGTACGGGAGCTGCCGATTTCAGAAAACCTCGCATCCGTAAATATGCGGCTGAAGCCAGGTGCCATTCGCGAACTGCATTGGCATAAAGAAGCAGAATGGGCTTATATGATTTACGGAAGTGCAAGAGTCACAATTGTGGATAAAAAAGGGCGCAGCTTTATTGATGATGTAGGCGAAGGAGATCTTTGGTACTTCCCGTCAGGCCTGCCGCACTCCATTCAAGCACTGGATGAAGGAGCCGAGTTCCTGCTCGTGTTTGACGATGGCTCATTCTCTGAAAACAGCACGTTCCAGCTGACAGACTGGCTTGCTCATACTCCTAAGGAAGTCATTGCTGCGAACTTTGGCGTGACACAAGAGGATATTGCCAATTTGCCAGGGGAAGAGAAATATATATTTGAAGAACCAGTCCCAGGATGTTTAAAAGATGACATTGTAGAAGGGCCGAACGGCGAAGCGCCTTACCCGTTTACTTACCGCCTTCTTGAACAGGAGCCAATTGAATCAGAGGGAGGAAAAGTATATATTGCAGATTCTACAAACTTCAAAGTGTCTAAAACGATTGCATCTGCGCTCGTAACAGTGGAACCCGGCGCCATGAGAGAGCTGCATTGGCATCCGAATACTCACGAATGGCAATACTACATCTCCGGCAAAGCAAGAATGACTGTTTTTGCATCTGACGGCCATGCTCGAACGTTTAACTACCAAGCCGGTGATGTCGGATATGTTCCATTTGCAATGGGTCATTACGTTGAAAACATCGGGGATGAACCGCTTGTCTTTTTAGAAATCTTCAAAGACGATCATTATGCCGATGTATCTTTAAACCAATGGCTTGCGATGCTTCCTGAAACATTAGTTCAACAGCATCTTGATTTAGGAAAAGACTTTACTGATATTCTTTCGAAAGAAAAGCATCCGGTTGTGAAAAAGAAATGCAGTAAATAAAAAACTACCAGCTTGCAGAGAGCACTCGTTCTCTGCAAGCCTTTATAAGGAGATGTACCAGTGAAACATCAAATTTCTTCAAATCGCTTATTGCGGCTCTTTATAAAGTACTTGCTGGCCGCGACAGCAGTGGTGTTGACCTATTTTGCCGTCATGTTTATATTGTTTTCTTTAGCAGGAACAAGCTACCGTTCAGTAGCTCATGTCCTGCTTTTTGCCGTGTTATTTCTAGTTCTTGGGCTATTCTTAGAACCATTTGAACGCCTGATGATACATAGTTTTACATTTTTCAAGACAGACAAACGCTTATTCATTCTCCTTGCTGGCATCGTACAGCTGCTGTTTTTGTGGATGACTGCTCATACAACAGACGAAATGATCAGCGACATCTGGCTGTCTACCACAGAAGAAATGATCGTTGCAGCCGTTTTTCTGATTTTAGACAAATGCAATTCGGCACTTCCCAGCTAAAAAAAGAACGCATTCCAAATGAATGCGTTCTTTTTATTCATAGCGAAGTGCGTCTACAGGCTGAAGCTTCGATGCCTTGATGGACGGAAGCAAGCCGAAAATAATGCCGACTGCCATAGAAAAGATAAGTGCTCCGACAACAGCCGGAACGGAGACGATAAAAGGCATCGGAAAAACGACCGTCAGCAGCTTAGCGATGCCGAAGCCCGCCAGCACACCGAGTATTCCGCCAATGCTTGTCAGCACGACAGCTTCGGTTAAAAACTGAAATAAAATCACACGCCGCTTAGCGCCAAGCGCTTTCTTAATCCCGATTTCCCTCGTGCGCTCCGTGACGGAAACGAGCATAATGTTCATGACGCCAATACCGCCTACCAAAAGTGAAATACTGGCGATTCCGCCAAGCAGCAATGCAAATGACTGATTAAAGGACTCCACTTCCTGCGCGATCTCCTGAAGATCCATCACACTGTACTCGGCTTTTTCCAACTCAGCTTCAGACAGTCCCTGATTTAAAAGATCAGCAGCCATTACACCGGCTTCTTGGATATGCTCGGAAGAATCGGCCTGCACCGCAATCTGCGTTGGCGCGTCAAAGCCTTCAATGAGCGGCCACACTTTTTTTGGCACGTACAAAACCGGGTTCGCGTAGTCGCCTTCAAACATGCTTTCCTGCTGATCTTTTTCTTTAAAAACACCTGCAACCTTAAACGGCACACCATTCATCTCAATGTTTTTATGCAGAGCGTCTCCATCTGGAAACAGTTCATCTCTAGCAGCTTCATTGATCATCACTACTTGGTGTGTGCTGTTTAATTCGTTTTCCGTCAGCTTTCTCCCTTCGGTTATACGGATTGGAAACATATCGAAGTAATCACCGTCTATTCCGTACACTTGTGGGTACGAGACGTTTGTTAAATGAAAAACGCTCGTGCCTTCAGACAAGTAATATAAGGATAATCCTTTGACTATAGGATCAGATTTGATCGTCTTTACTGTTTCCTCGGCCACAGGCGGCGCGGACGTATACGAAACCTGGTAGCCTCCGCCCTCCTCTTCTCCGCCCGACGGCTGGTAGACAATATTGATCGCGTTATTTCCCATGCCAATCATGCTCTGCTTTAATTGTTCGCTTTGTCCTTTCAGCATCGAAACAATCGCGATGATTGCCGCTATGCCGATAATGACACCGAGCATTGTCAGTATGGATCTTAATTTATGAGAGAATATGGATTGAAAGGAGATCCGAATATGTTCAAGCATGGCTGATCTCCCCTCTCTCATCTAATACCAATTCTCCATCCCTGATAAAAACCGTTCTGTCAGCTTTTTTGGCGACGTCCGGGTCATGGGTAATCATAATAATTGTCTTGCCTTCCTGATGCAGTTCAGAAAACAGAGACAAAATTTGTTCGCTTGATTTGGTATCAAGAGCGCCGGTCGGTTCGTCAGCCAAAATAAACCTCGGCTGATTGACAAGAGCCCTCGCTATCGCCACCCGCTGCTTTTGCCCGCCGGACAGCTTCGGAGGCTTGTAGGAGACTCTGTCTTTTAAACCGACTTTTTCAAGCGCTTCATAGGCTCTTTGCCTTCTTTCTTTTTTCTTCACTTTATTATAGATCATAGGCAGCTCGACATTTTGCAGCGCGGTGAGACGCGGCAACAGATGAAAGGTTTGAAACACAAACCCGATTGATTCGTTGCGGATTTCAGCTAAAGCCCCGTCTTTTCCCTTCAATATATCTATCTGGTCGAGGGTATAGGTTCCAGAGGTTGGCCTGTCCAAACAGCCGATGATATTCATTAACGTTGACTTCCCAGAACCCGAAGGCCCCATAATCGCCAGAAACTCACCAGCCTGAACAGTCAGATTAATATGTTTCAAGATTGGAACTTCTTCTTTTCCCAGCTTGTACGATTTCGAAATATTATTCAGTGTCAGCATTGACTGTAACCTGCTTTCCTTCCTTGACCGCGGGGTCAGGATAGATCACATAATCTTCCGGCGTCAGGCCGCTCTTAATTTCCACCATGTCATTTTCATCAGTTTCCCCGATTTCAACAGGCTGCTTGACCGCTTTCTGCTTCTCATCCGCTTTCCACACGTACGGTTCGCCGTCATCCTTGATGACCATGTCAGACGGCAGCTTAATTGTGTCCTCGTCAGCCTCATCACTCACCACTTCGATGTTGACATGATAACCGACTTCGAGACCTTTATGGCTGTCTAATAAAATTGTGAAAGGATAGTTAGAGGATTGAGGATTCATTTCTTCCTCAGCAAAACTTTCTGATTCCTCCCCCTCGCCTGCTCCTGCTGGAAGCTTGCCAATCGAGGTGACCTTTCCTTTCCACTCGCCTTCACCGCCTGTTTTCAGCGTGACTCTGACTTTGCTGCCTTTTTTGATTGTGTCCATTAACAGCTCATTGATTTGGCTTTTGACTAGATATTTGCCCGTCGAAACAATTTGGATATACGGACCTGTTGCCTGGTCACCTGTTGCTCCATCAGCGATATCCTGATTGACGCTTTGAACGATCCCGTCATGCTTGCTTGTAATGACATTAGACCCTTTGTTTTTCGTCAAGGCAGCCAGCTCTTTTTGGTGCTGCTTCAGCTCAAGCTGGCTTGTTTTCAAATCGAAATTAGCCTGATCAAGCTCATCTTGAAGCTGGGATTTCTCTTCTTTTCCTGCCGATTTCAGCTGTTTTTCCGTTTCCGTTATTGATTTTTGCAAACGGCTGATTTGCAGGTTGGTCATTTCGATTTGCAAATTGGCTTGCTCAACTTCGTCAGAATGATCCTCGCCCTCATACTCAAAAAGCTTATCGCCCTTTTTGACCTGATCGCCTTCTTTGACGTATGTTTTTTTAATGCTGCCTTTTTCTGAATCTATGTATACTTTCTGCTGTTTCTCAGGTTCAACCTTTCCAGAAAACGTTTGGCCTGATTCTGATTCTCCTCCCATGTATACTGCTACCGATTCAGCGTAGGGCTCCGATGATACAGCAATTTGGTTCATGTGAGTAAAAAAGTAAAAACCGCCGGCACCGATCCCAGCCAATACAAGCACACCGGCACATATCGCGCCGCCAATAAGCCATTTTTTCTTCTTGGACACAACGATCTCCTCTTTCTGTAAACAATGTAATATTTCCGAAACATTCTAACCAATATTATCTATTAATTCAAAAAGACTTGCAATCTTTTTATTGAAATGGTTGATTCAAATAGAAAAATTATATTTTCACAGCCAAAAATAAAAAATCCCGGCTCTGAACCGGGATTTTTCTTACACAGAAACGAGTGCTTTTTCATTTTTAATCAGGTCATAGGTCAAGCATACAGGTTTATTTGTACGGGGATCTGTCACGATCTCGGCATCAATTTGAAATACCTGCTTCAAAATGTCCGGTGTCATGACCTCCAGTGCGGTGCCTTCCTTGATGACCGTGCCTTTTTTGAGCGCGATCATAAAATGAGAAAAACGGGCTGCGTGGTTCAGATCATGAATGACCATTAAAATCGTCCGCCCCTGCTCTTTGTTGAGTCTGTCAAGCAGCTGAAGAATTTCAAGCTGGTGTGCGAGATCAAGATACGTTGTAGGTTCATCCAGCAGCAGCAGCTCCGTCCCTTGTGCAAGCGCCATGGCAATCCACACGCGCTGACGCTGTCCGCCTGACAGCGCCTCAATCGGCCGTTCAGCAAATTCAGCCATGCCTGTTTCTTCAAGCGCCCATTTGATGATCCGGCGGTCTTCATCATGTAATCTGCCGAATCCTGATTGATGCGGAAACCTGCCGTACGATACCAATTCGTACACCGTTAAACCGCTCGGCGCTTCCGGTGTCTGCGGCAGAATCGCCATATCTTTCGCAATGTCCTTTGTAGACATTTTATGAATCGCTTTACCATTTAAATAGACAGCACCTGCATGTGAACGCATAATTCTGGACATTGTTTTTAATATCGTTGATTTCCCGCAGCCGTTCGGGCCAATTAAGGTGGTAATTTTCCCTTTAGGAATCGAGATATTTAAATCTTCTACAATCACCCTGTCGCCATAACCGATTCCAAGCTGATCTGTTGATAATGAATTCATAGTTGCCCCCCTCCTCTAATTCGCTTTCATCAATAAATAAATAAAGTAAGGCGCACCTAACACGGAAATGACAAGTCCGACCGGAATTTCTGACGGTGCCAATACATTTCTCGCCAGCGTATCAGCGAGCAAAAACAGAAATGCGCCAATAAAGGCCGAGACCGGTATCAGTGTCTGGTGACGGGGACCGGTAAGCCTTCTTGCCACGTGGGGCGCGATCAATCCGAGAAATGCGATGCCCCCTGCAGCTGCCACGCATGAAGCGGCAAGTGTGACCGCTGCCAGAAGGAGAATTCGTCTTTCCCTTTCAACAGCAGTGCCCAGCCCGGTCGCTAATTGGTCTCCGAGCTGTAAAATGTTCAAATAACGTGCCTTATATAAAGTAAACGGAAGCAGGATCACGATCCAAGGGAGAATCGCCCAGATCATATTCCAGTTCGCCCCCCATATCGAGCCGGATATCCAAACCGCTGCTTGCATAAAATCATGAGGATCCATCTTGAGCTGAAAAATCAGCAACAGGGCGTTAAATCCAGCATTCACACCAATGCCGACTAAAATCAGCCGAATCGGGGTCACACCTTTTTTCCAAGCCAGAAGATAAATGAGAAACGCGGCTAAAATTGCACCCGCCAAAGCACTGAACGGCAGCATAAATGTACCGAAAAAGCTGAGGTCTGAAGCTGATCCTTGAAAAAAGTAAATAAAAAGAACAACAGCAAGAGAACCACCGGCATTAATTCCGAGAATACCGGGCTCAGCCAGATCATTTTGAGATACGCTTTGCAAAATGGCTCCAGCAACAGCGATTCCTGCGCCAACGAGCAAGGAAAGGATGATCCGGGGCAGCCTGAACTCAAATAAAACAAGCTCATCACGCGCCGTTCCTTGGCCGAAGAAGACCTGAAGCGTTTTAAGCGGTGCAATTTTGATGACGCCCAAATTCAGACTGATAAAAAAGACCAGCACGATGAGCAGCAAGGTCACAGCCATCACAAAGAGCGGTTTTTTTGTTTTTGTTTTCATTACAGCCCTCTCCTTTCACGGCGTGCCAAATAAAAGAAAAAGGGAACGCCGATGAGAGAAGTCAGCGCGCCTACAGGCGTTTCAAAGGGCGCGTTTACGAGTCTTGCCGCAATATCAGCAAACACAAGCAAAACAGCGCCGAGTACCGCCGAGCAAGGAATAATCCACCGATAGTCCACACCGACCAAAAAACGGGTAATATGCGGAATGATCAACCCGATAAATGCGATGGTGCCGGCTATGGAAACCGCAGCTCCCGTCAAAATCACAACGACAAGCATGCCAACCAGTTTCACCGCTGATGTATATTGTCCAAGCCCTTTCGCCAGCTCGTCACCGAGACTTAACACTGTCACTGACCGGGCGATGATCAACGCCAGCGTTAAACCAACGGCCCCTGCGAGAAGCAAAAGCTGGACCCCTGACCATTTCACGCCCGCTACTCCGCCTGCGTACCAAAAACTGATATCCTGAGCGACATCAAAACGGATTGCAATAGCGGTTGAAATGCCCGTAAAGAAATAGGTAACAGCCGTTCCTGCGAGAGCAAGTTTTACAGGCGTAAGCCCGCCCCTTGAAAACATGCCAATGCCCATTACCGTCGATGCCCCCAGACCCGCTCCGGCAAAGGACCATAGCACAAGCCCCATAGCAGAAAGTCCGGGAAAAAAGGCAAACGCAATCGAAACGGCAAACGCGGAGCCCGATGTAACGCCCATAATCGAAGGCTCTGCCAAAGGGTTTCTCGTCATCCCCTGCATGATCGCTCCCGACACTGCTAACAATGCGCCGACAAGTGCGGCAGCAGCCGTTCTCGGCAGCCGAAGATCGTGTATAATTTGGTGGGACGTCTCTGTCGGCTGAAAATGAAAGATGGCGTCCCACACAGTGCGCAAATGAATATCCGCTGCACCGAGGGATATGGATAAAAGCGCGCCAAGGCATAGTAAGCATATCCCTGCAATAAGGACAATGACCGCGCCATATGACCTTGACGTCCATTGGATTTCTTCTGATGTGGTCTGTCTATTTTTCTTTTGACTCAACAGCCGTACTTCCTTTCTGATACTGATACTGATAATGATTATCAATTACTGTTCCAGTATATCACTTTTTTCCGCTGATTTAATAGAGCGTTTTAAACAAAAATGAGAATATAATTGCAAAAATATCGTGTCAACAGGCTCTTGCGATGGTATAATCACATTGATAATGATTCTCTTTATCATCTATTTTCCAGAAAGAAGGTATGAGATATGACCCATATATACAAGAAATTCGGAGCCGCATTCTTTGCCCTGCTATTGATTGCAGCGCTTGCAGCCTGCGGAAATAACTCAGAAAGCAAAGGCTCTTCCTCTGATTCAAAAGACGATGAAACCATTACATACAAGGCTGAAAACGGAAATGTGAAAATTCCTAAGCATCCTAAACGGGTGGTTGTCATGGCTGACGGCTACTACGGATACTTCAAAACACTGGGCATCAACGTCGTCGGTGCGCCTGAAAATGTATTTAAAAACCCTTACTACAAAGGAAAAACCGATGGTGTTACAAACATCGGAGACGGCACTTCCGTGGAAAAAGTCATTGATTTGAATCCTGACCTGATTATCGTCTGGACAACACAAGGCGCTGATATTAAAAAGCTTGAAAAAATCGCGCCGACTGTCGCAGTTAAATACGATAAACTCGATAACATCGAACAGCTGAAAGAATTCGCGAAAATGACGGGAACTGAAGACAAAGCAGAAAAATGGCTGGCTGAGTGGGATAAAAAAGTGACGGCAGCTAAAACAAAAATCAAAAAAGCCGTCGGTGACAAAACAATTTCCATTATGCAAACGAACGGAAAAGACATTTACGTATTCGGTAAAGATTTCGGTAGGGGCGGGAGCATCATTTACAAAGACCTCGGCCTGCAGGCTACAAAGCTGACTAAAGAAAAAGCCATTGACCAAGGCCCAGGATATACAAGTATTTCGTTAGAGAAGCTCCCTGACTTCGCCGGGGACTATATTTTCGCAGGCCCATGGCAATCAGGCGGTGACGATGGCGGCGTATTTGAGAGCTCCATTTGGAAGAACCTTAACGCCGTTAAGAATGGCCATGTCTATAAGATTGACCCGATTGGCTTCTATTTCACAGACCCGATTTCATTAGAGGGCCAACTGAAGTTTATTACAGAAAGCTTAACAAAATAAACAAAAGAGCCGCCTGCCTGCGGCTCTTTTTCCATTCGATAAAGGGAGCGGCTCATTTTGATCCACATGGGATATTTTCTTACTCAATTCATCTTAAGCTGTATCATCATCGCGATCAGTTTTTTTAACAGGCTCTATATCGGAAAACCTTTTTCTCATGTACTCTTGGTATTTTTCTTAGTGCTCATTCTGTTTGATTTGCTGGAGAGACTGAAAAAACGGTTTTTGCCTATGCGATTATCTGCAAAGGTTTTTCTCTCTATTTCAGCTTTCCTGTCAGCTATTTTAACGATTGGATTCCTAACAGGAGAAATTGTCATTCGATAAAAAAAGACACCTGAGAAGCAAATCAGGTGTCTTTTGTTTATGCTTGTTTTTCTTTCTGAAACTTTTTAACCACAAATGGATAAACAATCAAGCCGACAAAGAATAAACCGATGCCGAGAATAAATGTCGTTAAATCTGCTGTGCCTGTTACAATAACAAACACGGAGTATGCACACGCCAGTATCGCGATCAATCCGTCTCTTACACGGGAGCCTTTCAGCTGGTCATATGTTTCACCTTTGATGACAAGCTTCAAGCTGTAAATCGCTGATACCAAATACGGAATTAAATACGCAAGCGTTGCCGCTGTCGTTAAAAACGTAAATGCGTCACTTATTGTCCGGGAAATAACCGAGAAGATGAAGACCTGTGACATAACGTTTGTAATAACGAGTGCAATGATGGGACTTCCCTTTTTATTCGTTTTTGCAAAGAATGCCGGGAAATCTCCTGCTTTAGCGGCTTGGTATGGAACCTCAGAGCCAAGCAAAATCCAGCCGAGCATCGTTCCGAATAAACAAAGGATAGCCAAAAGTGCCATAATCACGCTTCCCGCGTTTCCGACAATCGCATACAGTACATCAACGAACGGTTTTTCAGAGCCGACAAGCTTATCATGCGGCAGAACACCCATCGTAATTAACGTCACAATAATATAAATGCTCAAGGCAATCAGCAAGCCGGTAATTGTTGCACGTTTCACATCACGCTGAGAGCGCGCACGGCCGGACAGGATAACCGCTGATTCAATTCCGACAAACGCCCACAGTGTAGAAATCGCCGCGTTATGAACCTGGCCTCCAATTCCAATGCTTGTGCCGTTTTCTCCTTGAACCGGGAAATAAAAATGATCGAATAATGTCGTTTGAAACACAAATAATCCGGCAACGATAAAGAAGACAAACCCTAATACTTTAGAAAGCGTTGTAACAAAGTTCAATTTACTTGCACCGTTAATGCTTGCAACAAGAATCGTGTGCGTTCCCCATAACAAGATCGTACATACAGCAAACGTCAGCAATTGGCCGAGTGTCACCACTTGCCCGCCGATCGAAAACATTTCACGTTTATCAACTAAGATCGGGAAGAACGAAGTCAAGTAACCGGCGAGACTTGTAATGATCGCCACGTTACTGATCCAGCTCGCCACCCAGTAGCCCCACACCATTGTGAAACCGGCAGCGTTCCCTTTCTTCGGATCAGAGAACAGCGCTCTTGCATAACTTTGCGGTCCCGCTGTCAGCTCAGGCTTACGAATGGACAAATGCCCGAAGACAAGTGCAATCATCAGCACGCCGGCACCTGTCAAAAGCCAGGCGGACGTGGCGCCAAACGGACTCGCGATTGAAGCAAGCGAGCTCGGTAAGGAGAAAATTCCTGATCCAACCATATTTCCAACGACAAACGCCGTTAATAACCAAAAACCCCATTTTTTCGTCTGTTCCATTCCAGTACCTCCATGATTCTTTGTACGGACCAGACCCCGAGATCATGTAAACGCAAAAAAAGCCTGAACAAAAGTCCATGCTTAAAGAAACACACACCCTTGATCTCCGGATAGCCCTCCGCGAAAAAGCACGCGGCAGTCCTGCACTTATTCAGATACAGTCCCAGCATAGAGAAGGATCGGCTTTCTCCACACTTCGGCGCTGATGCCTTTTACACATGTTTAACAGCTCCTGTCAGCCTGGCATGTGTGACTCATCATCCGCGCAACCTCTACCTCACTGAGAAAGAGTGAGGATTTAATTATTTAGTTACTCCCAGAAGGTTATCAAAGAAAGAATGATCTGTCAAAGGGAACAGATGGAAAATACGGATAGAGCCAAGCCCTATCCGCATGTGGTTATCGGTTATTTTTCTTTTTTTGCACAGCTTCTTGAAGCGGATCATCTTTTAGAGCTGAACCGGCATCTTCAAGAGCTCCCTGGATTACGTTTTTTTCTTTTTCAGAACGTTTTCCTTTATCTTTATTAAAGAAACCCATTCGTATCACCTCTTTATAGAAAATAGGTACATGTTTAAGATGCCTTTTTCCTTGAAAAATTATGCGAGAAATTTTTTATCGTCCAAAGTCCTGTTGATCAAACATACATTCTCTTGATATATTTGTAATTCAGAGATTTTTTGCAAAAGATAAAAGGAGAAGCGGGAAATGACAGGAAAAACACACATCATGGGAGGCATCGCTTCTTGTACGGCAGCGGCTTATTATTATTATGGATTTGATCCAGTGCTTATGGCTGCGTCAGGCGCGGTTGGGGCATTGATACCCGATATCTGCCACACACAAAGCAAAATCGGGAGAAGACTTCCTATTTTATCGAAAGTGGTCAGCTCCGTTTTTGGCCACCGAACCTTTACGCACAGCCTGCTGTTTCTGCTCATCATGTTTTTTATCACAGCCACATATATTCCAGATAAAAACATATCAACTGGGCTGATGATCGGAATGGCGAGCCACTTGATTCTTGACGCTTGGACGGTGAACGGAATCAAATTATTATTCCCTTCAACGATCCGCGTGCGGCTCCCACTATATATGAAGACAGGCAGTTTTTCCGAGCAGCTAGTGTTAGCCGGCCTGACAATTGCTTCTTGTTACTACTTTTATATGCTGTTTCATGGACGCATGTTTTAAACGTGAGAGCTGACACTTGTCTGAACGGGCTGTTTTTAGTAGGTTTTACATAAGAAGCATTACATGCAGATGATCAAGAAAACGTGAGGAGCCATATTAATGAAAGGAACCTTTTTTTACAATCAGCGGTTTTTATGTATTTCGATCGTATTCATGTGGATCAAAACGTATGCGATCTATAAACTCGGCTTTGATTTACAGATCGATTCTTTGTTGGAAGAGCTGATGTTGCTGATCAATCCGCTCAGCTTTATCCTTCCTTTATTCGGGATCGGCCTGCTTCTGAAAGAAAACAAGCAGCGGGTCTTTTTGCTGATTGCTAATTTGGTTCTGACTGTAATCTTGATTTCCAATACGATTTTTTATGGCTTTTATATTGATTTTATTACCATCCCGGTTTTGTTTCAGGCCAGTAATATGAGCGATATGGGCAGCAGTGTAAAAGAACTGTTCAATCCTCTGTTTATCGCTCTGTTTGCGGATTTGGTTTTTCTGCTGCTGCTTGCCCGAAAAGAAAAACACCCGCAGACAAAAGCCGCACCCCGCACGATCAAACGGTACTATGCAGCTTCCTGCGGCATGATTTTATGTACCCTGGCACTTGCAGAAGTACAGCAGCCGAAGCTTTTGGCACATTCCTTTGACCGGGAAATGCTCGTCAAAAGCATCGGCCTGTTTCAATTCCATATCTACGATACGATTTCTCAGACTGTTAATATAAGCGCGAAAGCATTTGCGGATGAAGACAGCATGACTGGGATTAAAAACTACACAGAGGCTGATTACAGCAAGCCTGATCAAAGCAAATTCGGTCTGGCAAAGGGGCGCAACGTCATCTTTGTGACACTTGAATCGACCCAAAGCTTTGTTTTGAATGAAAAGGTAAATGGAAAGGAAATTACCCCATTTATGAATGATTTCATCAAAAAAAGCTATTACTTTGATCATTTCTATCAGCAAACCGAACAAGGCAAAACTTCTGATTCAGAATTCATTGTCGCTAACTCGCTGTATCCTTCCCTAAGCGGTGCTGTCTTTTTCACGAAAAGCGACCATCAATTTCATACGATGTACAAATCGCTGAAACAGCATGATTATTATTCAGCCGTCTTTCACGCCAACCATAAAACATTTTGGAACAGGGATGTGATGTACGATACATTTGGGATTGACCGCTTTTTTGATGTTGATGATTTCCATGTCACTCCCGGGACATCGACAAGCTGGGGCTTAAAGGATAAGGAATTTTTAGAGCAGTCAGCAGGAAAGCTGAAAAGCCTGCCGCAGCCGTTCTACAGCAGTTTCATCACGTTAACGAATCATTTTCCGTTTGAGATTGATGAAGAGGATCAGCTGATAGATGAGTTCGATTCAAGCAGTGACCTGTTAAACCGTTATGTGACAACGGTGCGCTATGAAGATGAGGCATTAAAGCATTTTATCAAAAAACTGAAGAACGAAGGCTTATACGAAAATTCGATGATCGTATTTATGGGAGATCATTACGGGATTTCAGAAGCCCATAACGATGCGATGGCTGAGTTTTTAGGAAAAAATGAAATCACGCCATATGACAACGTTCAGCTTCAGCGGGTGCCGTTTATCATACATATCCCGGGAATCACCGATCAAAAGCCGGAAACCATCTCTGATGCCGGAGGGCAGGTTGACGTCAGGCCGACACTGATGCATCTGCTTGGCATTGAGACAAAAGGCGATATTCAATTCGGCAATGATTTGCTGTCCAGCGACCGCACCCCATTTGCCGTTCTACGAAACGGCAGCTTTATTACGAACGATTATGTATACACGAAAAACACGTGCTACAGCCAAAAAACAGGTGAAGTGCTGGAAGATCAAAATGCGTGCCTCCCTTATAAGGAGAAAGCTAACGAAGAGCTGTCTTTCTCTGATAAAATCTTAAACGGTGACCTGCTCCGTTTTTATGAATAAAAAATCCCTCTTTACAGAGGGATTTTTTACGTTTCAAACATCACTTTACCGGTCAGCTTAGTTTGATATCCATTTAAATGAGACAGATTCGCTTTGTATTCCTCAGAGTCCAAGATCTCCTTTACGGCCTTCAGCAGCAGATCATGTTTTTTCAAAACGACGATATCATATTGTTCGTCGATGAGCGGGATAAAATCAACACTGCCCATATGTGCCGCGTGCTGTGCCCCGATTCCCGCGTCAGCCTGTCCGCTTGAAACCTGTGAAGCAACAGCGTAATGATCGGTCACGATATCACCGTATCCCTTTACATCAGCCGGATTCATACCAAGCAAGCCAAGCTGTTCATCGAGGAGCACCCTTGCCCCTGAACCTTTTTCCCTATTGATAATCCGGATATCGGTTCTTTTCAAGTCTTCCCAGCCTTGAATGTTTTTCGGATTCCCTTTTTGAACATACAGTCCGGCCTTGCGGAGAACAACATTGATTAGACAAAACGGTTCACCTGACAAAATCCGTTTTACATAAGGCGCGTTATACTGGCCCGTCTCCGCATCGTACAAATGCAGGCTGACAATGTCACACTTGCCTTGATACATATCAATCAGGCTGTTTAAGCTTCCTTTATATTTGCGGAGCGGCGTCTCCTGAATGGCATTCTCCAAATGCTTGCTGAGAAGATCCATCGAAATGTCCTGTCCGCTGATCATGACATTCGGTCTGCCATCCGGCTCCGCCTCCTGCATCTGTTTCGGCACTTCGGCTGCAGCAATGGGCTGAGACATTCTCATATTCGTCTTATATTGCTTTAGGTCTTCTTCGTCCACACGCATCTGCCTTCCGACACGGTAAGCAGGGATCATGCCTTTTTTAATCAAATCATAAACGGTCAGCTTTGATACCTTCAGCAGACCTGCAACTTCTTCTATCGTATAGGAAGAGGTTTCATTCATATTCATCACTCTCCTACTTCATTATACCTTTTGATGGAATGTAAAAAAACCCACATAAACCAAACATAATCAGTTATAATTAGTTATAACTAATCATAAGGGGTGCAATCATGTATAAAAAGTATTCCATTTTAACAGCAGCCTTAACCGTTTTTCTGCTTGCAGCAGGCTGCTCTGCAAACCAATCTTCATCGGACAGTGAGAAAAAAGTAACGTTAACCATCTCAGCTGCCGCCAGCGCACAAGATGCACTTGAGGAAATCCAAAAGAATTACGAAAAAGAACATCAAAATATTACAATCCAAGATAACTATGGCTCATCCGGCGCATTGCAAAAACAGATTTCTCAAGGAGCAGGGGCTGATCTGTTCTTCTCAGCTGCTGAGGATAAATTTCAAAAGCTAGTGGATGATGGGGATATCGCAAAAAAAGACAGCACTGATTTAGTCGGGAATGAAATTGTACTTATAGTTCCGAAAAACGGAGATTCGCCTGTGACTAGCTTTAGCAATCTGGCTGATTCAGAAAAAATCGCCCTTGGAACGCCGGAATCCGTGCCGGCAGGAGCTTATGGGGAAGAATCACTGACAAAGCTTTCTTTATGGGACAAAGTGAAGGATAAGATCGTTTACGGAAAAGACGTTCGCCAAGTTCTTTCTTATGTTGAAACCGGAAATGTAGACGCAGGCGTTGTTTATAAAACAGACGCTCTGATCTCTAAAAAGGTCAAAATGATTGACGAGGCAAAGGCAGATACACACAGTCCGATTGTTTATCCGTTAGGAATCGTAAAAGATACCAAACACCGTAAGGAAGCGAAGGAGTTTTACGATTACCTGCAATCAGATGAAGCAATGAAAGTATTTGAAAAATATGGTTTTACTGCCGAATAGCATAAGCGCTTCAGAGTTTTTCACACCTGTTGTGCTTTCCTTTCAGGTGGCGGCAGTTGCCGGATTTGTTGTCATTATTCTCGGAACACTAGCCGGGGCATGGATGTCGCGGGCATCATTTTTCGGAAAAACGGCGCTCGAAACACTTTTTATGCTTCCGCTCGTTCTGCCGCCTACAGTTGTCGGTTTTATCTTGATCGTCATTTTCGGAAAGCACAGTTTCATCGGACAAGCCATCGAATGGGTCTTTCAGCAGCCTGTCATTTTCACTTGGTGGGCCGCTGTGATCGCCTCGGCGATTGTGGCCTTTCCGCTTATGTATCAATCCGCCAAAACAGGATTCGCCGATATTGATCCTGATATACAGGGCGCAGCAATGGTAGACGGCGCAAGCAGATGGAAGGTATTTATCCATATTTCCGTCCCGCTCGCCTATCCTTCATTGCTGACAGGGAGCATCCTCAGCCTTGCGCGGGCGCTCGGAGAATTTGGCGCAACACTCATGTTTGCAGGGAACATCCCCGGTGTTACGCAAACACTGCCGACGGCCATTTACGTCGCTTTGGATTCCGGTAACAATGCCCTCGCCTGGGCGTGGGTCATCTGTATTGTCGGCATTTCCTTTTTGATGTTGTTTTTCATTCAACAGAAAAAAACACACTAAAAAAACTCCCCATAACGGGGAGTTTTTTATTAAAACAGAAGCTCATCAGGATTTGGGCCGACACGCTCATCTTTGTTCAACGCATCAATTTTGTCCATGTCTTCCTGAGACAATTCGAAATCAAAAATATCAGCGTTTTCGATGATACGGTGTTCTTTGATGGATTTTGGAATTGTTACAACTTCATGCTGAAGGTCCCAGCGCAAAATCACTTGAGCTACAGATTTATTGTGTTTTTCAGCAATCTGTGCGAGCACTTCGTTATCCAGAAGCTGCCCCTGCATGAGCGGAGACCATGCTTCCAGCTGGATGCCTTGTTTTTTACAATAGTCTCTTAATTCTTTTTGCGTCAAACGAGGGTGAAATTCCACTTGGTTGATCATCGGTTTGATTTCAGCATCTTTTAAAAGCTCTTCTAAATGATGAACTTGGAAGTTGCTGACGCCAATCGCGCGGATTTTGCCGTCTTTGTACAGCTTTTCAAGCGCGCGCCACGTATCTTTATATTTATCCTTGCCAGGCCAGTGGATTAAATATAGATCTAAATAATCAAGCTGAAGCCTTTCCAAGCTTTTTTCAAAGGCAGCAAGCGTTGTTTCGTACCCTTGATCTTCATTCCATACTTTTGATGTAATGAAGAGCTCTTCTCTTGCCACACCGGATTCTTTAATTCCGAGGCCAACGCCTTCTTCATTTTTGTAAATCGCTGCTGTATCAATGCTGCGGTAGCCGTTTTTAATTGCCGCTTTTACTGATTCAGTCGCTTCGCTTCCGTTTTCAACTTTATAAACGCCCAAACCGAACCAAGGCATTTCAACTCCGTTATGTAATTTTACAGTATCTTTTAAACTTGTTGGCACTTGAACATCCACCCTTTCACTGAAATGTAAGCGTCTATATTATCTCACAATCCTCTCAGCCGATACCAATAATACGCTTAAGATCCTCTTTTTGCTTCTTTTTTCACAGCATAATAAACAAGGAGCACTATTTTTTTCCTATTTTAACAATATTACGATTATGAATAAAATGAGCAGGGTATGCAACTAGTGTAACCAAATGAAAACAAAGGAGGAAACAACTTGAAACGGATTCGTATTCCAATGACACTTGCGCTTGGTGCCGCTTTGACTATTGCCCCTTTGTCCTTTGCTTCCGCTGAAGAAACCCCCGCTCCGAAGAATTCGCAGACAGCAACAGCCGGAGCAACTGCAGCTGAGGTCGGTTTAAATGTAAACCTGGATGTGCTTGGCATTGCTAATCAAATTGCCGATGCCATTAAATCCGCACAGAACCGGGATGGATTTGTGAAAAACCTTATGGAGTCTTCCTTCTACGCATCCGGCCAAAAATACAACGTCATGGTATTTAATTTAAGCCAAGAGTATGACGATCACTTGAACGGTGTGCAATTTTACGGTTCAGCCGTTTATGACGGCATTACGTACGGCATTTGGGTATTTGAAGATGGAACCTTTACAAACAAAGGAGATGGCGGCTGGATTAACTGGGCCTTCAGAGGCTGGTTCGACCGGGATGGCAGCACTGTCGAATTCCATCGCCCTTAATATAGAAAAAAGCTGGCGTTAGAACGCCAGCTTTTTTGCTGCAGTTATTCGCCGCCTTCAAGCATCGCGGCTTCTACATCATTAATGTATTGGCGAAGCTCATGGGAGATGTCTCGGGAAATTTCCCGCTCCTCGAAGAGCGTTTGAATTTCATTTCTGATCGCCTGCACAGCCTTCAGCTTCACTTCCAGCTTCTGATTTTCAAAATGAGCACTTGATTTCAGCTCATGATGGCTGTGCTCCAGCCTGAAAATTAACTGTTTATAAAACGTAATGACAGATAAAAAGACTTCTTTATGTTCTTCTGTCTTATGTTTCTCCAAGTATTCTATCGCTGCTTTTGCCGTTTTCACTCTCGTTGCCCGTATCAATCCCGCTTCATTTAAAATCGACATCTCCGGCTTTTTATGTTCACCGAAGAAAATCCAATACATCAGCCGCTTGAGCCTTGTTTTTGATAATCCGACTTTAAATGGGTTGGCATACAAAATTTCTAATTCGTTAAACCGTTCTTGCAGCACATTTGCCGTTTCTTCCGGGATGTCTCCCCGCTCCAGCATTTTCACCAGCGCCTCTTGCTCAGCGTTAACCCCTTGGGCACGGACTTTTCGCTCTTGCTTTTTGATCCGATTAGATGATGTATATTGCTGAAAACGGAGATTTTTCATTTTTTCATTGTATTCGGCTATAACCGCAAGAGAGGCTGTTTTGTTTGTATCGTTCATGTCCTCTTTAATCGTTCGGAGAGCTGTTTTAATCAATTTGCGTCTCGCCGTCAGCAGCTTTTCATTTCGTTTCTCGTCCTCTTCTTCTTTTTCAGTTAGAAGCGGCAGTACAACGGTGGCAATGACAAGTGTACATAAAATGACGCCGGCTGCTAAAAAGAGAATCAGATTTCTTTCCGGGAACGGAGTGCCGTCCTCAAGAAAATAAGGAATGGAGAAAGAACCCGCAAGCGTTACAGCACCGCGCACACCGGAAATCGAAAGTAACAGCGTCGAACGAAGACCCGGTTTATAGATGTTCTGATCCCTATTAAAGAACCATTTGCCATTCCAGAAAAACAGCACCCATAGAAATCTGAGGAGCATTAACGTAAATGTAATGACTAGGATATAGCTGATCACCTTCAAGTTGCTGATTGCAGTGTCGTTAAAGATGACAGAAATGACGTCCGGAATCTGCGTCCCGAGAATAACGAAAACCAGACCGTTCAAAATAAATAAAATAATGTTCCACGTACTTGAGGAGACGATTTGCAGTTTGACCATCGTTGATTCCAGACGATCCTGTTCAACTGCATGGGTAATGCCTCCCGCCACAACGGCTAAAATGCCGGAAACGCCAATTTCTTCCGCTGCCAAATAAATGACAAACGGCGTCAGAATTTGAATCAGCATATGCATCGTGACATCCTGCATACCGAGGCGGCGCAGGAACAGGCGAAAACGAATAATGAAGAACGAAATGACAACCCCGCACAGCAAGCCTCCGAGAGAAATAAATACAAAGCTGACAGCCGCTTGTGCTAATGAAAATGCACCAGTCACTGCTGCTGCAATCGCAAACTTAAAGGCTACCAGACCTGATGCGTCATTCATCAGCCCTTCCCCTTCAAGCAGACGAAGAATCCCTTTTGGCATTTTCACTCTTCCTGATAATGCGCTGACAGCGACAACATCAGTCGGTGAAAGAATGGCCGCAAGTCCAAAAGCCGCTGCCAGCGGAATATCAGGAATCATCCAGTGAATCGTGTAGCCTCCTACAATCACAGTCGCAAATACAAGGCCGAGTGCAAGCAATAAAATTGGAGCTCGTAAATTCCAAAGCTCTGCCCGCGGCGTTCTCTTCCCATCATTAAATAGAAGAGGCGCAATAAACAAAACAAAAAACAATTCGGTGCTTAACTCAAAATGAAGCCCCTGTGGAAATGAGGCCGCAAGAATCCCAAGTGCTACCTGAATCAGAGGCACTGGTATAAATGGAATAAACCGGTTTACGATATTGGATATCGCAATGATCGTTAATAAAACGAGAACAACTAAAAATATGTCCAAATGCATGACCTCCTTCGTCTGATGTGTATCGTGCATGAAGTTAATGTCTGATTGTCTATGAGAGGCTGGGCTAGGATGGCCTTGCATCCAATATGTGATTTCGCAGGAGTTGTCTTCTTTTATAGTACCCTTTTTAGGGTATTATTTCTCATGATATGCTCACAGTGAACTTTTTTGCAGCAGAGCAAATTTTAGATAAAAAGAGACAGGGAGCTATTCCCTGTCTCTCTTCTTTCTTTATCAATGATGAAAATTTGTGCCGTCAGTCGTTGCTTTAATGATGCCGGCGCGGATGACAAAGTCACCGAAGTGCTCGCCTTCCTCGCGTTCTTTCGCATAGCGGGAAAGAAGGACACGCAGCTCGCTTAAAATGTCTTCTTCACCGATGTTTTCACGGTACATTTTGCTCAAACGGCTTCCGTCAAATGCAGCACCAAGATACATATTATATTTGCCCGGCGCCTTGCCAATAAATCCGATCTCACCAAGGGCATGGCGTGCACAGCCGTTCGGACACCCTGTCATGCGAATGGTAATTTCCTGATCACGAAGGCCGTTTTCGTCAATAATCTCTTCAACCTTATCTAAAAGGGTCGGCAAATAACGTTCTGCTTCAGCCATTGCCAATCCGCACGTTGGAAGAGCGACGCACGCCATAGAGCTGCGGCGGAGCGCTGAATGATGCTTGCCGTCAGTAAGTCCGTATTGCTCGATTAACGCACTGATTTCTTCTTTTTGATCGCTTGAAACGTTCGCAATAATTAAGTTCTGATTGGATGTCAGACGGAACTCGCCTGTATGAACCTTGGCGATTTCCCGCAAGCCTGTCATCAGCTTATAATCATCGTAATCCGTCACACGTCCGCCCTCGACAAACAGCGTAAAATGCCATTTATCCTCAATGCCTTCCACCCAGCCATAGCGGTCTCCGTTATGGTCGAAATGATACGGCTTCGCTTCTTCCAAACTCCAGCCGAGACGGTTTTCCAATTCATCTTTTACGGTTTCTAAACCGAGGCGGTCAACCGTGTATTTGAACCGTGCATTTTTACGGACAGAACGGTTTCCGTAATCACGCTGAATCGTAATCGTTTTCTCAGCAACGTCATACATTTGCTCAGGACGGCAGAACCCGATCACCTTGGCTAATTGCGGATATGTCGCTGTGTCGCCATGCGTCATCCCCATACCGCCGCCGATCGCCACGTTAAAACCAATCAGTTTGCCATCTTCAACAATCGCAATGAATCCGAGGTCTTGTGAAAAGACGTCAATATCATTAGATGGCGGAACGGCAATACCGATTTTAAATTTCCGCGGCAGATAGAGCGGTCCGTACATTGGCTCGCCTTCTTCCTCAGGTGTGCCAGCCACTCTTTCCTCATCAAGCCAAATTTCATGATATGCTCTCGTCCGCGGCAGCAGATCATCACTTAATTTTTTAGACCATTCATATACCTCTGAGTGGATTTCAGACTGATAAGGATTCGATGCACACATGACGTTGCGGTTTACGTCTCCGCAGGCTGCGATCGTATCCAAAAGAGCTGAGTGGATCGTCTGAATGGTTTTCTTCATGTTCCATTTCAGAATCCCGTGCATTTGGAACGTTTCACGTGTTGTCAGTTTTAATGTGCCGTTCCCGTATTTCTGAGAAAGGTCATCCATGACAAGCCATTGCTCAGGTGTTGAAACGCCTCCTGGCATACGCACGCGCAGCATGAACTGATATGCCGGTTCAAGCTTTTGCTTTTGGCGTTCATTCCGGAGATCACGGTCATCCTGCAAATAACTGCCGTGGTGTTTCATCAGGCGGTTGTCATCATCCGGAATTCCGGCACTGATCCGGTCCATCATCACTTCTTTCAGTGTGCCGCGCAAATAATCACTTTCTCTTTTAATGCGTTCAACATCACTTGGAGAGCCGTCCGGTGCTTTTAAGATTTTGGTCACCATGTTGTAAAACTCCTTTCAAGTCAAATCAATATACATCACGCTGATAGCGTTTTTGCTGCTGCATATCGGCAAGATAAGCTTCCGCTTCATCGCGGCTCATATTGCCTTCTTTCTCGATAATTTCAAGCAATGTGTTATGGACGTCATGCGCCATGTGCTTTTCATCGCCGCAAATGTAAACAGCTGCGCCTTCTTGAAGCCACTCGAACAATTCTGCGCTCTGTTCAAGCATGCGATGCTGCACATATACTTTTTCTTCCGTATCACGCGAGAATGCCACATCCATTTTTGTCAGCACACCGTCTTTGAGCCAATTCTGCCACTCCGTCTGGTAAAGGAAATCTGACACAAAGTGCTGATCGCCAAAGAACATCCATGCTTTCCCTTCCGCTCCCGTCTCCTCACGCTCCTGCATAAAGGAACGGAACGGGGCGACGCCCGTCCCAGGGCCGACCATGATAATCGGTGTTTCAGGGTCTTTCGGAAGCTTAAAGTTTTGATTATGCTGGACATAAACCGGCAGTGTATCTCCCGGCTGCAGACGCTCCGCGCATAAAATCGAGCAGACGCCTTTTCGTTCACGGCCGTGCGCATCGTAGCGGACTGCGCCGATCGTTAAATGCACTTCATCCGGATTTGCGGATAAACTGCTCGCAATCGAATAGAGGCGGGCCGGCATTTTTCGCAGAATCGAAACAAACTCCTGCGCCGATACACTGAACGGGCCATAATCACGAACGAGATCAAGCAAATCGCGCCCTTCAAGATACGCTTTTACATTATCCTCATTTCCCGGGGCTAAAAGCTCTCTAAGCTCATCGCTCCCTGACAGCTGGGCAGCCTGTTCAAGAAGCGGTTTTGTAAGAACGGTAATCTCATAGTAAGAAATCAGCGCTTCTTTCAGCGGGCGGACATCACCTTGCTTATTAAGCGTCACAATTTCTTCGGGGTCCCAATTCATTTCCTTAAGCAGCAGCTCGACAAGCTCCGGATCGTTTTCCGGATAGACGCCGAGGCTGTCACCAGGCTCGTATGTCAGGCCAGATCCTTCAAGAGACAGCTCCACATGGCGTGTTTCTTTATTTGATCCGCGGCCGTTCAAATTTAAATTTTCTAACACTTCAGCCCGAAACGGGTTGGTTCTTGAGAACGCAGATTCACCTGTTTGAGGCGCTGCTGCCGGCGCAGGCGCGGCACTTCCGCCCTCAGCTTCACTTAAGCCATTAAAAACGCTTTCCAGCCATTCGGCTGCTGGCTCATCATAGTCAAGATCGCAATCAACGCGCGGAGAAATCCGTTTTCCGCCGAGTTCCTCTAAGCGCTGATCAAATTCTTTTCCTGTCTGGCAGAAAAATTCGTATGAGCTGTCACCAAGCGCCAAAACAGAAAAGCGAAGATCTTCAAGCTTAGGCGCCCGTCTACCATGCAGAAATTCATGAAACGACAGCGCATTATCAGGCGGATCGCCTTCACCGTGCGTACTGACGACGATCAAAAGATTTTTTACTTTCTTCAGCTGATTCGGCTTAAAATCGCTCATGGATGAGACGGTTACTTGAAAACCGCGCTGCTCAAGCTGCTTGCCGGCATTTTCTGCAAGCCCCTGTGCGTTTCCCGTCTGTGAACCGTAAAGAACGGTCACTTCTTTTGAAACGGCCGGTGCCGCCGCTTCTGCAGACACAGCTGCCGCCGGCGCCCCCGCAGTTTCTTGGGCGGAAACAGATTGCGCGGATAAATATCCGCTCAGCCAGATTTTCTGAGATTCGGTCAAGGTTGGCAGAAGGCGGTTAAGGAGCTCTGCCTGCTCCTGATTAAACGGACTGTTCATTACCTGAAGTTGCAACGTATCCACCTCACAAAGTTATAAACTGATCGAAAATTGCATCTAATTGAACTTTACCGGAATACTAGGCTTAAGTAAAATATATTTACATGATGATAACTATTAGGAATCCTAATGATAAAACCGCTTTGTTTCATTATAAATAGAAAAAGAGAAGGATCCCCTTCTCTTCATTCAGCATTCTGATATAAATGAGGCGGCACAGCTGTTACAAACGGACTTGCTTCACCTGTATAAAACACAGTCAGCATATGCATTGCTCGGGTGCAGGCGGTGTATAACAGCCTGCGATCGTGCTCTGTTTGGTAATGTTCTTCTGATGCATCATAGACAAGGACTGCGTCAAACTCAATCCCCTTCGCTAAATAAACTGGAATGACACAAACTCCCTTTTGAAATGTTTGATTTTCTTTATGAATCAGTCGAACATCTATATATTCGCTCATGTGAGCGTGCGCCTTTATACATTGCTGTGCAGTCTTGCAAATGACGGCTATCGTTTCGTGACCTTGCTTCTTGAGCCGTTCAATCTCTTTCGTGAGCTTTTGACAAAGGTCCTCACGCCCTTCGGTTTTGAAAACGAGAGGCATATCCCCGTTTCTGTTAAAAGGTTCAATATCCGCTCCGTCCTGTAGCATCGCTTTTGTTAACTCGACAATCTGTCTAGTCGATCTGTACGTTCTCTTTAAACGAACATATTCAGCCAGCTCACCTTCAAAGCATACATCCATACGCTTTACGCCATGTATGGCATGGGCGTAGATGGACTGATTGATATCACCGAGTACCGTCATGCTAGCAGACGGAAAAATGCTTCCCATGTAAGCCATCTGAAACGGTGAATAGTCCTGAGCTTCGTCGATAAAAAGGTGTTTGATCTTCGTATTTTTCTTTCTGCCTTCAATCAGATCCTGCATATAAAGAAACGGGGCCGCGTCCTCATAGAGCAATTTATTTTCCGCAAACGACGACCGGGTCAGCTCCCCTATCGCTGCCGTCTCCTTATGCTGAAGTTTCCCTCCCCAGCCAGAAAACAATTGCAGGTACAGCTGTGTAACATCAAGAAATGCAAGAAGTCTGACCGCCTGTTTGAGCGGTTTGAAGGCCTTTTTTACAATGATGGCGGCAAGCAGCTGCTGCTCTCTTTGATAATCGTTAAATGTACTCTCACTGAACTGTTTCCTTTCCTGCAGTTTTTTGTACACGTCCAAGTAATCCTCTTTGTCGAGCAACTCAGCTTCCTGAAGGACCCAATCCTTACGACGTTCCTTTTTCTCAGACTTGTTAAGCTCACTCAGCAGCCACTTTGCGGTTTGCTCCATCCGGTTCGGAATGGACTGGCCTTGATCCAGTGAATAAAAATAGGATTGAATCTGTTCCTTTGTGATCAGTTTTTGTCCGCGGAAGATGATATTTTTAAAGATCATCCCTTTAGAGGACAGCCGTTTGACGTATTCATCAATGAATTGCTGAAAAGATAAGCCCGCCTTCCATGTGATTGCAGAAAGCCTTGAAGAAAAACCGCCATCCTTTTTTTCGGTCAGGCAATATTCGAGCTGATCAAAGGGGCTTTCACATTGAAACTTGCGGCCAAGCCGATGCTCGATATATTCCTGAAACGTCGCCTGCTCCATATTCTCTTCTCCTAACTCAGGCAAAACAGAGGAGACATAGCTGTTAAATAAAAAGTTAGGAGAAAATAAAACGATTTGTCCGGCATCAATGACGCCACGGTGCCTGTATAACAAATAAGCAACACGCTGAAGGGCTGCCGATGTTTTTCCGCTCCCGGCCGCTCCCTGCACGATCAGGAATTTGCTTTTTTCATTACGGATAATCTGATTTTGTTCTTTTTGAATCGTAGACACGATAGTTTTCATTTGGGTATCAGACTGATGGCTTAATACCTCTTGCAGCATTTCATCGCCGATCGTCATATCAGTATTAAACATCGCCTTAAGAGCGCCGTTTTTGATGATAAACTGGCGTTTCAGCACCATTTCCCCTTCTATCGTTTCCCCGGGCACTTCGTACTCCGCTTTTCCTGGGGAATAATTGTAGTACATACTTGAAATCGGCGCTCTCCAGTCATAGATCAGAAATTGTTCCTCCTTCTCATCCATACAAGAAGCTAAACCGATATAAATTCGCTCTGCCTGCTCCTCGCCGTTTTCAATAAAATCAATCCGGCCAAAATAAGGCGATGCTTTTAATTGATGAATTCGTTTGAGCTGCTGATCCATACGCCGATGATTCCGTTCCCGATCAGACAGCAGCTCTGCCTGCTGCTTAATGCTTGCCATCGTTTCAACTGCTTCATGGGCATCATCAAGATTAACCGTAACATCCTCCCAAAAGCTTTTTCTTAATCCGATAATATCATGCTTTAACCCGCCTGCAGACGTTTCCAGAAACCGCTCTTTTTTGCCGAGCTCCTGCAGCACCTCATCTATTCTTGACTGCTCTTTCTTCCATTCCTTATCCTGCTGATTCATGAACGGCACCTCCAGAAAATAGTTGACAAACACAGATGAAATACTGTAAAATATAATTGGATACATATATACAATATATGATAAGAATAGGCAAATACAATTCATCTTAGCACATTCACCCAATATCAATCAAGGTTTGGGTTATTTATATGCAAAAAAACCGATTTCAAATTGAAATCGGTTTTTTTGATGTTAGTTATCTAAACGAAAAGAACGGTTTGGCAGCTTCCAATTAAACATATAGGAACAAACGCGGCAAACAACAAGCACGAAAAACAGAACGTACAATCCGAACGAGTTTCCCAGCCAGCCTAAGCCGACGATTAAACCGCCGAGAGCCGCCCAGACCGCATAAATTTCTGCTTTCAGCACAAGCGGCTTGCGTCCGGCAAGAAGATCGCGGATGATTCCGCCCCCGCTTCCCGTCAGCACCGCAGCCACGATGACGGCACTAAGCGGATGGCCCATTTTTACGGCATACAGTGCGCCTTGGATGGCGAAGGCTGCGAGACCGATCGCATCTGATAAATTGCCCCACTTGTTCCAATGCTTCAGCAGCAGTTTCGGAAACAGAAACACAATCGTAATAGACAGGAGGGCAATTTGAAAGTACGCGCCCTGCTCCCATAGCGCTGACACCGGAACACCGATCAGCAGATTGCGGATCGCCCCTCCTCCAAAAGCTGTGACAATCCCTAATATATAAACTCCTAAAATATCATATTCCTCTTCCATTGCAACAATTGCGCCGCTGACTGCAAACGCAATGATGCCAATCACACTGAGCAGCTCCCAAGCCATTCTGATGACTCCCTTTATGTTTGTTAAATTTTCTGACGACCTCTAGATTTTATAATCGCTTAAGCGTAAAATCAATAACATTTTCACGATAAAAAAAGATAAATTTAGAGGGAATCCTGCTAATGCTATTGGACATGAGTTTTCGAGATTAAAAAAGCGCCCGGCATACGCGGGCGCTTTTTTTGTTATTCAGATTTTTCGCCTTTCAGCAGACACATAAAAACGATAATCAGGATAAAAGCAATCAGGGCCAGGAATGGAATGGTCATAAAACCAAACCAGTTAATATATTGGCCTGAGCACGGCACGCCGCTTACACACGGCTTAATGCCGGTAAAGCCGGGCACTTTTTGCTCTAAGTAGTGCATGATCGAAATAAATGCCCCGATAATCGCCATGGGGAGCACATATTTTTTCACGCGTGTGTCTCCTTGAAAGGTGGCGATGCCTAAAATCAGGACGAGCGGATACATTAGAATACGCTGATACCAGCACAGTTCACATGGAATGAACTTTCTGATTTCACTGAAATACAGGCTGCCAAGCATAGCGACAAGAGCCACAACCCAGGAAGCATATAAAAATACAATTCTATTTTTCATATCGTTACTTCCCTTTCAGCTCTTTTTCTATTGTTTCTTTGATTTCATCATAATCCGCAAAATTTTTGATCACTTTATCATTTACGTAAATCGTCGGTGTTGCTTTTATGTTCATTTTTTGATTAAGGTCAGAATCCTTTTCCACTTGAGAAGCAAATGTTTCCTTATCAAGATTGTCCTTGAGTGTCTCAGGTTTTACCTTTGTGGTGCTTTTGGCAAGATCACCGAGAACGGCTGGGGTCACCCATTCCTGTTCTGTGTCCGGCTGTTTTTCAAACAGCTTTTCATGGAATGTCCAGAAAGAGTCAGGATCTTCTTTCCATACTTCTTCTGATGCAAGAGCCGCTAATCTAGAACCTTTTCCATGAAACATAACATTCACGAATGAAAATTTCACATCGCCCTTATCAATAAAGTCTTTTTGTATTTTTGGGAAGATGTCACTGTTAAACACCTTACAAGACGGACATTTGTAATCTCCGAATTCTACTACAGTTACCGGTGCATCATCCTTGCCAAGCACAGGCTGGCCTTTGATAGACGGCTGTCCGGAAACCGCTTCATTGCCTTGTTCCGTTTTGTTATTAATGATTACAATGGCTGCTAATAAGACAACAACCACAACCGTAAGGATGACCGCGAATTTCGCAGAAGACTGCTGTTTCTTTTTCACTCCGACACCTCATCGTTTTAAAATTAAAAAAGAAGCGGATCGCAATTGACCCACTTCTTTATTTTAACAAGACAAGCGCCTATAAGAAAACCCCGAAAAAATGAATTCTCTCCGACAATTTATCTGTTTTTGAGACGCATAACGCGCATGGCGTTTGCCACAGCGAGCAGTGTAACGCCGACATCTGAGAAAACCGCTTCCCACATGGTCGCAATTCCAAATGCTCCGAGTATGAGAAAGATCGCTTTTACACCTAAAGCAAAGCCGATATTTTGCCACACGATTCGCCGTGTCCGTTTCGCAATGCGAATCGCTTCCGCTATTTTCGACGGCTGATCTGTCATCAGCACGACGTCTGCGGCTTCTACAGCAGCGTCTGAGCCAAGGCCTCCCATGGCCGCTCCGATATCCGCACGCGCAAGTACCGGCGTATCATTAATGCCGTCACCGACAAAAATGAGTTTTTCATTTGGCGAAAGCTTGGCTTCCAATGCTTCGACCCGCGACACTTTATCCTGCGGCAGCAGCTCCGCATATACCTCGTCAATGCCAAGCTGTTTTCCGACGGCTTCTCCCGTTTGTTTCGAATCACCTGTCAGCATCACTGTTTGTTTGATTCCAAGCGATTTCAGATCAGCAACCGCCTGTGCTGCATCTTCTTTTACTTCATCCGCTATGATGATGGCTCCGGCATAGCGTTGATCAACAGCAACGTGTACGATTGTTCCGGCATTTTCGACCGGGACACCCTCAATCTGTTCTCTTTCCATGAGCTTTTTATTCCCAGCAAGGATTTCTGTTCCGTTTACTTTTGCAAAAATGCCGTGTCCGGATATTTCCTCATATGACTCTATCACGTCAGAGGAGAGCATTTTTCCATAAGCTTTACGTATAGATTCGGCAATCGGATGCTGGGAATGAAGCTCAGCATATGCCGCCGCTTCAAGTAATCTTTCCTTTGTAAATCCTTCCGCAGGTTTGATTTCTGTCACTTCAAAGCTGCCTTTTGTTAATGTTCCTGTTTTATCAAACACCGCGTATTTAACTTGATTCAAGGCTTCTAAATAATTGCTTCCCTTCACAAGCACTCCGGCCTTTGAGGCTGCTCCGATTCCTCCGAAGAAACCGAGCGGAATAGAGACAACAAGCGCACATGGACAAGAAATCACTAAGAAAATCAGTGCACGGTACACCCAATCAGAAAGTGCGGCGCCAGGAATAACCAACGGCGGGACAAAGGCCAGCAATACCGCGATGATCACAACAGCAGGTGTATAATACTTGGCAAACTTCGTGATAAAGTTTTCTGTCCGCGCTTTACGGCTGCTCGCATTCTGAACCAAATCTAATATTTTTGATACTGCAGACTCCTGGTAGCCCTTTGTGACTTCAATATGCAGAACGCCGTTTTTATTGATGAAGCCTGACATCACATCTTGTCCTACTGCAGCTTTTCTAGGAACGGATTCACCTGTCAAAGCAGACGTATCAACCATCGCTGATCCCTGCACGACCTTACCGTCAAGGGGTATGCTTTCTCCCGGATTGACCACAATGATATCTCCAATCTGTACGTCCTCCGGAGAAACCAGTTCGATGCCGTTCTCTGTTTTGACATTGGCGTAATCAGGCCGTATGTCCATTAACGCACTGATTGATTTTCTGGACCGGCTGACCGCGGCTCCTTGAAAAAGCTCACCGATTTGATAAAACAGCATAACGGCAACGCCTTCAGGGTATTGCTGAATTAGAAAAGCGCCGATTGTGGCAAGAGCCATTAAGAAATGCTCATCAAATACCTGACCGCGGCTGATGTTTTTGACTGCACGGAGGACAATGTCACCGCCGATGATCAAATAGGCGGCAAGGAAAAGCAAAAATTCGATTGTTCCGGAATGAACGGCATATGCCACTGCTCCGAGAATGACAGCCGCCGCCATTCTGCTCAGCATTTTGATCATTCGATTACGGTAGCCGTCATCTGCTGATTTCTTTTTATGCTTTTGACGAACCGTTACATGCGGATCGATTGATTTCACTTTTTTCTCCACTTTATTGGTGACCCATTGCTCTTCTTTCCCATCGGCTGAGACAGTTAAGGTGCTTGCCGCAAAATTTACCGCGCATCCGTCTATGCCTTTTATGTCTTTGACTCCATTTTCAATTTTTTGAGCACAATTGCTGCAATCCAAACCGTCCAGAACGTATTCCTGTTTCACTAGTCTCACCTTACCTTCCGATTTAGGGTTCCCTCTTCAAAGCGTATCAATGAGTGTTGATATTGAATTTTTATATATGAGCACATACTCATATATTGGTTACATCTATTATATGTCGTTTTCCAAGAAAGTGTCAATGTAAAACAAAAACCGGCATATAGCCGGTCTTTATTTTACTTTCTGCAAACGGAGCGCATTCAGAACAACGGAAACGGAGCTGAACGCCATTGCTGCTCCTGCTATCCATGGCGCTAAAAATCCAAGCGCTGCGATTGGGATGCCTAGGCTGTTATAGCCAAGCGCCCAGAATAAGTTTTGTTTAATGTTTTTCATTGTTAATCTGCTCATGCGAATTGCGTCGGCAATGCTGTTCAGATCGCCGCGAATAAGCGTAATGTCTGCCGTTTCCATGGCAATGTCCGTGCCTGTTCCAATCGCCATGCCGATATCGGCTGTGGCAAGCGCCGGCGCATCGTTAATTCCATCGCCTACCATGGCCGTCTGGCGGCCTTCTTTTTGCAGGCGGGAAATTTCTGCTGCTTTTTGTTCCGGAAGGACTTCCGCAATGACACTCGTAATTCCCGCTTCCTTCGCAATTGCTTCAGCGGTTCTGCGATTGTCTCCTGTCATCATGATGACATCCAGGCCCAACTCTTTTAGACGGGCTACTGCTGCCCGTGACGTGTCTTTTATTGTATCGGCAACCGCTACAAGCCCGGCGGCTTCACCATCAATGGAGACAAGCATAGCTGTTTTCCCTTCTGCCTCAAGTTCTTCCATTTGGGCAAGAAGTGCTCCATGCTCAACCTGTTCGCTCTCCATTAACTTTCTTGTGCCGACGAGAATGGTTTTGCCTCCTGCTTCAGCCAAAATGCCTGCGCCAACCTTTGCTTCAAAGCGGGTCAGCTTCGGTATCTCAAGCCCTTTTTCTTTCACGCCCGCAACAATCGCTTCACCGAGCGGATGCTCCGATCCCGTTTCAGCTGCAGCCGCAAATTGCAGCAGATCTGCTTCTTCAAAACGGCCGAATGGAATGGCATCTGTCAGCTGCGGCTTCCCGTTTGTCACAGTTCCGGTTTTATCGAGAACAATTGTATCAAGACGATGTGTTTTTTCTAAATGCTCACCGCCTTTAAAAAGAATCCCGAATTCAGCAGCGCGCCCAGATCCAGCCATAATACTTGTCGGAGTGGCAAGGCCTAGGGCGCATGGGCAGGCAATGACAAGAACCGCAATAAACTTGCTGATGGCTTCGGCAAAATCGCCGGGAGCCGCCCAAAGATACCAAATGAGGAAAGTGAGAACGGCAATCCCCAATACGACGGGTACAAAAATACCGGAAATCTGATCGGCGAGACGCTGGATCGGCGCTTTTGACCCTTGTGCTTCCTCGACAATTTTGATGATATGAGAAAGTGCCGTATCCTTTCCGACGTTGACAGCTTTAATTTTCAGGAAGCCGTTTGAGTTCACGGTTGCACCTGTCGCGCTGTCACCTGGATTTTTGTCAACAGGAAGACTTTCGCCTGTGATCATTGACTCATCTACAGCCGAGCGGCCTTCAACCACTTCTCCGTCGACAGGAATTCGTTCGCCCGGTTTGACGTAAACAATGTCATTAACTAGTACTTCGTCTATCGGAATGATTTGCTCCTGTCCGTTTCTTACGACAGTCGCTGTCTTCGCTTGAAGTTTCATCAGCTTTTTAATGGCATCCGAAGAACGGCCCTTTGCTTTTGTTTCAAACAGCTTGCCTAATAAAATCAGTGTCAGCAAAATCGCGCTTGTTTCATAATAAAGACCGTCTGTATGTCCATGGGAACCGATGCTTTGGATGGTAAGATAAAGGCTGTAAGCGTAAGCAGCCGTCGTACCTAGCGCGACCAATACATCCATATTGGCGCTTTTATTTCTGAGCGCCTTATACGCACCCGCATAAAACGGCCAGCCGATCAGAAACTGGACTGGTGTCGCCAGCGCAAACTGCATCCACGGATTGAGAAATATATCCGGCACCCAAATAAACGATGTAAACGTAAAATGGCTCACCATCGCCCAAAGCAATGGAAACGACAGAACCGCTGAAAAGATCAGTCTCACCATTTGCTTCCGTTCTTCTTTCTTTTTAGAAGATGCTGCTTCACCTTCTACATCGCCCTTGGGCTTAAGTTTATATCCCAGCTTATCTACCACTTCTATCAAATCGCCGGCAGACGCTTCTTTTGGATTGTACTCAACCGTAACCGTTTCTAAAGCGAAGTTTACAGGAGCATTTGTGACGCCTTCTATTTTGTTAAGACGCTTTTCAATCCGATTGGCGCAGGCTGCACAAGTCATGCCTTCAATATCGAATTCAGCTTTTTCTGTTACGACGTGATAGCCCAGCTTTTCTATTTTTTCCTGAATCGCTGCAGCCCCTGTCTCAGCGGGATCGTAGGTGACATTTGACGTTTCCATTGCCAGATTGACATTGGCATCCTTCACACCGGGCATCCGCTTCAAACCTTTTTCAATTCTGGAGGCACATGCCGCACAGGTCATACCCGATACCTGCATCGCGATTTCCTTTTGTTCACTCAATATACTCACTCCTTTATATACGCCAGGGGGGTATATAAAAATGAAAGAA
The DNA here is from genome assembly GCF_058248265.1 of Bacillus sp. NS1. Lineage (NCBI taxonomy): Bacteria > Bacillati > Bacillota > Bacilli > Caryophanales > Bacillaceae > Bacillus > Bacillus sp. NS1. The sequence goes on along the minus strand of NZ_JBZAZF010000001.1, from coordinate 827,577 downwards.
ATATCGCGCCTCCCTAAAGGCGCGACACCTCGAATCAATCGGCTACATCATAGCCCTGATCTTCTATCGCATCCGCAATGTCCTTGACTGATACTTTGTCAGCATCAAACGAAACATCGACTTTTCCCGCTTCCAGATTGACATGAACAGCACTGACGCCGTCCAGTTCCCCTACGCTCGTTTCCACAGCTTTGACGCAGTGCTGACAAGACATTCCTTCAACTTGCAATGTTTTTTGTTCCATTTGAATTCCTCCTGTTTATCTTTCTGTTTTCATCCTACCATACCCCCGTAGGGTATTACAACAAAAAAAGACTTTATGATTTTGTGAACTTTTTAAATACGTCCAAAAGCTCAGAAATGGCCTGCTCCCCGTCTCCGCTTTTGATTGCATCTGCTACACAATGATGGGCATGGTCCTCAAGCAAGTGGAGAGCCACCTTTTGCATTGCCGCCTGAACAGCTGAAATTTGCACAAGAATGTCTACACAATATCTATCGTTTTCCACCATATTTTGAATGCCTCTGACCTGGCCTTCAATCCGCTTTAGCCTGTTTGTGATTTGATCCTTTTCTTTTGAGCTTTTATGGTTTAATGCTTTATGTTCGTTATGCTTCTCCATGCGTACACCTCTGTTTCTTATATTAATTCCCATTATACTGATTGTCCAAACTGTTGTCTAAGCATGCCGCCGCAAAAAAATGAATCAGTTAGGTTTTACCATTTTCATAAAAGGGTATATACCTTTTGTGAAAACGCTTTTAAAGGGGAGAAGAAAAGTGGATACGATAAAGGTTGGGATATTAGGGTACGGACTGTCTGGTTCTGTTTTTCATGCGCCGCTGCTTGCCGTTCTGGATGAGTATCACATCAGCAAAGTTATGACATCACGGACAGAAGAAGTAAAACGGGATTTTCCTGATGCAGAAGTTGTGCATGAACTTGAGGACATGACAAATGACCCGGCCATTGAGCTTGTCATCGTCACTACCCCGAGCGGGCTTCATTACGAGCACGCTATGGCATGCATTCAGGCCGGAAAACACGTGGTGATGGAAAAACCGATGACAGCGACGGCCGAAGAGGGTGAGAAATTAAAGAAGGCTGCTGATGAAAAAGGTGTTTTGTTAAGTGTCTATCATAACCGGCGCTGGGATAACGACTTTTTAACGATTAAAAAGCTAATTGCTGACGGATCCCTTGAAGATATCAATACATATCAAGTCTCCTATGACCGCTACAAACCTGAGGTTCAAGCGCGGTGGCGGGAAAAAGAAGGTGCTGCCACTGGTACATTGTATGATCTCGGCTCTCATATCATAGACCAAGCCCTCCATTTGTTCGGAATGCCAAAAGCTGTTACTGCAAACGTGATGGCCCAGCGTGAAAATGCTGAAACTGTTGACTATTTTCATTTGATAATGGATTACGGCAAGCTCCAAGCCATTCTGTACGGAGGATCGATCGTTCCTGCAAATGGGCCTCGTTATCAAATCCACGGGCAGCATTCAAGCTTTATAAAATACGGAATCGACGGACAGGAAGACGCACTCAGAGCAGGAAGAAAACCGGAGGATGACAGCTGGGGAGCGGATGATCCGGAATTTTACGGACAGCTGACAACCGTTCATGGCACAGACAAAAAAACAGAAACCATTTCATCGGTAAATGGCTCCTATCTTACCTATTACCGCAAAATAGCGGAAAGTATACGGGAAGGGGCTGCGCTGCCTGTTACCGCTGAAGAAGGAATTGATGTCATCCGCATCATTGAAGCCACGATGAAAAGCAGTGAAGAGAAACGTACCATTATACTGGAGCAATAAACAAAAGCCTCCCCTGATAAAAGGGGAGGCTTTTTCATTAAAATGTTTTTCCTGCTTCTTTCGCACGCGCAATCGCGTCTTCCTTGATTTGCTGTGCTTTATCAGGCTCCGCATTATGTCCCTCTACGAAAATGCCATCGAAGGATGGTACGCCGAAGAAGTTCATCATGATGCCGATGTAGCGGTGGCCCATTTCCATTTCAGCCGCAGGCCCTTCTGAATAGTAGCCGCCGCGTGCTTGGATATGAATCGCTTTTTTATCAGTTAACAAGCCGATAGGGCCTTGTTCAGTGTATTTGAATGATTTTCCTGCAACTGCAACAGAATCAAGATATGCTTTCATCACTGGCGGGAATGAGAAGTTCCATAAAGGAGTAACGAATACATACTTATCAGCAGATGCAAATTGATCGCTAAGCTCTCCCAGACGGCCCACTTTCGCTTTTTCGGTTTCAGAAAGCTCTTCAAAGCCTGTGCCTGACTGAAGCTTGCCCCAGCCGCTGAATACATCCGCGTCAATGTGAGGGATGTTTTCTTTGTACAAATCGATATGTACAACTTCATCATTTGGATTCGCTTCTTTGTAAGATTCAATAAATGCTTTACCTGTTGCCATACTGTAAGAAGTAGCTTCATCATGCGGGTGAGCAGTGATATACAATACTTTTGCCATTTTTACCAGCCCTTTCGTTTTTAAGATCACACATCAATTATTATCATACAGATGCATTATGATTATTCTGTCTCTCTTAGACTTTATTATAGGGATAATAAAAATTACTTTCAAGTAAAATATCTCGAATTAAAGATTATTTTACTTCTCAAAAGCTGTCCGTAAGCCGGAATACAGCGCGGAGAGCTCTTTGCTGATCCGCGGGTAATAAGGAACATGCGGCACTTGTATATCCCCCGGCATACTTTTCATCAAAGCGGATTGCTCAGCTTGTTCAAAAAACGCCCGCAGCTGGTTGGTCTCTTCTTCAGAAAACGGAGCAGGCGGACGATGGTGGGCTTGGGCCGAGAGCAAATAATACCCTAAGTGCTGAGCACCGGAAATGGCAGGCCAGAGCGCATCCGCATGAGTGTTAGGAAATTCCCCAAGCGCCTTGTCATACGCATCCCTAAGCCTGACAAGGCTCACCCTTAACTTGTGTTCGTCTGCTTTCTGCCCGGTTAACAGTTTCTCCATAAACTGCCCTTCCAGCCGGATGACGTCCCGCATCAGTTCAGGCAGCCGCTTCGTTGAAAACCGTCTCCACAAAAGCATCGTTCCCAATAGTCCGATCACGCTCCCGACAGCTACATCCGTCAGCCTCGCTATCATAAAATAACCGACGTCCGCGCCGCCATGCATGCTTTCTGTTATGACAAGCGCGTTTGCGGTCAAAAAAGGAACCGCCAGTGCATAATTGCGGACAATCAGCAACTCAAGAAGACATTGCAGCGCTGCAATACATAAAGCAATATAAGCACCGCCCGGCTTAACAAACAGGATTGCGCCTGCCAGCCCAACACCGATCACGGTTCCGATTGAACGCTGAATGGCCCTGTGAAGCGTAAAGACAGCAGTAGTGCCAAGCATGACCGCTGCTGCCGAAAGCGGAATCCAATAGGAGCGTGCAAAACCGAATGTGAGGGCAAACATATCGGCGGCAAACAGCACAATCCCGTACTTTAACGCCCGTATCAAAATCGGAGACTGCCAGTCAAAGGCATTTCTCAAAAAGTAAAAAGAGGCTGGCAGACGGCTCGGTTCCCCATCCAGCTGCTTAACAAACCGCCCTGAAGCGATATGCAAAGCCTCATTGATTTCTCCAAACAGCTTCCGGCTGGATTCTGATTCATTCTCGTTAACCTGAAATGCACTGGAAACACGGGCATGCCCAAGCATATCGCCGGTTTGACGGAGTGCCTTTTCAATCTGTGCCTTCTCTCCGTCTGGCGTTTCAGCTGAAAAATGAATAATCGCTAGAAATATGTCGTCAGCTTTTTCGAGCAGGCGGAAAAACCGTTCATCATGCCGTGATTTTTTCCGCCTGTTCCCCTTGCCGAGAACCGTTTGACGACCTGTTCTGAGCATAAGCACCGTCTGATGCTGCGCGTTATGAAAGCCTGGCGTCCCGACGGCCGAAAGACATGCTGCCAGCTGATGATATGTTTTTTGCAGCACCGCCTCCTCCGGTCCATGCTTGTTCCACAACCAACCGATCAGGGCGATGCCCATGGCGAAAATGCCGCCGAGAAACGTCAGTCCCGCTCTGAACAGCGCTTGTGAGGAATCGGCCGGCAGCCCGGAGCTGACTAAAAAAGCTAGGACAAAAAACATTGGCGCAGGGCCTTGTATACCGAGCGCGCTAAAAATAAACATTGCTGCTGCACCGATCAGGCCCAGGACAGCCGCCATCATCCAAACCATCCCGGACAAAAGCGTGCCCAATCCAAATGAGAGGGCAATCCCAATAGAAACCAAGAACAGCTTCAAAGCGCGCTTTTTGTACGATTCTCCGCCCGCATATAAATAAACAAAGCCCCCGATGCTTGCAGTTAAACCATAATCCGTGTGACCCGCCAATGCGCCGATCAGCACAGGAAACCCTGAAGCGATGCCTGATCCGATTGCCTTTTTCAAAGGAAAGGGATTTGCATGAATGCGAAAGGCATCCTTCACGATGCTTGGCATGGTTCTTTGATTGTTCTCAGCAGTCTTGTTCATATGACAAAATCCTTTTCCATGAATGTGTAGAACTCTTCCCGTTTATTCGCTATAGTATGCCCAAAAAACGTTAAAAAAGCAGAGACCCTACCGTCTCTGCCTTTTTCACATTAATTTATTCGCAATATCCTGAATCGGTTTGATCCAGTTGCTGTACGTCAGCTCGGCCGCTTTTTTCCGATCCTTCTCTTTACATGCCTGAATGATTTGTTCATGTTCTTCAATTGAATTTTGCGGCGATTTAAAAAAAAGATATTCAAGCCGAAGAATATGCATATGAAGAACAGATGTGAAATTGCGGATATATTCATTATTGGCCGCATCAATCATGACATCATGAAACGCTTTATCAAGCCCAAGCACCTCATAGATTTCATTTCGGTTAATAGCCGCCTTCATTTGCTGATTGATCGCTGCCATCTCCTCCAAGTGGGATGACTGAATGTTTTCGATTGCCAGTTCGGCAGCGGTTGATTGCAGAGCCGCCATTGGCGGATACACCTTGAAAACATCGTTTTTTTCAATTTGTGAAATTCTTGTTTCTTTCCCCGGTGACATTTCAACAAAGCCTTGTACTGCCAATAATTGCAGAGCTTCTCTGACTGGTGTTCTGCTGACGCCAAGCGCTTTCGCTAACTCGTCGTCATTGATTTTTTCTCCGGGACCGAGAATGCCTTCTACGATCCATTTTTGAATTTGTTCCAATGCAATCGTTTTAGCAGTCTGCCTGACAGGCTTCGGAGTATTTGACGGGATTGGCATAAAAGCATCACCTCTGAATATTGGTTTGTTTTTTTAACGCCGCCGGCTTGCCGGCACTCTTCTTTTGCGATAGAACAAAAATCATTACTAAAATACACGCCGCCCCTGCCGCTTGGTATAATCCAAAGGACACACCCAGCCACAGAATGGAGGATGCCACTGCGGCAACCGGCTCAGTGCAGCCGAGCATGCTTGCTTCTTGCGGAAATAAATATTTCAAGCTTGTCAAATACATATAAAAACCCAATAACGTGCCAAAAATGACTATAAAACCGATTGATACGCTCGCAGACATTGTCCATCCCTGTATATCAACGTCCCATGGGGGATGGATAAAGCTCATGCCAATGCCGCCGATCAGCATTCCCCAGCCAATTACGAGAGCAGATCCCCAGTTTTTCAAGAGTGAGCTGGAGTATAGCGTATAAAAGGCAAGAGCCGCGGCAGAAAGCAGTCCCCATATGACAGACAAAGACGAGACAGTTAAATTATTAATACTTCCATTAGTCAGCAGTAAAAAAGTGCCCCCCAAAGCCAGCACAAGTGCACAAATATCTGCTAAGTGAAAGGAATTCTTCCGGGTCACAAGCATAAACAGCACAATCATAACGGGTGCCAAGTACTGAAGAAGCGTAGCAACAGCTGCATTTCCTGTTTCAATTGAAGCTAAAAATGTATACTGAACGCCGAGCATGCCGGCAATCCCGAAAACTATCAGCTTGATAGCCGATTGTTGATCCTTCCATATCTCCCACACCGCACGTCTGTTTTTACCGGCAGATATGATAATCAGCACAAGCAGGCCTGATAAAAGCAAGCGCACGGTGACAAGCCACTCCACGGACACATCACTTGTTTCAAACAAATGCTGTGCAACAGTTCCTGATAATCCCCAAAAAGCAGCTCCGACAATGACCATAAAAAAACCGTACATCCGTTGTTTTTGAGTCGCCAACATACATCCTCCTGACAAGTAATATGCAATATATTACATATTATATCGTTTCACTTTTCTAAAAACAAAGATTTTTTACAAAAATAAAAAACAGCGCCTGTCAGCACTGCTTTGTTGCATGACTCTCCTTTAAGAGAAGATGAATAAAAAATATAGGATAAATCAATAGATACCCATTAAACAGCCACCAAACAAGATCGAAGTCCCGGCTGAATGTCCAGAATGAAATCGCCTGAAGGCCTGAACAACAGGTCAGCACAAGAGAAATCAGCGCTATCAGCTTCCAGTCAGCACTGTTCTTCCGCTGCAAGTACAAGCTGTACAATCCTGTGAAAGAGATCAGGATATCCAGCGGGAAAAACGACCAGTTCCAGGCGATCATAAACGGATGGTCATGATGTTTAAAAGCCCAGCTTTCCGGTATCAGCGAAAACCCAGCTGACAGCCAGTACAAGATAAAACCGATATCAGTCACGAGAAAAAACAGTTTCATATTTCTCATTTGTACTGCCCACTTTTATGTACCAGCTCAGACTGCGTCCCATGATCGATCAGGTTTAAAGACACAACACCGGCGATAATCAATCCGATTGAAATGAGTTTCATGACGCTAACATTCTCTTGAAAAAACAAAAAACCAACGACTGTAATCAGGACAATTCCCATCCCTGACCATACAGCATAAGCAACAGAGACATCAATTGATTTTAGCGTAAGCGTCAGAAAGAAAAGACTCCCGCCATAAAAGAAAATCAACAGCACACTGGGAGTAAGCTTTGTAAAACCAGACGATAGCTTCATGCTGACCGTCCCGGCAACTTCAAACAGAATCGCTAAGCATAGAAACACCCAATTCACCTAACTTCAGCCTCCCCATCAGCTGTTATGCCGTTAAATAATACATCTACAATCGATTCAAGAACCTCTCCTGTCGTAAACTGATGTTTGAGCGGATATTCTGGGTCATACACTTGGTTGATGCTTCCTATATACATGTGAACAAACAGGTCCGGATTAATGTCTCTGATTCTCTTTTGCTGTTTGCACTCGTTTAATAATTCAAGGACAACTGTCCATTCTTCCTTAATAAACGTATCTAATGTAAGCCACGCATCGTAATGGTATTTCTTCAGTTCACTTAATAATCCCATATTCAGCAGTTCCATCCCCTGTGGAAGACCGATCAGCATTTTTTTCACTTTTTCGAGCACGTCTAAATTTTCATTTTCATAGATGTCTCTTTCCATTTGCTTCATCTCTGCGATAAATTGCTCGACAAACGCTTCCGCAAGCTTGTCTTTTGATGAATAATGCGCATAGAGCGTCCGCTTACTCGTTCCCAGCGCTGCTGCCAAATCATTCATCGTAAATGAAAATCCTTTCTGCCTGATCAGCCGGATGGTTTCCTCTAGAATTCTATTTTTCAAATCAATCCCCTCGCTTCTGGTACTAAAAAAACTATTTTGGTACCAGAATTATACGACAGAAATTTATGGAAATCAACAACACATAAAAAAAACCACTCCCAAAAGGAGAGGTTTAAAAGACACTGCGGACCAAACCGCCGTCCGCCCGAAGCGCCGCGCCATTGATCGCAGAGGAAAGCGGGCTGCTTAAAAATGTAACGAAGTGGGCGATTTCTTCCGGACGAATCAGTCTTTGAATAATAGATGTCGGCCGGTTTTCTTTCATAAAACGTGCCTCAGCTTCTTGAACAGTCAGGTTTTCACCAGGATACAGCGAATTCAGCATGGTTTCCACACCCTCTGTTAAGGTAGAACCCGGCATGACAGTGTTGACTGTGACATTTGTGCCGGTTGCCAGCTCCGCCAAACTGCGGGAAATGGACAGCTGCATCGTTTTTGTCGCACTGTAATGGGCCATTTCCTGTGACGGCATAATCGCCGCTTCACTGGCAATGAAAATCACACGCCCTTCTTTTTTCTCTATCATGTTGTGCAAATACTTGCGTGTCAGCCTTACACCGCTCATAATATTCACTTCAAAAAAACGAAACCATTCATCATCGGGAATATCAAAGTACTCCGCCGGTTCAAAAATCCCTAAATTGTTGACCAAAATATCAACGTGCGGATATGCCTGAAACAGCTCATTGCAGCCTTCTTCTGTTCCCAAATCAAATGCAGCCGGATATAGGACCGCTTCAGAATGTTGTGCGTTCAATTCATCTATCGTCTGATTCACTTTCTCTTCCCGGCGTCCGTTAATGATCACTGCCGCGCCTTCTTCAGCTAACGAAGAGGCAATGGCTTTTCCGATCCCAGATGTCGAACCAGTCACCAGTGCGGTTTTTCCTTGTAAATTCAGCTTCATCCGTTCATCCCTCCGTTTTTGATTCCTCTTATTTATTGACAGAAATGCGTTTGGTGAAACATCTGCTCTGCAATCAGTATGAAACAGCTGGGATTGAAATGGAAGTACGCACTTTTTGGTGCCTGTGATCTGAAGAAAAAATAAAGCAGAACCCCCTTAAGAGGTTCTGCTTTATTGTCAGTATGTATGGAGACGGTGGGAGTCGAACCCACGTCCAGAAACATCGATTACTTAAGCGTCTACGAGCGTAGCCTGCATATTTATGGTTTCACTCATCTTCTTGCCTGCGGGCGGGCCTTCCGAGAGCTAGTCTGTTCATCTCTTCTTACGTTCTCAGACGGGAACGCAAGCGTAGCCTACTTGGATGTGCTCTTCACAGACACATAGGCAATGTCAGGAAGAGCTCGCTGCGCTTATTAGGCAGCTAATGCTACGTTTTGGTTAAAACTGTTAGTTTTGCCAGTTATATTTAGATGCGTGTTTACGAGATCGCCTCTCGGCTCGCAGCTCAAGCTCGATCCATCCCTGTCGAATCCGTAACGTCCCCTTGGTATAAGGGAAATACGGGAGAAAATAATCAAGCTCTCACTCAAACTGGCTACAGTCTTATTATAACATGATCACGGCTCTTTTCAATTGTCAAATCCTTCTAATGAATAGCGTTGTGATCTGATCGTGAACACAGTATAGCACAGGCCTGATTTTTGAATCAAGCACTATGCCTTTAGAAACCTTTTTGACTGTCTCTGAACGCTCTTTCGATTTCCCGCTTCGCGTCCTTGCGCTTCAAGTCTTCCCGTTTGTCATAGTTCTTCTTCCCTTTTCCAAGGCCGAGAAGCACTTTGGCAAAGCCGTTTTTCAAATACAGCTTCAGCGGAACGAGAGAATAGCCTTTTTCCTTTGTTAGCCCGATCAGCTTATTAATCTCCTTGCGGTGCATTAACAGCTTTCTCGTCCGAAGCGGATCGTGGTTATAGCGGTTTCCCTGCTCATACGGACTGACGTGCATATTGTGGAGAAACACTTCTCCCCGTTCGATTTTGGCGAAGGAATCCTTAAGGTTTACACGGCCGGCACGAATCGATTTAATTTCGGTTCCTTGCAGCACGATGCCTGTTTCATAGGTTTCTTCTATAAAATAATCGTGATTGGCTTTCTTATTTTGAGATAATACTTTTCCTGACCCTTTTGGCATGCCAGAACCTCCTCTCTCTAAGGAAAAACTGTCCACCTTTTGCGATACGCTCTATTTTACCAAATGTCACGTACCGCTACAATGAAAAGCTGTTTCCGAAAGAAAGCAAATAGAGCACTGCGGCCCTATTTGCTGGTTGAGCTGCTATTTCTTTTTTTTCCGTTTCTGTTTCGGCGCGTTTTGGAAGCCACGTTTTTTCTTTTTCTTCTTCGGCTTCGTGAACCACTCCCCTTTTTCCTCAGACGGAGCTGGAGAAACAGGTGTATTGGTGCTTTGGACGCGCTTTCTGGCAGGCTTTCCGCGTTTTCTGCTCCGACTGCTGTCAAGTTCTCTCGGACGCCGCGGAGTGCCTTTCATGCCGACGATTTCAAAGTCGATATTGCGCTCGTCTTTATTAACATCGACAACCTTGACAGTGATTTCATCTCCAATGCGGAAGACGTTGCCCGTCCGCTCGCCAATCATCGCAAAATGCTGTTCGTCAAAGCGATAGTAGTCATCCGTCATAAAGCTGACGTGGACAAGTCCTTCGATTGTATTCGGCAGCTCGACGAACATTCCGAAGTTTGTCACGGAGCTAATCATGCCGTCAAACTCTTCACCGATTTTATCAAGCATGAATTCGGCTTTTTTCAGATCATCCGTTTCACGCTCGGCGTCAACTGCACGGCGCTCCATTGTTGATGTATGTTCGGCGATGTCCGGCAGGCGTTCAGCCCACTTTTCCTGTGTCGATTCATCGACCTTGCCGTTGATTAAATACGTTCTGATCAGACGGTGAACGATTAAGTCCGGATAACGGCGGATCGGCGATGTGAAATGCGTATAGAATTCAGTTGACAGGCCAAAGTGCCCCAAGCTTTGCGGGTCGTATTTCGCTTGTTTCATCGAACGGAGCATGACAGTAGATATCACAGTTTCCTCAGGTCTGTCACGAACAGCGTCCAGAATGCTTTGCAGTGCGCGCGGATGAATATCTCCCGCGGTTCCTTTCACCACATAGCCAAATGTCGTTACGAACTCTAAAAACTTTTGCAGCTTTTCAGCATTCGGCTCTTCGTGAATCCGGTATATAAACGGTACGTTCATCCAGTGGAAATGCTCCGCTACTGTTTCGTTCGCCACAAGCATAAATTCTTCAATCAGCTTCTCGGCGACAGAGCGTTCTCTGATGACAACGTCTTTAACCGCTCCTTCTTCATCGACAAGCACCTTTGCTTCTTTAAAATCAAAATCAACGGCGCCGCGGTTCATCCGCTTATCGCGCAGAATTTGAGCCAGGCGCTCCATGTCTCTGAACATTGGAACAAGAGGCTCGTATTTTTGTTTCAGCTCTTCATCATCGTCAACAAGAATTTTATTCACATCTGAATAAGTCATTCTTTCCGTTGTTTTGATGACACTTTGGAAGATCTCATGCTCTGTCACCTGTCCCTGACTGTTAATTGTCATTTCACAAGAAAGTGTCAGGCGGTCGACCTTTGGATTTAAGGAACAAATGCCGTTTGACAGCCTGTGCGGAATCATTGGGATGACACGGTCAACCAAATACACACTCGTCCCTCTTTCAAGCGCTTCTTTGTCAATTGGCGAGTTTTCGGTAACGTAATGGCTGACATCAGCAATGTGAACGCCAAGTTTATAGCTTCCGTCATCAAGCTTTGTCACGGTAACTGCATCATCCAAATCCTTCGCGTCCGCCCCATCAATGGTGACAATCACCTGGTCACGGAGATCGCGGCGGTCTTTCAGATCTTTTTCATCAATTGTGTCAGGTGTACTCGTTGCCTGCTCCATCGCGTCAGCAGGGAATTCTCCCGGCAGGCCATGCTTATGAATGACTGATAAAATATCGATGCCTGGATCATTTTTGTGGCCGAGAATGGTTTCAATCTCGCCCTCTGCGTTCATGCGGCCTTCAGGATAGCTCGTCAGCTTGACAACAACCTTGTGCCCTTCCGCAGCTCCGTTTTTCCCGTTTTTCGGGATAAAGATGTCACTCGTGATTTTTTTGTCATCCGGAATGACAAAGCCGAAGTTTCTTGTTTCTGTATAGGTACCGACAACCCGCTGAATCGCTCTTTCTAATATGCGGATGACGGTTCCTTCCTGTCTGGAGCCGCTTGACTGTGAATTCAAACGAACCATAACGATATCGCCGTTCATTGCCGTATTCAGCTCATTAGGCGGAATAAACACATCGCTTAATGACGTATCTTCAGGCAGCAAAAAGGCGAATCCTTTTGCATGTGCTGAAATCTTTCCTTTTATTAAATTCATCTTCTCCGGAATGCCGTAGCGGTCGCTTCTCGTCCGTACGATAAGCCCTTTTTCCTCTAGCGCAACCAACGCTTTGACGAGCTCTTTAAATTCCTCGGCTTCCGTAATCTGTAACATCTCCTCAAGTTCCTGAACTGTCAGGGGCTTGTACGCCTCTTCCTTCATAAACGAGAGAAGCTTATCCATAAATGCTTCTTTTTCCATTATCCAACCTCCTGTTGATTACCAATCGAGCTTCTCTAAAAATTCATACACATCCTGATGGACGAGGTCACGTTCTTTGTCTAGCGTAATGACATGGCCTGATTCCTCGTACCATTTCAAATGTTTATCATCGGTTTCCACTTCGTTGTAAATAATATTGGCGCTTTCAGTATTAATCATGTGATCATGACGAGCCTGCACCACAAATGTCGGTGAATAAATCATATCGACATTGTTCCGTACATCGGCTATTAAGTCTTGCAGCGCCTTGAGAGTGTTCATCGGCGTTTTTTCGAATTCCTTCATTTCCTCTTCAATTTGCTCCGGGCTTTTCCCCTCGAATTTTTTGTAATTGCGAGCGTATGAAAGGACCCCCTGATACATGACCTCTTCACTCTTAATGTGCATCGGTGCGCACATTGGAACAATTCCCTTTATGGGTACAGTGTAACCCAATTTCAGCGAAAAAACCCCGCCAAGCGACAGTCCGCAGGCAGCAATGCTCTCATAGCCTTCAGATTTCAAGTATTCATAACCATCCATCACGTTTTTCCACCAGTCTTCAGGCCCCGTATGTACTAATTCTTCAGGTGGCACGCCGTGTCCTTCATATTGAGGCGCGTGGCACGTATAGCCCCGTTCATTCAAGTAACGTCCCAGCATTCTTACATCTGCTGTATTTCCTGTAAAGCCATGCAGCAAAAGCACCGCTTTGTCTCCGCCTTTAAATGTAAATGGTTTTGGTGTCACAACTTTCATGCTCATGTCTCCCTTTCTATCTGCACGATCATTTTAGTTTTCCACAGTTTGATCAGAAAAAAACGCTCTGAATATCAGCCAGAAACGTGAAAAAGGCCTGACTTCACATCAGACCTTATACAAACATTGCCCTATAGGATATAAGCAAGCGCAATCGTTAACACGAAAAACAAGACTGCCAGCACAACCGTGATGCGGTGCAAAATCAAATCAAGACCTCTTGCTTTTTGTTTCCCGAAGAGCTGCTCCGCTCCGCCTGAAATCGCACCAGATAATCCGGCGCTTTTACTGGATTGAAGCAAAACGACAATAATAAGTGCAATGCTGACGATAACCAATAAGGTAATCAAAACCGCGTGCATCCCTTACACCTCCAGACTCACTGGCCTACATTACTTCTATTTTACATGAAAAGAGTTGGCATGTCACGCTGTATCAGACGCCAAAAGCGGGATAAGACGTATGATCTTGGTTACCCTATTCATATGAAAAGGTCAAAAGGAGAAAAACAATGCCCCTTATCAGCATAGCCAGCAGAAAACATCTTTATTATGAGGAATATGGACAGGGAATTCCCATCATTTTCATCCACCCGCCGGGCATGGGACGCAAGGTTTTTTATTATCAGCGCCTTCTCTCCGAGCATTTCAGGGTGATTTTTCCCGATTTAAGCGGCCACGGCGACAGTGACCATGCGGATCAGCCAGCTTCTATTTCTTATTACGCAAACGAGATCGTGCAATTCATGGACGCTCTGCACATTGATAAGGCTGTGTTATTCGGATATTCTGCCGGTGGCTTAATCGCACAGCACATCGGCTTTACCCGCCCGGACAAAGTGTCGCATCTTGTTCTGTCCGGCGCTTACCCCGCTGTTCATAACGTAATCGGAGAAAAGATTCACAAGACGGGGATGTACCTGCTTGAGAAAAACGCCGGTTTGCTCATAAAAATCCTTGCCGTCAGCCACACAAAAAACAAAGAACTTCGACACCTATTAACAGGCCATATGAAAAAAGCAGACCTTTCCCATTGGCATCTGTATTATCAGGATTCGCTACGCTACAACTGCATTAAACAGCTGCCCCGTTTACACATGCCAATGCTGTTTATGTATGGCGGCCTGCGAGACTGGACCTTCCCAGCCTCAGGCTATTACCGTAAAGCTTGCAGCCATGCCGAATTTTTCAGATTGGAATATCAGGGGCATCAGCTGCCGACAAAACAATGGAAAACATGCAACGAACTGGTGACAGGGTTTGTGTTGACACATCATTCATAGGGATAGAAAACGCTTGGTCTCCTTGCGTTTTCTGGATTAATCATTGACTTTTGTCAATGAAATCATAGTAAAAAAGATCCTCAAATTTCAAATTAAAATAATGAAGCATTTTTCCGATCACAAGCTGCCCCGGCCGTCTTTCACCATTCAGCACGCGGCTCAGTGTGGCGGGTGAGACTCCGATTTCCAGCGCAAGCTGATTAAGGGAATAATCGTTATTGACCATATACTGCAAGACATAATCACGTCTAATCTGTATCTTTTCTACTGGCACTTTCCTCACCTTCCGTTCCTGAAAAAACTTTTTTCTATACTTTTACATTACGGCTTATGTTAACTTTTGTCAATACATTTCCAGCCTACCTATTTCCTTTAGTCAATAAACATACTAAAATATGAGTAACAGTGAAGGACGGGGTGAGACATATGGAAAGCTTTGGCGAACAATTGCGGGCATTGCGCGAAGAGAGAAAGTTAACAGTCAACCAGCTGGCAACTTATTCAGGTGTAAGCGCAGCCGGCATCTCCAGAATCGAAAACGGCAAACGGGGCGTTCCCAAACCTGCCACCATCAAAAAACTGGCTGAAGCCTTAAAAATTCCTTATGAAGGGCTTATGTATAAGGCTGGTTACATCGAAGAAGTGCATGAAGCCAGGGCTCCTTATGACACGAAGTGCATGCTGCTTGAAAAAGCGGAGGCCTATGACCTGACAAACCTTGCTCTTCTTGAGAATGAAAAGTGGCAATATCTCAATAAAGAAGATTTGCTCATGCTGGATCATTATTTTTCATTTATTTCAGACGAAGCCAAAAAACGGTCTGCTGATGACTAACTCTTGATAGAAATGTGAGGCGATCACCATGTCACCGTTCGGACAGCAATTACGGGAGCTGCGCCGCGCCCGCAAACTGACAGTCAATCAGCTTGCGGTATACTCAGGCATCAGCTCGGCCACCATTTCAAAAATTGAAAACGGCAAGCGCGGCACGCCAAAACCTGCCACTATCAAAAAACTGGCGGCCGTGCTGAAAGTGCCCTACGAGAACCTGATGGCTGCCGCAGGCCATATTCGGGCCTTTCCTGAAGAAATCCGAGAAGCTTCGGAAAGCTATCAGTCCATATATGAAATTTACCAGACGGCTGTCACGCGAGAAGCAGAGCACCTCCCGATTTTCAACAGCCAAAAATGGGAACACCTTTCAAAGCAGGATATTGAAAATCTCAGCAAATACTTCGATTTTTTAGCTTCGGAAGCGAAAAAACGCGCCTCTTCTTCATAATCCTCTGTGTCTCTTTCTGCATTTTATCAATCACGCTTGCATACCTTCCCTCGTTATTTGCGTTATAATAGTGTCAGACGAGGTGAAAAGTATGAACCAATCAGAAATGTGTCCTAGATTTGAAAAAGCAGTCGACATCTTGAGCAAACGCTGGGTCGCTTTGATCGTATTTCAGCTCTTGAACGGGTCGCAGCGATTTAGCGAAATTGAAGCAGCACTTCCAAATCTAAGCGGCAGAGTTCTGTCAGAACGGCTGAAAGAACTTGAGCTTGAAGGAGTGGTGAAGCGGGATGTCATCCCTGAAACTCCGGTTCGCATCGAATATTCATTGACCGATAAAGGAAAGGCGCTAGCCCCCATTTTAGGTGAGATTTCTAAATGGGCGACGGATTGGATTGACCCTTCCTTTCTTGACTAATTACCAAAACGGTTCTGATCTCAAAGGCGAGAAAAGAGCCGTTTTTTTATTTTTCATTTTCCAGGTGAAAAAAAAATTTCTCAGCCGATATATAGTACATCCACACACATTACGATCTTAAAGGAGACCACTTATATGCGACTGACGATTTCCCGCAAATTCAGCCTGGTATTTTTGACACTGATCCTGATCAATTTACTTGTAGGCGGAATAGGCGTTTTTAATATGCAGCATATCATTCAAAAGACAGATGAAATCAACACAAAATGGATTGACGGCATCAAAGAAATTACATCGATTAATTATTTAACCGAGCACCTGTCTTCTAAAGAAAAGGATTTTCTGATTTACACAGACAAAAGCAAAATGGATACGCTTGATCAAGAAATGAATCAGATTCTTGAAGACATCAATCAAAAGCTTGATAGCTACAAAAAAACAATTTCCAATGATAAAGAACAGAAATTGTTTGAGAAGCTTCAAAATGAAGTGAATGCCTATGCTGATATTCATGCGCAAATTATAGAAAGCGGACGCACGAATGACATGGACAAAGCAAGAGGTTTATTGGTGCAGACTGAGGCCAGCTTTGAGGATATGAAAATATCAGTCACTCAGCTCGTTGACTTTAATAAAGAAGGCAGCAACACAGCGGTAAAAGAAACAAAGGATGTATATCATAAGGGGCTCATTTACACGGCTTCGCTTTTGGCAGCTTCGATCATTATCAGCATTTTCATCTGGTTTTATATTACGAGAAACATTGTAAAGCCTATCATTCGCATGAAGGAATCTGCCAATCATATTGCCGAGGGAGATCTGTCGAATGACATGGAGCCGCTCAATTCAAAAGACGAGCTGGGCGATCTGAACGAAGCGCTGCAAAAAATGGTTGGCAATCTGAGAGATATTGTCGGATACTCCAAAGAAATATCAAGCCGGGTGCTTTCTTCTTCACAAGTACTGGCAACCGCAACGAATGAAACAAGATCCGGCAGCAAACATATTACCGAGACGATGAACGAAATGGCTGAGGGCTCTGAACAGCAGGCCCAAGACGCCGTGACGATTGCCGAATCGATGAATGAGTTCACAGAAAGCATTGATAAAGCCTATAATCATGGCATCACCATCAGCGATACGTCTCAAAACGTTCTCGAACTCGCAGTAAGCGGAAACGAAAATATGGATACGTCATTACAGCAAATGAAAACCATCCATCATATCGTTCAGGAAGCTGTGCATAAAGTGAGATCACTGGAACAGCATTCTCAAGATATCAACAAGCTCGTTCAGGTCATCAACGGCATTGCCGAGCAAACGAATTTGCTGTCACTTAACGCTGCGATTGAAGCTGCCCGCGCAGGAGAAAGCGGCAAAGGCTTCGCTGTTGTGGCAGAGGAGGTCAGAAAGCTGGCTGACGGCGTTTCTGATTCCGTGCAGGATATCACCCGGATTGTCAACGGCACACAGCAGGAAATCTACACCGTTATTGAATACTTGGAAAGCAGCTTTACAGAAGTCGAAAAAGGAACAGAAAACCTGACAGGCACCGGCCAAGCTATGCAGCATATCAAACAATCCGTCACTCACGTTGCAGATAGCATTAAGGAAGTAACGGATGGCCTGAAGCAGTTAACCAACCAGTCGATTACCATCAATCAATCGATCGAAAATATCGCTTCTGTATCTGAAGAGTCGGCCGCCGGCATTGAAGAAACATTTTCGATTACCGAGCAATCCGCCCATTCCATGGATCAAGTGCTACAGAATGCCGAAGAGCTTGAGCAGCTGGCGAAAGAGCTTAATGAGAAAATGAATCAGTTTACCATTTAAATAGAAAAAAGAGGCTGGAGTCATCCAAGCCTCTTTTTCTATTCTATGCTGCTGTTTGAATACGTTTCTCTCTGGTTCGTTTTTTCTTCACGGGATTTAATGCCCGCTCCAGCCAAGCCATAAGCAAATCAGCAGCAACCGCCATTACCGCAGTCGGAATTGCGCCGGCGAGAATAATCGCTGTTCCGTTTGTCGCGTTTGAGCCGCGGACGATCATATCTCCGAGGCCGCCGGCGCCGACAAATGTGCCGATCGCTGTAATCCCGATGGCAATGACGAGAGCCGTGCGCAAGCCTGCCATAATGACAGAAAGCGCGAGTGGAAGCTCAACCATCCGGAGCACCTGGAATTTCGTCATGCCCATCGCTTTTCCCGATTCTAGGTAGGCATGTTCAATGCTGACAATGCCTGTGTACGTGTTTCGGATAATCGGCAAAAGGGAATACAGAAATAATGATACAATCACGGTGTTTGCGCCGAGCCCCATGACAAGCATTAATACAGCCAGCATGGCGAGCGCTGGGATTGTTTGGATGACATTTGTTACGGCGAACACCCAGGCTGACAAGCGGCGATAATGCGCAATGAGGATTCCGACCGGAACCCCGACGACAGCGGCAAACAATACGCCGTAAGCCGACATGAGAAAGTGGCGGCCGAATTCATCCATGACGTAGCTGCCGTTCTGCGCGTAATACGTCATTAACTGTTCAAGCACCTTCATTGGCTTTGTCCCCCTTTCACGACTCGAAGTAGTGGTGCTTTTCTAAATATTCCTTGGCAACGACAGACGGTTCTTTTAGATGGCCGTCGACTTCATAGTTAAGCTCCTGCATTGTGGCTGTGTCGATTTCCCCGATCATTTTCTGGATGACGCCTTCAAGCTCAGGATGTTCTTTGAGCACTTGTTCCGGAACAACCGGAGAGCAGTCGTACGGCGGGAAAAATTGCTTATCATCCTTTAGCATTTTAAGACCATAGGACTTGATTCTTCCATCAGTCGAATACGCAAGCACAATGTCCATTTTTCCGTTCTTCACCGCGTCATACACAAGCCCGATCTGCATTGGATACGTGCCTCCGAATGTCATGCCGTAGGTTTTCGTAAAGTCTTTATAGCCGTTTCCCTTGAGCTTCATCCAATAGTTGTCAACACCCAGCTTTAATTGCGGCGCCCATTTTTTAACGTCTGATACGTTTTCTAAATGATATTGATCGGCCAGCTTCTTGCTGACCGTAAAGGCATATGTATTATCAAACCCGTAGGAGTCATACCATTTTAAATCATATCTTTTTTTAAATTCCCGCTGTGTCAGCGCCAGCGCTTTCTCCGGATCTTTCTCAGGATCCATTCTCAGCGTTCCTGTCAGCGCGTCTCCCGTATATCTTGTGGCCGCAATGTCGATTTCCCCGTTCATTAAAGCCTGCTGCTGTACCGCGTTGGAACCGAGATTTTTAATGGTTGTTGTTTTAAGATCAGTATGGTGTTCGATTAGCTGGCCAAGCATGCTGGCGATGATTTCTGATTCGCTCATGCTTTGCGCGCCGATTTTAATGGTCTGGTCCGAAGCGGCGCTGAGACCTGGAAGCGAACAGCCGCTCAACGTCAGCATTGCTGCAAGCGTTAAACCGATCATCCATTTGAGATATTTTCTTTTCATGAGCCGCCTCCTTATGAAACTTCCTTTAATCTCTGCATGCCGGCAGGTGTAAGTTTTCGTTCAGTCATTGCCAGCACATAATCAATCACAATCGCCAATATCGTGACAGGCACCGCGCCCCCAATGATATATTCCGGCTGATATAAATTCAGTCCGATAAAAATATAGTCACCTAATCCGCCGCCTCCGATAAAGGAAGCAAGCGTGGCCCAGCCGATTAAGTAAATCGTCGATGTTCTGATTCCCGCCATGATGACAGGTGCGGCAAGCGGCAGCTCCACCAGGCGGACTTGTTCAGCCGGCGTCATTCCGATGCCTTTGCCAGACTCGAGCAGATTTTTGTTGACGCCCCGAATGCCGGTGTACGTGTTGCGCAGAATCGGCAGAACGGAGTAGAAAAACAAAGCCACAATGGCTGGAACCTTCCCGATACCCAAGAGCGGAATAAAGAAGGCGAGAATCGCCAGACTCGGCAGCGTTTGAATGATGTTGACGATACCGATAATGGTGCCGGCTCCCTTTTTCATTCTAGTAAGCACAACCCCGAGGGGGACAGCTACGAGCACACCTAAAATGACAGCAATGAGCGATATCGTGATATGCTCATATGTTTTATAAAGGAGTTCGCCCCCGTTGGTTTGCAAAAATTGAATAATATGATGCATGACTTGTCGCCTCCCTATGACAATACCGCGAGCTGCTTTTCTTCTCCCCAGAGGGAGTCATACACAATGTCGACCAGACTCGCTCTAGTCACAATTCCGATTAAGCGCCGATTTTCATCCACAACAGGGACATATTTGACACCCCGTTTTAAAATTTTGCGGACCGTGTCGCGCAGCAATGTGCCGCCCAATACTGTGTAAAGATCTTCATGCAGAACCTCTCCTACAAGATTGGCTTTTTTCCGGCATTGATCAATGATTTCAACATCCACATAGCCTCGGAGAACGTGCTCGTCATCAACGACAAGCAATGAATCGACACGCTCCTGCCTCATCAGCTGAATCGCTTCAGAAAGCGTTTTATCCGAGGTGATCGTTACAGGCTGCGTGTTCATAATTTGGTCAACCCGTTCCACATCCGGGCTGGATGATTGAATCAGCCGCTCTTTGCCGATAAATTCCTCAACAAATTCGTCTGCCGGATTTCTCAAAATGTCGTCGGGCGTTCCAACTTGAACGATTTCTCCCGCTTTTAAAATCACAATCCGATCTGCCAGCTTAATCGCTTCATCCATATCGTGGGTAACAAATACGATGGTTTTATGTAAGGTTTTTTGCAGTTTTTTAAATTCTTCCTGAAGGGAATCCCTCGTAATTGGGTCGAGTGCCCCAAACGGTTCATCCATTAAGATAAGCGGAGGCTCCGCGGCAAGTGCCCGTAATACACCAATTCGCTGCTGCTGTCCCCCGCTTAATTCATGAGGGTAACGGTCTAAATATTCTGGCCCCATATCGACCAATTTCAAAAGCTCACGCGCCCGTTCTTTCCGCTGCTGCTCCGGCCACTTCAGCAGTTTAGGGACAAGTGAAATGTTCTGCTGAATGGTCATATGGGGAAACAGGCCGATCTGCTGTATCACATAGCCAATTTTACGCCTAAGTTCTACAGGATCCTGTTCCATGATGTTTTCGCCGTCAATGAAAATCTTGCCGGCGGAAGGCTCAATTAATCGGTTAATCATTTTCATTGTTGTCGTCTTCCCGCATCCGCTCGGGCCGATAAAACAGATAAATTCGCCTTTTGCAATCTTAAGATTCACGTTGTTCACGGCTTTTTTGCCGCCTTTGTATGTTTTCGAGACATTTTCTAATGTCAGCAAACATCGCACCTCCAAAGTTAAATTTATTCAATTCGTTCAGTTTATATTTAATTTTTCAGACAATTGAATGCTTCTCATTATAGAATAAAGTTTATAAAATAAAAAGTTTACAATTTGTTCATATTGTTTATAAAGTATGTGTAAGCGCTGATTTACCCGCATTGACCTGTGATGATCTCCTTATTGCTCCAATTTCCTGCCAAATTCTCTAGTTACAGCATTTCCGCCGTATCAAAAATGTGGTATATTGACATCGGAATTGTTAGCTGAAAGGATTGAAACCGTTGGAGAAAGATCCGTTAACGATCATTGAACAAGCTGAGGACCATTTAATAGAAAGAATCGCGGAAAACATGCATGCATTTGGAATGCCCTCTACTGTCGGACGTGTGCTGGGCATTATTTATATGAATCGAAAACCGATGACGCTGGCCGAATTATCTGAAGCGACCGGCATGAGCAAAACACGCATGAGCCAGGTTGTGCGGGAAATGCTTGATGCCAACATCGCCGAGAAAGTGTTTGAAAAGGGCGTGCGAAAAGATTTATATGAGGTTGAGCAGGACTACTATCAAACGTTTATCACGCTGTTTACAGCTACTTGGAGCAAAGTCGTCAGCAAAAACAAAATGATGCATAAAAAACTCAATCGGGAACTGCTCAGCGTCTTGGATGAAGAGCTTACCCCTGAAGCGGAAGAAAAAGCGAATGAGCTGCTGAAGGAATTAAAGGAATGGCTCGATTATTATAATTGGCTCGGGCGATTGATTGAATTTTTTGAAAGCGAAGAGATTTTTAAATATGTGCCGAAGCCTTAAAAAACGCCCTGTCATTCACAAGGCGTTTTTTCTTATGCGGCAACGGCCAGATTTTTCTTCTTTTTCTTTTTAATCGGGCTTAACGCGCGTTCAAGCCAGCCCATGACCAAATCGGCAATCACCGCCATCAGAGCTGTGGGGATCGCGCCCGCTAATATGATCGCGGTTCCGTTTGTTGCGTTTGATCCCCTGACGATGATATCCCCCAGCCCGCCTGCACCGACAAATGTCCCGATGGCCGTAATGCCGATGGCAATGACAAGCGCTGTGCGCAGGCCGGCCATAATGACAGAAAGCGCCAGCGGAAGCTCGACCATCCGCAATACTTGAAATTTTGTCATTCCCATCGCTTTTCCGGATTCAAGATAGGCGTGTTCAATGCTGATAATGCCTGTGTACGTATTTCTGATAATCGGCAGAAGAGAATACAGAAATAATGACAAAATCACCGTATTAGCGCCCAGCCCCATGACAAGCATCAGTACGGCGAGCATGGCGAGAGCCGGGATGGTCTGTATGACGTTCGTCACCGCAAAAACCCATCCGCTTAAAGTTCTGTATCTGGCGATCAGGATGCCAAGCGGAATTCCAACAATGGCGGCAAACAAAACGCCGTACACCGACATCAGAAAATGGCGGTAAAACTCCTGCATCACGTAACCGCCGTTTTGCGAATAGTAAGTGCCAAGCTGCTGTAGTACTTCCATATGATCCGCCTCTTTTCTTAGTCAAAATAATGATGTTTCTCTAAAAATTCCTTTGCTACGATAGACGGCTCCTTCAGCTTGCCATCCACCTCATAGTTAAGCTCCTGCATCGTTTCCGTATCGATTTGCCCAATCAGCTTATTGATGACGCCTTCAAGCTCCGGATGTACCTTAAGCACCTTTTCCGGAATCACAGGTGAGCAGTCATACGGCGGGAAAAAACGCTTATCGTCTTTTAAGATTTTCAGATCATATGCTTTAATCCGTCCGTCTGTTGAATAAGCAAGAACAGCATCCATTTTTCCGTTTTTGACTGCATCATAGACAAGCCCGATTTGCATTGGATAGGTTGTGCCAAACTCAAATCCATACGTGCTGACAAAGCCTTTATAACCGTCGCCTTTCCGTTTCAGCCAGGCATTGTCGACGCCCAATTTAAATTGGGAAGCGTTTTTCTTCAGGTCAGACAAGGTGTTGAGATGCTCCTTTTCCGCAAACTTTTTTGTCACAGTGAAGGCATATGTGTTATCAAATCCGTAGGAATCAAACCATTTATATGAAAAGCGTTTTTCAAATTCGTTCTGCACGATGTTCAGTGCTTTTTTCGGATCTTTCTCCGCTTCCTTGCCGAGGGTGCTAGTTAAATCCGTCCCGGAATAACGGGTGGCAGAAATATCAATGTCACCGCCGAGCATTGCTTGGTGCTGAACATAGTTTGACCCGAGATTTTTGACTAAAGCCGTATTCAAATCTGTATCATGTTCAATAAGCTGCGCGATCATATTCGCTAAAATTTCTGATTCTGTCATGCTTTGCGCCCCGATTTTGATTGTATCGTCTGATGCGCCACCGAGTCCCGGCAGAGAGCAGCCGCTCAGCAGCAGGACAAAGACGAGGGCGAACGCGCCAAGCCATTTGATTTTTTTCGTTTTCAACAGAGCCAACTCCTTACGAAACTTCCTTCATCCCTTGCAACCCTTTCGGCGTCACCTTTCGTTCTGTCACAGCAAGCACATAATCAATGATAATCGCCAGGATCGTAACCGGCACGGCACCGCCAATGATATATTCAGGCTGATACAGGTTCAGGCCGATAAAAATGTAATCACCGAGACCGCCGCCGCCGATAAACGACGCAAGTGTCGCCCAGCCGATTAAATAAATCGTTGATGTCCGGATTCCCGCCATGATGATCGGAATCGCCAGCGGGATTTCGACGAGCCGAATCTGCTCCCAGCCGGTCATGCCAATCCCTTTGCCCGATTCCAGCAGATTTTTGTTTACACCTTTGATGCCGGTATACGTATTACGCAGGATCGGCAGCACCGAATAGAAAAATAAAGCGACAATCGCAGGCACTTTCCCTACGCCGAGAAGCGGAATAAAAAAGGCTAAAATCGCCAGACTCGGCAGGGTTTGCACTATGTTGACAACACCTATAATTGCGCCTGCGCCTTTTTTCATTCTAGTGAGAGCGACGCCGAGCGGCACTGCTACGATAATGCCCAATACAACGGCAATGAGTGAAATATATAAATGCTCTCCTGTTTTATACAGCAGCTCTCCGCCGTTCGTTTGCAAAAAAGTCATCATTTGATTCATCTTTAAAAGAGCTCCTCCCCTGGTCAGATCGTCATAAGCTGGTCTTCCTCACCCCATATGGAATCGTATACGATATCAACAAGGCTCGCTCTTGTCACAATTCCTGCTAAATGGTTCTGTTCATCCACCACCGGAACATACTTGATTCCCTGCTTCAAGATTTTCCGGACCGTATCGCGAAGAAGCGCCCCTTTTTGCACGGTATATATATCAGAGCGGTATACATCGCCAACGACGCTCGCTTTTTTGAGGTTTTGATCAATCATTTCCACATCAACATAGCCCTTCAGCACATTTTGCCGGTCCACAACGAGCAGCGAGTCGACACGTTTTTCTCTCATCAGCTGAATCGCCTGGGAAAGCGTTTTGTCCGCTGATACCGTTACAGGTGTTCTGTTCATCATTTGCTCAACCCGCTCGATATCTGGTCTTGACTGGATCAGGCGCTCTTTTCCGATAAATTCCTCAACAAATTCATTTGCCGGGTTCCGGAGAATCTCATCAGGTGTACCGACTTGAACGATTTCTCCCGCTTTTAAAATCACAATCCGGTCAGCGAGCTTAATTGCTTCATCCATATCATGGGTTACAAATACAATCGTTTTGTTTAAGGTTCTCTGCAGTTTTTTGAATTCTTCCTGAAGGGAATCACGCGTAATCGGATCAAGCGCTCCGAACGGTTCATCCATTAAGATGAGAGGGGGTTCCGCAGCCAATGCGCGCAGCACGCCGATTCTTTGCTGCTGTCCTCCGCTGAGCTCATGGGGATAACGGTCTAAATATTCCGGGCCCATATCCACGAGCTTTAACAGCTCTCTCGCCCGTTCTTTCCGTTTTTCTTCAGGCCATTTCAGCAGTTTCGGTACGAGTGAAATATTCTGCTGAATGGTCATGTGGGGGAACAAACCAATCTGCTGAATCACATAGCCGATTTTTCTTCTCAGCTCAACCGGGTCCTGTTCCATAATATTTTCTCCGTCGATAAAGATCCTTCCCGACGATGGTTCTATCAGTCTGTTAATCATCTTCATTGTCGTCGTTTTTCCGCAGCCGCTCGGGCCGATAAAACAGATAAATTCGCCCTTGGCAATATCTAAATCAATGCTGTTCACAGCTTTTTTTCCGCCTTTATATACTTTTGACACTTGCTCCAATTTCAGCAATCCGTGCACCTCCGCAGGTTTCCCTTAAATTTTCTGAAAAGTATAATCTTTATTATAGTTTGAACTTTATAAAATAAAAAGTTTACAATGTGTTGAAATTATATGTTATTTACAGATTATTTATTGTTATGACCGAGACGGAAAGGGTGTTCTTACAATTACGCCGGATACCTCCCTATTCCTCTGCATTCAGCTATTTTCAACAACTGGCAGAAATATGATATATTGACACCATCAATTGCCATTTGAAGGGATGATCAGCTGTGGAAAAAACTGCTCTCGACATCATTGAACATGCTGAAGAGCATCTCATTGAGAAGATTGCCGAAAATATGCATACGTTTGGAATGCCTTCAACTGTCGGGCGTGTGCTTGGAATTATTTATATGAATCGAAAACCGATGACATTAAGCGAGCTCTCAGAGGCAACGGGCATGAGCAAAACGCGGATGAGCCAGGTTGTCCGTGAAATGATCGATGCCAATATTGCCGAAAAGGTGTTTGAAAAAGGCGTACGAAAAGACCTTTATGACGTCGAGCAGGATTATTATCAAACCTTCATTTCTTTATTTACGGCGAACTGGACAAAGGTCGTGAGCAAAAACAAAGTGCTGTATAAAAAATTAAACCGGGAGCTGACTGATCTTTTACAAAGGGACGGGCTCACCCCCGAAGCGGAAGAGAAAGTTAATCAGCTGCTGAATGAATTAAGAGAATGGCTCCATTACTATGACTGGCTGAGCAGATTAATTGAATTCTTTGAGAGTGAGGAAGTCTTTCAATACGTTCCGAAAACAAAAGAAAGCAGCTCCCTGAAGTAAGAAAACTGCTTTATGCATTATAAAGTTAAGATCGGAAACATGCCTTTCAGCCCGGCACCGATCATACCGACCGCAACGACCGCCAAGATTAATCCCATCAGTCTGGTAATGACGTTCATCTCGGTTTTAAAGGTAAAGCGCTGCTCCGCATCGCCGAAACAATCGTAGAAAAAAAGACACAGTTGCTATTAGACTCGTGTCTTTTTTGTGTGTCATTTTTGTATGAATATTGGTTACTTTACAACTTTTTTCTTTTATAATAAAACTAGTAGTCTATTTTCCCTATATTACAGGTAAAGGAGTTATTTTATGTATTGTCCTCAATGCGGCCATCAAACAGATGGCGGAAAGTTTTGTGAGAAATGTGGATCGCCGCTCCCTGGTCAATCAAGCCAACAGCAGGCAGCGCAAACCGGAGCCGCTGCAAAACAAGCAGCAAAGCAGTTCGGTTCATTTGTCTTGGCCGTCCTGAAACGCCCTTATCAGGAATGTAAAACAACAGGAGGAGAACAGCTGATCAGCGCAATCATCACGTTGGTTCTGTTCAGTTTGCTGACCCCTTTGATGTTTTATATTCTTTTTTCAGACGGTCCCGGAAGCGTAAGCTTTACAGCAGTCTTTTTAGAGCCAACGATTTATTTTATGTTATTTCTATTTGGCCTGCATGCATGCATCTTTTTCGCCCTGAAAATCGCGGGAAACCAAGTGTCTTTCAAAGATTCATTTTCCAGATTTGGTGCGTTTCTCATTCCGTTTACGGCTATTTTGATTCTTGCCCTTTTATTCTTTTTATTACATACAGACATTTGCTTCACCGTGTTAGCCGTTGGTTTAATCGGTGCATTCTTTGCCATTCCTCCTGCGATGCTGAGCAGTTATCAGCATTCATATAAAGGAAAGGTTGATATCATTTACCCAACGATTATCATTTATCTGATCACCTGCGTTACATTTCAGTTAATCATCGAACACTATATTAAAGAGATTTTCCGTTATATGCTCTTTTAAAAAACAGCCCCATCACCTGCTAGTGATGGGGCTGTTTTTATTGAATAGACGTTAAGTAAATTCTTCCGTTTTTCACTGTACCGGTATAGGTCCAGTTATATGTTCTAAGCTTTGGACTGCCGCCTGATTTTGTGATATAGAATTCTTCATATGTCTTAATCGTGATAGCTGATCCATTTTGGCTCCAGCTTTTCACTTCATAGTTATTAAAGTCTTCTGTTGTCCCCTCTTTATTTAACTTCGCAACGAGATGCTGCTGGTCGGAATAAAGAGAACTGCCTTTTTCAAGACTGTCTTCCATCAGCGAGAAGTTATTTTGATTCACGGCATCTGCCTGACTTTGCAGATAACTGCCCATAAATAATGTCACTTGTTCATCTGTCACATCCCCGCTTGCAGAGCTTTTACTGTCTTTATTTTTCGAGCCTTCCCAGGCGGATGTGTACGTCTCCGGTTTATCATTTTTGATTTTCTTTATATTTGAACCGGAAGATTCGAATGTTGATTCTGCATCTTCGAAAATCCACTTTTTCTGTTTTTTATCATATGAAAGAATATATTCGTAACTCGGGCTGTCATCAGTCATTTCGGATTTTGAATAGTCGTTATATGATGAAGACTGGTGAAGTTCTTTCCCTGTTACCGATACCTGCCACGTCCCGTCGTTTTTCTGAGAGAGCGCGAATGTATCCAGATCAAAATCAGTTTCTAGGTATTTATCCTTTAAGTATGAATCCGTGTTTTTCATAGAATCGACGGTATCCTTCGTCTCTGCTTTCCATTTGGCACCAGCCTCTGTCATCTGGGCTGTATTCCCATCTGATAGCGCTTTGGAGTACTGTTTTGTTGTTTTGACAATCGTGTTCATAACCGTTTCCTGAGTATCTTGATCAGGAATTAACGTTAACTCCATTTCTTTTTGATCGATCGGAACGCCCGCTGTTTTTGTTTTCCCCCATGGAAACTCTGCTTCGACCGAAGCCGT
This sequence comes from Bacillus sp. NS1, assembly GCF_058248265.1. Taxonomy (NCBI): domain Bacteria; kingdom Bacillati; phylum Bacillota; class Bacilli; order Caryophanales; family Bacillaceae; genus Bacillus; species Bacillus sp. NS1. The sequence goes on along the minus strand of NZ_JBZAZF010000001.1, from coordinate 799,140 downwards.
CATGGATCCGTCTGTCAGAAGAGGACCGTATGATACGGGTTTGAACGGGTCTTTATGAATCGATTTGCCGTTAATCAGCAAGTCTCCCTTCCCGCTCTTGATGTCATCCGCTAACCTGAATGTCACATCGTCTGCTTCCAATGAAAGATCAACACGAAAGCTGTTATCGCCAACCGCCTGTATGTCTTCCTTTTTCACAAGATCGACTACATCGTTTTTCAGTTTGGCTGAGACGGTATATTCGCCGGGAATGTAAGGCCCGAGGGTTTGTGCTTGATCCGCTTTCTTTACAGATCCGGCATCCTCTTTATTGACATATAGATCGGTATTTTTATAATTGCTGGTCACTTCAAAATAAACAGGTGCTATCTTTAAGTCATAATGGTCAAAAACTAGCAAGCTTTTCCCATCTTTTTCCGTATATACGATGTCCTTCTGGGCTGTTTCAGCACGCAGCGATGCAAAAAGCTCATCTTTTTTGTCAGGATGATCCTTTAAATAGGTAAGAAACGGTTTTACATTATTTTTAGTAAGCTTAAGCTTGTCATTTACCGGCGTAAGGAGAGATGCGATTTGCTCTTTATCCTCATCATTTACAGCCTCTTCAAATTTGTCGACTAACCTATCCTTTGAAGTAAAATACGCTCCGGTTTTATATGCAGCGAATAATATGACGCACGCTGCGGCAATGCTGCTCCATAAAACGATGGTCTTCTTAGAGATTGGTTTTCGCGGAGCCTGCCTCGTTTCTGCAGTGCTTGCTGTTTCTTTATTTGCCTGTCTGCTGCTCCCTCCGATCGGGGTGCCGCATTCTTTACAAAATTTGGCCCCTTCATTATTTTTTTGACCACATTCCTTACAAAACATGTGACTTTCCTCCTATTTGTTATCCACTATTTTGTACAGATTTCCTATGTTACATATTTTATAATAGAATGGTATGAAATTGGAGGAAATCACGAAAATATCTCTATTAACATGTGAAAAGGTGGTATGAACGTGCAAAAGCTCACCATTCAAAAAGCGAAAAACTATGATCATGCGCTGTACGAGCTGCTGCTGCTCGCCGATCCGTCGAAAGAAATTGTTGATGAATATCTTGAGAGAGGAGAATGTTACACGGCCTGGGCAGATGATGAGCTTGCAGGTGTTTATGTTTTGATAAAAACAAGACCACAAACGGTCGAAATTGTAAATATTGCCGTAAAAGAGTCTCTTCAAAAGAAGGGTTTTGGCAAACAGCTTGTACAGGACGCCATTGAAAAGGCAAAGGAGCTGGGGGCAAACACGATTGAAATCGGCACGGGGAATTCCAGCATTCATCAGCTTTCTCTCTATCAAAAATGCGGATTCCGCCTGCAGGCGATCGACCACGATTTCTTTGTCAGACATTATGATGAGGATATTTTTGAAAACGGGATTCAATGCCGCGATATGGTGAGGCTTTATTTGGATCTGTAAAGCATAAAAAACCGCCGAGAAAAATCCCGGCGGTCATGTTATTACTTATTCAAGTTGTAGAAAGAGTTAATACCGTGGTATTGAGCAGTTTCAGCCAACTGATCTTCGATGCGAAGAAGCTGGTTGTATTTCGCAACACGGTCCGTACGAGACGGAGCACCTGTTTTGATTTGTCCTGCGTTTGTTGCCACAGCAATGTCAGCGATTGTGCTGTCTTCAGTTTCACCAGAACGGTGAGAGATAACAGCAGTGTAGCCTGCGCGTTTCGCCATTTCGATCGCATCGAATGTTTCAGTCAATGTACCGATTTGGTTTACTTTGATCAGGATAGAGTTGCCTACGCCGTTTTTGATACCTTCAGCAAGTTTTTTCGTGTTTGTAACGAAGAGGTCATCACCGACAAGCTGAACTTTTTTGCCAAGACGCTCAGTAAGAAGCTTGTGGCCTTCCCAGTCGTTTTCGTCAAGTCCGTCTTCGATAGAGATGATTGGGTATTTAGAAACCATTTCTTCGTACCAGTCAACCATTTCAGCAGATGTTTTCACAACGCCTTCGCCAGACAGATGGTATTTGCCGTCTTCTTTGTTGTAGAACTCAGAAGATGCAGCATCCATTGCAAGCTTCACTTCTTCGCCAGGTTTGAAGCCGGCTTTTTCGATTGCTTCAACGATTGTTTGAAGCGCTTCTTCGTTAGAACCAAGGTTTGGAGCGAATCCGCCTTCATCACCTACAGCTGTGTTCATTCCTTTAGCAGAAAGAACTGATTTCAGGCTGTGGAAGATTTGAGCGCCCATGCGAAGTGCTTCACGGAAGTTAGGAGCACCTACAGGCATGATCATGAATTCTTGAATATCCACGTTGTTATCAGCATGCTCTCCGCCGTTTACGATGTTCATCATCGGTACAGGAAGAGTTTTTGAGTTGAATCCTCCAAGGTATTGGTAAAGAGGAATCTGTAAGAAATCAGCTGCTGCGCGCGCACAAGCCATAGATACGCCAAGGATTGCATTCGCACCGAGTTTGCCTTTGTTTTCAGTACCGTCAAGCTCGATTAAAAGCTGATCGATTGCATTTTGCTCAGTTACATCAAAGCCAAGAAGCTCTGGAGAAATGATTTCGTTTACGTTGTTAACAGCTGTTAACACGCCTTTTCCAAGGTAACGGTCTTTGTCGCCGTCACGAAGTTCAACTGCTTCGTATTCACCTGTAGAAGCTCCGCTTGGCACTAATGCGCGTCCGAAAGCTCCTGTTTCTGTATATACTTCAACTTCAACTGTTGGGTTGCCGCGGGAGTCTAATACTTCGCGTGCATAAACATCAACAATGTATGGCATAAGTTTTGTCTCTCCTTTTAATTTCAAATTATTTTTGAATTAAAGATGTTCCTGTCATTTCTTTCGGTTTTTCAACACCGAGAAGGTCTAATAACGTTGGTGCAAGGTCGCCTAGGATTCCGCCTTCACGCAGCGTGATGCCTTCTTTCGTAACAATCACTGGGACTGGGTTTGTCGTATGCGCAGTGTGCGGTTCGCCTGATTCTGTAATCAGAATGTCAGCATTACCGTGATCAGCGGTAATGATAGCATGTCCGCCTTTAGCGAGAATCGCGTCAACGACTTCGCCTAAGCATTCGTCCACTGCTTCAATAGCTTTGATTGTTGGTTCAACCATTCCGGAGTGGCCGACCATATCAGGGTTTGCGAAGTTCAGAATGATCGCGTCATGCTTGTCAGCTTCAATTTCTTTGACAAGCGCGTCCTTCACTTCATACGCACTCATTTCAGGCTTCAAGTCATATGTTGCAACTTTCGGCGAGTTGATGAGAATACGCTCTTCACCCGGGAATTCAGCTTCACGGCCGCCGCTCATAAAGAACGTGACGTGCGGATACTTTTCAGTTTCTGCAATTCGAAGCTGTTTTAATCCGTGCTGAGATAATACTTCTCCGACTGTGTTATCGAGATTTATCGGTTTAAACGCTACATAGCCGTCAACAGTCTCACTGAAGTGAGTCAGGCAGACGAAATGCAGGTTTTTCGGATGATTTTCACCGCGGTCGAAATCACGGAAATCTTTGTTTGTGAACGTGTTAGAAATCTGAATCGCGCGGTCCGGTCTGAAATTATAGAAAATCACAGAATCGCCGTCTTGGATTGTCGCAACAGGCTCACCGTTTTCCTTTGTAATCACAGACGGAATCACGAATTCATCATAGATTCCATTCGCATATGAATCATCAACAACATCCATTGCACTGCGGTATGTTGGGCCTTCGCCGTACGCCATTGCGCGGTACGCTTTTTCTACACGGTCCCAGCGTTTGTCGCGGTCCATTGAGTAGTAGCGTCCGGAAACGCTGGCGATTTCTCCAACACCGATTTCCTCGATATTTTCGTTCAGCTGCTTGATGTATGTTTTCGCTGTTTGCGGACCTACATCACGGCCGTCAAGGAAACCATGAATGTAAACCTTTGTCAGCCCTTCATTTTTCGCAAGCTTTAACAAAGCGAACAAATGATTGATGTGGCTGTGCACGCCGCCGTCTGATAAAAGGCCGAACAGGTGCAGGGCTTTGTTGTTTTCTTTCGCGTTGTTAATCGCGTCAAGGAATGTTTGATTGCGTTCGAACTCTCCTTCACGAATGGCAACATTTACGCGTGTTAAGCTTTGGTACACAATACGTCCCGCACCGATATTTAAGTGACCCACTTCGGAGTTCCCCATCTGTCCCTCAGGAAGACCTACAGCCTCGCCTGAAGCTGTCAATGTTTGATGAGGATACTGGTTCCAGTAGCGGTCAAAATTCGGTTTTTTCGCTAAAGCGACTGCGTTTCCTACTGTTTCGTTACGTAATCCGAACCCATCAAGAATGATGAGTGCAGCTGGTTTTTTACTCATATTGACCTTCCTCCAATAATTGAACGAATGACTGTGGCTCAAGGCTCGCGCCGCCGACCAAAGCACCGTCAATATCGGACTCTGCCATATATTCTTTAATGTTTGCAGGCTTTACGCTTCCGCCATATTGGATGCGAAGCTTGTCTGCAACTTCTTGGCTGAAGCTTTCAGCGACGGTTTTACGGATATGCGCACACACGTCATTCGCATCTTTCGCTGTAGAAGATTTGCCTGTTCCGATTGCCCAGATTGGCTCATACGCAATAACAGAAGCAGCAACTTGTTCTTCAGATAGACCAGCAAGGCCTTTTTTCACTTGGTCAGCAACAAGATCATTTGTTTTGCCGGCTTCGCGCTCTTCAAGCGTTTCACCCACACAGATGATCGGCACAATGCCGTGTTTGAAAGCAGCATGTGCTTTTTTGTTAACTGTTTCATCAGTTTCAGCGAACATTTCACGGCGCTCAGAGTGGCCGATGACGCAGTAGTCAACGCCAAGGTCTTTCAGAGCAACCGGGCTGATTTCGCCTGTGAACGCGCCGCTTTCTTCGAAGTGCATGTTTTGAGCGCCGACTTTTAGGTCAGTGCCTTTAACAGCAGAAGTAAGCTTTTCTAAGAAAAGTGCTGGCGCGCAAACAACAGCTTCCGCTTTGTCTGCTGCTGGAATGGAAGATTTCACTTCTTCAACGAAGCTGACAGCTTCACCGAGTGTTTTGTTCATTTTCCAGTTACCGGCGATAATTGGTTTTCTCATCTGTTCCACTTCCTTATAGCAGTTTTGAGATTATTTATCGTTTAGTGCAGCTACCCCTGGAAGCTCTTTGCCTTCCATAAACTCAAGGGATGCGCCGCCGCCTGTTGAGATGTGGCTCATTTTGTCAGCAAGGCCGAATTTTTCAACCGCTGCCGCAGAGTCTCCTCCGCCGATGACAGAGTATGTATCTTTCGCCTCTGCCAATGCTTCCGCAACCGCTTTTGTTCCTTGAGCGAACAAGTCGATTTCGAATACGCCCATCGGTCCGTTCCACACGACAAGTTTGCTGTTTTTGATGACGTCAGCATAAGTTTCGCGTGTTTTCGTACCAATGTCGATTGCTTCTAAATCACTAGGGATTTCAGAGATCGGCACAATTTTCACGTTTGCATCGTTAGAGAAATCATCTGCAACAAGAACATCTTCAGGCATATAGAAGTTAACGCCTTTTTCTTTCGCGCGGTCCATAAATGATTTCGCAAGCTCGATTTTATCTTCTTCAAGAAGAGATTTACCGACTTCATAGCCAAGCGCTTTTACGAATGTATAAGCAAGACCTCCACCGATGATCAGGTTGTCTACTTTATCAAGAAGACTTTCGATCACACCGATTTTGTCTTTTACTTTCGCTCCGCCGATGATTGCCGTGAACGGGCGATCAGGGTTAGAAACCGCTTTTCCGAGTACGTCAAGCTCTTTTTCCATTAAGAAACCTGCAACTGCTGGCAGATGCTCGGCAATTCCAGCTGTAGATGCGTGAGCACGGTGGGCAGCACCAAATGCGTCATTTACATATACATCCGCAAGCTCAGCAAATGCTTTTGCAAGTTCAGGATCATTTTTCTCTTCACCAGGGTAGAAACGTACGTTTTCCAATACAAGAACGTCTCCGTCCTTCATGTCAGAAATTTGTGCTTTTACAGCATCGCCGTAAGCTTCATCTGCTTTCTTCACTTCTTTGCCAAGCAGTTCGCCTAGACGTGCAGCGACAGGAGTTAAACGAAGCTCCTCAACCACTTCGCCTTTCGGGCGGCCTAAGTGGCTCGCAAGAAGGACTTTCGCGCCTTGTTCTGCAAGGTGTTTGATAGTTGGAAGCGCAGCACGGATACGTGTATCGTCTGTTACTTCCCCGTCTTTCATTGGAACGTTAAAGTCAACGCGGCAGAATACAACTTTGCCTTTTACGTCGATGTCTTTGAGAGTTTTCTTATTCATGCCTAGGAGATCCTCCTTCAAAATGGTTTGCATACAGCACGAAAAACGTGAAACCGTCTGGTCAAGCGATAACTCCGCTAGGGCAGATCACAGTCTATTTCGGCACAGGGCAGTTCGTCTGAAGCCAGGGCAGCGGCCTTAGGCGAAAGCGCCGGGAAAACTGCTAAAACGCGGTCGTTTCTCTGTCACAGAACGTTTTCTGAAAGCCGGTCTTCATGGAAAAAGGGAAAGGGAGTCCGTCCCCTTCCCTTGTCCGCTTTCATTATAGCGCTTCTATTCAAAAGAACCAAGTCAGGTCCTTTTTTCAGCTATAAATTAAAGACCTTTTTTTGCGATGTAAGCTGCAAGGTCAACAACGCGGTTAGAGTAGCCGCTTTCGTTATCGTACCAAGAGATTACTTTTACCATGCTGCCTTCCATTACCATTGTAGAAAGAGCATCGATTGTAGAAGAGTTTTTGTTTCCGTTGTAGTCGCCAGAAACTAATGGCTCTTCGCTGTAGCCAAGGATTCCTTTAAGATCGCCTTCAGCTGCTTCTTTAAGAGCTGCATTTACTTCTTCAGCTGTTACTTCTTGGTTCAGTTCAGCAACCAAGTCAACTAGAGAAACGTTTGGAGTTGGAACACGCATTGCTCCACCGTTCAGTTTGCCTTTTAGTTCAGGAAGAACTAGAGAAACTGCTTTAGCAGCACCAGTTGAAGTTGGGATGATGTTTTCAGCTGCTGCACGCGCACGACGGTAGTCTTTGTGCGGAAGATCAAGGATTTGCTGATCATTTGTGTAAGAGTGAACAGTTGTCATCATACCGCGTTTGATGCCGAATTTGTCGTTAAGTACTTTTGCAAACGGCGCAAGGCAGTTTGTTGTGCAAGATGCGTTAGAGATAACATCGTGGTTAGCCGCATCGTATTTATCTTCGTTAACACCCATAACGATAGTGATATCTTCTTCGTTAGCAGGAGCAGAGATGATTACTTTTTTCGCGCCAGCTTCTAAGTGTTTCGCAGCGTCTGCGCGTTTTGTGAAGAAACCAGTAGATTCAACTACGATTTCAACGCCTTGTTTGCCCCAGCTAAGTTTAGCAGGATCGCGTTCTGCAGAAACTTCAATTGTTTTGCCGTTAACAACAAGGTTGTTACCGTCAACTGAAACTTCAGCGTCTAATTTTCCGTGTACAGAATCATATTGTAAAAGGTGAGCCAGCATGTTAGCATCTGTTAAATCGTTAACCGCTACTACCTCAACTTCAGGATTGTTTAATGCTGCGCGGAATACGTTACGTCCAATACGACCAAAACCGTTAATACCGACTTTTACTGCCATGATTGTTTCCTCCTTTAAATAAGTGAGAGATATTTATATTGAGGGATTATTCATCCCTTAATAACTTCTTTGCGGCTCCTTCGTCTGTGACGAGAACCGTGTTGCGGGGCTTTTTAAAGTAAGCCTCGATCGCCTCGGCTTTTGATGATCCGCCCGCTACCGCAATAATATCGGGAATGGCGTCTATGTCATCCAGCTGCATTCCGACAGAATGCACTTTGTGGACCACTTCGCCGTCCGCATTAAAATAGTAGCCAAACGCTTCTGTCACCGCATCGTGATCATCTATTTTCTTTAAGTCTTCTAAAGGTGTGTTTCTCCGCTGAGCCATAGTTTTAGCTTCGCCGATTCCGTGAACCAGCATACTCGCTGATTTAATGGTATTCAGCACCTCTTTGACAGAAGGTTCTTCAATAATAGATGAATAGGCGCTATGTGACAGCTGTCCCGGAACAAACAAAAGCCGGTAAGTGCCTGAAGCCTTTTCCGCCATATGCGCGCATATGGTGTTCGCCTGGTTTTTCACGTCTTCGCCTAAACCGCCTCTTGCAGGCACAAACAAAAGCTCGCGGTTTTTAGAATCCGGCGTCATCATTTCGGCGACAGCTTCAATTGTCGTACCGCCAGTTACAGCGACGATATTTTTGCCTGAAAATCTTTTTTTCATACATGCGACAGCTGCTCTTCCCATTTCTTTTTTGACCCATGGGGATTGATCGCTGTCTCCGGACACGATAATGGCATCCTTTAGATTTAAACGTTCTTTTAATGTCTTTTCCAAAAGAGTTAAACCTAAAACATCTTTCATCGTATCTTCCAGAACGGAAAGCAGTTCATAGCCCTCTTCTGTCAATGTCATGCCGTTTGTTTTAATATCGACCAGGTTCTGTTCCTTTAAAAACTGAACCTCGCCCCTCAGCACACGCTCGCTGATTTCGAGACTGGCAGACAGGCTTCTTCGCCCAATGGGTTCTGTCAGCCTGATATACTGCAAGATTTCAAACCTCTTTTGCATAACGAGCAGAAGATCAGGCAATAATTTTTTTTGAGCTTGTATTAACTGGTTCATGACTCAAACGTTCCTTCCTTTTTTTGCTGGACATTATATGTCCCGCTATGACAAAAAACGTCCCATCATAGCCAAAAAAAATTATTTCTGCTTTCTTTAATTATTTTAACAGGGTGGAATTGTTTATTCAACTGTTAAGAGTCAATTCATCGACAATATTCGCAGAGTTTTCATGCCGCAGCGTTTTATCCAGCATTATTTTTTCCTATATATCTTTATCTTATACAGAAAACGCCAAAAGGTGCATCCCAACATAAACAGCCCTTCCGATAGAAAGGGCCTGTTATTTTAAAGCGTTTTCATTTTATCCAGAGCTTTTCAATCTCTTCAAGCGATTTGTTCTTTGTTTCCGGACAGATCGTAACAACAAACAGGAAGCAAAGGATGTTAATCACCGCAAAAATCCAGAATGTATAGGCGAGCCCGAAGGAGTCAATCATCATTGGCACAAACTGTCCGATCGCCCAGTTTGCTCCCCATAAAAAGATCGTCGCAATGCCCGCGGCCCGCGCACGCAGATGGTTCGGGAAGATTTCAGAAATCATAATCCATGTGATCGGCCCTACAGATACACAAAATGCCGCCACAAAACCTAAAATAAAGAAGATCAGCATAAGTCCGCTTGTTAACTGAAAGTAGAACGACGTTCCGATTAAGATCATAAAAATAGCCATAAAAGCAGAACCGATGGACATCAGTTTTTTTCGTCCAACCTTATCAATCAACAACACCGCAATAATGGTAAAAATGACTTCTACAACCCCGACGATACAGGTTGTCACAAATCCGGCATTTTGTCCGAATCCCATCATTTTGAAGATTTCCGGCCCGTAGTAAGTAATCGCGTTCATGCCGATGACCTGGTTGAACAGCGCCAGCAGGATTCCAATGACAAGCGCCTTTCTGAGACCCGGCTTGAAAAGCTGGGAGATCGATCCCATTTGTTCTATTTTTAAAGAGTTCTCAATGTTCTTTAATTCTTCTTTTGCGACAGTTTCTCCATTAATACGTGTCAGTATCTTTAACGCTTCTTTTGTTTTGCCCGCTTTCGCCAGCCATCTCGGACTTTCCGGCACGACGAGCAATACGAGGAAAAAGATCACAGACGGCACCATTCCATAAGCAAGCATCCATCGCCAGCCGGTGTGCACGCCCCATTCGTAAGTTCCAGACCGCTGTACAGCGAGATTAATAAAGTACGTTGCGGAAATGCCCAATATCGTAAAGAGCTGATATAAAGAAGAAAGGCTTCCCCGTATGGCAGGCGGTGCGGCTTCCGTAATGTACGTAACAGAAAGTGATGAGCCCATCCCAATCCCTAGGCCTCCGATAATCCTTGCAATAATTAAGGTAGACACGTCTTGAGAAAGCGCTGAAACGATGGCTGATATTGCAAATAACAAAGCAGCTGTCATTAAAATTTTTCTCCGTCCGAACCTGTCGCTTAAAAATCCGGAAATTCCGACGCCCGCTACTCCTCCGATCATAATGCTGGAAATCACAAGCCCTTCCATAAACGGAGTCAGACTGTATAAATCTTTCAGAAAACCGATGGCGCCTGAAATCACTGCCGTGTCATAACCGTACAATAAGCCGCCAAGTCCAGCCGCACATGAGATCAAAATGACAAATCCCATTGAATGGCTTCTTGTTACAGGAGCATTTGGTTCTAATTGAGTTGGAGTATTCTTCATTTCCCTGCCCTCCCGAATGTTAAGTAAAGCGTTTACATTTACTTCTTCAATTGTACGTACTTATATTAAAATTTAACGAAAATTCCATTTAATTAGTACGTACAAATATAGAATAATCCTGTTTGCATTTTCTGTCAATGTTTTCTTACGAAGGACGCTGTGATATACTGAAATTTGTCCGTATACATTTTGGAGGAATGGATATGTTACCAAAATACGCTCAAGTAAAAGAAGAAATCAGTTCATGGATTAATCAAGGCAAAATACTGCCCGATCAAAAGATCCCTACCGAAAACGAATTAATGCAGCAATTCGGCGTCAGCCGGCATACCATTCGTAAAGCGATCGGAGACCTCGTATCACAAGGTCTGCTGTACAGCGTACAAGGCGGAGGAACCTTTGTCGCTTCACGCTCTGCTAAGTCAGCGCTGCATTCCAATAAAACGATCGGTGTTCTGACAACCTACATATCAGACTATATTTTCCCGAGCATCATTAGAGGAATTGAGTCCTATTTAAGCGAGCAAGGATATTCCATGCTGCTGACCAGCACAAACAACAACCCGGATAATGAAAGAAGAGGATTAGAAAACCTGCTGTCCCAGCATATTGACGGATTGATCGTGGAGCCGACAAAAAGCGCCCTGCAAACGCCAAACATCGGCTACTATTTAAATTTGGAGAAAAACGGCATTCCTTTTGCGATGATTAACGCATCATACGCTGAGCTTGCCGCACCGAGTTTTACCTTAGATGATGTGAAAGGCGGCATGATGGCGGCAGAGCATCTCCTTTCTCTCGGCCACACGCACATGATGGGTATTTTTAAAGCTGATGACACACAAGGTGTGAAGCGGATGAACGGGTTTATTCAGGCGCACCGGGATCGTGAGCTCTTCCCTTCTCCGGATATGATTGTGACATTTACAACGGAAGAAAAAGAATCAAAGCTGCTGGAGAAAGTGAAGGCCACACTGGAGAAAAACAGCAAGCATATGCCGACAGCCATTCTTTGTTATAACGATGAAATTGCGCTGAAGGTGATTGATATGCTGCGGGAGATGGATATCAAAGTGCCGGAGGATATGTCTATCGTCGGGTATGATGATTCGCATTTTGCCCAAATCTCCGAGGTGAAATTAACCTCTGTGAAGCATCCGAAATCCGCGCTTGGAAAAGCAGCTGCCAAATATGTCATTGACTGCTTAGAGCATAAAAAGCCGAAACAGGAAGATGTCATTTTTGAGCCTGAATTGATCATCCGCCAGTCCGCACGAAAACTGAATGAATAAAAAAAGCAATGTATGGGTCTCCCCGCTGCATTGCTTTTTTTATAGCTGTTATCTGTTTTTCCACACGTCAGCGATGATTTCAAACGAACGCATTCTGTCTGCGTGTTCATAGGTTTCTGAGTTAACCATAATTTCATCAGCCTGTGTCGTTTTGACAAAGTCTTCGAGCTTCGCCTTCACTTCTTCCGGACCGCCGACAATCGTGGAGCTCAGCTGCTCATTGACCATCGCTTTTTCATACGGGCTCCAGATTTGATCCATATCCTCAACAGGCGGCTTAAGCTGATTCGGCGTGCCGCGGACAAGATCAAGAAATCTTTGATAATGCGACGTCGCAAGGTGCTGCGCTTTCTCATTTGTATCTGCCGCGATTATGGTGACGCCGACCATCGCATACGGTTCGTCGAGCACTTCTGACGGCGTAAACGAATTGCGGTACAGTTCCAAAGCAGGAACCGTATTCGCCGGCGAGAAATGAGCGGCGAATGCAAACGGAAGACCCAGTTCACCTGCCAGACGGGCACTGAAGCCGCTTGAGCCCAACAGCCAAATCGGCACATCTATGCCCTCTCCCGGAATGGCGCGGACTTGATTGCGCACATTTCCTGACGGTTTAAAGTAATTGCGCAGTTCCTCTAATTGCTCTGGAAAATCTTCACCGCTGTTGATGTTTCTGCGGAGCGCTCTTGCTGTCAATTGGTCTGTTCCCGGCGCACGTCCGAGCCCCAGATCAATCCGTCCGGGATACAGCGTTTCCAGTGTGCCGAATTGCTCAGCAATCACTAGTGAAGAGTGGTTCGGAAGCATAATACCGCCTGAGCCGACGCGGATTTTCTTTGTGCCGCCAGCAATATGGCCGATCAGGACCGCGGTGGCAGAGCTTGCGACACCTTCTATATTATGATGCTCAGCAAGCCAGTAGCGGTGATAGCCCCATTCCTCCGCACGGCGCGCCAAGTCCATGCTGTTTCGGAATGATTCCGCAACCGTTCCTCCCTGAACAACCGGAGATAAATTCAAAACAGAAAGCAAGGTATCTTTGCGTTGGTTGTTAGACATATTGTTCTCCTTTGCAATTGTGATATCAGTAAACAGCCTCAAGCTGTCAAGTCATGATCGAAAGGACTTCTCACACACCATAACACAACTGCAATCAGGAATAAAAGAATTTGATTCGATGAAATTCGAACAATATAAAACGAACGGGTTGACACCGTTATTCTGCTCCAAACAGTTCCTGCGCCATATCAATGAATAGCTTAGCCGCCAGAGAAGCCTCCTTCAGCGACGGAACAGCAAGCTGCACATCACGGTACATCTGCGGGTCCAAATCCCGCGTCACCACACCCTCCGGCAGCGGCATGCCCGACATGGACATTTCTGATAAAATCGCCAGGCCCAGTCCTTCTCTGATCATACTGATCGAGGTGTTCATATTATAGACAGTGAAAGCGGCGTTCAGCGTAGCGCCCGCCCGCCTGAACATATCGTGAAAAGGTGATTCATAGCCGCCGTCACAGACGATCATCGGTTCATGATCGAGATCTTTCAGCGTAATGGCTGAACGGCTGCAAAGCGGGTGATCGTCCCTGAGCACGACGGTCATTTTGTCTTTTTTCAGCCGAATATACTCCATCTCCTCTGTTGGATACAGAAGAATGCCGACATCTATCATCCGCGTGTGAAGCCACTCCTTGACTTCATTTACAGTTCCCTCGTGCAGCACGAGCTCCAGTTTCGGATATTTTTGTTTAAACTCACTGATCAGCTTCGGCATAAAATAAGCCGAGGCAGTTGAGAATGTGCCGATATGGATCGTTCCTAGTTCAAGGCCTTTTTCCGCGGCTGCGACTTGCTCAACTTTTTCAACGCCTTTTAAAACTTCCCTGATGTGGACTAAAATCTTTTTCCCCGTCTCTGTCAGCATAAGGCCATTGCGGCGGTCACGTATGATAAGCTTTACATCAAGCTCAGCTTCAATCGCAGAAATCGCATGACTGACAGCCGGCTGTGTCATGTTCAGCACCTGTCCCGCTTTTGTAAAGCTTCCCGTTTCAGCTATTTTCACGAAAACCCTTAATTGTGTAATGGTCATAACAATTTACTTATGCTCCTTATAAAAAAGATTCATTTTATTTATCATATATTCTACAGTATCATAATGGAAAAGTTCTACTAGGAGTGATTGAAAAGTGAAACAGCTCTCAAAAACGCGGACAGCTCTCCTGCTCGCCTTTCTTGTCATCATGTGGGGCATCAATTGGCCGCTGTCGAAAGCAGCGCTCGCTTACTCACCGCCATTGTTATTTGCGGGCATCCGGACGCTGATCGGCGGGCTTTTATTAGTCATTGTCGCACTGCCGCGTATTCATAAATTGCGCTTAAACGAAACGTGGCCGATTTATTTTGTTTCTGCACTTTTAAATATTACGTTATTCTACGGCCTGCAAACGATCGGGCTTAATTACCTTCCGGCGGGCCTGTTTTCGGCGATCGTCTTCTTTCAGCCGGTTCTGATGGGCGTGTTTTCTTGGATATGGCTCGGCGAATCCATGTTTGCCATGAAAGTGATCGGGCTGATCCTCGGTTTTGCCGGCGTGGCCGTCATTAGTGCCGCGGGCTTTGGCGGGCATATTTCTGTCATTGGGGTTCTGCTGGCTCTCGGCTCCGCACTCAGCTGGGCGCTCGGGACGGTATATATGAAAAAAACAGGGAGCCGCGTCGATTCCATTTGGATGGTCGCCTTGCAGCTGACGATCGGAAGCGTGTTTCTGCTAATATCCGGCTTTTGGACAGAAAGCTTTTCAGCGATCCAATGGACGGTACCGTTTATCACGAGCCTGCTGTTCATCTCTGTATTCGTTATCGCGCTCGGCTGGCTTGTCTTTTTTACGCTTGTCGGTTCAGGAGAAGCAAGCAAGGTCGCTTCCTATACTTTTTTGATTCCGCTCATTTCGATCGTAGCCAGCTCCATTTTTCTGCATGAACCGCTTACCTTAAGCCTCTTGGCGGGTCTGCTGCTGATTGTAACGAGCATCTGCCTCGTGAATTCAAAATCAAAAGCACAGAAAGCTGCGTTGATCTGTGTAAATGAGAAGGCTTCACAATAATAAAACCCTCTTGTCGGATGTGACAAGAGGGTTTCTTATTTACTGGTGCTTGCGTCCTTTGACCAAATATGCAACTGTAATCAAAAGGTAGATCGCCGCAGTAATGCTGGTAATGACAATTGACGTTGTCATGATGACACCGATCAGAATGGCGAGTAACGCCAGAATCGCAAACCATGTCGAATACGGGAACCATTTTACATAATAGGCTGGTGTTTCTGTTTGCCCTTTTCTCGATTTCAAGTGAGCGAATCCGATGATCAGCCAAATGAATAAAACGGTATATCCCAATGATCCCATTAAGTAATTAAACGTTTGGCTTCCTGCGAACAGAGAAATCAATACGCCAATATAGAGAGAGGAAGTGCACATCAGAATCGCAAACATCGGCACGTTTTTCGATGAAAGCTTCGAAAAGATCTTCGGAAGCCTTCCGTCAGTAGCCTGTGTATATAAAATGCGTGATGATCCATATAAACCTGAATTCATAGAAGAAATGATCGCCAGCAGGATGACTGCGTTCATGATATGATCCGCGCCCGGAATGCCAACCATTTTAAAGACCATGACGAAAGGACTTTCTGGAACGGAATTGACCTGATTCCATGGTATCAGGCTGACGATGATGAAAAACGGCAGCAGGTAGAACGCGACAATCCGTGTCAGTGTGCTTCGGACTGCTTTCGGGACAACTTTTTCCGGATTCTTTGTCTCAGCAAGCGTCACACCGATAATTTCTGTACCGCCGTAAGAGTAGATCACGACAAGCATTGCCGTAATCAGCCCTGTGCCGCCATGCGGGAAAAATCCGTCGTGCTCAGTCAGGTTTGAAAACCCGGCAGCTGTATGATCACCGAATGATACAAATAAGAGCAATAATCCTAAAATAATAAAGACAATAATAACGGTAATCTTGATCATTGCCAGCCAATATTCGGTTTCGGCGAAGATTTTAACAGAAAGCAAATTCACAATCGTGACGATAAGGGAAATCCCTAATGCCAGCACCCAGATCGGACAGCCCGGCAGCCAATATTGAATAAAGATTGCAGCCACAACAGCTTCAGCCGCAATGTTAAGCACCCACATTTTCCAATATATCCAATCCAAGAAATAAGCAGCGTAATTTCCTAATACCTGCTGAACAAGATCCCGGAAGGTTCTGGCGTTTCGGTTGCGTACAGCCATTTCCGCGAGCCCCTGCATAATAAACAGCAAAATAATGCCGCCGAGCAGGTAAGCGATAATGACAGATGGCCCTGCCAGATCAATCGCTGAGCTGCTCCCTTTAAATAAACCTGCGCCGATTGCTCCGCCCAGCGCCATCATCATAATATGGCGGGACGTCATCGTGCGTTTTAACGTCTGATTGTCCTTTTTCATCCTCTTGTACCTCTCCTTCTCGTTTTCAAAAACAAAAAAGCCCGCCGTCTCCTATCTAATCTAATAGATAAAGAGACGACGAGCCTTTGGCTGACCGCGGTACCACTCTTGTTGATTCTTCATAAAGAATCCAGCTTTTGACCTGTAACGAAGGTTAGCCGTTAAAACATGGGGAATATTCAATCTATTCCGTTCCGTCTTACCACTCCCGGGCGAGTTCAAAGAAGAATCAGGCCGCGTCACACCACCCCGCAGCTCTCTGTTCTGATCACTTTCTTTTACTGCTCCCAATCTATGTGTTTTAGTTTTCTGAAAAAAACTTAAATTTTATGATCTGAATATATTAACATAATATACGTGCTTCTCTATTCCCTGTCAATAACTTCAGAAAAAAAGAAACTGTTATTTTTTCCCTTTTTGAATGGCTTTCCAAAACGATTCTGATTCGTTTCCTAATGCATAAACTGAGACACCTGCTATTTTATATTGCTTTGCCAGATGGCTTTTCGTTTGAATGGTTTTCTCGTTTTCATACCACACGACATGTTTATGCTTCTTTTTGTCTACGTAAGAAAACGTCAACGAACCTGATTTTTTGTTGAATGCCGGCTTTGCTTTCTGCTTTTTGATGAGGGACTTGAGCTCATTCCATTCTCTCGCTGCGCTGCCGCTTCCGTCCTTCACATCCCAGTCATAGCCGTACGCAGGAATTCCCATGATGACTTTATTGGCTTTGATTTTTTTGACAGAAAACTGCAGAGAGCTTTTGATCCAGCTTGTGCTCGCCACTGATCCCGGCTCGCCCCATATGCCGTGTTCATCGTAAGTCATCACCTGTACGTAATCCGCATATTTACCGATTTTTGCATAATCATACGGCCAGCTCCAGTCATCATTTTGATCATCGGCGCTTTTGGCCGGAACGGAAACCATTGTTTTGATTTGTTTCTTTTTAAGAGCCTGCGAGACATCTTGAATGAAGCGTGAGTATTTGGATCGGTCTTCTGGATTCACTGCTTCAAAATCGATATTGATACCGTAGTATGAGTGCTTTTTGGCCAGTGCTATTAGCTGATCTATGAAGCGTTTTTTCGCTGTTTTATTACTCATGACTCGACTCGCTAAACCTCCGTCAAAATCGTAAATGGCATCATTATAGTTTGAAATGACAGCCCATGTCTTGATTTTTTTCTTTTTCGCATATGTCAGCTGCTTAGTTGGGGCATCGCCAATGACTTGTCCGTTTTTTTCAAACGCAAACGTATCTGTGGCAATGGAATTCATGTATGTATGATATTTCGTAAGAGAATTGTATGAGGCCGTATCTCCAGTCGTGTAGCCTAATGTCACGCCGGCTGCCTTCGCTTCTGTTTTTGTATACATAAACAGCACGATCGCAATCGCCAGTGAAACAGCTAGAATCAGCCATTTTTTCATCGCTTTTCCTCCTTTTTCAAGTCATACTCTTCTCATCGGCCAAAAAGTTGGAAGTTCAAGTTTTTTCAAGCAGAAAGCCCGGCATATGCTGCCGGGCTTTTAAGATCAGCGGTCAGAGACGAGAATGTATGCGGCTTTTACAGGTCCGTGCACCCCGACAACCAAATCCATTTCAATGTCTGCTGAGTTGCTCGGTCCGGTAATGTAGTTGATGCAGGAGGGAACAGTGACGCCGTCCGCAATGCTTTGACGGATGATATCACTGGCTTGCGTCATTCTCGGCACGATGCTTGATTTCGGGACAATCGCAATATAGGTCGTCGGCAGAAGGCTGACAGACCGGCCGATGTCTTTTGAGGAAAAGAGAACAACCGTCCCCGACTCTGCCAGTGTGATTTCACTGAATGTAATCCCTACATTGGCTTGCTCCGCTTTTTTGATATTCTCTTCGCCTTTAGCGGCATCCCACTCCCAGACCGGCGTTCCATCGTTCGGCCAGTCTTTGGTGAGCAGGCTTTTTAGTCCGTATGCTTCAAAGCGGGGGTCCTTCGGAATAATAACAGGGCCTCCGGAAAACCGGCTGACTTGATCGCGAAGGGCATCGTAAAGGCCGGTTGAATCCGTTTCAATCAGCTCTGTATGAATTTTGACACAATGGTTTTTGAGCACTGTGACTAAGTCATCTGCTGAATATCCTTCAAGTGTCCGATATTGCGGCTGATGCGCCCACTCTGGGACTGCTACGCCCCCTGTTCTTTTTTCACGGCCCAGGCGTGATGCGATCCGGTTTAAAAAGCTCTCCTGATTTTGAATGGTTCCCTTCGTCATCACTGCTCCTCCTTCGTGCGTTCAGTTGTTTCTCTGTCTGTAAACCAGTCTCTGAATCTCGATTTATGCGGTGCCGGGAAGTCGCGGATTTGTGTCCAGCTTTTGAGCGGGCCGGGCCCTTTCGAAATTTTTTCGTCCTCTGTAAAAGGCGTCATGGCTGCCGGCGCCCATTTTGAGCCCATTTTATAAAGCGACAAAGAGGACGCACCAAGTCCGAACGCTTTCATCGCAAGCTTTTCACTGATCGGCGCTCTTCCTTCTTTTTCGACGATGTTCTGGCGATGCTTGAGAAGCAGCTCATGAAGCGGAATTTTGACCGGGCAGGCTTCTGAACAAGCTGCGCACAATGTAGACGCGTACGGCAGCTCCTTAAAATCGTCATAACCGCCGAGCAGCGGCGATAAAACCGCTCCGATCGGCCCCGAATAGATGGAGCCGTATGAGTGTCCGCCGACATGCCGGTACACAGGACAGACATTGATACAAGCTGCACAGCGGATACATTGCAGCACGGATTGGAATTCCGTCCCGAGAATATTGGACCGGCCATTGTCAACAATGACAAGATGGAACTCTTCCGGCCCGTCAACTTCCCCTTCCAGCTTCGGACCTGTCAAAGCCGTAATATAACTTGTCAGCCGCTGCCCGACAGCGCTTCTTGTCAGCATGCTGACAAGCACTTCAAATTCGGAAAATGACGGGACAATCCGCTCCATTCCCATAACGGTGATTTGCGTTTTCGGCAAAGTGCTCACAAGCCGTCCGTTTCCTTCATTGGTCACAAGGCTGACTGAACCCGTGTCAGCGATGGCGAAGTTACAGCCTGTAATGCCGATATCCGCCTCCAGAAACTTTTCCCGGAGGATGGCGCGCGCATGCATCACTAGCTCTTCCGGTTTTTCTGTATGTTGATAATCCAGTCTTTCTTTAAATACATCGCGTATTTGCTCTTTATTTTTATGAAGGGCGGGCGCTACGATATGTGACGGCGGGTCATGATCATCAATCTGCAAAATATACTCTCCGAGGTCGGTTTCGACGACTTCGCAGCCTTCCTGTTCCAGCACCTCATTCAGATTGATTTCCTCTGTGACCATTGATTTTGATTTCACGATTTTCTTCCCGTTCTTCTTTTGAATGACATCGCGGATATAAGAAGACGCCTCTTCCGATGTTTCCGCGAAATAGACATGCCCCCCTCTTTTCGCCACATTTTCGGCAAGCTGGCCGAGATAGAAATCGAGGTTTTCAAGGACATGCTGCCTGATTTCCTCTGATAACGAGCGCCACTCTTCCCAGTTTCCCAGCTCTTCGGCTGCTTCAAGGCGCCGTGTCCGCAGACGCTCCTGTGCACCTGAAACAGCGCCTCTCATAAATTCATTATCGATCCCCTGTGATACCCGCTCCTTAAAAGCGTCAGTACCGATTTTCATCGCCATGATCCTTTCCCCCTCTGAATCCAGTTTTATCTGCTGTTGAGCACTTCGGCGATGTGCATCACTTTGACATTCTTGTCTTTTCTTTCAAGCCGTCCCCCGATATTCATCAAACAGCCGCAGTCAGCACCGATCAGCACCTCTGCTTCCGTTTCCTCGACGCACGCGACTTTTTCATCGACCATCTGTTCAGAGATCTGCGCCATTTTGACGGAGAATGTTCCTCCGAATCCGCAGCAATTGTGTTTGCCCGGAAGCGGCGTGAATTCAAGCCCTTTCACATGGCTCAGCAGCTTCATCGGCTCCTCCGATACCCCGAGGAGCCTTGTCATATGGCATGACGTATGTAAGGTTGCTTTTTTATGAAGGGTTGCGCCGACATCCTCCACCCCGAGGACGTTCACGATGAAATCCGTTAATTCATACGTTTTATCCGCAAGCTTCTGCGCTTTATCCGCCCATTTCGGGTCATCTTTAAACAGGTGCGGATACTCCCTGAACATTGTGGTGCAGGAACCGGATGGACTGACGACATAATCTGACTCCTGGAACGTTTCAATCATTCGTTTCATTGCTTTTTTGGCATCATTCACGTAACCGCTGTTGTAAGCCGGCTGGCCGCAGCAGATCTGCCCCTCCGGAAAATCAACCTCACACCCAAGCCGCTCCAGCAGCTCAACCGTTGCTTTTCCGACATTTGTTTGAAACATATCAACAAGACAAGTGACAAAAAGTGAGACTTTCATGATGAACCCCTCTCTCATCCCCAATATATGATCAGGTCATCTGATGACCTGAGTTAAAATAACTATATGAATATCGTACACTATTCTGACAATGGAAGGAAAGGGTTTTCTAAACATCTCGGCAATAAAAAACGCCTGCTCCACTGAACAGACGTTCATGGCACTATTACTTTTTAATGGCCATACAGGCACTTTCTGTATTTTTTATATGTTTTCACAAATAAATAAAAGAAGCTAAGAGCGCTAAGGAGAACAATCCAGCCCGCTCCCCCTCTCATTAGTGCAAAAGGTGTTTCAAACAAAAAGGCGCTGATAAAAGCTGCTCCCGTCTTATCCCACAGGCCCGGCGTATAATACAAACTCTGGGGACGGATAAATAAATCAGCAGTCAAAGCATTGGTAGTAAAGAGGACCAGGATAAAGGATAAGAATAGAAAAGAAAGTGCAAAGTACGTTTGCAATAGGCGTTTATATCTATCGGCTTTTGATTCTGTATCAGAAAAAATATCGTCTGATGCACATGCGTTCTCTCTTCTAAAATAATGCAGGCCTTGTGAACTGAAAAGATGCTTCCATCCGCTGTCTTCAAAAAGAGTGCGGTAATCAGCAAAATCTCCTGGATGTTTAAAGGTCCGATAGTCTATTTTGATGGTAGAGTTGTCAGAGGATGCTTCATCTGAAAAACAATAGGATAAAAAACATTTCCCTTTTAATTCATACCCCTTACCTGCCATCTTATTTAGCCATTGTTCCTCACTGTCTATGTCTATAAAATATCTGCATTTTTTCATATGGTCTCCCCCTTTTTATTCAATTCCTGTCTCGTTATGTCAACCAGCTGCTCCATTCTCTCCATGTCCTTCGACAACACATTTCTTCCAAGTTCAGTGATGATATATGTTTTTCTGCGGCGATCTTCACTTGGATAAGGCTTGATCAATTGATGCTTCAATAAGTTTTCAATTGCTCCATAAAGAGTACCAGGCGCCATTTTCACTTTTCCACCGCTAAGCTTTTCAATATTTTTCATAATGATGTAGCCGTGAGCAGGACGTAACAAAGATAAAAGAACATAGTAAACAGTCTCAGTCAGCGGTAAATGTTTATTTTCTTTCATATAGCAGCCTCCAGTATTCAGTGTAACTGTATAATATCATCATATACAGTTACACTGAATATCACAATCATAAATGACCAGATGAACAAAAAAACCTGACTATAATTAGCCAGGTTTTCATTAAATCCATCCTTTTTCCTCAGCAATGCTGGCAGCTTCCGTCCGATTTTTCGCATCGAGCTTTTGGATGATTTCTGATATATAGTTTCGAACTGTGCCTTGAGATAAATAAAGTTCCAGCGTAATATCTTTTGTTGTCTTGCCTAAAGCCGCGAGCCGCAGAATTTCTTGCTCCCTTACTGTGAGCGGATTTTCGTCTCGCATCATATTAAACGTCAGCTCCGGGCTGAAGACCCGTTTTCCCTTTACACACTTTCGGATGGCGTCGGCCAGATCGTCAATTTCGCCGTCTTTCAGAAGATAACCATGTACGCCGGCTTTGACGGCGCGTTCAAAATATCCGGGGCGGGCAAAGGTGGTTAAAATAATAACCTTGCTGCCACAGCCTTTTTGCATTAATTCCTCTGCCACATCCAGCCCGCTTCGAACCGGCATTTCAATGTCCATGATGCATACATCAGGGTCCAGCTTCAAAATGGCTTTTAGTGCCTCTTCCCCGTTTAATGCTTGTCCGATGACTGTCATATCCTCTTCTAAATCAAGCAGAGATCCCAAAGCGCCTAAAAGCATTCGCTGGTCCTCAGCAATAAACAGACGAATCATTCTTTTCGTCCTCCCTATCATTCTGCTTTTTTTATAAGGGGAACTGTCAATGTCACAACCGTTCCGTTATGAGCTGAAAGCGTTAATCCCCCTTCAATGAGCATGAGCCGTTCTTCCATTCCCCGCAGGCCATTCCCAAACATTTTCTCCTTTGCCGCTCCCTTTCCGTCATCCCGTATTACAACCCTCATTTTGTCAGCGAACTGGGCAATAGTGATAGCGCAGTGGGTGGCATTGCTGTGCTTGATGATATTGGTCACGGCTTCCCGCATACACATGCTAATAATATTTTGCGTGACGGGAGATATTGCTGAAAAGTCTTCGTCCCCTTCATAGTGAAAGGTAATGTTCCCCGTTCTTAATATGTGCTGAATATTGGCGATCTCTTCTGTCATCGTGACCGTTCTCATATCAGAAACCAGCTCACGAACCTGCTTGAGTGCCGCCCGTGAACTTGTTTCCATTTCTTTTGCTTCAAGCCGGGTCCGTTCTGGATCAGATGTTGCCAGCCGCTGAATCAGCTGGCTTTTTAATGTCAGCAGCGACAGAGTATGCCCTAGAGTATCGTGAAGATCACGGGCGATTCGAACGCGCTCCTCTCTTTTGGAGAGTTCTTTTATCTGTTCGTTGGCTTGGGCAAGCTTGGTTTCGAGTTCAATTCTCCGAAACAAAGAACGGATTCCGAATGGAGAAATAAGCATGATGACGAGAAACGGGAGAACAGAAAAAAGCTCCCAGAGCGTGACCGAATTCTCGAGAAATTGATAAAAACATGGAAAAAGCAGCATAAAGAGTAAACCGCAGAACGCTCGGTTAAACTTTGTTTTCTCTTTGTAATAACCAACAAAGTTTGCTGGGAAAAAACCTAAATAGATATAGGAAATATCGTAAAACACACTATAGATCAAAATAACTGCCATTTGCACGATAAGCCAATATGTAAACGAAGCTCTGTCCACACTGCAGAACAACTGGCGATATGCCATGACAAAAAAGATCAGCATGCCATATCCAATCATCTGTTTGATGCCTGATTCTCTTAATAAAGTAAGAAACGGCATGATGGTATACACCAGAAAAATATAGGGGAAAAACCCGAATTGCCTAGGGAATATGGATGTTAAGAGTTTCATGTATTACACCGCTTCTTGTTTTCTTCTTATATATTTAGATAGTAGCATGAAGAGCATTAAATAAGCGATTAGAATCAGAATATTTTCCCAGGATGGGCCCCCGCCTCGGACAAGTTCCCACGCACCGCTCCCGAAGTGATAAGACGGAAGCCATCGGCCAATGTTCTGCATCATGTCAGGCATGACCTCAAATGGCATCCACATGCCCCCGCCTAAAGCCAGCAGCATGTAAAGCACATTACTGATTCCGGCTGCTGTTTCTACTTTTCTCATAAGCCCGATTAGTGTGCCTAATGCTAAAAACGGCAATGCGCCAAACAAAATCCACAGTCCGCTCATAATCCATTCAAACGGGGACAAGTCAATGTCATTAATGATTGCGCCAAACAGAAAAATGACAGTAATGGATAAAACGTGAATCACACTTTGGCCGATCATCTGAGCTGATAAGTAGATATGATCCGGAAGAGGCGTAATGCGGATAAAAGCTGTCCAGCCTTGTGACCGTTCTTGAACCATACGGATTCCAAGCGTCATGATAGAGGATCCCATCACACTGAAGACTGTCATCGACATTAAGTAATGGGCATCCCATGTACGTTGATCAGGTACGTTGGTATTCACTACATTGGTAAAGAGATAATAAAAGGCAATCGGCATCATCAGCGACCAAAGCACAAAGTACTTATTCCTAAGCACCCTTTTCATTTCAGCTATGCTTTGTTTCTGCAGCATGTTCACTCACATCGCCTCCCTGTTTCCGTCAGCCAGCTGGCGAAATGCCTCATCGAGCGTTCCTTGCTCAATCCGGATATCGTGTGCATGTATGTTTTCTTGAAAGATCAGCGCTAACACTTTGTCTGTATTTGATGTTTGGATGATGGTTCTTTTCTGCTTGTGGATCACTCGCTCTACTTCCGGGTGACGGGACAGCCTTTCCAATGATTCTTCTGAATGGAGCATAAAGGAAACAGACTGTTTTTGAATCCTGGAGCGGATTTGCATTGGTGAGTCGTCTGCCACAAGCCTTCCATCAGCAAAAAATAAGATTCGCTGTGCCGCATCATCTGCTTCCTGTAAATAATGAGTTGAAAAAATAATCGTTTTTCCTTGGTCCGCCAGTCCATGGATGGTCTGCCAGAACCGATGTCTTGATGATGTGTCCATTCCGACTGTCGGTTCATCGAATATTAGCAGCTTCGGGTTCCCGGCAAGAGCCAAAGCAAAGCTCAAACGGCGTTTTTGTCCGCCGGATAATTTTTCTGCCCGTGTTTTCAAGTCTTTTTCTGTGAGTGCTGTTAGCGATACGAGTTCAATTATGGACAACGGATTCGGATAATAGCTCCGGAAGAGTTCGAGGATTTCATTCACCTTCAGCCCCGGCATGACACTCACTTCCTGCAGCATCACGCCTATTTTTTCGTGAACCTGTTGATCATCGGGAATCCGGTTGAATAATTTGATTTCCCCCTTACCCGGTTTCAGCAATCCTAGTATCATGGAGATGACGGTCGTCTTCCCTGCCCCATTCGGCCCTAGAATGGCTGTGATCTCTCCTTTTTTAATGCTGAAGCTGATGTTGTTTACAGCTGTTTTTTGCTGGAATTGTTTTGTCACATTTCTTACTGATACAATCTCATTCATCACATGAGCACCTCCTGATAGCTTACTTTGATTGTAAAATGACGGAAAAGGTGCCGTTAGTATGGAGTGTCATGATATCAGAGTGACAAATGTCATATTCTTTCTCACCGCCGGTGCCTAGGCAATCCATCCTCTGCATTTTCCAATTCATCCAGCTCGCCTATGCCGGATGTCCCCTTTCTTTTAAACTGCTATTTACTTTCATAGAAAGACACACTCTTCAAACGGTGAGTGGTATGATATACATATTGAACTTTATTTTACTTTCCGGCTGAAAGGAGCCAATCATGAACAAAGCGATTTTGTCTCGAAATGATGTGAAGGTGAGTGGTAGCGGCAAAGCATCTATCATTTTCGCTCCTGGTTTTGGCTGCGATCAAAGTGTGTGGAATGCCGTGGCGCCAGCCTTCGAAGAAGAGTATCGGGTTATTTTATTTGATTACGTCGGTTCCGGGAATTCGGATTTACGCGCATATGATCCGATTCGTTACGGAACACTTGACGGCTATGCCCAAGATGTTCTTGATGTTTGTGAAGCTTTAGATCTGGAAAAGACCGTATTTGTGGGGCACTCTGTTGGGGCTGTCATTGGCATGCTAGCTTCCATCCGCCGCCCGGAGCTGTTTTCCCATATGGTGATGGTAGGGCCTTCTCCCTGCTATTTGAATGATCCACCTGAGTATTATGGAGGATTTGAGGAGGAGCAGCTCCTTGGTTTGCTGGAGATGATGGAGAAAAATTACATAGGCTGGGCAACTGTATTTGCGGCTACTGTTTTGAATCAGCCAGATCGCCCTGAAATCAGGGAAGAACTCGAAAGCCGTTTTTGTTCGACTGACCCTGTAATTGCCCGTCAATTCGCGAAAGCCGCATTTTTTTCTGATCATCGGGAGGATCTTTCGAAGGTAACAGTTCCCTCTATTATTCTTCAATGCGCAGATGATATCATTGCCCCTGCAACAGTAGGTGAGTATATGCATAAACATCTGCCTGATAGCAGGCTGAAACAAATGGAGGCTCGCGGTCATTGCCCCCACATGAGCCATCCGGAGGAAACAATACAGCTGATCAGCGATTATTTGAAGGTACACGTGTAATATAGGAACGAAAGGGATAGAGGTGACCCTCTTAATGGACAAACAATTGAATCATGCACCATGCGGTTTCCTCACTTTGTCAGAAGAGGGTTCAATAATAGCGGTCAACCGTACCCTGCTCAACATCCTAAAATATGATCAGGAACAGGTAATCGGCCAGCATATGGATACGATCTTGACCGTTTCCGCACAGCTTTTCTACCAGCTCTATTTTGTTCCGCTCTTGAAACTGGAGCAGCACATTGAAGAAATGTACATTTCCCTGAAAACAAGAGATGGAGAAGAAATTCCCGTCCTTGTCAATGCTGTTGTAAGAGCTGATTGCGGAGCAACTGTCACCGAGTGCGTTCTGATTCCGATGCGGAAGCGAAATGAATATGAAAATGAGCTGCTGATGGCCAAAAACGCGGCCCAGGAAGCTTTGCTTGCCAAACAGAAAGCCAATGAGGAGTTAGAAATTGCCTTGGGGACGCTGAAGGCCAAACAAGAAGAACTTCTTGAGACCAACAAACAAAATCAGCAATTTAAATTAAACACCAAAAGAGAGCTTGAGCTCGCCAGAAAGATCCAGGAAAACTCGTTGACTGAACCGATTGTAAACGATCAGATTCAGATTGACGCTTATTATAAAGCGTCCAGTGAGTTATCGGGTGATCTATACGGATTTTATCAAATTGATGAACATCGTTACGGCATTATTATTCTTGATGTGATGGGGCACGGGATTTCATCTGCTATGATTACGATGTCTCTTCATCCTTTGTTCCAGCGCCAGATCACGCAAGGTCTCAGTCCTGTCAAAGTCATGAAGGAATTGGACCGGCACCTCCACAGCTTGTTTCAAAATGATGAGGAAGCAAGACATTATTGCACTGCCATTTATCTTGAGATTGATACAGTCCGGCAAAAAATTGAATATGTCAATGCAGGGCATCCGCCGGCATTATGGCAGGGCGCCGGCGGAACACAAAATCCGCTGCACGCTACCGCGCCTCCGATCGGAATGTTTGAAGACACGGTGTTTCAGTCAAGCAGCCTTTCATACATTGATGGCGGAAGGCTCCTTCTGTATACGGACGGCGTGATGGATCCTACAGCTTCATGTTATTTATTTGATTTATTAAAGGCTCATCCCGATTTGCCTATTGCTGACCTGAAAGAGAAAATCCTTACTTCACTATATCATCATAAGGAAGCCCATCATAAAAGTGATGACGAATGTTTTATAGTAGTTGATTTAAAATAAAATGATCCATGAGATTGGTTACATCTCATGGATTTTTATGTTTCAGCGCTTCTTCGGGGTATGGCCTGACTCCGCATATTGAAACACCAGCAAGGAAGGCAGCGGGTGTCCGTTAAAATCAAACAAAGCTTGGTTATCCACAGCGCTTCCCCCATACCACTTCCCGGCATCTTCAGGGTCATATTCAGCAGCATAGCTCGAGGCCCAGCCTGACCCGTATGTTTCCCATAACACTTTGTTTTTCTCTACCTGCGTTTTCGGCCCGACTGGAATCCACGCAGGCTCCCAATAGAAAACACCAAGTCCTGCCGTGCCTGTATTCACTACGGCCTGCATCACATCTCTTATTGCATTCGCCTGCCCTTGAACGGAAATTGGATATGGCAGCGTTTGCCCGCTTTTTGGCGCTGTATTTTCATGCCCATCGCCATCCGCAGCAGTATAGGTGTATGATGTCTCCGCCACCATGACTTTTTTGCCGTACGTATCGGCAACAGCCTTCAGCACGGAGGTCAAATTCTGTACTGTGCCGTGCCAGAAAGGATAATACGAGCTGGCAAACACATCATAATCCACTTTGTTTTTACGTAGTGTTTCTGCAATAAAAGAATACCTTCCAATCGTTTCAGGGTTGGTAAAATGCAGTGCGACCAATATACCTGGGTCTGTCTCCCTGACCGCTCGGCTTCCTTCATTAAATAATTGGCTCATTTTCACCCAATCAGTTTCGCCTGCAAATGCCCCTGTCGTTTCATTTCCGACCTGAACCATACCGATGTCAACGCCTTCCTTGATCATCTTTCGCAGACTTTGTTTCGTATACTCATAGAGCTTTGTTTTTTTGGCGTCAAAGCTGAGATTCGCCCAAGCTTTAGGTACCTTCTGCTTCGCAGGATCGGCCCAGAAATCAGAATAATGAAAGTCGGCCAGCACCTTCATGCCATTCGCTGTGGCTCTTTTTCCGATTTCAATGGCTTTTTGAACATCATTGTTTCCCCCTCCATACCCATTGCCGTTTGAATCATACGGGTCATTCCAGATGCGGACGCGAACATAGTTGACGCCAGCTTGTTTTAAGGTTGTAAAAATGTCCTGGCGTTTTCCGTTTGTATTGTAAAAGGTGACACCGCTGTTTTCTAAGGCAATAACGCTGGACACATCTGCCCCTTTGATAAAATCTTTGTTCATACCCTCTACTTTTTTAACGAAAAGATCGTCTGTCCGAAGCTCTGGCACATGTTTCTCCCCCTCAATGGCAGCGGCATATCCCGTTGAACTGAATACACTCCACACGATGGCAGCCGCAAAGAACATTTTCACTCTGCTCCTCATCATTCCACCCCTCACTCTAAAGTAGGCGTTTACAAATATGTTAGAAAAAGAATCCGCCCATATCGAGCGGAGCATTAGCCTAATGTGTGTGTACGACGATTCTCACTTCATATTTTCCCAACGTCAGGTCGCCTGATAATATTTCTCCTGTCATCATATCCTTCACACTCTGATCAAACGTGACCAGCTGCTTCTCTTCGGTAAAATTCATGACGAAAATATAATCATTGTGCTGATCCTGCCTCGCTTGTACGGAGACGCCTTTTCCATGCCGAACCGGAAAAACAGGAGAAAGAGACAGGTCTGTAATGAGTCCTTCATAGAAATCCCGCTGAAATTGATCCTCCAAACGCGCACCGATAAAATACGCCTTGCCCTGCTGATATTGGTGGCTTGTCACCGCTGGCGTACGCGCATAAAAATCTTCTTGATACACCGCTTCTGTTGATGCGGTCTTTACATCGATCACCGTTGCATAATCCTTCATTTCATATGTTTGGCTGCGATAGCTGACAGCATTTCGATCCTTCGGATACAGCGTGTCGGTTTCAAGAGGCTCCATTCCGAAAATAGCTTGCAAATCCGGATGCCATCCGCCTGTGTACGTTAAGTCATGTTCGTTTACAATTCCGCTGATATACGTCATGACTAAAGTGCCCCCGTTAGCCGTAAACGCTTTTAAACGGGAAATGGTGTCTTCGCTGATTAAGTAAAGCATCGGGACGATCAAGAGCTTATATGATGAAAAATCTTGTTCTTTTGTGATGACGTCTACAGGGATATCGTGTTCCCAGAACGTGCGGTAATGCTGCTGAAGTGTTTGCGCATAACGTTTAGTCGCCTTCGCAAACCCCTGAGCATCCTCGAGCGCCCAATGATTTTCCCAGTCATATAATATAGCGGTTTCAGCCGGCCTCTTCGTTCCGACAACTTCGGACAACTGTTCTAATGTTTCGCCGACTTTGGCGACTTCTTGAAAGACCCGGTTCTTCGGGCTATTGTCATGATCCACTACTGCCCCGTGCAACTTTTCTGATGACCCGCGTGATTTACGGTATTGGAAATAGAGAACGCTGTCCGAACCGTGGGCAATCATCTGCATGGACGACAGCAGATTCATGCCCGGACGCTTCGCCTTGTTGACATTATGCCAATTGACCGCGCTTGGCGTACACTCCATTAATAAGAAAGGCTGCTGCTTCAGACTGCGATACAGGTCATTGATGAAGCCGACCTTCATCGCCAAATCAGCTGTGCTTTCCCAGTCATTGTGCCAGACCGGATAAGCGTCCCAGCTGATGACATCGACATGCTTCGCAAATTTGCTGTAATCGAGCCCCTGATACGGAATCAAATCCGGTGTGTCAGCCATAAAGTTCGTTGTGATAGGGATATCAGGCGTCAGTTCTCTCAGCGGAATGATTTCATTTTCATAAAACGAAATCGTTTGATCTGTGACGAACCGGCGCCAGTCTAAGTTCAGGCCGTGCAAACCATTTTCACCGATCGGCGAAGGGCTTTCAATTTGTGACCAGTCATTGAATGTATGGCTCCAAAAAGGAGTCCACCACGCGTGGTTCAATGCCTTGAGGCTGTTGTCATATTTCGATTTCAGCCACACCCTGAAAGCATGCTGGCATTGTTCGCAATGGCACTCTCCTCCGTATTCATTTGAAATATGCCACATTAACAGCGCCGGATGATTGCCGTATCGTTCTGCTAATAACCGATTGATGTGCCGCGTTTTTTCACGATATGCCTTTGATGTGATGCAGTGGTTATGCCTTCCGCCATGCAGCTGTTTGACTCGTGAAGCATTGACACGCAAAACTTCAGGATAGGTTTGCGACAGCCAGGCAGGACGGGCTCCACTTGGCGTTGCCAATATGACCCGGCCTCCTATGCTGTAAATCCGCTCAAAAATATCATCAAGCCATTCAAATTGATACACGCCCTCCTCCGGCTCAAGCGCGCTCCATGCAAAAATGCCGACAGAAAACGTATTCGTATGAGAAAGCTTCATCAGCTTGATATCATCGGCTAAAATATCGGGCCGATCCAGCCACTGATCAGGATTGTAGTCTCCTCCGTGGAGCATAAATTTTGCTTCTGTTACGTGCGTTTTTTCAAGCTTTGACATCACATTCTCCTCCTTATTCTCTTACCCTTTCGTTCCCCCTGCGGTTAAACCGGACACAAAATGCTTTTGCAGCATGATAAAGATGATGGCTACCGGTATGCTGATAAGCAGGGCTCCGGCTGCAAATGTCGTATAGCTGGCCCCCATGACATCATTCACTAAATTGAATAGACCGACTGGCAAAGTATATGATTCAGGCGTTCTCAATATCGTTGAAGACAGCACAAAATCTCCTAGCGGTCCGGTAAAGCCGTTCATAGCAACCACTGCCGCCATCGGTTTTGATAATGGCAAAATGATCTGGAGGAAGATTCTTGTGCTGCTGGCCCCGTCAATCTTGGCGCTTTCGTCTAAATCCATCGGAATGGAATCCATGTACCCTTTCATCAAATACGTATTCATCGGGATCAGCCCTCCGATATAAAGCAAGATTAACAGCCAGTGGCTATTGATCATTCCTAAGATTTGCGCCAATACAAACAAGGCAATTAAAGCCGAAAACTGAGGAATCATTTGCAGCAATAAAAAGAGGGTTAATGCGTATTTCCTCCCTTTAAATCGAAAGCGTGAAAACGCATAGGCTGTAAACGTCACACAGATTAAAGACCCTACCATCGTAAACAGGCTGATCTTCATTGAGTTGATATACCACTGCACATATTGAAGGCTTTCTTTGCCCGCAAATAATTCCTTGTAATGGTCGAATGTCGGATGCTTTGGAATGATGGATGTACTGATCAAGCTATTGCCGGGGTTAAAACTTGCGCCTGCCGTCCAAAGGAGAGGATAAACAATGATGACCGCCATACAGGCTAACAACAAATAAGAGAGAAGGAGACGGATATATTTTCTGACCTTCATATCTGCCAGCATGCCTCATGCCCCCTCTTTAAAAGACTTCGTCTGTCTGAACTGCCACAAAGCGATGGAGATGACAAACACAGATAATAAAATGGTTAAAGCCGCGGCAAGTGAATATTGGCTGGACTGCATTGTCAATTTATAAATCCACGAAACAAGGATATCTGTCCCGCCGGCAGTTGATCCGGTTACAGCCGGACCGCCGCCATTGAATAGATAGATAATATTAAAGTTATTAAAATTAAACGTAAACTGAGTAATGATAATCGGAGCCATGGCAATGAACACCATTGGAAGTGTGATGTATCTCAGCTTTGCGAAAACTGAAGCGCCATCAATCGTGGCTGCTTCATACAGATCGTCCGGGATAGACTGCAAGATGCCTGTTGAGACGAGAAAGATGTACGGAAACCCGAGCCAGCCCTGCATGAGAATCAGCGCAAGTCTCGACCAATTGGCATCTGTCATCCACGGAAGAGGCTCTATGCCGAAGAAAGCCAAGATGTCGTGATTCATCGCACCGAAGCTGTCATTAAACAGCCCAGCAAAAATTAAAATCGTAACAAATCCGGGAACGGCCCATGGCAAAATGAGAATCGTCCGGAAAAAGCGTTTAAAACGAAGGTCTTTCTGATTGACAATAATCGCGAGAAAAATCCCCAAACTGACTTGCAATGTGGATGCGGCAAGTGTCCAAACCACCGTCCAAGCCAGTACATCAAAAAAAGTCGACCTCCAAATATCAACTGTGAAGATGTTTGAGAAGGTTTGAAAACCGACCCAATCAATTAATTTAGCAGGAGGAGAATGATACAAATCATAGTTTGTAAACGCTAGTGCAAAGCTGAATAAAATGGGGAAGATTACAGCGAAGATTAAAATAAACAAAGATGGGCCGCTGACGACATAAGGGTAGCCATGAGAAATAATATGTTGGTATTGTTCCTTGAGGGAGCTCAATGGCTTGTTTTCATCGCGCTGTTTTCCGCTTTGAAACGCATCGCGAAGATTCACATAATACACCGCAAGGCCAAAGCAGGTCACGATTACAGCGATAATTCCTTCCGCCAGCAGAAACACGGAATTATCCCGCGGCACTTCTGTTCCCAGTGTAAAGATTCCCCAAAACCCCATATTGAGCAGATCTCCAAAGACTGCAAAAAACGATGCGCCTAAGAATAGAAAAACAAAACCTTTTATCCATTGCTTGTTATAGAATTGCCCGAGCCCCGGGATGATAGACAGCAACAAAGCGATTTGACGATGCTGCACCGTTTTCACCTCTCTTACCATACAAATCTAGCTTTCTCTTTATTTTCCGCTGTGCGCTTTGCCTTGATTTGTCCTTTTGCCGTTTCAGCAGCTTGATCTAATGCCTGTTTTGGATCCGCTTTTCCTGTTGCAACCGTCTGCAATGCTGAATCAGCCGGCGTCCATATTTCATTCATTTCCGGAATATTTGGCGTCAGCTCTGAGAAGCGGGATTGTTCAGTAACAGCCCGTGCTGCCTCGCTTTTCATAATAGCCGGGTCATCGGCTAAGGATTTCACAGCAGGGACTTCTTTCGTTTGTTCATATCGTGTTTTAGAATTTTTTTCGTTTGCCAGGAAAACAGCTAATTCTTCCGCCAGCTCCGCATTCTTTGAAAACGCACTGACGTTGTAGCTTTTGACGCCGATAAAGGCACTCATGTTTTTCCCATTTTCCAGCTTCGGCAGTTTTGTTATGCCATAATTGATTCCTGCTTTCGAAAAGGCTTCTACATTCCACGGGCCTGAGATAATCGCGGCAGCTTTTCCTTCTGTGAACAGCGATTCCAACACATTAATCCCTTGTTCTCCAATAATGCCTGCCGGGAATAAGCCATCTTTGTAAAACTTCTGAATCAGTGCAGCGCCTTTGACAGCGCCTTCATTATTGATTCCGATGTCTGATGGGTCATAGCTGCCGTCTTTGTCCTTTCCGAAGATATATCCGCCGTACCCGCTCATCACACTTTCTGCGTAATAAATTTGATCGAAGAGGGCCAAAAAGCCAAATTCGCTTCCATCAGCAGTCTTTTTGGAATAGTCGTACCACTCTTCCAGCGTTTGCGGCAATTCCTTTTCTGAAATGAGATCTTTGTTGTAAAAAAGCACTGTCGTCTCGACCGCTTTAGGCAGCCCATAAAGCTTTTGATCTACCATTTGAGACTGAATGGAAGCGTCAGTATAAAGCGATTGAACGCTCTTTTCGACATGTAATTCCTTAAGTAATCCTTCCGTAACAGCCGTTCCGATTTGGTCACCTGGCATCGTTAACACGTCAGGCCCCGTTCCGGCCGGTCCGTCCATCCGCAAATCTTCAATCTGCTTGGCATATGGTTTTTCAACGACTTTGACCTTCACATCATGCTCTTTTTCAAACGCAGCCACGGCGTCTTTAATGCCGATGCTCTTTTCCTTATCCTCCCACACGACAAGCTCCGACCCTTTTGAACTTGATTGGGCGCTGCTGCTTTCCTTTGGGCCGCAAGCCGCCAAAGATAAACTGACAGCCGCGCAGAGCATGAGTGCGGAATACTTTAGTGCCATTTTCATTGATTGTCACCCTTTCGTTTCGAATGAAAGCGCTTCAAAAATAATATAGCACGGCTGAGAAAATGTGTAAACAAACTATTTACTCTTATCAGTAAATTTTTTTACTCAATTAAAAAATGACTTAGTCTCCTAAGCCATTCTTAATTCATACTCTTTCTGACGATTAGTTCCGCGCCCACATATAATGTTTTTACCGTTCTTCTCTTGTCCTGCACTTGTTCAAGCAGCATTTCAACAGCATTTTTACATAATTCATGTATATCAATATGAAACGTCGTCAGAGGGGGCGAGACATACTTTGCGAAGCTGATGTTGTTGATGCTTACAACGCTTACCCTGTTCGGTATGGCAATTCCTTTTTCGTTCAGGGCTTGCAGACAGCCTACTGCAATCGGGTCTGCTGCGATCAAAAAAGCAGTCGGAAGCTGATCGCCTAACATGTCTATCGCAGCTGTCATCAAGCGGTAGCCATTTTCTACAGAAAACCCGCGATGACAGAAAATATAACGCTCGTCCAGCATGCCTTTTTCTCTCATATAGGATCTGAAAGTTTGTTCACGAATGTCCATTTCATCCTGATTGGTGTTCGGATTTTTGTATGTTCCGCCGATAAAACCGATGCTCTTATGCCCTTTCTCGCTCAGGATGTTTACCGTCTTCTTGGTCATTTGAGCTAAATCAGGCCTTACTGAGTCAAAATGATCGGGATCAGGAGTTGAATCGATAAACACGCCGTTTTCAGTGAGATTTCTGAGGAAAGCCAGCTCTTCGTCAGAAAATGTCCCAACAGCTATAAATCCTTCAGTATGTGCAGGGATGCTTTCGATACCGTCCGAAATTTTGTAGGTGGTCATGTCTACATTGAATGCCTTCGCCAGTTTCTCTACTTCTAATCTCATCGTTTTAAAATAGACATCTTCTAATTCTTCTTTATCTGTCAGCCAATATAAAAAGGCAATATGTTTCACTAGCGGCCTCACTGTTTTCTTTCGGTAATTGAGCTTTTCAGCCGCTTCATAAATTTTCTCCCGTGTCTCGTCAGGAACAGAGAGGCTTTCATCGTTATTTAAAACGCGGGAAACGGTTGAAATTGAAAAACCTGCTTCCTGCGCGATATCCTTAATTGTCGCCATTGCATCTGCCTCCATTATTCAGCTTGCTGTTCATTTTAGTAAAATATTTTACTTTCTTTTCCGTAAATGTCAAGTGCACAAAGCCCTTGCTGCGTCATGTAAAAAGACTGAACCATTTGCGGCTCAGTCTCGGTTGTTCGTATCGTGCGGCACTTGCGGAATTGCCCGGGAAATGAGTTGGTTATTGCACATTTTCCTCGAAATATCCCGAAAGCACATCTTCCACATTCGTTAGATGCGCCAGCATGGCGGCTTCAGCCTGCGCACCGTTCTGGGCAGCCACGGCATTGTAAATCCGTTCATGCTCCTCATACAGCCGCTGAACTGAGGTCTTCTTGGAAAACAGCCAGATTTTCCGTGTTTCTCTCATCGTTTCAAGCAGCAATGATGACACGTGGTTCATCAAGTGTTTAAGAAGTTCATTTTGGGAAGCGTCAGCTAACGCCAGATGGAATGCAAAGTCAGCTTTCTCGCCCAGCTCCCCATCCGTTTCAATGCTGCCCATTTCCTTTAACGCAGCATGAATTCTTTCGAGATCAGCTTCTGTCCTTTTTTCAGCAGCTAATGACGCCACGCCGATTTCAAGCAGTTTTCTGACCTCGAGAAGCTGCTTGACGTCCTCTTTTTTCATGAGAAGGGCGGCTGAGAGCGGCTGAGAAATTTGATTGAGCTCAAATTCTTTCAGGTATGTGCCTTCTCCCTGTTTCATTTCGACAAGCCCCATCGCTTTTAGCGCGGAAAGTGCTTCGCGTACCGCTGAGCGGCTGACTTGAAAGCTTTCGGAAAGCGCCTGAACGGAGTCTAATTTATCTCCTGGCTTCAATTCGCCGTTTTTGATCATATCTAATAGTGCATCCGCCACTTCTTCATATATTTTCTTTGTTTTAATCTGTTTGTATTTCAACGCAATTCACCCCGTAACTTGTAGGTCTGGCTGTTTACGATCTATTATACTCTGTTTTTGGGGACGCCAAAAGATTTTGACAATTTTGTCAAAAAGTCTTGTACTTTAATTTTTTTCAAAATATAATGCTAGGTAACTGGTCTTATTACCCAGTCATCAGATGATCATATCATCTATAGAAACCGCTTACATGTAACGCCAGTTTATGTTTCAAGGAGGGGTTTGGGATGCAATGGACACAGGCATTTACGCCTATAGGGGGAAATTTGCTTTTATCAGCGCTTGCCGCACTTGTACCGATTATTTTCTTTTTTTGGGCGCTAGCGATTAAACGGATGAAGGGGTATACAGCGGGCTTGTCCACATTGGGGATCGCACTTATTATTGCTGTATTGGTTTATCGAATGCCGGCGGAAAAAGCGCTGATGTCCGCCACACAGGGAGCCGTATACGGAATTTTGCCGATCGGCTGGATCATTGTGACGTCTGTTTTTTTGTATAAAATCACTGTGAAAACGGGACAGTTTGATATCATTCGCAGTTCTGTTCTCTCGATTACAGATGACCGCCGGCTTCAGGCGCTCCTGATCGCTTTCTCATTCGGGGCTTTTTTAGAAGGAGCCGCCGGCTTTGGAGCACCGGTCGCCATTTCTGCCGCGCTGCTGGTTGGCCTCGGCTTTAACCCTCTTTATGCAGCGGGAATCTGTTTGATCGCCAATACGGCACCGGTCGCCTTTGGCGCGATTGGGATTCCGATTACAGCCGTAGAAGGGCCGACAGGAATTCCGGCGATGGACATTTCACAAATGGTAGGGCGGCAGCTGCCGTTTTTATCTGTATTTATTCCTCTTTATTTAATCATCATCATGAGTGGGTTCAGGAAAGCCTTTGAGGTCTGGCCTGCGATTCTCGTTTCCGGTGTTTCCTTTGCTGTTGTTCAATACCTCAGTTCCAATTTCTTAGGACCTGAGCTGCCGGATGTTTTGTCGGCACTTGTTTCGATGGCTGCGCTTGCTGTGTTTTTGAAATGGTGGAAGCCGAAATCAACATTCCGGTTTGCCAGTGAACAGGAATCGGCCGCCGCTATTGAAACGGCGAAAACGAATCCGGCAGCGCCAGTGTACAGCGGCGGACAGATTTTTAAGGCATGGTCGCCATTTCTGCTGCTGACGGTGATGATTTCTGTATGGGGCATTCCATCTGTCAAATCCGCGCTGACCGGGCATTATGAAGGGACTGCTGTTTTCTTGAAGTGGCTGAATGCAGTAGGCGAAAAACTGACTTTCGCCCCTGGTGTGCCTTTTTTGAACAATCAAATTGTCAATGCTGACGGCGCGCCGATTGAAGCGGTTTACAAGCTTGAAGTGCTTGGTTCGGCCGGCACCGCGATATTGATTGCCGCTGTGCTGTCAAAATTCATCACGGCCATTTCGTGGAAAGACTGGGGAGCTGTTTTTAAAGAAACGATTCAAGAGTTAAAGTTTCCGATTCTGACCATCGCTTCTGTCGTTGGTTTCGCCTATGTCACCAACTCCTCGGGAATGAGCACGACACTCGGGATGACACTCGCACTGACAGGTTCGATGTTTACCTTTTTTTCGCCTGTTCTCGGCTGGCTCGGCGTCTTCATTACCGGCTCGGATACGTCTGCCAACCTGCTGTTCGGCAACCTGCAGAAAGTCACCGCGTTATCGGTCGGCATGGACCCCGTACTGTCTGTCGCCGCCAACTCTTCAGGCGGTGTCACGGGAAAAATGATTTCGCCGCAGTCAATTGCGGTGGCTTGTGCTGCGGTGGGACTCGCCGGAAAAGAGTCAGATCTTTTCCGCTTTACGATTAAGCACAGCCTGTTTTTGCTGCTGCTCGTTTGTATCATCACCTTTTTGCAGCATCATGTGTTCAGCTGGATGATTCCTTAAAAAAATCCTCCCTTTCCGGGAGGATTTTATTTATACCGTTTTCTCGCTGCCGATGATGGGATGTTCATTTGATCGCGGTATTTTGCGACTGTGCGTCTGGAAATTTGGATGCCGTGCTGTTCATATAGCAAATCGGCAAGCTTTTGATCTGAGAGCGGTTTTGTTTTGTCCTCATGATTGACCAGGTCTTCTAGATGCGTTTTGACTGCATAGTTAGACGCGTCTCCATCTCCCGAAGCCTCGGCCTTTGCTGAGAAAAAGAGTTTCATCTCAAACAGTCCGTACGGCGTTTGCATCGTTTTCCCTTTGATTGCCCGGCTCACAGTTGATTCATGAAGGCTTAGGCAGTCCGCTATCTCTCTGAGAGTCAGCGGCTTCATTGCGCTTCGCCCTTTCAGAAAGAAATCCTTTTGGCGAGTGATCAGCTCATTGACAATTCTCGTGATCGTCTGCTTTCGCTGTCGCAGCGCGCGGCTCAGCCAGCGCCATTCCTGGTATTTCACAGATAAATAAGAGGCGGTATCCTGACAGGAGCCGGACGATAAAAGTGTTCTGTACTGCGGATGCAGGTCTATCTCTGGAAACGAGCGGGTGTTCAGCTCCGCTGCGATGTGACCGTTTTTCACGGTGATAAAAATGTCAGGCTCGATATACATATCTTGCTCCGGCCGTGCAAATA
Source organism: Bacillus sp. NS1 (assembly GCF_058248265.1). NCBI lineage: Bacteria > Bacillati > Bacillota > Bacilli > Caryophanales > Bacillaceae > Bacillus > Bacillus sp. NS1. The sequence continues at coordinate 759,987 of NZ_JBZAZF010000001.1, read as the reverse complement.
GAAGGCCCGGTCTTGGATGAAGAGCTGCGATGTCATCAGAGATATCCTGAATCGTATGAAGCGGAATTCCCGTTTCCTTTGAAAGCGCTTTCCAGTTCTTTTGCGCAAAAGCATCAAAATGAGCAGAAACAAGCATTTCCGCTTGTTCATTTCTGTTCGGCAGCCGCTGTAATTGGAGAAGAATGCATTCTTGCAGAGATCTTGCGCCGATTCCAGCAGGCTCTAACGACTGGAGTTTTGCCAAAACCGCTTCCGCTTCCTTGGTGGAAACAGATAGTCGCCGTGCTGCCTCCTCCATATCTTCTTCCAAGTACCCGTTCGAATCAAGCGAATGAATCAGATAATTAAAAATCTTTTTTTCGGAGTTTGTCAGATTCATATCGAGTGACTGCTGTTTTAATACATCCTGCAGTGTTTTTTGCGGATCACTTAATTGAAGGCCTGCTTCCTGTGCATTCATCCTGTTTTTGTTTGTTTTATGGTAAGATAATGGCGGTGTGTCTGTTTCCTTTCGTTCAATAAGAGGGTTTTCCAGTGAGAGCTCATCAATGTATTCGGCGAGTTCTGCCGAATGATAGCCAAGCAGCGTGATGGCCTGCCTGAGCTCCTGTGTCAGTTGAGGCTTTAATACTTGTACTTGCTGAAGTTTCATATCCATCTTGCTCACTCCCCTTTCTTCATTGTACATGATTGAGATCACACCGTATACATTTATGAAAAAGGAGCTGCCAAAGAAATGTCTGAACTTTTTTCCGTCCCTTATTTTATTGAGAATTTAAAACAGCATATTGAAATGAATCAGTCTGAGGATAAAATCCACGCGATGAACAGCTACTACCGTTCTGTCGTCTCTACGCTTGTGCAGGACCAGCTGACGAAAAACGCAGTCGTTTTGAAACGGATTCAGCATTTAGATGAAGCGTACAACAAAGTCAAACGGGGAGAATCAAAATAAACCTTCCGCTCACATGTGAGCAGGAAGGTTTTCCTTCTTTGAGGCGTTCTGGATGAGTCGGGTGCTTGGCACTCCTTTCATCCAGGTATGATAGTAATTGGCGTTTTTCCCGTAGGAATTATCAATGACCGTGTTTTCTTTTTGAAGAAGAGAGGACAGGATGTGGCCGTGCAGCCTTGACGTTTCCACCGATTCGTAACGGCTGAAAAAACGAATCGCTTTTTTGACGATATAATCCGAGTATTTTTCCCATATATACGCGATGGGCAGAGGGTTGCCCGCTTTTTTGTTCAGGACGTTCAGCGTTTGCAGAAAAGCGATCGTCCGGCGGTCTGAAGCTGACAGCACCGTGCGCCAGTCGTAGCTTTCAGCTTTTGCGTGTTCCTGAAGCTCCTTGTTTGCTTCATGATCTGTTCTGATAAATCTCAGCTTTTGGTTGAACGGCTGCTGCGTGGGAACAACGGGAAACAACTGATGAGCCATATCAGGCAGAAGCCTAATCTGATTGCTTGTAAAATAAGCCTGCGCCGTTGCATAGGAGGCTTTTTCCCTAGTGATGATATGGAGATTTGCATGCTTAGAAAATATCTCCGCCGTCCGTTTGAGATTGTCTTCATTTTGAAAATAAATCGATTGCGGCAGGATCACGATTTTGTGGTTCGGATAGGTTTGGACGATTTTCTCTCTAAAGCCTTGATAATACGGATACAAATCCCCGAAGTTGCCGCCTCCCTGGCAGACGATGATGTGATTCGGATCCAGCTTTCGCCCAAGTGGAAAATTGTCGGGATTCCAGCGTTTTCTGACCCGGATCCCATGTTCTTTAAAGAAGGCTTCTGTGCCCTTCATAATAAATAAATCCCCTACATTTCCGTATAGAGGGTAGTCGGCATATATGATCTCGGACTGTTTCGGAATGACATCGAGCAGCCCGGACAGTTTCTGTTTCAGGCTGATCATCGAATGCTTGCTGTCCATTTCTTCACCTCGCCAGTTTGGAATAAGTGTGCTAGCACATCAATGACCCGGTCTTGCTCTTTTTCCGTCAGATTTGATCCTGATGGGAGACAGATCCCTCGTTTGAAAAGATCTTCGCATACGCTTCCTGTATCTTCATGAGAATAAAATAAAGACGGCTCAAACAGCGGCTGGGTATGGAGCGGCTTCCACAACGGCCGTGCTTCAATGTTTTCTTCCGCAAGGCGTTGAACCGCGTCATATGGGCTCAGCCCGTTATCAAGTGTGAGCGTGGTCAGCCAGCGATTGGATACACCTGCTGCATGCTCTGGCATAAAGCGGACGCCGTTTATGTGACCGAGTGCGTTTTTGTATCTTGTGAATATGGCCCTTCTTTTCTCCACCCGCTCATCCAATACCTCAAGCTGGGCAATGCCCACGCCGGCGAGGATATTGCTCAGTCTGTAATTGTATCCGATTTCGCTGTGCTGATAATGAACAGCCGGCTCTCGTGCCTGTGAAGCGAGAAACCGTGCTTTCTCAATGGCGGCTTCATCGTCTGAAACGAGCATTCCGCCCCCCGATGTGGTAATAATTTTGTTTCCGTTAAATGAAAAAATGCCGAAGCGCCCGAATGTCCCGCTTTGCTTCCCTTTATAAACTGTGCCGAGAGATTCGGCTGCGTCCTCAATGACAGGAACTCCGTATGCCTCGCACAGGCTTACGATGTCATCCATTTTCGCGCTTTGCCCATATAGATTGACAGCAATGACCGCTTTGGGCAGCTTTCCGTTTCTTTTCGCAGCCTCCAGCGCTCGTTCAAGGGCTTTCGGTGACATATTCCACGTATCGGGCTCAGAATCAATAAAGACGGGTACCGCTTTTTCATACAAAATCGGGTTGGCAGTTGCTACAAATGTGAAGGACTGGCAAAACACGCTGTCTCCTTCTTTTACCTCAAGCAAGCGCAGCGCCAGATGAATCGCCGCCGTTCCTGAGCTGACCGCAGCCGCCCCTTTTACGCCGACGCGTTCAGCCAGTTGTTCTTCAAATGAATTCACGAGTGGCCCAAGCGGCGCAATCCAGTTTGAGCGAAAGGCTTCTGAAATATAGTGCTGCTCTCTGCCGCTCATGTGAGGGGGAGATAAGTAGATTCTTTTATGCATATAATCATCCTTTGTTTTATGTTTGAATGGAAGAAATAATACGCGCCGGGGCACCGGCCGCCGTTACCCTGTCCGGTATGGAACGGATCACCGTGGAGCCGGCGCCGACAATGCTCCAAGATCCGATTGTGAGTTGCGGGATGACGGCCGCGCCGGTTCCCACGTGAGCGCCTTCCTGAACGGCAACAGCCCCTGACAGCGTGACACGCGGAGATAGATGAACGTAATCGCTGATTTGATTGTCGTGCTCTGCCACCGCACCTGTATTGATGATGCAGTGGGCGCCGATACGCGCATCCGCCTGAATGATCGCGCCCGCCATAATCACCGTCCCTTCCCCGATAACAGCCGACTTGCTGACAATGGCTGACGGGTGAATCAATGTAATGAAATCTTCTTTCTTCAGTCCCAGCCGCTCCGCCAACTGTTTTCTGACACGGTTGTTTCCGATGGCGATCAGAAACAACACATCAGGAATGAGCGTGCGCAATTCAGCAACGGCTTCCGGCGGGCCTGTGTACCACTCTTTTCCGGCTTTAAATGTTTGAAATTTATCATCCAGCACCGCGGCTAAGCGCGTGTCTGACCGGGCGTTTATCAGCTCTCTTATCACCTTTCCGTGTCCGCCGTCACCCACAATGGCCACGTTTCTCATGAGGACACATCTCCGCTACCAGTAAACCGTTCGGCGGTCACATGATTGGTTTGCTGAATCCCTTCAGAAACAAGTACTTTTCGCACCGTCAAACATAAAATTTTCAAATCGAGAAAAAATGATCGGTTGTCAACGTACCAAACATCTAATTCAAATTTCTTTTCCCAGGAAATCGCGTTTCTGCCGTTGATTTGCGCCCAGCCTGTGATACCCGGCTTCACCTCATGGCGCCGTGACTGCCTTTCTGTATAAAGGGGCAGATAGTCCATCAAAAGCGGCCGCGGGCCGACAAGGCTCAAGTCGCCTTTTAGGACATTCAGCAGCTGCGGAAGCTCATCGATGCTCAGCTTTCTGATCAGCCTGCCCGTTTTCGTCAGCCGGACTTCATCAGGCAGCAGATTTCCTTCACTGTCCCGTTCATCCGTCATCGTTCGAAATTTATAAAGAGTGAATGGCTTGCCGTGCAGACCCGGCCTTACTTGCTTAAAGAAGACAGGTGATCCTATTTTCAGCCTGACAACGGCGATGGTGAACAGAATGATGATGCTCGTACAGCACAATAAAAAAATAGCGGCCGTCAGATCAAAAAGTCGTTTCAGGATCAAAGATTCACAGCTCCTTTCGTTTTTCGAAACCGTTTTAGTGCCAGCTGTCTTTCCTCTTTCGTACAAACGAGCATAAAAGCGAAAACAGCGTAGCAGCAGCTGACTGTCATTCCTGCTGCTATCAGTGATGTCCAGTCGTCAATCTTCACAACGAACCGGATTGCCTCACAGACCGCCCAGGCAAACACAGCCGCTGAAAGAGGCCCGATTATGCCTTTAAAGAACACGTGCTTTCTGTAGCCGGTAATACGGGATACGTAAAGCGGCGTAAAGATGGCATTTTTCAAAATAAGGGAAATCGCCCCCGCCAATGTTATGCCGTACAAACCGAGATGAGCCGGCCCGCTCAGCACGACGGCCAGAACCACATTCACAGCGCCTAGCAGCAGGGTAACGATCGCCGGTGTTTTTTGTTTATTAAAGGCGGTCCATATATAAAACAGCGGCATAAAAGCGAGGCTGACCACCAAGTATCCGGCATGAATATATAAAAGCGGTGCGATAGACGAAAAGGACGGTCCGAGCCAGATCGTCAGAAAAGGCCCTGCCAATCCGCCCAATAAGGCAGCAGGGAGCGCAAGCAAAAGACCGTTCAGCCTCACTGCCTTGTTGGCGTAATTCACTAATCCGTCCATATCGCCTTTTGAATAATACGAAGTCATAAGAGGCGCAAACAGGGATGCGACCGTTCCAGCTAAGCTGCGCAGCAGCAGCGGAAACTGGATAATCGCCGCGTATTTCCCGGAGGCGGCCGCCCCCAGCACCAAATTGGCGGTTAATAGATCAATCTGCAAAAAAAGCAGGACGCCGATTTGATTGACGGAGCTCCATGCGCCCGCCTGAAACAGCTCCCTGCTTACGCGGAAGGAAATATCCTTTATACGAAACGAAAACCACGGAATCAGTTTTTTGAAGAAATAGAAAGACAGCAAAGACGCGATGACAGCGCCAGCTAAAGCGGCAAGCTGGATCTGCCAGATTTTTGGCGCAAAGCATGCAAACAAGAGCAGCACAGACAGAACGCGTACAAGCATTTGCACTGCCTGAATTGAGCTCGTGATGTAAAGGCGGTTGGCATAAAATGGTGCAGCGCCGAAGCCCGCCATCAGAAACGTTAAAATAAACAGCAGACTGCCGATCAAAATCGACAAACGCACATCTGCCAAAAGCGCCGGCGGCACGTTCATGACGCGGTCAATAAAGAAAGCCGAACCCGCAAGAGGCAGCAACAGAAGCAATGAAATCAGAACAGACGCCGCTAAATAATTGCTGATATACGCACTTGCTTTATCATGCTCTCCCCTGTGGGCAGCGACAGAAAAGAACCGCACGACAACCGAGCTGAGCGCCACGGTGATGATCGAAAAGTAATTAATCACGTTTTGGGTCAAATGAACAAAGCCGAACGCTTCCACACCAAGCGTTTTGACAATAAAAGGCGTCATCCAGACCGACAGGAAAACAGACAATAGAAAGGCCGTGAGATTTGCACTGAAGTTTATCGTGAATTTCATGCCTGCTTCGCACTGCCTTTCATCGTTCCCCGCTGCTCGAAGAACAGCTTGATGAGAAATGTGAGCCGCAATTTGCACAGTCCTAATACCAAACGCTCGCCTCTTAATAATTTCTCATGCTGAACTGGTGTATTTCTGACAGCCTGCCGCACCATGTCATAGGATAAAATGTGTCTGATCTGCTTTTTGATGTCTTTCGGCGGATTCGGAGAAGCACAGGCGTTTGCGAGAAGCATCGGTAGCTGGTGCTTGCAAATGTATACATTCAAATCTTCTTTACATGCACTTTCTAAACCGTAATGATTGTAGAATGCGATTTTCGCCTGATATTGCTTTTGAATATGTTCATCCATCGCCGGCTTATAAGGAATTTCTGTCAGGCTGTTCGGGTTTTCACGATAGATGTACAAGCCTTCATCCAGCATTTTCACCCGCTCCGCTTCGCAAAAAGCGGACAAATTGAAGGGGGAGTCTTCAGCAAAACGGATATCTTCATCAAACAGCAGATTCGCCCTCTCCAAAAGCTCACGGCGATAAACATAACGCCATACATACCAGATAAACCTCGTTTCGTGAGCATGTTTAAGCCGTTCAGCCATTTCCGCTTTTGTCAGCACGCGGTTTGTGTCAAGCTGCGGAGGCACATATGTCCGACTGTCCGCTGACTGCTTATAAAAACCGCACCCCGCGATGTCCAGCCGATTTTGCTCTGCTTCTTCAATCAGCCTCTGAAACATGTAGGAAGATACATAATCATCTCCGTCAACAAATCCGATGTAAGTGCCCCGCGCGGCCTTTATTCCCGCATTTCGTGCTGAACTCAGCCCGCCGTTTGTCTGATGAATGACCCGGATTCTCGCATCCCGTTTTGCATAGTCCTCTGCAATCTCGCCTGAACGGTCCGGTGTTCCGTCATTCACGAGGATGATTTCAATATCAGAAAGCGTTTGACGAAGCAGAGAGTCAATGCACTCCTCTATAAATGGTTCAACGTTGTACATCGGGACAATAATACTGACGAGCGGGGTCATTGCGCTTCACCGCTGATTTTATCCCGCAGCCCTTTAAAATACACGTCTCTCGGAAAGCCGGAACGGGGTGTTTCTTTTGTTAACAGCTCTTTTACTGCGGCTGTCACACGCTCTGGATCCGGATGTTCAATCAACTTCATGGATGGGATGTCTTTGAGCCATTGATAGCCTTCCATCACCTTGTGATCAAAGGAGCGGATGACGACACACGGCGTTCCTGTCAGCGCGCAAAAAATCATGCCGTGAAGCCTGTCAGTGACAACGGCTTCTGCGCTTTGCAGCTTAGACCACAGCGCTTCAAGCTCCTGCTCCCGTGAATCTCGGCTGACCCTGCGCCCGATCGTTGTTGTAAAGGACTTGATCTCACCGAATTCTTCAAATAGCGCAGCCTTTACCCGATTTCTCTCATCCTCCTGAAGCACGCTTTCCTGATCCTCGCGCAAACACATATAAACCCCTTCGCGCTCTGCTGGGGTCTTGCTTCTATCTAAATACAGCACCATGTCCGGCTGCTTCAAAATCGTTTTTTCTTGAAAATGCTGTTTCATAAATTGATACGTTGTTTCATCCCGTGCCATCAACAATAGGCCGGGGTGTGCGTTATAAATTTTCTGCGCCCGTTTCAGCTCTTTGCGCCCCTTTTTCGTGTCAGAAAAATGAGCCGTTGCCGGAAGCTGGACAACTCGATAATTGTGAAATGTTTTAATAATGAAGCGGCGCGTCCACTCCTCATAACGGTATAAATCACCCATGTTTCCGCCGCCGATGATAAAGACCATATCCTCCGGATGGCGTGAGCGGAGCAGTGCTTTTGCAGATTTGTAAATGTCCTTCATATCGACCTCGACAATGTCAAAATCGGGGTATTCCCGCTCAAGAAATGTCTTGCTGGCATATGCAATTGCGTGATCACCCAAATTGTCATGGGACGGCAGCAGGGTTAGTATGATTTTTTTCTGATGTGCTTTGGCCCTTATAGGCTGATCGGCCGCACCCAGCCAATATTGGGACGGGTATTTGACCTTAAGCAGCAGCCATTCTGCAAGGTTGATTTTCAACGATTGTAACGACATGTCCTCACCCTCTGTTTCTCATTTTGTACTCGATTACCCGCTGATACACGGCCGACGCCATAGCGACGAACGGAATCATTCTGTATTTCGCCATCAGAAGCAGGCATGACCGTTTTGCGTCAAAAGGCGCCGTACCCGTTTTTGAGAGGCTCTCCTGAAATACCGGGTCCGCGCAAATCACGCCGACATTTTTAAGCTTTTCGAACAGCCGGCGGCTGCCGCTTGTTTTCCATTCATTCAGCATACAGATACTGCTGTGAAGAACGATAAAGGTATCAAGCTCCTTATGATACTCCTCCAGTTTGTTGTTCTCCTGCAAAAACGCTGCATTCGCCTCATACAGCGCAAGCCCTGATTGAAACAGTTTTTTCTGATAGCTTTGCACGATGGATGAAAGGTGAATTCGGTAATGATAGAGCGGCGATTTTACATAGGATACCGAGCGGGCGAAAAAATGAGCCCGGAAACTGAAAAACTGATCCTCGACATGCTCCAGCTCGCCACGGAGCGGAAACAACAGCCGACGTGCTTTAATCATGCTTCTTCTGTATAGTTTGTTCCATGAAAACCCTCTGACCTTCCCTTCGAATAACGCCTTGATATAGTGCTCCTTCGGCTGCCCCTGATAGGTTTCCGCAATGTCAGAGATCATGGTTTTTCCAGTGTCCTCAAATTCCGCGGCGTAATTGCAAATGACCAGATCAGTTTCATCGCCTGCTGCCTGAAGCATCCGCTCGCAATAATCAGGCTCGATCCAATCGTCTGAATCTATAAACGCAATAAACTCCCCGCGTGCCGCCTCAATGCCTTTATTCCGAACAGCACCGAGACCCTGGTTCTCCTGATGAATCACCCTGAACCTATGATCCTTTTTGGCGTATTCCTCCGCGATATCCGGGCTGGCATCTGCTGAACCGTCATTTACGATGATGATTTCAATATTGCCCAAAGTCTGGTTCCGCAGTGATTCGAGACACATTCTGATATATGTTTCTGTGTTATAAACAGCGACTAACAGACTAACCGCAGGTGTTTCCATATTGACCGGCTCCTCTTGCATAAATTACCGGGAAAAAATCGTTCTGTAAGGCAGAACGGACGAATCAACCGGCATAAGCAAATAACTGTAAAGAAAATAACAAACAACGATAGCGATATAGATAAGGGCATTCGATTTTTCATCAAATATCCTGACGAAATAAGGGACTAGGATCATTTGATACAAGCCGAAATAAATATTAAATCTGGCAAAGATTACGTCCTTTGTGGCCAAAAGCCCGAATAAAAAACCGAGCAGGCATAAATTGACGACGATATCAATTTGCGGCCACAGCTTCCTCAGACGCGCCCTGTAGCAAAAGGCGAGAAACAGAGGCAGAACCAAGACAGCGATTTTGATCACATTCATTCCATTTGTGTTTGTCATGAGCCATTTTTCATAATGGCTGTATGAGCTGTTTTCTAGCACAACGACAAACACAGACACAAATTTTTGATATAAAAACGTCATGCCGAGAAATAAAGCGGATAAGCCGAATATTGCCGGTGACCAGGCTTTTCTTCTGACAATAAAGTACACTGGAATCATAATCAGCGCCGAGGAATGAAAGAGCGAGCTGATCAGCACAATCAGAAAATATCGCTTCCAGTTCCCGCTGATGATATAACGGATCGCCCAAAACAAAACGGCTGCCACCATGTATTGCCTGATGCCGTTAAAAGACGCGTAATAATGAAAGGTTCCTAAAAATAAAAAGACACTCAGCTCAAACGGCCTTCCGTAATCAGCAAGTGTCTTAATAACCAAACTGTAGGTCACTGCCGCAACCGTTATATACATGATTTGCGGATCTTCCGTGATAAAATTCATCAGCCAAAGGAGTGCGGTAAAGCCTGGATCTGTCGTCGTTTTTGCTGTGCCGAAACCGAATATCTGCCACACATTTTGATAATCGCCCGCCAATTCGTACAACAGTGTGTACGTCTGAAAATCCGTGCCGACTCTGTAACGGAGACCCGACACGAGCACAAGTGAGGCAAGCGGAATCCAGATCAAAAGCTTATTCGGCCGATACCCCGTGGCGAGCGAATCGTCACGGCCGCCGCACATTTTGGCAAACCAAGACCAAATATATACAATCCCCATATTGACGACATATATAATCATCGTTTATTGTCCTTTTCCGCTAGTGATGTTGTATACATTCAGCAGCGCTTCTACATTTTGCTGTGCATCATAGCCGCGTTCGGCGAGTGTATCTTTGATGAGCTCCTGCTTTGGCCTGCCTGCGGCGGCCGCTCTTGCAATGGTTTCAGCCCAGATGCCGATCGGCTCAGAGAGGCTCAATCTCGTCACAAGCCCGAGCCCAGCGTCAACTTTATCTGTAATGTTGTCTGATATGATGCATGGAAGCCCCGACGCCTGTGCTTCCACAAGCACAACCGGCAAGCCTTCATACAGAGACGGCATGACAAACACATCAAATGTGCGCATTAGCTCATGAATGCGTTCTTCAGTGCCTAAAAAGAGGACATCTGAAAGTAGATTCTGCCGCCGCGCCTCCTCTTCCATTTTCTCGCGCAGCGGCCCGTCTCCTGCAAGAACGAGCTGAAAGCGAACGCCTCTTTCTTTGAGATGTGCGGCAAGCTTCAGCAGAAATGCGTGGTTTTTCACTTCATGAAACCGGGCCACATGGCCAATGATGAGCCGGTCAACTGCAATGCCGCGTGCTGTTTTTTCTACATCATCCCTTTGCCCATTTGGGGCGAACAAATCAAGATCAATCCCGTTAGGAAGGAGTTGAACACGCTCCCGCTCCATGTTGGACTGCCCGAATAAAAACCTGCCCGCATCCTCTCCGCACGCACACAAGGCTGTCGCATTCGCCAAAATAAGCCGCCTAAACACCATTAGCTGCAGGCGATCCTTCCAATTGAAGCCGGTCTTCCATGACGTATTGTGGGAATGGCATACCCTGATCGGCACTCCGGCAAGCCTTGCCGCGAGAGCGATAAAGCCTGTTTGGAAATCCGTGTGTGCATGAACGGCGCTGAACGGACCGTTTTCTTTTATCGTGCTTCTTACGTTCCTCACAAATGTAAGGGGATTGCTTTGCCCGATGCTCGGGACATAAAAAAGGCGCCCGCCTAAAGATAAAATCTCTTCATCATAAGCGCACGGATCATTTCGATACGTTAAAAAATCAAATTGCACTTTGCTTCTGTCCATTTTCCGATATAAATTCATCACCATGGTTTCCGCTCCGCCCCTGTTCATGCCGCTGAGAACATGGAGCACGCGTTTTTGGCTGCTACTCATGTTTGACAAGCCCTTCCTTGTGATTCATCACTCTTTTTTTGTGGTAGCGATTCATCACGGCTGGAGGCATCAACGCGCGGATTAACGGTTTTACAATATATATGTAATCAGATAAAGGAAGTTTCAAGCGTCTGCACGCCTGGTAGACAAGGATGGCATTGTCAATGGAATACGTAAATGACCGCCGCTTGAATGCATCGCTGTCTTCCCTTACTTTATACAAGGCTTCCTGGAGATTGTAGCCCCTGAATCCTTCTTCAAAAAAGCGCAGCCACAAATCAATATCCTCCATCCGTCTCGTCCGCCGCACCGAACGGTAGCCTTTCAGCGTACGATAGGCGCTGGCTCTCATCATAATCGTTCCGTGGCAAAACGGGGTCCCTTTTGCCATGATGCCCGGCTCCGGAACAGAAGGCAGGATGCGTGTCCCTCTTACGCCACATTCATCAAATACAAGCATGCCGGTGCCAACCACTTGATAATGGTGGTGCTTTTCTAAAAACGCGACCTGCTTTTCCAGACGGCGCGGGAATGAAAGATCGTCTCCATCCTGACGTGCGATATACTCACCTGTCGCATGCGAAAGACAATGATTTAAGGAAGCGGCAAGCCGTTTGTTTGTTTTGTTTTGAATCAGCTTGATGCGATCGCTATAATGAGCGGCATACTGCTTCGCGATGCGGAGCGTGCCGTCTGTTGACGCATCATCGCACATAATCAGCTCCCAATTTTTATAGGATTGGCTGAGTATAGATTCAATGCTTTCCGCCAAAGTGCGTTCACAATTATAAATGCCCATAATGACAGAAACTTTTGGTCCTGAGTTCATACGCTTTTCTCCTTTGTATCCATATCCATGTACGCGGAATAAATATCTGCCATTTCTTCCACCGTTCGCGCCTCCGAAAAGCGCAAGGCCGTTTTTCGGCCTTCCTGTCCCAGCTTTCTGCAAAGTTCTGGCTTATGGTAAAGCTGTTCAATCCGGCGGGCAAAAGCGGCACTGTCACCGATTTTGATCAGAAAACCGTTTTCTCCGTCCCGGATGATTTCCCGATGCCCGCGGTTATCCGTGGCAATCGCCGGTTTTTCCGCCGCCATCCCCTCTAGCACATTCATGCCGAGGCCTTCTCTGATGCTGGATGCGACAGATACATCTGCAAGCTGAATCAGCTCGTGAATGTCGCGGCAAAAGCCGTAAAAACGGACATTGCCGGAAGCGCCAAGTTTTTCAGCCAATGCTCGATACGCTTGTTCCATCGCCCCTTCTCCGGCAAAAACAAGGCGGAGCGACGGAATGTTTTCTTTCAGCAAGGCTGCTGCTTCAATTAAGAGCTTCTGGTTTTTGTTCAGATTGAGCTCAGCCGGATAAACCAATATAAAATCGTCTTCACGGAATCCGTGTTTTTCTCTGAGTTTTTGCTGCTCTTCCAGGCTGACAGGCCGGAACCGCTCGGTATTGACGCCGATGCCGTGAATTTTCTGCGTCTTTCCGCCCGGCCTTTGAAGTCCTTTCGCCCGTGTGTAATCCTCTTCATTGATCGTAATCAGGCAGTCTGTGTATGCCGAAAGCCATTTCTCAACCGGATAGTAAAGAAGCCAATTTTTCATCGGCGCTCCGGTACAGAAGTGAAATCCGTGCGCTGTGTACAGCACCTTTGTTCCGTGCCGCCGTGCCTGCCTCGCCGCAAGTCTGGCTAGCACGCCGCCAACCGGCGTATGGCAATGGACAATGTCGTATTGATTGGTGTCGATCACGTCCTTGAGATGTCTGTAAACGGCCAGATTTTGAGGATGAAAGGGTGACCTCCGAATTGGGATGGAAAATTTCTCATCCACATACGGCAGCTTGGTTTGTCCGCTCGCGGCAACATGAACCTCCCAGCCCATTCGCTTAAACCATCTAAAGTAAGGGAGGTGAAAGGCCTTAAAATGATAATCGACAGTTGCGCAAAACAATATCTTTTTCGTCATCTTCACTCCCCCTAATGAACACTGGCAGCCGTCATTTTGTCTGATGTATTGATTGCCGCAAACAGCCTCGCTCTCAGATCGGCTTCCGGCAGATCATGAAAATCCTCGATAAAGCGCATCAGCACCGGCCAATCGCCGTCAACGGCTTTGCCGATATGGATTTTCGGAAAGATTTGTTCAGCGTGTACTTCATTTTTGTTCAGCAATTCCTCATACATTTTTTCGCCGGGACGAATGCCTGTGAATTCGATTGGAATCTGCTCAGTGGTGTAGCCGGACAAATGAATGAGGTTTTTGGCAAGGTCCACAATCTTTACGGGCTCTCCCATATCGAGAACGAAAATCTGACGCCCTTTCGCCAGTGCCCCGGCCTGGATGACAAGCCTTGAGGCCTCGGGAATTGTCATGAAATAACGGGTCATGGCCGGATGTGTTACCGTCACGGGTCCGCCTTTTTCAATCTGTTTTTTGAAAACCGGAATGACGCTGCCGCGGCTCCCGAGCACATTGCCGAAGCGGACAGCGACAAATTTTGTTCTGCTGATTTTTCCAAGATTCATAATAATCATCTCGGCGAATCGTTTTGTCGCCCCCATTACATTAGCCGGGTTCACCGCTTTGTCTGATGAAATCAGCACAAACGTCTCTGTCCCCGACATATCGGCTGCTTCCGCGACATTTTTTGTTCCGATGATGTTGTTTTTGACAGCCTCTTCAGGATTATGTTCCATTAAAGGCACATGCTTATGGGCAGCTGCATGGTAGACAACGTGCGGCTCGTACTTTTTCATCAAGGTAAACATTTTATCGCGGTCCTGCACATCCGCAATTTCTGTATGAAACACAATGTGTTTGCCGAATCGCCCGTTCAGCTCTGTAAAAATTGAATGAATGCTGTTTTCTCCATGGCCGAGCAGAATGATTTCCTTAGGCTGAAACGCGCTGATCTGCCGGCAGATTTCCGAGCCGATTGATCCGCCCGCTCCCGTGACGAGAACGGTTTTTCCTTTGATGCGGTTCGAAATTTCGCTTGTGTCGAGGGTTACCGGCTTTCTGCCGAGCAAATCCTCAGCTTTTACATCTCTGATTTGTCCGGCAGTTCGTGTGCCGAGCAGCATTTCATCAAAATGAGGCATAATTTTAATGTTTACTCCAGTTCGCACACATTCTTTATATAACACCTGAAGCTCATGGGTGCGGAGTGAAGGAATGGCAATAATAATATAGTTAATTTTGAGCTTTTGCACGGCAGGCATGATACTTTCTTTTCCGCCGATTACGGGCAGCCCCATGATTTCTAATTTATGCTTCGTTTGGTCGTCATCAATAAAAGCGACAGGTATGATGTCAGGATCATCTTTTGAAAGCAGCTGCCTGACCATCAGAGTCCCTCCTGAGCCCGCCCCGATAATCAGCGCGCGGGATGAGGCGCTGCGGTTTTTTCTGATGCTTTCTTTTAACACTCTGGATAAAACACGGGTTCCTCCGATAGACAAAAGCTGAAGCACCCAGCATGCGGTTAACAGACGGAAGAACATCGTATGATACACAGCATACTGAATGACGCCTGTCACAGCGGCTGAAAGCGTAATGCCCTTAAGCAGGACGATCAGCTCGCCGAGACCGGTGTATGTCCACACCTGTTTATACTGACGGAACAGGAAAGCACACACATGATAGCTGAGGAGCAAGCTGACAGCTGTAAGCAATAATGCTCCGGAGTCATAAAATTGATAGGAATCTTTTAAAAATTGATATCCTGCAATAACTGAATTTAAAACGAGATAAGTATCCAGCGCAATAATCATTGACAGTCTTCTCCGGTAACTCAACCTTTTCCCCCCTAATTCTTTTATCGGTTTAGCTGCGGCGGTTTTCGTCCTCCAAAACATCGGCAGCAGCTAAACCGACAACACATCCTATGTATATATCAGATAAGTGGGCATTTAACCCGTCCTCACGCCCCGCCACCGACGACCAGCATCTAAGGCAGCAACTTCAGCTGCCCACAGCAGAGCCGAGTGCCTCCATTGATACAGGTCAGGAGACATCACCTTTACCATCTATTTAGTAGGAATAGTGTTCCGATTTTTTCATCTTCTTTTTGTTTAAAAGAGCGCCTAACAGCTTTGCATTGGATTGTTCCAGGGCATCCTTCGCTTTCAAGACGGTATCGGTTTTCGTTTTTCCGCTTAAAACGACGAGCACGCTGCCGTCTGTCTGATTTGCTAAAATCTGAGCATCTGCAACAGCCAAAAGCGGAGGGGAATCAAAGATGACGAGGCTGAATTGTTCATAGATGTCAGATATTAAATCTCCCATCGCTTTTGAAGACAGCAGTTCAGCCGGATTCGGCGGGGTCGGTCCGCTTGTCAGCACATACAAGTTATCGATCGGCGTCTTTTGCACCGTCTCACTGAGTGAAGCATTCCCGACCAGCACATTTGTCAGCCCGGTTACATTCTCAACCTGAAATGTCTGATTGATGGTCGGCTTTCTTAAATCGGCATCCACCAGCAGCACTTTCTTTTCTTGCTGCTGTGCAAAGACAGCCGCAAGATTCGCTGCACTGAACGATTTACCTTCACCAGGCACAGAGGAGGTGACGAGGATAGACCGCAAGTTGGTCTGGACGGATGAAAACTCAATGTTTGTCCGAATGGTGCGGTATTGTTCCGCAACAATTGATTTGTTGTGTAAAACGGATATTTGAGCCAAACCTCGCCTTGCTTTCTTTTTTCTAAAGACCACTCGCTTCACTCCCCGAAATGTTTTATCCCGCGATTCCGCCCTTTTTGGACATCAGGGACGGAGCCTAAGCATGGCAATCCGGTTCTCTCGCTGAGCTGCCGTGCGCTTTTGCACGTATCATCGAGAAAATGCAGAAAAAATGCCAGTGTAATGCCGCCCATGACAGCAGCGCCAAAAGCCATGACCAGATTTCTCATCCGGGCCGGCTTGATCATTGGGCTTTCAGAAGCCTTCGCCTCTGATAAAATATGCACGCCTTGTACATTCATTCTTTCATCTACTTCTTTTTCAAACTTGTTCACTAATGTGTTCGCAATCTCAGCCGCTATCGCCGGATCGTGGTCCTGAACGGCTACGGTGATAATTTCTGATTCATTTTCACTGCTGGTAACTACTTTTCCTTTCAGCGAGGAAGCCGATTCAGAAAGATGCAATTCCGCCTTGACCTCTTCCATCAAGGCAGTGCTTTTCATAATCGATTGGAACGTGCTGCTGTACTGAAGATTTCGCTGGATGTCACTGAGATTCGAGTTTTCTTCACCGTCTGATTCATGAACCAGCACTTGCGTCGACGCTTGATAAGTCGGTGAAATGACCTTAAATTGCACAAAGCCCGTAATAAGGGTGACGCCGATTGTGAGGAGCAGAATCAGCACGAATCTGTGTCTGACAATCGCATATAATTCTTTAAAACTCATATTCTCCTCATTCATGTGTTCATAGCCTTCAGCCTTCCCGCGGCTGGCTTCCCGCGCCCCTTTCTGTTAATGATTGGATTATAAAAGAAAACTTTATTATTTAAAAATTGCAAAATAAGCCAATAAGTTCTCTTTAGAGAACAAAATCATGATTTTCCTCTTATTTACTGCACTTCCCTTATTATTTTAAATTTTATAAAGAACGAATAATTCCTTATAATGAACAAAATAACGACAGGAATAGAGGAGAATTTCATATCATGATTGGAAGAATTATCCGTTTGTACCGTAAAAGAAAAGGCTATTCTATTAATCAGCTGGCTGTGGAGTCAGGAGTATCTAAATCCTATTTAAGCAAGATTGAAAGAGGCGTTCATACGAATCCATCCGTTCAATTCTTAAAGAAAATTTCCGCTACACTGGAAGTTGAATTAACAGAATTATTCGACGCAGAAACAATGATGTATGAAAAAATCAGCGGCAGTGAAGAAGAATGGCGCGTGCATCTTGTGCAAGCGGTCCAAGCCGGAATGGAAAAGGAAGAGTTGTTCACTTTTACGAACATACTAAAGAAAGAACAGCCTGAAATGGCTTCCTATCGCAACCGCAAACTGACGGAATCCAATATAGAAGAATGGAAAGCGCTGATGGCAGAAGCAAGAGAAATCGGCTTGACCGTCCAGGAAGTCAAGTCCTTTTTCAAAACGATGGGAAGATAGATTTTGGCTAAGGGTAAACGTTCGCATCTGCAGACTAAATCTGTTTATAATGGGGGAAAAAGGGAGAGAGTGCGATGTCTCATAAAACAGTAACAACTCAATACGGCAAAGTAAAAGGCACAACAGAAAACGGCGTACATAAATGGAAAGGCATCCCCTATGCCAAACCTCCTGTCGGGCCATTGCGTTTTAAAGCACCGGAACCTCCTGAAGCGTGGGAGAACGAACTGGACGCAACAGCATACGGCTCTATTTGCCCGCAGCCGTCTGATTTGCTGTCACTTTCGTATACTGAGCTGCCCCGCCAGTCTGAGGATTGCTTGTATATCAATGTATTTGCGCCTGATACTCCAAGTCAAAACCTGCCTGTCATGGTATGGATTCACGGCGGCGCTTTTTATCTTGGAGCGGGCAGTGAGCCATTATATGATGGGTCAAGACTTGCGGCGCAGGGAGAAGTCATTGTCGTTACACTGAATTATCGTCTGGGGCCGTTTGGATTTTTACATTTGTCTTCGTTTGATGAGACGTATTCCGATAACCTTGGGCTTTTGGACCAAGCCGCCGCACTGAAATGGGTGCGAGACAATATCTCAGCATTTGGCGGTGATCCGGATAACGTAACAGTATTTGGAGAATCAGCAGGCGGCATGAGCATTGCCGCGCTGCTCGCAATGCCTGCGGCAAAAGGCCTGTTCCAGAAAGCAATCATGGAAAGTGGCGCTTCCAGAACGATGACAAAAGAAAAAGCGGCTAGCACCGCGGCAGCCTTTTTAGAGGTCCTTGGGATTGACGAGAGCCAATTGGACAGGTTGCATACTGTATCTGCGGAAGATTTGCTTAAAGCGGCCGATCAGCTTCGGAAAGCAGAAAATGAAAATCTCTTTCAGCTGTTCTTCCAGCCCGCCCTTGATCCGAAAACGCTGCCTGCTGAACCAGAAAAAGCGATCGCAGAAGGTGCTGCTGCCGGCATTCCGCTGTTAATCGGAACAAACCGCGATGAAGGATATTTATTTTTCACCCCGGACTCAGACGTTCATTCTCAGGAAACGTTTGATGCCGCGCTTGTGTATTTATTAGGGCAGCCGCTGGCAGAGAAAGCCGCCGATCTGTATCCGCGTTCGCTGGAAAGCCAAATTCATATGATGACTGATTTGTTATTTTGGCGCCCGGCCGTCGCCTATGCCTCCGCACAGTCCCATTACGCGCCTGTCTGGATGTACCGATTCGATTGGCACTCTGATAAGCCGCCGTATAATAAAGCGTTTCACGCATTAGAGCTTCCTTTTGTTTTCGGAAATCTGGACGGGTTAGAACGGATGGCAAAAGCAGAGATTACGGATGAAGTGAAACAGCTCTCTCACACCATACAATCAGCATGGATCACGTTCGCCAAAACAGGGAACCCAAGCACTGAAGATGTAAAATGGCCGGCGTATCATGAGGAAACAAGAGAGACGCTGATTTTAGATTCAGAGATTGCGATTGAAAACGACCCTGAAGCTGAAAAAAGGCAGAAACTATTCCCTTCACAAGGAGAATAAACATGGGGAAAACAGGATACATTGGTGCTGTCATCGTTGTGGCAGCTTGTCTTATCATTTTGTCAGCAGTGGTGTTTTACGGGACACCGCCTATTACCAGCCCATCCGCTGGACTGGAATCATACTGTTTTTCGGGGGAATTGTGATGGTTCCCGAATATACAGCATAAAGAAAACCCGGGAAAGAGAAGTAATTCTCTTTCCCGGGTTTTTTGTTTTTTACAGTTTTCCCGCGCGAATATCGTCTGTCATTCCTTCATAAGGAGCTTTCGAAATCACTTCTTCATTGTCGGCTCCCTCATTTTTCAGAAATGTAATCTCCGCAAATTCAGGTACAACGTATTTTGGGTATGTTTCATATTTTTCGCGTGATTCTTTCATCAGATCAATGTGGTCATTTTGATAGCAGACTGTAATTTCAGGATGTTCATGCACCCATTTTGGGAAGAAAATAATGCCGTGCATGCGTTTTTCATTCGGCATAAAGTTTAATGAAACATCTGTCCCTGTCGGCTCTGTCCAAGACACTTTATATACGCCTTCTGTCAGTTTGACAATATTAACTTCCTGATCCCGAACCCAGCGTCCGGCAACCATTCCGCTATGAATTCTATAATCTATTGTATGGTCGTTTTTAATATAGATCTCGTATTCCCATCCGTTTTCATAAGTATAAATCATGTGGCTTCCGATAAAGTTTTCCATCTTTCACACTCTCCTTAGTCTTTACTGTACTTCATAAATGTCTAGTCGAACGTAATCAGGGGTTCTTTCTGCGGAACCGATAAACAAGCGGTCATGCAGCCATTGATAAGCTGCACTGCCTGTTTCAAATGTTGGCACCGTACGGAAATAAACATGCTCCGGATCAATAATTTCCCCAGCCGCGGCTTGTTTTCGAAACGGCTCGCTGACTTGTCTTATTCCATTGTTTTCAATGTAAATCAGTTCATGATCTGCTGTTTCGATTACATACCTGGCAGATAAATCTGTTCTGCCGTCAGCACGAATGATTTGTGAATCGGCACCGCCCGGCAAAATACGCCCCTTTATTTCCCCGGTTATTGTTCCCGAACGAATCGGGATTAATCGTCTCAGTCCCAGGCCTGTCTCACCAATGGTAATAGGCGGATCAACCCTGATTTCTAAAGAGGCGAATGGTTTTAAAACCGGCTTATTCATGAGCACCACCTCGCCTTCAGAAAAATCATGTAACTATTTACATGTTTACTTTAACACCATCGAATGTAACTGTCAAACAATAGGACATAAAAAAACAAGGATTGTCTGAGACAGTCCTTGTTTGAAGCTAGATTTGATAGTCAAGATATGTGCTGACAGTGCTTTTTGCAAGACAGTCAGAGGAATCTATAATCGGAATCTCACTTTGAATATGATCTAACACCGCATTTAAATCCGTGCAGGCCGAAATGATAATATCTGCATCCTGGCAGATTTCTTCATATAGCTTCTGCCACAATGCTTGTGTATGCTGCATATGATTAGGCTGTTTGATTGCGGCAATGAGTTGATTCACAGCCTGCTGCCAATGGTCCTTGTGAACAACTTCTTGTCCATTTGCCTTCAGCCCTTTTTGGTAAATGGCAGATTGGATGGTTGAATCTGTTCCTAAAACCACCGCTTGTTTTGCAGAATGCGGAATCTCTTTTATCGTTTCCTCAATGATATGCAACAAAGGAACCGACAATGCCTGCTGAATCTCATCATAGTACACATGTGCCGTATTACAGGGCAAAGCAATAAAATCAACGCCTGTCTTCTCGAGCTTTACCGCTCCTTCAATAATCGCTCTTTTCATCTCATCATGATCAATGGGGCGTTCTGCATAGAATGGCGTCGGGCAAGAATAGATCATCATGTGCGGATAGTCGATATCGTTTGATGCCCCATACAGCTTCTGACAGTAATCAATCACCTTATCAATAAACGGCGAGGTCGATTTTGGCCCCATTCCGGCTAATATTCCGATCATCAAATTCATTCCTTTCTAATTCGTGCGGACCGCTTCTTCTTCTGTGCCATCCTCATAGAGGATAAAGCTTTTCGCAGCATCATCACCTAACATAAATTCGATTTCTACAGACAATGATCGCAGAAAGAAACGGGTTGCCGAGGAGGGGAATAACTCCAGTCTCAGTTGCCCGGTAATCTCCAAATAAAGCCGTTCATTCTCGGTTGTCACCCGTGCAGCCGTCCCATCCTGAAACGAGTAGCTGCCAACATAGCGGCTGTATATTGCCGTATCAATTGCTTTTTTCTTTTTATCAGCAGGGCGTTCTGGGATCTCATATGGCTGGTCAAAAAGAATATTTTCCGCCGCCTTCAGAATCGATTGTTCATATACAGCATCTTCTTCCTTATTGCTCAAATAGATCAGCGTTTTATGATGATCAATATACCGAATCATCATAGTCGAATAGCCGGGCCAGCTTCCGTTATGGCTGAGAATCCGCCCGTATTTAGGACTATTATGCAGCACCCAGCCAAATCCGTAATCGAAAGTTTCTCCATTATTCAGCCGCACAGGAGAAAACGCAGCTTCCTTAGAAGCTTTGCTGATCAAATCATCCTGATATAAAGCCTGATCAAGTCGAAATAAATCGCTTGTGACAGAATTCACCATACCATCTCCCTGTATTCCATCCAAATACACAACATATTTGGTTTCCTCCAGAACATCAGGAAGAACGTACTTTCCAGAATGCACATCATACACATATCCATATGCATAGTCATTAATCTGCTCAGGACGCAGTCTCCTGTTATACACCCTGGTGTTCGTCATGCTGACCGGGGTAAAAATGTTTTGTTTCAGAAAATCTGCATAGCTCATGCCGGAAGCTTTTTCAATTAGAACTGCCAGAAGCACATACCCCGTATTGCTGTACAGCCAGCCTTCATTCGGCGCAAAGTAGCCGGGCGGCTTCTCCTTCATCAGCATATCAACAACATCCTGATTTACCGCAATCTTGTTTTGGTCCCAATTGACAAGAAACCAGTCAATATAATCTGGAAGCCCTGACGTATGATTCAATAAGTGCCGAATCGTGACGCCCTGATACGGAAAACCCGGCAGCCAGCGCTCCACTTTATCTTCATATCCAAGAATCCCTTTCTCCTCCAGCAATATGATCCCCAAAGCTGTAAAAGGCTTTGACAACGACGCTAACTCAAACAAAGAGTTCGTTTTCAAGGGGCGTTTTTCCATCAATTCTGCATAACCGAAAGAGTGATGATATAAAATATCGCCATCCTCCGCAGCCAGAACCGTCCCGTTGAACTGATGTCTTTCGCCTAATGTCTCAAATAACGTCTTGAGATGCTTCCTTTTAGTCTGCTTCATTCCTCCACCTCCCATATCTCTGTACGTTACTAAGCTATTAACGTTTCAAACATTTTGAAAATAACAAAAAAAGCTGATCATTCCTCAAATAGGAAAAATCAACTTTAATATAGCGGCTTAGATCTACATGAATCAAATATCCCCTTTTTACGAAGTCAGAGAAGGAACTCTAGCGGCTGCAAAACGAGTTCTCGTAGTCGCTTGAATTGTACCGGCGGCCGTACTTCTCATTGCAACTGTCACCGTATCTCCGGCGTTTAACTGAAGAATTTCCGTAATGGCTACGACTGCCGGGAGATTCCCTGCTTGAGTTTCATTATTTCCGCCTACTACATCTTGATTCACGAGAAATACGACTTCTAAGTTGAAGTCAACATTCGCATTCGCTTGAAACTCAACTGATGCATTAAGAGAATATACGCCTGCTGTTCTCGGTGAAAATGTAGATGTGTCGGGGTTATATTCATTCGCCAAATCAAATTGCTCATTTTGAAATAAGACTCCGCTAGCTGCATTTGCAGCCACTGGCAAATTCATATTGCTCGTGGCTCTGAAAGCAGAAATAGGCTGGTTAGTAATTGGTACGAAGGACTGGTTTTGTTGAGAGGTTGGGGTGTTTCCATATCTGCCTTGCATGACACTTGGTGATAAAAGAGGTTCCGGTCGTTCGTTCCTCTTAATCCATTTTGATGGCCGTGGCGGCATGACTTTTTCCTCCTTAAAAATCTTTCGCTTCTATCATTTGTTGGCTAACCAATACATTATTATATTGGTCGTTACTGACATTGAAACGGTATCTGCCCGACTGTGCTCAAAAATAGAAATGACAGCAGCAAGTTCCCAAAACGAATTACTGGCTTTTGATCCAAGATTAATTTCAAGGCATGGTTCAACAAGGATGATCATTTTCTGAATCATCACTCAAAAGGTAACTTTATGCCCATGCATCAGGCGTTATAAAAAATACAGAGAATGAAAAGAAATAGCCATCCGTATTAGTTCTTTAGACCTGTAACTTTTAAATCCCTTTATGATATTCTATCAAACAAAAGAGGAAAATAGACCAGTTGTAATCCAAACGAGAGTCTAATAGAATGATGTCGAAAAGTAAATCACGCAGGTTTGTTACTGATAAAGCAGGCAAGACCTAAAATGTGTAAAGGGCAAAGTGTATTCTTTGGCGTCACCCCTTACATATTTTAGGTCTTTTTTTATTGTGCGTAACTGACCTGCCATCTTCAAACAGGAGGGCCGGAAGAAGCAGACCGCTAACACAGTACATACAAAAAGGAGACATGAACGATGAACATCAAAAAGTTTGCAAAACAAGCAACAGTATTAACCTTTACTACTGCACTGCTGGCAGGAGGCGCAACTCAAGCGTTTGCGAAAGAAACGAACCAAAAACCGTATAAGGAAACGTATGGCATTACCCATATCACCCGCCATGATATGCTGCAAATCCCTGAACAGCAAAAAAATGAAAAATATCAAGTGCCTGAATTCGATCCGTCCACAATTAAAAATATCTCTTCTGCAAAAGGCCTGGACGTTTGGGACAGCTGGCCATTACAAAACGCTGATGGCACAGTCGCAAACTATCACGGCTACCACATCGTCTTTGCATTAGCCGGAGACCCTAAAAATGCGGATGATACATCTATTTACATGTTCTATCAAAAAGTCGGCGAAACTTCTATTGATAGCTGGAAAAACGCTGGCCGCGTCTTTAAAGACAGCGACAAATTCGATGCAAATGATTCAATCCTGAAAGAACAAACACAAGAATGGTCTGGTTCAGCTACATTTACATCTGACGGAAAAATCCGTTTATTCTACACTGATTTCTCCGGTAAACATTACGGTAAACAAACACTGACAACTGCACAAGTTAACGTATCAACGTCAGACAGCTCTCTGAACATCAACGGTGTAGAGGATTATAAATCAATCTTTGACGGTGACGGCAAAACATATCAAAATGTACAGCAGTTTATCGATGAAGGCAACTACAGCTCAGGTGATAACCATACGCTGAGAGATCCTCACTACGTAGAAGATAAAGGCCACAAATACTTAGTATTTGAAGCAAACACTGGAACTGAAGATGGCTACCAAGGCGAAGAATCTTTATTTAACAAAGCATACTATGGCAAAAGCACATCATTCTTCCGTCAAGAAAGTAAAAAGCTTCTGCAAAGCGATAAAAAACGCACGGCTGAATTAGCAAACGGCGCGCTCGGCATCATTGAGCTAAACGATGACTACACTCTGAAAAAAGTGATGAAACCGCTGATTGCATCTAACACAGTCACAGATGAAATCGAACGCGCGAACGTCTTTAAAATGAATGGCAAATGGTATCTGTTCACAGACTCCCGCGGATCAAAAATGACAATCGACGGCATCACATCTAATGACATTTACATGCTTGGTTATGTTTCAGATTCCTTAACTGGCCCATACAAGCCGCTGAACAAAACAGGCCTTGTGTTAAAAATGGATCTTGATCCTAACGATGTAACCTTTACTTATTCACACTTCGCTGTGCCTCAAGCTGAAGGAAACAATGTCGTGATTACAAGCTACATGACAAACAGAGGCTTCTATGCAGACAAACAATCAACATTTGCACCAAGCTTCCTGTTGAACATCAAAGGCAAGAAAACATCTGTTGTAAAAGACAGCATCCTTGAACAAGGACAATTGACAGTTAACAAATAAAAACGCAAAAGAAAATGCCGATATCCTATTGGCATTTTCTTTTATTTCTTATCAACATCATAAAGGTGAATCCCATATGAACTATAAAAAAACAGGCAAATGGCTAACCGTATTCCTGACCTTTTTAGGAATATTGCTGTTTATCAACTTATTGCCAAACGAAGAACCTGTCAAAAAAACTAAATCAACACTTAAGCCGAACTACCGGGCGGCATATCATTTTACGACGCCAGATAAATGGAAAAATGATCCCCAAAAACCGATCTATTTTGATGGACAGTACCATTATTTCTATCTGTATAACCGAGATTACCCAAAAGGTAACGGCACAGAATGGCGCCATGCCGTATCAGAGGATTTGGTGCATTGGACTGATGAAGGCGTGGCGATTCCGAAATATACAAATCCAGACGGCGACATTTGGACCGGTTCTGTCGTGATCGATAAAGAAAACACAGCCGGATTCGGAAAAAACGCGCTTGTCGCGATTGTGACACAGCCTTCAGCCAAAGACAAAAAGCAGGAGCAACATTTGTGGTACAGCACAGACAAAGGAAAATCATTCAAGCCTTACAGTGATAACCCTATTATGCCTAATCCGGGCACAGACGACTTCAGAGACCCGAAAGTCATATGGGATGACCAGGACAACAAATGGGTAATGGTCATGGCTGAAGGAACAAAAATCGGCTTTTATGAATCCGATAATCTAAAGGACTGGCGTTACACAAGCGGATTCTTCGCAGAGCAGGCGGGAATTTTGGAATGCCCCGACCTCTACATGATGCGGGCAAGCGATGGAACGAATAAGTGGGTTCTCGGCGCCAGCGCGAACGGCAAACCGTGGGGCAAACCAAATACGTACGCCTACTGGACCGGAGGCTTCGACGGAAAAGAATTTACAGCGGATCAAACCGCACCGCAATGGCTTGACTACGGCTTTGACTGGTACGGCGGGGTGACGTTCGAAGACGGTAAAAGCACAGATCCATTAGAAAAGCGTTATGCGCTTGCCTGGATGAACAATTGGGATTACGCCAACAACACACCGACAATGAAGAATGGCTTTAACGGCACAGATTCTGTCATACGTGAACTCCGGCTGCGGGAGGAAGATGGCATATACAGCCTCGTCTCACAGCCGACCGAAGCTTTGGAGCAGCTGACCGTTTCAACTGACAAAGTAGAGGATCAAGATGTGAACGGATCAAAAACACTGTCGATCACAGGTGATACGTACCAGCTTGATATGGATCTTTCTTGGTCAGAGCTGAAAAATGCAGGCGTCAGACTAAGAGAATCGGAAGACCAAAAACGCCATATTGATGTCGGCATTTTTGCCGAAGGCGGCTATGCATATGTCAACAGAGCGGCCACAAATCAGCCTGACAAAAGCAATACTTATGTTGAAAGCCAAGCTCCTTACGATGTAAGCAAACAGAAGGCGCATTTGAAAATTCTTGTCGATAAAACAACGATAGAAGTATTTGTCGGCGACGGGAAAACCGTTTTTTCAAATGAAGTGTTCCCAAAACCTGAAGATAAAGGCATGACTCTTTATTCTGAAGGCGGCACAGCCTCATTCAGAAATATAACGGTGAAACATTTGGATGCGATTCATGAATAAAAACAGGTGCAGCGCTTGCTGCACCTGTTTAATTTTCTAACTTTTAATTCAAATAAAGGAAGCTAAATCAGATGTTTTTTAAAATTAATCTTCAAAGACTGCTCTAATTAAATTACTTTTTGAAAGCCACAAGGCAGAAGGAAGAGTAGATAAAATCCCGAGTAACGGACTTATTAATAATATGATAAGGATGACCATATACGGAATTTCAAGATTATTTACATCTAAAGCTGATAATAAGTTGTAACCCAATACGATACTTGAAATTAACCCCATTATACTTCCCGCTACAGAAATAACAATCCCTTCATATAAAGCGAGTCGAACAATTTGCCATGGCTTACCTCCTATTGCTCTCATCATCGCAAACTCCTTTTTACTTTCCCTTAAATTGCTTGCCATACTATTCATTAAGCCAACAAGAGCAATTAAGGTGATGATAAACACGCTGCTTCCCAATAATACAATGCGCTGTTTGTACTGTTGATAAAATTTATCCATTTCTTCTTTTCTATCATACAAAATGGTATCTTGATATTGTGGGTTTTCCAGCAATTTCTCAATACTCGCCTTTATATGACCTTTTTCACTTTGATCCTTAATATTAAAAAATATTTGTTCTGTTTTTTGAAGATGAAATAACTCGTTTAATGTATTCTCATTAGTAAAGAATCTCAAATCTTCATCAGGCAAAATAGGTACTTCATCAACCACACCGACAACACGTAATGTAAATGGCTTCTTGCCAGAAACTTCACTTAAATCATCTGGTTCCAATGTGACTACATCTCCAACTCGGAACCCAATGTCCTCAGAGAATTGTTTTGTAATGACTGCTTCATAATCTCTAAGATGATCAATCCGGCCTTTCACAATGTCAAAAGGAATGATGTTTTGTACTTTTTCCAAATTCAGTCCGCCCACACTCGTTAAAATTTCTTTTTTTCCGTTTATCGTCATAAATTGCCCGTTCCAGTTTGAATCTACTCTTTTTATATCTAAATTTATAGTATGTGTTAATATGCTTGTTTGGACTGGAATTGCTTCAACTCCGTTCGTATTATCAAGTTGTTTTATAATAGAAGAAGAGAAACCTGGTTCATATGAGGCTTCGGTAGCCTGTATTACATAATCAAGCGGATATTGTTTTGATATTGTTTTTTCTGTTTGACTGACAACAGCTTGCAAAATCATAAACCCAACTAATCCAACAATAACTGCTAACGTTAATACTCTGGCAATTTGCTGACTTCTTCTCATCCTTTTCAGAGCATTTCTTCCGGCAATCATGCTTTCCATTTGATAAAACGGCCTTAAGAGAAAAGTAAGTACCGTTACAATGATCCTCAATATTACAGGAGTCATCACAAACATGATGAGTACAAATGATACACCCAACAGAATACTGAAGCTTCCACTTCCTCCACTTTTATGCACTGAAAATGTCATAATTGCCAGCAAGAGCAAAATCATGGTCAGAGCGATAATGGTTCTTTTTGAATCTGCTTTACTTTCACTAATTTTTTGGCTGTATGCAGCTATAGGAGAAAGTCTGCTAGTCGATAAAGCTGGTATTGTTGCTGCTAATACAGTCAAAAGAATGCTTCCAAAAAACGAAATGATTATACTTATTGCCGGGATTGATATTGATTGGATGGAATAGCCTATAAATTGTTCAGCAATATTGGACAAGGAGTAACATAGTACAGTACCTGTAACCGTTCCCAATAATGCAGCCATAATACCTATCAGCAAAGCCTCCCAGATGACCATATAAAACAATTGGGCAGGCTTTCCCCCTAATAGTCTTAATGTTGCTAATTCTTTTTGTCTTTCTTGAACTGACATTTGCAATGTACTGACTACGATTAAAAGGCTGCCTAACAAGACTGTAATTGATAAACCATTGACAATGGGTTTTAACCCACCCAGTTGTTCTTTCTCTGTCATCATCGCCTTGCGTTTATCAATGGATATACCTTCAAAATGCTCCTTTAAATCCTCTATCACTTTTTGTTTATCTGCTGATTGATCCAATTTCATCATGACTGCCGTTGCTTTATTTTGATTATGAGTTTGTGCTGCGATCCAATCATAATCAAAAATGAAGATATTATTTAATTGTTCTCTTTCATTCAAAATACCTGAAACACGTACTTTTACATCTTTCCCTGGAGGAAAAGGTAAACTAATTTCAGAATGAATATCCAATCCCTTAGATTTTGCATATCGAGCCGGGATCACCACTTCCTTAGACTGCGGAAATTCACCTTTATCAATGGAAACCAGCGGGTGCTCCATAGCCAATTGATTATGTTTAAAGCCTATATAAACAGGCTGGGCTGCAACAGCTGCTGGCATATTTTCGCTTGCATACGGAAAAAGCATCGGTGTTATTTGATTTACATCTGGAAATCCTTTTATCGTTTGCAGATCGTTCGCACTCAGTTTTTTGGTTGAACCGTTATAACCTGAAATTAAATCGAAATTACCGTACTTTTCCAATACTGATTTCTCATTTGATTGTTCTAAAGTTGCCATCATGATTTGCGAAATAATGAGCAGCATAACTCCAAGACTAATACCGATCACAGCAAATAAAGACCTGGCTCTTCTTGCTTTTAAAAATCGCCAAGCTAATTGAGCAGTTAATTTCATGCGTATACATCCTCTAATCTTTTAGTGATATGGCTTAAATTCACTTTAGGAGTCGCAGTCAGCTGAATATCTCCTGCTAATTCCCCATCCTTCATAAATACAATCCGATGAGCATGTGAAGCCACATTTGCATCATGCGTCACCATGATAAGCGATTGGTTTTTCGTATCGCAAAAGTGTCGAAGAATTGTTAAAATATCATTACCAGTTTTTGTATCAAGACTTCCAGTTGGTTCATCTGCTAATACGATACTAGGTTCCATAATAAGCGCTCTTGCAATTGCAACCCGCTGCTGCTGTCCTCCTGACATCTCGGACGGATAAGAAGAAGCGAGTCTTCCAATCCCTAATAATTGCAGCAAATCATTTGCCTTTTTATTTACAGACTTATCTTTCTTTCCAGCAAGGAGTATAGGCAGCGTCACATTCTCCTCTGCTGTAAGCACAGGAATCAAATTAAACAACTGAAAAATAAAACCGATATTATCTCTTCTGAGTTGTGTAATTTGGGACTCATTACAATGAGATAAATGAATACCGTCTAGTGTGACTTCTCCTGAAGTTGGTTTATCTAGCCCTGACAGCATATTTAATAACGTAGACTTTCCAGAACCACTAGGACCCATAATAGCTGTAAATTCACCTTTTTTTATATCCAAATCAATATTTTTCAGTGCAAAAAATTGGTTTGCGCCCTCTCCATATGACTTTGATAACTTTTTGGTTTGAAGGACTGAAGTTCTCATGTTTTTCACCTCATTTTATATTTCAAATTCATTTTAAATAATTAAACTCAATAGGGCGTTAATAAAATATCAATAAAATATCAAGATTTATTTATGCATATTCCGCAATTACAAAAAAACCGTCATAATGTTATTCAGGAACAAAACAGAAAGGAATGTCGATAATGAAAGAAACTATTTTAGTCGTCGATGATGATGCGGAAATTATTGAACTGATGAAAGACTTTCTGGAGATCGAGAATTACAATGTCCTAACAGCATTTAATGGAGAACAAGCCCTCTCCATTGTCAACAAACAAGAGGTCGACTGTATCCTACTGGATGTAATGATGCCGGGGGAATCAGGCTTTACGATATGCAAGAAAGTAAGAGAAGTAAAGGATGTCCCTATCTTATTTTTAAGCGCCAAAGAGGATCCAACCGATAAAATCAGAGGATTAAGTGTCGGCGGTGATGATTATATTGTAAAAACGGCAACACCAGGTGAGATTGTAGCCAGAATCAAAGCAGTGAGACGGCGTTCCGGACAGCAAAAACCCGGACACTCATTCAACGGCCTTACAATTGATTACTTATCCCGTGAAGTACATAAACACGGAAGAAAAGTCTCCCTAACCTCAAAGGAATTTGACTTATTATCTCTGCTTAGCAGACATCCCCATCAAGTATTTACGCACGATCAAATTATCCAACTTATATGGGGAGAGCATTATAGTGACCCGCATACAGTAAGGGTATTTATCGCTAGAATCAGAGAAAAAATTGAAGAAACCCCCTCTCAACCACGCTGGATACTAACTGTCTGGGGTGTCGGATACAAATTTGCGGAGGGAGCCTAAACATGTTAAAGGGGCATAAAAAAAGAAGAATGACAATAAAAAAATGGCTGTTTCTCTTCATTATTGCATTTATTTTGCTCCCCATACTTACTACAAAAATGGCCGTCCATTTTTATAATGAATCAAAAACAAATTCTATTGAAATAGAGGATATAATGCCTTGGCTGCAACAAAACATTCTAAGTGAGCCGGAAAATTGGAACAAAAAAGAGTGGCAAAAACAAATACGTTCTAAAACTGATGAGCTTCATATAGGGATACGTTTGCTGAACAAAGATCAAAAAGTCTTATTTTCAACAGTAGAAGAACCACATAATCATCAGATTACAAAAATAGGGCAAACAGCAGATTACTCAGTTGGAAGTACAAACTTTCTTCTTGAAGAATATTATGTATATAAGAAAAAAAAACTCGCAGGCATTTTATATGTTCAAGATAAAAGGCCTGCCCTGCAAGCTTTCGATGGCCATGAAAACAGTTTTCTAGAACAGTATGGAGGGGTGTTCATCGCATTATTTGTTCTCCTGATGCTTTTTGTGACAGCTGCATGGTTTATGAATAAACATGTGTTAATTCCATTGATAGCACTGGAGAAAACATCTCAGCTCATTTCAAAGCAGGATTTCAATTTTTCTCTTCCTTCTTCACGTGTGACAGAAATTCATGAAGTATCAAACGGGTTTAAGTCCATGCAGCTGCAGCTAAAGACATCATTAGCCAAACAACAATCTCTTGAAAACGAAAGAAAATTGTTTATTGCTTCTATCGTTCATGATTTACGAACCCCAATATTTACAATTCGGGGATATCTAGAAATAATAGAAAAGCAAATACACCAAAACCCTGAAAAAGCAAAGAAATACATTCTGACATGCAGAAATAAAGCGGATATGTTGAATCATTTAGTGTCAGACCTATTCTCGTATACGAAGCTAGAATTTTATAAAGAAAAACCAAATGTAGAGTATGTAAATCTAAACCGTTTACTTGACGATTACTTGAACGGTTACTCTGCAATATTAGAGGAAAAGGGAATTCGTCTCATAAAATCAATTCCTGAAGCTAATACATTTGTTTATGCAGATCCCAGACTTTTTTCCAGAGCTTTTTACAACATAGTAGACAATGCGATAAGATTTTCTTTTGAAAACAGTGACATTTATGTTTCGCTGTTTGAAGAGAAAAAATATGCTGTCATTGCCATTCGGGATAAAGGAAAAGGGCTGCATGAGTCTGAGTTAGACCAGATTTTTACGCCGCTCTACAGAGGAGAAAGTTCTCGCAATCGAAAAACAGGAGGAGCCGGATTGGGCTTAGCAATAAGTAAAGAAATTTTAGAAGTGCATGGAGGTCAAATTACGGCAGAAAACCACCATAAGCAAGGGGCCGTTTTCAAACTGTATTTGCCTTTACCTCATAAATCATGATTCATTTTCAAATGTTCTTTTGACTGCTGCTTAATATAAAGAAAGAATAATAAAGAAATAACTGTAAACGAAAGCATACAATAAAAGCATAGAGCTTGAATATAAAATAAGGATACATACATTAAGTAGATAGAAAACAACCAGCCGATAGCTGTCAGAAAAAGCAGCAATTTATGTTTTAGCCTTTTATTCATATTTAACATCTCGATATTAAAAAGCATCACATATCCTACTATACCAATTAATGATACCGGCACATTCCCAATCATAGAATATTTACTATTGTTCACAGCATCACACCCATTTGTCGGACAAAAGTAAACTGACCCTGTACTCCACTTACTTATCAAGAGATAAGTAGACAGTACAATTCCAATGAGCAATAACGTTTTTTTCATAGTTGCTGCTTCCTTTCTGTTATAGAATAAAGAAAGAGCGGTGATTTTAACACACCGCTCTTTATCTTTTTATTATACTTACGGCGTACATCTGTCACCTTTAATTGTTGTACAAATACAACTTGTGCGTGTTGACGTTGTCACCAAGACATATTTTCTATCAGAATCATCTAGCGTCCAGTTTTCTGTACCCCAGCCGCCGCATCCTTGAATAAGCTCTTCTGCTGCACCGAATTCGATTAAAGAAGGTTGTGAGTATGCTTTCATTAACGTACACGTCCTTTTCCAATATTTTTTGTCCAATGCTGCAAGGAAGTAATTGTACTACATTTTGTTTACATTACAATACTGGTGTGCATTTTGTTCCAGATAAGCTAGTGCAGATACACAGCTTTCGGCCGCCAGTAGTCATCCATACATATTTTGAATCAGAATCATCCATTGACCAGTTTTCAACACCCCAGCCGCCGCATCCTTGAATAAGCTCTTCTGCTGTACCAAATTCAATTAAAGAAGGTTGACTATACGTTTTCATTTTCATATCTCCCCCATAAATAAAATTTAATATATTTAATGCTGAATACAGCATTGGACACTAAGTTACTTTCTTCAATTCTGAATCTAATGTCTCTTTAAACTCTTTAGCAGATGGAGCTCCATAAATGATTTTTGTCCCTATTATTAAAATTGGAGTCCCCTGAAAACCTAACTTTTTAAATTCTGCTTTTGTTTTTCTTATTTCTTCTTTCGTTTCCTCATGATCTAAATCATCGTTGAACTCGTCTTTATCTAGCCCAATTTGATCAGCTAACATCTTATATAAATCAGATGGATCATCTGTTTTACCCAATTTAGACGCATTATCGAATAATAATCTGCTCATATCCCAAAACCGGTCTTGATTTTCTGCTGCAATGGCGGCTGCAGATGATTCGTATGCGTTTTTATGTTCTTCCATTGGTATATGTTTAAAAATATACCTTACAAGCTGTTTATCAATATAATTTTCTTTAAACTTCATGTTTACCAAATCGTCATTTAGAATCTTGCAAGCTTGACATCCATAATCTGAAAATACAATCACATTTATCTTAGCTTTTGAATCGCCTTCTGATGATCCTGTATTCACTTCAAAATTATTTGCATTAATTTCCTGGCTATTGGAAGTGACATTTCCAGTGAAAAACAACTGATAGATAAATATACCTGCTATAAATAAAATACTGAAAGGAATGATGAATCGTTTCAATTTGGCTCATTCCTCCTTCTCGATATCCATAAAACCCCTCCTGTAATACCGCTCAATATGAGTAGCCCTACTGAGGATAATAAGTATGCGTCTTGATTCTGATCATTTTGTAATTGGTTCATCAGCTGATCAACCTCTGTCCCGGATTTTTGATCATCTTCTATTAAACTATCTGTTGCTTTAATCGTTTCTTGTTTCTTTTGATAAAACATAAACCCGGAAATAAGACTGCCTACTAAAAATAAAAGACATACAGATATGAGTAGTTTACGCATTTTTATCTCCTTATTATTTAGTTTACTTCAGCCAGTTCAGTATTATTTTGCGTATGGTATAGTTCCCGGTAGAGCCCTTCTTCCTCCATGAGCCGTTCGTGGGTTCCGGCTTGTACAATTTCTCCTTTATCTAATACATAGATCCTATCACTAGATTGGGTGACAGACATTCGATGAGCAATCGTTATAACTGTTCTGCCTTTTGTTAACTCATTCAAGGCATTTTGCACAATATACTGGGACTTTGAATCAAGTGAAGATGTGGCTTCATCAAGAATAAGAATACTAGGGTTTTGCAAGATGGCTCTGGCAATCGCAATTCGCTGTTTTTCTCCACCTGAAAGCTTATATCCCCGTTCTCCGACTATCGTGTCATAACCATCAGGTAAACCTATAATTTTCTCATGTATATACGCTTGTTTCGCCGCTTTATGGACCTCTTCAATTGAAGCATTTGGATTTCCTAACATGATATTTTCTTTAATAGAAGTATGTAGCAAGTACACTTCTTGAGAAATCATTCCTATATACTTTGATATATAATCAGAACTTATTCTCTCTAGATCATGACCATCTATATAAACCCCACCTTTATCCGGTTTATATAATCTCGTCAATAAATAGGCAATTGTTGTTTTTCCAGAACCGCTAAATCCTACTATTGAAACTTTTGAACCTGCCGGTATGCGGATCGATAAATTTTTAAGTGTTTGTTCTTCTTTTTTGTAACTAAACGTGACATCGCGCAATTCGATATTCCCTTTTATATCGTGAATAATAATTGGATCTTTTGGTTCCTCTAGTTCTGGCTTCATATCAAGATATTCAAAAAATCGTTCGAACGTAATTTTTGCGCTTTGAAGCATGATGCCGATACGTCCCACTTCCTGAATGGGATTAAATAGAGAAGCAATGTACCCTGATAATGCAACTGCCATACCGGCGCTAATTTCAAAAGGACCACCAGGTCTTCCAAACCAGTAGACAAACAAAGGAGCAATAATAGCTGCTAAAGCGAGCAGATTATCAAAAATAGAGCCTAATAATTTTTGTTTTAGTGTTAGCTTATTGATTTCTAGTACTACATTCTTAAATGTTTCAAAAGTTTGCCGGCGTCTTCCAAATATCTTATTTAGAATTACGCCATTAATGCTGATATTTTCTGTAAGAAAAGAATTCATGAAGGAAATGTTAGTAATAAGTTTTTTGCTATATTTATAAGCAAATCTCCCAATTAAAGGCATAGGAAGAAAGAACAAAGGGATCAAAAGCAATATAACTATCGAAAGCTTCCAGCTAATCGCTACCATTGCAATGAAAGTGACTACCAAAGATAATGCTGTTTGTGAAGTATAAACAATAGGTTTAAAGACTGTATTGGCTATACTTTCAGCCTCGTTCGTTAAACGTGAGGTGATTTCACCTATTTTCGTATCAGTGAAAAATCGTATAGATTGCTGATAAAGTTTACGGAAAAGTCCCTCTCTTACATTGAAAATAATCTGATTTGTGAAAATTGTGATGAGGATATCTTGAACAACATGCATTACAATTTGGCATATCCCAATTGCCAGAAGAATCATGATTAACTTTTCTAACCCAAACTTGCTTGTCCCTGAAAAGCCTTTATCAATGATTTCAGCAACAATAATCGGCGTAATTGGGCTTAGTATAGACTGGACAAGTATAGTAAAAATGATAAAGGAGAGAAGCCCCCACTTTTTTCCTGCTAGAGAAAAAACTCGTTTCCAAGTGAAAGAGCCATTCATTTGTGTAGTCATCACTGTAACATCTCCCTTATCACTTCATTAACATTCAAAGAGATAAGAGCCGCTAACAATACTGTATATCCCAGGTTAAACATTACTTTTTTTGCTGAAATCTTTTCGGGTGCATGCAATCCAAAACAGCCACAGCCGAACGGCAGAGTTTGATTAAGCTTTAAGGACATCAGCAGTAAAAACATCAGTTGCAGCAATATGCCAATGAGTAATCCCACTACTCGAAATGATTCTGCAATAATCATCATTCCTACCACTAGTTCAACCGGACCTATTAAAGCAGCCAGAAAAAGAGTAAACGTTCCTTTGAAAAACAGATGGTAACTTTCAATAACCCTTCCAAAAGCATATGGATTTTTTAATTTTCCAATGCTGCTTTTGATGAAAACAAAACCTGCTCCTATATACAAAACATTCATAAGTATCTCATTCAGTAACATCATGAGTCCTCCCAGATTCTTATACAGCGTGACTGTTCATTTTTGAGATGGTTTCTGATAAAAACTTATTTACTTTTTCTAACTGTAACTGGTCTGGCCCTTGACAGTGAACAGATTGTTTTGTTCCATTTTTAACGAATATCAGCGTAGGGGTATACTGTATTTCAAAGTGATCTACATACGGAAACACCGGAGAGCTTTCTGTCTCATAGTCGTAATTCTCAAGCGTATTAATAATGGCAAAGGGAACTTTAGTATCTTTTAAAGCACTATGTAGCATGTTCATATTCCTAATGACATTTCGACAAGTCATCTCATCAAAAAATAATATAAACATATGACGCTCATTCTTCAAAAGTATATCCAGCTTTTTAGTATCAGTGACCAAATGGCTTAAAATCCATTTCGTATGAAGTATTTTTTTGGTTGTAACTATCACTCCAATTACCAAAACTAATAAAGGGATACTATACAGGAAAAGGCTCATTATGTTCCTCCTTTTGATACGTATGCTTTTGCAGCCACAATTCAAGTGCTAATGCAGCAAAATAATCCATCCCTTTACTCAAAACACCGTGCCTGTATTCGACAATTTTATCCCGGAATTTACTGCCTTTTATGATACCCAGCTCTTCTAAAACTAAATGTTTCAATTGAGGAAACAACCTAGGCCATTCATTTTTTAATCCTGCAAATATTAGGGCATCATTAGACGTCTTGTCTTGCCTGTTCCGCACTTCATCAGGAAGATATCCCTTCATTGATTGCCTCAGA
The DNA here is from genome assembly GCF_058248265.1 of Bacillus sp. NS1. Classification (NCBI taxonomy): domain Bacteria; kingdom Bacillati; phylum Bacillota; class Bacilli; order Caryophanales; family Bacillaceae; genus Bacillus; species Bacillus sp. NS1. The sequence goes on along the minus strand of NZ_JBZAZF010000001.1, from coordinate 722,728 downwards.
AGGACTTTTGTTTGAGCATCTTTAATCTTCTGGTCTAATGGAATACTGAAGATAAATTCGATAAGCTTCACATTTAAAAATGGATATCTGGTTTCAATTCCTAATGATTCGGAAAAAAATTGAGCAAAACCAAAGCCTTGAGACCTTTCAATATACTGGTACATCATTTTTAACCCAGGATCTTTTATTCGATTTTCCATTTCATGTCTTTCTTTTGCTTCATCATAATACTTATCTAGAAGGACAGTTTGATCCTCATGTTTCCCTTTAAGTGCGGAGAACCCAAATTCCTTTAGCGCGCCGGAAAAGGTATAATTATATGAGGCCGCTAATTTAGAAGTTTCTTTACAAAGCTTCAAAAATTGAAAATTTCGAATGAATTTAGAAATATAATAAGGGCTAAAACCAAAAACCTGATCCCCGGCATAGCCGTTTAAGACAACTTTAGTATTGCTTTGTAAGACCATGCGGTATGTTTCGGCCAGCATTCCATATGATAGTTGATTTTTACTGGGCTCATCAGTTGAAATAGAATAATGAGGAAAATTCTTCAGAATCCAAAGATCATCACTATTTACAAATTTATAGTTTTTCTCTTTGTATTTGTCGAGAACATAGCTGATATAAAACCTTTCATCAGAATCCTTATATTTATCAAAAACACAAGATATCGGATAAACATGCTCGACATCATATTGTTTAGCTGCTGCATAAATAGAAGTCGAGTCCAAGCCTCCGCTCATGAAGACACCTGTATTTGTCATTGATCGCATTCGGGCTTTTACTGAGTGAAAAAAAATGTCTTGAAATTGTTCAATGTAATGATGAGGGTTTTTATATATTGTTTTCTTTTTAGGATCTAGCTTCCAATAAGGCGTAATACGAAGTGTTCCATTCTTAAGAGTAAGGAAACTCCCCTTTGGCAATCTTTTAACGCCAAGATACGGTGTGTCTTCTTCCGACTGTATCCCTTTTCTATATAAGAAGTCTGCTAAATAATCTTTATTCCAATCACTGACTTGATAGGTCTTGTGAATAGCCCGAATCATGGAGGAAAAGAGAAATGAACTGGCTGTCACCTTATAAAAAAATGGCCGAATCCCTAAAGGATCCCTCGCGCAGAATAACTGTTTTTCTTCTGCATCCCAAATACAAAAGGCAAAATCGCCTTCCAGTTTTGTTACAGCATCCTCTTTCCATTTCTCGTATGCCCCTAATATTAACTCTGTATCCGATGTGCGGTGAAACTCTTTTTTTATATGTAGATCTCGATAGAGTTCCTTTCGATTATCTATGCGGCAATCTGCAGTAATATAATAATTTTTAAATTTTGACTTTATAATCTTTTTTTCATACACTGATTCCGTATTAACAAATAAACTCGTTTTACCTAGTGCCACATTTTTATCAACCCATGCATTTTGGTGATCATTTCCTATTAATGAAATGGAACGTATCATTTCATTCAAACAATCTATGTCAGCAGGGCTTTTATCCAAATGATATAAACCGCAAATACCACTCATCGTCTACCGCCTCACATTTTTCTATATTCTTTCGTATGAAATTGATGTATCAAATCATTAACAAAATCTTCTGAATCATTAATGACTTGTCCATTAAATTCAAGCCAAGCATGTGATGTAAAAGGTTTCTTTTTTACGCCGATCACCAAGTCAATTGGTATACCCTTTTTATGAAAAATATGATAACTCGCAACTGACCGATGAAGACATCTCGCCTTCCCAAAAAAAAGAAAACAAACTTTCTCAACCACTCCTAGTACCATTTCTATAAACTTTAATTCTTTTTCTGTGATGTCCCTTAAAGGATCCAAAGGGGCAGGAGGAGACAAATAAGTGTGATAAACCTGTTTGAACCCTTCTTTTTTTAAGCTCTTGTCAATCTGTCTAACTATTAAAAAGGCTTTAACGTAATAGAATATCTTCATTAATCTCATGACCACGAAATTAATCCTTTATTTTTTAATTCTTTCAAAAAAATCTCTATATCCCTAATCACCTCGTAATGAGAAGAATTATACGTTTCACTGATGATTTTCAATATGTCATCAAATCCTTTCTTCTGCTCAATCAATTTCCATATATCTAATCCTACTTCATCAAGTCCGTAATAGGTCCCGTTTTCAATATCTAGTAAAACCCCTTCATCATCTGACTCAGTTAGTTTTACATTTCTTATAATGTTAGGTTGTTTTATATTCACGTTTAAAACCACCTTTGTTTGATTTGACATAAATATAAGCTTTTAGCGATTTATATCCAATAAAAAACAATTAACAGGATAAAAAAGCAGGATAAAACAATTTTTTCACGGGATGAATGGTTCTATCGACAAAAAATGAACTCCGCCCCCATTGAACTAGTATGAATATGCTATAAAATATGAGGCGTCTTCCCTTTCAGGAGGAATTGTTTTATTTTAAGAAAAAATCGTATTGTAAACACAAAACAAACATGATATCTTAAATACAAATAGTAAATTTATAACAAATTTGTTTTTCACCCTACAATCTTTTCTTCTTGATTTACATTTATTAGAATTAAAAAATTACCCTGTAGAAAAAGAGAGGGTCATTATGTTGTGGAGTATTTTAAATTATTCCATTGGAGAACTTTCAATTTTTTTCATTTTGATTTTGTTTCTTACAGATTTAAAAAGGATTTTCATTTTCTCTTTTTTTCATTTCTTCATTATGTTAAACAGCGGTCAATCTTTACTTTACTTTTCGGAAAATTCAATATTATTGTTGATGTTTTTAGGTTTTATATGTAAACTAAGTATGCGTTTCTCGATGGTTATCACACTTTCAATAATGTTTTCTCAACTTATGGCAAAAGTGATCTCATTATTGATTGTTAGTAACTTATCTATATCCCCCATATCGCTGATTTTCACCCTTATATATTTGTCCATAAGCATACAATCAATATTCTTCATTTCATTCATTAATAAAGTATTTTCATCTGAAATTAGTAAAACACATAAAAGAATTATCCTGATGTTATTTTTGACCATTACATTATCGCTGTTTCTATCGTTGCTAAAACTCCCTAATAAATTTCATATATTTTTTCTAGCTCTCTTACCATTCCTGATTTACATACTACTAACAAGATTGATTAAATTATTACAAGCTGATTCTAATCTACTTTTAGAAAGAAAATACTCGAAAAAAATTGAAGATATCATACTCTCATTAAGAAGTAAAAAACATGACTTTTCAAACCACTTACACGTTATAAATCACTTATTTAAATCAAAAAGGTACGAGGATTTACATATATATTTGAATGAATTATGTGCGGATCTGGATGTTTCACAGACTTTAATTCATTTAAACAATAGTTCTATTGCCGGCCTATTACAGTCAAAATACGAGGCAGCTAAAAAAAGAAACTTATCCTTTCATATCGAGGTCAAACATTTAATGCCGAAAACGAGCATGCAAAACTATGAGCTAATACAAGTAATCGGCAATTTACTGGATAATGCATTTGATGCTGAATTTGAGGCAACAAAAAATCAAGATTCAATAGTTCCTCAAGTATCAGTTAGAATCAGTCAGCTTTTAAATTCATTTTTGGTTATTTCTGTTCATAATGAACATTCTGTTATACCTAAGCACAAACACTCTCTTATTTTTAAAGAAGGATATTCTACAAAATATAAACATACCGGCCTAGGCTTAGCTTCAATCAAAAAAGTGATTGATAAAGCACAAGGACGGCTTGAAGTAAACAGTTCTGAAAAAAACGGCACTACCTTTTCAATTTTTATTCCTATAATAACTGATAAAATAATTGAAAAAGAAGGTGGACAAGTTGGTTAATGCAGTCATTGCTGAAGATAATCGCCATGTTATGGATATCCTAAAAAAATTTTTGATAAGAAAAAATGTAGAAATAGTAGGAGAAGCATCTGATGGTAAAACAGCCTTTCATTTAACCGATCAGCACCAGCCACAGCTGTTATTTGTTGATATTGATCTCCCTCAGCTAGACGGCCTATCATTAGCTAAACTTGTAAAAACCAGATATCAGAATATAAAAATTATTTTCACTACAGGTTATAAGGAATATGCATGGAAAGCATTTGAAATTGATGCCATTGACTATTTAGTTAAACCGTTTACAGAAGAAAGGTTAAGTATTTGTTGGGAAAAAATCAAAAAGAACATACGGTTGAATTTGCATTTTGAACCTAAAGACTTTTTATTATTAAAGAATGATAGGGGAATTGATTTTGTCAAAACAAAAAATATTGTTTATATTACTTCCGAACAAAGATATACAAAATTTGTAACATTATCCCATGGTACAAAAAAAATTATAAAAACTCCTGAAACCTTGAAGTCAATACAAGAACAGTTAGACCGTAAGAAATTTACTCGAACTCATAAGAGTTATATCGTAAATTTAGATTATGTCAAAAGAATTGAACCATCCGGTCAAACCTATATGATCTACTTTGATCAAATTAACGATTATGCTTATTTAAGCAAACACTACTTAAATCATGTATATGATATTTTACAATAGAAAAAATTATCCCCTGTTAATACTTCTAACGTTTTAGTTACACTTTTTCAGGTGCAGCGCTTGCTGCACCTGTTTTTTTATTAGAGCGGTATTCTCTGTTACATATTGGGCATTGTAAGGAATATAAGGCTGGTTTCTAAGGAGGAAGCGGATGTCTAAACAAGGAAATTTTCAAAAATCAATGTCGCTGTTTGATCTGATTTTGATTGGGATGGGTGCCATCTTTGGATCAGCATGGCTGTTCGCCGTCAGTAATGTCGCTTCAAAAGCAGGACCCTCGGGCGCTTTTTCCTGGATCATCGGCGGAGCCATCATTCTGTTAATCGGGCTCGTGTACGCGGAGCTTGGGGCTGCTCTTCCCCGTACCGGAGGCATCATTCGATACCCCGTTTATTCACATGGCCACCTTGTCGGCTACTTAATATCATTTGTCACGATTGTCGCTTACACAAGCCTGATTTCAATTGAAGTGACGGCCGTGCGTCAGTATGTGGCCTATTGGTTTCCCGGCCTGACCATAAAAGGATCTGATTCGCCGACCATTGCAGGCTGGATTTTGCAGTTTGCCTTGCTATGCTTGTTTTTCTTGCTGAATTATTGGAGTGTCAAAACCTTCGCTAAGGCAAATTTCATTATATCGATTTTTAAATATATTGTACCGATTACCATCATTATCGTGCTGATCTTTCATTTTAAATCGCAGAATTTATCTGTTGAGGGATTTGCGCCGTTTGGTTTTACAGGTATTCAGGCTGCAATTTCGACTGGTGGCGTAATGTTTGCATATCTCGGCCTGCACCCGATTGTCGCTGTTGCAGGAGAAGTGCGCAATCCAAAACGCAACATCCCAATCGCTTTAATCATTTGCATCATCGTTTCAACCATCATTTACACTGTTTTGCAGGTCACCTTTATTGGCGCAATCCCGACAGAAACGCTTAAAAATGGCTGGCCGGCAATCGGGCGGGAGTTCTCATTGCCGTTTAAAGACATTGCAGTCATGCTCGGTTTAGGCTGGCTTGCAACGCTTGTTATTTTAGACGCCATCCTGTCTCCCGGAGGAAACGGGAATATTTTCATGAACACGACGTCTCGCCTCGTTTACGCCTGGGCGCGTAACGGCACATTATTTGGCATATTTTCAAAGGTCAATAAAGAAACGGGAACACCCCGTGCTTCACTCTGGCTTTCGTTTGCCATGTCGATTTTCTGGACGCTCCCCTTCCCTTCGTGGAACGCGCTTGTCAACGTGTGTTCTGTCGCACTCATCCTTTCTTATGCGATTGCACCTATTTGTTCGGCAGCGCTGAGGGTCAATGCGAAGGACTTAAACAGGCCATTTTATTTAAAAGGAATGAGCATTATCGGGCCGCTTTCCTTTATCTTCACGGCGTTTATCGTGTACTGGTCAGGATGGACAACTGTTTCCTGGCTGCTCGGCTCGCAGCTCGTCATGTTTTTGATCTATCTCTGTTTCAGCAAATATGCGCCTCAAGAGGATGTCAGCCTTGCCCAGCAGCTGAAATCAGCGTGGTGGCTTATCGGTTTCTATATTATGATGCTGATCTTTTCCTATATCGGCTCTTTCGGAAACGGTTTGGGCATCATCAGCAATCCCGTCGACCTCATTTTAGTCGCCATCGGCTCACTTGCGATTTACTACTGGGCAAAATATACCGGGCTTCCGAAAGCTGCTATTGATTATGATAAATAAAGAAGCAAGAATTTTTCTTGCTTCTTTATTCTTTACAAACATACATTCCCACGGTAAAATGAATGATAGTCAGTCATTACAGGAGGTGTTCCTCATGCCAAAACAATCATCGGGCAAATATGAAAAAATTCTGCAGGCTGCCATTGAAGTTATTTCTGAAAAAGGTCTCGATAAGGCCTCTATTTCTGATATTGTCAAAAAGGCCGGAACTGCCCAAGGAACGTTCTACTTATATTTCTCATCTAAAAACGCCCTCATTCCGGCAATTGCAGAAAATCTTCTCACCCATACGCTGGACCAAATCAAAGGGAAACTGCATGGAGACGAGGATTTTTGGACCGTTTTAAATATATTAATTGATAAGACTTTTCTCATTACAGAACGCCATAAGGATATTATCGTTCTCTGTTACTCCGGACTTGCGATCGACCACTCCATGGAAAAATGGGAGACGATCTATCAGCCTTATTATTCCTGGCTTGAAAAAATCATCAATAAGGCGATTGAAAACCATGAGGTAACTGAAGAAATCAATGCAAAATGGACAGCAAGAACAATTATCAACTTGGTCGAGAACACTGCAGAACGTTTCTATATTGGATTTGAACAAGATGAAAATATCGAAGTGTATAAAAAAGAAATCTTTACTTTCTTAAAACGAAGCTTAGGTATTGCTTAAAAAATGACTGGGTAACACCGCTCATTTTTTAACGTCTTAAAATGACTGACGTTCATTCATTATACTGGAGAGGTGTTTCATTTGCATTGGGTGCTAGTTTTGATTGCAGGGCTATTAGAAGTTGTTTGGGCTTCTTCCCTCAAACATGCCGATTCGCTACTGGATTGGATCATCATTTTTATTTTGATTGCGATCAGCTTTATCCTGTTGATCCGCTCTTATCAAAAAATCCCGATGGCCGCGGCATACACTGTATTTGTCGGAATCGGAACCGTCGGAACATATATTACTGGAATTGCGTTGGGCGAATCTTTCTCAGCAGCCCAAATGTTTTTTTTAGCTTTATTGCTGGCAGGTATTTTAGGAATGAAGCTATTCACGAAAGAAAGCAAATCTCAGCCGGGAGGTGAAAAATAATGGCATGGTTTTTATTAGTGATTGCCGGTTTAGAAGAAATAATAGCTGCTGTTGCGATGAAATATATAGACGGAACAAGAAAAAAATGGCCGATCATTGTGATGACTGTTGGTTTTGGCCTATCCTTTTACTGCCTATCACAAGCGATGCTGATTCTGCCTGCCGGGGTCGCTTATGCCGTTTGGACCGGTATTGGCAGTATTGGCGTTTCTGCGGTCGGGTTCATCTGGTTTAAGGAGCGATTTCAGCTTTCCCAGGTGATTTCTCTTTGCCTAATCCTCACCGGCGTCATCGGACTGCGTCTTACGGCTTAATCATAAGATAAGGGCATATACAGCTGTATATGCCCTTTCCATTAATCGTCTTGATGTTTTTGTAGATGAAGCGGCGGCGGGATGAGCCAGCCTTTGTTTTTTAGCAGTCTTAAGTATTTTGCGCCGGTTGCCGCTTTCGATACATGGAATTGCCCAAACATCATGGCAATATCCTCACGAATGGACTGCCCCATAATTTTGCTGCACGTCACAAGGCCTGCAGCATTTTGCGCTGCCGCAGAGGCCGCCACATCCGGATCAAGAAACCGCGCACCCGGCGGAATATCTTTGAGATCTGCAGCCGGCGGTTCAGGAGAAGCCGGCGGGAGCGCCACTCCGTTTTCTTTCAGGATCGCATTGACCTGTTTTATTTCGTCTTGGCACTTCTCAATCGATTCACGAAGCAGCTTTTTCAGGTCGTCATCACCGACATGATGCAATAACATCTGATAATTGCCGACCATTTTATTGCCCGCCATCACATAACTCCACAAGCTGAATACCTCACCATAATGCATCGGTTCATCCTGGGGATTTCCGCTTAAAATACCCATGTTCATCCTCCTCGCAAATTCAATATCATACATCTCATAACGTGCCCTAGAGGAGGAAAATTTATGTTGCGGCGAGAAAGATTTATAAAACAAAAAAGACAAGAGCGGCAAAATGCCAAACCCTTGTCTTTTCTGTTGTTCTATTGGACGCGCTCGGAGGGATTCGAACCCCCGACAGACGTGGTACCGGAAACCACCGCTCTATCCAACTGAGCTACGAGCGCATGTTGACTGTGTTATGAGAACGTCAGCACAACTAATTATACGATAATTCCATTGAAATAACAACCCTCTATTTCAAGAGGCCGTTTTTTACATCAGGCACATCATCTTATTTGGCAATCTGACATACGATGGTTTGAACCCCTGTATTTTTGGGGAAAATGGGAAAAAGAGACGACTTTGCATATCCAGCCAGCTTTTTGTTTGACCTTTATTGACCAAAAATGTATCATGTAACTACATACTTACCTAAAAGGTGAAGGAGGAGCATTATGAATTTAATACCTACAGTCATTGAACAAACGAACCGCGGGGAAAGAGCGTATGACATTTATTCTCGTCTATTAAAGGACCGTATCATCATGCTTGGATCTGCGATTGATGACAACGTTGCGAACTCCATCGTGTCACAGCTTTTATTCTTAGAAGCAGAAGACCCTGAAAAAGATATTTCTATTTACATCAACAGCCCGGGCGGCTCTATCACAGCCGGTATGGCGATCTATGATACCATGCAGTTTATTAAGCCGAAGGTATCTACAATTTGTATCGGTATGGCTGCATCAATGGGTGCGTTCCTGCTTGCTGCCGGCGAAAAAGGCAAACGCTATGCGCTTCCAAACAGTGAAGTCATGATTCACCAGCCTCTTGGCGGTGCGCAAGGTCAGGCGACAGAAATTGAAATTGCCGCGAAACGCATTCTCTTGCTTCGCGACAAATTAAACAAAGTTCTTGCTGAACGTACTGGCCAGCCACTTGAAGTGATCGAACGCGACACAGATCGCGACAACTTCAAGTCTGCTGAAGAAGCGCTTGAATACGGCCTGATTGACAAAATCCTGACTCGCAACACAGAAGAACAAAAGTAATACTGCACAACCTGCAAGAGCTATGTCTCTTGCAGGTTTTTTATTTGAAGGAATTGTCTAACGCTTCTTAAAAACGTTTTATTCTATACTGCTCCCATTCCTCATTCAACAGCTCAAACGTCAACTCACAAGTTTGCCTCACAATTAGATTAGCACCAAGCATTGACTGTTCATGACCGACTCCTACCGCAAACATCCCGGCAGATTTGATTGCGGAAATGCCTGCTTCAGCGTCTTCTATTGCCGCACAATCAGCCGGGGAAACGCCGAGCTGCGCTGCAGCTGTTAAAAAGATTTCGGGATCAGGTTTCCCATTCGCAAGTGCCGTCGGGTCAACAATAGCATGAAAATCATCAATAATCTCCAAACGTTTTATAATCTCAGGGGCATTGCGACTTGAAGACGCTAATCCGATTTTTATATTTTCGCCTTTTAATTCACAAAGAAGCCTGCCGATTCCCGGCAAAAGATGTTCCGGCTTCAATTCGCTGATCAACGTTTGATAATATTGATTTTTTTGATGCATAAGTTCTTGTTTCTCCGCATTTGTATATTTTGTTTCCGCACCGCCAAGGGTAAGTATGCTTTCAAGTGATTCTTCTCTGCTGATTCCTTTTAGATTTTCATTCATACTTCTGTCAAAGGGGATATCGATTTGTTCTGCGATATGCTTCCAGGCGAGAAAATGATATTCAGCAGTGTCTGTTATCACTCCGTCCAAATCAAAAATGACCGCTTTCATATGCTAATGCCCATCACAGCTTCATAAGGTTCGAGGCAAATGCTCTTCAAATCAGCCCGCTCCCGCGAATCGTTGGAAATCAGCACTTTCCAGCGCTCATGAATCAGTTCCTTAGGCATCTCGAACAGAGCCTTCTCTTCCGACAAATTCACAACGACGAGAAGCTTTTCCCCTTGATATTCACGGAGGTAAGAAAAGATTTGCGGATCATTCTCCTGCAGCAGCTGATAATCTCCATATACTATGATCTTGTATTGCTTTCGTAATTGAATAAGCTTCTGATAGTAATAAAAGATCGAATCTTGATCTTCCAGGGACTCTTTCACATTGATATCTTGATAGCGGGAATTTACTGCTATCCAAGGGTCTCCGGTTGTGAAGCCCGCATGTTTACCGGCATCCCATTGCATCGGTGTTCTCGCATGGTCCCGCCCTTTTTTCGTCACGGCTTTTAAAAACTCTTTTTCTGACATCGTTTTGTTTTCGATGACTAGTTCACGATATGCATTTTTTATTTCAAGATCGTCATACATCTCCAGCGGCATATCACTGTTGACCATGCCGATTTCTTCTCCCTGGTAAATAAACGGTGTTCCTTTCATGCCGTGGAGAACCGTTGCAAATGCTTTTGCACACTGTTTTCGCAGCTCACCGTCATTGCCCCAGCGGGAAATAACCCTCGGCTGATCATGGTTTTCAAAATATAGGGTATTCCAGCCGACATTCATTAACCCGGTCTGCCATCTTGTCATCGTCTTTTTTAAAGCAATTAAATCAAACGGCTTGATCTGCCATTTTCCGTTTGGAGAGTTTTGTTCTGTATCAATATCCATATGTTCAAAAGTAAAGATCATATTCAGCTCTTGCCTGCTTGCATCTGTGTATTTTTTCGCCTCTTCAATATCAGAGCCGTTTGCCTCTCCGACTGTCATGCAGTCGTAATGAGAAAGCACTTCCTTGTTCATCTCTTGAATAAATTCATGAAGGCGGGGGCCATTCGAATGATAACGGCCGACGATATAGCTGCGGCTGTTATCTGTTTCGTAGTCCGGAAAGTCGATGTACTTGGAAATGGAGCCGATCACATCCATTCGCCAGCCGTCAACGCCTTTATCCATCCAAAATCTCATCAAATCATAAACTTCCCGGCGCACCGCTTCATTTTCCCAGTTTAAATCAGGCTGTTTTTTCGAAAAATAGTGCAAATAATACTGCCCTGTTCCTTCATCAAATGTCCACGCCGGGCCTGAGAAGATCGACCCCCAATTGTTCGGTTCTGAGCCGTCCGGTTTCGGATCTTTCCAAAAATAATAATCCCGGTAAGGATTATCCTTTGACCTGCGGCTTTCAGCAAACCAGGCATGCTCATCTGACGTGTGGTTCACGACCAAATCCATGATGATCTTCATTCCGCGTTGATGCACTTCATCAATTAACTGAAACATATCTTCATTTGTGCCAAATTTTTCGTACATGTTTCTGTAGTCACTGATGTCATAGCCGTTATCATCCTGCGGGGAATCAAACACCGGGGAGAGCCAGATCACATCCGCCCCGAGATGTTTGATGTAATCCAGCTTTTGAATCACACCTTGCAAATCCCCGAATCCATCTCCGTTGGCATCATAAAAACTGCGGGGGTAAATTTGATAAACGACAGCTTCTTTCCACCATTCACTCATCAGGCATGCTCCTTTCGCATCGTCCATCTAGGACAACCGGTTCATCATAAACTTTCATGTGCAGCGGCTCGCCTCTTAAAAGCTCAAATGAGGCCTTCATTTTGTCGACCCTAACATTGATTAATCGGTTTCGATAATTGATTTTGAACGAATATCCGTCCCATTCTTGCGGCAAAAACGGAGCAAATGACAGCGTCTCATTCGTGATGCGCATGCCTGCAAAGCCCTGAACAATTGCGAGCCAGCTTCCCGTCATTGATGTAATGTGCAGGCCTTCTTCCGTGTCATGATTGTAATTGTCGAGATCAAGCCTTGCTGTACGCTTACATAATTCAAGCGCTTTCTTTTCCTTTTTGAGTTCGGCGGCGAGAACCGCATGGACAGAGGGCGACAGGCTTGATTCATGAACAGTCATTGGTTCATAAAATTCAAAGTTTCGCCGTTTTTCTTCCATTGTAAAACGGTCATGAAAAAGATAAATGCCTTGAAGCACATCTGCCTGCTTAATAAAATTGGAGCGGAGAATCTTGTCCCAGGACCAATTCTGATAAAGAGGCCGCTCAGCTGGATTTAATTCGTCCGCTGATTGCAGGTCTTTATCCAAGAATGTGTCATGCTGAATGAAAATTTGCAGTTCTTCACTATACGGATAATACATGTGCTGGATGATATTTCTCCACACCTTCAATTCTTCTTCCTGCACATCAAGCTGGCGGCGTTTTTCCGCTGAAATCCTTTCGAGATTTTCTAATGTATACTCCAACGTCCAAGCCGCGATTACATTTGTATACCAATTGTTGTTGACATTGTTTTCGTATTCATTCGGCCCTGTGACGCCGTGGATCATATACTTGTTTTTTCGTTTCGAGAAGTGAACGCGGTCGGCCCAAAACCTGCTGACCTCCACGAGAACGTCTATTCCGTATTCTTTCATATAGTCATGGTCGCCTGTATAGTGGACGTAATTGCAGATCGCATAGCAAATCGCGCCATTGCGGTGAATTTCTTCAAAGGTGATCTCCCATTCGTTGTGGCATTCATCACCTGTAAACGTCACCATCGGGTAAAGTGCCCCCTTCATCCCCAGGTTGGCGGCATTCCGTTTAGCTGCATCCAAATGATGATAGCGGTATAAAAGCAGGTTTTTCGTCACCTCCGGCTCGGCTGTCGCCAAATACATTGGCACGGCATATGCCTCAGTATCCCAATATGCAGCACCTCCGTATTTTTCGCCAGTAAATCCTTTCGGCCCGATATTCAAACGGGCATCGCCCCCGTAATATGTCGAGAATAATTGAAAGATATTGTAGCGGATTCCTTGCTGAAGTTCCTCATCCCCTTTAATCTCTATATCCGCTTTTGCCCATCTTTCCTTCCATTGATCAGTGTGTCTCCGTTTCGCTTCTTCATATCCGTTCTCAAGAACACCCGCCAATAGCTCCTTGGCTTTCGATAAAAGCTCTGCCTCCCGAAAATCACGGGAAGTCGTGACAATAATAAACTTTTTCAAAGAAGCCTTCGTTTGATAACTGTAGCGATTCTCGACATACATCCCAGCTGTTTGAGAGTTTTCACTGACAAAGTCCTCTGTCACGTTTGCCATTGCAGCTGAAACAGTAAAGCGCGGTGTTCCAAATGGATTTTCGATCGTTTTTGTGACTAAATGGCCGCGGTGAGAATCAGCCCCTTTCTCTTCTTCCTGCCAAAACTGTTCTTGGTAGTTAGAATCTTCATTTGCGACATTTCCATCCAGGTAAGGAACAAGCGTAATGACAGCATCTTCTGTCAGGCACTCCGCTTCATAATGAATCGCACAAAGCTCTTTTACGGCAAGGCTAAGAAATCGCTCAGATCTGATTCTGACGATTTTATCATGAATGCGGACAACAGCGCTTCGCCGCAGAATCCCCTCTTTCATATTGAGTTCTAACTCAAATGATTCGATTTGGTTTTGATAGAGATCGACTTTTTCACCATCAATATATAAGTCTATGCCAATAAAATTCATCGCATTGATCACTTTTCCGAAATACTCCGGATACCCGTTTTTCCACCAGCCTACCCGTGTTTTGTCAGGGAACCAGACGCCTGCAATATATGTGCCTTGGTGACTGTCGCCTGAATAGCCCTCTTCAAAATTCCCTCTGACTCCCATATAGCCGTTAGCAAGAGAAGTCAGGCTTTCCTGCAGCCGTGTATGTTCCTTCTGAAATGTATGTGTTTTGATTTTCCATTCATCAATCTCGAATAACCGCTGATTTATCATAATTTCCTCCCGAATGTAAGTTTCCATTATAACGGCGGGTTTTGGTCAAATATCTAAATGCAAAAGAGATCATCAAAGTGACGCCACACGAATGGATCATCAATACAGTGATCAAGTCAAAATGAACCGTACCGACAGCAGCGGCCACAAATGCCGGCAGTGCTGATGCGCAAATCGCCATAGATGCCCCTTCCTTGAATGACGCAATAGAGATCATGTTTGATCGTTTTGTGGCCCAGATGCCCCCCGCAAGAACAGCCGTTAAAAAAAGCTGAATCATAAAAATCACCGCATATGCCAGCATCATGATCATCGGCCTATACTGTGCCAACCATAATGTATCGATCAAAACCTCTATATCATGGACGTTCGGTTCTTTGAGCTTAGCATCCATTTTTGCATAGCCAACAGAAAACCCCGTTCCGTTTTGATCGGTGATCACCAGTTGATCAGATTGAAATACGATGGCGTTATCATACCCAGTTACTTTCAATCGCCCATTTTCACCGTTTGTCTGATATTCATGCTTCAAATCGATCGCCAGCAAATTCTGTCCATCTTCAATCCGCTCAGGGCTCTTACCGCCTGTTAGTTTTCCGTTTCTGATTTGAAAACCTTGTAATTGATCAGCAAATCGATCATTAACCTTTTGAATAGCTGACGGCATGAAAGATGCAACACTGAAGCGATCCATTTTCATAAACGAAACCGTCAACGGCGCCATCAAGCAGGCCGTTAAAAACATAAAGAGAAAAGAGAGATGCAGCCAGCTGAATGTATTCCCGTAACGGCAAACACCTGACGGGGATGCAGCCGCTTTCAGGAAGCGAATGATAAAGCTTTCATTTTGCAGATTCTTCATCAAATTACCCCTTTGTTCCGCCGGCTGTCAGCCCGGACACAAAGTTCTTTTGGAGAAAAAAGAACAAGACACAGATCGGCAGTGCAGCAAGTATAGCTCCGGCCGCAAACAGGGCGACTTTTTGCTGCTGCGGATTTGAAATGAAGGACTGCAATCCCACAGCGATGGTCAGCCTTTCCGGTGAGCGAAGCAAAAATTTAGCCAGCAAATAGTCGCCGAACGGTGCCATAAACGCCCAAAGCGCTTGCACCGCAAGCATCGGCTTAACAAGCGGCAGAACAATGGAAGCGAAAATCCTCAGATGTCCCGCCCCATCAATTCGCGCAGCTTCATCAATTTCTCTCGGGACAGTATCAAAATAACCTTTCATTAGCCACGTGTTCATCGGAATTCCGCCGCCGATATAGATCGCTGTCAAAAACCAGTATTGGTCGAGTGCGCCTATCAGCATCGCCAGAACGTAAAAAGCAGTCAGTGCTGCCATCGTCGGCACCATTTGAATGATTAAAAAGAATACCAGGCTCTTTTTTCGGCCTGCAAATCGATAGCGGCTGTACGTATACCCGGCAAGTGTAACAATGGTAACCTGCAATACCATGACCGATAACGCGATGACAAGTGTATTGCTGTACCAATGAAGATAAAGCGTCTCGTCAAACAGCCGCTTAAAATGATCCAAAGTCCAAGAACCCGAAAAATCGAGCTGAAAAGCCGCCGCATTTCCCACACGGAAAGCCGATGATGCCGTAATCAGCAAGGGATATATAATGACAATACTTAAAAGCGCCAAAAATAAATAGGTACAGATTCTATTAAACATTCTGGCAGTTCTCACGTTCACCTACATAACCTCCTCATTGCCAAAAGCATTCGATTTTTTGAAAGCAATCAGGGAAATTCCAATGACAATGAAAGAAATTAATAGTGTAACAGCTGCCGCTACGGAATATTGCGGTGATGTGCCTGTTGTCAGTTTATAAATCCAAGAAATTAAGATATCGGTCGACCCGGCCCCGGCTCCCGCGCTCCCCGGTCCTCCCTCATTAAATAAGTAAATAATCGAGAAATTATTGAAATTAAACGTATACTGGGTAATCATCACGGGTGCTGTCGCAAATAAAATCATCGGGAACGTAATATGTTGAAAACGCTGAATAAAAGTAGCCCCGTCAATCTTTGCCGCTTCATACAGTTCACCTGGAATCGCCTGAAGCACGCCCGTTACCATGACATAAATATAGGGAAAGCCAAGCCAAGTCTGAATCATAATGAGGGCTGTCTTTGTCCAGAAAGGATCAGTCTTCCACGCAATCGCCGGAAGCTCTACAAACGGCAGGTGATTTAATAATGGAATCACTTGCGCATTCACCGCCCCTATGCTGTCGTTAAACATGTTGGAAAAACTCATGATTGTAATAAAAGCCGGAACAGCCCATGGAAGTAAGAAAATCATACGGAATATCCGCTTGCATTTTATGAAATCCTGATTGACGAAAAGTGCCGTCACGATCCCCAAAATGATTTGCAGCGTTGTCGCACAGATTGTCCAGATGATCGTCCAGCCGAGTACATTCACAAATGTTTCACGATAGGAGCCGAGGAAAAATATATTCAAGAAATTTTTAAAACCGACCCAGTCAATCAGGCTGTTAGGCGGAATATGATAAAAATCATAGTTTGTACATGCAACAAGCAGAGTCACCAAAACCGGAAAAATAATCACAAACACCATCATGATATATGCCGGCAGTGTAAATAAATATGGAAACCCTTTATCACCCGCATGACAGATCATATCCTTGGCCGTTGTATTGATCTCCAAACCCGCCGCTTTCATAGCGGCGGTCTTACGCGCATCATGAATATTAAAGATATAGAACATGAGGAAAATCAGCGTCACAATCAATTGCAGCGTGCCTTCAATCAGCATAAACAGTGAATGGTCTTCACCCGGCACACTTCCCAATGTAATCAATCCGGTGAGCGCCTGAATGCCGAAAACGCATAATTCAACAGCGAACAAACCTGTGATGGCAAGAAACAAGATTCCCTTAGAAAACTGCTGATTCACGATCTGCCCAAGTCCTGGAATGATCGATAAAAGCCCTGCCTTTCGTTTTTGCTTTGCAAGTGTGTGGTGTTTATTCATTTTTTCGCCCTCTATTCTTCCGGACGCTACCCCGCCGTTTTATTTCACATACTTTTCTTTGATATTTTCCTTTATGACGTTTACAGCATCATTCGCTGATGTTTGCGCCGCTTTTTTTCCTGAAACTGCGTCAAAAATTAAACTTTCCGCTCCCGTCCATACCTCAGCCATTTCCGGAATATTCGGAGTCGGTGTCGCTGTTTCATATTGTTTAATCACAGCAGACGTCAGCTCATTTTGTTGCTCATCCGCTTTCTTCCTTGCAGCTGTATTAGCCGGAACTTCGTTTGTATTCTCATAAAAAGCGTAAGCATTGGCATCATTTGCAGCATACTCAAGCCATTTTTCAGCCAGTTCGGGTTCTTTTGTATATTTTGATGCAACCCAGCCCTTCCCGCCTGCAAAAGGGGCATATTCTTCTCCATTTGGCAATGTCGGAATGGGAGCTGCTCCGTAGTTCAATTTAGCCTCTTTATAGTTGGCAGCTGACCAAGGTCCGCCGATGATCGCAGCCGCTTTGCCATCTAAAAACATCTGCTGGATAAAATCGTCTGCGCTTGAATTGTCTTGCATGCCTTTTGGCCAATATGTTTTAAACCATTTCTCGGCATATTTCACCGCTTCTACAGCCCCTTTATTGTTCAGGCCGATGTCCCCGGAATCTGTGCCGTTTTTTCCAAATACATATCCGCCGTAACCGGCCAACAAACCGTACGACATATAAAAGTCAGTCCATTTAGCTAAAAATCCAGTTGATTTTCCTTTTTCCGAAGCGAACGCAAACCGGGAATCCTCCGTTAATTTTTCAAGGTCTTTAAATGTTTTTGGTGCTGTTTGTAACAGATCTTTGTTGTAATACAAAACAAGTGTTTCAATGACTAGCGGCATTCCATACACCTTGCCGTCAACCGTTACCTGCTGCATCTCCTTATCTCCAAAACTTTTTGTATGAGATGGTTTAATATCAAGCAAATGACCTTGCTGTCCCAAACCGCCGATCCGGTCGTAGGCTGCAAGCATAACATCAGGTGCATTACCCGCCGGACCATCTAGAGGAAGCGCTTCCAACTGTTCGAACATTTGCTTTTCAACAGTTTTTATTGTGACATTATTCTCTTTTTCGAACTTTGCTTTTATGCTTTCGATGTAATCTTTATAGGTTTCTTCGACAGACACAGTCAGGACTTTTTTGCCATCAGAGCTTGCCGGATCTTTTGAATTTGAACAGGCGGCAAGGCCGAATGTCAGGACTGATGCCGCCAATAAAGCGAACCCTTTTTTAAAAGGTATCATCTCTTTTCCCCCTTCTATTTATGAATCTATAACAATTGTATTGTTCTCCAGAAAGCGGTTACAACAACTTTTGATTTGTTACCGATAACAGAATTTTATACAGGGACGGCAGTACCCAAAATAAAAAATTCTCCCGGCTGAACGGCAATGACATCGTGATGATGAAGCGGCTGATCTGTCCATACATCGTAGATTTTCTTATTCCTTTCAATTTTCAAATCTCGCAAACTGACATGTCGAGTCGCGTCCCCCTGATTAAAAAAATACATTAGTGTTTTTTCATCAAGAGTCCGTGAAAAGCTAATAAAATGATTTTGGTCATCCAGCAGATTCCACTCAAGATTTCCCTCAGTCAATAAAGCATTTTCCTGTTTGCGTAAAGCAATTAACCGTTTCATAAACCGCAGCATGCCTTGGTTTTGCTTCTCTTTTTCCCAAACCATGCATTTCCGGCATAATGGATCATTTTCGCCGTCCAGACCGATTTCCGTTCCGTAATAGATGCATGGTGAACCCGTCTGGGCAAACATAAAGGCCAGCAAAGCGCGTGCTTTTTTCTCGTCATTTCGGCATCTGGTCAAAAGGCGTTTTGTATCATGGCTATCCAGTAAATTAAACATTACTTCATTGACCTGCTTCATCCCATTCATTAAATGCGCATTTACACGGTGGGCCATACGCGAGGCTAGAATCGTCCCGTCAGCAAAATATTCAATCATAGGCTCTGTAAAAGGATAGTTCATCACCGCATGAAATTCATCTCCTCTAAGCCAAGGTTCGGCTGAATGCCAGATCTCCCCTACAATATAAACGTCAGGCTTTTCTGCTGATACGGCTTGCCTGAATGTCTTCCAAAAAACGTGATCCACTTCATTTGCCACATCCAAACGCCAGCCGTCAATGTCAAATTCACGAATCCAGTACAAAGCAATATCAAGCAAATATCTCTGTACTTCTGGATTAGCCGTATTTAGCTTCGGCATATGAGGTGTAAACGCAAACCTATCATAATTGTCTTCTTTGACAGGGAAAGAGTGAATATGGAACCAATCTTTATAGCGGGATTGAGCTCCATTTTTTACGACATCCTGCCACTGCGGCGAAGCGCTGCCTATATGATTAAAAACAGCATCAAGCATAATTCTCATCCCCCGCTGATGAAGCTGGCTGACCAATGTGCGAAACAACGCCGGATCTCCAAAATGCGGATCAATGGAATAGTAATCCAGCGTGTCATATTTATGATTAGAAGGCGCGGAAAAGATCGGAGTCAAATAAACTCCGTTCACCCCTAAGTCCTCTAAATAATCAAGCTTGTCAATAATCCCTTGCAAATCGCCTCCAAAAAAATCATTTACATCCGGATCCTTGCTCCCCCACGGCAATGCATTCTCCGGTGACAAGTCTTCTCTTCCATTTGCAAAACGCTCCGGAAAAATTTGATACCAAACCGTTGATTTGGCCCACTCAGGCGCTTGGAATGTATCAGCCTCATGAACGAATGGAAGTTTAAAATAATAATGGGTCGTCTCCAGCGTTTTTTCGTTATAAGGGCATACACCTGAACTTCCGAAAAAGATGTCTTCTTGATGGTCTGTTATAACAAACGCATATTGCAAGCGCCTATATGTCGGCACCACTTTAGCAAACCAATAATCATGCAAGTCTGTTGCGGCAATTTTCCTCATCGGCTGCTCATTTGCCGACCACCTGCCGACGTTGTATTCATATGGATCCCCCCAAATGAATCGAATGTGATCAGCATCGCCTTTTTTTGTCCGAATCTTGATATGCACTGTCCTTCCGTCATAAGAATAAGCATCAGAACTGAACGGTTGATGATGAATCGCTGAATATTCCATCATGTCTCCCCCTTTGATTTCCGATTTATTTAGTCCGGCTCTATGTGAAAGTATCATGATGAAATAGCAGGAACAATCGTTTTTACCTTGTTACCGATAACAGAATAAAGCTCTTACAGAGTTGATTCCCGTACAATTAACTCCGGCTCAAAAAATAGATTTCCTTGGGCGGCACCGCCTTCATTCATTTTTTTCAATAACATTCTCGCACAGGCTTCCCCCATTTCAACAACAGGCTGTCTGACCGTAGTCAACCGGGGCGAGGAGATGCGATCAAGAAAAACACCGTCATTCCCGGTAACCGCAACGTCTTCCGGAATTCGTTTGCCAAGCGATTGTGCAGCACGGATGACGCCAAGTGCGATTCGATCGGATGCGCAGACAAATGCGGCCTGGTTATCCATGGATGCCAGTACTTCTCTTGCAAGGCGTTCACTTTTCTTAGAGCTGTTGTCGATCCGAAATAGATTCGTTTTTCTAAAGCTTTCATTCATCGCCCGAATATAGCCCTGCTCTCTTGAACGTTCGAAAGGCTCATCTAAATCAATGCCAAAAAAGACAACTTCCCGCTTCCCTAGTCCCATAACATGGCGGGTTGCCATAAAAGTGCCTTTCTCGTTATTTACATCGATAAAGTCATAGCCCATTTCATTTTGCCCAAATACGACCAGCGGCTTTTCAAAGGCTTTGATCACGCCTTCAAAATCGCTCTTTCTCAAACCGGTGGCAATAATGCCGTCGCATTGGCCAATATTGAGAGAGTTTCTTGTCACAAGTTGCAGAGCATAATGATTGCGATCCAGTTCCCGGCTGATTCCGGTCAGCAGGTTCATGTAATATGGTTCAGTTGTATCCATTTCCTCAAGAATCAACAGTTTGACAACCTGTGTTCTGTTTTGCACAAGCGCTCTTGCCGCATAATTAGGGATGTAATTCAGTTCTTTCATCGCAGAATGAACAAGCCTTTTCAATTCATCTGTCACTGTCTCAGGATGATTGATCACTCGTGATACCGTCATTTTCGAAACATTTGCCTTTTTCGCCACATCTGACAATGTTGCCATTTTCATCCCCTCCTTACCTGTGCTTATTATCCAAACTAGTGAAAAAGTCCTTTTTTACAATTGAATATACGATGTGCAAAGAGAAAATAAAAAAGAGATTTCCTTCAGGAAACCTCTTTTTGTTGAAAAAACTCGATTTTCAGTTGATTCTTCATCTGGAATACTAGTGAACCACGGCTGACCAAATAAGATAGGTGGGTTACTCACTAACTCCCTTCCCTGAAGAAGGCTCTTTTTAGATTTCGGTCCACTTTTTCTCTAAAATTGGATACGAGTAATTCTGCATTTGCTCAATTAACTCACCCGGCCGTGAAGAGCTGTGGATCAGCTTTAGGTGCGATTCGTTAGAAAAACCTTCCTGAATGCTATATTTGATCATTTTCATCATCGGTTCAAAATATCCGTTCACATTGTACAGTCCGATCGGCTTTTGATGGATGCCGATCTGTGCCCAGCAAAGCACCTCAAATAATTCTTCATATGTACCGAAGCCGCCCGGCATGGCGATAAAGCCGTCCGCCAGCTCGCTCATTTTGGCTTTTCGTTCATGCATCCCGTTTACTTCAATCAGTTCAGTCAGGTTCTGATGTACAACCTCCCCGCTAAACAAACCGCTCGGCATGACCCCGATTGCAGTTCCGCCGTTTTCCATAATCGCGTCAGCAACCGCGCCCATTAAGCCTACGCGGGAGCCCCCGTAGACAAGGCCGATTCCCTGCTCAGCCATGTATGCGCCAAGCTCTGCCGCTTTTCTTTTATACGCTTCATTTCCCCCTGGGTTTGACCCCGCAAATACACAAATAGTTTTCATCTTGTCATCTCCGCATCTATATATCGTGTTAAACATGAAAAAACACACTATATATTGTCCCATCTTCATGTGATAATATCAATATGAAATACTTAAAGAATGCAGGAGTGATGATGTTGCAGCTGGCTGATGCAGAAAAATGGATGAAGGATTTTTACGAAAAAAGAGGCTGGACAGAATACGGACCGTTTATTCGAGTCGGCTTTTTAATGGAGGAAGCCGGAGAACTGGCCCGGGCTGTCAGAGCATATGAAATCGGCAGAGACCGGCCAGATGAGAAAGAATCGACTCGAGCTGAGCAAAAGCAAGAATTGATTGAAGAAATGGGAGATGTCATCGGAAATATCGCTATTCTTGCTGATATGTATGGTGTCTCCTTAGAAGACGTGATGAAAGCCCACCAAGAAAAACTGACCAAACGTTTTGAGCATCCATAAAAAAGCGGCCGCAATGGCCGCTTTTTTCAACCTGTGATTTCATCATGGTGATCAAAGAAATGCTGCTTCCCTATTTTGTGAAATAGTCCTGTTTTATGCAGCAGTTCCTTCGGCTGCGATTGCAGTCCTACAATCATCAGCTTTCCATTGTAGCGTTTAATTCGGTTCATAACGTTTCCAAGCACTGCTTCAGCCGACGTATCCATGTAGTGCACCTTATTCATGAGCAGAATAAGGGTCTTTGGCTTTTTCTGTACATGCTCCAGCAATGAAGATTCAAGCGAATCAATTGACCCGAAAAACAGCGGCCCTTCTATGGCATACATGCTGACTGATGGGTCTTCTCTCTTTGCCGTCTTCGCCAGAACAGGATGCGTTTCCTGATTGTGAATGCGGGTCGCTTCGCTCATTCTTCTGATAAAGAACACAAATGCGAGCAGCAATCCAGTTGCCACACCGACGATTAAGTCAAACAGAACCGTAAGGGCAAAGGTCGCCGCCAAAATAAAGGAATCAGCGTTTTTCAGTCTCAGCATGTTTGCGACTTCCTTGCGCTCACTCATATTCCATGCGACAACCATGAGAATCGGCGCCATACTGGCAAGCGGCACATGGGATGCATAAGGCGCGAATACGAGCAAGACAAGAAGAACAACTACACCGTGAACGACACCGGAAACAGGAGAAACCGCTCCGTTTTTAATATTGGTCGCCGTCCTCGCGATCGCCCCCGTGGCCGGGATTCCGCCAAACAGCGGCGCAGCCATATTCGCAATCCCCTGGCCGACAAGTTCCTTATTGCTGTCATGCTTTGAGCCCTTCATGTTATCAGCGACCATTGCGGACAAAATGGACTCAAGGCCGCCAAGAAGCGCGATGACAAGCGCTGCCGGAAACAGCATGACCATTTTATCCAATGTAAGCTCAGGAAACTGAAATTCCGGCAAATGGCGAGGAATTTCTCCATAAGTTGACCCGATCGTTGCCATGCGGTCAGGGAAAAACACAACCGCAACCAGTGTGGAAATCAGAAGCGCCAATAAAGCGCCCGGTACTTTAGGCATCACTTTGGCGGATACAAGCAAAATGACGAGCCCAATCACTGCTGTCAAAATGGCATACACGTTAAAGGTGCCGAGCTTCTGTGCAATTTCAAACATGTTGTGATGAAAGTTCTCATGTTTTTCAACATTTCTCAAACCGAGAAAGTTAGCGATTTGCTCGGTAAAGATCAGCACGGCAATTCCGGCTGTAAAACCGACGATAACCGGTTTCGGCACGAATTTCATTATTTTTCCGAGCTTAAACAGCCCGAACAGCACCAGCATCACCCCTGCCATAAACCCTGCTATCAGCAGGTTCTCCAAGCCGTACTGTATCACAATGCCAAATAGAATCGGGACAAAGGCGCCTGTCGGACCGCCAATTTGGTATTTGGATCCCCCAAACAAAGAAATACAAATCCCCGCAACAACAACAGTATACAGCCCGTATTCAGGCTCGACTCCCGAGGCAATGGCAAACGCCATCCCTAAAGGAATTGCCACGACACCTACTACGATACCTGCAATCAAGTCTTTCTGAAATTTCTGCAAATTGTATCCCTTGAATCTCCCTGAGAATCGCATATTTTGTTATAACCTCCCTTATAGATGAGTGTTTATGAGCTCAGTTTCATAACCGTTAATGACCACATCAAGTTTTCCTGTTTCAGGGTGAATGACAAGTCCGTGAACCGGCACCTTTTTCGGCAGCAGCGGATGGTTCTTAATCAGATTCACACTGTGGGAAACGCTTTCTTCTACGCTGTGAAAACCGGTCAGCCACGATTTTAAATCAAGTCCGGCGCTAGTCAGCAAGTTCAGGCAGCTCTCTTCCACTCCGCGTTCCTTTGCTTTCTCGAGAATCGAAGTTGCATTCAATCCCGACATCCCGCATTCATGGTGGCCGACAATACACACCTCTTCAGCCTGCAATTCATAAATCGCGACCAGTATGCTTCGCATTACGCTTCCAAATGGGTGAGAAACGATGGCTCCCGCGTTTTTTACAATTTTAGCATCACCGTTTTTAAGCCCCATTGCTTGCGGAAGAAGTTCTGTGAGTCTTGTATCCATACAGGTGACAATGACGAGCTTTTTTGAAGGAAATTTTGTCGTTTTGTACGGTTCATACTTCTTCTCTCTGACAAACCGCTGATTGTGTTCCAAAATTGATGTTAAAGAAACCATTTGATTCATCTCCCATCCATATGATTTTGCAAGCCTTCTTACCCAGCTTACAGTAAGGAATTATAGCATAGGAATCCGCCACAAAAAGGCTTTCAATAAAAGACACTATAATTGGACTGTAGAATAAAAACATAAAAATTTATATCTTTCAAAGATAATAAAATTTACATTTATTGAATCCTATAATCTGGCTTTAACTCACCTATCGATGATTTGTCTGACAAAAAATATAGGTGAATTCAGATAATTAAAAAACTTTTTTAAGCAGATTTAGCTGTTCATTCTGTTTGAATGTTCATTTTAAGTTCAAAAGAACCAGAAATTAAAAGAACGCAGCTATATTTTTAACATCTATTTATTTCCGATATAATAAAATAGACAACAGCAATAAAGGGGGAGCCTTGTTGAAACCATTTGTATTGATCACAAAACCGATTCCTGAAGAGATTGAAGCATTCATCGGTGAACATTGCCGTTATGAAATATGGCAGGAGGATACGATTCCAAAAGACGTGCTATTTGAAAAATTAAAAGATGCCGAAGGGCTTTTCACTTCAGGAACGTCTGGACCGTCAATCAATCGTGAATTGCTTGAACATGCGCCTAAGCTCAAAGTGGTCAGCAACCAATCCGTAGGCTATGATAACTTTGATATAGAAGCAATGAAAGAAAGAGGTGTCGTCGGCACTCATACACCTTATACACTGGATGACACGGTCGCGGATCTGGCCTTTTCACTGATTCTATCTTCCGCCAGACGTGTTGCCGAACTGGACCGTTTCGTCAGAGCCGGAAAATGGGGAACCGTTGAAGAGGAAGCGCTTTTCGGCATTGACGTTCATCATCAGACGTTAGGCATTATCGGCATGGGCAGAATCGGCGAACAAGCAGCGAGACGCGCCAAATTCGGCTTTGATATGGAAGTGCTTTATCATAATCGCCATCGCAAACAAGAAACTGAAGACAGCATCGGCGTCAAGTACGCTGAGCTTGATACATTGCTCGAACAATCTGATTTTATTCTGCTCATTACGCCGCTGACTGATGAAACATATCACATGATAGGCGAACGCGAATTTAAAATGATGAAGGATTCAGCAATTTTCGTCAATATTTCCCGGGGAAAGACGGTTGATGAAAAGGCCCTCATCCGTGCCCTACAAGAAGGATGGATTCGTGGTGCCGGCTTAGACGTGTACGAAGAAGAACCTGTCGCAAAAGACAATCCGCTCTTGCAGCTAGAGAATGTGACTTTACTGCCGCATATCGGCTCAGCAACAGCGAAAGTACGCTTTAATATGTGTAAACAGGCTGCCGAAAACATGATCTCAGCCATCCAAGGAAATACACCGAAAAATTTGACAAGAGAATTTCAGTAAATCAAAAATCCGGTCTGATCCAGACCGGATTTCGTATTACATATGCTGAAGAACAGCACGCTTATAAATATGACGGGTGACGATATAATAAACCGCCTGAAACACAAAATAAATGAAGATGACAATCACGGCCTCAAGAAATAAGTTGGAATTCAGCATGTTGCTTAACGCCGCATACGCAAAACCGGCGTGAATTGTGCCCGCGATAAATGGGATGAAGAACAAAAATCCAATTTGCTTTCCGAGGATGGAGTGGATCTCTTTGTCCGTAATCCCCATTCTCTTTAAAGCTAAGACTTGCACTCTCGTATCTTCTATTTCAGTAAACATCCGCAAATACAGCATGCTTCCTTGAACGATAAAAAACAGCACGCTGACAAACAGACCGATAAACAGCATTATTGCGACTCCCTGCTTCACAATTTGAAAATTAGGAGCACGCGTTTGAAAATCAGATGTATGTTCTTTCGGCACCATATTTCCAAGCTTTTCAGAGACATCTACCGTCTCCTGCCAATGCTCAAGCTCATAACCTATCACTCTCATCTGATCCTTCAGCGGCACATCCTGAGTGAGGCTGTCAAAGCTCTTTTCACTGACAACCAATAAACGGCTGACTCCTTCGACTGACATCAATATCCCTTTGTTTTGCTGCTTTTTCATGATATAGGAAAGTGTTTTTCCTGATTTCAAATGAAATGCTGCTTTTTCCCCTTCTCCAAATGTATCTTTCATCATCATCTGAAACGCAACATTAATAAACGCTTCTTGATCCTGTAAATGAATAACCGGATACCCTTTTTCCTTTGCGATTTGATTATATGTCTTCTCTGAAATCAGCAAGGCCTCCGCCTCCGCTTTTCCGTTCCCATACGGCAAGTCTGATTGAAAAGTGACAGGAATTCCTGTGGCATTTACCTTATACTTGATGTCAGCATCAGCTTTTTTCAATGCATTCTCAGCCGTCTCAGGTTTCATCACCTGAAAACGGGAAGCGTCTTTTTCCACCCAGGCAACAGATTGAGGAATGCTTTGTTCCTCCTGTCTTTCTAAATCAGCATAAAACATATAGATAACACCTGTAGCGGTTAAAATGACCGCTGTAATGACAGAGGTTAAAAACAGCATGCGTGCATGATCCTTCAGCCTGAAAATCATATTGGAACGGACAATGATATTCGTTCCTTTATAAAAGCTGTGTTTCTTTCTGTACAGCATGCGGAAAAATGCCACACTGCTTTGGGTAAAAAAGAAATACGTCCCGATTAACACTAAAATCAAAATCGGAAAGACACGAAATACCATATCAATCGCATTCGCTGTGGCAGACAGATAATAACCGCCAACCAGACACAGCAAAGACAGCACAGTGAGCCATTTTGAATAGGCCGGCAAGCTTTTCGGTTTTTGGGCAGATTTAATCAAATCTATAATTTCAAGCTTGCGAATCTGTCCCAGCGATAAAATGAGCAGGACTTGAAACAATATAAGAAAACCGACCGCCGTCAGCACAAATGCTTTCGGAACAATCTCAAACGAGATCGGCACCTTCACACTGAGCATCCATGTCATGACCATAAAAAACAGCTTTGAAAATAACAGCCCTGCACCGATGCCGGCCGCAATCGCCGCCAGAGAAATGAGTGACTGTTCATAATAAATCATCTTGCGGAGCTGCTTCTTTGATGTTCCGAACAGCGTCAGCAGCCCAAACTCTTTCTTTCTCGCCTGCAAAAACGCCGAATTCGAATATGAGATAAAAAATATACAAAACACAATGATGACGAGAAGGGCTGCACTCAAGCACGTTTTGACAAGGCTTCCGCCATATACATTGTCTTCATTGACATCAGGATGAAAAATAAAAGATGTGAAGACAAAAAACACCGAAACGGCAAACACACAGCTTAAAAAGTAGGCGACATACCTTTGCAGATTCCCAAAAATGTTTTTACGGGCGATGGTTCTCAAATTCATGAAAATCGCCTCCCAACACACTCAAGGTATCCAATATACTTTGATAAAACACCTGCTGGTTTGTCCCTCTGTGAATCTCTGAAAAGAAACGTCCGTCTTTAATAAAAACAATCCGTTTACAGAAGCTTGCCGCTGTGGCATCATGCGTGACCAATAGAATCGTCGCTTCCTTTTCTTCATTCAGCTGAGCCAGCGTGTTCATCACTTGCTTTGCCGATTTTGAATCAAGGTTTCCTGTCGGTTCATCGGCTAGAATGAGCGCCGGATTATGAATAATGGCTCTGGCACAAGCAGCGCGCTGCTGCTGTCCGCCCGACACCTCGTATGTCCGATGGTCGAGAATATGCTTGATGTGCAGCGTATCCGCCAGTTCCTCCAAGCGGGCTTCCATTTCTCTCAGCTTTACCTTGTCCAATGCGAGCGGCAGCAGAATATTTTCCCGAATCGTCAACGTATCAAGCAGATTAAAATCCTGAAAGACGAAGCCGAGTTCTCTTCTGCGAAACAGAGCCAGCTCTTGGTCTTTTAACGTTTTGGGCTGAATGCCGTTGATCATTATCTCGCCCTGGGTCGGCTTATCAATGGTAGCCAGCAAATTCAGGAGCGTGGTTTTTCCGCTTCCCGACGGCCCCATAATCCCGACAAATTCTCCTTTTGCCACACTGAGGTCAAAGTCGCTGAGCGCTTGGTATGATATCGTTCCTTTATTTGAATAGTACGTTTTCGACAGGTTCGTTGTTTGTAACACATTCATGTTCTGCTCCTCCTTTTTCTTTATTATAAAAAGGAAGTCAGCAGCCTCCCATCGAACTTTCTTGCAATTCCGCTCCCCAACCTTACAATGCTGTCACATTCACTAGGGTGTCACTTGAAAACACGATGGTCATCACAGTGCCAGCCCCTTCTTTTGATTCCGCATACAGCTTATGGCCAAGACGGCTGCATACCTGTTTTGCTAAATAAAGACCCATTCCCGTTGCCTCTGTCATACTGCGTCCGTTTTCCCCGGTAAAAAACGCGTCAAAAATCCGCGGCAGATCCTGCGGCGGTATGCCCATGCCTTCATCAGCAACCGACAGGCGCGTTTCATGTCCCTCTGTTTCAATCCGGATTGTAATATGGTCTCCCGCACCTTGATTTGAGTATTTTAAGGCATTGAAAAGGATTTGCTCGACAACAAAGGAAAGCCATTTTTGATCACTTGTAATCTGAACGGCGTTTGGCGGCACATGTAATCTTGGGAAAAGGCGCCGTTTGATAAACTGCCGTTTTTCCTGATTAATAAGTGAACGGACAAGCTCGGTTAAATCAAAGGTTTGCGGCCTTACATCAAACGCAAATTCCTCCAGCCGGGCCGTTTGCAGCATCATATCCAGACCGTGGCGAAACCTCTCATTTTCATCCTCCAGCTCCTCTAAAAACGTCTGAAAAGACGAAGAGGTTCCGTTTTTTCCTTCTTGAATCATTAAAGAAATAACAGATACCGGTGTTTTCATATGGTGGACCCATTGATTGGTGAAGGTATAGTGCTGCTTTTGCTGATTGATATATTGTAAGAGCCTGCCTTCGTATTGCTGCCCGAGTGCGTTGATCATTTTTGTCCAAAGCGCCTGCTCTCGTGTTCTTGGCTTTCGGGCTTTCAAAGACTGGCCGATGTCATTCGAAGAAGGCGCTTGTTCTGCAAGTTTTTTGACATAAGTCAGAAAGGAAAATTGCCGAACGTAATCTACAGTAAAACCGGCAGCTAATAGAGCACCGGGCAAAACCCATATGTACACCATATTTTCTGCGGGAGGTTCTGCGCCGCTCTCTATGATGCTTAAATACGCAATCAGCATGGCGATCCCTATTCCTAACAATGAAAATAGAATAATGGCAAAGCGGTCGATGAGATAAGTCTTTAACACTCCGGTTCATCCTTCCGATTGACTTGAAATTGATAGCCTTGTCCTCTTATCGTTGAAATGCAACCTTTCAGTCCGGCATTCTCCAGTTTTCTCCGCAGCCGATTGACATTGACCGTTAACGTATTATCATCGACAAAATCGACGTCATCCCATAACGCCTCCAATAATTCATCACGAGAGACGATTTTTTTATGCTCCCTTACGAAAATCAAAAGAAGCTGAAATTCTTTTTGTGAAAACAAGATGCGGGTGCTGTTCCACTCGGCCTCATTCTGATCAGGATAAATCGTCAGCCCGCCAAGCTCCACTATTCTTGATTCCTGTGACAAAGAAGGCGAGTATTCACCATATGTACGGCGCAGGACGCTTTTGATTTTAGCCATCACTACCTCTAAATGGAACGGCTTCGTGATATAATCATCGCCGCCATTTTCAATCGCCATCACCTGATTGAGCTCATCGGTCCGTGCTGATATAAAGATAATCGGCGCATTAGAAATGGTACGGATTTGCCTGCACCAATAAAACCCATCAAAAAAAGGCAGGTTGATATCAAGCAGCACCAGATCCGGCTTCATTTCTGCAAATTCCAGTTTAATATCATGAAGCTGTTCAGCAATTTTCACTTCATATCCGTATTTTTGAAGATGACCGCCCAGCAATGAAGCAATCCGCTCATCATCTTCCACAAGCAAAATCCGATACACGTTTATCCCCCTTGCATGTATTTCGCGATAACTTTTCTAGAAGATTCCAAAATTCATTATAGCATGTGGCGGAATAGATAATCGGTCTTTTTCTATTCATTATGATAGAATAAAAAGGAAAAAATTGCTTAATAGGCAGGTGTCGAGATGAAAAAAATCATGCTGCTTCTGGCAATAACGTCAATTCTTTCAGCATGTCAGCCTGACTATACTGGGAAATACATAGCAATTGGGGATACACTAACTGAATACAACAAAGAGTGCTTTAAAGAGAATCACATTCCTTATAAATATGAAAAGGGAAAACTGCATATCCCAGAAGATGCATATGATGCAGCAATCTATACTTGCTCATAAGAAAAAGCTTGCAGACATGCTGCAAGCTTTTCACGTTACAAAAAATGAGTATTTAATTTCTCTTCAAACTCTGAAGGGCCGATGTCACTTTTTTGGCCTTCACCGCCGTTTTCATGAATGGTGAAATGGCGGTCTGACATGACCATCCTTCCGTTCGGTGTCAGCTTTGAGGCGAGCAGTGATTTGTTAAAAGGAGATTTCTCATGAGAGTGAATGATGTCCTTCATGTCATCTAAATCATCGGGATCACTTTCTTCAAGGGTAAAGGCGTAACCGATTTGCCAGCCTTCCCCTTTGTCCATCAACAGAACGTGGCTACCCTTTTCTGTTTCTTCTTCTTTGATTCGGAATGACCCGACAGGTGATTGTACCGTTTCTCCGGAAAGCGGTATCGGCTGGAGTGCCAGGTTGATGCCAAAACCGATATCAACGATGTAATCTCCTTGTTCCGCAGACAGCAATACAGCAGCATGCGTTCTATCTAACGCCCACTCTTCTTGATGTCCTGCATAGATTGTTCCCCGAATGAGCCTCACACGAAACCCGGCATCACGCAAGACAAAATAAAGGAAACCATTTAAATCGTAGCAAAGGCCCCCGTGCTGTTCTTTGACCAGACGGCGCCATAGCTCTTCTTTTGTTACCTTATAATTCTCTTTTGCGAGTACGGCACGGTTTTCAAATGGAAAACGGTACGCCATTGCTTTAAGAAAAAGGGGGAGATCATCGAAGCTGACATGGTCTTTCTCCCAGCCTATTTTCTGAAAGCAGTCATTTAGAAAGTCACTCATTTTTATCACCTAAACTTCTTCTTGAACATAAGCAGACAGCTTTTCCAGCGCCTCTTGTTCGTCTTCTCCCTGGGCAATCAAGGTAACCTCAGTGCCTGTGCTTACCGCAAGACTCATCAGCCCCATGATGCTCTTTGCATTTACTTTTTTCCCATCCTTCTCAAGAAACACATCTGACGTAAACCGGTTTGCCTCTTGTACAAACAAAGCAGCAGGACGCGCCTGCAGTCCTGTCTTTAATCGAACTTCCACTTTCTGTTGAACCATAAGATCTCCCCTTTTCTTTACGGTTATTTTAAAGTGACGGTTTGCCCTGTCCGCAGCTGTTCTGCGATTTCGTCAAGTTTTCTCAGCCTGTGATTGATCCCTGATTTGCTGATTTTCCCGCTTGTTACCATTTCCCCCAGCTCTTTCAGCGTCACTTCCTGATAATCTATCCGCAGCTGCGCGATTTCCCGAAGTTTTTCAGGAAGCGCATCCAGGCCGATTCTTTCATCGATGTATTTGATATTTTCCACCTGTCTGAGCGAAGCGCCGATCGTTTTATTTAAGTTGGCTGTTTCACAATTGACGAGGCGGTTGACCGAATTTCTCATATCCCTGACGATTCTGACATCCTCAAATCGCAGAAGCGAATTGTGGGCGCCGATCACGTTCAGAAACTCAGTAATCTTTTCCGCCTCTTTTAAATAGGTGATATAGCCTTTTTTCCGTTCGAGCGTTTTACTGTTTAACTGAAACTCATTTAACAGGTCGCATAATGAATCGTTATGCTCCTTATAGAGAGAGAAGATTTCTAAATGATATGAGGAGGTTTCCGGGTTATTGACCGAACCTCCTGCCAAAAATGCCCCTCTCATATAAGAACGCTTGCAGCATCTCTTTTTGACCAGCTCTTCCGAAATACTTCGTTCAAACACAAAGTTCTCTCCGAGTATTTTTAAATCCTCTAAGATCGCTTTTGCATTTTCTGAAAAACGCACAATATAGACATTATTCTTTTTCAGCCGCATTTTCTTTCTGACCAGCAGCTCGACCGACACATCATATTGTTTTTTCAGCAATGTATAGATGCGGCGGGCAATCGCCGCATTTTCGGTTTGAACATCAAGTACGAGATGGCGGTTTGTAAATGATAAAGCTCCATTCATCCGGATTAGCGCAGACAGCTCTGCATTAATGCAGCAGTCCTTCACTTCCAGATTCGTTAATTCTTTTTTTGTTTCTGATGCAAATGACATATAGCCACCTCATTTCTGGCTTCATTCTTTCAGTAAATCGACAAGAAGAGAGGCCACTTTATGTGTATCGTGACGAATTACGTCATTTTTATACGTTACGATTTGATCTCTGATGACTTCAAGCCCCATCGCTTTCAGCTCTTCGATATCAAAATCAACAGGACGCGCCGATTCCATTTCGTACTTACGTTTTATTTCGTCAGGAATGTCTTCGCTGTTCACTAATATCGTATCAATAAAACCACAGCCCATATGCTGATTGAGCGCTTTCACATGATCAGCAGCGGTGTAATGGAGTGTTTCGCCGGGCTGAGTCATCACGTTACAAATGTATACTTTTTTCGCCGGCGCCTTCACCACTTCTTCCCCGATTTTTGGGACGAGCAAATTGGGAAGAATGCTTGTATAGAGGCTTCCCGGGCCGATAATAATCAAATCCGCTTCCCTGATCACGTCTATCGTTTCCGGCAGCGGATCAATATGTTCAGGCGTGAGAAAAACACGCTTAATGCGCTGTCCGTACGCCGGGATCGTGGACTCGCCTGAGACCACGCGGCCGTCTTCCATCTCAGCATGCAGAACGACACTGGCATTGGCAGCTGGCAAAACCTTTCCTCTGACATTCAGCACCTTGCTCATTTCTGTGACAGCGTGAAAAAAATCACCGGTTATATTTGTCATCGCTGCCAAAATCAAATTCCCGAGAGAATGGCCTGTTAAATCATTTCCCTTATTGAAGCGGTGCTGAAAGAGGTCTTCAACAAGCGGCTCCACATCGGATAAAGCGGCAAGCACATTTCTGATGTCTCCGGGAGGCGGAATTTTCAGTTCATTCCGCAGACGGCCAGAGCTTCCCCCATCATCGGCAACTGTTACAATGGCCGTAATGTCAACAGGTTTATGCTTTAAGCCCCGAAGCAATACAGAAAGTCCCGTACCGCCGCCAAAGATTGCGATTTTCGGCTTTTGCTCCATCTTATTTCCGGCTTCTCTTTTCAATGTCCCGGTGAGTAACATGAGTATAGTAATCCTTTTTGAAATAATCAGCTAAATTCTCGGCAAGTGTCACAGAGCGGTGCTGGCCCCCTGTGCAGCCGATTGCAATGACGACCTGGCTTTTTCCTTCTCTTTTGTAAGATGGAAGCATAAAGCTCAGCAGATCGATTAATTTTTCATTGAACTTTTGCGTTTCATTCCACTTCATAACGTAAGAGGAAACCTCTTCATCCTTGCCAGTCAGCGGCCGCATGCTTTCGATATAGTATGGATTCGGCAAAAATCTGACATCAAAGACGAGGTCTGCGTCAATCGGGATACCATATTTAAAACCAAATGACATGACATTCACGGTAAATGTCTCTCCTTGGTTTGACGCAAAGTGCTTTACGATTTTTTCGCGTAAATCACGCGGCTTCATGTCCGACGTATCGTAAATGATTTGAGAGCGGCCTTTTAATTCCTCAAGCAGCTCACGTTCCAACGCGATGCCTTCAAGCGGCAGACCCGTCGCTGCCAGCGGATGCGAACGTCTCGTTTCTTTATATCTCGTGACGAGTATGGAATCCTTTGCGTCCAAGAATAAAATTCTCGGTGTAATCCACGGATTTTCCGCCATTTCATCCAGAGCTTCGATCAGCCGGTCAAAAAATTCACGGCCGCGCAAATCCATCACGAGCGCAACCTTGCTCATTTTCGAATTAGATTCCTTCATCAACTCTAAAAATTTCGGAAGCAATGAAGGCGGAAGATTATCGACGCAGAAATAGCCGAGATCTTCAAAGCTTTGAATGGCGACAGTTTTGCCCGCTCCCGACATTCCGGTTATAATGACAAGCTGAATATCATGTGATTCACTAACACTCATCTTTCTCCCCCCTGACTTGTCTTTCTATTTGATATGCTGCGGGTCTAAACGATAACTGAGCAGCTCAAAATCTGGTGTATACGTAAATGTGCCGTGCAGCAGCCCTTGTCCCTTCATCATAAAGTCTAGGATATGGCCGTCTCCCGGGGCCATAGGCAGGTTTTGAATGTCATTGACATTGTGCCACTGCAGCTTGCCTTCCTCTGATTCAGCTACGTTTTGTCCTGTATAAGAATCAGCGACAAACGTAAACATCATCCACTCAGAGACAATGTGGTCACCGTCTTTAATAATAAAGGTAAAAACGCCTTTTAACTGAGGATTTATGATATAGATACCAGTCTCTTCTCTGTACTCTCTGATGACGGAGTCTCTGACTGATTCTCCGCTCTCCATCTTGCCTCCCGGCGCGACCCACCAGCCGCGTCTCGGCTTTTGAAGCAGAAGGACTTTGTCATCCGTCTGAAGCACACAATTTGTCACTCTTTGCAAGTACGTTCACCTAACCTTCTCGTCCTGTCATCGTCTCTTTATTATACCGCTTCAAGATGCCTCCCACAATGAAGAGGCATTGACAATCTTTTCTTCTATTTTACAGCATATTCATCCTTGGGTTCAGATGATTTTGCTGTGACAGGCATCCATATTTTATTTTTGGACAAAAAAAGGACACGGATAACTGGAGAATCCGTGCCAAAAAAGTGTATTCATTATAAAAAGGGGGTCAATTACTTTATTAATCATAACCGAAAAGCATTACACAACTGTTACAGCGGAATTAAAACCCAGTAACGTAATGTGAAACTCGTATGACAGCCCTTTTTATTTTAAAGTTTTCAGCGTTTCTTGGAGCTCTTCGACATAATGCTGTACGCTTTGCGCCGCAATACTTCCGTCTCCTGTAGCCGTTACGATTTGGCGCAGTGATTTTTCGCGAATGTCTCCGGCAGCGAAAATACCTTCAACCTTTGTTTCCATGCGGTCGTTTGTTTCGATGTAGCCTTCTTCATTCGTAATGCCCAGATTTTCAAACGGTTTAGACAGTGGAAGCATACCAATGTAAATGAATACGCCGTCTGTTTTGAATTCACTTTCTTCACCGGTTACTGTATCGACAAGCGTTACGTTACCGACTTTGCCGTTTTCCTCATGAATTTCCTTCACGGTTTTATTCCATAGGAAGTCAACTTTGTCATTATCAAATGCTCTCGCTTGAAGAATACTTTGCGCACGGAGTTTATCACGTCTGTGAACGATCGTTACTTTTGAAGCGAAACGTGTCAGATACACACCTTCTTCAACAGCGGAATCTCCGCCGCCAACAACGACAAGCTCTTTGCCTTTAAAGAAAGCGCCGTCACATACCGCACAATAAGACACACCGCGGCCGCCCAATTCTTTTTCGCCAGGCACGCCGATTTTTTTATACTCCGCACCTGCGGCAATGATCACAGCGCGTGCTTTATATTCTTTTGAACCGGCTTTAACCACTTTGTACTCTTTGCCATCAATGACTTCTTTAATGTCTCCATAAGCGTATTCAGCGCCGAATTTTTTCGCGTGTTCAAACATTTTGTTGGAAAGCTCAGGTCCGAGGATGCTTTCGAATCCAGGATAGTTTTCTACATCTTCCGTATTGGCCATTTGCCCGCCGGGAATTCCTCTTTCAATCATTAATGTCGATAAATTTGCTCTTGATGTGTATACAGCGGCCGTCATCCCAGCAGGACCCGCGCCGATTATAATCACGTCATAAATTTTTTCTTCTGACACACTATTCACTCCTTAAACCATCTTTTCAAGTTTGGGCTCTTTCTTATATGATAAGAATCCCCATCAAACGTATTCCTTACCCATATCCTATAAAATCTCATGGTGATACGCTATTTTTTTGCTCATTTTTTTCTCATCATGATTAAATACATTTTAAAAGGGTATATGTTAATAAAAGAAAGAGCCTTCTGTTTATAGAAGGCCCTTGTCTAATTTATTATTGAACAACACGTCTTACAACGCCTTTAAATGCTTTTTTCCAGTAAACGTTGCTCATAGAGTCAACAGATACTCCGTGAGATGTATTGTCGTTTAGGAAAGTACCGTTTCCTAAGTAGATTCCCACGTGTCCGTTTGTTTTGTAAGTGTCAAAGAACACAAGGTCTCCACGTTTCATTTCGGACGCGCTGACAGCTTGTCCTCTTGCAACTAACGTATCAGTTGTTGTTCCGCCTACAGGTCCAAGGTTAACACCTGCAGAAGCGTATGCCCAGCGTACGAATGATGAGCAGTCAAAAATACGGTTGTTGATATCAGACTGAGTGCGTCCGCCGCCAAATTTGTACGGAGATTGTCCTACAATGCTTGAACCCACGCTGATCGCGCCTTCAATTCCGCCTGAGTTGCTGATGACAGTGCCGCCTGAATTGTTGTTTGAGCTGCTGCTCTTCTTAGAAGATGAGCTGTTTGACGAACGGTTTGATGAACCCTTAGACGAGTTGTCTGAAGAATCGCCAGATGAGCTCGCTTTTGCTGTTTCAGTTGTAGCTGTTTGGCTGTCATCTGTTTGTGTTTCATCAGATGCTTTTTGTGCTTCTTCCTGCTTTTTGATCAAAGCAGCCGCTGCTTCTTGTTCTTTTTTGATGCGTGCTTGTTCTGCTTCAGTATCTGCTTTTTGATTTGCAAGTTCAGACGCTTCTGATTTTAATTCAGAAATCGCAGCAGCCGTTTTCTTCTGGCTTGCTTTTGCTTCGTCGAACAGCTTGTCTTTTTCATCAAGCTGTTTATCAAGGTCTTTTTGCATTGTTTCTAATTTAGCCAATGCAGCTTGAACTTCTTTCAGCTTATTATTCAAATCCGCTTCAGAATCTTCAAGCTTCGCTTTGTCCTGCTCTTGCTGCTTGATTAAATCTTTGTCTGCATCCACAATAGATGAAACCGCAGTTGCGCGAGAGATAAAGTCACCAAAGCTTGTTGATCCTAAAAGAACATCTATGTATCCTTGAGATCCGCCGCTTTCCTGTAAAGAACGAACGCGTTTTTTCAGGATTTCATTGCGTTTTTCGATGCGGGCTTCTGTCTCTTTAATCTCTTTTTTCAGTTTTTTGATTTCTTCTTTTGTTTTATCGTTTTCTTCTTTTTTATCTTCGATCTTGTTGCTTGTATCAAGAGCCTTAGCGTTAATGTCTTTCAGTTCTTTTTCAATCTTTGATTGATTTTCCTGAAGCTTAGTTAATTCTTTTTCCTTCGCTTCGATGCTGGAAGCAACCTCAGATTGCTTGCTTTCGATTTTTTGTTTCTTTTCATCTAATGTTTCCGCCGATGCAGTTTTACTTGTAAATGGGATCAAAAAACTGCTTGTCCCGATGACGGAAGCCAAACCAAGTGTCAATAAACTCTTTCTCACTTTTATATCCTCCCTTTTACTGTGAACCTGTCCTCATTTGGAATCGTATTTTAAACATCAAGTTTCGTTCCTCATACTCTACGAGGAATGATGGTTGTTTATGGTTAATTATTCTGTGCATCTCTTATTCTGGTTGTATAGCGTTTATTTCACATCATATGTAAAAAACACTAATTCCTTATGTACGAGAATCATTATACCATCAAGTTTCGACAAATTAGCGATAAATTTTATTACATTTGTGTTTCAAACAGATGTCAAGTCGCGCATCAATTGTCATTTTTCTTAAACGAGTAAAAAAACTGTCGATATTATTTTTTTAATATAATCTATCAAACAAAAAAAGAGTCGATTCTATAAATCGACTCTTCAAAATATTCTATTCTAGAATATCATCAATATATTTCATATATTTCGTCAAAGTTGCCGGAGAGATGCCGAAGCGGGCTGCTGTGTCTTTTTTCGTGTCATGCTTGCCGTGGGCTTCTTTCCAGATATAACAGATCGCCGCTGCCCAACCCCTCTCATTTTTCAACGGAGCGGCTGCACGGATTTGCTGGATGACATGGAACACCCAGCAGCTCATGACTTCTGTTTTCATCTCTTCTTTTTCAGCTTGCTCCAATAATTTAACGGTTTGATAGGCAAAAAGTGCATCCTCTGTTACGTCAGCAGCCGCGGAATCTCCATTCAAAAGCAGCTTAACAAAATGATTTTCGAAAGGAGCGGTTATTCTCTTTGAGCGTATCACCGCTTCAAGATGCTCCGTTTCTCCCTTTGTGCTGCTGATATAATAGGCTGCAAGGCGCTGTTCCACAGATGAAGGAAGAGCTTCCCTCCGCTCAATCCAGGGAGCCGGGCGGTCTTCTCCGGGATATTGTGACTCGACTTTTCTCCAGAGCGTCTCGGCAAATTCAGTATGTCCCGTAAAATAAGCGGAGCACGAGAGCCAGTAAAAGAATGTGTCGTCACCTTCAAAGCCGGTTTTATATAATGATTTAAGCCATTTATATCCGATATCGTAACGGCCGACAAGCGCCAAGGTGGCCCCCAGTTTATAGCGCTGTTCCAGAAGCATCGGATATACATTAGAAAGCTGAGCACTCAATTCCGCCACTTTTTCGTCTTCTCTTTCATAATAGTAGAAAACGAGAAGATTGCATAAGGCGTGAAGGTTTCCTTCATTATGACTGAGCACTTGATAAGCGGTTTGCTTCGCTTTTACAATGTTGCCTGAATAGAAATAGGCAAGCGCCAGGTTGTTGTATGCTGACCAAAGCTCCGGATAATCTGCTGTGATCTCCTCAAGCGCTGCAACCGCTTCAGCAAGCTGGCCGCTTTCCAGCAGCGACTTTGCCCGATCCTGTTTCATCAGCAATTCATCCTGATCATACAAAGAATCCTCCGGCCCGCCGTCTCCCAAATCTAGCAATTCAAGCAGACTATCGTTTTCTTCAGCAAATTCACCGTCCGGGTCCGCATCTGAATAAGCGGCCGCTTCTTTATAAGCTTCTTGAAAGAGTCCCAGATGGGCAAAGTTATTCGCTTTAAAGTAATGGCACTCCGGCATTTCGGCCTCCAGATTTGCCATGATATAATCAAGAAGATCGTTCGACTCTTGATACTGGCCCATTTCTGAATAAATGACCGCAAGCTGCGATAGCATTTCTGAATCCTCCGGCTCCAAATGAACCGCGCGCTGAATCAGTTTGCTTGCCCGTTTCAGATTGCGCTCTTTATACGCTTTCAATCCTTTATGAAAAAAATATTGTCCATCTTGAAGCAGCTGGACAATTTGTGCGTGATTTTTATGTTCAGAAGTGTGTTTTCCCACAACTACCCTCCGTTTTATACAATATTACCGTCAGTAGTATACCATAAATCGTAAGCCCCTCAATAGTTCAAAAGGAAGGATTGGGAGAATCCCTCCGCTTTTTTACTGGCTGATTCGACCAAAATTTACCCGGCTTTGTTTTCTAAATCCGCGTTCATTTTCAGCTGCTGTTCAGCAAAATCTCTATAAAGATCATGGGAGGCCATTAATTCATGATGTGTTCCACGCCCGGTAATTTCTCCTTTTTCAACAAACAAAAGCTGGTCCGCGTCTACAACGGTAGATAAGCGGTGTGCGATAACGATCGTTGTGCGGCCCTCCATCAGCACCTCAAGCGCCTGCTGAACTGATTTTTCAGATTGGCTGTCGAGGCTTGAAGTGGCTTCATCGAGCATAAGAATTCTCGGGTCACGAAGGAGCGCTCGCGCAATCGCGATTCTCTGCCTTTGTCCGCCTGACAGCATAATGCCGCGTTCGCCCACCTCTGTATCAAGCTGATTCGGCAGCTCCTTTATAAAATTGAGCGCATATGCCATCTCCGCGGCTTTTTCAATCTCAGCGTCCGTAACATCACGCTCTAACCCGTAGCAAATATTTTCTCTAATTGTTCCTGACATTAACGGGCTTTCCTGTGATACATACCCGATGTGCTCCCGCCACGATTCAAGCGAGTAAGTATCAACCGGCTTATCCCCCAGCAGGATGGTCCCTGCAGTCGGAGTATAGAAACGTTCAAGCAGCTTAAACAGCGTCGTTTTCCCACCGCCGCTCGGACCGACAATCGCTGTGACTTTCCCTGCCTCAATGACGGCGCTGATCTCTTTTAAGATCAGCTGATCAGGCTTATATCCAAAGGACACACGATCAAGCTGAATAGGCAAATGCGCGGTTTCAATTTGTTTTCCTGTGACTGTATCTTCCTCTTCCTCTGCCAAAATCTCAATCATTCGTTCAGTTGCGCCGATTGATTTTTGCAGTTGTGTGAAGAACGTTGTAATCTGGCCCATCGGCATAATAATTTGAAACAAATATAAAATAAAAGCCACGAGCGCTCCTGCGGTAAGCTCACCTGATGACACCTGCATGCCGCCGTATCCGATAACTGCCACAAGCGCCGCCATTAACACGAGTGAGATGAGCGGACCGACAAGCGACTGAACCTTTGCTTCGCGCACTCCAAGTTTAAATAATGAAGAAATCCCCATCTTCCCGCGCCCATATTCGACATCCTCCGCATTTGAAGCCTTGACGAGTCTGATTTCCGGAAGAATTTGATTCAGCAGGCCTGTAAAACGGGCTGTTTCATCTTGCGTTTCCCGGGAAATGGAGAACATCTTCCGGCCAATCGGAATTAAAATAAGAGCTGCCAGCGGAACAACAACTAATACAAGCAGTGTCAGCTTCCAATTCATAATAAACAAGATTGTCAGTGATCCAATAACAGAAATGATTCCGGTAATAAATCCGCTGATATGCGTTGTAATCAGTTCTTTGACCACCATCGTATCATTCGTTACACGGCTGACTGTTTCTCCGGAAGCGTTTGTATCGAAATAAGAGACAGGGAGCTTAATTAATTTCTTCCATAATAAATCCCTCAGCCCGGAGATGATTTTTTGTCCATTATAGTTAAGCGCATAGGTGGCATAAGCGTTTAAACCGGCCTGAACGAAAAAAACTAGAGCGATCAGCCCGATTTGCGTGCCTGACAGGTTTGACATGGAAAATCCATCGACAAGCTGCTTCGTTAATAATGGAATCAGCAGGCTGACCAGCGTGGTCACAATACTGAGGACCAGCGCAAATGCAAGCTTTCCATAAGAAGGATTGGTCTTCTTTACTAATGCAAAAAAGGGTTTCAATTTACTTTTAGATTTTTGTTGCTTGGTTGGCATATATGTTTCCTCCTGTTTCAGCGTTCAGAAAGGTGAAATGGCATACAAAAGGATGATTTTTACTCTTTCTCAATCATATCAATGGAGAGAGACTTTTTCAGTATATTTTTGCTGTGATGAAAATAAAAATCTCCTACCCACTGTTTGAATAGGAGATTTTTTATACTAGACATCTTGAACAGGTTTCTTTTTTCTGTAAGTCAATGTCACGTCCTGCTTTCGCAGGTCTTCAATTATCATTTTGTACCTGTTAACTTTTGCAGTATGTTCTTCTTTTATCATTTGAAGTGCGGCTTTTTGTTTTTCGCTTTTCGATTCAAGCTCTTCTTTTATTTTTTTTACAATCAGCCCTTTTTGTCCTTTGATCTCCTCTTTTAGCGAAGACTCGAATTTCTTTGTCTGGTTGAGAATGTCGTTGATCGGTTTATTGAGGCTGCCTGCTTTCCCTTTCATTTCGTCTTGGGTAAGAAACATATAGGTGGTTGATACAATTTCTGTTTCACTTTCTGAAAATAAGGAAGTCACTCTTCATATTCCTCCTAAGGCTGGAAATCAAATAATTGAGAAATCATTTCTTCTTTTTCAAACAGCTTTTCAATACTCTCACGGATGCTTTTGATAAAATCTCTTTTTTCTGTTGTCTGTTTTTTTAATTCAGCAACAATTCCATCATTAGCAGGGAGCGCACCTGTGTGCAACGATTCATGAACTGAGATTTTCTCCAATTTATCGAATGTGTGGCTGAAACCGGCTGCAAGCCGGAATTGAAGATCGAA
This sequence comes from Bacillus sp. NS1, assembly GCF_058248265.1. Classification (NCBI taxonomy): domain Bacteria; kingdom Bacillati; phylum Bacillota; class Bacilli; order Caryophanales; family Bacillaceae; genus Bacillus; species Bacillus sp. NS1. Next base: position 679,870 of record NZ_JBZAZF010000001.1, on the reverse strand, counting down.
GGCATAATGCGAAGGATTTTCTTCCATATGATGAATAGCTGTGATGATTGCCTGTTTTTTGTCTGCAAAGTCTTCATCGATTTCCTGACTGTAAACCTTCTGGTACTTAGAAATCGCATCTTCCATATCTTCAACGATCTTCATACCGTTTTGATAGATTCTGACAGCGGATGAGATATTGACTTTAATCGTTTCTCCCGAGCCGCTCTTCCCTGTAAAGTAAATATCGGAGCCTTTATAGCTGAAGCCTTTTTCCTTTGATAATGCGTTCAGCATTTGAACGATGCTGTGGCCGTCGACGATGAGTTTTAATGCTTCTTTTGTTTCTGTGTCGAGTGTTTTCAACGAGGACAAAATTGATTTAACATAGTCCACTATTTCACCAACGTCTTTTAAAGCTTGCATAAATTGACCATGCTTTAGATGGTCAATGAAATGTTCGTACCGTGATTCTATGCCTCGCATACTCGCATTAATATTCGTTAATTCTTTTTTGATCACTTTCTTTTGCGTTTCATCGATATACCCATTTTCAGCTAGCTGATCTACGACCGGTCCGCTGTTTCCCAATAAGGTATGGAGAAAACCTAAAAACGCTGGCAAATTCTCTTTAATTCGGCCATACATTTGCTTAACATCATCAAAGTTTTCATAAATGACATTCGCTTTTGCTAATACACCATCTGTGTATTTCACTTTATCTATCAGCTCTATGTCAATCCCGCTTGCTGCCTTTACAAAACCGTCCAAGCCGCCTTTTTCATAGTCATCCTTATATTTTTGAAGGAATTTTCGAATCGCTCTCACGTCTTCATCAGGGATCCATCCATAATGTTTCGGATGCCTTCTACACTTGTATTTGTATCTGCCATCTTCACATCGCCGAATGTAATGAAGTCCGCCTTGCCGCTCGCACCGTACAGCGGGTCATCTTTTGAGATGCGCTGAGTGATGTTTGCTGTTACGCCTTTGTCTTCATAATATTTTTGGATTTCTTTTTTTAACGTTTCTGGTGGGATAGAATCAATATTTTCATATTTATAACTAAATTTCCTAATAACATATCTATATAAACTTTCATCAGTTTCAAGTAATTGATTGATATTGACTTGAGCCCCATTTACACCATAAACTTCATCATATTCTCCATTAATCAATTGCACCATTACTTGGTTATTATTAGCAAGTGAATGTCCTAAGGCGAATGTTTTTAAATCCTCAGAGTTACCTGCTGCTTTCTTTGCTTTTTTAGTAAACTCCTTCGTAGCCTCATATTGACTATGATCGATTCCCAAAAAAAGACCAAAAAAGTTATACGACCAATCCTTATTATCAGCACTGCCTTCTGAAATAATATGAAGCTGATCGATATGTTTTTTCTTATCTATTATATGGATTGCCGTCCCATCGTAACCTGATTCTCTGGTCGAACTTTCTATACTTGTATTCTGGTTTACAAGTTCATTGGAGGTATAAATTTCAACTTTTATATTCTTCGGAAGATCGTGGTGGGTTTCCTCTTTATAAATTCTGCGAACATCTGCTTCGAAATCCACTTTGGCTTCCTTAACTTCACTCGCATTAATTGAGGCAAACTTTTGTTTATAGTCATATTCTAAATCAATTAGCCGTAACTTTACGTTCTCATTCTCAAATACATTTTTATTTTCCATCTTATTTCTCCTTTTTATCTATTAAAAAGGTGATAGAATTAATTAATTTCTCAACTTTAATTTTAGCCTTTTCTTCATCTAAGGAGCATGGTTGATTTTCATTTTTGCATCCGAAAGTAAAGGCGTATTCTACTCCTAGATTATCTTCTTCTGTAGATTTCACATATCCAAAGTAACTGTATGAGTAATTATACTTTCTATCAATATCATCAAAGATGTCTTTTTTCTTAGCAAAGTAGATATCCGTGTTCTTTTTGCTATTTTTTTTGTATTCACCTTTATAATCATTTTTTCCACTAACAATATCTAACATTGTCTCAGGCTCATTCACAAAACTTTCTTCTTTGTAATATGTTACATGGCCATCAAACATTACATTGGTGTCTTTATCATAACTATTAAATCCAATACTCTCTTTGTTTTTCCCAGTTAACGATGATCTTCTTGATAGATATTCGCCATCCTCCGGAAACAACATCCTAAATCCATTCAACTTAGACTCAAGCAAATAATACCCCGGCTCCTCTTCTTTCGTTGACACCATGTACTCTCTGGTTTTCTCATCCTGAAACGCAGGAACTTGCGGCAGGTCTTTCGGATCCATGTCTTTTGGTTTTACGGCTTCTGTTTTAGTGTCATTTGTGCTGTTTTTTTCATTGTCATTCATACTGCATCCTCCTGTCAGGGCTAGTAATAAGCTGAAACAAATAAAGATGATCTTTTTCATTACGAACCTCCACGGGTTTTGTGAGAATAATATTCTATTTTCATACTAAAAATAATTCTATTGACCTGGTTAATGAGTGATTAATTTATCCTTTTCCATGTTACATCATGGCGGAATTTGGATAAATAGGAAATCCGACTTGGTTTTGATCTCCTTTTATTAACTAATCATGCAAAACACCTCATATCATCTTAAATACCTATTACTTTTTTCCCGAAATAAAAAGAGCCGTTTATCATACGGCTCTTTCCAATTACTTTTCAGAATGGCGTTTTTTCAATACATCAAGCACATCATCCAGCGGCAATGCTTGTTCTCTGAGCAGGACAAGCAGGTGATACAGCAGGTCTGCCGCTTCCCATTTAAGTTCCTCGTGATCTCGGTTCTTCGCGGCGATGATGACTTCGGATGCTTCTTCACCAACTTTTTTCAAAATCTTATCGACGCCTTCTCGGAAAAGGTAAGTGGTGTAAGCTCCTTCAGGCTTTTCCGCTTGGCGTTCCGCGATCACGCGCTCAAGCTCGTTCATGATGTCAAAACGGCCTGCAGCCTGTTCTTCTGTCTGTTCCTTTGTAAAACAGCTGTAGCTGCCAGTGTGGCATGCCGGGCCGGATGGTTCTACGAGCACGATCAGCGCGTCTTGGTCGCAGTCATATCGGATACCCTTAACGGCTTGTGTGTTCCCTGAGGTTTCACCTTTATGCCATAGCTCTTGGCGCGAGCGGCTGTAAAACCATGTTTCTTTCGTTTCCAGCGTTTTTTCGTACGATTCCTTGTTCATATAGGCAAGTGTCAACACTTCTTTGCTTGCCGCATCCTGTACGATGGCAGGAATTAATCCGTCCTCATTAAATCGCAGTTCATCTGCCCGTTTCATCTCACATTCACCCCGTGTTCTTTCAAGTATGATTTCACTTCTTTAATTGATGTTTCTTTATAATGAAAAATAGAGGCGGCCAGCGCGGCGTCGGCTTCCCCTTTTGTAAAAGCCTCAAGCATATGCTGCGCGTTTCCCGCTCCTCCCGAGGCGATAACAGGTACGGGGACAGCTTCAGAAACAAGCTTTGTCAGCCTGTGGTCAAAGCCTTTTTTCTCACCGTCAGAGTCCATGCTTGTCAGCAATATTTCTCCTGCTCCGCGTTTGACGCCTTCTGCTGCCCATGCAGTGACTTCCCAATCTGTTTTCTTTCTGCCGCCGTGCGTGTAGACCTTATATGTGCCAGATTCCTGGTCATACTTGGCATCGATGGCAAGTACGATACATTGAGAGCCGAAAAACTCGGCTCCTTCTGTAATCAGCTCAGGCCGGAGAACAGCTGCTGTGTTCACAGAAACTTTATCTGCACCGGCACGCAGAATCGTTTTCATATCGTTAAGCTGATTGATGCCGCCGCCGACTGTAAACGGAATCGCAAGCTTCGCGGCAACCTGCTCCACAACGTCCACCATCGTTTTTCGTCCTTCATGCGAAGCGGAAATATCAAGAAAAACCAGTTCATCCGCGCCTTCCTGATCGTACGCTTCCGCCAGTTCAACAGGGTCACCGGCATCCTTTAATTCGAGAAATTGAATTCCTTTGACAACGCGTCCTTCTTTGACATCAAGACATGGAATAATCCGTTTTGTGATCATTTGCGCTTCACCCTTTCAAGCGCCTGGCTCAACGTAAACTGATTGGTATACAACGCTTTTCCGATGATCGCTCCAGAAACGCCGTCCGCCTGATAGCGGGCGAGGGCTTCGAGATCCGCTACGGAACTGACTCCGCCGGAAGCAATCACAGATTTCCCCGTTTCCCTAGCAAGCTCGACCGTGCTTTCAATATTTGGGCCTGACAGCATCCCGTCTGTCGCGATGTCAGTAAAAATAAATACTTCCGCTCCTTCATTGGCAAGCTCTTTGCCGAGTTCAGCGGCCTTAATGCTTGATGTTTCCAGCCATCCCTCTGTTGAAACAAAGCCGTTTCTCGCATCCAATCCGATTGCAATTTTCCCGCCATATTGTTTCAGCATTTTTTTTACAAACGGAGGGTTAGAAACAGCTGAGCTTCCCAGAATCACTCGATCGACTCCTGCTGATAAGTATTCATAGACGTCACTTTCAGAACGGATCCCGCCGCCGATTTCCACTTTTAAGTCCAGCTTTTGCGAAATTTCGATCACATGGCGGTGATTTACCCTTTTCCCTTCTTTGGCGCCGTCGAGATCAACGAGATGGATCCATTCGGCACCCTCACTCGCAAATAACGAGGCCATGTCGTATGGTGAATCGCCGTATATTGTTTCCTTATTATAATCTCCTTGAACAAGGCGGACACATTTGCCATTTCTCATATCAATTGCCGGATATAATGTAAAAGCACTCATTTTTTCACCTTCTGTTCTGCTGCCATTTTCGTGAATTGGGTTAAGATGGACATTCCGACTGTGCTGCTTTTTTCCGGATGGAACTGGGCGCCGAAGACGTTTCCTTTTCCGACTACAGCAGGCACTCGCACACCATAATCAGCGCTTGCCAAAAGCGCGGCCTCCTCCATCCCGTCAATGTAATACGAATGCACGAAATAAGCATAGCCTTCATCTGTTTGAGCCAACAGCGGGAATTCGGTATGAAAGGAAAGGCGATTCCAGCCCATATGCGGAACTTTCAGCTTGTTTCCTTCCTCATCTTCTGCTTTCAGCCTGACCGCTTTTCCTTTTAACAGCCCAAGTCCTGACGCGGTGCCGTTTTCTTCACTTTGCTCAAATAAAAGCTGCATGCCTAAACAGATACCGAGCAGCAAGCGCCCCTCTGAGACCATATCGTGAATCAATTGATCAAGCTTCGAGCTGCGCAAATTGTCCATCGCGTCTCCAAATGAACCGACTCCCGGCAAAATAAAGGCATCAGCTTCTTTCAGCTTCTCCGGCTTTTCAGAAACAAAATACGGCACGCCGACACGCTCAAGCGCCTTTGAGACACTGTATAAATTGCCCATTCCGTAATCTATCACGCCGATCATTTACAGCATCCCTTTCGTTGATGGTATCCCTTTAACACGCGGATCGATCATAGTCGCTTCATCAAGCGCACGTCCAAGCGCTTTAAAAACAGCTTCAATCATGTGGTGGGTGTTTGTGCCATAATGAACGATGACATGCAGGTTCATACGTGCTTCAAGCGCCAGCTTCCACAAAAATTCATGTACAAGCTCCGTATCAAATGTTCCGACTTTAGCCGCAGGGAAGTCCGCGCGCATTTCCAAGTGCGGCCGATTGCTTAAATCTATGACGACTTGAGCAAGCGCCTCATCCATCGGTACAAATGCCGATCCATAGCGTTTGATTCCTTTTTTATCGCCCAATGCTTCGAGCAGCGCCTGCCCTAAGCAAATGCCGATGTCTTCAGTCGTGTGGTGATCATCTATATCAACATCGCCTTTTGCGTTTATCGTAAGATCGAATTGGCCATGTTTCGTGAATAAATCCAGCATGTGCGTCATAAACGGTACGTCTGTTTTGATATCAACCTGTCCCTCACCGTCTATTGCGAATGCCAGCTCGATATCTGTTTCGTTAGTTTTTCTGGCGTGTTCCGCTTTTCTCATTTTGAATTCCTCCGTTCTCTCGATTCAATTGATCTGGCATGCGCTTCTAATCCTTCAAGTCTGGCAAAAGCCGCGATGCTTTCGGCATGTTCTTCAAAGGCTGTTTGGCTGTAAGAAATAATGCTCGATTTCTTTTGAAAATCCGTTACGTTTAATGGACTTGAAAATCTCGCTGTCCCATTTGTCGGAAGCACATGGTTCGGTCCGGCAAAATAATCTCCGACAGGCTCTGGGCTGTATCTGCCTAAGAAAATCGCACCTGCATGTTTGATGCTGCCAAGCAAAGCTTCGGGAGACTGTGTGATGATTTCTAAATGCTCCGGTGCGAGCGTATTGACAGTATCAATCGCTTCATCCATTGTTTCCGCCACATAGATACAACCGTAATCACCCACTGAAGCTTCCGCTATTTCTCTTCGCGGAAAGGTTTTCAGCTGCTCGTTCACCTCTGCTGAAACCGCCTCGGCCAGAGCCATGGAATCCGTGACAAACACACATGAGCTGAGCTTATCGTGTTCCGCCTGTGACAGCAGGTCAGCTGCAATTTCCCTCGGTATAGCTGTTTCATCAGCCAGGACGACGATTTCACTCGGTCCGGCAATCATATCAATATCGACATCGCCGAACACCTCTCGTTTGGCAAGCGCGACATAAATGTTTCCCGGGCCTGTAATTTTATCCACCGGCTCGATGGTTTCGGTTCCGTACGCCAGCGCCGCAATCGCCTGAGCGCCGCCCATTTTGTAAATATCTTTGATGCCGAGCTCGGCAGCAGCGACTAAAACCCCTGGGGACAGCTGTCCGTCTCTTCCCGGAGGCGTCACAAGGACGATTCTTTCCACACCCGCTGTCAGCGCCGGAATGACATTCATCAAAACAGATGAAGGATATGCAGCCGTTCCCCCGGGCACATATACGCCAGCGGAATCAAGCGCCGTCACTTTCTGCCCCAGCATTGTGCCGTCCTTTCTGTGATAAAACCATGAGGATTGCAGCTGTCTTTCGTGATATTCCCTAATATTTTCGATTGCCTGCCTCATCACCTGAAGCAGCTGTGAATCCAGCAAAGTGTATGCTTCCTCAATTTCTTCTTTTGTGACCAGCGGGCTGTCGATTTCGATGCCGTCAAATCTCGCTGTATAGCTGCGGACCGCCTGATCACCATTTTCTTTGACATCGTCAATAATGGATCGGACTGTTTTTCTTTGCTCTTCCGTTCCGGCATCAATGGACCGCTTGAGAGAAAGCCGTTCAACGCCGCTGATGGTTTTGATTTTCATTTTGCCGTTTCTCCTTCCACAACGAGAGCTAAGCGGGATGCCATTTCGTCAATCACATCGTCTTTCATGCGATAGCTTACCGGGTTGACGATAAAACGGGAAGTAATGTCACAAATGTGTTCCGTTTCAACAAGCCCGTTTTCTTTCAGCGTCTGACCTGTGGAAACGATGTCCACAATCCGGTCTGCAAGCCCAATGAGCGGGGCCAGCTCGATTGAACCGTTGAGCTTAATAATTTCGACTTGTTCTCCCTGCTCTCTAAAATAACTGGAAGCCACATTCGGATACTTTGTCGCGATTCTCGGGGCTACGCCGCTCCAGTCTGTATTCGGAAGTCCGGCGACTGCCAAGTGGCATTTGCTGATCTTTAAATCCAGCACCTCATACACATCGCGCTCCTCTTCCAGCATGACATCCTTGCCAGCAATTCCGACATCCGCCACGCCATGCTCCACATATGTGGTCACGTCCATCGGCTTAGCTAATATGAAACGAAGATTTTCCTCCGGCACGTCGATGATCAGTTTTCTTGAATCTTCAAACTCCTCTGGGAGCTTATAGCCCGCCTGGCGCAGCAATCCTGCTGCTTCTTCAAATATCCGGCCCTTCGGCATCGCCATTGTGAGTAACTTACCCATTTTGCTCTTCCTTTCTGGCACCGATAAAATAGGTGACGTTTGCAAAAGATTTTGTCATCTGATCGATATTTTCAATTCCCGATAAATCTTGAAGAACCACTTTGTTCCCTTTCATACGTTCTTCATTCGCATAAGCGATGGCTTGCGCCCGCTGCTCTTTGCTGAAAATGACAGCATCTATTTCACAAGGTTCGCCTTTTATATGAAGCGCTTCAATCAGCCGGTCGATCCGAAGCCCGAAGCCTGTCGCCGGTGCGGGTGAATCAAAATAGCCCAGAAGCTTGTTGTAACGGCCTCCGCTTCCAATGACAAAGCCGACATTTTCGGCGTACACCTCAAATAAAATCCCTGTGTAATAGCTCATGTGGCTGACCATATTCAAATCCAGGCGGACATTTTCCGTACATCCGTAATCCTCAAGAATGTCCCATAGCGCCTTCAGCTCATCAACCACGCTTTTTCCTTGCGCAGAATCGACGATTTCCTCAGCACGTCCGCATACTTCTATGCCGCCCCGCAATTCAAGAAGCTCAAGCAGCCTGCTTTTATCAATGGAGGAAAGCGGGAGAGATTTAACATGTTCTCTGTAGCCGACGGAATTCTTCTCGTATAAAAACCTCCGCAGCACATCAGCACGTTCAACGTTTCCGAGCACCTCAACAAACAGAGCATCCGCTATGCCGGCATGGCCGATAGCAATTTTAAAGGAGGACAGCCCGGCGTTTTTTAACGCACCGATGACTAAAGCAATGACCTCCGCATCCGCGCTAGTTGTGCCGTCACCGATTAATTCCACTCCGACCTGCTCAAATTCGGCGGGACGTCCGCCTTCGCGTTCCTGAGCCCTGAATACATTTGCCGCATAGCCGACTCTGAGCGGATGATCGTGTTTCAGAAGCTTTGATGCCGCCACCCTTGCAATCGGTCCTGTCATATCCGGGCGAAGCACCAATGTCTTTCCGTCCTGATCAAGAAGCTTGAACAGCTGCTGTTCTTCAATCGCAGACTGCACGCCGACGGTATCGTAAAATTCCAGTGTCGGCGTTTCCATAAATTGATATCCCCATTTATCGATCAAATCGGTTAACGATTGTCTCACCTTTTTTTTCGTTTTGTATAAACCGGGCAGTGTATCTCTCATGCCGTGCGGTTTTTCAAACATAAACATTAACCCGAGCACCTCCGTTGCCATTGTATGAAGGAAAATTCCGAATCCTTTAGTTCGCTAATATGATAATATGTTAGCAGATGAAAGAACGAAAATCAATGCTTAACTTTAGTCAGGATATTTTTCATTCAAATGTCCTCCTCCTAATTATGAAAAAATCATGAATAAATGATTAAAGGTACGTAATATCTCAAATTCTTTATGTTTGGCATGCTATAATACAAGTCAAATAGAGAACAAGGAGATAAAGATGAAAACACTGCGAACTCTATGTGTACTGATTATTCTTTCAGGCGTCATTTTTTTCGGACTTAAAATAGATGCAAAAGATATAGATATCCCTTTTTTCAATAGCGATAAAAAAGACGCTGAAAAAGAATCGGAAACAGCTGCGAACAGCAAAAAGGCGCTGAAAGGAAGCGCAGAACCGCTGGATGTCGTCCTTTACAATCAGATGGACGCGCCTCGGCTCTATAACGGCTGTGAAGTTACAAGTCTTGCTATGGTGCTGAATTACGCGGGATACAATGTGACAAAAAACACATTGGCTAACCAGATAACCACAGTGCCGTTGACATACAGCAGCGGATTAAAAGGTGATCCGAATGACGGATTTGTCGGGGATATGGCGAATGGACCGGGTCTCGGTGTCTACCATGGACCAATCTATCAGCTGGCGAAAGCCTATGCCGGAGACAAAGTGTCTGACCTGACTGGCAAAAGCATTTCTGCTGTTTATGAACAGCTTGAGAAAGGCAATCCTGTTTGGGTCATTACAACCGCAAACTTTACGCCAGTTGACAACATGCAAACATGGAAAACGCCAAACGGAACGATAGATATCACGTACAGTGAACACAGTGTCGCCGTTACAGGATACGATGAAAAATACGTGTATCTCAATGATCCGTATGGCTACAAGAACAGAAAAACTGACAGAACGAGCTTTGAAAAAGCGTGGGAACAAATGGGCAGCCAAGCGGTCGTGATTCAAAAGTAAGCTGCTGAAAAACTGTTCGCTTTTACAGTGCCTATGCTCTACCCTGAGCAAATACGACAATATTCACGCTTTTTGTTTCAATCGGTAATATCGATTCATTTTCCATTTTCCATCCAAAATTATCTTTACTTTCAGGCTATCTGTTTTTATGATTAAAGCAGATTCAGCCTTGCCCCGATCTATGTGAGAGAAGCCGGTGCAAGTCGCTGAGGCTTCTCTTACAAAAAAATTAAACAATCCGGGGGAGGATTTTATCATTGAAAAAAATCGTGTCTATCCTATTTATGTTCAGTTTGGTTATGGGTTTCAGCCAGATTCAAACATCAACTGCTTTTGCAGCTGACAAAGTGGTTCACGAAACAATTATCGTACCAAAAAATACAACATATGACGGGAAGGGACAGCGGTTTGTAGCAGGGAAAGAATTAGGTGACGGAAGCCAGTCCGAAAACCAAAAACCTGTTTTTCGTGTGGAGGATGGAGCAACTCTGAAAAATGTGGTGCTCGGCGCACCTGCTGCTGATGGCGTGCACACTTATGGAAACGTTAACATTCAGAATGTGAAGTGGGAAGATGTTGGCGAGGATGCGTTAACGGTGAAGAAGGAAGGAAAAGTGACCATCGACGGCGGCTCTGCCCAAAAAGCGTCAGATAAGATTTTTCAAATTAATAAAGCCAGCACATTCACAGTGAAAAATTTCTCGGCGGACAATGGCGGAAAGTTCATTAGACAGCTTGGCGGTTCAACCTTCCACGTTGATGTGATCATTGACAAGTGCACCATCACGAACATGAAAGAAGCGATATTCCGGACAGACAGCAAAACAAGCACGGTCAGAATGACAAATACACGCTACTCCAATGTTGGCCAAAAATGGATTGGCGTTCAGCATATTTACGAAAACAACAATACTCCATTTTAACACAAAAAAAGTCCGCTGATGTTTATTCAGCGGGCTTTCTCAATCTTTCTTGCATTTCTTCCTTCGTATAGATGATTCTCATCGGATTTCCGCCGACAAATGCGCCGGCAGGCACATCTTTATGGACAAGTGTTCCGGCGGACACAACTGCGCCATTCCCTATTTCAACCCCGGGCAGAATGGTCGTGTTGGCTCCGATCATCACTTCGTCTCCGATCAGGACTTTGCCGATCCGATATTCCTGAATCAAATACTCATGGGCCAAAATGGTCGTATTGTACCCGACGATTGTATTTGTCCCTACTGAGATCTTTTCCGGAAACATAATATCCGGCATCACCATGAGGGCAAAGGATGCCTGCTTTCCAACCTTCATCCGCAGAAATGTACGGTACAGCCAGTTTTTCATCCCTATAAACGGTGTGTATCTTGCAATTTGAATGACAATGAAATTTTTGACAACCTTTAAAAAAGGCACCGTTTGATAGACATGCCACAGTGAGTTAGCCCCCGAGACCGGATGACGATCTGTTTTTCTCACAGATTACTTCACTCCAACGATTTGTAATAGATCACTCATTTTCTCAAGCATATAATCAGGCTCATGCTTCATCAGTGTTTCGGGCCCTTTAATCGTCCATGCGACTCCGGCCGTTTTTGTTCCAGCATTTTTCCCTGCCAGCACATCGTGGTAATTATCTCCGACCATAATGGCTTCAGCCGGTTCGCTTCCTAACTGTTTTAGCGCTAAAAGCACAGGCTCGGGATCAGGCTTTGCCTTCGTTACATCATCAAGGGTGACGACCGTTTCAAAGAATTCACCGATTCCTGTCAGCTTGAGGCCCATATTGACAGTATCTCTTAATTTCGTTGTCACAATCCCTAATTTAAAGCCGGCTTTTTTTAATGCATCCAGGGTTTCATACACCGTTTCATATTCAGTCACGAGTGTATCATGCATGTCATGATTGTACGCTCTGTACATGGCGATCATATCATCGCATTTATCTGCGTCCATCGAGGAGAATGTGTCAAAAAGAGACGGCCCGATAAACGCTAGAACGTCTTCTCGTTTATACTTGCTCGGGTAATAATGCTCCAGTGTATGCAAAAAGGACGCGATAATTAATTCATTCGTATTAATAAGGGTTCCATCTAAATCAAACAGAATCGTCGTTACTTGTTTGTCACTCATATTGCTTCCTTTCCAACCGCTGAGGGTTTCCATTTTTTCCATGTATGCGAAATAGCCATTGTCAGCAATACTGCGGTAGTGACACGAATCAGAAGAAGGGGCCAGACCGGTATGCCGAGCGGAATAAAGACAAGTGTATCTTCTACGACCGCGTGGCAGGCAACAAGAAAAATAAAGGTCAATGTCATATCTCGTCTGCTCACGCCGTCATCCTCAACAGCTTTGATCATAACACCCGCTCCGTAGGCCAAACCGATCGTCAGTCCTGCCACCATCGTCATGGACGTATTTTTATTCATGCCAAGCAGCTGTGTAAACGGCGACAGCCATCTGGAAAACCGATGCAGCCAACCTAAATCTCTTAAGAACTGAATGATGATCATCAGCGGGATCACTATTGCTGCAAGCTGTAAAACGCCAAGTCCGGCTTTCGTTAAAGCCTCGGCCAGCATTGCCAGCCAGCCGTCAGGCGCTGCATTCTTCGCGGTGATAAAACCGTACTGCGCCGTTTCCTGTCCGCCATGCCAAATGAGGTTGATGACGATTGCTGACACAGCGGCCAAACCGATGCGCACCGCCAATATAACGCCAATTCTGATGCCGACCTTTGCGGCAACTGTCGATTCGATAATCAAGTTATGACAGAATGAAAGCATTACAGCTAAAATAAAGACTTCCTTCACAGATAAATCCAATGTCAAAATCCCGGCAATGCCGGCATACAGATTCAGCATATTTCCCAGCACAAGCGGAATGGCCGCTTCACCTGAAAGCCCAAAAAGGCCCATAACCGGTGTGATCAGGCGTATCAGCCAATCCATGACTGGCGTATGCTGAAGCAAAGTAACCAATAGTGTTACCGGGAAAATGACTTTGCCGAGTGTCCATGTTGTTTGAAGACCCGCCGAAAGACCGGCCAGAAAGATCTTCTTCATCCCTCATCCCCCTTTGTTGACGTCTACTCCGCGTACCGCTCCTTCGAGTATCCCTTGACGCGTCTGAAGATGATGGCTGCCACAGCCAAAACAATCAATATGATCGAAATCACCTGAGCGATGCGAAGTGCATCAGTCAGCATTAAGCTGTCAGTCCGCATTCCTTCAATGAAGTATCTTCCGATTGAATACCAAATGATATAGATCAAGAACATCTCGCCTCTACGCAAATTTGCTTTGCGCAAAAACAGCAAAATGATGACGCCGACAAAGCTCCATAGTGATTCATATAAAAAAGTAGGGTGATAATATTGTCCATTAATGTACATTTGATTGATGATAAATTCAGGCAGGTGCAGGCTTTCTAAAAAGGCTCTGCTGACTGCCTCGCCGTGCGCTTCCTGATTCATGAAGTTTCCCCAGCGGCCGATCGCCTGGCCGAGTAAAATGCTTGGCGCGGCAATATCCGCAAGCTTCCAGAACGAAAGGTTTTTCACTCTTGAAAACACATAGCCTGTTAAAATGGCGCCGATCAATCCGCCGTGAATGGCAATGCCGCCCTTCCAAATCTTAATGATTTCTCCGGGATGTGCCGCATAATAATCCCATTCAAATGCAACGTAATAAATTCGTGCGCAAATAATCGCAATCGGAATGGCAAACAGGACAAGATCGATAAACGTATCTTTCTGCAGCCCCCGTTTCTCACTTTCCCTCATCGCAATCCAAAGCCCAAGCAAAGCGCCGAGACCGATAATGATTCCGTACCAATGGACGGCCAACGGCCCTAGCTGAAAAGCTATCGGATTTAGTGGTTCTATCGCTTCATTCATTTAACGCCAACTCCTATTCGTCTTGTTCACTGTCTTCAATGACATCCGCCAGCTTATTGGTAAATTGCTCCGCGGCGTTCAGCCCCATCCGCTTCAATCTGAAGTTCATTGCTGCCACTTCGATGATGACTGCGAGATTTCGGCCTGGACGGACAGGAATCGTCAGTTTTGTAATTTCTGTATCAATGATTTTCATGGTTTCTTCCTCAAGCCCGAGACGATCGTATTGCTTCCCCTGCTCCCAAAGCTCAAGATTCATGACAATCGTAATTCGTTTATTGCTTCTGACCGCACCGGCACCAAACAGCGTCATCACGTTGATAATGCCAAGCCCTCTGATTTCAAGAAGATGCTCAATTAATTCAGGGGCGTTTCCGACAAGGGTATCCTGATCCTCCTGCCGAATTTCAACGCAGTCATCGGCAACAAGGCGGTGCCCCCTTTTTACAAGCTCCAGCGCGGTTTCACTTTTCCCGACGCCGCTTTTTCCTGTGATCAGTACGCCGACACCGTAGATATCCACAAGCACACCGTGAATGGCTGTGGTTGGCGCAAGTCTGCTCTCAAGGAAGTTGGTCAACCGGCTTGACAGCCTTGTCGTTTTCAGCGGCGATCTGAGGACAGGCACGCCGTTTTTCTCAGAAGCATCAATCAGCTCCTGCGGGATAGGCATATCTCTAGAGAGAATAATAGCTGGTGTTACATCCGTGCACAGAGAATCCATTCGCTGCTTTTTATCCTCTTCCGGCAGCTGTTCAAAGAAAGAAAGCTCTGTTTTCCCGAGAAGCTGCACGCGCTCTCTCGGGTAATATGTAAAATATCCGGCAATTTCAATGCCTGGTCTTGATAGGTCACTCATAGTAATCGGGCGGTTAACTCCTTCTTCTCCGCTGATTAATTCCAAATTGAACTGTTCCATTACGTCTTTTGTGCGAACCTTTGCCACGATATGTTCCTCCTGTTCCGGGCTGCCCCGAGCTTGCTCACAATAATTTCATTTTATCACTTTCGGGCTTGAACCTAAAACAGATTTTATAAAAGACAGGAAAACGCCTTGGCTGGTCTAGATCACTAGTCTGAAAAGGAGTAAAATAAATGTATTCATATTCCAGAAAGGCGGATCATTTATGGCAGAAAGTCTTCTTATCAAAGGCATCGCGATCGTGACAGAAAATGAAGTAATCAAAAATGGCTATGTCGGAATCAATGAGGGAAAAATCAGCACAGTCTCAACAGAACGGCCTAAAGAGTCTTATTCAAAAGAGATTCAAGCACCGGCAGATTCCGTCTTGCTTCCCGGGATGATTGACATTCATATTCACGGCGGCTATGGCGCAGATACAATGGATTCAAGCTTTTCAGCCCTAGACACCATGTCGTCAAGACTGCCCGAAGAAGGCACGACGAGCTTTTTAGCAACAACGATTACTCAGGAACATGGGCACATTTCTCAAGCTTTGGTGAATGCTAGAGATTGGAAAGCAGCTGAGGAATCCTCTTTATTAGGTGCGGAACTGCTCGGCATTCATTTAGAGGGCCCCTTTGTTTCACCTAAAAGAGCCGGAGCGCAGCCAAAGGAATGGATTAGGCCATCGGATGTTGCCCTTTTCAAAAAGTGGCAGCAGGAGGCGGGCGGACTGATCAAAATTGTTACACTTGCGCCGGAAGAGGATCAGCATTTTGAACTGATCCGCTATTTGAAAGAAGAATCCATTATCGCTTCAATGGGGCACACAGATGCCGACTCCGCATTACTGTCGGAGGCCGCGAAAGCAGGCGCGAGCCATATGACCCATCTTTACAACGCGATGAGCCCGTTTCATCACCGAGAGCCAGGGGTGATCGGAACAGCGCTTGCCCATGATGGGTTTGTGACAGAGCTTATTGCCGACGGCATCCACTCCCATCCTTTAGCTGCTAAGCTTGCTTTCTTGGCAAAAGGCAGCACCAAGCTCATTTTAATTACCGATTCAATGAGGGCAAAAGGCCTGAAAGACGGCGTATATGAGTTCGGCGGCCAGAGTGTGACGGTAAGAGGAAAAACAGCTCTTCTTTCAGACGGAACACTTGCCGGTTCGATCCTCAAAATGAACGAAGGTGCACGGCATATGCGTGAGTTTACAAATTGTTCTTGGACGGATATAGCTAATATAACTTCTGCAAACGCGGCAAAACAGCTGGGCATCTTTGACCGAAAAGGCAGTGTGGCAGAGGGAAAAGATGCCGATCTTGTAATTGTCAGCAGTGAGTGCGAGGTGATTCTCACCATTTGCCGTGGAAACATTGCATTTATATCCAAGGAGGCTGACCAGATATGAAAGTAATGGAATGTCAAACATATGAAGAGCTAAGCCAAAAAGCAGCCAGAATAGCGGCAGACACAATCAAGGAAAAATCTGACGCCGTTCTCGGTTTAGCAACAGGCGGCACACCGGAAGGCACATATCGCGAGCTGATCCGCCTGCACCAAACTGAGAACCTCTCATTTAAAAACGTCACCACGGTTAATTTGGATGAATACGCCGGACTTTCAAGCGATGACCCGAACAGCTATCACTTCTATATGAAAAACCGTTTTTTTCAGCATATCGACAGCCTTCCAAGCCGGCACTTTATTCCGAATGGAAATGCAGACGATCTGGAAGCCGAGTGCAAACGATACGAACAAGTAGTCGAATCCCTTGGCGGAACTGACATTCAGCTTCTCGGCATCGGCCGAAACGGGCATATCGGCTTTAACGAACCGGGAACGCCTTTCAAGTCGCGAACACACGTTGTGACTTTAAATGAACAAACCCGCCAGGCGAATGCCAGATATTTCCCTTCAATAGACAGTGTGCCGAAAAAAGCACTCACAATGGGAATCCAGACGATTCTTTCAAGCAAGCGCATTCTGCTGCTTATTTCCGGCAAGAGCAAGGCAGAAGCTGTGAAAAAGCTGTTAGAAGGAGACATAAGTGAAGATTTCCCAGCATCTGCTTTGCACTTGCATTCCGATGTAACGGTTTTGATTGATCGTGAAGCCGCGGCATTAAGGCCTTGAAAGGAACATGCTGACTTATGAATATCGATAAACAATCGCCTATTCCGATTTATTATCAGATTATGGAGCAATTAAAAGCCCAAATTAAGAGCGGAGAGCTGCAGCCAGATATGCCTCTTCCCTCCGAGCGTGAATATGCCGAACAATTTGGGATCAGCCGGATGACGGTTCGCCAGGCTCTTTCTAATTTAGTCAATGAAGGCTTTCTCTATCGCCTAAAAGGTCGGGGCACCTTTGTCAGCAAGCCAAAAATGGAACAAGCACTCCAAGGGCTGACAAGCTTTACCGAGGATATGAAAAGCCGCGGGATGACACCGGGCAGCAGGCTCATTGACTACCAGCTTATTGATTCAACGGAGGGGCTCGCCGCTATATTAGGCTGCGGGCACCCCTCCCCTATCCATAAAATCACTCGGGTGCGGCTGGCAAATGATATTCCGATGGCGATCGAATCCTCACATATTCCGTTTGAGCTTGCGGGTGAATTAAATGAATCGCATTTTCAGTCATCGATTTACGAGCATATTGAAAGATACAACAGCATACCCATTTCCCGTGCAAAACAGGAGCTTGAACCAAGCGCTGCAACATCTGAAGAAGCAAACATACTCGGCATTCAAAAAGGGGCACCTGTCCTGTTAATCAAACGAACAACGTATTTACAGAACGGAACTGCTTTTGAACATGCAAAATCTGTATACAGGGGCGACCGTTATACATTTGTCCACTACATGGATCGGCTTTCATAAAAAAATCTCCAACCCTCTTTAAGGATTGGAGACATGGCGAAAATCTAACTGGTCTGGAGCCGGACGATATGTCTCTTCTTTCGTTTTGAACCTCCAGATCGGTGACTTCGTTTTGCCGTTAAAACCGTCTTCTACAATGGTGTACCAATAATAAACAGAGTGCGGCTCAAGGTGATCCCAGCGGAATTCAGCGGTATCCCCGCTCTTCACTTGCTCCCGTTTTCCGAGCTCTTCATTGGTATATATATTACACTCAAAATAATCGGTTTCCACCTTTTTGATCCTTGGCTTCAAATCAAGCGAAAGTGAAAACTCATCCTTGTTGCCGTAGGTATCCGTATCATAGTAGTTTTTATCTTGTAAATGCGGAGAGTACGTCGACACATGCACCATATCATTCGCCTGGTCAAATTGGAGCAAACGCAAATACCCTTGCCCGCCTTCTGGCCCGCCCTGATAATCAGCCAGCATTTGATGCACGAGGCGATCCGGTTTTCCATCACCATCATCATCAAGTTCATCAGTTTTTCTCATCGCACTATGATAATGCCCGCTTAACACCATCACCACATTCGAATTCGGCTTCACGACTTTTTTGAATATCTTCTCTCCGATCGGGCTTCTGTTTCCGCTGACCAGCAAATACTCATGAAATGCTAAAACAGCCATCCGGTCAGGGTGCTTCTTCAGTACCTGATTCATCCACGCGATGTCTTCATCGGTTATGCCCCATCCCATGTACAGCATGATATAATCATTGCCGTTGCTTGAAATCAGGTCGTAATGTCCGCGGTTATTTTTATAAGAACCGCCATAATGCATTTTTTTATCAAAACGATCACTGCCAAAATATTTGCCAAACGCCCTGTAGGAGCCATCTTTATGCCCGACATCGTGGTTACCGGCCAGCACGCCGTAAGCAATCCCGCTTTTATCCAGAACAGACATTGACCGATTCGCGTTTTTCCACTGTCTGATATCAGCGGAATCATCTACAATATCACCCGTGTGAAACACATATTTGATATTGAGTTGCTTTTGATTATCTTTTATCCATTCGGTCTGTTTATCAAAAATATGCGGATAGCTTTCGGCGTAATACTGTGTATCGGACATCCAGGCAAATGTGTACATATCCTTCGCAGGAGGAATTTCATCCTGTACGATCACATTCATTTTCGACTTCCGTACAAAATCGGAGGCGATCACAGACGCCTTCAGCGTAAACGGTTTGTCATTCTTTGCAACAAAGCTGTCAATCGGCTGCCACTCGTTTGTCCGATAATTCCAAACATACATCGTCACCTTTCTCCCCGGCAAAGAACTTCCCTTCCAAACCGCTTCCGCCAAGTCATTCTCATCAACTGAAGGATCGACCGTCACTTCAAAGCGATGATAAGGGAAAAGCTCCTTCTTTTCTGTCGATACTGTTTTTCCGTCAGCAGCAGATACCCGCTCTAATTCTTTATTTGTAAACGGGGTCTCACTTTCCGGCACAAAGCTTTTCGGCGGTTCAGTCCGTGACGCATGTTTGAATATTTTCACATTGTTTCGCGCTGTATATTGAAATCCTCTATAAAAAGCGACATCCATGGCGTCATTCGTCGGATCCTTCACTCGTACAGAAAGCTTAGCTCTATGCATGTCGGCTTCGCTGTCTATGACCTCCGGCTGATCTGGATGCTCACGTTCTGTTTTAAACGTCCGCTCAACAACTGTTTTATTGCCCGCGAGGTCCGTTGCTGTCACTTTTAGCGAATGTTTTCCCGGCAAAAGTTCAGAAGATGACGTATGGTATGGAAGTGTAATGCTTTCACCATCTAAAGACGCCTCCGCTTCCTCAATTTTGCTCCATTTATCATACATATCCGCCTGCAGGATGAGGTTGCCTTTGTACGTTTGTCCCTCGGTGATATTCGGCTCGATGTGGGGCCCTGAATTATCTACCCGCACAACCAAGCTTACATTTTCCTTGCCGTCGCTTGCTTGAATATGGTGGGCACCTTCAGATAGCTTTGACGTATCCCACTCCAGCAGCTGTGACGTCAAAAGTCCGTCAGGCAGGTTGAATTGAAATTGCCAGCTTTTATTCGAGCGCTGATTATCTCCAATAAAGAGTTCCTTGTCAGGAGAAACTCTCTGATCCCTGATCACCGTACCATCCGATAACACCAATCGTGCGTTTTTGACTAAGAAATCATCACGGTTTTCAGCCGTATCAAACGGCGACACCTTTGAACCTGATCGTATCGTAATATGCTGCAGCTGCTTTCCTTTACGAAGCAGCGTCTCTGGCAATGGAACAGAATAAGTACGGTATTTATTTGTCGTATCATCAAACACCTTTAACACTTTGCCTTCCATCGTTACGGCGTTTTTAAAGTAAAGATTCGTTTTTCTCGTATCGAACGCAAAATACACTTCTTTTTCCATAGCGGGCTCTGTCACTTGTTTTTTTCCGTCAATCCACAGCTTAATACTGTCAGTGCGCCCGTCTGTTGTCGCTTTAAGAAACTGGGTTCCCGACAGCGTGTCTCTGTTTTCAATGTTCAACCGCAAACCGTGCGACTTGCTTGTTTGTTTAATATCAATCATTTTAACCGGGGTTCTTGCTTCATTGATCCCGTCCCCTGCCGTCACGTAATACTCAAGCTGGTCCTTCCCGATCAGTTCAGGCGAATACACAATATAATGATAGAGATTGTCATTGCGGTCTTTTTCAGCGAGAATGCGCTTAAACGGTTTGTTTTCATCTGTCCGATAGTAGAAAGCCGCCGTTTTCACAAGACTGCGGTCCTGTATGTCAGCGCGCAGTTCAATGCTTTCAGCCGGACGGACAGGCTTGCGGTCAGTCAAATCTTCAATGACCGGTTTTTCTTTATCAAGCTTGATTTTTCGTTTCTGCTCGGGCACCTGCGCCTGTAATACAGTTCCGGGAGACGGATTCTTTTCTCCGATTGAAATATTGAGAAGTTCTGCGGTTCCGTTCAGCGGATACTTGTAAAGCACAGACGACAGCCGGCGCAGCGCATGTTTCCGATAATGTGCAACCGAAATATCTTTTCCTGTATTCGTTGAAATCACGACTGCCCGCGGTCTGGTATTGGCCATACCCTCTGACTCTTCTATCACCGCAAGATTTTTCCCTTCCTTTAATTGCGTCTGATAATATCGATTAAAATCCTCCGCCGTCAATTCTGGATGCCCGGCAGGCTTCAGCCAAACCACAAACGATTCGCCGGATGGTATCGTGATCTTTTCTTCCGGTCTCCAAATCAGATCGGAGTCAGGCCCTTCTTTCGGGTAACGGTAACGGATGTGATAGTCTTTAAAATCAATCGTTCTGTCGGTCGTATTATAAATCTCAATAAATTCATAACCGTCTGCACGTCCCGTGTTCTTTGTATCAATCGCTAGCTCTGTGATCAGAAGCTCCGGAATATGGGCAAGATCAGCCTGATATCCCTCAAGCTTCAGTTTCTTCATCTCCGACTCGACTCGCTGCTTCCCATTGGAAACTACAATGTAATACTCAAGCTCACTGTTCCAAATCAACCGTTTCGGAATCTGCGCGAAAAACTTGCGGACCGCTCCGGGTGTCGGATCCATCGGCACCATTTTGTAGCCCAGCTCATTACTTTGTTTATAAAACAGAAAGGCAGAAAATGCTTGATACTCATTGTCACGCACTTGAGCCTCAATCATCAGGTTGCTTTTCATTTCAGCTTTCACATCGATTTGAGGAGGATTTTCAAGCAAGGGTATGTAATGAGGCGTTTGGAATGGTCCCTGATTTATAACAGGAACAGCTTTCGGTTCATGATGGCCGCCAGACAAAACTGAAAGAAAAGACAAGAATAAAGAAGCAATAACAGTGTATTTCCTCATCAAAACACCTCCCTTTTCATGTATTTTGCGTCTGAACAGGGAAGGTTATGAGTTCATTTTTGTGCATAAAGAACAAAAAAGCGTCTGCCTCTTGAAAATCCCACTATTCCCCAGTAAACTAAGGATAGTTAACCAGTTAACAATTAAATCAGAGAGGCAAATTGATGGACAACCGTATTCATGATGAATTAATTCAAGCTATACAACAATTCGCATCAAAAAGGGATAAACGTGTCATGCAAAAGGTGCAGATACCGTCCCGCGACATGTCCTCAGAACATCTCGAACACCTCAGAAAAGAATGGACATTGACCCAGCTTCACATTGTTTCTTGTATACATGCCAGCCAAAATGTGAACAACAGCTTCTTGGCATCCCGCTTACACATCTCAAAAGCCGCTGTTTCAAAAGCAGTGCAAGCCTTGTTGAAACACAATATCATCACAGTGACCAAAAAGCCTGGCAACAAAAAAGAAATTTTTTATAAGCTAACTGAAAGCGGCAGAGAACTGGCGGCATTACATGAACAGCTTCATGAGAAAGCAAAGGAGCAATACAAACAGCTTTTCAACGAATTTTCAATTGATGATTTAAAAACAGTGACTGCGTTTTTCAACTTGTGGGCCAAACATATGTAAAAAAGCCTCACCCGCATAGGGAGAGACCTTTGAGATTTTATTATGCCCTGTCAAACGCAATGTGAAGTGAAACAGGTCCGCGTGTATACAGACCGGACTCAGCATAATGAAAACCTTCCTCTAATCTGATATTCCGCATATTATCCAGCACAATATTGGCTACAATCTCGATTTCGGTTTTGGCAAAAGCTGCTCCTACACAGTTATGGATGCCGGATCCAAAAGCGAGATGCCGGGCGGCGCCGCTAAAAGCGCTCTTGATGCCGAGATCTTCCCTATGAATATTAAACACATCAGGATGTTCAAATGCTTCAGGGTCCCGGTTAGCCGCTCCGATCATACAAAAAACAATCGTATCTTTTTTGATTTCCATACCGCCGACCACCGTATCTTGAGACAGCTGCCGCGGAATCAGCTGAACCGGCGGTTTATAACGCAACGTCTCCGCAATAGCTCTTGGCACTAACGAACGGTCAGCCAAAACATCATTCATCTGCTCGGGATTGTTGAGCAAATGATATATCATCAGTGCCAGCGTCTTATCTGCCGGTTCTGTTGCGGCTAACAGCACATTAAGAATCAGTGCCAGTATATCCTTGTCCGACATCGCCATGCCTTCATATTCAGAAGTACATAGGATGGAAATTAAATCTGATCCCGGATTGACGCGGCGTTCTTCAATGACCGGCATCAAGTATTGGGAAAGCTGTTCGCTGCACCATAACGAATGCGCCCGCGCTTCAGGAGATTGAGAGATACTCGTGATAAAATCGGCAACTCCGCTATGCCACTCAGCGATTTTTTCATGGTCTCTTTTATCCAGCCCGAGCATGTCCATCGTGACACACACCGCAAACGTCTTTCCAAAATCATTGACGAGATCAATTCTCCCTCTTTCAAGATAAGGCGCTAACAGGTTTTCTGCATTTTGTTTAATCAACGGAGACAAATGATCCAATGCGTCCCCGACAAAGCTTCTCACTACAATTCTTCTTTTTGCGGAGTGTTCTTTTCCATGCATTTGGGCCAGTACAGGGCCGCGCATGACTGGTTCAGCACGCTCAACAAGTGATTTTGTCGTGAAAATATCCGGATGCTGAAGGATATAGCGGACATCATGATAGCGGCTGATAAAATAGCTGTCTATCGACTCTTCATAATGAACAGGATCTTCCTCCCGCAGCTGTGAAAAATAAGCATATGGATTTTCTTGAAATTGATCAGAAAGTACACTAAACAATTTAATGGATTGATTCATGTTTACTCCCCCTATCATCCTTCAGATGTGAGCCGTGTTTCAGAAAGAAGCTGCTCCATTTCCTGCACAATGAGATACCCTTGATTCGGACGCATACGAATAGAAAATTCATGGTTGCTGATCTTCTCACCCAGCTTCCACGGACGATGATACGCAAGGAGTGTCTCTTCCACCTCAAGAATATCCGGAGCTCCGAGAAAAAACGGCAGCTCAGCAATGACATATTCAACAGCCAAATTCAGCATATCCTCACTGACTTCTTCCATCATCAAACTGATTCCGCGCGCACGCCCGATCATCGCTTCGCGAGACATGTCCAAACAAGCGTGCCGAAAATGAGGCTGCTCAAAAAACGCATGTTCAACTTCTTGTCTCATCAGCTGATAGGCTTTGTTTTCCGTAAAATCAGAAAATGTATGAATCGCCATCGGGTCCCCGCCATGAGCCGCAAGAGCCCTTTCTGCAAATCTTCTGTTTCGCGATACCTCTTTTCTTACCTTTCGTTCAGCCTTTCCTCGGGGAGTTCCGAGCGCTTCAAGAAGGTTAGCCGCCTCATGCCCCGCAAGCAAAACGGAAACGCTATTAAATTCAGCTGTTGCCCATCCAATCAATCTGTAAATATAATCCTCAGAAAACCTGCTGTTAAACGGGCTGATTCCCACCAAAACGTGCCGGCGCCGTTCAAATATTTCTCTGCAATTTTGTGTCAGTAACTCAGCAGTAAAATGCACAGGCTTTCTTTCTGTCACCATTTCGGTCATCTTATTCACCCCTAAAAACTTATCCCGCTTTAAGTCATCACCCTCAAAAATGAGTTGGAACAACTGGCACAACTGATCAAGATGATAGGCAGGCAGCACTTAAAGTTTCCAAGTGAATTATGTTAAGATTTAAACTTCTATTTCATTTTCAAAACGCACATCATAATTAATGTTTACTAGTAAACATTAGTCATTTTATCCCTTATTCTTCCACCCGTCAATATCATCTGTACCTAAATATTTGAAAATAAATGTAAATGTCACATTTTTCACACACTTTTTTCACTCATACTTAGCATGATGTAGCACTATATAAAGCTCACACACCAGCAATTGACAATGAAAACAAGAAAAGATAAAATAAAATCGTTCACCAGTAAACAATATTGCTTATTGTTTTATTGTAAACTATTATTCCTAAGAAAGAGGGTAGCCTATGTCTGAATTGACAAAGCGGATGATATACGACATATACGTGAGACTGCTGCACCTTAATGAAGAAAAAGCGAATACTTCACTTCAGCAATTTTTTAAGGAGGCCTCAGAAGAGGATGTAATCGATATCCCTAAAAACATGACAAGCATACATGTCATTGACTGTATCGGCCAACATGAACCCATTAATAATGCCGGAATCGCCAGAAAAATGAACTTATCGAAAGCAAATGTAACGAAAATCAGCACAAAACTGATCAAGGAAGAATTCATTAACAGCTATCAGCTGACGGATAACAAAAAAGAGGTATATTTCAAATTAACCCGTAAAGGCAGGCGTATTTTCGACTTGCATGAGAAATTGCATAAAAAAAAGGAGCTGGCTTTTTACCAATTCCTCGATTCATTTTCACAAGACGAACAACATGCAGTATTGAAATTTCTAGAACAGCTGACGTCTACACTTGAAGCAGAACAAACCGATGGGACTCCGGACAAACCTGTTAAGTAAACAAAAGGCGGTGTATTCTTTATGGCTCAAACAAAATCAAAGGCGGTATTGATCTTATACATTGTTTGTTTCAGCGCATTTTTTGCATCTTTAAGCCAAAACATTTATTCACCTATTATCCCGATTATTAAAGAATCATTCCATGTTTCCACAGCAATGGTCAACCTGTCAGTCTCAGTTTTTATGATTGTGACAGCGATTATGCAAATTATATTAGGCACCATCATCGATTTTAAAGGCGCGCGATTTGTCTTGATTGCCGGAATTATGGCGACGGCAGCAGCCAGCATCGGCTGTGCGGTGACCACTGACTTTACTTTGTTTCTGATATTCAGAATGATACAGGCAGCCGGGTCCGCAGCACTGCCTCTTATAGCTGCCACAACGATCGGACAGCTGTTTACAGGCAGTGAACGCGGGAGTGCAATGGGAACGTATCAAATGCTCCTGTCCGCCGCGCCGGCTATCGCCCCGGTTCTCGGAGGATTCATAGGCGGAGCATCCGGATACGAAGGGATCTTTTGGATGCTTACGGCCATCTCTGCCATTATGCTGGTGACAAACAGCATCATCTTTCCTAAGGACTCTCCCGCTGGATCTAAGCAGCAAGCTAAAGGCAATGTGTTTGCTCATTACAAATCAATATTTACAAATCGAACAGGAAACGTCATTTTGACCTTAAGTTTTGTCCTCTTTTTCATTTATTTTGCGGTGATCGTCTACCTCCCAATATTACTGACGGAGCACTATCATATTGATGTGAGCATAGCAGGACTGTTATATTTGCCACTGGCGCTAAGCACGATTGCCGGTACGTTTCTGTTTAAAAAAATACAGGCAAAAATCGCGCTGAACACCTTGTTTATCGGCAGCAATGTGATCGCGGCCTGCAGTATCATGCTGTTCGCCGCTACACATTCCGTTTCTCTCATTCTCATGGCTCTCACACTGGCGCTGTTTGGCATCTCGATGGGAGTCATCCCTCCCTTGTATTCCACAATGATCACCAATGAATTTGAACATAATAGAGGGAGTGCAATCGGAGTTTTTAACTTTATCAGATATACAGGCATGGCGGCAGGCCCGATGATATCCGCCTATCTGCTCACACTGATGCCCTCTGCCATGTCCTTTGGACTCTTAGGCCTTGTATTTGCCGCATTGGGCTTTTGCCTTCTTCCGCAAATGTATCCGCCGGAGAAGCGCATTAAACAAAAAAAACACCATATGTAAAAAAGCTGCCTTCTGTATGGCAGCTTTTTTTATTTCTTTCGCAGCGGCTCTAAAATGCCTTTTTGGATCAGCAAATGGAACACCGACAGGATAACAGATGCCCATATCGCTGTGCCGAAGCCGTCAATTTGAAAACTGTCACCCATAATGGACGCGGTCATCATCAGGGTGATGGCGTTAATCACAAACAAGAACAGACCAAGCGTCACCAACGTGACTGGCAGCGTAAAGATAATCAAAAGCGGTTTAATCAGCACGTTTAAGATCGATAAAATGAGACTGGCGATAATCGCTGCCCCGATGCTGCTGACATGGATGGAGTCAATGTATCCATCAATGACAATTAATAACAATGCATTTACCAAAATGCTGACTGCCCATTTTACCATGTCATTTCATATCCCTTTCTGACGGGACGATAAAAATCCAAATGATATAAATAAGCAAAACAGGTAAAACACTTGTCATAACAGCTAAGATGACAGTTATGACTCTGAGGAGTGATGCGTCCCAATTGAAATATTCCGCGAGACCTCCAATGACACCGGCTATTTTCTTGTTTTTTTCTGAACGATAAAGCCTATTCATTCGATCACCTCTGTGAGTACTTTAGTTTGATGGCGCCTGTTAATGATTCTGAGAAGACGGTTATGTTTTGATCATGTGCCTGATTTGAAGTGAACATCATTTCTTTTTGAATGGTATCATTTTTTTCTTTCAGCATTTCAACATCCATTAATTCATGGGACAGCGAACCAAGATTGCTTTTTAGCTCTGCCTTCACTGCAAGATCGTCCGGAATCGCAAGCTCCACATTTCCGGTCGTCGTTTTCGTGTAAATGGAGCGGCAGTCTGATTCTGTTACGTTAATCGCAATATTCCCATTAAAGCTTTGAACGTCAATCGCTTCACTTCTCCCGCGGAGATCAATCAATCCATTAATGGTTTCCGCTTCTATCGTACCGCAGCTGTAGCTGGCGAGCTTAATTTGCCCGTTTGCCGTTTCAGCTGTGGCTTTTTCAGCTTTTAAATGCGAGAACGACAGCACGCCATTTGTCGTTTTCGCCGAGAACTCTTTTACATGTAAATGTTCCCCTCTGACCGGACCATTAAACAGCTTCACCCGAATCTTATCATACTCCTTCTGAGGAATATATAAAGTCACATTCGTTTTCATTGTTTTCTTCTCAGTACGGATAAAAAACTTATTTCCTTTGATTTCGCATTCAATATGCTGAAGAAATGCATGTCTCGCCGCATCCTGGCTGTCAGCGCGATATACCTTTGCCTGGCATTCCGCTCTGATATCCTCATCTTCCCAAGGAACGATATTCACGCTGCCGTTGGCAATTTGAAGCTCAACACTGGAAAAGTCAGTATCTTTAAATTGAAAAATATGCTGAACATCATACGCATGGCCAAAGTTCAAATCAAGGTCAACTTCCTTGACCTTTTTCACAGCAGAATCAATCCAATCAAACAGCTTGGCTCCTAAAGACGGCTTGCTGCTTTCTTTTTTTTCTGCTGTAAACGGCTCTTCCTCGTCATGTACATGAACTGCGAGCGCTGTGATTTTTTCTTCTTTTTCCTTGTAGTCGCTGTCAAGCTTTTCAATCAGTGTCAAAGCCTCTTGTGCTGTAAGCTTTCCTTCCTCAACAAGCTTAAGGATTCGTTCCTTTTCTTGTTTCATTACGATCTCCTCCCCATTGTCTACTTATGCTGTACGCAGCACCTTAATGCCCTGAATCACATTCCAAATCATAATGCCAATGACAACTAAGAAATAAATAACCGCTCCCCCAATGATCACAAATACAGGCAGCAGGCTGTCTCCATCAATCACAATGGCTCCGCCCAGAAAAGAGATAAAAAGGACAAGCCAGCCGGCAAAAGGAACAATGTGAGAAACAAGAGAACGTATCGCATGCCGTTTTGTTTCTTTCTCATCTACAACAAAATAAGCGACAATCGGCACAATGATTGGCGCAATGAACACACTGAAATAACAAAGTGATGCAATAATAGCTTGATTACGGTTCAATTCATTCCACACTCCTATTGTGAATTGTCCATGACAAAAGGTCAGGGACGTTTTACTTATACATACGTTTAAAACCTCTTCAGGTTTCAAATTCATTCTTTAGACATGCTCCGATTTACGGAAATTGGATTTTAAAAAGTTTTAGAAGTAGAATCTTTCGGCTGTACCGATTACAATATGTAAAAAGCTTACGGCAATCAAGGAGGCTGGACAAGCAATGGAGAAAGATCCCAGTGACTATACAGTAACACAAGAATCGGTTTTAAAGCTGATTCGTGAACAAAAAAGAATGAATCGTGAAATGATCGCTGAGCTTGAACAGATTCACGGATCTCTTCCAATCTCTCACGATATCCAATATATAAAAGTGCTGCTCGACAGCAGCAACACGCATATCGTTCAAGATTTAATGAGTGTAAGCAAGCAGCTGTATAAGAAGACTTTGTAATTGCGGAAAAAGTTGCATTCATTATAACTGAAGCAAAGCTAAAGGTTAGATGACAATATCTCGCCTTTTTTGTTTTAAAAAAACAAGTGATTCCCCGCCATCACATAATGATTGTAACAAAAAAAGCCTGCCGGCATATCCAACTAATGGACTCTGTCGGCAAGCTGTGACTACCAGAAAGAAAGATAGCCATTCAGAAATTAACGTAATAATTGAAGTACGTTTTGTGGCTGTTGGTTCGCTTGAGCAAGCATCGCTTGAGAAGCTTGAGAAAGAATGTTGTTCTTTGTGAACTCGCTCATCTCTTTAGCCATGTCAACGTCACGAATACGAGACTCAGCAGCTGTCAAGTTTTCACCAGATGCGCCTAAGTTGTTGATAGTGTGTTCTAGACGGTTTTGTACCGCACCAAGTTTAGCACGTTGAGTAGATACATTATTGATTGCAGTATCAATACTTTCAAGTTGAGTATCAAAAGGAGTATTAGCAAAGTCTGTTACATCAAGAGTGTTTACTCCTAAAGCAGTTGCTGACATGCTGTCAATGTTGACTGTAAGCTGTTGGCCAGCATTTGCTCCAATTTGGAAAGTGAAACCATCAGTTTCAGTTCCATCTAATAACTTTTTGCCGTTGAATTCAGTACGGTTTGAAATGCCGTCAATTTCTTCAATAAGTGCATCCATTTCATCTTTAATTGCACCAAGATCTTCTGCTTGCTGTGTACCTGTGTTTCCTGCTTGAACAGTAAGTTCACGCATACGTTGAAGGATCGCATGAGTTTCAGTCAATGCACCCTCAGCTGTTTGGATAAGAGAGATTCCGTCCTGAGAGTTTTTAGAAGCCATTTCTAAACCTCTGATTTGTCCTCTCATTTTTTCAGAGATCGCCAAACCTGCTGCGTCATCTCCCGCACGGTTGATACGAAGACCAGAAGAAAGTTTCTCCATGTTCTTTTGTGCTGCACCGTTGTTTGAACCTAAGCGGTTAAGTGTGTTAAGTGCAGCGATATTGTGGTTAATTCTCATGTGTAAAATACCTCCATGTGTATTTGTTTTTGAAATCAAAGACTTCCTTTTCTTTGATTTCTGGCGTATGAGATTCCAGTAAAGCTTTTAACTTATGTAGATCCGGTTATTGATTAAGGATAGCTTCAAATCCCTTAAAAGGGCTTTTTTGCTTAATATGGAAAACTTCATCCGCCTTTCAATTTATATATCGACAGCACTATGTAAATGTTTAGATGTTTTTCTAAAGGAATTTTACCCGCTAAAAAACTGAACGATCACACAATTATTATCTTTTCCCGTTATGAAATAAAGAAAAGCTTGCCTGCTAAGCCGAAGATGGACTTGCTGACAAGCTGATCCCTCTGAAAAGAGGGTTTTAAGATGTTGCCGTTTCTTTCGCTTCCAAGAGCGATGTCATGCGTTTTTTGTCACGCTCCATAACAGGCTTCAAATAACGGCCTGTATACGATTCTTCCACTTCAGTGATTTCCTCAGGCGTTCCTGACGCGACAATGGTTCCGCCTCCGGCTCCGCCTTCCGGTCCTAGATCGACAATGTAATCCGCCGTCTTAATGATATCAAGATTGTGCTCAATGACGAGTACTGTATCTCCATTGTCAACCAAACGCTGAAGCACGACAAGGAGTCTGGCAATGTCGTCGACGTGCAAACCTGTCGTCGGCTCATCTAAAATGTAGAGCGTACGTCCGGTTGAGCGTTTGTGGAGCTCCGATGCGAGCTTCACACGCTGCGCTTCTCCTCCCGACAAGGTTGTCGCTGGCTGGCCGAGCGTAATATAACCTAAGCCAACATCATAAAGAGTTTGGAGCTTACGCTTGATTTTCGGGATATTTTCAAAGAAATAAAGAGCATCTTCAACCGTCATATCAAGCACATCAGAGATGCTTTTTCCTTTGTACGTCACTTCAAGCGTTTCACGGTTGTAGCGTTTGCCGTGACACACCTCGCACGGAACATACACGTCAGGAAGGAAGTGCATTTCAATTTTAATAATCCCATCTCCGCGGCAGGCTTCACATCGCCCGCCCTTCACGTTAAAGCTGAAACGGCCTTTTTTATAGCCGCGGACCTTCGCTTCATTTGTCTGCGCGAATACATCACGAATGTCATCAAACACACCGGTGTATGTCGCAGGATTGGATCTCGGCGTTCTTCCGATTGGCGCCTGATCAATGTCAATGACTTTGTCTAGGTGATCCAAGCCTTTAATCTCTTTATGGCTGCCGGGCTTCGCTTTCGCTTTATGAAGCTTTTGCGCCAGCGCCTTATGCAAAATTTCATTGACGAGGGTACTCTTTCCGGATCCGGAAACCCCTGTAACCGCTGTGAACGTTCCAAGCGGGAACTTGGCATTTGCCTTTTTCAGATTGTTTTCTGAAGCGCCTTTAATTTCAATGTAGCGCCCGTCCGGCTTTCTTCTTTCAGGAGGCAATGGGATGAACTTTTTCCCTGATAAATAGCTGCCCGTTAATGAATTTGGATCTTCCATCACTTCTTCCGGCGTACCCGCAGACGTCACCTGTCCGCCGTGAATGCCGGCCCCCGGTCCAATATCTATTAAATAATCGGCTGCCATCATCGTATCCTCATCGTGTTCGACAACAATCAGCGTGTTCCCGAGGTCTCTCATATTTTTCAGAGCGCTGATCAAGCGGTCGTTATCACGCTGATGCAGGCCGATAGACGGCTCGTCTAAAATATAAAGGACACCGGATAAGCGCGAACCGATTTGTGTCGCCAGCCGGATACGCTGCGCCTCTCCCCCGGACAATGTTCCTGCTGCCCTGCTCAGTGTCAGGTAATCAAGGCCGACTTTGTCCAGAAAGCTTAAACGCTCCACAATTTCGCGCAAGATCAAATTGGCAATCTGCATATCCTTCTCAGAAAGGGTAAGACCTTTGAAGAAAGCAAGTGCGTCGGCTACAGACAGCTCGGTAATTTTGCCGATGTGGCGGTCGTCAATCAATACGGCAAGCGCCTCTTTCTTTAACCGATAGCCTTTGCATGTCGGACAAGCCTTCTGAGACATATACTGCTCCATTTGCTCACGGATGAAATCAGAGCCTGTCTCCTTATAGCGTCTTTCAATGTTCCGCAATACGCCTTCAAATTGAATTTCGCCTTCACGTATTTGTCCAAAATCATTTTCATATCGAAAATAAATCAGGTCGTCGCCGCTGCCGTACAGCACTTTATCCAACTGATGCTTCGGCAGATCTTTTACCGGCACGTCCATATCAATCCCGTAGTGGGTGCAGACCGCATTAAGCAACTGCGGATAATATTGTGAGCTGATCGGTGTCCAAGGGGCGATCGCATTCTCCTTCAATGACAAATCTTGATTGGGGATGACGAGATCCGCATCCACTTCAAGCTTCATTCCGAGACCGTCACACGTCGGACACGCTCCGAATGGGCTGTTGAATGAAAACAGCCGCGGCTCAAGCTCGCCGATTGAAAATCCGCAGTGCGGGCAGGCATGATGCTCACTGAACATCAACTCCTCCTCACCGATGACATCAATCATGACCCGTCCTTCACCTAAGCGAAGCGCCGTTTCCAATGAATCTGACAGACGGGCGGCCACGCCTTCTTTCACCACAATCCGGTCAATGACAACCTCAATGGAATGCTTCTTATTCTTTTCTAATTCAATATCATCAGAAAGCTCAGCCATTTCGCCGTCAATTCTGACTCTGACATAGCCTTGTTTTCTGATCTGGTCAAGCACTTTGACATGAGCGCCTTTTCGGCCTGAGACAATCGGGGCCAGAACCTGAAGCTTTGTCCGTTCCGGGTATTCCAAAATCCTGTCCACCATTTGCTCAATGGTCTGCGATGTAATCTCAATTCCGTGCTCCGGGCAATGAGGCTTCCCTACTCTCGCATACAAAAGACGCAGATAATCATAAATCTCAGTAACCGTACCGACAGTAGATCTCGGATTGCGGCTCGTTGTTTTCTGATCGATGCTGATGGCGGGAGACAGCCCCTCAATTGCATCAACATCCGGCTTATCCATTTGCCCTAAAAACTGGCGGGCATAGGCAGACAGCGACTCGACATACCGTCTCTGTCCTTCTGCATATATGGTGTCAAAGGCTAGAGAGGATTTCCCTGATCCGGACAAACCCGTAACAACGACAAGCTGATCTCTTGGAATTGTTACATCGATATTTTTCAGGTTATGCGCCCTGGCTCCCTTCACCTCTATCCGATCCATAGCCATTTGTTCATCATCCTTCCGCTTTTAGCTCTAAAAGTAAATCGCGAAGCTCCGCGGCTCTTTCAAAGTCAAGCGCCTTGGCGGCTTCCTTCATTTCGTGCTCCATCTGTTCAACGACTTTCTGGCGTTCTTTCTTCGTCATTTTCGACAGCTTCGGCGCGGCTTTTGTTTTGTATTCCGCTTTATCCTCAGCTGCTACTGTGGCACGAATAACATCGCGAATTTCTTTATTTATCGTTTTCGGCGTAATGCCGTGCTCTTCGTTAAACCGCTCCTGCTGCTCGCGGCGGCGTTTTGTTTCATTAATTGCAATTTCCATAGATTTCGTCATTTTATCTGCATACATAATGACGCGGCCTTCAGAGTTCCTTGCGGCACGTCCGATGGTCTGGATCAGCGAACGTTCAGAGCGAAGGAAGCCTTCCTTATCCGCATCCAAAATCGCAACGAGAGATACTTCAGGAATGTCGAGCCCTTCCCTCAGCAGGTTGATGCCGACAAGCACATCGTACTTGCCAAGGCGCAGGTCGCGGATAATTTCAATCCGTTCAAGCGTCTTAATCTCAGAATGCAGATAGTTTACTTTAATGCCAATTTCCTTTAAATAATCGGTCAGATCCTCTGACATCTTCTTCGTCAAGGTTGTCACAAGCACCCGTTCATCCCGCTCGATTCTTGCTTGAATTTCGCCGATCAAGTCGTCAATCTGGCCTTCGATGGGACGCACATCGATAAGCGGGTCAAGAAGCCCCGTCGGACGAATGATCTGTTCGACCATTTCATCTGTATGCTCAATCTCGTACGGCCCTGGCGTCGCTGATACATACACGATATTGTGCATATGCTTTTCAAATTCTTCAAAACGAAGCGGACGGTTATCAAGCGCTGACGGAAGACGGAAACCGTGATCCACGAGCACCTGTTTTCGCGCCTGGTCTCCGTTAAACATGCCGCGCACCTGAGGAATTGTAACATGTGACTCATCCACTACGATCATAAAATCGTCAGGGAAATAATCAAGAAGCGTATACGGCGTTGAACCTGGAGGCCGAAGCGTCAAATGTCTTGAATAGTTCTCAATGCCAGAGCAGAATCCCATTTCCCGCATCATTTCAAGATCATACCTTGTCCTCTGCTCTAAACGCTGCGCTTCAAGCAGCTTGCCGTTTTCATGCATGACTTTCAGCTGCTCCTCAAGCTCCTTCTCGATATTTTGAATCGCTTTTTCCATTTTCTCGGCCCGCGTGACGAAGTGGGAGGCCGGGAAAATCGCAACATGGTCACGGTCGCCGAGAATTTCTCCTGTCAGCGCATCTACTTCCCGAATTCGTTCGATTTCGTCACCGAAAAACTCAACTCTGATACAGTGTTCATCACGAGATGCCGGAAAGATTTCCACTACATCCCCGCGCACACGAAATGTACCGCGCTGAAAGTCGATATCGTTGCGGGCATATTGGATGTCTACAAGTTTTCTGAGCAGCTCGTTGCGCTCTATTTCCATTTCCGTCCGCAGTGACACGACCATTTCCCTGTATTCTTCAGGGGAACCGAGGCCGTATATACAAGACACACTCGCAATAATAATGACATCTCTCCGCTCAAACAGAGACGATGTAGCGGAGTGTCTCAATTTATCAATTTCATCATTAATACTAGCGTCTTTCTCTATAAACGTATCCGTTTGAGGCACATACGCCTCCGGCTGATAATAATCATAGTAGCTGACAAAATACTCGACAGCATTGTTCGGAAAAAATTCCTTGAACTCACTGTAAAGCTGTCCGGCAAGGGTTTTGTTATGGGCAATCACGAGCGTCGGCTTATTGACTTCTTTAATCAAATTGGACACCGTAAATGTTTTCCCCGTTCCTGTCGCACCCAGCAGAGTCTGATGCTTCTTGCCCTCCTGAATTCCTTTTACAAGTTTTTCAATGGCTTTCGGCTGATCTCCTTGGGGCTGATATTTCGAGACTAACTCAAAGCGATCTTTCACAAAAATAAGCCTCCGTTTCTTTAACGAAATCTTCCTATAGATATAGTAACACAATGGAATGTAAAATCACTAAAAATACGAACTAAAGTTCGGTGGTTTTTTATTTCCAGCTGTTTTCGTGTATAAAAAACCTGCTTTTAAAACGTAAAAGCAGGAATTCAGTCTTTATATTCATTATGTCCGATTTATTCTTCTTTTTTCTCAGCAGCTTTTTTAGCCATATACAGTCCGCCAGCCACAAGAGACACAACATCCAATCCTACAATAAAATACGCTTCTGTATAGCCTTTTAAATAAGAGGCAAACAGCAATGCAGCTGTTAGAGCGATCGCCACATAATGATTAAAGGTGACTCTTGTAAAAAGAACAACGAGCATAAAAGGGAAAAACAATGCAAAAACGGCTTTTGTAATCAACAAAAACCCTCCTCAGGGATTCTTCATCTGATCTGATTATAGTAAAAAATGAAGAATCGGACAATCGTGCAATCGTTCCCTCTATCTACACCATACCCTTTTTCACCTAAAATCAATCACCTATTTGCACTTTGGTGCCGATAACAGCACAACAAGCAACTCTATTTCACTTATTTCATTTTGCCACTGTCCCAATCAGCGGCACTTTTTTATGAAGTTATGAACCTCATCTGCATATTCAAGTCCGCTGCCAGATTCCGAGAATAAAAGAAAAATAGGTATACTGCACCAGTTAAGCCGCATTTTCATGATAATCTAACTAACTTAACTATTCATTTTATTTAGGGCTTTCTGCGTTTGACAGCATTTTCCTGAAAACCTACAATTGAGTGATAGTGTTCACTATCATTTTTTCCGAACACAGGCTCCGTCATAAAAGACTAGAGAGAAAAACAAAATGAAGGAAAGAGGGGTTTCAAATATGTACTCTATAATATTTCGCCATGCAGAAGAATCCAGCCAGCTTGCTGGAGCAAAAGGCATGAACTTGATTAAACTGACCAAACACGGTCTTCCTGTCCCCGACGGATTCATTATTCAAACGAATGCGCTCACCCGTTTTATGGAGGATAACCAGCTTCATGAGACTAGCGAAAACATCGAAAGCAGGATCATCGCCGGAGCATTTTCTGAGGAACTGAAACATGAGCTGACAAGTTCCTTTTACAAGCTGAGAGAATCATACCGATCCGTTGCCGTGCGTTCTTCATCTGCCTCGGAAGATTTAGAAGGCGCTTCATTCGCGGGTCAATATGAAACCTACTTAAATATTAAAACAGAGGAAGAATTTCTAGCTAAAGTGAAAGAATGCTGGGCTTCATTTTTCTCAGGCCGAGTCAGCAGCTATAAGAAAAAAATGAATAACCAAATCACAGAGCCGTTAATGGGAGTTGTCGTTCAGGGGCTGATCGATTCAGAAGTGTCAGGTGTTATTTTCAGCCGCAATCCTGTTACCCATGATGATAGAGAGCTATTAATCAGCGCCAGCTATGGTTTGGGGGAAGCTGTCGTTTCAGGAAGTGTCACCCCAGACACATTTATAGTCAATAAGTCTTCGTTTGAGATTCAGAAAGAAATAGGTGCAAAGGAAATCTACATGGAGTCTGCAGCAGAAGGAATCACAGAAAAAGAAACGAGTGAAGATATGCGCAGCCGTTTTTGCCTTGCAGATGAACAAGTGATTGAACTGACTGAAATCACGAAAAAAACCGAAGACCTGTACGGATATCCAGTCGATATAGAATTCGGAATCGCTGATCATCAAGTATACCTTCTGCAGGCCCGCCCGATTACAACCATTGAACAGGACAAAAAAGCGGCAGAAGAAGAACGCAGCTTCATGATGACAGACGTTGACATGAATGATTTCTGGCTCAACATGGAGTCAAATATTGAAGGTCCGGTGAGTCCGTTATTTTCTTCGTTCATTGTACCGGCACTGGAATACGGCTTGAAGAAGAGCATGCAAAAGTTCCCGATTGGTGTAGTTGTTGAAGAAGTAAAACTTTATCGCGGACATGTTTATTCCAAAAGCCAAGGCGGACAACAGCCTCCGACTGAAGACTTAGGCAAAGAGCTTTTTCCGATATTATCGGAGCGTATGTATGACATCATCAATGACACATACCTCCCATTTTACCGAACGCTTGACCAGCTCGCCCAAACTGAGCATACCGCAGAAAGCGCACTGGATGCTTTTCAAAAACTGAAGGCCTTTTATCTCACAGCTTATGAGGAGCACTTCAATATCGTTTTTCCGCAAGTTCTTCTAACAAACAAACTGCAAGCAATGTATCAACATATTCAAGGAGAATCCGAAAACGCTCATTTTTACGAGATGCTGACAGGAAAAATGAACAAATCACTGGAAACAGACCGCCACCTGTGGCTATTTTCCGTTAAAGTTCAGGAAAACCCGAATCTGCTGTCCATTTTTGAGAACACCAAGCCGGAACAGCTGCAGGAAAAATTGGAACAAACAGATGATGGAAAACAATTCCTGAAGAACATCCATGGATTTTTACAGGAATACGGGTGGAGATCTGTAAAAAGCCATGATCTGATTGAACAGATTTGGGCAGAGAATCCGTATTTTGCCCTGGCCAATATTCAAAATTATGTCCGCAATGGCTATCATTTTGACAATGAATTTCAGAAAACAAAAGAAAAACGAGAGAAATTATACAATGAATTCTTAGAAAACATAGAAGACCCCGATTTGCGTAAAGAATTTGACCGTTATTATCAGTGGACGCTGAACTCTGCAAATATAAAGGATGATCACCACTTTTATATTGACGCCATGCTGGATGCCAAGGCGAGAGTCTTTTTGCTGAAGGTAGGGGAATTGCTGGCGGAAAACGGTGTCATTCAAGATCGGGAAGACCTTTGGTTCTTATATGATGATGAAGTAGAAAATGCGCTTCTTCACCCTGTATCCTTGCAAGAAAAGGCTAAAAAACGCAGACTGACCTTTCACGAGTATGAACTTGCTCAAGCTCCTGCCTATCTCGGCACTCCGACAAAAGAACAGCTAAAAGCTGCTGAAGACATTGTCGGCGCTGTGATAGAGGATGAAAAAAACACGGAGAATCATATTTTTGGCATTGCGGCATCAAGCGGCATTGCAACAGGTCCGGTGAAAATCATTCGGGACGCCAGTGAATTTTCTCAATTCGAATCTGGGGAAGTGCTCGTTTGCAAAATGACCACACCGCTGTGGACCAGCCTGTTTCAAGATGCCAAAGCGATTATTACAGATACAGGCGGCATTTTGTCTCACGCTGCGATCATTGCTCGCGAATACGGCATTCCCGCCGTTCTCGGGACACGTACAGCAACAGAAAGACTACAAGACGGAGACATCATCACTGTCGACGGAAGCAGCGGCAAAATCACAGTCGTCAGCCGAACCTGATGCGTGCCCCCTCTTTCTTATACAAGCGGGGCAGGTGTATACTTGTCCTGCCAGTATATTCGTGAGGTGAAACGTATTGAGACCGACAAACAAGAGAATCCTTGACGCTGCCATGCAGCTGCTCGTGAAAAAAGGATATCGCGCAACGACGACAAAAGAAATCGCAGAAAAAGCAAATGTAAGTGAAGCGACGATTTTCAGGAATTTTAAAAACAAACAGGGACTAGTCGAGGCTTTGCTTTCTCAGCATTCTCCAAACAGAAGCAGCATTTTGGAACAAACTGAAGGCGATTTGTACAAAGACCTGCTCCATATTGGAACCTGTCTCTTGGAGGAGCTCGAACA
Source organism: Bacillus sp. NS1 (assembly GCF_058248265.1). Lineage (NCBI taxonomy): Bacteria > Bacillati > Bacillota > Bacilli > Caryophanales > Bacillaceae > Bacillus > Bacillus sp. NS1. The sequence continues at coordinate 640,919 of NZ_JBZAZF010000001.1, read as the reverse complement.
AAGAAAAGATCTCATTAAAATCAGCTTTCGTGAACCGGCTCTCTTTCAGGATGTCATCAACCACGTAACAGAATATCCCCAGTCTATGAAACAGCTATTGGTTGATTATCTCAAAAAAATGGGTGAAAAAGGGGTTATTCAGACAGGTGATGAAGCGGAGCATGCCGACGTGTTCATGTCGATTATTTTCGGTTATTTTATTCACCGTCTCCATTTAGGAGACCGGGTGATTTCAATGCCCCAGGAAAAAATGCTGGAGCATAGCACAGCTCTATTTGTCAAAGGAATTTCTTGATGAACTCCTTGGCATAACAAAAAGGAGGATCCCAATGAGTTCAAGAAAAGAATGGGCGCTGATCGTCTCGCTATTATTAGGGGCCATCCTGGTTCCCATTAACTCAACGATGATCGCGGTCGCGCTCTCATCTATATCCCATACGTATAACGAGTCCATTGCCAGCATCACTTGGGTGGTTACCGTTTATTTAATCGTGATGGCAGTCACACAGCCGATTGCTGGAAAACTCGGTGACATGTACGGCAATAAAACAATGTACTTATGGGGCGTCGGCCTTTTTTTAGTCGCGTCCTTAGGCTGCGCACTCTCACCGAGCCTGTTGCTGTTGATTGTCTTTCGGGCATTGCAGGCTGTCGGCGGCGCACTGCTTACGCCAAACAGCATTGCCATTATCCGTCACGTTGTTTCTGAAAAACGCCTTCCAAAAGTGTTTGGATTTTTCGGACTTGGGGCAGGACTTGGGGCAGCACTCGGGCCTTTTATCGGCTCTATACTGATTGACAGCTTCAGCTGGCATTCGATTTTTTGGGTCAACATCCCATTTCTCGCCATTGCTTTATTTACGGCATTAACCATGTTCCCTCAATATAAAGAAAATAAATCTGACGCGCCTCTGGATATTATCGGCTCTGTCTTGCTTGCAGGCAGCATCGTTTCGATTATCCTGCTGACGAAAAATGAGGCTTCATGGGGCTATCCAGTATACAGTGTATTGATACTTCTTTTTGTCCCGCTTTTTTTCAGAAGAGAAAAGCGTACACAGCACCCGATCATTGATTTTACACTGTTTAAAAGCTCAACCTTTACAAATGCCAATCTATCAGTCTTATTAAGCAATCTGATGATGTATGCCGTCTTATTAATCATGCCGTTATTCATGACAAACCAATTTGGGCTTAATACGTCTAACAGCGGCATGGCGCTCTCTGTATTTTCAATCTTCATGTCAGCCAGTAACTGGGTCGGTGCCCAACTCCATCACAAATGGGGAGCAAAAAAAATCATTTTTCTTTCATTTGCCATGATGGCTGGAGCAAATCTATTATTTTTGCTATTAAGCAGCTCACATTCCGTCTCGTTCCTTATGGTCTCTCTTATCCTGGGCGGGCTTGCGTCCGGAGTCGGTCTGACCAGCATGCAGGTGTCATCCCTTGCCACAGTAGACCCCGGCATGTCAGGAGTGGCGTCCGGGATTTTCTCGACCTTCCGTTATTTCGGAAGCATCATCTCCTCAGCCTTAATCGGCCTGATTTCGGGATATCACACCCTATTTATGATTCTCTTTGCTGTATCCATCATTGGCGTTTTTGTTTCATTAGGCATCAAATCTGATGAAACGGCACGGATGGAAAAAAACTCAGCATAACACAAAACAGCCCGGCACCACATCTTCTTGCGGTGCCGGGCTGTTTTTTTATGATCCGGACAGAGCGGGTGCTTTGTCTTCATGGTCATCCTTTACGAAAAGGATACCTAATTCATGATGTTCTCCCTCATAAGAAGCCCGCTGATCAAAACGAATTTCCCCATTCAAACCGATAATTTCAAGCTTCACATATGCACGGTTATGTTGAAGCGCTTCATAAAAATCAGAAACATTCTTCACGGGTATACCATTGACTTTCGTAATAATTTCCCCGATTTTCAATTCCAGATCCTCAGCCGGTGTGTTTGGTATAATCCCAAGCACCATTAAGCCCTGATCACGTTTTGAGAAATAAAACGGAGCCGCGTTATCATTCACCCTTTGCTTAATGGACAGAAAAATACGTCCTAAAACAGCCACACAGACGGCTGCACCCGCAAGCGGCGTCCACAGTAAGCTCGCTGCACCGAGAACTGTGACGGCAAGGCCGAGAATACAAACGCGTTTCGCTGTGATCCTTATGCTCGTTTCAGGGAGCGACCCCTGCACTCTTTGCCCGAATCCGACAAAGTAAGGAATCCACAGAAAATGGAATGACCCGCCGGGAACAGTAAAGACAGGCCACCAGCTGAGGTGCGATTCTAATCCGTTACCGGGTACGAGAAGGAACAGCGGCAAAAGCCATACCCGGTTTGCCAGCTGCTGTCCGATCGGCAAACCGCGGCTGCTTACGACAAGTGCCGGTGATGTTCTCACATGTGCAGAGCGATAAGCAACCGCTCCTTCAATGATAATCAGCAAGCCTAAAAACACAGCCATAGCCGGCCAAACGACTGCAAATCCTTGCGGAAATCTCTCAAGAAAAGGCTCCGCCTGATACATTTGCAGTCCAAAACCTATCAGCATACTCACGCTGACGATATACGCAGCAGACATCCAGTTTGCGCGAAGAGTGAGCGCTGCCGCTGCAGTGATAACGGCAATAATCGCAAGTAAACCGAGAGGAATCGAGATTCCCAGTACGCCTAAAACAACTGACAAAAGGAGACCAGGGATCAGTCCCTTTGTATAAGTAAATTTCAGATCATCATAAATATCTGCTATTCTTGTATGAAAGGTTTTCCGTTCCCGTTTGATTCTTACATAGCCGAAAGCCAGGCTTATGATGATAAAAAACCAGAAAAGCGGGTGTAAGAAGAACAGGCCCGCACTTTTTAACAGTTCAATTCCCCATTGAACAGACACTATCTTTCACCGCCTCAAGCCAAACATGTTACTCATATTCTATCAAATATTAAATGGCTTGGATATCCTCAGGAGGGTTTATCTCTCTTGCGTCATCCACAGCGTGACATTCGATAGTGAAAAATCCTTTAAATAATGGTTTACATCCACATCCAATAACCCGCTGATCAGATGCATCGACCTCTTTATATCTGTCAGATTGATTCCTAATCGCTTATGGTTTTTCATTAAGTAATTAAAATAATGTTTGGCACATTCTTCATTGATGTCATTTACTGATTCGACATTGGTGTAATTGACCAAATACCTGCTGAACAGCATAAGAAGACTTAGTGCTTTTGTAGCCGAAAATGTTACGTCTTGTGTTCGGTCTTTTAATTGTTCAACTAATTCATAATATTTTTTTTCACGCACAATACTTGCCCTCTTCAATTGTGAACCCCCATTTTCTTTATACAGATAAGCACGGGCCAGTATAAGCAGCAGTACTGGAGTGCTAACAAGCATTCTCGCTAACGTTACTCTATAAATACCTGTCGTTCAGCTGCCATAAACCTGATTACTGTTCTTTTTAGAACCTTCTTATATTGTATGAAGTAAACAAAGACTAGGCAACTTGCAAAAGTTTCATTTTAAATGCATATTATCTCGTTAGAAAGTCTCTCTCATATATTGATATCGGGTAATCACAGTCCTTTATAAATGTTTATTTGTGAAAATTTTTTTAATTTCTTGTCAAAAACTCAATTTTTATGTGACTTATGGTTCATTTTCTCGTTAAGTATAAAGAAATAGGAGATGGAACACCATCTCCTTTAATTGACAAATAATGATTTAAGCGCTGTTTGGAGCTGCAAGTCATTTTTTTCATCGGATTTTTTCTTTTCCACCAGCTGATTTAATGCTTCTGCAGTGCGAGTGTCGATTACACCTGTTTTATCCAGCTTGTTTTGATCCTGAAAGGCCATAACCGCTTTTTTCATGTCTTTGCTGAAATAGCCATCGTCACGGCCCGGATCAAAACTTAGGCCTTTTAATAATACCTGTGCATGCTTGACATCTTCATTGTTCATATCCACTTTAAGCGGCTCTTTCAGCTGCAAGGGCCCGGCGGAAAAATAATCAGGCTGCTTAATCGCAATGGTCGGCTCAATTCCTTTCTTATGAATCCAATTCCCATTTGGCGTCAGCCACTTGTAAAGCGTCAATTTGATATTGCTGCCGTCTCCCATCGGAACAGCCTGTTGAACCGTTCCCTTACCAAAAGACGTATCACCTACAACATCATAATGCCCTGCTTCTTTTAATGCCCCGGCAAGAATTTCTGATGCGGAGGCACTTCCTTTATCCGTGATCACATTGACAGGATACGCTTTTTTATGGGCCAATGTTGAAAAATAACGTTTTTTATCTCCATTACGTTCAGCAATTTGAATATACGGCTGATCCTTTGTAACGAAGTGCTTAAGAATTTCTTCCACACTTTGAAGATATCCGCCCGGGTTGCCGCGAACATCAATGACGAGGCCATCTATTCCTTTTTTCTCAAGATCTCCCAGCGCTTTTGCAAAATCCTCCGCGGTATGCTCAGAAAAAGTAGAGATTGCGATATATCCGACATTACGCCCCTGTACTTTTTTCTCTGAAGCAAAAACCGTTTCGAGCGGAATCTCTGCTCTTTTGATCCGGAATGACAGCTGCTTCTTTGTCCCAGGCCGCTGAATCTTCATTGAAACGCTGGACCCTTTCTTTCCTCTTATTTTTAACACAGCGTGGTTTAAATCCTTGCCGGCCATCGATTCTCCGTTGATGCTGATAATTTCATCATTAGGCTTGAGTCCGGCTTTTTCCGCTGGTGATTTCTTAAATGGGGAAACAATAATAATTTTGCCGTCTTCCATTCCAACCTCAGCCCCGATGCCTTCAAATGAGGAATCAAGAGAATCAGAAAATTGCTTAGCCGTCTGCTTGTCCATATAGACAGAATAAGGATCATTTAGCGTAGACAGCATTCCCTGGATGGCTCCCTCGAGCAGCTTTTCTCTATCAACTTTTTCTACGTACTCATTCGAAATTAACTCATACGCTTTTTCGATTTTGTCCATAGCCTTATCCCGTTCAGAGTCAGCTTGTGCCGTCGCGGGAACTGCTGCAGTCTGGGGCTTATCCATCTCAAGCAGGTTCATTCCCGCATATACACCGGCGCCTCCGAACAGCATGCTCCCCGCTGCTATTACAGCCATTATTTTTTGATTCATCCTTTACTCCTCCTGTATGCCAGACTGTCTTTATCAAAACCCAGAGATAGTATATGTAAAGGATGGAGATTTCATGTAATCATAGAAGAAAAAGAAGGCAAAAGAAAAGCCGTCCCGAAAGCAGGACGGCTTCAGCGTGTCGACAAACCCTCGCATTTGTTGTCAAATGTGTGCTTTGGTGCTCACGAATTTCACCATTCACTGTATTGCGATGCTCGCTTGTTCTTAGACTTCAAGGGTTATCAATCACGCTGAAAAATGACAAAATCCTAAAACGATAAACCGTTTTAGGATTCTGTCAACATTCTGGAACTGCCCCTAAAGCGGGACTGTTTTTTCTCTTTATACTCGCAAAAACTTGCGGATGGAAGTCAGACTTCCCCATACTCCAATCACTGCGCCGATTGCAACAAGCACTAACGAAATTTGGAATACAAATGGATTATAAGGAAGAAGAGAGACAAATGATCCTTGAACCTTCGGAACGACCCATCCAATGACATATTGGTAAGTGCTCAGCACCAGTGCAATCGGAATCACTGAACCGAATACGCCAAGCAGCAATCCTTCAAGGAAAAACGGCCAGCGGATAAACCAGTTCGTCGCGCCGACAAGCTTCATGATTTCAATTTCTTTTCTTCTTGCGAAAATTGTAATTTTAATGGTGTTGGAAATTAAGAACATCGCCGTAAATACCAGGCCGATAATTAACGCGATTCCGATGTTGCGGGAAACGCCGACCACTTTAAACAAACGGCTGACCTCTTCTTTTCCGTAAGTAACTTTATAGACATGATCCATTTTTTCAATCTTTTTCGCCACGTTCGGCGTATCATGCGGATCTGTCGTTTTTACGACAAATGCATCATTAAGCGGGTTTTCTTGATCCTTCATCGTCAGGGATTTTCCACTGTCCCCAAAACTGTCAACCAGCTGGTCAAGCTCTTTTTCTTTAGATGAAAAAGTGACACTTTGAATGCCCTTCAGATCCTTAATATCGTTCTGCAGCTTATCCTGTGCCTTCTGGTCTGCAGTCAGATCAATCAACACTTTGATTTCGACTTGCTTTTCAGCATTCGAAGCCATGTTATTCAAATTCAGCATAATCACTAAAAACACGCCGACTAAAATCAGCGTAACGGTTACAGCACTAATGGATGCAAACGTCATCCATGTGTTTCTCCCGAGAGATTTAAAACTCTCACGCAAGTGGCGCCCGAGAATTTTAATCATATGAACCATACTCCCCTCTTGACTCATCACGCACAATGATACCATCTTCGATTGCAATGACACGTTTCTTAATGGTGTTTACGATTTCTTTGTTATGTGTCGCCATCACGACTGTTGTCCCGCGGTTATTGATTTCCTCCAGCGTCTTCATGACTTCCCAGGACGTATCTGGATCAAGGTTTCCTGTAGGTTCATCAGCAATGACAACATCAGGGTTGTTCACAATTGATCTGGCAATAGATACACGCTGTTGTTCCCCGCCTGAAAGCGTGTCAGGAAATTGTCTTGCTTTATGCTTCAGCTGCACGAGATCAAGCACTTCAAGCACACGTTTTTTAATGACAGACGGCTGTTCTCCGATTACTTCAAGGGCAAACGCCACATTTTCAAAAACAGTAAGTTTCGGCAGAAGCTTAAAATCCTGGAAGACAACACCTATTTTACGGCGCACGAATGGAATCTCTTTTTCTTTAATTGTAGCGAGATCTTTATGATTAATTAAAATTTGTCCTTTTGTCGGTTTTTCTTCTCTGTATATCATTTTAATAAAAGTAGATTTACCCGCTCCGCTCGGACCGACAACATAAACAAACTCGCCGGGATGAATGGTAACAGAAATCCCATTGAGCGCTTTTACGCCGTTCGGATAGGCTTTATATACTTCTTTCATCTCTATCATGAAATCACCTAATCTTTTATATCATTTTATCTATCACACGGTCATAGTCTTCGAATACATTCGACAATTTATGACCCACTCATTTGTAAAAAGATGAAAAATCTGAAAGTTTCATTTTTCAACACACTTCATTATACGTCAAATTTAGACATAATACTATTACAGTTTCTTTTCATTCATATTGTTATGGCATAAAAAAATCCTTGCCTGCTGCGGCAAAGATTTTTCACCTTACTTTTTTTCTGACAGCCATTTGGCAATGACAGCGGCTTCCTTATCATCTACAAGTCCCTTCGGCATATTGCCGCGGCCGTTTTTAATGATACTTTCAATTTTATCTTCGTCGTATTTGCCTCCGACCTCTTGGAGATTAGGCCCTGACATACCTTCTAAATCCTTGCCGTGGCAGCCTACGCAGCTTTGCTGATATAATTCTTCCCCCTCAGATGCAGAGGCTTCAGTCTTGCTGCCGGTGTCTGTCTTCTCTTCTTTTGCATCGTTTGAACCGCAAGCAGCCAATAGAACAGAAAGCGCAAATACAAGCATTAGTATCAATAACTTTGATTTCATGTTGAGTAGCACAACTCCTTTACGATCTCTTCCATATTATAACCTCGTTTAAGCGCGTTTGAAACCCTCGCCCAGCACCTCACTCGCATCTGCCACAATCACAAAAGCTGACTCATCAATCTGTTTAACGATTTGTTTCAATTTGGTGAATTCAGTTTGCCCAACCACACACATTAAAATCGGACGGTCATCGTCAGTATATCCGCCGACCGCGGAAATTTTCGTCACGCCTCTGTCAATCTTCTGTAAAACGGCTTCCTTGACAGCCTGCTCATGCTTTGTAATGATGAGCGCCATTTTTGAACGGTTGAAGCCGACTTGAACAACATCAATCGTTTTGCTGGACACATAGACACCAAGCATGGCATATAAACCTTGCTCAATATTAAATACGACCATAGCTGTAACGACAATCAATCCGTCAATGAGGGCGAGACACGTCCCTAATGACAGACCGGAGTACTTATGAATGATCTGTGCAGCCAAGGCCGTTCCTCCCGTCGAGCCTTTCCCTAAGTATACAATGCCGATTCCGACACCGATTCCGACGCCGCCAAAAATCGCCGCTAAGAGCTCATGATGGGTGGCAGGCTGAATATCTCTTGTCAAAAACACCACAAGCGGTAAAAAAACAGAACCCGCAAGCGTCTTAAGTCCAAATTTCCCGCCGAGCAAAATGACACCGGCAATAAATAAAGGAATATTAAAAATCCACTGTACATACGCTGCTTCAAAACCATATGACTGCAAAATCGTGCTGATTCCGCTGACACCGCCGGCAGCAATCTTGTTTGGAAGCAAAAATACATTAAAGGACACACCTGTAATCGCTGCTCCTATCAGTATGTATACATAATCCTTTATAATTCGATATGTTTTATTCCGTACGTCCATTATATATCCTCCGTTTCTTCCAATGCTCTCCGATAGCATTTTAATCCTTCCCTGATCAGATGTAAATAACACCCAAATACAGTGGTAATATGCTAAAGCAGCAGTGAAATCAAGGATATGAAGGAATTAAAAAACACACCTGCATATATCAGGTGTGTTTTTCTGCTTATGATAGTTTAGAACGAAGGTAGGCATCAATAAATGTATCAATGTCTCCATCCATTACCGCTTGAACGTTCCCCATTTCTGTATTAGTTCGATGGTCTTTTACCATGGAATACGGGTGGAATACGTAAGAACGGATTTGGCTGCCCCAGCCGATCTCTTTTTGTTCACCGCGAATTTCATCCAGCTCTGCCTGCTGTTCTTCAATTCTGCGCTGATACAGCTTGGCCTTCAGCATTTTCATGGCTCTTTCACGGTTTTTAATTTGTGAGCGTTCCGTTTGGCACGTCACAACCACATTCGTCGGCAAGTGAGTAATCCGAACGGCTGAATCTGTCGTATTGACGTGCTGTCCGCCCGCTCCGCTTGCACGGTACGTATCAACTTTAATATCCTCCGTACGGATATCTATATCGATCTCATCGTTAAATTCAGGCATGACTTCACATGAAACGAAAGACGTGTGGCGGCGGCCTGATGAATCAAACGGTGAAATCCGCACGAGACGATGGACACCTTTTTCTGCTTTGAGATAACCGTAAGCGTTGTGTCCTTTGATCAGCAATGTGACTGACTTGATTCCCGCCTCATCACCCGGAAGGTAATCGAGCGTTTCCACCTTAAAGCCGCGGCGTTCTCCCCATCTGGTATACATTCTAAGAAGCATAGAGCCCCAGTCCTGTGACTCTGTACCGCCAGCACCAGGGTGCAGTTCTAAAATCGCATTATTTTTATCATATGGCTCACTGAGAAGAAGCTGAAGCTCAAACTCATTGAACTCTTTTGTTAATGATTTTAGTTCTTTTTCAAGCTCAAGCTGGAGGTCAGAGTCCGGCTCTTCCTTCAAAAGATCATGAGTCATTTGCAATTCTTCGTGGGATTCATTCAATTTTTTATACGAATTGACATAATCCTTTATGCCGTTTGCTTCATTTATAACCGTTTGAGCTTTTTGCTGATCATTCCAGAATTCCGGATCAGACATTTGTTCATCTAGCTCAGCGATGCGGGCCTCCTTTGATTCGAGGTCAAAGAGACCCCCTAAAGTCCGCTAAACGAGAAGCCATATTTTCGAGCTCTACTCTGATTTCTGATAATTCCATTCCATTCACCTCATTAAAAGATCCGCGGGCGCTCAAAGCGCCGCGGTCAGCAACCTTGCCTGAGCGAACTATTCAGTCCGTCCGCAGCAATTTTTATATTTTTTTCCGCTTCCGCAGTGGCATGGGGCATTTCGTCCAATATCAACCACTTTGCGAACCGGTGCTTTCTTTGCTTTTTTGTTATCGTCGCCTTCTTGCTGCTGATGAGCCGTTGTCTGGCCCTGTACAACCTCTTCACGCTCCAGATTGTTTTCAATCTCAGCTTTCATCACAAATTTTGCAACCTCGTCCTCGATCGATTCAATCATATTCTCAAACATCGCAAAGCCTTCCATTTGATACTCACGAAGCGGATTCGTCTGCGCGTAAGCTCGAAGGTGAATCCCTTGGCGAAGCTGATCCATTGCATCGATGTGATCCATCCATTTTGAATCAACGGCTCGAAGGACGATGACTTTTTCGAATTCACGCATTTGCTCTTCGCCGAATTTCTCTTCTTTTTCATTATACTTCGTCATGATGCGATCCATAATGAGTTCATGCATTTCATCCGGCTCTTTGCCGAAGATATCGCTCTTCTCAAGCGCACCTTCATCAAGATAAGTCGTGTTGACAAGCTCAACAAGACCGTCAAGCTTCCACTCTTCAGGAAGCTCTTCTCTTGGCGTATAGGCTGCAATTGCCCGTTCGAGAGAAGACTTGATCATATTTTCAACGATTTCGCGCAAGTTTTCAGAGTCAATGACTTCAAAGCGCTGCTTATAAATGACCTCACGCTGCTGGCGGAGGACGTCATCGTATTGCAGAAGCTGTTTACGTGAATCGAAGTTGTTGCCTTCGACGCGTTTTTGAGACGATTCAACCGCGCGGGATACCATTTTGCTTTGGATTGGAGTAGAGTCATCCATGCCGAAGCGGTCAAGCATCGCCATTGTCCGCTCAGCTCCAAATCTGCGCATCAATTCATCTTCCATAGAAAGATAAAATTGGGTGATCCCCGGGTCTCCCTGACGTCCAGAACGTCCACGGAGCTGATTGTCAATCCTGCGTGATTCATGGCGTTCCGTTCCGACAACTGCGAGGCCGCCAAGCTCTTTTACACCTTCGCCAAGCTTAATGTCCGTTCCGCGCCCCGCCATGTTTGTCGCAATTGTAACTGCGCCTTTTTGGCCAGCCTCTTCAATGATCTGCGCTTCACGCTCATGGTTTTTGGCGTTTAACACTTGATGCGGGATCCCTTTGTTTTTAAGCAGCTTAGAAATCAATTCAGATGTTTCAACCGCAACTGTACCGACAAGAACAGGCTGTCCGGTCATGTAACGCTGTGCGACATCCTCCGCAACCGCCTTAAACTTACCTTCCATCGTACGGTAAATTAAATCCGGACGGTCGTCACGGACAACAGGCTTGTTAGTAGGAATCGTGACAACCTGCATGTTATAGATGTTGCGGAATTCTTCTTCCTCTGTCTTAGCCGTACCAGTCATACCGGCAAGTTTTTCGTACATCCGGAAGTAGTTTTGGAACGTAATGGTCGCCAAGGTCATGCTTTCATTTTGAATTTCAAGCCCTTCCTTTGCTTCAATCGCCTGGTGAAGTCCCTCGCTGTAGCGGCGTCCTTTCATCAGACGTCCCGTGAAGGAATCAACAATGACTACCTGGCCGTCTTCCACTACATAGTCAACGTCCTTCTGCATCGCAGCGTGTGCTTTTAAGGACTGATTGATATGGTGGTTGAGCGCGACATGTTTCACATCAAACAGGTTATCAATGCCGAACGCTTTTTCCGCCTTCGTCATTCCTTCCTCAGTCAACTGTACACCTTTTGTTTTGATATCATACGTATAATCCTTCTCCGCTTTTAACGTGCGGACAAAAGCATTTGCCTGTACGTACAGCTTAGTGGATTTTGCAGCTTGTCCAGAAATAATAAGCGGTGTTCTCGCTTCATCAATTAAAATAGAGTCAACTTCATCTATTACCGCAAAATGAAGCGGGCGCTGAACCATCTGCTCTTTATAAAGAACCATATTGTCACGCAAATAGTCGAAACCAAGTTCGTTGTTTGTGGAGTAAGTAATGTCAGCTGCATAAGCTTCCCGTTTTTCATCTTTTGACATTGAGTTTAAATTCAAACCGACAGTCATACCGAGAAACTCGAAAATTTTCCCCATCTGCTCAGCGTCACGGCTTGCCAAGTATTCGTTGACAGTCACGATGTGTACGCCTTTACCTGTTAACGCATTTAAATAAACAGGCAGAGTAGACGTTAACGTTTTCCCTTCCCCTGTTTTCATTTCCGCGATATTTCCGTCATGAAGCGCTACGCCCCCCATGAGCTGGACTTTGAACGGAAACATGCCGGTTACTCGGCGCGAAGCTTCCCGAACAACAGCGAATGCTTCAACAAGAAGATCATCAGTTGTCGCCCCTTTTTCAAGGCGATCTTTAAATTCAATCGTTTTATGTTTCAGCGCGTCGTCAGAGAGATTTTCATAGTCTCCGCGAACCGCATCAATATCGTTAGCTATTTTTTCGTATCTATTCAGCGTACGTTTTGTTGGATCAAACATTTTATTTAAAATTCCAAGCATTTATAACGCTCCTCTATCATCACATGCCTGATTTGCAGACATGTATAAATAATTTACTAGTCCATGTATACCTCTCATTATCATATCATACCTTCTGTTATTTCCAAAGAATTTGCAAATAAGAAAAACAAAAACCTTCCGCGGTTATCACGGAAGGCTTCTCTTCATTATTCAGTCGGTTCAATCAAGCCATATTTCCCATCATTTCTGCGGTACACGACATTTGTTAGGTTTGTTTCCGCATTTGTGAAAACAAAGAAATTATGGCCGAGCATATTCATTTGCAAGATCGCTTCTTCACTGTCCATTGGCTTTAGATTAAAGCGTTTCTGACGGACAATGTCCAAGCTCTCCTCATCTTCTATTTCATCCTGAACCGCAATATCTGTATCAGAGCCAAGCCCGTTTGCCAATAAATATTTTGGAGAGCCCTGCTCACGGAATTTACGGTTTACTTTCGTTTTGTGCTTACGGATTTGACGTTCCAGTTTGTTTGTTGCGAGATCAATTGCGTTGTACATATCCTCGTTATGCACCTCGGATCGAAGCGCCAGATCTGTCATCGGAATCGTAACCTCAACTTTAGACTCCTTGTCATTGTAAAACTTCAAGTTGACGTTCACATCGGCATTCACGCTATGGTCAAAATAACGCTCCAGCTTGCCGATCTTCTTCTCGACATGATCCTTTAACGCGGGTGTCACTTCAATATTTTCTCCTCTGATGTTATAGTTCATCAAAGAACGCCTCCCTTTTATTAAGGATATGTATCTATTTCTTCTTTACCCTTCACAATTCCTGCTGAAACGTAATTTTTTTGTGAAAATTCAGTGAACTTTGTCGAATTGTGTTTGTATTTCCTGCTGTATGCGGTTCGGAGGTATATGTATATGCTGATTGAAAAAAACAAATACCTCACACTCGCCTAATTGATAACAAAGGGTTCCATACATCGATGAATAGACAGCATCCATTTTCTATAATGAATCAGAAAATGCTCTTTTAAATACTCGCAGAACTCATGTGAGGGAAAAGAGAAAGAAACCAATTGATCAAACTCTGCAAAAATTTGGTCAAATGCTTTAATGCAAATTTCAGCACACCGCGTATCCAAAATAAAAAGAAGTGTTGAATGTGTTGAATCCAAATAAAAAAAGGCTTGGATCAGATCTTGGTAGATCCGATCCCCTTCTGTTTTTGATAAATTCTGTTCAGCTTCTATCAAATAACATAGCCCTTCCTCAATGGTAAAAAGAAGATGATAATAAGCTGATAAAAGCGTATAATCTTCAATGCTCTTCAAGGCACTCACCTATTTACGCTTGTCATAATATCTGCCGTCAATCGTGATGTTGTTATAAGGATTTAAATACGTCGTATGCATCGCACGTTTTCTTTTTACCTGCTGAAGTTCTGCTGCGATTGACTGCTTTAATCTTTTCATTTCCTTCACAATAAGCTGATCCCATGTCAGGACAAGCTTCATCTGCTTTTTTTCTTCTTCTGAAAGCGGCAGAGATATCTCCTGAATAAGTTCAGACCGTTTAGCCACAAAGTCTTCAATTTGCTTTAAAAGTTCATCGCTTTCCGGTGTATCTTGTATATGCGACAGCATACTCTGCGTCTCAGTATATAGTTGATCTATGTTATTCATGCGATCCCGCCTGATCCGTGTCGGTCCTTCCGTTCACTTTGAATGGCTTGTTTCCATGCATCACGAAAATCTGTTACATATCCTTCGACCTCAGCCAGCATGCTCGTATCATTTTTGATGTTTGCCTGTACCAATCTTCGATACATATAATCGTACATCGCACCCATGGAAGCGGAAAGCTCTATGTTGCGGTTCAGCGTAAAATTTAATTCCTGAATGATATTTTGCGCTTTAATCAGATTTTCATTTTTACGTTCCATATCATCATTCTCAATGGCCTGAGATGCGAGTCTTATAAATTTCAAACAGCCATTATACAGCATAAGTGTCAGTTCACCTGGTGTAGCAGTATTCACTGAATTTTGCTGATAAGCTGTATAAGGATTTTGGATCGCCATGTGTCATCCTCCAAATTACATTTATTGTACAAGAAGCTGTGATAAATAGGACGCTTGTTCGTTCATTTTTTGAATCGCAGAATCCATTGCACTGAATTTTTTATAATAACGGTTTTCTATCGTGGTCAACCGGTCCTGCATTTTGGTGATATCCGTGCTGATCGTGTTTAAATTTTTACCGATTGAGTAGTCATTGGTTCCCATTGTCGAGTTACCGGCTTTGGCTTCAATGCTTTTCACAGTACTTTTCAGTGTGTCTCCGATCCGTTTCATAATCCCTTTATCACTATAGGCGCTGCTGTTCGTTCCGCTTGTAAATAAGGCGGCAACACTTTGTGGATCTTCTTGTATTTTTGCTTTTAGTTTATCTTCATTAATCTCTAAATGCCCCCGCAATTGGTAAGCACTTGAAGTTGTGATGCCAAATTCAGTTAATTGATAGGTTTTTCCATTCGCATTTACTTGAGAATAAAAATCAGTCCGCATTTGGTTCGTACCAGTGCTTATGCTGGTATCATTTCTTAGCAAACCGCTTTTCGCTTTCTCTTCCCAGAGTTCTACCTCTTTATCGGACATTGCTTCTTTTTGTTCACTCGTCAGCGGCGTATAATCTCTGTATTTTTCTTCCTTAAGCTTTTCATTCAGGCTGTCAACCAATTCATTGTATTTATCTACAAACTCTTTAATTTGATTATAAATCCCGTCAACATCAGTAGAAACAGATGTGGTAACAGGGCCTGTGGCTGCAGTTGTGTTTTTGATCGAGTAGGTAACGCCATTAACCGTAAAGTTGTTTGTCAGCTTCTCCATTTCAAAGCCATTAATTGTGACTTTTGCATTTGTTCCTTCTTTGTAAGCAGTTAGCTTATTATCAGCGTCTAAAGAAAAACCAAGCTGTCCGGACATAAAGTCGGCTGTAGCAGAGTCTGCTGCCTGTATGCTGCCTCCTGCACCTGTTGCTTTAGAAGAAAACGCAATCGTTTCTACATACTCTGTACCATTCCAAATTTTATCTTTAAATGCTGATACGCCTAGATCTGAGCTGTTAAGTTTAGAAATCACATTATCAATCGTATCTGCGCTCGTCACACTGATGTTTACTGTTTTTGCTGTTGTCTCGCCAGGCGCAACAACGTTAAATCCCAAATTATAATCGCCTTGTGTGTATCCCGTATAATTATTTGCCTTATAAGTCGCTGCGGTTGCCAAGCTCGCTACTTCAACAGTAGAAGAAGAGTTTGGCGCACTTGCGCTTCCTGTAGCAGTTAACACAGACTCATTGGAGCTGGTAACAGTTTTGCTCTGATACGTACTCGGATATGTCAACGTATTTTTAGACATATAATCTTGCAGTTCTTTTATTTTTGAGTTTACTTCACGGTAGCTGTCACGCTGCCATTCAAGAGTCTGTTTTTTTTGTGTCAGCTTATCCAGCGGCGCTCTTTCTGTCTGCATCAGCTTTGATACGATATCATCTATATCCATTCCTGACGCCAGACCTGTTATTCTCGTGACCATTCCAAACCACTCCTAATCTACTTTTTCTCATCTACAAATAACCCAAGAAATTCAGTCATAGCCGCATAAAAATCAAGCCACCGTTTCGGCGGAATTTCGCGGATGACTTCATTTGTAGAGTCCTCTATTACTTGTACATAGTATTCATTTAACTTCTCATGGAGCTCAAACTTCAGGTGAACTTGCGAAGGTTCCAAAAGCTTGTTCATTTCCCCTACCATTTCAGCAAGATTGGTATATGTAACTTGATGAACAGGAACCTCACTCTCATGATCTTTCTGATTATGTATTTGAGTATCATAACGATCCCAAACAGGTTGTAACGTAGTGAGCCTTTCAATATTCAATTGATCATCCCCTATGTCCCAATCTATCGTTTATATCGACTAAGTCGAGATAAGATTACACATATTTTTGGAAAAAAACTCATCTGTTTTAGATTTCTTGTTTGGAAATACATTTATAAAGCAGGTGGAGAATCCGATTATTATATCACGAGTTATAGACAGCAAGGGGAAAGATTTGGAGTTAGGAATATAAAAAAAGACCCCGGCAATCGCCAAGGTCTTTTTCAAAATTAACGTAACAATTGAAGTACGTTTTGCGGCTGTTGGTTTGCTTGAGCAAGCATCGCTTGAGAAGCTTGAGAAAGAATGTTGTTCTTTGTGAACTCGCTCATCTCTTTAGCCATGTCAACGTCACGGATACGAGACTCAGCAGCTGTCAGGTTTTCACCAGAAGCGCCTAAGTTGTTGATTGTATGCTCAAGACGGTTTTGTACCGCACCTAGTTTAGCACGTTGAGTTGATACTGCGTTAATAGCCTCATCAATACCTTTAAGTTGATCGTCAAAAGAAGTAGTAGCAAAATCTGTTACGTCAAGTTTATCAACTGTAACAGTAGTACCTAGAGCAGCTGCTCCCATGTCAGCAATTTTAACGTTAAGCTGTTGGCCTGCATTTGCACCAATTTGGAAGGTAAAGCCAGTAGTAGCGGAAGATCCGTCTAACAACTTTTTACCGTTAAATTCAGTACGATCGGAAATGCCATCAACTTCCTCAATAAGTGCATCCATTTCATCTTTAATCGCACCAAGATCTTCAGCTTGTTGTGTACCTGTGTTTCCTGCTTGAACAGTAAGTTCACGCATACGTTGAAGGATCGCATGAGTTTCAGTCAATGCACCCTCAGCTGTTTGGATAAGAGAGATTCCGTCTTGAGAGTTTTTAGAAGCCATTTCTAAACCTCTGATTTGTCCTCTCATTTTTTCAGAGATCGCAAGACCAGCTGCGTCATCT
The DNA here is from genome assembly GCF_058248265.1 of Bacillus sp. NS1. Taxonomy (NCBI): domain Bacteria; kingdom Bacillati; phylum Bacillota; class Bacilli; order Caryophanales; family Bacillaceae; genus Bacillus; species Bacillus sp. NS1. The sequence goes on along the minus strand of NZ_JBZAZF010000001.1, from coordinate 623,646 downwards.
CCCGCACGGTTGATACGAAGACCTGAAGAAAGCTTCTCCATGTTCTTTTGGCTAGCACCGTTGTTTGAAGACAAGCGGTTCAGTGTGTTAAGTGCTGCGATATTGTGGTTAATTCTCATTGTTTTGTTCCTCCCTGAATATGTTGTTTAGGCACGTCCTTGTGCCTATTTTTGTAACTGGCGGAGTCATTTGCGCCTCCTTCCAGCTACATCATTAATATCGGATCGCCTCTGATTTTGTTAATACAAAAATAAAAAAATCCTCACTTTTTTTGTGAGGATAATGCGGAGATCACATCGCTGGATAACGCTGCTGCTCGGTTATTTTCTTCCTGAATGGTCAAATATATTTCTTTCCTGTGAATATCGATATGCTTTGGGGCGTCAATTCCAAGTTTCACTTGATCACCCTCAACCGCAATGACTTTTACTTCAATATCAGCACCTATTTGAATCGCTTCGTTTATTTTCCGCGATAAAACTAGCATGATTCTCCTCCAATCGGATGCTTTGTCGTATATGAGGAGTCGTGTAAAACGACTTGCTTGGCCATCATGTTCTTGCGATTCACAATAATGGGAGCCAATAAATTGGCAGTTGATTTTTCGAACGGCTCTGCCATAGTCAATATTGTCATGACTTCTACGTCTTCAATATTATCGATATCCAAAAGTTCAGCAGTTGATGCATCAAGGTCAAATTCATAATTCTTAAAAAAGATGAACGGACTTACAACGATGAACGCAAGATTTTCTGAAGTGACGGACTGCAGTGCTACGAATGGAGAGTCTTCTGAAAGCGGAAGAATGACGAACTGTTTTTCTCCTAAAAAGCCCGGAATCCCGTTTTCAAAAAGAATGATTTGTTCTTCTTTTACGTTCATTTGGCCATGGTACTTTGTATGAATGATCATTGTTCACGATCCTTTTCTGTTTACTTTTCGTGTGATTCTTTCGGGTATTCTACATCTATATTTAATTCAGGGTATTGAAGCATGTCAACCTTAACGTTTCCCGGCGTATATTCAACAACTGGTTTACGCGGTTCAGCCTGAATAACAGGCTTTCGCGGCGTAATCCGAATATCAAGCTCTGACGGGGCATATTGTATTTTCACCCTTGAAAGAGAAGGAGCATAATGTTCGCCTAATTGAATTTGATGCATCTCAGAGTTCCTCTTTGCTTGTGAAGCGATTGGGTTCCCCTTATTTTCAATTCTCATAAGCTCGTCCCCTTCTTCTGCAGTGCGGGCTATTCCCTCCATGACATCCTCATGTCCTTGCTGGGCGGCTTCTTCTATCCTTTTGAATATATGCTTTCTGTCTAATTCTTCCCAAGCTTGTGTTTGGTCAATCGTAAGTTTTCCTGGTGTCACCGATATTTCCATTTCCGCGCTAGGCTGTTCAATCTCTAGATCAGCTTGCGGCTGCTCCATTTTTAAGCTGGCGGGCGTTGTTGTTAAACCAATTTTCCCTTGAACACTATGCATAATCAATCTGGGAATTTGCATCACTCTACCTCCTGAACTATAAAAAAAGCGAACTCCTGAGAGCCGCTTACTTTAAAAAGTCAATTAATGTAGGCTGAACAATTTGTGCATTTACAGCCAGAGTAGCCCTATGCACGCTTTGCTGCGCAATAAACTCTGTTATTATTTCTTCCAGTTCCACATCTTCATTGTCTGACAACACTTTTGTAGCTGTTTCTTCTTGAGCTGAAAGTCGTGTATTAACCAGTTCAAGACGATTGTATCTTGCTCCAAGATCAGAGCGTTCAGCGCTCATGCCATCAGAAAATTGATCAATATCATCTAAAACACTGTCCATGCCATCTAGTGAACCTGAACTAAGTGCTTTCTCAAATGAGTCAAGCATTTCAAATACATTCTGTCCGCTTTCAGAAGTGCCCCCAAAAGCTGACTTTGGATCTGAATTTACTTTCAACGTCATATTATTTGATATATTGACAACAACATCAGCGGTATCAGAAATCGTATAAGTACCGTCTCCGTTATCTGTAACCGGAGGCTTGTCTGAATTTGTGCCATTAAAGATATATCTGCCGTTCACTTGTGTATTCGCGATATTTAAAAGCTGTTCCTTTAACTGCTTCACTTCTACGCCAATTGCTTGCCGCTCCGCTTCGCCGTTTGTATCATTTTGTGCTTGAACAGCTAATTCTCTGACCTTTGATAGGATGTCAATTCCTTCAGTGATGTTAGTTTCTGTATTTTCGAGCCAGGTAAAGGCCTGAGAAGCATTACTTTTATATTGCTGCACTTGAGACAGTTGTGACGTATACTTTAAGCTTTTCATCGCTACTACAGGATCGTCGGAAGCTTTTGAGATTTTTTTCCCTGACGAAATCTGCGATTGAAGTTTATCAAGCTTCGAGTAGCTTGAACCGATATATCTCAGTGAGTTTTGCTGAATCATCCCTTGTGTTACTCTCATTTGACTCTACCTACCTTCCTCCAACACCCATGCCGTTGATTACTTTATCAAGCAATTCGTCTTGTAACGTCACCATTCTTGCAGCGGCATTGTATGCGTGTTGAAATTGAATCATATTGGTCATTTCTTCGTCTAAAGAGACCGCGCTCATTTGCTGACGGTTTATGTCAGCATCATTCAGCTGTGTTTCTGTATTAGACGCCAGGCGATTCGCCTCTTGAGCTTTGATCCCCAGCTCGCCAATCAGACCCGCATAATAATCTAACACACTAGTTTCTTTACCATTAATGGTTATTTTACCGGTTAAAACATTCGCTAATTTTGTAGCATTTGCATTATCGTTGGCTGCACCAGTCAGTGAGAAAGCAATGTTTGCACCTTTTGAATCTATTATGCTGTCAGCAACTTTAATTTTGCCCGCCGCTCCCTTTGCAGGCTCAGTTTCACCGCCAGTAAAATCAAAAAAGTCCCCGCCTTGTTCACCGCTCTTGGTCAAACCATTTCTGTGCACTTCATTGAAAGCTTTCGCGAATTCAAGTGCCATATTGTCAAGATCAGAAAGCATTTCCGGATATATGCCCTTTTCTTCGCCGTCTGCTGTTACATACCCGTAAGACTCTACAAATCCTAAAAGGGATCCCTTACTGCTGAATGATTCCACCTGTACAGCTGTATCTCCGATTGAAATACTTGATACTAACCCAGTTTCATTATCATAGTTGGCTGCAAGTTCTGAAACCTCATAATTTTTACCGTCCAAAACAGTTCCCAGCGACTGTTTATTTTTATCAAGGATTTCAATTGATACAGTTCCTTCAGCAGAAGAAAGTGCATTCCCTCCTGATTTGTTGTAGCTGACTTTGATATCAACCATTGAGGATAATTTATCTATCAGCAAATCTCGCTGGTCATATAAACCATTCGGAAGAAGCCCGACTGGTTCTACTTGTGCAATTTGCTTATTTAAACTGTTTAATTGAGAAAGCAGAGAATTGACATCCAACACAGTTGTATTTAGCTCTGCTTTTAAGTTCGATTGAACATTTGTAAGTGATTCAGAAATATAATTAAACGTTTCAGCTACAGCTTGTCCTTTTCGCGTAACAACAGAACGAGCACTGTCTTCATTTGTATTATTCGATAATTCCTGCAGGGAATTCCAAAACGAATTGAGCACACTGTTCAATCCGCTGTCATCCGTCTCATTTAAAACGCCTTCCATTTGGGACAGTGCTTTGGCTTTCGTGTCATAGTATCCGGCACTGTTGTTTTGAAGACGGTATTGGTAGTCAAGAAAGATATCTCTTATTCTCTCAACTGACTTCCCTTGAACTCCCGTTCCCATTTGTCCCGCAGTTTTTTCTGCGTTTTTTGATACAGCAGGAAAATAGTCAGTTGCCTCTAATGAGACTCGCTGTCTTGTATAACCATCAGTATTGGCATTTGCCACGTTATTTGCAGTAGTGCTTAACGCTGCCTGCTGAGCGCTTAACGCCCGCCTTGCAGTTTCAAGCCCCATAAAGGTAGATGTCATATTCTGAATTCCTTTCTGCTAAGCTTTTGAATCAAAAAGTTTCATTCGGCTGCTCTTTGGAAGCTCAGCTTTAATCGATTTGCTGTAATTGAAATTATTTTCCTTAGGAACCAGCATATCGTACGAAATAGAGATGAATTGCAGCGCGTCCCTCGTCAGCTGCCTATTCATCTCATTCACTTCTTTCAGCTGTCCGAGAACGTTAGAAAGAGCTTCATATAGTTGTTCCAGCTCTTCCTTTTCACGGCCTGAGGTTTTGGCGATACATGCGGAAATGGTGTTATTTTCGCTGTATCCGAGAAAGGCGGAAGTCGCTTTGGTCCGGTCATCTTCTGTCTGCCCGATTGCTTGAATATACTTTTGTTCTTTTGTCAAAATGTTAGAAAGCTCTTTTGTTTTGCCGGCTTTGAGCGCTTCCGTCTTTTCCTCAGAAAGCGTGAGCAGGTGCTCATGCAGAACGCAAAGTCGCTTCAATTGGTCAATAATTGGCTTTGCTGACATGGGCTTTCTCCTTTTTTATTGCTTTTTATAAAAATTAATCATATTTTTCGCTATATGATTTGCGTCTACTTTGTATGACCCGTTTTCAATTTGCGCTTTAAGCTGCGCAATTTTTTCCTGGCGTGAACCAGCGACTGCGTCGGATGCATTTTGCATTTCTTTAGCCTGTGATGAAATTTCAATTTTATCTTGAGGCTGTGCAGCAGTTTTTTGCACCGCTTGCTTTTCATAATTTTTTTGGTATGGATTAACGGATTGTGTTCCAAATTGATTGATTTTCATAGGATTCCTCTCGCTTTCCGTTGCAGTCTTTAAACAATCTTAACCCTTTTATCGACTGCGTTTTCAGTTAGTTTAGGGAATCAGCTGTTTTTGGTATTATAGGCATAGTATGTGTCTTTTCTACTATTTTCCCTCTCTGTTTTCAGTGTGTCCTCGTGGTCCAAATGATCCATTTGAGCCTTTAAATCGGACTGGCAAGCCTTGCAAAACTTGCCTTCCCGAATCGATGTCCCGCATCTTTCACAAGGGTATGCCAAATTAGGAAAATGAGTGATTTGAATGCGTTTCTGCCTGATGAATTTCAATATCAGCTCTTCTTCTACACCTGTTTCCTCGGTTATCCGGCTCAAAGTCGATTGCCGGTTTTCCTGTTTCCTTAAAAACTTATATACGATCTCAAATGATTTTTCTTCTTCCTTAATACACGCCTGACATACGGTTTGCAGCTTTGTTTTTAAAAATAAAGCATTGCATTTCGGACAATTCGCCAGTTCTCCCATCTTTTTTCTCCTTATTCGATAATATGCCTGTGTTAATTTCTAGTGATTATATCGGCATAAAAACAGAATCATTTAGCTTCTGATCAAGGTAAAAGATGCCACTGAAGCGGCTTTTCCTTTCTCTAATAAACAGCGGGCTGCAAAATGCAAAGTGGCGCCTGTTGTATAAAGATCGTCTATTAAAATGATATTCATACCTTCAGCTGACTTGTTTTTTGTATCAAAAATACGCGCTGAAAGCAGGCGTTCTCTTTTCTTTTTCTTAGACTGTTTCTCATTATTCAGGCGGATGAGGGGGTGGTGAATAGGGCGGTCTAAACATTCTGCCAGGAGCTGTGCCTGGTTAAATCCGCGCTCTTCTTCCCGTTCCTTGCTCAGCGGAATAGGAACGAGAATATAATGCTTATCGGGATAAACCTGTGAGAAAGTTGAAGAAAAATCACTTTTAAAAGCATTTATGATTTCTGCATCTCCTCTAAATTTAAAACGGGAGAGCGTTTCTTTCATCATATCATTATATGTGTAAACTGAACGGTTTTGGCGCAGCAGCAAACTGTCACTGACCCTCGATTTCCACGCCTCGCAATCCCTGCATACCGCATGAACTGATTGAGGTCTGCCACACATGGTGCAGATATGTCCTGTGATTTTCTTTAATTTTCTTCTGCAGGAATGACAGACCTTTTCTTCAGGCTTTAATAAAAAAAGTGCTCTCCATGTAGCAGCTTGAGAAAATGGCGAACCGCATAATAGACAAATCAGTTTATAAATGCCTCCTCCTGCTTCGTTTGGCATAAATCGCTTGGACTCTCTGACACCATAGCAGCAGATTCAGCCAAAATGACAAGCATAGCCGTGTTTTTTTGTTTATCTACCAGCTCAGCTTTCGTATATGCGATCTTTTTAAGATCAGTGACGTAGGATGGCCTCACTTTGTTTAAAGAAAGTGCCAATACATCGTTTTTGCATACTTGGCAAGTGCAGGTCATATGAAGTTGGTCCATATATCGGTCGAGCAGTTCTTTCATTACGATTTCTTTTGAATTGACAAGCATTTTTACAGCTCCTCATCGTCGGTTATATGAGTATACTGTACCACGTTTTCAAATAATGGCTAGTCTGTTCAATTACTTTTTGCTGCCAAGTCATTCATTTCCTTTATATGCTTTCTTGCATCTAGCATACTCTTTGTTTTTCCGTAGTGAAAGAAAACGACATCACCGTCCGCATGCTCTTTATGCCGCCCGGTTCTTCCTGCGATTTGAACAAGTGCGCTTTCCGTAAAGATAGGCGATTCCGCCCCTAATACACCTGTTTGCACCTTTGGAACCGTGACGCCTCTTTCTAATATTGTTGTTGTGATTAAGAGATCAAGCTGACCGTCTCTGAATTGCTGTACTTTCTCTTTCCTTTGTTTATCTTCCGCATGCACTGACGCTGTTCGGCAATTAACATCTTTAAAGCATGCAACTGCCCTTTCCAGAACAGTAACGGAGGGAACAAACAAAAAAACCGGCCTCCCTTCTTTCACATGAAACTCTATCCATCTTTTTACCGCTGGCGGGATTTTATTTTGATATAATTTCTTTTTCCAGTTTCCACACCATAGAAAATGCGGTTCAGGCAAAGGTTTCCGGTGGTGTCTTGCTGGAATGCGAACTGAATGTAACTGTCCGTTCAGTGTTTTTCTTTTTAATTCTTTAGGAGGTGTTGCACTTAAATAAACAAGGGTGCTGTTCTTCTTTCTTGCTTTTTGAACACCGAATTGAAGAGTTTGATCAGCAGAATACGGAAAAGCATCAACTTCGTCAATGATCATAACGTCGAATGCGTCTTTATATCGCAAAAGCTGATGTGTGGTGGAAATCATAAGCGGAGATAAACGCCCTTTGTCATCGCTTCCTCCGTAAAGTGCTGAAATGTCTGCGCCCTGAAAGGCAGCCTTGAGTCTCGGAGCAAGCTCTAATACAACATCGGTGCGTGGTGTCGCAATACATACACGCAACCCTTGATTTAAAGCAAATTCTATACCGGGGAATAACATCTCTGTTTTGCCAGCGCCGCAAACCGCCCAGATGAGGAGCTCTTCTTTTTTTGATATTGCATCAATTAAGACATTAGCGACTTTTTGCTGTCCGCTTGAGAGCTTGCCATCCCATTTCAGCTTTATAGGCTGCCAGTTTGGTTCATCTTCCTCTATCCACGAATATAAAGGCACATCCTCACTCACTCTGCCCATCATGACACAGGAACGGCAATACATCTGATTCTTTCCAGAGAAGTAATAAAAAGAAAAATACCGCTGATCATTTTGGCCGCACCTATTACATTTATACCCCAGTTTATTTATGGATATAGAGTTTTGAGCGGCAATATATCCATTCTCGATATGCCATTCAATCAACTCATCGGAAAATGGGAGTTCAGTTCTTAGCAAATGACGGCTTTGAAGCGTCTGCTGCAATTCTTTCGAAAAAGAAATGTTCTTTTCAGCTGGCATAATCAGCATAGCACCGCCTCCTTTTGAGACAGTATGCCTCAGTCAATATTTTCTGTCCAGCAATCAAAATAAAAATATAAAAAAATCTCCGCTGCTAAAACGGAGATTTTACGTTATTTAAAACACCAGCAAATTCCTAGCGCACCCTCACCCAAATGAGTGCCGATGACCGCGCCAAAATAACTGTTATAAAATTCAACGTGAGGATATTTTGCAGAAAGTTCTTCAATGATTTTCGCTGCTTCTTCTTCTCGATTTGCATGGATAACAGCAGCTCGCATAGGCAATCCTTTATTCGCATCTTCGTCTAAAAGCTCATAAATTCGCGAAATTGCTTTTTTACGTGTACGAATCTTCTCAAAAGGCACAATTACCTTATTGTCAAAATGAAGAATAGGCTTTACCTTTAGAAGACTCCCAATAAAGGCTTGGGCGCTGCTTAATCGTCCGCCCCGCTGAAGATGTGCTAAATCATCTACCATAAAATACGCCCGAACTGTTTTTTTCATTTCCTCCAGTTCATTTATAATATCTTCAGGCGATGATGCTCCATTACTGATTAATTCAGCAGCTTTAAGAGCATAAAAGCCTTGAGCCAGACAGCTGATCTCTGAGTCAAATGGATACACTTCAATATTGTCGACCATTGTGTTAGCAGTTGCTGCACTGCTGAACGTTCCGCTGATCCCACTGGAAAGGTGGATACTGATAACCGCATCATAAGACTGGCCAAGCTCTTCATACAAAGCAACCAGCTCGCCGATTGACGGCTGAGAAGTCGTCGGCAGCTCGGTATGTTTTTTTACTTCATCGTAAAAGCTTTTCCAGTCTAGTTCGATTTCTTCACGATAAGTTTCTTCCCCAAAAACAACCTGGAGAGGGATCATATGTATTTGATGTTGTTCACGCATTTCTTTCGGGATATATGCTGTGCTGTCTGTTACGACTGCAATATTCATAGCTTCGATACCTGCCTTATTGCTTTATAACTCTATTGTAAGCGAAACGGCAGCCTAAAAAAAGACCTGCCTGATAAAAGGCAAGTCTCGTATTATAACTATCTCATTTCTACCCAGCCATTTTTAATGGCGACCACAACAGCTTGCGTCCGGTCGTTTACATTCATTTTTTGCAAAATATTGCTCACATGGTTTTTGACGGTTTTCTCACTGATAAACAATGATTCACCAATACCGCGGTTGCTTTTTCCGTCTGCAAGCATCTGCAGCACTTCACATTCCCGTCTAGTTAAAATATGTAATGGTCTGCGGATTTCAGGGTAGACCTCGTGCTGAGGGTGTGCAGAAACTCCGCTTGTTGCAAGACGGCGGAATTCGTTAACGAGATTGTGAGTAACCTTCGGATGAAGGTAAGAACCTCCCTCGGCAACTACTTTAACCGCTTCAATTAATGTATCAGCATCCATCTCTTTCAGCAGATAACCTCTTGCTCCTGTTTTCAGAGCATGTGTTACATAATTTTCGTCATCGTGAATTGATAGAATAATTACTTTTGATTCAGGATACAGCTCTACAAGCTGTTTTGTAGCTTCCACACCATTTACGTTTGGCATATTGATATCCATGATCACAACATCAGGATGATAGTGCTCTACAATACGAGCCGCTTCGTCTCCGTCGTCGCCTTCGGCTACCACTTCAAAGGTAGGTTCAAAATCCAATATCCGTTTAACACCTTCACGAAATAACTGATGGTCGTCGATAATAACAATGTTTACTTTAGTCACAAGCCACGCCTCCTTGTATTATTGTTCTATATACTCTAGCATTCGGTCAATATGCCTTTTGGCTCTATTTTACAAATCATAGTCAAAGAGATAACGGAACCTTAATCATAATAAATGTCCCAAGACCTATTTTGGAATCTATTGTCATGGTTCCTTCCAATAGATCTACTCTTTCTTTCATGCCCAGCAAGCCGAATGACTTGTTTTTCTTCTCTTTCGCTTCCTTCAGGTCGAACCCTTTGCCGTTATCTTTTATCATTAAAATCACAAAATCCTTTGTGATCTCAACTTTGACTGTAATTTCTTCAGATTCAGAATGCTTTAGCGCATTAGACACAGCTTCCTGTGCGAGCCTGAAGAGCGCAACTTCAAACTGAGGCGCAAGCCGCCTATCCTCTGTTTCACCAATGCACTGAAAATGTATTTTGACCTTCCCGTTATATTCCTCGGTTGTATATAGATATTTTCTTAAAGTTGGAATCAGGCCTAGGTCATCAAGGGCCATCGGTCTTAAATCATATATAATCCTTCTCACTTCGTAAAGGGCATTCCGCACATTTTGACGGAGATTTTTAATTTCTTGGAATCCGTCCTCAGCACCCCGGTCACGGAAAATCCGCTCGATTAATTCCGATCTCATCATAACATTCGCCAGCATTTGAGCAGGTCCGTCATGAATTTCTCTGGATACTCTTTTTCGCTCTTCTTCCTGTGCCTCAATAATTCTTAAGCCGAAATCCTGTTTTGCCTGAGCATCAGCCAGAAGCAATCCGACCTCGCGCAAATCCTGATTCAAATAGTTGAGCACAACTGTTATTTGGCTTACCAATGATTCAGACCGCTCAATGATTTCCTGAAGGCCTAACAATCTTCGCTCTAAATCATCCCGGCGTTCGCGCAGCTGTTTCTCACGCTGCTGGATCATCGTCAATTCTACCTGCAGCTTATGGGCTTTTTCGTAAGCATTGCGGATTTCTTCTTCACTGAACCTATGAAAATTGCGGCTGACCTCGGATAAACGGTTTCTCGCATGGCGGGTTTGCACTTCAAGTTTATCGCCAAGCTCGATAACTTCATACACCTGCTGTTTAATTTGTTTCAGTTCTTCAACCAGCTGTTCATACTGCTGGCGTGACTGTTCCCCGATTTGAAAAACCTCGTCCTTGCTCCCGTCAACGGTTTTCAGCATCTTCATCAAAATAGAATCCAGAACTTTGGAATCCATCTTTGTTTTATTCATAATTTCCCTCCGTCACGGCGTTGTCATATATTTTTATTATAAATGTAATTGATCTGCAAATTATGTCGAATTATAATGAAAGAATGCGTATATTCTAGAAAAAAACAATTTTATATACCTTCTACTCTTTATGATACCAAAATACGCACAAAAATTCTAAAGACTGTACGAATTTCTATAGGCAGTCTTTTATGCTTAGCAGGGGGTCAGCAAGCATGCTGCACAGCTATTTTACTGTGAAAGAAACAGGAGAACACGAAATTGTTATAGAAAAATCGCGTTTTATCTGTCATTTAAGCCGTGTTTCTACCGAACAAGAGGCACAGGAATTTATACAGAAAATAAAGAAACAGCACTGGAATGCGACTCATAATTGCTCGGCTTACGTAATTGGCGAGAACGATCATATACAAAAAGCCAATGATGATGGAGAACCAAGTGGTACAGCGGGAGTGCCGATGCTTGAGGTATTAAAAAAACGCGGACTTAAAGATACTTGCGCCGTCGTTACACGATACTTCGGAGGCATTAAACTTGGAGCCGGCGGATTAATTCGCGCTTATGGGAAATCAGTGTCTGAAGGATTAAATCATATAGGTGTTGTAGAACGGAAGCTTATGCGGGTCATGCATACTTCCGCAGATTACACTTGGCTTGGCAAGATTGAAAATGAATTAAGGGAATCACAATTTCTGTTAAAAGAAATCCATTATGCCGAAAATGTTGAATTCGAAACATACGTGGAAGAAACAGAAACACACACATTTTCTGAGTGGATGACAGAACTGACAAATGGAAAGAGTGATATTAAAGAGGGAGAGTTGACGTATCTTGAAAAAGCCGTCAATCACATAAAGGAGACTGAATAATGGCTGAACGCGTTAGAGTGCGTGTGCGAAAAAAGAAAAAGAGCAAACGCAGGAAAATTTTAAAAAGAATTGTGTTATTGTTTGCCCTTGCATTATTGGTAGTCGTAGGGCTAGGTGGATATAAACTTTACAAAACCATTAACGCTGCGGACGATTCATACGATGCCCTTTCCCGCGGAAATAAATCAAATCTTCGCAGCGAAGTTGTAGACATGAAGAAAAAACCATTTTCTATTTTATTTATGGGAATAGAGGACTACGCGACCAAAGGACAAAAAGGGAGATCCGACTCTCTTATTGTAGTTACCCTTGATCCCAAAAATAAAACCATGAAAATGCTGAGCATTCCGCGTGATACACGGGTGCAATTAGCCAGTGACACAACCGGAAGCAAAACAAAGATTAATGCCGCTTACAGTAAAGGCGGAAAAGATGAGACCGTTGAAACTGTTGAAAACTTCTTGCAAATCCCGATCGATAAATATGTCACAGTTGATTTTGACGGATTTAAAGATGTAATTAATGAAGTTGGCGGTATTGATGTAGATGTACCTTTCGATTTCGATGAAAAAAGTGACGTAGACGAAAGCAAACGGATTTACTTTAAAAAAGGCGAGATGCACTTAAACGGCGAAGAAGCCTTGGCGTATGCCCGTATGAGAAAACAGGATAAACGCGGAGACTTTGGCCGTAATGACAGGCAGAAACAAATTTTAAATGCACTGATTGACCGAATGTCAAGTGCAAGCAACATTGCTAAGATTGATAAAATCGCAGAAAAAGCCAGTGAAAACGTTGAAACCAATATTCGCATTACTGAAGGTTTAGCGCTGCAGCAGATTTACAGCGGCTTTACCAGCAAGAAAATCGACACGTTGAGCATTACAGGATCTGATTTGTATTTAGGGCCTAACAACACGTATTATTTTGAACCTGATGCCACAAATCTGGAAAAAGTCAGAAAAACGCTCCAAGAGCATTTAGATTATACTCCAGATACAAGCAGCACTGGCACAGATGAAAGCACAACAACTGACGGTACAACAAGCGGAAGCAGCTATTCGAATGACAGCAGCACAAGCTCAAACGGTACAACAAATTCAACAACTGATTCATCTTATTAAAAAAATGCCCGGTCCTTTAGAGGATCGGGCATTTTTGCACAGAAAAAAACTCCGGCACATTAGCCGGAGTTTTTAATTCCTTTTCACCAGTCGTTTATAAAATTTCGTAAACGGCTTGAATTTTTCATTCACAAGTCCTGTCACTTCTGCAATAATCTGCATAAAAATAATTAAAATGAAGATAATAAACAAAGAAAGCCAAATCGTGGCACTTTTGAGCACAATTGCACTTATACTGAAAATAAATCCAATCAGATAAATAACAATGACCGACATCCGATGTGAAAGGCCAAAGGCCATCAGTCTATGGTGGATATGCGACTTATCGGGTGCCGAAATCGGCTGTTTGTTTAATATTCTCCTGATAATAGCAAACGTTGTATCAAAAATCGGTACGCCTAGTATAATAACCGGGATAACGATACTGAACAATGTTACGCTTTTATACAGGCCTAATAATGAAAGAATCGAAATACAATACCCTAAAAAAAGTGATCCTGTATCACCCATAAAAATTTTTGCCGGATGAAAGTTGTAAAACAAAAATCCAAGCGTGCTGGCGATCACAACCAATGAGAGTGACAGAATCAGTACTTTTCCGCCGGATAGCGCCATAACGGCGATTGTTGACAGACCGATAACAGAGAGACCGGCAGCAAGGCCATCCAATCCATCAATCAGGTTAATTGCGTTCGTGATGCCGACGATCCATAATACTGTCAGCGGATAAGCCATCCATCCTAACTCAAATCGTTCTGTTAAAAAAGGTACTGAGAAAAAATCCATTTTTAAGCCAGTGCTTACAATCATGATGGCTACACCTAATTGAATCAAAAACTTAACTTTTGCACTTAATTGATATTTATCGTCAAGAATACCTAACACAATAATGATGAATGCTCCGACTGTAATAGCCGTCATTCTTGTCTCTGTGTAAATACCGGATGCAAGCACGCCTGCAACCACCCCGATAAATATGGCCAGCCCGCCCATCCGGGGCATTATTTTGTCGTGTACTTTTCGATTGCTGGGCTGGTCAACTGCACCTATTTTAATCGCAATCCTTTTTACGATTGGGGTTATGATTAAAACCGTCAGCAGCGAGACAATAAACGCAACAACAATGCGAATCATGCGTTCGTCAAGCATAAAGAAGTCTCCTTTGGAATTAAATGAAGTCTTTATTTATATAGAGAACCGTTCCTTCCATTATACCTTCTCCTTAGTTATTATAACAAGCTTCATCAAAAAGAAACACGTATAATCAAAAAACGCGCATCCCAAATTATAGGACTACGCATGTTTTTGAATCCCTGTATATTTCATAATTTGTTTAAATAAACTGGTCCAATCCTTTGCTTGAGCGATGTTTCGGCGCATTTCTATATATGTTTCATCTCCGTTTTGGCCGATTACTTTTTCACAAGCGGCTATAAAATCAAGCGGATGATCGCCTTCTACATATTCGTATACATACGGCTTTTGCATTTTTGAGGTTGACGGAAGATTAGAGCCGACGACAGGCTTTCCCGCCGCTAAAAATTCAAATAGTTTCAGCGGAAACACAGCTTGATTATACGATGAATTTTTATATGGCATAATGCCGATATCGATAAGCTCCATATAATGCGGAACTTCTTTTGGATCTGCCGGGCCGGTCCATATGACATTGGGAAGCCTCAGAAGCTCTTGAAACGAGACATCGCCATTGGTGGCATCCGGACCAACCCATAAAAATGTCCAACCAGGCTTTTGCAACGCGGCTTCTTCAATCATTTTAAAATCGAGCTTCGGTTTAATCCCGCCGATAAAGCCTAATACTGTTCCTTCTCTTCCCTGCAATATGCTGCGATCGGGAGCCGTTTTATTTGCAGAGAACAGCTCATATTCAACACCGTTTTCAACAGTATGAACCTTATCTCGCCCTCCAGTCAGTTTTTTATCTACTTCTTTGTGAAGATAATCCGATGAACAGGTAATGGAATCAGCACGATGTATAATTCTTAGCTCCGCCGATTTAATGACTTTTCGCCGGAATTCAGACAGCAAATTTGAACGGCCGCTGATCGGCGCGGCCCATAAATCACTGCAATCATAAATGACCTGATCCCAGGGATACAGCGAAGACAGCAGCGGGAACCCGGGAAATGTATACCATAAACAGCAGCGTTCTCCGTTTGCAGTGGCAGCTGTCAGTTCATCAAGTAATGGTGAGAGCTTATGTCTGTAAAAGACATCTGTGTATCGTCCGAAACGAAACATTTTTTTCTGCAGCAAGTCTTTGACAGCGAATTGCCTGATGCCTGAATGAACTTGCTCAAATTCATTTCCCTGGGGGCGCGGAGCCGGACACACCCAAATGACTTCCTTCGTTTCCTCCTGATCAGCTAAAAATTCTGCCAGCCGGTGCCTTCTATATCTCAATTGGTCTTTTCCCCATTCAGCAGTGGCAACGACGACATGAATGATTGCTTCTTTTGTTTCCACCTTCATCACCTTTTCTCTCTGTTTGCGGCTATAATCTCTTTTTCACCGCATTTTTTGCATATTGAACAAAACACCATGTTGCTTTCATTAAATGCAGCCGTTCGATCTCCCTGTAGACAAACCACGTTTTTTTCGCTGCCTTCCATTTGTTGCTGGATATCGAGTTATTGACAAGCCGATATTCAGCCAGACATTCATTCATTCCATAGGCGGTAAATCCTTTTTTCAAAAGAGACAGCCATGTGGCCAAGTCCTGCCTCGTTCTGATATTCGGCATTTGGATCTGTCCCGTTTGCTCCCTGTCAATCATCACCGTCAAGCAGCCGATAATCGTATTTTTCAAAGCATCATCGTACGTCAGGCTTTCCGGGGCATGAATAAATTTATCGAGCGGGGTCCCGTCCTGTGCCATTAGGCTGTAGCCTGTGAAAGAAAACGCACAGGAACGTTCCATCATAAACTCAAGCTGCTTTTCCAGTTTGTCTTCTTTCCATTTGTCATCACTATCAAGAAATGCTACGTAACGTCCTTGAGCGCGCTCCAATGCTTTGTTGCGAGCAACCGCGGCTCCGCTGTTCTCGTCCAGATACACCACCTGAATTCGTTCATCTATCTTTTCATACTGCTGTAAAATGTCGCGTGTGCCATCCGTAGAGCAATCATCCACGATAATCATTTCCCATTGAGAGTGGCTCTGATCTAAGACAGAATGAATCGTGTCTTCAATATAGTCACGCGCATTAAAGGAAGGCGTAATAACAGATACGAGAGGTTTCCAATTGGTCATGATCACATCTCCATCGTATGATTTTAAAAGGATTCCCTGAAAAATTCAGGAATGACAACGAACATAAAGGCAATCGTGAGGCCGATCATAACGCCGAGAACCGCTTTCTTTTTCGGAGACATTCCGCCGCCTGCTGTCTCACTTACAGTTTCAGAATCAGTGACACTGGCCGCTTTCAAATTAAGCTGCGTGTTTTTCAGCTCATACAAAAATCTCTCTTTATCCACTTTGGAATCCTCGCTCACCGACTCGCCTTCAAGCGCGTCTATGCTGCGGCGGATGACGGCTTCTCTTTCTGCATACAGTTTTTGATCGTTTTTGAGAAAAGCAGAGGAAATAGCGTTTAAGACAGATTCTGTTCTATCCTTATCCTCGTCGGTATAGCTCAATGTCAGCAAAGATTTAGATTCCGTTTTGATGGTAAGCTTCTCTTTGATCTCTGCCAAATCTTCATCCTTTTCATCAGGAAGCGCTTCCTTCAAAAAAGAGTCGCTCTTAAGCAAAAGGGGAATCTCTTCTATGCTGTTATAAACCGGATGATCATATCTCCCCACAGCTAAAGTGTCCTCAGCTGTATAGCTCTTTTGATCAGCGATCTGTGACGGCAGGATATACCCCGCCGCGCCTAATATAATAGGCACTGCTATTATCCAAATGATATTTTTTTTAATGCGACGGGCTATTCTTATCAATATATCGTTCATATAAGTCTCCCTGCTTTTTGTAGTCTGTTTATCTGTACATCGGTTCAGGCATCTGTCTGGATCGCCTTAACACATTGACGGCGGCGATGACGAGTGCCAGAAACACCCAATGGAAAAATAAATTTGAAACAGAGCTTGGGCTGATACTAGATACCAGAAAACTGACCAGAGCAGTAATAAGCCCTTCTGTGATCAGTTTTGACTGATTTTCTAATTTTCTTTCATAAAATTTGTAAAGCACCCATATGAGGTAGGCATAAACGGCCAAATATCCCAGCATGATGAACAAGCCAAAGTTAGTAAGGATTTCAACGAGCCAGTTGTGCACCTCTGCCACATTGTCAGTATCATATAAAGCTTTGTGCTCAAGATAATAGGATACATTCCCTGCTCCAACTCCGAATCCGTATGAATCAAGGAAAAAGTGCCATGCGTTTTTCAGCAGATTAGCCCGAGCCACATTTGATGGAAGCCTGTCATGAAATGAATGCAGTGCCTGCGGGGCCAGAAACAGCTCCCAAAACTTTGAATACATTCGGCTGGCGAAAAGAACTGCAAAAATGGCAATTCCCGCCGCTGACAGCCATATGGCCATTTTCTTTAGAACAGGCGGCAATACAATGAAGATATAGACAGCAATGCCTGCAAAAATCCCCAGAAGGCTGGCTCTTGAACCGGTAGCAAAAATTAAATACAACGCACAGATCGAGAGCACAAGGCCAATCGCCTTGATATATCCATTTTTTATGTTTTTCATCAAAGTGATGTAAAAAAAGAAGCTGATTGATAAAAAGGTCGCAAAGTCATTTTGATTAAAAAATACCGAGGTCGGATAATGCTGCTTATACTCCGGTCCGTTGTACAACGTTGAACTCGGGAGATGATGATGGGTGATATGATTGTAAAAACCAATGATCATCAGGAATACTGTCATCACCAGCCAAATGGTATAAACCATCATCAGCCGCTCCATTTTTTGCACATACATGACAATGAGGTAAATGAAGAAAATCCCCATTGCCAATAAGGCCAAATATTTGATGCCGGCTGTGACCGACTTAGCCCACAGTAGAGAAACAAGGCCGTATATAAACCAAAAGGCGAAAAAGAGCAATATTCCTTTCACTTGCAGCCCGTTCCATCTTTCAATATGTGTTCGATTCCGAACCATCCCGATCACATGGAGGCACCCCGCAGCAATGAGCAGAAGCCTGTAAAGGAACAAACTGAAAAATCCAAGATGAATCGCGAAAAACGCATTATTTAAAAAAGTGCAGGCGATCAAAATATAGATGACAGCCATGAAGAGCCGTTCTTTTGTTGTAAATGCGGTTGCAAGCGTCAGCGCAAACAGACCGATCACCAACACCGCAAGCAGGGCAGCCATCTGCATGAAACCTATATCTTTCTGGATGGCTCCCAGCAATAGGACAACTCCAAATATGGCAGCGGCCAGTAACGCAAGCGTATGGACCGCTGAACGTTTGATACTCACATGTTTAACCCCTTTCCTGATGTTTCAGGAGCCGGCGGCCGAGCCTAGCATCCGGCAGCTTCAACCAAGTAACACTTTTTCTTTTTATAAATTGACGCTCCCCAAGTCTTTAGCCAATTCCTCGAGCGGCAAGCCCGGAAAATACTTGTCAGAAGGTTCCGTTCCCCGAACGGCAGGGCGGCCGATAGAGTGGTAAATGTATCCGGCTGCCTGCATCTCTTCAAGTGAAAATAAATTTCTGCCATCGATGATGATCGGCTGTTTTAAGAGGGTTTTCACTTTTACAAGCTCCATTTCTTTTACTTCCGGCCAATCTGTTAAGATCAGGCATGCATCTGTGTCCTCAATCGCATCATACACATCTGTGTAATACTCGACCTGTTCACCAAGAATGGCTGAAGCTTCAGGAATAGCGATCGGATCGTATGCTTTTACATGCGCGCCCAGCTGCTGAAGCATCGGAATAATATCAAGAGCGGGAGCAGATCTCACATCGTTTGTATTCGGCTTGAAGGCCAATCCGAGGACTGAAATGGTTCTTCCTTTGATGCTTCCCATGACAGTTAAGAGTTTATCTACAATATGAACGCGCTGCTTTTCGTTCGTTTCAATGACAGCTTCGATGAGCTTAAATGGATAGCCGGCCGATTTTGCGATTTGGAGCAGTGCGGTTGTATCTTTAGGAAAACAAGAGCCGCCGAACCCAATACCCGCTTTTAAAAACTTTCTGCCGATACGGCTGTCAAGTCCCACGCCATCAGCAACTTTTGAAACGTCTGCACCGACTCGCTCACAAATGTTTGCGATATCGTTAATAAAGGAAATCTTTGTCGCCAGAAACGCATTCGCGGCGTATTTAATCATTTCTGCACTTTCTAAGTTTGTTTTAATCACAGGAGCGTGGAAAGGTTGGTGCAGATCCTCAATAATGGCAGCGGCTTTATGACTTGTTGAGCCAATCACGGCACGCTCCATATTCATCGTGTCATGAATCGCTGAGCCCTCCCGAAGGAATTCAGGGTTAGATACAACATCAAATGAGAATCTTCCTTTTGAAGCTTTTTGAACGATAGATTGAACCAGTTTTCCTGTTCCGACCGGGACTGTGCTTTTATTTACGATCACTTTATAGCCGTTGAGGTGCTCACCGATTGTTTTCGCCGCCGCTTTTACGTATGTTAAATCAGCTTCACCTGTTTTGGACATCGGCGTTCCGACTGCAATATATATAATGTCTGACGTCCGAATGGCGGACGGGATATCGTTAGTAAAAGACAGGCGCTGATTCATTACATTTTTTTCAACTAAATCTGCAAGCCCTGGCTCATAGATCGGGATTACTCCATTTTTCAGACTTCTGATTTTTGATTCATCGATATCACAGCAAACAACTTTATTGCCGATTTCCGCAAAGCACGTGCCTGACACGAGTCCTACATAACCTGTTCCAATGACAGCTATTTTTTTCACAGCGCTCATCCCTCTCCTGTAAAATACCTTCCTATTTATATTGGTCGCAGTTTCTTACGATTAAACGGACGTTTTCATGACCGTCTGATACTGATGATGCAAGGCCTTGGCATTTTTTCCGGCGTCAAATTGGGCTTGCACGATTTCATACAAATCATCTGCTACTTCCGGTTTCCATATTTGCTCATGTTCGTACAGAGCGATCGCCTCCGCCAAGGCTTGAGCAGATTTCGGTTTAATCAGCAGATGCCGATGCTTTCCGAATAACGATGACACACCGCCAACATCTGTACAGATGACAGGAACCCTTAGCGCCAGCGCCTCAATCACAACAGTCGGCATCCCCTCACTGTAAGAAGGAAGCACGAACATGTCTGCCGCAAGCAAATAGTCTCTTACCTTATGATTCGGCACTTGGCCTGTGACGATATGTCCTTTCTGAGTCAGCATTGATTTTGCAGGACCATCCCCGACGAAGACTGCCTTAGGAGGTTCCTTCAACGATTCGATGGCTTCAGACAGTTCAAAAATGCCTTTCTCTCTAACGAGCCGGCCCACATAGACGGCCAGACGCTGCTCGAGCGGGAGCCCGAGTTTTTTTCTGATTTCTTCTTTTGTCTGATCATTCTCCTGAAAGCGGCTGAGCTGTATGCCGATCGGCAAAACCGAGCTGTCAAAGCCGGCAAGCTTTTTGGTTTCTTCCTGGAGCTTGTGGCTAACAGTTAAAACAGCTGATGCGGAACCTACTGCGTGCTTGAATGCTTTAAACGCCCCTTTGCTGTAATGCGGATAGACATTCACATCACTGCCGTGCAAGGTCAGGACATAAGGAATTCGCTCTGACTCCGACACAACTGCAGCAGCCCCGCCCGATGGCATAGCAAAATGGGCATGGATCAGATCCGGATGTAAGTCGTGCTGTTTCATCGTTTTTAAGACAGATGATGCGATTCTCCGGTGAGGCTGCGCCCACTTCAGCTGGCCAGGAATTGCTCGATAGAAAGGCCGGTAAACCGGTATCCCCTTCCTCATCTCATACTCAGGTCTGGCATCTTTTTTTCGATATGCCTTTTTCAGCATGCGAGCAGGCGCGGAATGAAAAGGCCTTGGGCATATGACGGTAATATCAAGCCCGAGTTTTTGCAGCTCTTGCACCTGTGTCTCATGAAACACACCCTCACCGGGTTTCAGGCTGCTCGGATATACGCTTGTGATCCACAAAATCTTCATGACAAACGTCCTTTTCTTAGTAGTTTGCTTTTCGTTTGAGGGTACGCTTTTACTAAAAGAAAGAGATAGCACAGCGCCCCCGCCGCCACTGAAATGGCCAGCCTCATTTCTGCCTGCAGACTGAAGTGTTCTGTACCTAGGCTTACAGCAAATGCGATGATGGCCATCACGGCTGTGAGCAGAAACGGCTTCATAATCGACTGGAAATAAGCCGAAAGATTAAGCTTGATGACATATGCCAGAAGCCAGCGCCCGATCAGAAAATTGAAAACGCTAATGATGGCATATACCCATGCGACTGTCAGCAGACTTCCCGTCTGAACGGCTGCAAACAGTGACAATCCGTACAGCAGCAGCACGCCGGAATCCCAATAAAACGCTAAGTCCGCTCTTCCTTTAGCTAGAAGCACAGATCCATTTGGATTCATAAGCACTCTGAGTATCCCGACAATGGCCAGAACATTTAGGACTGGAACAGCTGCAAGCCATTTTTCTCCGAAAACCGCTGCGATAAAAGCATCTGACACAGACACGAGCCCGATTAACAGCGGAAACGAAACAAGTGCAAGCATTTTTGTCATATTTAGAAAGCCTTCTCTGATCACGCTGTTTTCATATTTGTTTTTTGCAAAAACAGGGAATGCCACCCGTGTCACGATTGGATTGATCTTCAAAACCGGAATGGTGACAATCTGGTAAGCAAGGTTATAAATCCCCAATGCTTCAGCACCGATAAACCGACCGATCAAAATCATATCGATATTCGCCCCCAGCCTGTTCACAAGGCGGGATGAAAGCTGAAAAGCTCCAAAGGAAAAGAACTCCTTCATTCCCCTCAAGTCAAAAACAAAAGCGGGGTGCCATTTTTTCCGGTATACAGCCCAATATAAAATCCCCTTACTGGACTGCAGCAGCACTTGGGAAATGACGTACGCCAAAATTGCATCCATCATAAAAACCGCTGCCGCTAAATATCCGAATGACAATACATTAGAAAAAATCTCAATTTTGCTTAAGGTATTAAAATGCAGCTGCTTTTGCAGCATATACTGATACTGCTGTCCGATTGGGGCAACCAAAAACATAATCGCTAAAATCCGAATCAGAAACACCAGCTCTTCCCTTTGATAAAATCCCGCAATGACGGGACTGCTCACATATAAAAGAACAAACAGCAAGACGCCGGTCATAATGTTAAGCCAATATAATGTTGACAGCTGGCGCTCTGTTGCATCATCCCGCTGAATTAACGCTGCGCCAAAACCCATATCAAGCACAATCTGGGCGAAAACTGTAACCGTTGTGATCATGCCGACGAGTCCGAATTCCGTTAAGGTCATCATATTTCCTAGCAGAGCAAACTGAACGATTTGTATGATTGTAATACACATGGTTGAAATACTTGTCCATTTTGCGCCGCTCATGATTTGTTTTGTAATACTTGGCATCATATTCCCTACTTCTTTTTAAGCTCAGATTGATGGTGAATGCAGGCATTCAGTTTTATCTTGCACCATCACCTGTCCAGACTACTTTACAAGTTTTTAACATAATTTTTAATTCCAAAGTGAAAGTCAGATTGCGAATATAATATAAATCAAATATCAGCTTTTCCTTAGGCGTCATATCGTAACCGCCATTCACCTGAGCCCAGCCGCTCAATCCCGGTTTAACAGCCAGACGCTGTGTAAAGCCTGGAATCTCATTCTGGAATTTTTCCGTAAACACTGGACGTTCCGGACGAGGGCCAATCATACTCATATCGCCTTTCAGCACATTAAATAGCTGAGGAAGCTCGTCAATTCTCGTTCTTCTGATAAAAGCTCCGATCCTTGTTACCCGCGGATCTTGCTTCTGCGCCCAAACAGCCCCGGACTTCTCGGCATCTATTTTCATGGAACGAAGCTTATAAAGCTTAAATGGTTTCCCGCCTTTCCCTACACGTTCCTGCGTATATATGGCAGGCCCCGGCGTTTCCAAACAAATCAATATTGAAAATACCGCAATCATTGGCAGCGCAATCGCCAATCCAATGAGCGCAAACCAAATATCCATTACGCGTTTTACTGCCAAATAACGAGCCGTCTTTTCAGATAATGTAAAAGAATGTATTTGCTGAACTGAGAATTCACGACTCACATTCATGCTTTTCTCTGCACTCACTGACACACACCTCACGATTTGTTTGGGATGTTATGATGACCTATGCCAGTCAGTTTAGCAGACAGATGTTAATTGGATGTAAATGGTATGTTAAGAAGTGTGAATTTGTTATTTTTTCTGACATTTAACCGTAAACTTTTTATTGTTTTAGACACTTTTTTTAAAAATTAAGCATATTGTATAAAAAAAGAGACAAACCATTTTACAGATTTGTCTCTTTTCGCTGCGAAGCATTTAATATTGAAAATAAAATTTTGATTTAGAGGTTAACAGCTTGTACTGAACTTCAACCATTTTATTGAAGAATAACATAGATTTTCGTTCCACGCTTTTTGTGTCCAGGATAATTGCTTGGTTATCCACTTTTGCACTGATTTTATTTTGAGAAGTGTTTATCGCAAATTCAATTAATCGCTCTTTCTTTACATGAGCTAGCTGTTCAAGCAAACTCTGCACGTTTACTGTCAATTTTGTGCAATTAGGCTCTAAATCAATACGTTTTACTGGTAATGAAATTTCAGACTGTCCAGTATTCACAATGATTTTTGAATGATTTGGCAAACAGATTTGCTTATCTTTAAAAATAAATGATAAATCTTTTGATTCTGTTTCATAAGAAAGTTCAGCTTCTGTGTATGCATGTTTCTTTATATCAATCGAGAGATTATCATAGTTCATTGTGAAGTAGGGTCTGGCGCTGTAGACAAACAAAGCGTTATGCCCTAAATACATCGTTTTTGTGGAATACTTGTACGCGACACGTTTGTTTCCTATTCTTGCCCTTAATTTGTAGCCGTCTATTGATGATTCAATAAAGAAATCCCAAACGCCTAAATCTTCTTCAGCAGAAGCCAGTTCATCAAACTTGCACTCAAATGTAAAAGTTGAATTTTCATATGAAGCCGGCACAATGTATTTTTCCGCCTTTGTATCGCGATGAACAAATACTCCTGTCAGAGATTGATTTTTATTCGTTTCATCATCCAACAATTTGTGTTTAATGGTTCCTTGAATACTAAGGCAATGATCGCTAAATTCAATATTCTGCAGAAAATGTTCAAGCTTATTTTTATAATTTACTTTTAATAGCTCTTCAGAGATTGGATACCGTTCTAAGCTTGGATAACGTGCAATTAACTCCCCGTTATTAACAGTACAGAACTTTTTAATGTCTTGTTCTTCCCGCTCATACTGGGTTAATCCTTGCAAATCATTATTCCGAATAAACAGCAACCGCAATTTGATATGCGGAAGCACAAATTGATCAGCCTCTTCAGGCACTGCATGAATAAATGCTGACAAATATTTAAACCATTCAGCTCTTTCTTCATCTGTTTTCATTTTAATCGTGACATTTTTTGTCCGGGAAAAATCAAAATGCCTGTTTAAAAATACTGCCATCAGCTTAATTTTTCTGGCTTCTTCCAGGTCACTTGCCTTGATAGCAGAGATAATATCTTCCATTGCTCCATAAAAGTTCTCTGGAGGAACATAAGCAACACTCATATGTTCGCCGTCTCTTTTGACCAGATAGTAATAATCATAGTCAGCTGAAACAGAAATCTTCTTTGCTTTTAAATAAGCGTTCATTGTGAATACTTGATCTTCCGCTGCTTTTATGTGAGTAGGGAAGGTGATTTGATTTTCTTTTAAAAGTGAGGCTTTAAACAGTTTTTGAGGTCCCAATGTGAAAACAATTTTGGAATCAACCAAATCAACATCCGGATTCGTTTCCTTAAACATTGATTTGGGAACACCTCGGCCGTTTATCCCTTTTAACTTCCCTAAAGTAATATCTGATTCATTCTCTTTTGAGAAATTGTACCACCTTAACAATGCTTCATTGCCTAGATAGTCATCGGAATCAACAAACAGGATGTATTCACCCTTGGCAATTTTTATTGCATCATTCCGCGGGGCACCTGGGCCGCCTGAATTTACCGTTCTTTCAACAACAACAATATTGTCATATTTCTTTTTATATTGATTCAAAATGTCTAAAGATGAATCCGTAGATTTATCATCAACACATATAATCTCATAATCCTCTTTTGGCATCGTTTGATTAACTAAGCTGTCAAGACATTCGGAAATAAGATCTTCTGAATTATATACAGGGATAACAATGCTTATCTTCATCGATTACCTCACTACCCTAATGGATCGGTTATATTTTTGCTTGATAATTATATCAAATACATCTGTCAATAAGAATAGGCCTAACCTTAAATTTTGTTAAACTTTTACATAGCATGTATACTTTAAAATTTTTCTTATTTTATCGTATAAAAAAGCTTGCCTGCAATTCCTGATGGGTTCTGCCGGCAAGCCGCTATCAATGTATACAAATTTCTTCCTAATAATAACCGATGATTCCTTCATATATTGCTTGAGCTGCTTTTTCTTGGTACAAAGCACTCTTTAGTTTACTTGCGTCGTTCACATTTGATATGAATGCCAGCTCCACTAAACTGCTCGGCATTGTTGATTCTCTGATAACATGGAAATTCCCGAGTTTCACGCCTCGGTTTTGAGTATTGAGTGCTTTATAAAGTCTGTTTTGTATTTCTGTCGCAAGCCGTTTGCTGTTGTCTGCCTCATACTTTGTATAATAGTAAGTTTCAGTACCGGTTGCAGCAGGACTCGCTGAATTGGCGTGAATACTCACAAACAGGTTTGCATTATTGCTTTTAGCTTTGGCAACCCGTTCAGAAAGCTCTAAGAAAACATCTGTAGATCTGGCCATAACCGGAATCGCTCCGCCAGCAGAGAGTTTGCTGTTTACAAGCTTTGCAACGGCAAGGTTAACGTCTTTCTCCTTTAATCCGTTACCAACCGCTCCGCTGTCATAACCCCCGTGTCCGGCATCCACAAATACCTTTTTTCCTACAATTACATTTTTCAGCTGGTTGACAACATTCGTTGTAACGGAAATAGTACCCCCGAGTACAGTGAATGTATTCTTGCTGTTTGAACCGATGACTGCTCTTGTCGCAGTCGGCAGGGAGCCGGCATCCGTAAATAACATTGGACGATTTTGTTTAGCCGCCAGAACGGAACCCGCTAAAGCATCCGCATATTGATAGCCATTGCTGACAAATGCGGCTTTTGATGAAGAATAATATTTTTTTGCTATGTTTGCAGCCACTTCGAAACGGCTGTTTCCGCCGATTCTTGTTGGTGAAGGAAGCTGGCTGTAAACACTTTTTGAGACACTGATTTCTCCCCCGACCACTATAGTCGATGTTGTTCCTTTGCTGCTCATCGCATTTTTCGTTGGTTCTGGAATGGAGCTTGCAGTAGTCAGAAGAATTGGAATGCCGTTGCGTGCAGCATAAGAACCGATTGCCAGACTGTCAGCATATGCCGTTCCATTTGCGATTACTGCTTTTGAATTTGAAGACATTTTTTTAGAAATATTTTGGGCAACTTCGTAACGGCTTCTTCCGCCGATCCGTTCCACTGTGGAAACACCCAAATTTTTAATTTCACTTACAACGTTGTTAGAAACACTGATCGTTCCGCCAATGACGATGACCTTGTTCGGTTTAAGCTGGCTGATTCTGTTTTTCGTCGGTGTAGTCAGTTTAGATGATTCCGTTAATAGAATTGGAGCATTGTATTTATAAGCCAGAGGAGCAGCCGTTAATACATCGGCATATGCTGTTCCGTTCGCCACAACAACCGTGCTCGCACTGCTCCAGCCTTGTTTTGAAACATTTACAGCAACCTCATATCTACTTGCTCCATCCAGCCTTGTAACAGAGTTGGCCGCAAACACATTTGGTACAAATAAAACGACTCCTAATATCAGCATCGGTATGCTTTTAAGAAAGATCCGCAAAGATAGTCCCTCCAAAGATTGATAATGATTCGTACATCAAATAACGAACGAAGGAGGCATGCGCCTCCCTGGACTTCTATCAATCTTTTAATAGCTTGATAGAGTCGTTCCTGGATAGTAAAAACTTAAGATCGTTGTATAGGATTGTCCGGCAGCAGCTCTGGCATTGGCTCCGTACTGACTCATGCCTATGCCGTGTCCGTATCCTTTACCGCTGATGATAAAGGCGTTTGTATTGCTTGAGACAGACGCATATGTACTCTTCATGTTTGAAGCTCCAAGCATTGTTCTCAGCTCTGTTGTCGGTACAGAAATTGTTGCTGTTTTTTCACTCAGGCTACCATTAGAAAGAATGTAGCCATTTGATTTTTCTTTCACGAAGTATGAGAATGTTACACTTGCTGTTTCCGGCCGCTGACCGGCAGTTTTCTCCGTGCTGAATTTCACACTGGATATTTTTGTGATTTTGATAGACTCGGCATTGCTGTATTTATTTTTAATAAACCAGCTTTTCAAACCGCTCAAATATGCTGAGTTCGTTTCATTTTTTGTGCTCCACCAAGATCCCGGGCTTTTCAGATTCAGACTGTTTTTATCAAGCTGGGTTTTGTTTAAAGACAGAGACCAGCTGATTTGCGGGTCGTACGTATCTTTTTTGGCGATCAAATAAGGAAGCTGATTGCTCCACACCTCGCCGCTCGCTTCTGTGTAGCCGCCATTACTTGAGGAATACGTAGCTGAAATCAAATTGCCATTGTATTTCAGAACTTTTCCTTTTGTAGCTTCTACCACTTCTGATGTTTTTGAATTCCAGTCATATCCTCCATATACCTGAAAAGCGGTGGTGTCTTGTACTTCTTTTCCTGCCGAGCTGATGGAATAAGTTCTGGCAGCGACAGCTTGAGCTTTAAGCGCTTCTTTTTGCCAGCTCGCCGGCATCTCATGAGGTACAACACCCTTTAAATAATCTTCAAAAGGGATATCTACATTGATCGGACGAACGTATTTGCCTGACTCAATCGTAAATTTCATGTTTCCGAGATATGGCGTTCCATTCAGACTGATAGAATTTGTCGTTGCATATTTTTTAGGATTTACTGTGAAAGAAGTTCCAAACGTCTTAATGGCAGTGTTGTTTTTATAAAGCGCCAGATTTCCGCCGGATAACTTGACTGTATAGCCAGTTCCTGCAAAAGTATCTGCCAGTTTGTTCTTTAGCGTATCACTGATGGAAATGCTTCCTCCAAGCAGCGCAAATGATTGAGTTCCTTTTGATGCCACTACATCAGCGACTGGTGACGGCAGGCTGCCGGATTCAACCAGCAGTAAAGGACTTCCCTGCTTCGCTGCAAGCACAGACCCCGTTAATGCGTCCGCAAATGTTTGACCATTTGACATGAATACCTTTGTTGCTTTCATATTTAATTCTTTTACGATATTGGCAGATACCTCATACCGGGAAACCCCGCCAATCCGTTTCACAGTCGCCTGCTTTTTTAATGTGGCTTCCACGCCAGTGCTGACACTCAACGGACCGCCGACTATTGTTACGTTGCTCGGAATTTTGTAATCGCTGCGGATGTTATTGTCTCCAGCAAGTAATATCGGATAACCGTTCATTGCAGCATATGGCGCGATTGACAGGGCATCTGTAAAGACCATGCCTGTAGCCACTACTGCCTGGCTGTAATTTCCCATTCGATCCGCTATGTTTTTAGAAACCTCGTAACGGGTTGCTCCGCCAATACGGTCGATAGAACCATATTTTTTTAATGTATTTTCTACATTTTTAGAAACACTGATTGTCCCGCCAATGATGAGAATATTGTCAGGATTTAGTTTTGCAATTTCACTTTCTGTTTTTGGTGTTAGCGAATCCGCGTCTGTTAATAGAATCGGCGCATCGTATTTTTTGGCAAGCGGTGTTGCTGAGAGCGCATCGGCAAAAGCGTCTCGATTCACAATGACCACAGTCGTTGGATTTGTCCATCCGGCTGAAGCTACATTATTGGCAACATCAAAACGGGTTGCTCCACCATATCGCTCTGTATCCGCAATTCTTGAGCCGGGAATTTCATAACCGCCTGTGATATCGACATCCAAGCTTGATTTGCTGCCTACATAATTACTCAGCTTAACAGAAATGGTTTTATCAGCGGCTTTCGCAGACTGCATAAACGATGGACATGCTAAGGCCGCCACAGTGACTGATGATAGAAGCAAGAGCTTCATTTTTTTCAAAACATGGAACCCCCTAAGAAGTTTTTATTCCTTTGTCTCAAGATCCTTAAGCAATAATACGCCATTTGAATCTTTTGTATATTTGACCTCAACTTTTTGTCCTTCTGATATGCTGTTCATTTTGTCCTGAAGGTCTGAACCAACCTGAATCGATGTCTCTTTACCATCAATAGTGACTGCAATCGTATGGCTGTCCGCCAAACCGGCAAATGTGCCTTCCTTCGTTACAGTCTCTTCAGCAGCCGCATCCTGGCTACCTGAATTTGTTTCTGAACCTGATGATTTCTCAGCTGTGCCGCATGCAGACAAAAGAAGCAGCATTGAGAACATTAAAATAGCAAGTTTTTTCATTCCTATATCACCTCTCCACTTTTTATCGACAATTTTAAGCTTATTTTAAGATTTCTTTCAAAACAACGAAAAATTTTTGCGGATTTTCTTAAAATACCGAAACATTTGTTACAAGGAGCCGTCTATTGTAAAGAATCAGACAAATTTTAGTTGTTTTCAAATATTAAGAAACTTATAATCGTACTAGATTACAAAAAAGCGAGGATTTTATTATGAGAGCTGAAAAAAGAAAGAAAAAAAGAAAGGCGTTACTTGTCATTTTAGCCATTGTGGCCGTATTTGTACTCGGAACTGGAGGCTATGCATACTACTTATGGCATAAAGCAGCATCAACCGTGGCAAGTATTCATGAAAGCATTGATAAATCGAAAAAGAGGGATAAAGAGGTCAGTATCAATAAAAAAGATCCTTTTTCCGTCTTAATTATGGGTGTGGATGAACGCGACGGCGATAAGGGCCGTGCCGATACGCTCATTTATATGACCGTTAACCCAAAAACGAATACAACCGACATGGTCAGCATTCCGCGTGACACTTATACAAAAATTATCGGAAAAGGCACAATGGATAAAATCAACCATTCATACGCTTTTGGCGGCACGCAGATGACGGTAGACACTGTTGAGAACTTCCTCGATGTTCCGGTTGATTATTTTGTAAAAGTGAACATGGAAAGCTTTAGAGACGTTGTTGATACACTTGGCGGTGTCACAGTAAACAGCACATTCGCGTTCAGCTATGACGGTTATTCGTTCGGCAAAGGAAAAATCACGCTAAACGGAAAAGAGGCACTCGCCTATACCCGGATGAGAAAAGAAGATCCGAGAGGCGATTTTGGCCGTCAAGACCGCCAGCGCCAAGTGATTGAAGGAATCATTAATAAAGGCGCAAATATTTCTTCCATCACGAAGTTCGGAGATATGTTTAAAGTCGTTGAAGATAATGTGAAAACGAATTTAACCTTCGATAACATGTGGGATATCCAATCCGACTACAAAGGCGCGCGTAAAAATATTAAACAGCATGAACTGAAAGGCACTGGCACGAAAATCAACGGAATTTACTACTATCAAGCAGATAAAAACGCCCTTTCCGATATTACAAAAGAGCTGAAGGAAAGCCTCGAAAATTAAAACAAAAAGAAGCTTCGCACAGTGTGCAAAGCTTCTTTTTTATTTGCCTGTAAATGAATCCGGATGTTCTTTCCGAAACCCATAATGAAACAGCAATTCTTCCACAATCCGTCTGGAAGCCTCTCCATCGCCGTACGGATTAGAGGCGTAAGACATTTTCTTGTACTCATCATCATCAGTTAACAGCTGTTTTGCCAACTGATAAATGTTTTCCTCATCCGTCCCTGCAAGTTTTAGCGTTCCTGCTTCCACTCCTTCAGGGCGTTCCGTCGTATCGCGCAGCACAAGCACCGGTTTTCCGAGAGAAGGTGCTTCCTCCTGCACGCCGCCCGAATCTGTTAAAATAAAATGCGATTTTGCGGCAAAGTTATGGAAATCAATCACCTCTAAAGGTTCGATCAGATGCACTCTGTCAGAGTCGCCAAAATGCTTCTGAGCCGCTTCCCGGACAATAGGATTCAGGTGCACAGGGTAAACGACCTGTACATCGTTAAACTCCTCAACAATTCTTCGGATAGCCTTGAACATGTTTTCCATTGGCTCACCCAGATTTTCCCGGCGGTGCGCGGTCAGCAGAATCATTTTATCCTCGCCCACCTGATCGAGGACAGGATGTGAATAGCCGTCCCTCACCGTTGTGCGGAGTGCATCAATCGCAGTATTTCCTGTCACAAAAATAGAGTCAGCCTTCTTATTTTCTTTTAATAAATTGTCTTTCGCCTGGTCTGTCGGCGCAAAATGCAAATCAGCAATCGCCCCGGTCATCTGGCGGTTGAGCTCTTCCGGAAAAGGGGAATACTTATTCCCTGTACGAAGGCCTGCCTCCACATGCCCGACAGCAATTTGGTGATAAAAAGCGGCTAGGCTTCCTGCAAACGTCGTCGTCGTATCCCCATGGACCAGCACAATATCGGGTTTGATATCTTTAAACAGCTCATCCAATTTCACAAGTGCGTTGGACGTAATCTCAGCCAGCGTCTGCCGTTCCTTCATAATGTTCAAATCGAAATCAGGCTTGATGTGAAACGCATCTAGAACCTGGTCTAGCATTTGTCTGTGCTGGGCAGTGACTGTCACATAGGAATCTATTTCGGGATATTTTTTCAATTCCAGCACAAGCGGTGCCATCTTGATTGCTTCAGGCCTGGTCCCGAAGACGGTCATGACTTTTAGTTTTTTCATATTGTCACCTGGTTTCTTTGTTTAACGGGCTGTTAGATAGAATCTTGATTGGTCTGATTGTATAAATAGGTCTACTTTCTTCTTTATTTTAAAGCACCATAGCTTTTTTTCAATATTTTTACTGCAAAAGTACACGCTGACATCCTTTTTTGGAACCAATATCGTTTTGTATGAATTTATTGATAAAACGATATTCATGTTTTTTATGTGAGACGGGGCAAATTTTTGTTCAACTAGATTCCGGTCAACCTGTATTACTGTCCCATCAGCTGAACTGATTTGATTTTTTATTGGAATTAAAAACTCTTGATTATTGCATTCCAGCAATAATAAGGATTGCTGCGGAAAGAACAATTGGCTTCCAGGGAATACGAACGTTAAATCCGAATCATTTTTTCTGAATTCCACTTTCAAAACTTCTTGCTTTCTTATATCCACAGACAAATTATCGTATGTTTTTGTAAAGTACGGTCTTGCGCTAAAAGCGTATTTCCCATTATTCCCAATATATTTAGCATGTTTTGAATAAGGATACGATTCTCTGCTGCTGCCAATTCGCGCGCGTTTTTTATAACCGTCAATCTCTGATTCAATAAAGAAGTCCCAAACTCCAATATCTTCTTCATTAACGGCCAAATCAGTAAACTTCGTGAGAAATTCAAATTCCCCGTCCTTAGCATACACCGGAAAAATGATTTTTTCAGTTTTTCTTTCACGATGCACCCAAATGCCTAATAAAGTTTGCATAGCTTGTTGCTCTGGTTGTAAAGCCGTGTGGGTAATCGACCCTCTTAATGAAAAAGTATTGTTCTTCATTTGAAATTTGCTCACGTAATGACTGATTTTGTTTCTGTCATCAATAATCCGTTCATTCTCTGTTAACTGATACGGCGTAAGGCTGGGATAGTTTGCTATGATATGACCATTTTTAACAGACGTAAATTGAGTCATATTTTCTTTATCAGCTTCAAACTGCTTCAAACCCTTTAAGTCATTCTGCCGCACAAAAAATAATTTTAACCGCGTATGAGAATGGACAAGCTGGTCAATTTCCCGTGGAATATTTTGTTCAACAAAATGATGCAGCTCTGTCATCCATGTTTGCTGTTCCTGCTCATCTTCGATCGTTACGGTAAAATCCGTGGTTCTTGAAAAGTCAAAATGGCGATTTATGAACTTCGCCATAAACTTCATTTTGCGGGTATGAGAAAGACGGCTCTCACAAATCATATCTGCGATTACCTTCATTGCGCCGTAGTAGCTTTGAGGCGCAACATATGCAAATGTCATATGCTCGCCGTCATGCTGTACAGCGTAGTAATAATCATAGTCAGCCAAGACAGAAATTTTGTCCGCTTCTAAATAAGCTTTTATGACAAATACCTGATCCTCTGTGGCCTGTATATTAGATGGGAAATATATGTCATGCTTTCTAAGCAGTGAAACTTTAAAAAGTTTTGTCGGACCAATTGAGTAGACAAGCGGAGATTTAACAAGATCCGCCTCAGGTTTTGTTTCTTTAAAAATAGCTTGCGGGACCGCTCTGCCGTTTATACCGACCATTTTTCCAAGCACAATATCTGAATCGTGCTGTTGTGCAAATTGATACATTCTCTCAAACGCTTCAATTCCTAAATAATCATCGGAATCAATAAAAAAGATGTATTCACCATTCGCAGCACGTATGGCTTGGTTTCTTGGCTCTCCCGGCCCTCCCGAGTTTTCCTTTCGTTCAATAACCGTTATATTAGAATACTGTTCACTGTATTTTTTCAATATTGAAACCGTGCCATCCTGAGAACAATCATCTACACAAATAATTTCATACTCATTATTCGGCATGGTTTGTTGAACCAGACTATCCAGGCAGCGGGAGATAAAATGTTCTGAGTTGTATGTGGGTACTGCTGCAGTAATTTTCAACATTACACCTCTATCCTTATCCGCTTCTATTTCTTCACAAAAGCTCATATAATGAACAAAAATTGTCTAGAAATGCACTATTTCGTCATTTCAAATACTTCTTCCCATCTTTCAAATAATCGGTCTTCACTATATTCTGTATCCATTAAATTCTTTGCATTTTTTCCATATTGAATGGCTTTCTCAGGGTTGTCGTACAAATAAATGATACTATCAGCAAGCATTTCAATATGATCAGGTTCTACAAGCATTCCCGTTTCGTGTTCTTTTATGAGCTCTCTTGGGCTGTATTTTACATCAAAACTGATGACCGGAGTTGCGCACGAAAACGATTCACAAATGGCAAGACTGAACCCCTCAAATTTAGATGTTAACAATGTAGCAAGCGCCTGCTGATAAAATGGAGCAGGATTTGCGATATACCCTTTTAAATGCACATTATCTAACTGGAGATCATCGATCAATCGCTGATATTGCTCGTGGCCAGGACCGCTGCCATAAATATTAAGGACAATATCAGGCCGGGATCTTTTTACGATTTCCATTGCTTTTATGACCTTATCGATCCCTTTTTCTTCATGATATCTGGCCACCATGACAAATTCGTTTTTCTTTTTTTCATACGTTTGTAATTTTTCAAGCCTTCTTGGAGCATGGGGAATAACAAAAATATTATTGTTCGATTCAAAATCCTTCATAATATCTTCTTTTTGTTCATTCGTTAATACGATCAGCCCGTCATAATCTTTAATATGTTCCATCGCGTATTGATGATTTTTCCGAACTTTGCTGCCTAACGTATAAGGATAATCTAAATGATTTGAGTGAACACAATAATACCGTTTTGCCAATCCCTCACGCATTTCATTTACTTTTGAAGCACTTCCGACTCCATCACAGATGATAATAGGGTCTTTTTCTTTTTCACATATCTTCTCAAGCCAATGGGTATGAAATGCGTGCTTGTTTTTGAAAAATACAGCTTCCTTTTGATCTCGTTCAAACAGCATAACTCCCTGACTGGCTCCCGTATTGAAATGGTGCCATTCCGTTAAATAACAAAAGCCGTCCGGTGCTGTAAAGTGAATTTGATTAATTTTTCCGCTTCTCGTATCGAAAAAAACAGTTTTATTTACATAAGCACCGTGAAAGAATTCCCGCTTTGTCTTTTGCATATTTTCATTGAAATGGTCCACATATAAAAGGTTATTCGACTCATCCCATTTTTTCTTTTTTATATATAAACCATTCTTGAAGTATTCCGTTTCTAATTTTTCTTCATTATGAAAAACGGCATATGGTTCTTCAAAGCGATTACGATTTTGCTCATAATAACTTTGTTGTGCATTCCCGACTTTTATATGCCGCTGCTGATTTTTATAGTAATCATAAATATTAAGGATATTTACATCAGCATGCAGTCTTCCTGCGTTCTTCAGCTCTTTCTCTATCTGATCATAATTCTCTTTATAATCAAGTGTGACCAAATCGATTTTATGACCGCGCTCCGCAAATGTAAAAGATCTTGACATCATCGAGCTTGTAATGCCGCCTTTTTCAATGTCTATTTCATATATTAGTGAAAAGATCCTTCTCATCTTCAAGCTCCTTCTTCTGGTAAAGCTTTTTCTTCTATTTTTTCACAAACAGCCGTTTCATTAATTTTCTCCGAAATCCCTCAGCTGTATGAACACGCAAATGATTATTTTCTTCCGCCAAAGTAATTTGCCAGCCTGAAATACTACGTTCTAATGATGGAATTTCCTTTGGATCGTTTACTCGCACACTCGATGCAAAGAAGCGATTATCCCACTCACAACAGAGATACAATTCAATCGTGGACAGCTGATCTAATACAGAATGAACACGGAGCGTACCGCTTACAGTAAACATCAGCGCTTCCTCACTGCTTACGTTTGCATTAAATATACTTTCAGTGCCGCTCTTTTGATTTTTTAATTTCCAATACATTTTATGACGGCCAACAGAATGGGCCGAAATGTCGCCTTTAAATTCGACCTTGGCTGACAAATACAAGTCGGATTTTGATTGCCATTCTGACGTTAACAGCTCAACATCCATATTTTTTAATTGATTATTAAAAGGCACCTGATCAATTAGTTTGTCCGCAAAACGTTTGCGGGTAAATGGCTCATCAGAAACATAATAAATATTTGTGCGAGGCCCCGCTTTTTGAACCGTGTCATGATATCTCTTCAAAGAAGGAACCACGAACGCATCAAGGTGGTCTATTTCCTTTTCAGGGCTGTCCAACATCTCATTCGTCTCTATAAAACCTAAGTACATGGATGAATATTTAACCGAAAGAGACTTCAGTGTTGTATATATCTCGTTTTCTGATGTTAAAAATAAATATTTCGTCTTATTTATCAAGCGGCTCAGAAAAAAATAGGAAAGTTCATTTTCTGAATACGATACATTGACTATATTCTCTTTTTCGTCAAAAATGACAATTTTTTCAGTTGTTCCATCATTCTTATACCATTTGGTCATATAACAGGTGCCATCTGCTCTTAAATAAAGATGCTGTTTCGGTTTGTTAGTCTCCAGATCCATGTACATTAAACTGTGTACATAGCCGGATGAATCGTATTCTTCTCTTTTAAACCTTTGCCTGTTTTCATTAAAATAATCAATGACAGCAAGTTCTCCTGATGCTGTAAACCTTTGATATTTGATATAACGTCCATTATGGTAGTAACGGTAAACTGGCTTGTTCGGTTCTTGAATATATGTTAAACCTTCTTGTTCAATCGGATGCTCGATTTTATCTTTCTGCGGTTCAGATCCTTTAAAGTAGTTGTACATATTGATAACAAGAGCATCTTTAAAAGAAGAAGGCCCATTAGGCTCATGATTTAAAGTGATAATCTCCATTGGATAATTCCAATCAATTGTATTAATACTAAACTTTTTTGCAGTCTGCAGCCCTGAACAAACATATGCTAATTTTGGGGTAGAAACCTTAATCGTCATCATCTATTTATTACCTTTCGGATAAAATTCGTACAGTCACTTTTTCAGAACTACATTATATCATTTTTGCTGAGCTGGCTCTAGAGATGAAAAAGCAGTTACATCGATGGAAGTTTTCAGTTCAAAGTAAACTGGTTTCTCTATCAATTTGTGTTATTTTTTAGTATTTCCATGAACTCAAAGTTACTAATTGACTCTTGTTTAATATTGGTTTTTCTTATATGATTAAATGTGTTTAACAGAATGAAAATAGGGTATTGATGTGAAAAGAAACTTAAACATTTTAAATACTCAGCATTCAATAAAGCTGAACCCTAAATCTGTTCTTAAGGAAGGTGCTTTGAAATTGAAAAAAGTACGTAAAGCCATAATCCCTGCCGCAGGTCTCGGAACGAGATTCTTGCCGGCTACGAAAGCAATGCCGAAAGAAATGCTTCCTATTGTTGATAAGCCAACCATTCAATACATAATTGAAGAAGCTGTTGAAGCCGGAATTGAGGATATTATTATCGTAACAGGAAAAAGCAAGCGTGCGATTGAGGATCATTTTGATTACTCTCCTGAGCTTGAAAGAAACTTAGAAGAAAAAGGAAAGATTGAACTCCTTGAAAAAGTGAAAAAAGCTTCTAACCTGGCTGATATTCACTATATCCGCCAAAAAGAGCCTAAGGGACTCGGACATGCTGTATGGTGCGCACGCAACTTTATTGGCGATGAGCCGTTTGCGGTCCTGCTTGGAGACGATATTGTTCAGGCAGAAACACCAGGATTGCGTCAATTAATGGATGAGTATGAAAGAACACTTTCTTCTATTATCGGTGTTCAGCAAGTGCCTGACGAAGAAACACACCGCTACGGCATTATCGACCCGCTGACAAGTGAGGGCCGCCGTTACCAGGTGAAAAACTTCGTTGAGAAGCCGCCTAAAGGCACTGCACCTTCTAACCTTGCCATCTTAGGCCGTTACGTATTTACACCTGAGATCTTCATGTACTTAGAGGAGCAGCAGGTTGGAGCCGGCGGAGAGATTCAGCTGACAGACGCCATTCAAAAGCTAAATGAAATTCAAAGAGTGTTTGCTTACGACTTTGAAGGCAAGCGTTATGACGTTGGTGAAAAACTGGGCTTTATCACAACAACTCTTGAGTTTGCGATGCAAGATAAAGAGCTACGCGATCAGCTCGTTCCATTTATGGAAGGTTTACTAAACAAAGAAGAAATCTAAACAAAAAGGCTATTGGACATTCATCCAATAGCCTTTTCTTATTTCGACATCAAGGTCAGTGTATGCTCTTTATTATCAACTGCAAAAACCTGATCAGCTGTATTCACAAGAAAACGACCCTTACTGCTGTCATACAATACATCACTGTCACTTAAAGATAGTGACGCCGGGGTAACAGGAGAGATGTTGTGGAAGATAAGCTCAGAAGCTCTATCATTCTCCAGCACATAACTGATTTTTTCATAATCAAAATCCAGCGTTTTTTTGCCGTCAGCTGTATCTCCTTCAGTATATCCATTTAATTTCGATTGGATGCTGCTGCTGCTGTCTCCCAGGAATTTCAGAAAGTATTCATAGGAAGCAGCTGCATTTTGCGAGACATAAGGCGTAAAGGCAGCTGCCCGCAGTTCAGCATGTTTTACGTTTGTTGTAACAGCGCCTACTTTCACAAAATAAGACTGCCCGTCAAACTTTATTTTCGCTGCTTGTTTGCCTTTTGCAGCTACCGTCACTTCGGTACCGAATAGCAGTGTAACGTCAGCTTTCTGTTTTAAATCTTGATCCTTATAAGCAGACACTTTTTCATCTGCTATAAACCCTTGCTTATTGACTGCTGTTAAGCGTTTCTCTGCCTGGCCTTTTGCATCGCCATCATGCTTCTTCACTTCATTTTGCGGAATCGCGCCAAACGAAGCAATTGTACGAAGCGGGGCATTAAAGAACATTGTTCCCGCAGTAAAAACTGTCAGGATTGACAAAACAGCAATCTGAACTGCAGTAGCCAGTGATTTCGGCTTTTTCTTCTTTTTGCGGAAACGGGCAAACGCTTCAGGATCTTCTTTCTTCCGCTCTTCCGTTTGCTCTTTTTTATATGTCTCTTTTTCTTTTTTCGACAACTTATTAAACCAGTCAATAAACGCTTTGTACTCTTTAACAACCGTTTTTGTCTCATCAAACATACGAAGCTCGCCGTAGTGCATCCAAGCGACGCGGTCACACATCTTTTCAATCTGGCCGATGGAGTGGCTCACAAAGAAAATGGTTTTTCCTTGCTTTTTAAACTCATTTATTCTGTCTACACACTTCTGATAAAACGTTTGGTCCCCTACGGAGAGCGCTTCGTCAATAATTAAAATGTCAGGGTCAATATGCACGGAAATCGCGAAACCGAGTCGCGATTTCATACCGCTGGAATAGTTTTTAACCGGCTGATTAATAAAATCGCCAATCTCGGCAAATTCCACGATGCTGTCATACATATCATCAATTTCTTTATTGGTTAACCCCATCATTAAACACTTGAGCCGGACATTGTCCCGGCCCGTCAATTGGTTATTTAAACCGGCAGCAATCGCAATCAGCGACGGCTGTCCGTTCATTTCAATTTCACCGCTGGTCGGCGGGATAATTTTAGCCAGCAGGTTAGACATGGTTGATTTCCCTGACCCATTTATCCCTACAAAGCCGATTGTCTCTCCCTCATACACGTCAAAGGAGACATTCCGCACAGCAAAAAAACCATTATCCTTAACCGGAAAAAACAATCCTTTAATCTTGTCCGATTGTTTTTTATACAAATGATACTGCTTTGAAACATTTCGAAACGAAACTTTTAGTTTCATCGTACAATCTCCTTACGTATTAAAGAAAGTCAACAAACTTGTCTCTAAATTTCATGTGCAGGATAGAACCTACTAACAATAAAAGGAATGTGAACAGCCAGAAATACAGCGTGTACTTCATGTCTTGGAAAAACCATTTGCCGTCTAAGAAGCTGTTCCGGAATCCTTCTATCAGATAAAAAATCGGATTCAGTTTAAGCACAGGCAGAAGGTTCGGGTGATTTTTCCCGAGCTGCTCTGAGATATTCCAAAAAATCGGAAGTAAAAAGAACAATAATCTGGTTACGGCCTGCAGCAGAAATTGATAATCTCTGACAAGCACACTGATTGTAGAGTTAAACAAGCTAAATGAAAACATAAACACAATCATGCAGATTAAATAGTAAATATATTGTATCCAATGCAAGCTAGGGTAAACACCGCTCGCTAAAAGGACAATGACATAAATGCCCATCATTACAAAATAACTAAATAAATTTGAAGCAATTACGACAGAAGGCAGCGAACTGATCGGAAAATTCATTTTCGCGACCATATTGATCCGCTTAAATACACTGTTTGATCCATCAAGAATCGTTGGGCTAATAAAAAACCATGGGATCAAACCAGCCAGCATCCAAACAATAAAAGGCACTTCTCCGACGCCCGTTATGACCGGCTGACTGTTGCGAATCCCCATACCAAATACAAACCAGTACGCCAGCATTTGTATGAGAGGATTTAAAAACTGCCATAACACACCAAGATAATTCATCTGATACTGAGACTTTGTCTCATACGAAGCCAAGCGCAAAATTAAAGGAAACGATGTCACTTGCTCTTTTACGATTCTTACTAATGCATTCATTGTTTATCTTCCTTAGACTTAAATGATTTTTTGGATCTTTCGGTTAAAGAAATTTGAAAGCACCGGTGAATATTGTAACAGATGTTGAGTTTTTTTTCACTTTTAAAAAGTAAAGAGAAGTCCCGCAGAACTTCTCCCAACATTTTAAAGTGTCAATATAAAGCAAAGCCAAGCTCATTTAGCAATTTTACTATTGTCTAATTGCAAAATGGCATTATAAATACGATTCCTGTTATTTTTATCAGTATATGCAAAAAAGTTATCTACTCTTTTTCTATATTTATCTTCCATACGACTATTATTTTTCATATAATAGATAACTTTATCAACTAAACTATCATGATTTTCTATTACATCACCAAAACCCATTTTTTTATAATCATAGTAATCAAGTTTAAAATGGTATGACTTTTCGTATTGATAATAGATCACAGGCTTTTTCTCGTAAGCAAAATCAAATGCAACAGATGAAAAATCAGTAATCATTATGTTAGAAGAATTAAATAACATTTGATAGCTGCTATTATAATCTGCAAATTCTACATACTCATGTTTTTCAAAATCCACCATCTGCTGTTGAATGTCTGGGTGCGGGAAAAAGGTTATCTTATAATTATTATTCTTAGCAAAATCGATTAGCCGCTCATCATTAATCAAGGCATTATACCTAGCAAAGTATTCACTTTCTTTAAATTTCGGATTGTACGGTCTTACTCCTTTTGCCTGATCTTTAGGTAATACAATATCTTTTCTCCATGTAGGCATTATTAGAAGCTGCTTTTCCCCTTCACTCTTCTTAAGATTATCGTATCTCGGAAATCCACCCAAAAAGATATTTTCTTTTTTATAATTATAATTCCCTTTCACAATAGACCGATATTCAGGCTTCGCTGAAGTGACTAATAATTTGATATTCTTGCTGTATTTGTTTAACCATTCAGAATGATCCGCCATTGTTATTCCATGCTGTAAAAAGACAAACTCAAAATTAAATAAATCTCTAAAATAAATCTCCATATTGAAAAATGGATTTACAACCCATATATCTGCATGTGTTGATATTACCTTGGAAGAGGATAAGGTTAAAATTTTATGTCTAAAAGATCTGTATGGTATAACTTTTCCGTATTTTTTAATTCTGTCGTAATCTTTGCTATCTTTTTTTATTATAAAGTATTTTTTTACCCCATCATTCTTGTTGATTGCATATTTAAAGAGGTGCTCGGCATTATCATCAGCTTTATCTTGTCTGTCTATGAATAACCATACTGGTTTTCTATTAAAAATAGTGAAAACATGGTGTGCCATTCTTGCCAGCATAGCCTTCTTAATAGCTGATTTTCGTTTTTTTGATTTCCCTCCTGATTTATGAAGGGATTTTAAGAAACGAAACTCCTTTATAAATCTATTTTTAACATTGTTTTTTTCGAACATTAATTTTTTATAATTATAATAAAAGATATAATCTTTTTTAGCTGAATAAGAATTATATAGATCATTTGACAAACCTGAATACTTGAAGAAACGAAGTTTTGTCATTTTCCTTTTTTTACCCTTTGTTATAAAAAATTCAATATGGTGATTGTCTGCTAGATACCTTTTTGGAATATCTATAGAAAAACCAGGATATTTTTTTATTATTTCTCCTAAACTTATATAATCATTATGCTGTCTTTTTATATTCTTTGCTTTTATTTTTGTTTCTCCAATTTTAGCATAAAAATTAAAACCTTTTGAATTAAACAGAGAGCTCCAAAAACCTTCTATGTGAATAGAATCCTCATTTTCTTCTAAAATCTCAATAGTTAGAGTTTGATCCGATAATTTCGAGACAATTTTACCTTCTCTGTATAAATAATAATCCTGTTCAGTTTCTCTTTCATATACATACCTACTATAATTTTCACCGTGTTTAATTTTTAGCGCGTGATATAGATAGAAATGGCTGACATTTTTTGTTTCAATGATGACATCATCGTCAATATACGACAATACTTCTCGAATCAATGTTAAAAATTCACTGTATTCTTTTTCGTCTAAAGGTGTTTCACTAATATCCTTAATCAATAATTTCCACTTCAAATCATGCATAACCATATATTGAAGAAACAAAGGTATTTTCTGTTCATGATTTTTTGTGATATCAATTAAATTCTTGGAGAAAGTGATAAGTGAATGGTTAAACCAATTCTTATTTGCTTTAGCAGTCTGCATGGCAGATGATCCATCTTCTCTAACTCTATAATGGTATTTTGCCTCTTTAACCAGACCATACTTTTTCTTTTGCGATA
The DNA here is from genome assembly GCF_058248265.1 of Bacillus sp. NS1. Taxonomy (NCBI): domain Bacteria; kingdom Bacillati; phylum Bacillota; class Bacilli; order Caryophanales; family Bacillaceae; genus Bacillus; species Bacillus sp. NS1. Next base: position 580,906 of record NZ_JBZAZF010000001.1, on the reverse strand, counting down.
TAATTAAATTAACTAGCTTGGCATCTTCACCTATTTTACAATTTTCATCGAACCTGATATTTTCCAAGGCTTCTTTTTTTATAAATGTAGAACAGCAATGAGTTAATATTTGCTGAGGTTCTTTTTCTACATCCAATATTCTTGTAGAAGAAAACTTATTATTTAGATTATGTTCTCCAGTTCTTCCTTCTGCAAAAAAAATAGGGATTGCTACAATATCAATTTCATTCTTATGTTGGTTAAAGAAATTTAAAACATTTTCGAATGTCTCTCTTGAAACTAAGTCATCCGGATCCAAAAATTGAATATATCTACCTTCTGCATACTTTAAACCATAATTTCGAGCGCTGCTCACTCCACCATTCTGTTTCTTTACGTATATAATGTTTTTTGGATATTTTTGAGCATATTCTTTACAAATGATTTCGCTTTTATCGGGGCTATCATCATTCACAAGTATTAACTGAATATTCTCAAAACCCACAGTCTGGTTAATGACGCTTTCTATAGCATCAGCTAGATATAACTCAACATTATAAATCGGCATTATAACACTGAAATCATAGTTAAAACTCTTTTCGTTCATAAAAGATTACTCCTAACAAAATGTTTATATGAATAAGAATCCGGGTAAATAAAAGTAAAAAATAAAGAGAGTGCTAATTTTTTGAAAAAACTTGATTAGTTTAGTAAAATGTATTAAAAGCTTTCCTCGGCTATTTTTTAAAAACCTTTGTAAGCAAACTTTTAAAAATGTTTACATGGTTAAGTTCTAAAGCATTATTTGGTGTTTTTAGGACAAAATCAAATACAAAGGCCCAAATCGGTATTTCAACAACAAAGCCGGCATATCTATAATCTCTTAATTTATATCCCCATACTTCAATTGTTTTTTTCAGTTCTTTTCGTTTACATTTTTTTAATATATTAAAATATTTAATATATATTTCGTCATTTTCTTGCATCTCATAATACTGGTTAATAAAGTGCCCAGTTAATTCAAGTTTAAGCCCTTTTATTTTTGTCGAAGTAACAGTACATGAACTTTGTAGCACTCTTTCTTTTTTTATGTTTTCAAGAACTTCTGTATTTTCTTCTAATAAGTGATACATAAATTCTTTATAGCACATGGGCATATCTTGTTCTTTTATAAATTTCGGTTCAATAAATCTTAAAATTTTAATAAAATCATCAACAAAATCTTTTTGTTCTTGTTGATCTAAAACAGACTTATAAATATCTCTATAGTTCGGATATAAAAACAGTTTCATATGGTATACAATTAAAAATTGCAAATAAGGCAGAACTATATCATATTTTTTTATTGAATCCATCAGCAAAGTCATGTAACATGCATTCAACAAATATGTGTACCTTTTTTTGTTAAACCATGAACGATCAACTAATGAGTTCTGTTCTTTTCGTTTTCTATAAAAATACTTTCCTTCTGCAACTGCTCCGTATCTTTTTTCTTTCAGTAATAACTGGTTAAAAAAGACAGCGTCTTCCCAAAACTTTATAGATTCATCAAACAGGGCGGTACTATTTAGTGTATGTTTTCTGTAAAAAGTGCCACCAATATAAAAATGAATAGCCTTATAATCGTTGAGAATATTTATAACTCTTGTTCCTTTTTCAAATCTATTGTTTAATTTATGTTCGCCTTCTTTTTCACCTGTGTAATAAACAGGTAATACCGCAATATTTACATCTTCAGAACCACAAAAAAAATCATAAACACTTTGCACCGCATTTTGAGAGAATGCATCGTCAGAATCAAGAAAACCAATGAATTTAGATTTTTCACTTACATTTGATAACCCACAATTTCTTGCAGCAGAAGGCCCGGAGTTTTCAATTTTCATGATTTTGATGTTATTAGGATATAGATTTTTAAAGGATTCACAAATTTGAGGACTGCTGTCAACACTGCCATCATCTATTAATATCAGTTCTATATTTTCCTTAAATCCAATTGACTGGTTAATGACACTCTCTATTGAGTCCCTTAAATAAAGCTCAGAATTATATATTGGCATTATTATAGAAAACATGTTAGTACCTCTTTATTTAGAAGTTAAAGGATCGTTTCAATTACTCTTTTAGAAGCCTTGCCATCTTCTAAATTACAAAATTCATTATAAAAATTCTCATAGTTATGATCTATATAAGGATTATGTAACAACTCTTTTACTGTTTTTATCAGTTCTTCACTTGTTTGGACCAAATTTCCTGGCGTTTTCTGTTGAAAATTAAAGTAAAAACCTCTGATGGAGTCTCGATAAGCCGGGAGATCATATACAAAAAATACAATGGGTTTTTTTAAATTCATATAATCAAAAAAGACAGAAGAGTAATCCGTAATCAATAAATCACTAATTAAATATAAATCTCGAATATCTTTATATAAAGAAACATCTTTAACAAAATCTTTGTATTTCCCTAAATTAAATTGTTCTGAAACTAGATAATGCATTCTTAGAAGAATAACCACAGAGTTCCCAAGTTCCCTCTTCATTTCCTCTAAATCAAATTGGAGTTTAAATTTATACTGGCCAACTTTCTTAAACTCATTGTCCCTCCAAGTTGGTGCATATAAAATTATTTTTTTATCTTCACTAATTCCTAGCTCTTGTTTTACCCTATTAATTAATGATTCTTTATTTGGTGAATATAGAATGTCATTTCGCGGATAACCAGTTTCTAAAATTTGTTTTTTAAATTGAAACGCTCGTTTGAAAATTTCAGTTGAGTAAGCATTAGGAGAAATTAAATAATCCCATTTGCTAGCTTCCTGCAGAAAATTCTGTTTATACTTTTCAGTTGTGGTTCCGGGCATGTGCACTTCATCCATGTCATTAGCAAGTTTTTTTAGCGGAGTGCCGTGCCACGTTTGCACATACAATGTGTTTTTTGGTTTTGGAATCCATAAAGGAAGCCGGCTATTTGTAATCCAATATTTCGCTGTAGCCATGTACCAAATCCACTTAAGAGAAAACCTTTTTATATATGCCGCATCAACGCCGTCTAATGCCGACAAATATCGTTTATCAATACTCCATATCAGTTTATAATCGTATTGATCTTGATTTTCCTGCAGATATTCGTAGATTGCTCGGGGATTGCAACTAAACTGTTTTCCAGAATAGCTTTCAAATAAAATTAATTTGCTGTTTCTCGGCAGAAGAGCAAAAATCTTAAAAAGAACTGAATAAGCCCTAACTAACAAACTTCTGCATTTCTTTAAAATAAAAGATTTCATCATGAACTCCTTAAAGAGTGAAAGATTTATTTGTGCGCAAACAAGAAAAAAAGAAGCAACTGAATTTACTTCAAGCCTCTTTTAGTTAGTACTTCTATAAACTAGCCATGTCTTTTTTGATTTGGGTAGTTGAAATGCCTTCTGTTCTTGGAAGGTAAATGACCTCACAATATTCCTTTAAGAAATCAAATTTCCCTTTCCAGTCATCGCCGATGACGAATGTATCTATATTGTACTTTTTAATATCTGAGATTTTTTGTTCCCAATTTTTTTCGGGAATGACTTCATTAACAAAATCGATTGTTTCTAAAATGAATTTTCGATGTTCATAAGAATGATGCGATTTTTTTTGTTTTTGAAGATTAAATTCATCTGTAGACAATCCTACGATTAAGTAATCACCCAGATTTTTTGCTCTTTCCAGCAGCTTCATATGTCCGTAGTGAAATAAATCAAATGTTCCGTACGTTATCACTTTCTTCATTAGATAACATCACCTTCCAACCGTTTTCAACTGAGAGTACCAGATAAAAACCAAAAACCTTAACAGATTGTTTATAATTTCGACATATTTTTTACGTACCATTAATAATGAACAATAATAGCATAAGTTCCTATAAAAGTTAAGGCTCTTTAAAAATGTAAATCATCAGCATTTTTTGGTATCTACGTTGTATTGATGTATAAATTTTGCAGGCCTAATGTCTCATCCATACCCATTATAACAAGTTTTCTTTTTCGAAAAAATCGATTCTTTTGTCGCGTTTTTAAGTGAAACGATTTTCTTTCTGCTGCGTCATTTATTCTGTACGCCCTCCTCATATTAATTCATCGTCAAAACGTGAAGGAATTGTAATGTGAATGTTAAAAGTTCCTAAAGATTTTTGTGGTAAAATAGAGTAAGATGTTTTCAGGCAAAGAGGCTTTACTCAAACTATACGAATGACACGTGTTTTTTATAGACATATAGGTGAAAAGGAGGGGTGATACGATGCAAACGAAACCCATTAATCAATTAGATTTTGTAGACAGTGAACTGACTTCATTTGTATCACATTTAGAAACGTCATATTTGGATCAGAATAAAGGTGCGTTCATCGTAACAGCGAATCCTGAAATCGGATTTGAAGCGATGCAGAATCCGCGTTATGAAGCGGTTCTTTCGTCTGCTGATTTTATTTTGCCAGACGGCATTGGTGTTGTGATGGTTTCCAAATTAATTGGAAAGCCGCTTCAATCCAGAATTGCTGGTTATGATTTGTTTACGTCCCTGCTGGATATGGCTGAACAAAAGAAAAAACGGGTTTTCTTTTACGGCGCAGCTCAGCATGTGATTGCGCAAACAATTGAGCGAATCGAACGTGATTATCCAGGGATTGAAATTGCCGGTTACTCAGACGGTTATGTGAAGGATCAACGTGAGGTGGCGGACAAGATTGCGGCCTCAAATCCTGACATGGTATTTGTCGCTTTAGGTTATCCTAATCAGGAGTTCTTTATCCATAAATACCGACATCTATTCCCTCAGGCTGTTGCTGTAGGGCTGGGCGGAAGTTTTGATGTGTTCAGCGGCAATGTCAAAAGAGCGCCCTCATTTTTTATCCGTTTTCACCTTGAGTGGATGTACAGGCTGATCACCAACCCTGCACGCTGGAGAAGAATGCTGAGCATTCCTAAGTATGTTACAGCCGTGCTGAAACATGAACGAGCTTCAGCAAAGCCGCAATATACAGGACAGGTCAAAGATCAATCACGCCATCTGTAATCGGTCTTAAAGGAGCTATGGTATGTAATGAAATGTAAGAATCTTTCGCTACGCCTGCGGACAGTCTGTGACATCCGTTTTGAGCTGATGACTGAGTGAAATCCTGGTTTGCGTTTTTTTATTATTTGTTCATCAAAATTATTGGCGCATTGCTGTTTTGGATCAAGCCGGGCAATCAAGTGACACTTTTGGTTTCCTTTCCTGATAATGCCCGTGCAATATTAAAGGAATACCAGAAGGGGCACTTTTCATTTCCCATTCATGTGCTGCTTACCCAGCATGCCAAGTCGCTGGAAAAAGAATTTCCTGAGCTTGCTGTTTCAGTTATTAACGAAAAACACCCGCTTCATATCTGTAAAGCGGTCTTTTCTATGCTGAGAAGCAAGACTGTGATTATTGATAACTATTTTGTTTTGACAACCGTTCTGACCAGCAGGCCTGATATCGAGTGTATCCAAGTTTGGCATGCAAACGGAGCGTTTAAGCGATTTGGATTGAGGGATATCAACACACAGAATCGTTCGCGGTCTGACGTAAGACGCTTTCGCAAAGTGTATGCTTCATTTGACCGGATTGTCGTCGGTTCTGAACATATGGCTGACATATTCAAGGAATTTTTCGACATAAAAGGTGATAAATTTCTTCGCTTCGGTGTACCATTAACCGATGCTTACTACGAAGCGCGGGAAAACAGCAATGACCTTAAAAGCAAATATCATCTGCCGGCGGAGAAAAAAATCATTTTGTATGCGCCAACCTTTAGGGATCACCAGTTCGAAAGCTTTTCGCTGCCGTTTTCAGAAAAACACTTGCAGCATGATTTAAAAGGTGAATATTTACTCGCAGTAAAACTGCATCCTGTTATGAAGCAATCTGCTGAACTACCTGAGGATAGTGCGTGGATAAAAGATGTATCAGATCTCCCTCTTGCAGACCTTTTAAAAATGAGCGATCTGTTAATATCAGACTATTCTTCTGTCCCATTTGAATTTGCGTTGCTGGACAAACCCATTTTGTTTTATACGTATGATATGGAGGCTTACAACAGAACCCGTGGTTTAATTCGACATTATACAGAGGTAATTCCAGGGGTGCCTTGCTGTGATTCAGGAATGCTCTTGGACCAGCTGAAAGATATGGACAAGCTCCAATCTGAAGTGGAGCGCTTTTCTCGTGAGTGGAATCAGTACTCTAGAGGAAATGCCAGTAAGCAGCTTTTAAGCTATGTAAATGAGAAATCAAACTGATCTTTATATATAATAGAGGTCGGTATTGCAAATAATATGAAAACCTTTTATAAAACATTATGAGTTGTAGTAAGGAAGGAGTCATTTTATGATTTATGCTGAGATTCTAGCCGGTGGAAAAGGTTCCCGCATGGGGAACGTCAATATGCCAAAACAGTTTTTGCCGTTAAATAAACGCCCTATTATCATTCATACGGTTGAAAAGTTTTTATTAAATAACCGTTTCGATAAGATTTTAATCGTTTCACCTAAAGAGTGGATTAACCATACAAAAGACATTTTAAAGAAATTCATCGGGCAGGATGATCGCCTGGTTGTTGTTGAAGGCGGCAGCGACCGTAATGAGTCTATCATGAGCGGCATCCGCTATATTGAAAAAGAATTTGGCATTCAGGATGATGACGTGATCATCACTCATGATTCTGTGCGTCCATTTCTGACTCATCGCATTATCGACGAAAACATTGATGCGGTTCTTCAATACGGTGCGGTCGATACCGTTATCTCAGCCATTGATACAATTATCGCTTCAGAAGACCAGGAATTTATTTCTGATATCCCTGTCCGCGATCACATGTATCAGGGGCAAACACCGCAAAGCTTCCGGATCAGCAAATTGGTCGAGCTTTATAATAAACTGTCCGATGAACAAAAAGCTGTCCTGACTGACGCTTGCAAGATCTGTTCGTTAGCAGGTGAAAAAGTGAAGCTGGTCCGCGGTGAAGTCTTTAATATTAAAGTAACGACACCATATGACTTAAAAGTGGCTAATGCCATTTTACAGGAGCGAATTTCACAATGATTAATCAAACGTATCGTTTAGTTTCTGCCCGACAATTTGAAGTGACGTATAAAGATAAAGTTGTCCATTCAGATAAGGTCGTCGTCCGGCCTACCCATTTATCCATCTGTGCTGCCGACCAGCGTTATTATACTGGCTCACGCGGCAAAGAAGCGATGGATAAAAAACTGCCGATGGCTCTGATCCATGAAGGAATCGGGAAAGTCATGTTTGATCCGACAGGCACATTTAAAGTTGGAACCCAGGTTGTTATGGTACCAAATACACCGGTTGAAGAGCATGAAGTCATTGCGGAGAATTACCTGCGTTCCAGTAGGTTCCGTTCAAGCGGCTATGATGGATTTATGCAGGATTACATGTTCATGGCACCGGATCGGCTCGTTGAACTTCCGGACAGCATTAATCCGCATGTCGCAGCCTTTACTGAGCTTATTACGATTGCCGTTCACGCGCTTTCCCGATTTGAGCGCATGGCACACAAGAAGCGCGACACATTCGGTGTCTGGGGAGACGGAAATCTCGGATTTATCATGACGCTTCTCCTGAAGAAGAAATATCCGGACAGCAAAGTGTTTATCTTCGGAAAAACACCTTACAAGCTTGATCATTTTTCTTTTGTTGATGCAGCTTATCAAATTAACGACATTCCTGAGGATGTCAGACTCGATCATGCCTTTGAATGTGTAGGCGGACGCGGCAGTGAAAGCGCAATTGAGCAGATCATTGCCCATGTTCATCCTGAAGCATGTGTAGCGCTCTTAGGCGTATCTGAATACCCTGTTGAAATTGAAACGAGAATGGTGCTTGAAAAAGGAATTACGCTGATCGGTAGCAGCCGCAGCGGACGCGAGGATTTTGCCCGTACTGTGGACTTTTTAGCTCAATACCCTGAAGTCGTTGATTATTTAGAAACATTAGTAGGCGGACGCTTTCCGGTGCGCAGTATTGAGGAAATTACAAACGCGTTTGAAGCAGATTTGACTTCATCTTGGGGAAAAACTGTTATCGAATGGGAAATTTAAACAGTGAAAACATTCCTTACACGAGTCGTAAAAGGAGTATTCGGCACTGCTTATAAACTATTGAGCGCTTTATTACCAGTACAGCACAACAAAGTTGTCATAGCTTCCTATCGTGAGGATCAATTAAGTGATAATTTTAAAGGTGTCTATGAAAAGCTGAAGCAAGATCCGTCTCTTCGCATCACCCTGCTTTTCCGCAAGATGGATAAGGGGCTGATCGGACGAGCTGCATATTTGCTTCATCTTTTCAGCTCGCTATATCACCTTGCCACATGCCGTGTGCTTTTGTTGGATGATTATTATTTTCCTTTGTATGTTGTGCCAAAACGAAAGGAAACTGTCGCCATCCAGCTTTGGCATGCTTGCGGCGCGTTTAAAAAATTCGGCTACAGCATTGTGAACAAGCCGTTCGGCCCTTCTTCTGATTATCTGAAGATTGTTCCTGTACATTCTAACTATGATTATGCCATCGTCAGTGCACCCGCTGCCGTGCCGCATTTTGCCGAAGCTTTTCAAATGGAGCAAAAGCAGATTTTGCCGCTCGGCATTCCAAGGACGGATTATTTTTATCATAAGGAACATATTCGCACTGTACTGGATGAGTTCCATCGGGCTTATCCTGAACTTAAGCATAAGAAAAAGCTTTTGTATGCTCCTACTTTTCGAGGCAGCGGACATCATCAAGAGGGTGACGCTACCCCGCTTGATCTGCTACAATTAAAATCGGCGCTAAACCATAAAGATTATGTCGTGATGCTCCATCTTCATCCGTATATGCGCAAGCATGCGCACACGGAAGAGGATGATTTTGTGCTGGATTTAACCGATTCGTACTCTTTGTACGATTTGATGGCAATCTCCGATGGGCTGATAACCGATTATTCTTCAGTCATTTTCGAATACAGCCTGCTGAAACGTCCAATGTATTTTTACTGCCCGGATTTAGAAGACTACTTGAAAGAACGTGATTTCTACTATCCGTTTGAATCGTTTGTGCCCGGGCCGATTTCGAAAGACGTTCCATCGCTTGCACACGATATCGAGAGTGATCACGAGGCTGATACGAAGCGGATTGAAGCTTTTTCACAGACGTTTATTACCCATCAAGACGGCAAATCTTCAGAGCGGGTAGCCGATTTTATTTCATCATTTTTAACATCTGGTGCCGATTAGGAGAAAGTGAGGTACAAAGTGAAGCTGGCCAGAAAGATTAAGAACAGACTTTTCAGATCAAAAAAGAAAACCCAAAAAGAAAATACGGCTGTCATTGTCCATCCGGCAGATAACAGGGTTTTTTCTCTTTTTGATAAAACGAAGCGAATTGAAGAAAACCAGCAAGTCCCTGTCAGAAAAATTTCTGAGTTTTCTTGGAATGGTTCAATTCTTAAAGTTGCGGGTTATATGTATATCAAGGGCCTGCCGCTTCAAAAAGAGGATCAGGTTCGAAAACGTTTATTATTGGTGAACAACGGTGTTTTATTCACAGCTGTTTCTCTGCGGGATATTCCGGTAGATCAGCTGTCAATTGATACTTCAAATGTGCCTGGGGCCTATAAGTGGGCTGGATTTTCACAGCAAATTAACTTCTCTAAGCTGATGAATGACAAGCCTCTTCCGCAGGGCGAGTATAAGCTGTTTCTCGAAATTGAAGCTGTAGATGACCAAAATGTAAAACATCAGGAAGTGCATACGGTTGGAAACGTCAGCAATTTCCTCTCTAATGATGTGTATGCCACAAAGATGGAATTTCATTCTGCTAAAAAGCTGATGAAGTTCAATTTGATTGTTAATTATGATGAGGGCGAAAAGACCATTAACTTGTCTTGCAACAAACTGCAGGAAATTGACCCGAGCCTTTTGGAGCTGGATACTGGAAAAGAAGCAAACCGCTTTTTGCGCAAGCTGAATACGAGCTTATTCCATTTTGCTTATGATGTATTCCGCCTGCTGCCGATTAAGTCCAATAAGATCGTCTTTGCTTCTGACAGCCGGCTTGATGTGACAGGAAACTTCGAATTTGTTTATGAAGAACTGCTGAAGCGCGAAGAAAACTTTGATTTCAAATTTTTCTTAAAGAGCAGCATTCGAGATAGAAAAAGCCTGTCTGAACTGATGTCTATGGCTTATCATTTTGCGACAAGCAAAATCATTTTTATTGATGATTTTTATCCGATCATTTATCCGTTAAAAATCCGTAAAAATGCTGACCTTGTCCAGCTGTGGCATGCTGTCGGCGCCTTTAAGACATTTGGCTACAGCCGAATTGGGCTGCCGGGAGGACCGTCGCCGCATTCGAAAAACCATAGAAACTACACGAAGGTTATTGTCAGCTCTGAAAATATACGGAAACACTATGCAGAGGGCTTCGGGGTAGATATAGAGAACGTCATCGCCACTGGCGTACCGCGGACTGACTTTTTCTTTGATGAAGCGAAGAAGGCATTTGTAAAAGAACGTCTTTATACAGAATATCCGTTTCTTAAGGACAAAAAGGTCATTCTTTTTGCGCCAACCTTCCGCGGAAACGGTCAGCAATCAGCTCATTATCCTTTCGAAGTGCTTGATTTTGACCGTCTGTATCGTGAGTTAAAGGATGAATATATCTTCTTATTTAAAATTCATCCATTCGTACGTAACGATGCCAATATTCCTTACCAGTACAGCGATTTCTTTTATGATTTCTCTTCGTTCAGGGAAATTAACGAGCTATTGCTAGTAACAGATGTTCTGATTACAGATTATTCTTCTGTTTGCTTTGAGTATGCTTTATTAAATAAACCGATGATCTTCTTCAGCTATGATGTAGATGATTATATTCGCAAACGTGATTTCTATTATGATTACTTTGACTTTATTCCTGGTCCGCTTGCGAAAACGTCTGATCAAATGATTTCGATCATTAAAGAAGAGAAGTACAACTTTGAGCAAATTGATTCATTTGTTCATTATTTCTTCGATGATCTTGACGGAAAAGCAAGTGAACGTGTAGTCGATCAGATTGTCTTCCCTCAGGAAGAGGAGCCGTTAGACGATAAAGTCCTTAAAAGATAAATAAAAAACACCTTTTGCAGCTGCAAAAGGTGTTTTTTTTATTGATATTCCGGAACATCAAAGTAAAGTGTATAACCGTCCAGCAATGAATACAGGCTGTACATGCGGTTTACTTGTTTGTACGCCCAGCCGATGTCTGTTGCATATTGGTGTGTCGCTGTGGCTGACCATCTCATTTTGTATAGTGTATCCTGAATGTAAGCTGTGTTGTGAATATAAGAAGAGCCTATGAATTTGGCTCCGCCGATAATGGCCGCTTCTGGTGTGAACCAGCCTTGCTCATATGCATATTTAGCGCCGTAGTAATTCGGGTTGCTGTCGTAGGCGCCAATTCCGTACATGTTATATACGGTTTTTCCGTTATAGGTTAAGCCATTGGCTAAATCGGATGTTCCGTTTCCTGTTTCAAGGAGAGCGTGTGAGATTAAATACAGCTCGTTGATGTTGTATTGATTGGCGGCATCGATAAATGCCTTTCCTTTTCCTGTCAGGATGCCTTTGCCTGCAAGCACTTTCTGATTGACTTCAGTAACGCTGAGTCCGGCTGTCTGTGACAGCTTCAGAAATTGGAAGTAGTATTTGCTGTCTCTGGAAAAGTTATTCGGATCCACGTATTGAACCACTTCATCACTGCTTGCGTTTCGCCAGCCTAAATTGATTTTGGCCCAGCCGTTTGTCTGGCCGATGATTTTCACCTTATCGCCTTTTTTTAATTGGCCGATTACGTTCGTCGGGCTGACTGCCGGTGTTGACCGGATATTTAGTACATCAGCCGTAACGGTTGATGTTGCTGTATTAATATAAGTAAGCGATACGTAAGCTGCCCCGTCTGTTTGCGGGCTTACTGTCATTTGTTTTTGGACCATATCACGAAGCGAGAGATTGTAATTTGTTTTCATGATTTGCGGGCCGTTTTTAATTTTCACGATAGATGATGTCCATCCGTATAATTGTTTTAGCTTTGCTGATGCTGCAGCAGCTGCATCATTGCCTGTGAACTGTTCGTTCAAGCTGATTTTATAAAGCGTATTGCTTTTCGTTGTGTAACTTGGGCTTAAACTTTGCGCTTTAAGATAGGTTAACCCATTGTTCAATTCTGTTTTGCTGCTCAGCTGGGCTGTTACAATTTTGTATTGTGTATATGCCGTCTCGCCTGTTTTTGCTGTTGTGCCGGCGGCATTGTTTTGTTTGAAAAACGCTAACACGCGGTCAATATCTTCTTGGCTGATGATGGCTTCAGTTATAATTTGATAGCTGCTTGCTGCGGCCTGACCGGTTTTCTGGCTTGCTGCTGATATGTGATTCGATTGAAAGAATGTGAGCGCCTGATTGACTTTCGCTGAATCAAGCAGAGATTCAGTAGTTATTTTAAACGTATTGGCTATTTGTTTATTTACTGATTTCACAGATGCACTCAGCTGATTTTTCTTTAATACGTTCAAGCCCTTTGTAACTTTTGCTTGATCTGATGTTTCTTCTGAGATGAGCTGATATTGGTTTTCTGCAGTTGTTCCAGTTGCTTTTTTCGTTGCCTTTACTTTCTTCTGAGAAAAGAAAGCTGCGGCTTTGTTTGCTTGCTGCTCGCCTAAAATCTGTGCCGTCGTTATTTGATAGGCTGTAGACGTTGTCGTTTTTTTGATGCTAGATGACGTGTAATGCCATTTTTTCTTTTTAAAGAAAGTGTCCACTTTTTGCAGTTGCTGTTTCGTTAACCCCTTCATATTCACGGTATATGATGTACTTTTGCCAACCTGTTGATAACTGCCTGATACGCCGGTGTTTTTCTTGATTTGGCTGATGGCGTCCTTCACTGTATTCAGCCCTTTGAAATAGGCTGATTGGACATTGTATGACTCAGCAGTTGTTTTTTGATTGATTGACTTGTAGCTTCCTGTAATACCGGTGCTCTGTTTCAGCTGATTTAATAGGTTTTTGGCATTCGCTTCACCTGAAATGGCGGCTGTAGTGAACGTATAAAAGGCTTGTCCTTTCACCGTTTCTTTTAATGATGCCTGCAGCCCCGATTCCTTTTGGAATGCGCTTTTGATCTGCTCAGCTTTGCTGTTTCCCATGATTGTGCCTGACTGAATAGTTGTGACAGACACCGTGTGAGTGATGGGCTGATACGAGCTTTTAATCCCCGTTTGCTTAGCCAGGCTCTGAATAAGCGCCTTGACTTTTGTCTCATCAGCGATTTCTGATGTCGTGACGTTCACATAGGACTGAGCTGCTCCGGAAGCTTTTACAGCGCCAGCCACTCCCGTCTCCTGTTTAAGCTTGGCAAGGATTGTATTTGCCTGTTTTTCCCCGGAAATAGCCCCTGAGGTGATGGTGACAAACGGCTGTTTGCTTCCGACAGGGCTTGTCGTGCCTGTGATCGCTGTCTGTTTGGTGAGTCCGCTCAATATTGCTTTCGCTTCTGCTTCACTATGTATGCCTTCAGCGGAAATTTGGTAGGTCGTTGTTGTGCCTGAAGCCTGATAGGAAGCATCCCAGCCAGTGTCCTTTTCTAGTTTGGCGACAGCCTGCGAGGCTTGGCTTTCTGTACTGAACGTTTTTGACGGCTCTACCTCATATATCGAGTAGTCCGTATACGCTGCAGCCTGGGCAGAACCGGATATGGCAAAAAAGGCAAGGGACGCGGCGGACAGAAGCATAGGTGCGATTAATCTCTTTTTCATTCCTTCTCCTCTTTCTTATTCAATGAGTATATAAAACTAGTTTATTTATCGGCACGCGTATGCTTCATTTATAGGTGAATCACTTCCATTTTTTAATAAAAAAAAACTTAATCTCGAAGTGAGATTAAGTTTAAATATGAGACACGATAAGTGTACAAGTTCCTTTAATCGTAAAATCGGGCATTTGAGCCGGCAAAATAAAGTGATCGCCTTTTTTGAGCGGACATGTTTCGTCTTCATATATCAGCAAACCGCTTCCTTCTATTACGCTGCAAAGCAGGAAGGATTCATCCTGAGAAAGCTCAGCCTCGCCATTTATGTCCCATTTATATACCGAAAAATATTCCCCTTGGACAAACGTTTTAATGGTTATTCCTTTTCTTGATTCAGTCGATTCATCAATATACCCGTCCACATGGGGAACCGTGGCCGCATTGACCGCTTTGGCAAAATGAAGCTCCCTCGGACTCCCGTTGTTATCAAGCCGGTCATAGTCGTACACCCGGTATGTGGCATCTGAATTTTGCTGGGTCTCTAAAACAAGTGCCCCCTTGCACAAGGCGTGCAGCGTTCCGCTCGGCACATAATAGAAATCACCCGGTTTTATTTTGATTCTTCGCAGCAGGCCTTCCCAGTCACCGCTGTTGATCATTGTGACAAGTTCTGTTTTTGAGCGGGCCGTATGCCCGTATATAATCTCCGCGTTTTCTTTACAGTCGATAATGTACCAGCATTCCGTCTTGCCGAGTTCTCCCTCTTCGTTTTCTCCGGCATAGTAATCATCAGGGTGAACCTTAATTGACATATCTTCCTTCACGTCCAACAGCTTTGTCAGAAGCGGAAATAGGTCCCCCTCTACGCCGCCGAATACTTCACGATGCTCTTCCCAAAGCTCGATCAATGTCTTTCCTTTATACGGGCCATTCGCAACTGTGCTCGGTCCTTTTGGATGAGCAGAAATGGCCCAGCATTCCCCCGTTGTTTCTGAAGGAATACCGTATCCAAATATATCTCGTAAAGCGGTGCCGCCCCAGATTTTTTCTTTACACACAGGCGTTAGAAAAATTGGTGATTGCGTCATGATCCGTACCCCTCCCCTGTAAATAGCTGATCATTATTTTCCCGGTGCGCTCCCCTTACAAACGCCGTATAAGCCGTCTTTTTCCTATGACAACATATGTACAAAGCATTATGTATAAATGACCCCTTTTGAGAAAACGCTTCCTTTTTATTATATCACTTTCAAAAGATGGTTTGTTTCAACCTTTTCCTTATGAAGAATAATTCTCCTTTATTGATACAAATTAAGAAAAACCGTCAATCTGTTTTATAAAGGGGAGAGAAACTTTGCAAATCGACTCTGATCTCCAGCACAATGTAGAAATATTGAAAAAAAAATTGGGGCAAAACGACGATATCATGTTTTATACGTTTTCTTTCGGAGACAGCAGAAAGAAGGCGTGCCTACTATATATTGACGGTTTGACAGAAAATAAACTTCTGGCGCAATACGTCATTTCTCCATTACAGAAGGAATCGTTAGCCCAAAAAGAAGGCTTGATTGAGGATTTATCAGCTTTCTTTTTTGGCTATCATCACAGTGTGGTTTCTACAATAAAAGAAATACAGCAGCTTATTTTTTCCGGACATACCATCTTGCTTGCCGATGGTTACAGCGCGGGACTGGCATTTGATACGAAAACATTAATGACGCGCAGCCTTGAAGAACCTTCCTCTGAAGTCGTGGAACGCGGTCCGAAGATTGGCTTTATTGAAAAACTGCGGACAAACACGGCGCTATTACGAGAGCGGTCAAGTGATCCTAATCTCGTCATAAAAGAGATGACGATAGGCAAAAGGACAAAAAAAAAGATAGCTGTCGCATATATTCAGGATATTGCCCCTGATTATGTTGTAAAAGAAGTGTTTAAACGGCTGAAATCCATCACGACAGATGATTTGCCGGAATCAGGCACACTTGAGCAGCTCATTGAGGATGAACCTTTTTCAATCTTTCCGACGATCTTAAGCACAGAACGTCCAGATCGTGTAGAAAGCTCTTTGTTAGAAGGTCGGGTTTCTATTTTGGTGGACGGCACCCCGTTTGCACTCGTTGTGCCGGCAACGGTTGATGAATTTATTCATTCACCGGATGATTACAGCCAGCGCTGGATTACAATGTCACTTATTCGTTTGCTTCGTTATTCAAGCATCCTGATTACCATTTATTTGCCCGGCTTATATATTTCTCTCGTTTCCTTTCATACGGGGCTTTTGCCAACGAGAATGGCCATTTCAATTGCAGGCAGCAGGCTGAATGTTCCCTTTCCGCCTTTTGTCGAGGCCTTTATTATGATATTTACGATAGAACTCATCAGGGAAGCTGGTTTACGGCTGCCAAAGCCGATCGGACAGACGATTGGACTTATTGGCGGCGTTGTCATTGGACAGGCTGCCGTACAGGCGCAAATCGTCAGCGCACTGATGGTCATTGTGGTATCTGTTACTGCATTGGCATCCTTTACCGTTCCTTCATACGCCTATAACTTTCCGCTGCGGATTATTCGCATTGCGGGAATGATAAGTGCTGCAACGCTTGGCATGTATGGCGTCATCATGGTCTTTCTGTTTGTGATCGGCCACTTAATGCGACTGAAAAGCTTTGGCCAGGATTACATTATTCCCATAATGGCACAGCCCGGACAGGATTTAAAAGACACTGTGATTCGCATCCCTACCCTATTTTTAAAAAGAAGGCCGACCCGTAAAGACACAAAAGATAAAATCAGACAAAGGTGATAGCTATGATGCAATCAGAGGACAAGCTTACATTTATGCAGACGCTTATTATGGTAAGCAGTACAATGATCGGTGCCGGTGTCTTAACCCTTCCCCGCTCAGCCGCTGAAACCGACAGTCCGAGCGGATGGATCATGATCCTGCTGCAGGGCGTTATTTTTATTATTTTCGCGCTGCTTTTTTTGCCTTTTCTTCAAAGAAACAGGGAGAAAACGATTTTTGAGCTCAACAGTATTGCAGCGGGAAAATTGATCGGTTTCTTTTTGAATTTATTTATATCCCTTTATTTTATCGGTATCGTATGTTTTCAAGCGCGGGTTTTGGGTGAGGTTGTCGGATTCTTTCTTTTAAAAAACACACCGATGGCGGTTGTCGTGATTATTTTTCTGGCAGTTGCCCTCTATCATGTGGCCGGGGGCGTTTACCCCATTGCGAAGGTATATGCGTATATCTTTCCTATCACAATTATTATTTTCCTTATGCTTCTGATGTTCAGCTTTCGTTTATTTCAATTAGATTTTATCCGGCCTGTATTTGAAGGCGGTTATCAAAGTTTTTTCTCTTTATTTCCTAAAACCCTTTTATATTTTTCAGGATTTGAAATTATTTTTTATCTCGTTCCCTTTATGAAAGATCCAAAGCAGGTAAAAAAAGCTGTCGCTTTAGGTATTGCAACCTCGACTGTTTTCTATAGTATTACTTTGTTTATGGTCATTGGCTGTATGAGTGTAGCTGAGTCAAAAACAGTGACATGGCCAACCATTTCACTCATTCATGCATTAGAAATCCCAGGGATTTTCATTGAACGATTTGACCTGTTTTTACAGTTAACTTGGACAGCCCAGCAATTTGCATGTATGCTCGGCTCCTTTAAAGGGGCGCATATTGGATTAACAGATATCTTTCACCTGAAAAATAAAAACAATCCGTGGCTGCTTGCTGCATTGCTGGCCGTTACATTTTTCCTGTCAATGTTTCCTGAAGATCTTAATGCCGTGTTTTACTACGGTACACTTCTCGGATATGTATTTCTCGGTGTCATTGCAATACCATTTCTTATCTGGTTTTTAAGCTGGGTACAGAAAAAACTGGGGAGGGATCAGCTGCAATGAAGACAATGATGAAGCTTGCAGCAATGGTTCTGATGCTGCAGACGCTATGCGGATGCTGGGATGTCAAAAATATTGAAAAACTGTCTTTTGCCAGAGGACTTGCTATCGATGAAACTGATGACCATCAGTATAAATTAACGTATCAAAACCTTCTTCCCCAAAGTGAAGACAGCCAAGCATCCGGAAAACCCGAATTTGTCAATGTGACATCCCATGGGAAAACCATTCTAGAAGCAGTCAGTGATGTATCCATTAAAGACCCTCCTATCTATAGCGATCATTTAAAAGTGATTCTTTTGGGAGAAAAGCTGATGAGGAATCAAAACATAGATCAGGTCTTCAACCATTTTATCCGGGATGATGAGCTGCGGCGCAGCAGCTATTTGATGGCAGCCAGAGGACAAGCCGAAGTGGTTTTTACAAAAGGAAGTCCTAAACAGCAGCTGCCGATGCCTTCTGAAAAGCTGATTGATCTAACCAATAACAGCGGGTATAACGGGAAAATTATGTTGCCGCTTCGCATCGGCAGGGCTTCTATCTATTGCCAAAATGGCTACAGTTTTCTCATTCAAGCCGTGAAAAACCAAAAGGGAAAAGCAAAGTATGACGGAGCAGGCATAATCAAAAGCGGCAGCAATAATCTCGTCGGATTTCTTTCAGCTGGTGAAACCCAGACACTGACATGGGTCATGGGAACGATCCAAGGCGGCGTCATGCCGACGACAGATAAAGGACATCCGATTACATTTGAGATTAAAAAGTCGAAAACGAAAATTAAGCCGGCGATTGAAAATGGAAAGCCTGTCTTTCAGATTTCTGTCAAAACAAAGGGTATCTTGACAGAAGACCAAAATCCGAATGAAAATTCCTTTAGTAAAGGCTATTTGAACAGGCTTGAGAACATATTTGAGAAAAAGCTTGAACACGATGTAAAGCAGGTTATGGATAAACTGCAGCATGAGTATAAAACAGATCCGGTCTTTTTTTCCGACTATATCCGGATTCGATACCCAGAATACTGGAATAAAGTAAAAGGACATTGGGATGAAATATTTTCTGATGCTGATTTTAAATACGATATTTCTTTCAAAATCATTAACTTCGGCACAGTAGGAAAGTGAGCAATCAAAAGGGTGCGCATGATCGCGCACCCTTTTTTTATGTTCCGACAGTCTGCTGTTTTCCGGCTGATCCTCCTTGCCCGTTTTTGTCTCGTAAATCCTGCTCAATTTCTTCAAGGCTTTTTCCCTTCGTCTCTGTCACTTTAAACCGGACAAATAAGAACGCCATGATACCGATCGCGGCATAAATCAGGAATAAATAACTGATGCCGATCGCTTCCATTAATATTGGATAGGTGAGTGAAACAATCAGTGTCCCAACGTGCAGCATCAAAGTAGATACCCCAGTACCGATTCCTCTGACATGGAGCGGGAACAATTCAGGAAGCATCACCCAGACAACCGGGCCCCAGCTGACCGCAAAGACAACGATAAACACGCCTAAGCAAATGACTGTCGTCCAAGAAGCAGCCGGCGTGTTATCGAAAAAGAGATTCACCAGCGCGAGAACGATTAAGCTGATCACCATCCCCGCATTCCCGAATAACAATAGCGGCTTTCTTCCGATCTTGTCGATGATTTTAATCGCTACTAACGTCATGAGAACATTAACTGTGCCGATTCCGACCGTTCCTAAAATCGATGCGGAGTTTCCAAATCCTACGTTTGTAAAGGTCTTTGGCGCATAATAGATGATCGTATTCGTTCCGATAAATTGCTGCAGAAACGCCAGTCCCAAGCCGGCAATCAGCGCGGGGCGCACCCAAGGATCGAACAGCTCCTTCAGGCCGCCTTCATCCTGCTTTTCCGCTTCTTGAATATCATGTATTTCCTGATCAATATCTTTTGTGCCACGCAATTTTTCGAGAACCTTTTTCGCTTTTTTCTCTTCGCCATTCGTAAACAGCCAGCGCGGGCTTTCCGGCATGAACAAAATGCCAATGAGCAAGAGCAGCGACGGCACAGCAGCCAATCCAAGCATCCAGCGCCACGCTTCGGCATCGGCAAATATGTAATTGACAATGTAAGAAAGAAGGATGCCGACCGTGATCATCAGCTGATTCAGAGATGACAGCGCCCCGCGTTTTTGTTTTGGCGCCAGTTCAGACAAATAGAGCGGCACGATCGTTGTCGATGTTCCGACTGCAAGTCCCAAAATGATGCGAAACAGAACCATGACTCCCGTATTCGGGGCGAGCGCTACACCCAGGCCTCCTATACAAAACAGCAGCGCGGCCGCCATAATCGCTTTTTTTCTTCCGAAACGGTCAGTCAGCTTGCCAGCCGCTCCTGAACCTAATATCGCCCCAACCAATAAAGAGCTGACAACAAGTCCTTCCGTAAAGGCATTTAAGCCTAAGTCCTTTTTCATAAATAAAATAGCACCGGAAATCACTCCAGTATCATAGCCATATAACGCGCCTCCAAGAGCGCCGAAAAAATAAAGCCATATATTTGACTGCTTTTTCATAAAAATGACTCCCCTTCTCTATAAACTGCAATGATATTGTCTGTGGAGTTTTTTTAGAAATCTATTAGCCTCTTTTTCTGGCTATTAAACCTTTTCATTCTTGCAGATCACTAAATTCCCAATCATTTACTTGCAATTTTTTCAACGTAACCGAAACATTTTATCTGCTGCGGCGTCCAATATAAGGTGATTCAGCACATTAAAAATAACTATTTTCAAGAACAGGAACTTATAAATATAGGAATATTTATCGAAAAATGTCTTTTGATGAGTTGCCCCTTGGCAAAATAAATGGTACTCTTCAAATATTAAAGAAACGAGAGGTATTGATATGGAAGAACGAACACACCGCAGAAAGAAAAAGAGAAGACTTAGAAAATGGGTGAAAATCGTTGCCGGTTTGATGGCTTTTCTGGTCATTGCGGCAGGATCTGTCGGCACCTATGCTTATGTAAAGCTCAACAATGCTTCTAAAGAAGCTCACGTTAGCCTAGCACGCGGAGAACAATCAGTAAAACGGATTAAAGAATTTGATCCTGGAAAAGATTCTTTCTCTGTATTGCTCTTAGGAATTGATGCCAGAGAGGAAAGCGGCGAGACTGTCGATCAGGCAAGAAGTGACGCGAATGTGCTGGTTACATTTAACCGGAAAGAAAAAACAGCTAAAATGCTAAGCATTCCGCGTGACGCATATGTAAACATCCCAGGCCACGGCTATGATAAGTTTACACATGCTCATGCTTACGGCGGCGTTGACCTCACTGTGAAAACAGTTGAGGAGATGCTGGATATTCCCGTCGATTATGTCGTCGAAAGTAATTTCACAGCTTTTGAAGACGTCGTCAACCAGCTGAATGGCGTCAAAGTAACGGTAAAAAGTGATAAAGTCATTCAGCAAATCAAAAAAGATACAAAAGGAAAAGTGGTTCTTCAAAAGGGAACACATACGCTTGATGGAGAAGAAGCACTAGCTTACGTAAGAACACGCAAAGCGGACAGTGACCTATTGCGGGGACAAAGACAAATGGAAGTGCTGAGCGCCATTTTGGAAAAATCAAAATCACTGAGCTCAATCCCGGCTTATGATGATATTGTGGACACGATGGGAAAAAATCTGAAAATGAACTTATCTCTTAAAGATGCCATTGGCCTGTTCCCGTTCCTCACATCATTGAAATCAGTTGAGTCTATTCAGCTGACGGGTTATGATTATGAACCTGCCGGCGTTTATTATTTAAAATTGAATCAGCAAAAACTGCAGGAAGTTAAAGAAGAGCTCCAAAACGATTTAGGTGTATAATAAAAGGGATGGCGATTACGCCATCCCTTTTGCATATTTCTTGTTGAAAATGTTCAACGTAACGTTTAGCCTTGATTTACATGGATTATGTTTCGCAGGAAAGCTGAACATACTACACGAAGCAGCTTCATTTTTAAGGAGGTTCCCCCTACATATGAAATTAATTGCGATTGATTTAGACGGTACATTACTGAATAAAGAGAGCGTCATTACTGCGGAAAACAGAGCAGCGATCAAGCGGGCCGTTGATGCTGGCATCCTCGTCACCATTTGCACGGGAAGGGCAACATTTGACGTAAAAGCACTGCTGGAAGACTTGGACATCCCTATCATTGCAGCTAATGGCGGAACGATCCATGATACGGGTTACCGTTTGATCAGCCGGACATTAATGGACCAGGAAGCTGGTAAAGCGATCGCTGATTACTTGCTGTCAAAAAACATTTACTTTGAGGTATATACAGATGACCATCTGCTTTCTCCTTTTGACGGCGAAGATAAGCTGCATGCGGAGCTTGATATTCTAAAGAGCGCAAATCCAAACGAGAAGACGGATGAATTGTGGCAAGGAGCCATGACTCAGTTCAAGCAGTTTGGCATTAAGCCGATCCCTCATATCGAATCTGTTTTTGACGGCAGCGAAAACATTTATAAACTTCTTTGCTTCTCCTTTGATATGGACAAGCTGAAACAAGCGAAGGAAGAGCTGAAGCATCATAAAAAACTGGCGCAAACCTCTTCCGGAAAACATATTATCGAAATCCTGCCGGCCTCTTCAGGAAAAGGACGCGCCCTGACAGAGCTGGCTGACATATACGGAATTGAAACACAGGATATCTATGCAATCGGCGACAGTCCGAACGATTTATCCATGTTTGAAGTCGCCGGACACCGCATCGCCATGGAAAATGCGATTGATGAATTAAAAGAAAAAAGCACCTTCGTCACAAAAAGCAATGACGAAAATGGCGTGGCTTACTTTATTGATCAGCTTCTTTCCGGCCAATATGCATAAAGAAAAGACTCCAGAGATTCTGGAGTCTTTGTCTATTATTGAACCCGTATACTTCCCGCATATTTATCTTTCCAATACGTGCTTGTGTTCATATTGGTGATGGTCACGCCGTTTGACAATGTGACATGAACAACTTGTCCGTTTCCGATATAGATGGCCGGATTTAGGCTTGTTGATTGGAAGAACACAATGTCTCCCGGTTTCAGGTCCGCCTTCTCAACCTTAGTTCCGGCTTTGTATTGGCTTGTTGCGTATCGAGGCAGGGAAATACCGGCTGCTTTCTTGTATACATACTGGACAAATCCAGCTGTATCAAATCCTGTCTCCGGAGACACTCCGCCTTGTTTGTAAGGAACTTCGCCAACATAAAGTGTTGCCTCAGACACAATCGGGTTTTCTTTCGGGATTGTCAGGTTGTCAAATCGGCGAATGCCTGTCATCTTCGATTTCCAGTAATCCTCTGACAAGTAGGAAATGGTTACTTTTTCTGACCGGCTTGCCTGAATAAACCTTCCTCCGCCTGCATAAATCCCTGCATGTGAAATTCCCGATTTATACGTATTGCTAAAATAAACGACATCACCAGGCTTTATGTTTTGAGGCGCAACCTTCTCACCTACTGCCCACTGCTGTTCGGCTGATCGCGGCAGATAAATGCCGAGTGCCTGTTGAAACACATATTGCACGAGCCCGGAGCAATCAAAGCCCTCTGACGGTGTGCTTCCGCCAAACACATATGGAATGCCGATATATTTTTCGGCCTCCTGAACGACAGGAACATCAGCTGTTGCCGGATCGGCTGCGATTCGTCTCGCCCCGATATAAGAGCCGCTCCAATAGCTGCTTTTTGTGTAATTAGTGATGATAACCCCTTTTGTTTGCGTACTATGAATCATTTGGCCGTCTCCGATGTAAAGAGCGTCATGTGTCGGAGTTGTCTCGCCGCTTCCCTCTTTCCTGAAAAACAAAGTATCGCCCGGCTTCAGGTCTTCCGGCTTTATGGCCGTTCCGACTTTATACTGGTCGTTCACAGATCTCGGCATATGAATATCAGCCTTACTGAAAACATATTGAATCAATCCCGAAGGATCGAATCCCTCTTTCGGCGTTTCACCGCCGTATTTATACTGATACCCAAGCAGTTTTTTTGCTTCGCTGATCACCAGTTCAGATGACATATCAGCCTCCGCAATCTCCGCTTTTGTGATAGTTGAACCCAAAAAACTAATGATAACCGCCACAAGCAAAAACTTCTTCCAGTTTGCCAGTGTCTTCACTTTTATTATCTCCTCCTCTTTATGCAGTTTTAACATCGGTATTTTTTTGAATATGTTAAGAGACGTTTTGATATTTTTACAGAATGAATATGCTGGGCAAATAAAAAGAGAATGCCTCATCAGACACTCTCTTTTTGAATTATTTATTGGTGTTTGCCGGTTCTTCCTGCTGTTGGATTTTATGCATTTCCGTATCAATCTTCTGCTTTTCCTGATCTGTCAGCTGCTCATTGAATTTAAAAGCTGACATAAACATGAATACGATAGCTACGGCAACAAAAGGCCAGATGGCTTTGACAAATTTCATCCTTATCACTCCGTTTATTTAGATTTTAGTTTGTCGCTATGATCAACATCAAACGTCAGTTTTCCGTCTTCTACTTTCCATGCAAAATTAGAGTCTTTCGTCAGTTCGCGAATAATCGTTTTCTGTTTGAGGCTGTCTTTTTTCACCGGTGCAGGCGTCGCTTCATGGATGTCAATCGGCGTCACTTCAAAGCGGCCTATTCCGTTTTTCTTCAAGTGATACTGAACCAGTGCACTGTCCCTCGTTCTTGTCCAGCCTTGATCAAAGACAAAGTTGCCGAGGCTGTAGAAAATGACGGTTCCGTTATATACTTCAATCGGTTCTAAGACGTGCGGGTGATGGCCGACAATGATATCAGCTCCCGCATCAGACATGGCTCTTGCAAGCTGGCGCTGGCGGTCGTTTGGATCATTGTCATATTCTTGTCCCCAGTGTGACTGCACAACGACGATGTCCGCATGTTTTTTCGCTTCTGAAATTATTGGAATGAAGATTTCAGGATCTGCGGGCAGCACGCCCGGCGTATTCTTTTTAGCCGCGAAACCTTTTCCAGACACATCGGTAAAGCCGAGCGTCGCGATGGTTACCCCATTGACTTCCTGGTACGAAATATTCTTTTTCGCATCACTTAGGCTGTATCCTGCTCCAACGATATCAAGGTTTTGCTTCGCAAATTCTCCAAGAGTATCTTTCATGCCTTGAACGCCGTAATCCATTGCGTGGTTGTTTGCGCTGTTGAGAACCGTGAAGTTCATATCCTTCAAGACTTTCACTGATTCCTTATTCGTCTGCAGATGAATCTCTTTATCTGCTTGTTTATAATTCTTTTGATAGGTTACAGGGTTTTCAAAGTTTCCTGCTACATAATCAGAGGCTTTAAAGATCGGTTCAACATACTGAAAAATGCTGTCTGCCCCTTTTTGCTCCGTTACTTTTTCAACATAGCGCCCCATCATAATATCTCCGACAAATGAGGCTGATAGAACGTCGTCAGAATACGTTTTGACCTTCGGCGTTTCTGCTTTTCCCGCCCACATAAAAGCGAACATGAGGACAAAAACGATCGGAATGGCAATAAATACGTGCTTATTGGTTTTCTTTTTTTGCTGTTTTGTCAGCTTCAGCAGCTTTTCATGAAAGCTCAGTTCTTTTTTCATCGTTTGACACACCTTACATTAAATTAAGTAGTAAACAAACATGATAGCAAAGGTCGCTCCGCTCAATAGAAGCGTGCTTCCGAACGTAATGGTTAAACCTTGTTTCTGAATGGTATTGGCAATTAAACCTGGCACGATGATGCCGATTCCTCGAAATTCTGCGATTTCAAATGGTACAATCGGGTATAGAAAATCAAACGCAATTTTCAGGACAATCCCTGTTATCAGCATGGCAGCGAATTTTCTGCGTCCGTACAAAATCATAAATTTGGATAAACCGTATTTCACTATGACATAAGTGAGCAAGCTTACTAACAATACGAGTAAAATAAAGACCGGCTGATTAAACACAAGTCCTAAATATCCCGGTACAACCAGTCCAGCCGGCACGATTCCTGTTTTTTCTGCAAAAATCAAACTGAGTAGTACACCTAAAATGAGTGCGATGTATAAATCTGATCCGAACATGTCTGCATTTCCTCCTAGCTTACGAGCTGCTTAACCTTGTATTCGTGGATTTTTTCAATTAAAGGCTCTGCGGCACCATGAATATTGCCGACGCCATATATGACACGGTTGTGCATTCTTTTCTTTAACAATTCCATAATTTCTTCTGTTGACTTGTACTCTAGATCATGCAGTTTATCTGCAGGAATTTTGCCTTCTTCATAGGCTTTTACGATCGGTTCTGTTGTTTCACCGATTAAGATCAGTTCACTTGCTTCAATATAAGGCAATACGTCATTTGCGAATTGCTGTGTCCGATCCACACGGTCTGCGCGGCAGTTCATGATGATGATTGGATCATCGGTCGGATAACCGATTTCTTTTACACGTTTCCATATATTCAAAGTAGAAGAAGCGTCGTTTGCGGCAAACCCATTAACAAAGTGCCCAGGCTCGCTCGGACTGATCAGCGGAAGAATTCTCATTGCTCCCGGATCTGGCGGCGCATTCAGCATTCCTTTAAACGCTGTTTCTTCGTCAATGCCGAGTGCTTGAGCCACACCCAGTGCCAGAGAAGCGTTATCAGGGAATACCATGTATTCAAATTTACGCAAATATTCATCTGTAATTTTTGAGTTATCAGCAATGATGACTTTTGTGTTTCGTTCTTTTGCTTTTTGTTTAAAGAACTCGGTATATTCACTATCTGTAATGACAAGATGGCCATTATAAGGAATAGTAGCGGTAAACGCTTCTGCAATTTCATCGAGCGTCGGCCCCATGACATCCATATGGTCTTCTAACACATTCACAATAACGCCGATATTGGCTTGCAGAAGTTCGTCCTGAAAGATGATCTGATAATCCGGGTTAACAGCCATACATTCACTGACGATAGCGTTAGCCCCTCTTTCTACTGTTTCTTTCATAACTTCTTTTTGCTCTCCGATATTCGGCCCTTGAGGTTTCCGTTTAATCGGCTTTTCCTCCGGTGTGTCCCAGTAGATCATTCTTGCATCTGTCCCTGTTGTTTTTCCAACAGTTTTGTAACCGGCTTCTATTAATATTCCGGTTGTCAGCCTTGTCACAGTCGATTTTCCTCGGATGCCGTTAATATTCACCCGCACAGGGAGGGCATCAATGTTTTTCTGATGTCGTCGTTTTTCTAATATTCCGATGACCAGTATGACAGCACAGGCTATAATGAGTAACCACATTGCTTTTCGACATCTCCTTCTATATTGTTGTAAATTCATTCATCAGTATATAGAATCACTATGAATTCTCAATCGGCATTATGTAACATAATCTTCCCTAATCCACTAAGCCAAACTTCTCTTTTGAAAGAGATTTTGTACCTACAAACTGTTTTCTAATTTTGGAAAATGGCAGGACTTACACCTTACCTATTTTCAAAAAAAGAAAAAGGAATGCGCTTTCATTTTTCTCCTGATATCCTTCTGGACGTATAGTCACGCCCTGGTGTTTGCATTTAATATGTATTTCAAATCAATCTTTTTTTCAGCCCGTGATATCAAGCTTTTCCTGCTACCATGCGTGTTTCCGGTTCTTATGAACACAAAATATGTTTTTCCTGTTTCTTAAGGACAAGGTCATAATGTCATCCTTTCTGCATGGAAGAGGCAATATTAGGCCTATTCCAAAAAGACTAATGGGGCGATCTATGAAAACGATAAACATACAGGTCCGAATTCTCTAACATAATTAAACATTTTCTGGGCGGATAGTCTTTTCTGTTTCTCCTCATTTACAGGTCTAAACGCATGACTTTGAAACAATTTTAATAAAACTTAATATTTGTTCATGAAATCTTCATCCAGAAATGTGAAGACTTTGTCAAAAAAAGAGTGAAAACCTTAAATTTCTCAATTATATATACAATTTACAATAGATTTCTTTCGATATTTTTATTGCCAACTTCGGATTACTCATGATAATCTATCTATGTAAACGGTTACATAAACAAGGAGGAGCTGTTTTGGCTACAATTAAAGATGTCGCCGGAGCGGCGGGCGTTTCAGTTGCGACGGTTTCCCGCGTCCTGAATGACAACGGCTATGTACATGAAGAAACGCGAACGCGTGTCATAGCGGCGATGGAGAAGCTGAACTATTATCCGAATGAAGTCGCCAGATCTCTTTATAAGAGAGAATCCCGGCTGATCGGGCTTTTGCTCCCGGATATCACAAATCCTTTCTTCCCTCAGCTTGCCCGCGGTGCAGAGGATGAATTGAACCGGGAAGGCTATCGCCTTATTTTTGGCAACAGTGACGAGGAATTAAAAAAAGAACTTGAGTACCTTCAAACCTTTAAGCAAAACCATGTTGCAGGCATTATTGCCGCAACGAATTACCCGGATCTTGAGGAATACAGCGGCATGCATCACCCAGTCGTTTTTCTGGACAGAACACTTGAAGGCGCTCCTTCTGTATCCAGTGACGGCTATACAGGAGGAAAATTAGCCGCCGAAGCCATCATTCACGGAAAAAGCCGGCGCATTACCCTCTTGAGAGGCCCCGCTCACCTGCCGACCGCCCAAGACCGCTTTCACGGCGCTTTGGAGTTCTTACAGCAGGCTGAAGTTGATTTTCAGGTCATCGAGACGGCTTCATTTTCTTTCAAGGATGCGCAATCGATGGCGAAGGAGCTGTTTGCCGCTTATCCTGAGACAGACGGTGTGATTGCGAGTAATGATATTCAAGCAGCTGCGGTTTTACATGAAGCATTGCGGCACGGAAAAAGCGTGCCGGAGGATATTCAAATTATCGGCTATGATGACATTCCGCAAAGCGAGCTGCTGTTCCCTCCCCTGTCTACAATTAAACAGCCCGCCTATGATATGGGCAAAGAAGCGGCCAAACTGCTTTTGCGTATCATCAAAAAACAGCAGCTGACAGAAACGGCGATTCAAATGCCTGTCACCTATATAAGAAGAAAGACGACAAGAAAGGAAGATCATGATGTGTAATATTTGTGTGATTGGAAGCTGTTCGATGGATTTAGTGGTCACCTCGGACAAACGCCCAAAAGCCGGCGAAACGGTACTTGGCACGTCGTTTCAGACGGTGCCGGGCGGTAAAGGAGCAAATCAGGCCGTTGCTGCTGCCAGACTTGGCGCCCACGTGTTTATGATCGGCAAGGTTGGAGACGATCATTATGGAACAGACATTTTAGATAATTTAAAAGCAAACGGCGTTCGCACCGACTATATGGAACCGGTTACACATAAGGAAAGCGGAACCGCCCACATTGTGCTTGCCGAAGATGATAACAGTATTGTCGTTGTCAAAGGTGCGAACGATGATATCACTCCATCATATGCGATAGACGCGCTTGCACAGATTGAAAAGATCGATATGGTCCTGATTCAGCAGGAAATCCCGGAAGAAACGGTTGATGAGGTGTGCAAATACTGTCATTCTCATGACATCCCGATCATGCTCAACCCGGCACCGGCCCGCCCGCTGAAACAAGAAACAATTGATCACGCCACCTATCTCACGCCGAATGAACACGAGGCGTCGATCTTATTCCCTGGTCTTACCGTTTCTGAAGCCTTGGCGCTTTATCCGGCGAAGCTCTTTATTACGGAAGGAAAGCAAGGCGTCCGCTATTCAGCCGGAAGCAAAGAGCTGCTTATCCCGTCCTTCCCCGTAGAGCCGGTTGATACAACCGGAGCCGGTGATACGTTTAACGCAGCCTTTGCCGTGGCTCTGGCTGAGGGAAAAGACATTGAAGCCGCATTGCGGTTTGCCAATCGTGCAGCTTCCCTTTCCGTCTGTTCCTTCGGCGCCCAAGGCGGAATGCCGACAAGAAAAGAAGTAGAGGAGCTGCTGTCATGAAAAAACACGGTATACTGAACAGCCATCTTGCCAAGCTTTTAGCCGACCTTGGCCACACTGATAAAATTGTCATCGCGGATGCCGGGCTGCCCGTTCCTGACGGCGTTTTGAAAATTGATCTTTCACTGAAGCCGGGTCTTCCGGCTTTCCAAGATACAGTAGCAGTTCTTGCAGACGAGATGGCAATCGAAAAAGTCATTGCTGCAGCGGAAATAAAGGCATCTAATCAGGAGAATGCGAGATTTCTAGAAAATCTTTTCTCTAAACAAAAGATTGAATACCTTTCTCACGAGGAGTTTAAGCTGCTGACAAAAGAAGCAAAAGCTATCATTAGAACGGGTGAATTCACACCATATGCCAACTGCATCCTGCAGGCGGGTGTGCTCTTCTAGAAAGGAGGATGGAACATGCAGATTGAAATGAAAGACATTCATAAAGCATTCGGAAAAAACCAGGTGCTGTCAGGCGTTTCTTTTCAGCTCGTGCCTGGCGAGGTTCACGCATTAATGGGAGAAAACGGCGCCGGCAAGTCAACGCTTATGAACATTCTGACAGGCCTGCATAAATCGGATAAAGGGCAAATCAGCATAAATGGAAACGAAACATATTTTTCAAATCCGAAAGAAGCAGAACAGCATGGAATAGCCTTTATCCATCAGGAATTGAATATCTGGCCGGAAATGACCGTTCTTGAGAATCTATTTATCGGGAAAGAAATATCCTCCAAGCTGGGCGTTTTACAAACAAGAAAAATGAAAGCGCTAGCAAAAGAGCAATTTGACAAACTTTCCGTCTCCCTTTCTCTTGATCAAGAAGCCGGCGAGTGTTCCGTCGGACAGCAGCAAATGATTGAAATTGCAAAAGCGCTCATGACAAATGCCGAGGTGATCATTATGGATGAGCCTACCGCTGCTTTGACGGAACGGGAAATCAGCAAACTTTTTGAGGTCATTACAGCGTTAAAAAAGAATGGCGTATCCATTGTATACATTTCACATCGTATGGAAGAAATTTTTGCGATTTGCGACAGAATCACCATCATGCGGGACGGAAAAACGGTAGATACAACCAGCATCTCAGAAACCGATTTTGATGAAGTCGTCAAAAAAATGGTCGGACGCGAGCTGACTGAACGATATCCGAAACGCATTCCTTCTCTCGGCGACAAAATATTCGAGGTGAAAAACGCCTCCGTTAAAGGAAGTTTTGAGGATGTCAGCTTTTACGTTCGTTCCGGTGAAATCGTCGGTGTCTCCGGTTTGATGGGAGCCGGCCGGACAGAAATCATGAGAGCGCTGTTCGGCGTTGACAGGCTGGACTCAGGTGAGATATGGATCGCTGGAAAAAAGACAGCCATTAAGAACCCGCAGGATGCAGTGAAAAAAGGGCTCGGCTTTATCACAGAGAACCGCAAAGATGAAGGACTGCTGCTCGACACCTCCATTCGTGAGAATATTGCGCTGCCCAATCTGTCCAGCTTTTCTCCAAAGGGTCTCATTGATCACAAGCGGGAAGCTGAATTTGTCGATCTTTTAATCAAACGCCTGACCATCAAGACGGCATCATCAGAAACGCACGCACGCCATTTATCAGGAGGCAACCAGCAAAAAGTGGTGATTGCCAAGTGGATCGGGATCGGACCGAAAGTGCTTATCTTGGATGAGCCAACCAGAGGTGTGGATGTTGGCGCGAAACGGGAGATTTATTCACTGATGAATGAGCTGACTGAGCGCGGTGTCGCCATCATCATGGTGTCATCAGAGCTGCCGGAAATTCTCGGGATGAGCGATCGTATTATCGTTGTCCATGAAGGCAGAATCAGCGGAGAAATCCATGCACAGGAAGCAACACAAGAACGAATTATGACACTTGCCACGGGAGGGCGGTAATATGAAAACGGAACAACTGCAAACAGAACAAAAACGGATTCACTTTGACGGAGTGATGCAAAAACTCGGCCCGTTTCTCGGTTTATTTATTCTCGTTATCATTGTATCTATTTTAAATCCCAGCTTTCTTGAACCGCTGAATATTTTAAACCTGCTTCGTCAGGTCGCCATTAACGGATTAATCGCGTTCGGCATGACTTTTGTGATTTTAACAGGCGGCATTGATCTTTCTGTCGGCGCTATTCTTGCCCTGTCCAGCGCTTTAGTTGCTGGGATGATTGTATCCGGTGTCGATCCGGTTCTCGCGATCATCCTCGGCTGTATCATTGGTGCTATACTCGGCATGATCAACGGACTATTGATCACAAAAGGAAAAATGGCGCCCTTTATCGCCACACTTGCGACCATGACTGTATTTCGCGGACTGACGCTTGTGTATACAGACGGAAATCCGATTACCGGACTTGGCACAAACTACGCTTTTCAGCTGTTCGGACGCGGTTACTTTTTAGGCATTCCTGTACCGGCGATTACGATGGTTCTTGCTTTTGTGATCCTTTGGGTGCTTCTTCATAAAACACCGTTCGGCCGCCGAACTTACGCAATCGGGGGCAATGAAAAAGCCGCGCTCATTTCAGGCATTAAAGTGACGCGCGTGAAAGTGATGATTTATTCTTTAGCCGGGCTCTTATCCGCCCTCGCCGGCGCGATATTGACTTCCCGTCTGCATTCAGCACAGCCGACTGCCGGAGAATCGTATGAACTGGATGCTATCGCGGCGGTCGTCTTAGGCGGAACAAGTCTTTCCGGGGGCCGCGGACGCATTATCGGTACATTAATCGGGGTGCTGATCATCGGCACACTTAATAACGGGCTCAATCTGCTTGGCGTCTCATCGTTTTATCAGCTGGTTGTCAAAGGGATTGTCATCTTAATTGCGGTATTATTAGACCGCAAGAAGTCAGCATAGGAGGTTTTTTTACATGAAAAAGGCTGTATCGGTCATTTTAACGTTATCATTGTTCTTATTAACTGCCTGTTCGCTTGAGCCCCCCCAATGGGCAAAGCCGACAAACTCGGGAAACAAAAAGGAATTCACCATCGGCTTGTCCGTCTCAACGCTTAATAATCCCTTTTTTGTCTCATTAAAAAAGGGCATCGAAAAAGAAGCTAAAAAACGGGGAATGAAAGTCATCATTGTCGATGCACAAAATGATTCATCGAAACAGACAAGTGATGTAGAAGACTTAATTCAGCAGGGTGTCGATGCATTGTTAATCAACCCGACTGATTCTTCGGCGATCTCAACGGCAGTAGAATCTGCAAACGCAGTCGGTGTGCCCGTCGTAACAATCGACCGTTCCGCCGAACAAGGAAAAGTTGAAACCCTCGTTGCTTCCGATAATGTCAAAGGCGGTGAAATGGCCGCAGCATTCATTGCTGACAAACTGGGAAAAGGTGCAAAGGTGGCAGAGCTTGAAGGCGTGCCCGGCGCATCTGCCACACGGGAACGCGGCTCAGGATTTCATAACATTGCTGATCAAAAGCTCGACGTTGTCACAAAACAATCAGCTGACTTTGACCGCACCAAGGGCCTGACTGTCATGGAAAACCTGCTGCAGGGACATCCGGATATCCAAGCAGTTTTTGCTCACAATGATGAAATGGCGCTCGGTGCTCTCGAGGCAATTAACAGCTCGGGAAAAGATATTTTAGTGATCGGTTTTGACGGCAATAAAGATGCGCTCGCTTCCATTAAAGACGGAAAGCTCTCAGCTACCGTCGCTCAGCAGCCTGAATTAATCGGTAAACTGGCTACAGAAGCAGCAGATGATATTTTGCACGGAAAAAAAGTAAAAAAATCAATTTCTGCACCTCTAAAACTAGAAACACAAAAGTAATTGCCCCGGATCAGATTTTCATCTGATCCTTTTTGATGTTTAGGAATCTGTGAAAACGTGAATAGGGATATAGAATGAATTATTTCTCTTACGTGAGGAGAGGAACGAAATGAACAAAACAACAAAAACATTATCAACTCTAGCACTTGCAGCTGGAATGACTGCGGCTTCTGCAGTAGGCGCGAGCACGATCCACGCACAACAGCCAGAAACAACCGTAAGCATTGATGATTTATACAGTTATCCGATTGATTCTTATTTGGTGTCAGCAGAGGCTCTAAATGTCAGAACGAAGGCTAACGCATCGAGCCAGAAGGCCGATACGCTGCACTTGGGCGACAGCTTAAAGCTGATTTCCTTTGCAAACGCTGACTGGGCAAAGGTTCATTATAAAAACGGCAAAAAAGGCTTTGTCTCCACTCATTACATTGTAAAAGCTGCTACAACAGTAAAAACCAAAACAAAAACGAAAGTATATACATCCGCTGAAGGAAAAAGCATCAAGACCCTTCCAGCAGACACAAGCGTTTCTTTTTTAGGCTGGAGTAAAACGAAAAAAGGCGGTTTTGATTTTGATTGGGTATTCGTTGACTACGGCGGTGCGACAGGCTATATGAAAACAAAGGACTTACACATGACAACAAAATAACTGAAAGGGATTCCGTTTTTTATGCGGAATCCCTTTTTTCTTCGCAAATCAAGGATTGATTTGTCACATTCCCAAGATATTTCTCAGGAAATATTGTCGTATGACGTGTCGAAACCATACATGATCATCGACATTTTTGCTCACGTTAAAAAATGGAGGTGTAAATATGGATCAATTCGAAGCAGCATATGAATCGTATAAAGCCCGGCAAACAACTGTCGGTCAGGAAGATGTTCCATCTGGAAAAGAAGAAATTATTGCAGTCAGAAGAAATGAGGAAGACAATATTATCGCCGTGAAAACGAACACAGGAAGAGAGCTCGACTATCCCACTGCGCTGTCAGAAGCAAAAGCAGGAAAGCTCGCTCATGTTGATGTCTTCCATAAATACGGGCGTGACATTTTGCGAAGTGAACCGGACGGCATAAAGGAAAACAACCTGTCCGAGCTGCCGGATTTTTAATCATAAAAAAGCCCTGCCGCATGACGGACAGGGCTTTCTTTTAAGCGAAAGGCTTCTGGATGTATTCGGCTAACCGTTTTGCACTGAGAGAAATATCCTCTGCTGTTGCATAATTCACGCCATAGAACACATATGGTGGCAGGTATTTCATGCCGATCAGATTACTCGTGGCCTGAAATGGTTTCAAAAGCTCACTGATCGAGTAATGATTTGCTCCGCCCGCTTGATATTTTTCCACTTCACTCCCTGTTGATACAGCCAGCATCAGCTCCTTGCCATGCAAGGCGTTTCCTTTTGAACCAAAGGCCCAGCCGTAAGTCAGCACAAGATCCTGCCATTTTTTTAAGAGCGGCGGAGAGCTGTACCAATAGAACGGAAATTGGAAAATAATTCTATCGTATTGCTCGCACAGCTGCTGCTCCTTCGCAACATCTATCGCTTCATCCGGGTATTCCTTATAAAGATCCCGTACTGTGATATTGTCATGTTGACTCAATTCCTCTGTCCATGTCTTATTCACAACAGAGGTTTCCATATGAGGATGAACTGCCAAAACCAATATTTTCATCAGACCACACCTTTACCCTTTTGACGTTATTTTATCTAAAATCAGGAAAAGAGCCAAATAAAAAGAAAGCCCTGCACAAAAGGGCTTTCTTTTGTTCTTTATTCAGGGCTTCCTTCAGTTGTTTCGATATCTTTGGCAAAATCAGGGTTATCCAGATTCGCATTAAAGAAATCCGCTGTATTCGGAAGTCTGAGATTCATGTTCATTTTTTGAGAAATCGTAACCGCGCAATCCTCAAGCACATAGTCAAAAACGTGTCCGCCTGAATTGCGTCCTTCGTCAATGAAGTGCAGATGATAGCCGGAAACAGCAATTCCGTTTGCATAAGCCGGTGTCAGGAAACCTACGATCGTTCCTCTCACATTGTCAAAGTTGAAAATCGGCTGCGTTTTGACCGCTTCGACCATCGGCACGTAAGGCTTTTCTTGCAGTTCTACCGTTCTTGTCTGCACTTTTTTAAACAATCCGTCAATGCGGATAGCGTAAAATAAGTTTTTGCTCGGCAGAATGCTGTTGATCTCATTTTCAAACTCTTCGCGTGTCATTTTCGCATCAATTTTGTGCGTCATGTCCGGTGTAAAGAACGTAAATGAACAGAACGGAGAACGGTCCCCATTTTGGACTGGTGTCGCAGTTCCGTCTGAACGGAGACGGTAAAATTCGCCGTCAAACCCAATCAGCTCTCCGTCAAGCTTGTTAAAGGTTCCGATACCGAAGTCTCCGTATTTCGGAATCTCTGACAGTTCAAAATCCCCGTCATATACTCCATCCAAAAGAGAAGTCATTGTTGATACTTGATAAATCTGGCTCACAGGCTGATCTTTTTGGCCGCGGCTGAGCACTTGCATGTTGCTTTCGCGTTTCATAATTCCCTTCACTCCTTTTGTGTAGTGCTGTTCATCAAACAGTGTCGTGATGCGCAGAGTGCTAGAGAGCTTTCGTTTTCATGAGTTCCCCGAATTCTTTCGGAAGCTTGTCACTTGCTAAATTAATGTTATCACTGTAGTCAACCGGGACATCAATGATGACAGGACCCTCAGCGTTCATACCTTGACGAAGAACATCTGCCAGCTGGTCTGGTGATTCTACGCGCAAACCGGTTGCTCCGAAGCTTTCCGCATATTTCACGATATCGATATTTCCGAAATCGACCGCAGATGTCCGATTGTATTTTTTCAATTGTTGGAATGCAACCATGTCATATGTGCTGTCGTTCCATACAATGTGTACAATTGGTGCTTTTAAGCGAACTGCTGTCTCTAATTCCATTGCTGAGAATAAGAAACCGCCATCACCGGAGACTGATACCACTTTTTCTCCCGGTTTCACCAATGAAGCGCCGATTGCCCAAGGAAGCGCAACGCCGAGTGTTTGCATACCATTACTGATCATTAATGTTAACGGCTCGTAGCTGCGGAAATAACGTGACATCCAAATCGCGTGTGAACCGATATCGCAAGTCACTGTAACATGATCATCGACTGCATTTCGCAATTCTTTTACAATTTCAAGAGGATGTACTCTGTCTGATTTCCAATCTTCAGGCACCTGCTCACCCTCATGCATATATTGTTTTAAATCAGAAAGGATCTTTTGCTCACGTTCAGCAAAGTCTACTTTCACCGCATCGTGTTCGATATGATTGATTGTAGATGGAATATCACCGATCAATTCAAGATCCGGCTGGTAAGCATGATCAATGTCAGCCAGAAGCTCATCTAAATGAATGATCGTCCGGTCTCCATTGACATTCCAGAATTTCGGATCATATTCAATTGGGTCATAGCCGATTGTCAGCACAACATCAGCCTGCTCAAGCAGCAGATCGCCAGGCTGGTTGCGGAATAAACCGATCCGGCCAAAATACTGATCCTCTAAATCTCTCGTAAGAGTACCGGCAGCTTGATATGTTTCAACGAATGGAAGCTGAACCTTTTTCAATAGCTTCCGAACCGCTTTAATCGCTTCCGGTCTTCCGCCCTTCATGCCGACTAGAACGACAGGAAGTTTCGCTGTTTGGATTTTTGCAATGGCCGCACTGATTGCGTCATCTGCTGCAGGGCCAAGTTTTGGCGCTGCGACAGCACGTACGTTTTTTGTGTTTGTGACTTCATTCACAACATCTTGTGGAAAGCTCACAAAAGCGGCCCCAGCCTGCCCTGCTGACGCTATCCTAAACGCATTTGTAACAGCTTCCGGTATATTTTTTACATCTTGAACTTCTACACTGTATTTTGTAATCGGCTGGAATAGCGCCGCATTATCCAAAGATTGATGTGTCCGTTTTAAACGATCTGCACGGATCACGTTCCCAGCTAGCGCAACGACAGGGTCGCCTTCAGTGTTTGCTGTCAGCAGTCCTGTTGCCAAGTTAGAAGCGCCTGGTCCTGATGTGACTAACACGACTCCCGGTTTTCCAGTTAAACGGCCAACTGCTTGCGCCATAAATGCTGCATTTTGTTCATGCCGGGCAACGATAATTTCAGGCCCTTTATCTTGTAAAGCGTCAAATACCGCATCAATTTTTGCACCTGGAATGCCAAATACATGTGTGACACCTTGCTCCGCTAAGCAATCAACAACAAGCTCCGCCCCTCTGTTTTTCACAAGGGATTTTTGTTCTTTTGTTGCTTTTGTCAACACCCTCACTCCTTATTATGCATTTTAAACATAAAATTTTAAATATTTCTTGTGATACGTTTCACTATACACTCTTTGGAAATTGACCTCCAATATCGATTCGCCTTATGATTAATATGTATTACGAATTATTAACCTATGGAAAGGAATGCATATTGAATGGAGCTTCGCCATCTTCAATACTTTATCGCAGTAGCCGAAGAGCTTCATTTCGGAAAAGCTGCCCGGCGGCTGAACATGACACAGCCTCCTCTTAGCCAGCAGATCAAACAGCTGGAAGAAGAAGTCGGGGTGACGCTTCTGAAGAGGACAAAACGATTTGTCGAGCTTACCGCGGCTGGCGAAATCTTTTTAAATCACTGCCGCTCAGCTTTGATGCAAATTGGTCAAGGAATTGAACTTGCCCAGCGGACAGCTCGCGGCGAACACGGGCATCTCGTTATTGGTTTTGTCGGATCAGCCACATATGAATTTCTGCCGCCAATCATCCGGGAATACCGTAAAAAATTCCCCTCTGTGAAAATAGAACTGAAAGAAATCGCTTCTTACCGACAGCAGGAAGAATTGCTCAAGGGAAATATCGATATCGGCATTCTCCATCCGCCGTTAGAGCATCCGGAGCTGCAAATTGAGACAACCCAAAGCAGTCCATGTATCCTCGCATTGCCGAAGCAGCATCCGCTTGCATTAAAGGAATCAATCGACATTACAGATTTGGAAAACGAACCGATCATTACCCTTTCCAAAGAAGCGTGGCCTACGCTATATACCGACTTTATACAGCTCTGTGAAGACTCAGGTTTTGTGCCGAATATCGTTCAAGAAGCGACAGAATATCAAATGGTGATCGGACTGGTGACAGCGGGTATCGGCATTACAATTGTCCCATCCTCGGCCAGACGGCTGTTTAACCTTGATGTCACATATCGCAGCGTTGATCATTTTCAGCTCAAAGCAGAATGGATCATCGCATATCGAAAAGACAGCCAAAACCCCGTACTGAGGCAATTTGTGGAGATATCCAAATCATTAAATGAACGGAAATAAAAAAAGGCGCTCCGTTCTCCGGAATCCGCCCGTTTATCGTCATGATAAAAGATCAAGCTCACTTTTGAGGTAATCAGCTCTTTTTATAATATACGCGCAAATCACATCCGGCTCACGGTCAAAACGCTCAATATCGTTCTTTTTATATGGGTCCATCAGGACAAACGGCCTAATCTGTTCATATATCGCCATTATTTTCGGTTTCATATATTCTATTGTAAAAAGAGTTTGGAGCGTTTTTTCTAACAGTTGCTTGTAGGACTTGCGGAAATCGGGTTCATCCAAAATCCGGGCGGTTAGTGTATTAAATCCTTGAATTCTTACATAATCGGCAGCCATCCGCTCTCCATGGATATCCCTGCCCCAGGTTGCATCATAATCCCAAGGAATCACCTCAAATAATCCGGTTTCACTGCTTCTGTACAACGAGTAGTTGTGGACAAACCCGTCATAGTTTGAGGTGAATACAATACCGGCGAGCCAGCGCAAATACTTATCGACATCTACATGCTTTGTCACTTCTGATTTAAACTGGGCTTTAGGGACAGTATTAATTTTAAAAATCATATCCTGCAAATAAAAATCGTCTTCCTCAGTCCCTGTCTTCTTTTCATATCCAAGCTCAAGCGATGTCTTCGTTTCCCTTTCCAAATCGCTCATCAGAGAGAAATTAGCATCATCATCAACCGCGTAAAAAACCGCCCCGTCCGCCAGCTTCCTTTTCGCTAAATAATATTCATCAACGGATTCAAGTTCAAGATAAACTCCTTCATTCTTCCCATTTACCTTTAAGAACACAAACTCTGCTTTTGGAGACAGCGTCCCAAGCTCGGAGAAAAAATCCAGCGACAATTTGTTTCTCATCATGGAAGGATCTTTATACTCCGCATTTAAATGAATCTCTCGTGCGCCGCGGAATGTTTTCGGCTGATAAAAAGCAATATGGTATGACTTCTTTTTGAAGTCTCTAATATGTGATCCCCGGTAAGCGATATCAATATCCAGCCTTTTTTGATTCACCTTCATCACAGCCGGCACCGGATCATCGTCCCATATATCCTTCTTTAATTCACGCAAATCTTTTGGATGAACAAACAGCTGATAAAGCGGCAAATTGGATTGAGTCTTCATCCATAATCCCCCTTACAAATTTTAGGCTTTTATTTTTGTGAGATCTCAGCGGAACACTTATACACTTTTTAAAACCGCGCGTACTATGAGGGTAATAAGGATCTTCATCCTTAAAATCATTTTTAAAAGGAGGATTTCGAATTGGGCCACTATTCCCATTCTGACATCAAAGAAGCGGTGAAATCCGCAAAAAAAGAAGGTTTAAAAGACTATTTATACCAAGAGCCTCATGGAAAAAAACGCAGCCATAAAAAATCGCATCGCTCTCACAAAAAATCTCGTAGCTACAAAAAATCATACTGCTCTCACAAAAAATCTCGCAGCCACAAAAAATCGTACTGTTCTCACAAGAAATCTCGCAGCCACAAAAAATCATATTGCTCTCACAAGAAATCTCGCAGCTACAAAAAATCATACTGCTCTCACAAAAAATCTCGCAGCTACAAAAAGTCCTACTGTTCTCACAAGAAAAAATCTCGCAGCTACAAAAAGTCCTACTGTTCTCACAAGAAAAAATCTCGCAGCTACAAAAAATCATACTGTTCTCACAAGAAAAAATCTCGCAGCTATAAGAAGTCATATCGCACACACAAAAAATCTTATTGTTCCCATAAGAAAAAGTCTCATAAAAAACACTACAAAAAACCGCATCACCACCATCACTACAAAAAAGAGGATGATTATCACAGCAAAAAAGAATTCTGGAAAGACGGCAATTGCTGGGTAGTCAAAAAGAAATACAAATAAACTTAAATTTCATCAATCCATAGGCTGCCGGCAAACGTACGGAGCCTATTTTTCAATTTCCCTATATTAGTTATATGTCATGACATAACATATGCAACCCGCATCATTTGGTTTCCTTGAAACCATTTCGTTATAATTAAGGTATCCTAACGAAAAAGGCGGTTGTTGCTATGTACATATTTCAAGCGGATCAGCTTAGTGCCAAAGACACATACAAGCTATTGTCGGGTGCTGTCATTCCCCGCCCCATTGCATTTGTAACCACCCTTTCTTCAAGCGGAGCGGTAAATGCCGCGCCTTTCAGTTTTTATAACGTTGTCAGCTCAGATCCTCCGCTTCTCAGTATTTCTGTTAACAGGGCGGGAGGACGCCAAAAAGATACAGCCCGAAACGCAATGGAGAACGGAGAATTTGTCGTTCATGTCAGTGATGAAGCCATCATTGAAGACATCAATGAAACGGCGGCAAGCTTAGGGCCGGACGAAAGCGAGCTCACATGCACCTCGCTTCATACCGTCGAAAGCAAAGCTGTTACAGTTCCCGGCATTAAGGAAGCCCGCATTCGCTTTGAATGCACATTAGAGCGGCATATGACGTTCGACAATGATCAAGGCGTCACAACAGCAGATCTGCTCATTGGAAGAGTTGTCTGCTTCCACCTCGATGAAAAGGTGTATGATGCAGAAAAAGGGTATGTTTTAACAGATGAATTAAAACCTGCCTCAAGATTGGCGGGAAACCACTATGCGAAACTCGGTGAAGAATTTACGCTGATCCGTCCCAGCTGAACAGAAGGACTATTTAAATAGAAGAAACTAGTCGAAAAGACTTAAAATCAATCACAAAAAAGCACGAAGAAACATACAGTGAAAAAACACCCGGAGAAAAATCCGGGTGTTTTTTCATGAAACATTTTCCCTATTTCCGCCGTATATACAAGTAGGTTAGGAGGGATTTATTTGACAGGCACTCATTTTTTGATTGTGATACTGGCCGCAGCTTTTATCAATACTGCTTTTTATATTTATGCTCGAAAAAAACTAGGCATCCCTAAACCGCCTTGGTGGTATAAACCTGTAAATAGCACTCAAGGATTGCTGGAAATCGCCTTGCTTATTTTATTAGGTTTTTCTGTTTTACGCTTTCCTCCAGAGATTATGCTTTTTTTCTTTCTATTCCTGATGAATTGTTTACGCACATTTATGGAATGGAAATATGAGCGTGAAGAAAAACAATATGTACACTACTTATTTAACACTGTTCTTTCTCTAGTCATTTTTATTTATATTTGTATTTTCTTCTAATATCTCAAATTCCAACAGCCGCCCCATCCCCCCGTGGGTCGGCTCCGCCTCGGAGAAAGCCTTCCTCATCCACTTTAATTGCTGCTGCGTGTCCCATCAGCGGATCATAGTCACCGACAACCTCAACGAGATGTCCGCTGTCTTTTAGCTTTTCAATTGTTTCCTCTGAGATTCTGCCCTCGACTCTGAGGCCTTCATATTCCTCTCCCCATGTCCTTCCCCACACCCAACGCGGTTCGCTGATCGCCTGCTGAGGATGCATTCCGTAGTCCAACATTCGGGTAATGATGGCCGTCTGGGTCTGAGGCTGGCCTTCGCCGCCTTGTGTGCCGTACAGGATTTTCGGTTTTCCGTCTTTGCAGGCCATAGCTGGCATAAGCGTATGAAAGCTGCGTTTTCTCGGCTCAAGCGAATTGACATGATTTTTATCCAATGAGAAAAATGACCCCCGGTTTTGCAGTAATATGCCTGTATCACCAGCAGTGACAGCCGAGCCAAATTCAAAGTACAGGCTTTGAATGAAAGATACTGCGTTGCCATCCGCATCGATGACGGCCGCATATGCCGTATCACTTCCCACCGGCCTGCTTTCTACCGGTTCTGCCAGATAGCCGATTTCTTCCGCTAATCGTTTCGCATAGCTTTTGTCTAAAAGCCTTTCAAGCGGGATGTCCGCAAACTCCGGATCAGTCAGGACGGCATTCCGATCTAGGAAACTCTTTTTCAACGCCTCCACAAGCACATGATAATACTCAAATGAACCGTGTTCGATTTGGGTGAAATCATAGTTTTCCAGAATATTCAGTGTTAATAAACCTGTAAATCCCTGAGAATTTGGCGGTGCCTGATATACACTGTACCCTCGGTAATCACTTGAGACAGGCTCCGCCCACTCGCCCCGGTGCGCTTTAAAATCATCGTGTGTCATATAGCTGCCATTATGCTGTAAATGCGAGACAATCCGCTGAGCGATATCTCCTTCATAGAATACGCTTCTTCCTTTTTCGGCGATCATGTTCAAACTGTCTGCAAGCTCTTTTTGCACAAACCGCTCTCCCGGGACAGGCGCTTTGCCGCCTCTCGTGAAGATATCGGCCGTGTAAGGTGTGGAGGCCAGCAGTTCAAGATTCGTTTCTGTGTGACGGCACTGATCAGCCGATACTGGGAAACCATTTTGGGCATAGTCGCGTGCGGGCTCCAACACGTCCCTAAGAGACATACGTCCATACTCCTTCAGTACTGCATCCCAGCTATCAACCATCCCCGGCACGGTAATGGCACTGTCGATTCCCCGCAGCGGAATCGCGCTTTTTCCCTTATATACATCTCTCGTTACATTTTGTCCTGAACGGCCGCTGCCATTGTAGACTCTTACCGCCTTTCTTTCCTGGTGAAAGGTCAGCCAAAAGGAATCCCCGCCAAGCCCCGTCATATGCGGATACACAACTGCCAGACAAGCACTAACAGCCACGGCTGCGTCAAACGCGTTTCCTCCCTTGTTCAGTATTCGGTTTCCGGCTTGAGATGCGAGGTAATGCGGACTGACGACCATTTGTTTTGTACCGATAATAGATCTGTTCATCACAAGTCCCCTTTGAAAGAGATTTTCTTCAGTATAGAGAGCCTGATTTTTCACATCTACTGATCCGGCAGAAAAGCTGACGAACTTTATTCTTTTCGTAAACATAAAACCATTTTTATATTCATTATGAAAATAAATTAAAATTTTCTCGTTCGAAACGAAACTTATGTGATAAAATAACATCTAAAAGGCT
Source organism: Bacillus sp. NS1 (assembly GCF_058248265.1). Taxonomy (NCBI): domain Bacteria; kingdom Bacillati; phylum Bacillota; class Bacilli; order Caryophanales; family Bacillaceae; genus Bacillus; species Bacillus sp. NS1. The sequence continues at coordinate 537,153 of NZ_JBZAZF010000001.1, read as the reverse complement.
TACGAAAGCAGGTGGAGCAAATGAGCAATGAATACCAAATCCCCAACCTTGTACTTGATGAGATCGACAAACAAATTCTCACCATTTTGCATGAAGAAGGAAGAATTTCTTATACGGACCTTGGCAAGAGAGTCGATTTATCACGGGTTGCCGTCCAGGCACGGATCAATCAGCTCATTGAAGCCGGTGTTATCGAAAAGTTTACTGCGGTCATCAATCCCGCTAAAATCGGCATCCATGTATCCGTGTTTTTCAATGTTGAAGTAGAGCCGCAATTTTTAGAGGAGGTCGCTCTCAAGCTTGAGGAGGAGCCTGCGGTCACCAGCCTTTATCACATGACAGGCCCGAGCAAGCTGCATATGCATGGGATCTTTGCCAACGATCAAGAAATGGAAGAGTTTTTAACAAAACGGCTGTATCCGCTGCGAGGCGTCGTCAGTGTTGATTGCCAGATGCTGATCAAACGATACAAAAGCCGTATGGGAATGAAGCTGTAAAGGAGAGAAACGAATGAAAAACCATCCTTATCGGGATATGACGGCCGCAATGGTGCGCACTGGCATATTAGGATTCGGCGGCGGACCTTCCGTGATTCCGCTGATCCGCCATGAAGCGGTCAATAAATATAAATGGATTGATGATGATGAATTCGGAGAGATATTAGCGATCGCTAATGCACTTCCCGGACCGATTGCCACAAAAATGGCTGCTTATCTTGGGTTCAAGCTAAAAGGCACGTTAGGCGCAATTGTAGCGACTCTCACTCATATTCTGCCTACATGTCTTGCTATGGTGGGCTTGTTTGCGGCTGTAAATGTCTTAAGCCATTCAGCAATTGTTGCCGGCATGATTGGTGCCGTAACGCCAGTGATTGCGGTAATGCTTGGCATTATGGCGTACGAATTTGGCCAAAAGGCGCTTAAAGGTTTCGGCTGGGTCACCGGCATCCTGTTTTTTATGATCGCTTTTATCGGACTGCAAACGTTACAGATCAATCCCGGCCTTGTCATTATCATTTTCTTAGCGTACGGCGCGTTTCATTTTAAACTGAAAGACAAAATCACAAATAAACATTCAAAAGATAAAGGAATGTCGGCCTCATGATATCGATCTATTTATTTATGGCGTTTTTTATCGCAAACCTACTCGGATATGGCGGCGGACCTGCGTCTATCCCGCTGATGTTTGAAGAAGTCGTAAATAGATACAGCTGGCTCTCAAACGACCAATTCTCAAACATGCTCGCACTTGCGAACGCATTGCCGGGCCCGATCGCAACCAAAATCGCCGCGTATGTCGGCTACAGCGCAGGCGGGTGGCCCGGCTTCCTGATTGCGCTGATCGCAACTGTCATCCCATCGGCGCTTGCATTGATCGTCCTGCTGCGCATCATTCAGCGCTTCCGCCAATCACCCGTCATCAAAGGCATGACGCTGTCCGTTCAGCCTGTCATCGCTGTCATGATGCTCATTCTTACCTGGCAAATCGGCGCAGACGGCATCAAAGCGATCGGATGGATCCAATCTATAGTGATTGCGGGGATTTCTCTCCTTGCCATGACTAAATTTAAGATGCATCCGGCATTTCTGATTATCGCGGCGTTTTTGTATGGCGGCCTTGTGATTCCTCATTTGTAGAAAAAAGCACCTGAACAGGTGCTTTTTTATTTTGGTCCCAAAATGCCGTTGGATATAACGGCTGTTTCTTTGCCTTCATCATCCTTGATGATGCGCTTGATTTGCAGCGTAGTTCCTGCCATTCTCACAGATTTCTGAACCTGAGGCGAATTCGTTTCAACCTGTATCCAATCAGAAGGCTTCACCTTCCAAAATAGAAAAAATGCAAGAACCAGCATGCCAGCAATGACCGACAGCAAAAACTTCATATCGCATTGCTTCTTTTCAGTAAGCGGCTCGCAGCGGAGAGCGCCTGATGATCACGAAGAATATCGCCGGGACGATTGCCTTCTCCCAGCACATAGCCTTTAAAGGGCAGCTCCATAAAATCAAAAATATGTTCAAATTGCTGAATTAGCGGCAGCCCCTTTATTTTTGGATTGTCTCCGCCCACTGCCGTCACATATGCCTGCTTCGCTGACATTTGCTGTTGAAAATCAGGAAATCGGGGATCTCTCAACGTTTGTGACCAGCGATCAATAAATAGCTTTAACGTCGCTGACATGCCGAACCAATAAATTGGAGTAGCGAATATGAGAATATCGCAGGGCAATATCCGCTCAATGATAGAATCGTAATCATCATGAACAGGACTGAAGCCCCCTTGAGCGTGACGCATATCTTCAATTGGCTGGATCTGATATTTCCGCAAATGAATATGTTCGGCATCGAATCCTTGTACAGTTTTCTCCACAAGAATATCCGTATTTCCGCCAGACCGTGTTCCGCCATTAATAACCACAATTTTCATCATGCATCGGCTCCTTTGTTTACGAAAGATTTTCTTCATCATATAATGGATTCACCAATCAATACAGATGATTATTTCGATTAATTCAATCGGCAAAACCGATTTAGAAAGGAAGAGAACTGGTGGAATTGAAGCAGCTGATCACCTTTATTACGGCGGCAGAACATGTAAACTTCACCCTTACTGCCAAGATGCTTAATTATGCACAATCAAGCGTTACCTCCCAGATCAAATCACTTGAAGAAGAAATCGGGACTCCTTTATTTGAACGGCTCGGCAAGCGGCTCATCCTGACAGAAGCCGGCAAAACATTCAAATCCTATGCCGAGAAGATTATTACTTTAACAGAAGAGGCAAAAATGGCCGCAAATCAAGTTAGAGAAACAACAGGAACCTTAAAAATCGGGGCGACGGAAAGCCAGTGCACCTATCGCCTTCCGCCTATCATAAAAGAATTTAAACAGGCTTTTCCCCAAGTAAAGCTCATATTCAAACCGTATATTTCAAACGAGCAAGCGAAAGAACAGCTCTTACAGGGCCAGCTTGATATCACCTTCATCTTGGATGTAAATCGGCCGGACGACGCATTGCACGTGGAATCTTTAATTCAGGATGAGATCAAAATGGTGGCTGCTAACGACCATCCCTTTCCTGCAGATTTACCAGTAACATTGAAGGGCCTTCAAAACGAAACCCTTCTGCTGACAGAAGACGGCTGCTCGTACCGCACACTCTTTGAGAACACTTTACATGACTCCGGTGTCTACCCTAACAAATTAGAATTTGTCAGCATAGAAGCCATCAAACAATGCGTGATGGCCGGACTTGGTATTGGAATCTTGCCTGAAATGACAGTACAAGATGATATTGCAGCAGGACGGATGAAAGAACTCAATTGGCAGAACGAATGCCCCATTTTTACTCAATTAGCATGGCATAAGGACAAATGGATGTCTGCCCCATTAAAGGCTTTTATTGATTTGACGAGGAGAACATTCAAATAAAAAACTTGCGGCCCATGGGCCGCAAGTTTTTGAACGAGCAATTCATATCGCTATGCATTCAATGTAAAACCATTTTTTCATTTATCATCCTTACCCCAAACACTCCGCCGGCTGCTGTTCCCTCGCTGGATTTGAACGTGACGGTCACCCTCTCTTTTCCTTTCGTATACGCAACAGGGATGTCATAACATACATCAAAAAGCCTTCCTGGGTGATTAGCTTTTAGCTGCTGTCTGGCCAGTAGTTGATCATCAATCATGATCTCAAAATGTCTATCGTATGTTTGTTCCTCTGATTGAAAGGTATCATCACTACCAAAATAAGTGACCAGCAAATACATGGGTTGACTCGGCTCTGTTTTCATCTCATAACTGAAAAAGCCATCTCCTCTGCTGTCCCGCCAGCCTCTGTGAACGATACTCGCGTAACCGGAGTAAGAGTTTTCTTTTTTCATGTGATGTTCTATCTCCTGCTGCTGTTCATTCGGCTGAACGGCATCAACTGTTATGCGCCTGATGATTTCCTGCTTTTCTTTTTCTTCATCTGTAAAATCAAGATATTCTTTTTCGGTCATCACGTACCAGTACACGGAGTATCGCTGATGATGCAAATTGTAGAACGGCACTAATATGATTTCTTTATTCCCCGGCTGGCCAATCGGTTTCGTTTGAAATACGAGTGATGTTTCATCTACCCGCGTCACCCAATGATCCAACTGAACCTGATCTGCAACCAACACAGGGACATCAATTAACGGATGGTTATTAAGGGCGAGATGATCAGCAAGTATATCTGTTTCAGGGAAGTCCTCTCTCCCGAGTGCTCCAGCCAATACGACCGGCCCATACATCAGGACGCTTTTTTTAGGATCGTCCTTCGCTTGATAAATGTGGAGTTTCATCGGAAGATCAATCTCAATGCAATCTCCAGTGTTCCAATGTTTGTGAATAGCAAGGTACCCATTTTTCTTAACCGAATGAAGTCGTTTCCCATTGACCGCAGCTTTGAGGCCGCCATTCATCCAATAAGGAATACGAATATGGAGCGTCATAGGCACACCGCCAGCTTTTTTGACAACCAGCCTGGTTTTTTCCGCTGCCGGAAAAGAGGTTTCCTGTGTGATGATCAGTTGTTTTTCGCGGACGTTTAATTGTGAAGGAATAAATAAATTCACATACAGATCACCTCGATCTATATGATAAATATGCTGCGTATAGCGCGCGGGGTTTTCCATCCCGGTGCCTGTACAGCACCAAAAAGAATCTTCCGGTGAACAATACACCTTAAAATGCCCCGGCAGTGTAGAAACAAAATAGGTTTTCATGCCCGAATCAGGATCTTGGGATGCAAGAATGTGATTATAAAGGGCATTCTCATAGTAATCCATAAATCTCGCTTCGTGAAACCACCGGAACAAATGCCCGGTCAATTTCAGCATGTTATACGTATTGCACGTTTCTGCGGTCGTCACCCCTAACTCCTCGCTGCCTTCCGCTCCGAAATGCTCTCCGATACTGTTGCCGCCAATTGCGTAGGAACGCTGATATACAACCTGTTCCCAGAAGAAGAGCGCGGCATTTCTATATGCTTCATTACCCGTAATATCGTACAGCTTGGCTGCCCCGATCACCTTTGGAATTTGGGTATTGGCATGCTTTCCTTCAAGCTCATCCTTCCCCTCTGCCAGAGGCTGAAGAATGGCACGATGGCAGAAACGTTCTGCAAGTTCAAGGTATGCTCTGTTTTTCGTCAGCATATAAAGATCCGCCATCGCTTCATTCATTCCCCCATGTTCACATATCAGCATACGCTGAAATTGCTCTTCCGTCAGACGGTCCAATCCCTTTTTTGCCCAATCAGCCAGCTTGACGACGACACGTAAAGCCGTCTGATTGCCGGTTAGCCGATACATATCTATTAAACCCGCAAACAGTTTATGAATGCTGTACCACGGCACCCAAGAACCTCCCAGACTAAAGTGGTCTACTCGAAAATCACCGCTGAACACCTCATCAAAACACGCTCTAGAGAAACCGCTTACATATCCCTCTTCATCAAATTGCTGGATATGACTCAGCTCATTCACTGCGTACTCTGCTTTCCTTTTCAGTTCTTCATCTCCGGAAGCCTGGTACATGGCTGATGCGGCAGATAGCCAATGACCGATCGAATGCCCGGCAATTTCCTTTGCCTCCCACCCGCCGTAGCGTGGTTTTTTAGGCGTCTGTGATACAGCCTCATAACAAGGCGCCAAAAGACGGTCTACATCCAAAAAAAGCAAATATTCCTTCCCTTTCATCTGAGAATCATAAAACAAGCCCTTTAATAATGTTACATTTTCCATCTTGATCTCCCCCTATCAAGTTTCATCAATTCATGGTGATGCTTTCATTATCCAAATGATCATAAGAGATGTGAATTCAATATTTATCAAAAACATATCCTTTTTTTAGATTGAGCCGTTACACTGGAGATAAGACAAGAGAAAGATGGTGAAGCCATGTATGAAGTAAAACTCCAAGCCAATCATTTGCCTAAAATCCGCGAGGCCGGACATATGAAGGACATTGAAGGGACTTTACGGCACCCCGACAGGACGATGGATGAAATCAGTGTATTTTTTTACGTAAAACAAGGCGCGATCCATGTATTTGAGAACGAAAACGAGTATCGCATTCAGGCGGGGGGATATCTTTTTCTTAAGAACAATACACCGCATTGGGGAGGCGATTTTTATGCACCCCACACCGAATGGTACTACATTCATTTTTATGCCGAACCTTCCCTGTATCAGGAGGAAGAGTTTTCTCCATTTCACAATTCACCGATCCTTCTCAACAGCATCTATTCATCGCAATTAACCTTTCCGAAAAGCGGTTCTGTCTCTCATCGTGAGTACACAGAAAAACAGCTAAGCAGCATTATTCATGCCTTTGAATCACCAAGTGCTTTCAGAGCGCTCCAAGCGTGTTCTCTCACCTACCAATTCTTCATTGACCTGTATAGCAATGCTATAGACAGTCAGGACGGCACACGCTCTTCAAGAATCATCAGCCGAATCATTGAATTTCTGCACCGCAACAAGCATGCAAAGCTGGTCAGCAGAGATTTAGAAAACGCGTTAGAAATGAATTACGCCTACCTTTCCTCCCTTTTCAAAAAGCAAACAGGGAAAAGCATAACGGCTTATAAAAATGAACTGCTGATTGCACAGGCAATCGATCTATTCAAAACAAGTAACTTAAACGTAACCGAAGTCAGCAGTACATTAGGCTTTTCTAATCCTTATTACTTCAGCAGAGTGTTCAAACGGGTCACCGGAGTGTCCCCGTCTGTATATATAAGCGAAATATACAGGAATCAATAAAAAAACACTTGCAGGTCTTGGCCTGCAAGTGTTACGCGTGATTTTTCTGATAGAACGTTCGCAAAACATGTGTATCAAGGTCAGCCAAGCGGACAGGGATCGGCAGCCTGCTTTCTTGTTAAAAGTTTAAAAAACCTCGAAAGGCATGTGCCAATCGAGGGGAAGTTAAGATTGAGGGTTAAAACTGATATTCTTCCACAAAAACGCTATGAGAACCTTAGCAGCCTCACATTATCTTTCCTCTCTGCACAAGTGAGTATATTCGCCAAATTCAGGAAAAATATCCCAATTTCTCTCTAGGCTGTCGCTAGTTTCACGCTCTTCGACTGAACCGGTCTTAAAATCTGTCTTCTCCATTGCTATATGACCATCTTCGCGAAAGCCTAAAATCAAACTGCTTACTTCATTCTCAGTTGTATCATCATATTCCCAATACATCGCTGTTCTTAAGAAAATTTTACCGTCCCTTATAACTTCAAAATCATAATTCAGATACTTACGATCCAGGTCATCATAAAAACCCACGGAAACCCATTCATTTGTTACATTTACAATATATTTAGGTTTTTCATCTTCGGTTAATACCGCAGTATATGGTTCATGTTTTTGATGATGCAAATATGCGGTACGATCATCAAGAATATTCCAAGGTTGTTTTTTGATGTCCGACCATTCATCACAATAATAAACTTTCATAGTCAATTATACACCTTCCCATTTATATCCCTAATAATAATCCTATTTTTTGTTGCTTCATCAAGAATTTTTTGTGGAATAGTTTTATTTTGAACCGGTACTTCTAATATCAATTCACCTTTCAGTCGTCCGCCTTTAAGAGCTTTTGGATTAAAAGGACCATTTGATATTTTAGACCCTGAAGAGTATTTTTTAGTAATCTCGTTCAAGTAACTCAGTGCTGTCTTTTCTTGAACGTCACTAAGTTGAGTATATTTCCTGGAAACTATCTCCTTATTTGGAGAATATGAATCAACTACGTACTTTTTGCCACCCGCTTCTTTTGCTTCTAACTCTACTTCATTATAAGGGTAACGAGGGCGATTTTCCTTATTAAAATTATTTCCTGCTTCCCACCGTTCTTTAAGCCAAGACGGTAATGGATTCTTATTAGATGACTTACCCGTACCCTTAATACCTTTACCACTACTTGCCATCTTTACAATCCCAAGATCCTTCACAGCCGTCTTTTCCACATCTACACGGACTGTTGGGAATCCGAACGTTAAACCATCCGGTGTAACTGGGCGTTCTGCGTATACACGGACGTTTGTTGGGACTTTGAATTGTTTTACTTTTTCTAGTGTCTTGTTAGCTTTTTGGACTTTTGAATGGGTTGCGAGCGGGATGCCTTTATCAATATGTTTCGCCAATGCACCGGCTCCAACGAGGCTTAATGCCGCTTCCAGCGCGCCCGATTTCCGCTTCTCCTCAGACACTTTGTTTCCAAACATATCTCTGCCTGTCACGGCTTCAGAGAATCCGTTTGACGCAACAAGGCCGTATGCGCCCATTTCTGACATTTTGAGAATGTCTAAGGATTTGCCTGTTTTGTAGGCATCTAAAGCGTGTTCGGCCGCGATAGCCGCTTTTCCGGTTTTGTAGATGGCTTTTCCGCCTTTGAAAGCACGGCCTGCCCAGCCGACGACCGGTATGAATCCAGCTGCGGCCATAGCTCCCGCTGTTACACGTTCTGCTGCCGAGAGTTTTTCTCCAGTAACCGGATCAACGCCTTCGGTTGCTCTTTTATAATCATAATAGCCAGTGACTTCTCCAGTAAAGTTGCAAACTCCATCCCATGTTTTCTCGTACCATGGTTTATTTGCTTCTTCTTCAGCCTTTTCCTGAAGCCGTCTTGCTTCTGCTTGCTGGGCTTTTGCATCGATATATGTTGTTCCCTGTTTTTCTACTTCAATGACGCTTTTGTAGACTTCATTGCTGTGGAAGGCTTTTTTGTCATAGTACATAGGGGATGCGCTTTTTCCGTTGCTGGTGGCCTGCATGAGAACAGAATATTTGCTGAGCACTGCGTTGTCCAGAGACTCCAAATTTTGATATTCAGTGGTCAAGGATTCATTGAGCTTATCGACTGCTGTGATCGTATCACGCCTGATTTTTTGGGCATCGCCCATCTTATCTGCATAGTCGTCAAGTGTGTACATGTCGAGATTAATAATATCGCTGATGCCTGACAAAATAGAATCGATTTCTTCTTTATGAGCGGAGACAATTTCTGAGGCTTTCAAATCTCCATTGGGCAGCTCATGATCCAAAAAAGAAGTTTCCACATATGAATCATTCAGTTCTTGATCTTTAATATCTCCTGAAATGCCATTTAAAAACGCAATTTGAGCAGAGACAAGCGTCAGCCAGCTGTCAACGATTTCCGCCTGTCCCTGAAAGAAAGCTTTAATATTGTCCGCGCCTTTTCCTTTAAAATTATCGCCTAAATCCGCCACTTCCTGAAACGCTTTTTTCAGCGTGTTCAGCTGCTCTTCAAGCGTCTCATATTGCTTTTTTCTGCTCTTCGCTTCTTCAATTAAAGATTTTGATTCAAATACTTTACTCATCGCACTGCCCTTTCTGTTCTATTTTACCGCTATCGCCTCGTCCTGTTCTTTGAGTGAATCTACATTATCCTTTGTATCTTCAATATTTTTCTGTACCGCTTTTTTGTAGTCTCCGAGCATGGTTTTGATGTTCTCCTCACGCTCATGATATTTTTTCGTATAATCGAGTCTATTTTTTCCATTGGAGCCCGCGGCGCCGATAGATACGTCAGCAAGCGCATCTTTGACAGAATCCAATGTTTTGATGACTGTGTCGTACTTCAGCTTAATTTCTGACATAAAAAAAGATCACCACCATTTTAGTTTACTAATTGTATTTCCGACTTCTTCCGCGAACTCTTCTCCCTTTTTAAGGAGATCTGCTGCACCATTTGCTATGACCAATTCCCCTGCATAAGCGGCTTTTTTAAATTCTAGATTAAAAATTTCACCACTAATAGAAGCCATATACCCGTTATATTTATCATTCACAATCTTGGATGCTTCCGATTGTGCATTCTCTCTGCCCTTGTCGAAATCATCCGCTTTTGTTCCCGTCCAGTGCTTGCCCAATTCCGGTTTCACAATTTCTTTTATTTCAGTAATTGCCTCTTCTTGCAGTGTGTCTATGTCCTTTTTTGCTTTTTTCAGCTTTTCGATCTTGTCTTCCACGTCCGAAATTTTTCCATTGAGCGAACTTTTGATATCCGCTAGCATACTTTCATAACCCATCTGAATCACCTCTTAATACTCAAAAAGTCGTATGGAGGGGCTGATGAAGATAGACTTTTCCATACTTTATTTCCATATATTATATTTTAAAATAGCCAGAAGGCGGCTTAAATAGGGTAAACGGCTTAATTTAGGTGTATAACGCTCTCAATGCGTAGGTCTATAATCTTGTTTTTGTTCGTTATATAGCTTATGAAAGCGTTTTATGATTTTGAAATACCTAAAGTCATAGTTATAAAGACACTTGAAAGAGCCAGATATTGATGATCTGTCTCTTGTTGTAAGAGTACATTCTGTTTTTGTTGTTTTTTTCGCTTTAGACCTTAGTAGAATAGAAAAAAACTGGCTCTCAGCCAGTTTTCTCTTTTCCAACTATTGAATTGCACCGGACGGAACAACCGCCTTCCGTCCCACAGAGTAATACTCCACCCCTGCATCCGCAGCTTCATCCAATGTGTAGCAGTTTCTGCCGTCAAAGATGAGCGGCGTTTCCATTAAGTTCTGATAGGCCGCTAACGGGAATTGTTTAATATCGGCCCAGTCGGTTAAAATCATGACGGCATCGGACCCTTTGACAGCTTCCTCAATCGTCTCTTTATATTCAACAGCTTGCGGGAGAACATGCTTCGCATGGCCGGCGGCAATGGGATCGTAGGCTGTAATATGGGCGTCGAGCGCAGCGAGACGGTCTGCAATGACAATTGATGGCGCTTCCCTCATATCATCCGTATTCGGCTTAAATGACAGTCCTAAAAGGGCAATCGTTTTTCCCGTCACCCCGCCTAGCCTGTTCAGCGCTTTATCAACCAGCATCGCCTGCTGATTGTTATTGACTTTGATGACTGATTTCAGCAGTTCAAAATCATGCTCGACATTGCCGGCAATTTGCACAAGGGCGTTTGTGTCCTTTGGAAAACAAGAGCCCCCGTAGCCTATGCCGGCTTTTAAAAACTGGCTCCCGATCCGCTTATCCTGTCCCATGCCGTACGCGACTGCTTCAATATCGGCGCCGACTTTTTCACATATATTTGAAATTTCATTTATAAAACTGATCTTAGTGGCCAGAAAAGCATTTGAGGCATATTTGATCATCTCAGCGCTTCTGATATCCGTTTGATAAATCGGAATTTGAAACGGACGGAAAAGCTCCTCAAGCGTCTTGGCTGTTTTATGATCCGCCGTTCCGATCACGATCCTGTCGCCATGAAACGTATCATAGATCGCCGACCCTTCACGTAAAAATTCCGGATTGGATGCGACCGAAATGCTGACAGGCTTCACAAGATGTTCAGTGATCAGTTCATCAATCAAATCATTTGTTCCGACGGGCACCGTGCTTTTCGTTACCACGATGGTATCCCGTTTGACATGCCTGGCGATGCGTTTGGCCGCATCTGTAATATGCTCCAGATTCGCGTGCCCGTCGCTTTTCTGCGGTGTGCCGACCGCTATAAAAATAATGTCTGCCTGTGCCAAGCCGTTCTCATAGCTCGTTTCAAAGTTCAGCCGTCCATCAGCTGTATTTTTTCTCATCAGCTCTTCAAGACCCGGTTCAAATATGGGGGAAATGCCTTTTCTCATTTCATCAATCTTGTGAGCGTCAATATCAATGCAGGTTACATGATGTCCAATCTCAGAAAGAGAAACACCTGTCACAAGACCGACATAGCCTGTTCCGATGACTGTTATATTCATTGTTTCCCTCCAACAGTTAGTTTGCTGCTTTGCAGCTTTCATATTATCGTATGAGAACATCCTATCATGAATGCGGATGATCTCCCGCATAGCCTGTCGGGTACAGCCTGTACAGATTTCTGAAATGTGATTCAATCATACAATATACTATTATATCGCTCTCAGAAAGAAAGTGGTGAAATGAGAACCGGCTGTTTAAAAGAGCCCGAATAGTTTTCTTCTTTTGACCGGTTTCGGAGGCTGCCTGTAGATCGTCTGATTCTGAAGGAGAAGCTCGGCGTTTTCCGTCAGCACATAAGGAAATTCCGGACCGAATTCTTTCTCCAGAACATGCAGGGCTTCCTGGCAACGAAAGTCTCTCGTTTTCAGATTATGAGCATCTGAGGCTACGAAATGAATCAAATTGGCTTCAGCCAGCCGGAGAGAAAATGCTTTCATCTGTTTTCCGAAAGTACCCGCAAGACTTCCCGAAGTCATTTGAGATGCCGCTCCTTTTTCCACAAGATGATACAGCAAGGACGGGTTTTCGCGAATTTCCCTGTTGCGTTCAGGATGGGCGATAACCGGAATATATCCTTTCAGCTGCAAATCATAAAAAAGCTGTTCCGCATATCGGGGAACCTGATCAAACGGAAACTCAACCAGGATGTATTTTGTATCATTAAGCGAAAGCAGCTGCCGTTCAGCAAGGTCTCGTTCCAAATCGCCGTAGATTCTGATTTCCTGCCCCGGAAGCACGGTTAAAGGGATGTCTTCTTTGATTAAACGTTTGTTTAATTGATCTGCCGCTTCTCTGACTGAGGCTGAATTGTTTTCATACACACCATTCTTATGATGCGGTGTCGCAATGATGGTCCGGATTCCCTGATGAACAGCAGCCCTTGCCATTTCTATACTCTCGGCTGAATCGCTTGCCCCGTCATCCATTGCCGGAAGAATGTGACAGTGAATATCTACCATGATTTAGCCCCCCTTTTTTCGCAAAAATAAATAACGGGCAAGCTGCACGTTATTTATTTTGCATGAAATTTTCCTTTTTTCCGTAATATCCGTATTCAGAGTGCTTCGAAAGCTTTTTGCCGTTCATAATCGCCCCGAGGAGCTTGCTTTTGCACGATTCAAGTGCCTCTTTCGCTTTTGCGGCTTGTTCCTTTTCTGTTTTCCCGCTCGAAATAACCAGAACAGAACCGTCTGCTACGTTTCCTAAAATTTGCGCATCCGCTACGGCAAGAATAGGCGGCGTATCAAAAATGACCATATCATATGCCGCACATGCTTCTTCTGCAAGCTCCTGCATCCACTTCGAGGAAAGAAGCTCAGCCGGGTTCGGCGGGATCGGGCCGCTCGTCAGCACATTAAGATATTTTTCATTTGAGGCTTGTACAGCCTGTTCCAATGAGCTTTTCTTTAATAAAACAGATGTTAAGCCAATCATATTTTCAAGTTGAAAGGCCGTATGTACTGTTGGCTTTCGCAAATCAGCATCAATCAGAAGCACCTTTTTTCCCTGTTGGGCAAATACGACAGCCAGGTTAGCGGCCGTCGTTGATTTTCCTTCTCCGGGGCAAGCCGATGTGATCACCACTGATTTCATTTGGCGGTCCACTGAAGCAAATTCTATATTCGTACGAATCGTTCGATATTGTTCAGAGTTCAAGGATTTCGGCTCTGTCATCGCTATGACATTCCTGCGCATCCAGCCTCTGCTTTTTCTAAGCGCCAAAATGTCCACTCCCCGCTTTTTCAGATTGGATACCGTGTAAGCTCTTCGCTGATTTCTGCTCATTCGCAATGGTGGAAACCGTCCCTAAAACCGGTATATCCAGCAAGGATTCGAGCTGCTCTTCCGATTTGATCGTATTATCCAAATGCTCAAGCAAGAAGGCCAGTCCGATGCTTCCCGCCAATCCGGCCGCAAACGCGATGGCAATGTTTAAAAGCGGCTTTGGCGATACAGGTGACGGATGTCCTGAAACCTCGGCTTTTGACAGAATGCTGACGTTGTCAACATTCATAATGGATGTGATTTTGTCTTGAAAGACAGAAGCGATGGTATTGGCAATATGAGCCGCTGTTTCCGCGTTTTCATCCCTGACTGATATGTTGACCACTTGGGAGTCCTGTTCGCTGGATACGGTAATTTTGTCATTCAGCTCTTGCGATGTCATCGACAGGCCCATTTCTTTAATGACTTCGTCTAAGATGGCAGGGCTCTTAATGATGACGTTGTACGTATTGATTAACTGAAGATTGGTTTGGACATCGTTAAATTGGACTTCTTTTCGGTCGTTTTTCGATTGATTGACCAGAATCTGAGTTGAATTTTCATAGATGGGTGTAAGTGCGAAGAAACTGATGAGTCCGCCGGCAGCAGTGGCAGCTGCGGTTACAATCATAATCAAAAGTATGCGTTTTGTTAACGTTGATAATATCTCTTTTAAGCTAGTAGATTCTCCCATGATACCTCCAAATCTCTTATAACATCCTTTTCCATTTACGATTATACAACGTAGAAACCGCATTTCTCCAGCTTTTCACGTGACATTGTTCGACATTTTTTTACAAAACGTTATGTTGCGGATCTTTATGTAAGCGCTGTATTTACTATCTAGACAAAGCTGCCTCTTTTTCTCCCAATCAGGCAGTCACGTATTCACGCATTAAAAAAATCCCGCAAAAAGCGTGCGGGATTCTTATGTTGCATATCCATTTTTAATATGAGAAATCAAATTTTCAAGCATTTCCTTCGTCGTCATCTCAGATGACCGCTCACCAATTTCATGTGCATGCATCAAAATTTTCAGAAATTCCTCTTGATTCAATTTCTTTTCACTCATCTTTTTGTTCCTTTCAGCTTCCATTAAGTTGAAAACACGATTATTATATGATGCCGGTTATCAATTTGCAATCTCTAATACATCATTCGACACATCCCATTTTTTATGTCCTTTTTTAGGAAAAACTTTTTCAGGCCGATGTGTTGCGATATAATAGAGAAATTGGATCTTTTTATTACGTGACTCGGTTAGGAGCGATAATCATGCTTCAGAATATGATTTCCAAAGACGATGTGCTGGCATCTGCTGAACAGTTGAAAGAACTTCTTCCTTACAATGAGGAAAATGTTCAGCTGATCAAAAAAGCCCTTATTTTATATCGGCAGGATTCAGTCTATCGTTTACAAGCAGTGAGTCCGACGGAAGTTACGGCTTTTGTGCAGGATGTTGTGCCTGTGCGGGTCACATTGAACTTGTTTGTTATAGTCAAAAGCGGCTGTTCATGTCCGTCCGGAAGAATCTGCCGCCATATGCTGGCTGTTTTTTTATATGTATATGCAATGTTCGAGCGAGTGGGTACTTTTACAGAGTATTGGCTGGAGAGGGAAAAGATTGAGGAAAGCAAAGAGCTCGTCCGCCGCCAGTTTCAGGAAAAGGTGCTGCCTAATGAAGAATCGCTTTCAAGCTGGCTTGCTTTTTTTGATTCAGAGTTTTCTCTCTGGCAGGCGCGCACGCCGGAAGGCAGCCAAAACATGCAGGGCCTCTATTACGGCTACCTGTCTGCTTTAAAAAAGCACACGCCGAACAAGCCAGAGCTGAAAAGCCTGTACCAGATTCATTCCGCGATTGCGGTATGGCTTCGGATGTTCACATTGATTGAAGCGGGCAAGCTGAACCCCGAGCAAGACTTTTATTCCCTCAATCCGTACGTTGAACAGCTGATGGATACAATCTACAGCTCTATTGATAAATTAAAGACATACGCGCTGTCATTTGCACTTGATCCATTTTTGGAAAAAACACCGGAAGTTATCCGAAATTTGCTGTTGAAAGAAGATATTTTTCAATATGAACGCATCCGCATCTTCGGTGAAATTTGGAGCGCCCTGCTGTCGCGGCCAAAATGGGTGGCGCGCGAACAGGAGATTTTGAAAAAAGAAGCCGGACGGCGTTTTTCCCCTGAATTGCAATTCGGGCGCCTGCATTTGGAATTCCTGCAGAAAAATGATGACGTTATTTTTGCGGAAGCTGATCAATTCCCGCCGGAAGCGCTGCCGTATACGTTTCAGTGGCTGAGTGAAATCACTGCCAAGAAGGATTGGAAACGGCTGAAAACATGGTATCAGCGGATTGAACCGATTGCGATGGATTATACGAAACTGGATAAGCCGTTTAAAGAGATTCGCGACGTGATCAGCGAGCTGTTCCTTCTGCTGAATGCCTATGTAAAGCAAACCAATGACCAAGCGCTGTTTGAACGCTATGCTGCGGGCTGTCTGCCGTATACGTTCACAGAATACAGCCATCATTTATATGAGAAAAAACGGTACGCCGAGTGGATCGAAATTCACAGCCTTGTCGGCTTTTCCATCTATGAAATGGATAAAATGATGCTGAAGGAAATTGCAGCGAGCGATCCAGAGGCGCTAATCCCGGCTTACCACAGAGAAGTGGCCTTTTTTATCGATCAGAAGAACCGCAGCTCGTACAAGGAAGCCGCCCGGTATTTGAAAAAACTGCGCACCCTGTACAGAAAAGCAAAAAAACTGAAGGTATGGGAGCGGTATATTCAGCAGCTGAGCTCGCATTACAAGCGCCTGCGCGCACTTCAAGAAGAACTGCAGAAAGGAAAGTTGATTGATGGCGAGTCTTAAAGAAATTCTCATCCACGTCGAACAAATGGAAGATGGGTCATTTACGCTCTCAGCCTTTGATGAGAATGAGCAGCCCCTTCCCTACAGCCATATGAAAAGGCATTTGTTCCAATGGCACGAATCCTCATTTTACGGAACCTTTCTTGAGGATGTCAGCTTTATCGGGACAACCGCCGTTCTGCTTTCTCCATGGATGACTGTAGAGCTTCTCGGCAAAAACTCGTTCAACTCATTCAGCTCCGTGCAGCTTACAGAAGAAACGGAGCCGCTGATCGAGGCGGCATCGACCATCTATGAATTTATCGCAGACGGCGATTTTCTGCCTGACTATGATGCATGGACAAACGGTGTTTTCCGCTGGAAGGACCGCGACAATATACTAGATGGTTTTACTGCGGATTGGTTTTCCGCTGCAGTGCAGGATTACATCCAATACGACGATGACCTGCGGGAGAAATGGGAACACATTAAGGAGAAATCGCCTGCGGTCACGACATTCCGCGGACATTTCCTCGATGAAGAGGATTTTCTTGAAGGGATCGGCTGGATTGACGATCAATCTCCATTTACAGTCGGTCTGCGCTTAAATGAGCCAGACTTCGACGGAGACGATTGGAAAATCGAGATGTTTTTGCGCGATAAAAAGAGCGGTGCTGTTGAATTCTTTGATGGGCTGAAGAGCCTCAAAAAATCGTGGCAGGCGTACATTGATAAAATCGCGCGTGAGCAGGACCGCTTTCACAGAACGGTTCCGTGGCTGTCATTTGACTCCGGAACAACGCTGATCTCTGAGGAAGAAGCCTGGATCTTCCTGTCAGAAGCGAGTGAGACGCTTGTCGATATGGGCGTTGAAATTCTCCTGCCGTCCTGGTGGCAAATCGTCAGAGACAGCAGCATGATGCTGAAGGCAAAGGTGTCGTCCGCCCCGCGCGGAGAGTCATTTGTCGGCATGAATGCGCTGCTTGATTTCAACTGGCGGTTTGCGACAAATGGAATTGAGCTGACAGAGGCTGAATTTAATGAGCTTGTCGCCAGCAACAGGCGCCTCGTTAATATTCGCGGGCAATGGGTAAAAATAGATCCGCAGTTTATCAAACAGATGAAACGCCTGATGGAAAAAGCGGAATCAGAAGGACTCCACATGTCCGATATTCTGGCGCGCGAACTAATGGATCAGGGGGAAGGCGGGCTAGAAGATTCAGATCTGATTGATACATCCGCTTTTGCCGGCATTCAATTTGATCTTTCCAAACAGCTCAGGTCACTGATTCGGAAGCTTACGGCCGCGGAAAACCTGCCGGAGCACGAAGTCAGCCCTTCTTTCCAAGGGACGCTCCGCCCTTATCAGAAATACGGCATGAACTGGCTGCTGTTTCTGCGGGAAAGCGGTTTTGGCGCCTGTCTGGCTGACGATATGGGTCTTGGGAAAACGATTCAAATGATCGCCTATTTCTTACACGTGAAGGAAAGCGGCCGGCAAAAAACGCCGAATTTGATTATCGCGCCTACATCCGTACTCGGCAACTGGCAGCGGGAGCTTCAAACCTTTGCTCCTGATTTGTCTGTCTCGCTCCATTATGGGCCGCGCCGTCCAAAAGGTGATGATTTCGCCGCACATTACGAAAACGCAGATGTGGTACTCACTTCATACGGATTATCGCATGCCGATTCGGAAGAGCTGTCTTCTGTGACATGGAACACAATTTGCCTGGATGAAGCGCAAAATATTAAAAACGCGCATACGAAGCAATCACGTGCAATCAGAAAGCTGAAAGGGCTTCACCATATCGCGCTGAGCGGCACGCCAATGGAAAATCGCTTAACTGAACTGTGGTCCATTTTTGACTTCATGAATAAAGGCTACCTTGGCAGTCTGACCGGCTTCCACAAACGCTATGTGCTGCCGATTGAAAAAGACCGGGACGAAAAGATCATCGGACAGCTTCAGCAATTAATCCGCCCGTTCCTTCTGCGGCGGACGAAGCGGGATGAGGAGGTCGCGCTTAATCTTCCTGAGAAGCTGGAGGAAAAAGAATTTATCCCGCTTTCAGCCGAACAGGCATCACTTTATGAGCAGCTTGTCAAAGATACATTTGACCATATGACGTCACTGACCGGCATGCAGCGAAAAGCGCTGATTCTTAGCATGCTCGGACGGCTCAAGCAAATATGCGATCATCCCGCACTCTATTTAAAAGAGGATCAAACCGAGCTGCTGGCCGGCAGATCAGTCAAGCTCGAAAAATTGCTGGAACTCATGACAGCGATCCGCGCGCAAAACGAAAGCTGCCTTATTTTCACGCAATATATTCAGATGGGGAACATGATGAAAAGGCTGCTTGAAAAAACGTTCGGTGAACCTGTGCAATTTTTAAACGGGAGCCTCTCCAAGCAAGAGCGGGATTCACTCGTTGAAAGATTTCAGAAGAAAGAATACCCGACACTCATTCTTTCACTCAAAGCTGGAGGCACCGGACTTAATTTGACCGCCGCCAATCACGTCATCCATTATGACAGATGGTGGAATCCGGCCGTTGAAAACCAGGCGACTGACCGGGCATACCGCATTGGCCAGGAGCGCTTTGTCCACGTTCATAAAATGATTACAACGGGAACAATCGAAGAAAAAATCGATGTTATGCTCGAATCGAAACAAACCCTGAACGACCAAATAATCCAAAGTGAAAACTGGATTACCGAGCTTTCCACGCAGGAACTCGAAGAATTGTTTACATTAAGCGCCTCAGCGCGATGATCATGACCTAAAAAAGCTGGCTCTTTGTATGAGCCAGCTTTTTTCCGTTCATAGCCGTCACGCCGAATTTCCAATGAATCCGTTACGCCGGTTATCAACAGGATGCACTTTTGATGCAGCATATAAACCTACAGCAAATTTTTAATCATATGTGCGACGCCGTGTTCGTCATTGGTCAAGGTTACAGCGTCGGCCATCGCTTTGATATCTTCTCGCGCATTGCCCATCGCTACACCTTTTCCCGCCGCCTCCAGCATCGATTTGTCATTTAAGCTGTCACCAACAGCCGCTGTTTCTTCTATGGGAATATTCAGCCGTTCCGCAAGCCTCTCCAGCGCCTGCCCCTTGGAAGCTTTGCGGGCAGAAAGCTCAAAGTTATGCTCAGCCGAACTGACAAGCGTCAAATCTTCAGCATGCTCATATCTGTTCCAGCCTGCCTCAAGCTTCTCTTTGAAGAAAGAAAAGCCGAGAATATTATAAAAGTCAATCTGCTGATCAGGCTCAAACAGCTCGTGAAACGAGTCAATGTAAGAGAAGCCTGATTGGCTGTATTGCACCTCGGCCGCCTGCATAAGGACAGAAAGATCCGCTTTCGGATTCGCGCTTCTGAATCGGTCCAGCTCAACATCAAGAAGCTCCTTTCCGTTTTGCGGCGTATAAATGGCTGATTCTGTGAATACCTCGTAATAATAGTTTTCCGACTCAAGCCATGAAAGAATGTCATATGCCCGCTGTTTATCAATGGTTTCCTGATGATAAAGCCTGCCGTCAGGATCGTGAATGACGGCGCCGTTTGCGCTGATGACCCACGTTTTGATCCCAAGCGGCTTAAAGATTGATTCGACGTCAAAATGAGCGCGCCCAGTTGACACCACCACTTCAATACCGTCCCGCTGCGCCTGCCGCAGCGCGTTTTCATTTTCCAAGCTTACCTGATGCCTGCTGTTGAGTAAGGTTCCATCTAAGTCAATCGCAATCAATTTCACGTTTGTCAGTCCTTTCCTTCATCCTGCTCTGTCACGAGAAGTTCCACACCATTACGGTCAAGCAAGTCACAAAACGCCTGATTCGGCAGCCTGTCTGTGATCAAGAGATCGATTTCACTCAGCTCCGCATACTGATAAAAACTGGTGCTCCCCAGCTTCGAATGATCTGCAAGCGCGATCACCTGCTTTGCCTGCTGAATCATTTTTCGCTTTACCAAGCCATCTTCCTCATGCGCAATTGTAATGCCATGTTCGGAAATGCCGACCACACCGATCAGCGCTTTATCGACGTGATAGCTTGAGAGCTTTTCAATCACAGAGGCGCCGTACAGAAACCGGTGCTCCTTTTCCAGCTTGCCTCCAAGCAGATAGATTTCAATTCCCTCTTTATCGGACAGCACTTCCGCGAGATTAATCGAGTTGGTGATCACCGTACAATCATTCGCATTCAAGTGCTTCGCACATGCCTGAACGGTTGTAGAAGCATCCAAAATCACCCGGTCACCATCATGAATGACCGATGCGGCAAGCCTGCCGATCTTGTTTTTTTCCTCGGACACTGTTTTCAGGCGGCCGGAATAACTTTGGATTTTCTGATGCACAGTCGGCAAAATGGCACCGCCTCTTGTACGGATGATGGCATTCTGTTCTTCCAGCTTCACAAGATCCCGTCTGGCTGTATCCCTTGATACCTGTAGGAGCGTACAGATCTGCTCCGTTGTAATTCGGTTATGCTGTTTTAAAAAATCCAAAATCGCTACTAATCTTTCCTCTTGGTACACGCCCTCATTCCTTTACTTTTCAATCATCTTTAAGTAATTATAAGTTTTCACCGAATCACATTCAATATTATTAAGTGAATTTAAGCAAAAATGCATCAAAAGGACCAATTTTTCCTAAAAAGAAAAACCAGTCTGGTCGACTGGTCAATTTTGTGGGGATGATGCGGAGATCCGGATAATCGTGAATGGATAGAAAACGGGAGGATCAGGGGGATGTCAATCGGCAGCTTTTTCCCGGGGTTTAGGGTCCATAAAACGAACAGTATCAGCCAATACTTCCGTTACATAGACGATAACGCCGTCTGCGTTTTCATAGCTTCTTGTCTGAATCCGTCCGCTTACGCCGACGAGAGAACCTTTTTGGCAATACAACGCCGTGTTTTCAGCTGTTTTTCTCCAAAGCGTGCAATTGACGTAATCGGCCTCGATTTCACCTGAAGCATTTTTGAAGCTGCGGTTTACCGCGAGCGTTACGTGTGCGACTGCCGCCCCGGAGGAAGTGTAGCGAAGCTCAGGATCTTTTGTAAGACGTCCGACAAGCATGACCTGATTGAACATGCGATTCCTCCTCTCCTTGCGGTTAAATGTATTGTAGATGATGCAATGAGAAAAGAAAAACGCTTAAAAATGACTTTCAGCCTCTGTTTTTGTCTTTTGTTTTCATTTTTCCTTCAGCTAAAAACATCTTTTGTTTTTTCCCTTTAAAGAAATATGTACTTTTTAAAAACCTGAAAAATATTTGCTTTGTCAGCCAATTTTGCGTATTCATACACACATAGGAAGAGCCATCCCATGCAAACCACTGAAAGCTCAGTTTTTTTTCCGGCATAGACAGCTCAATTTTATACTGCTCCATGCCGTCTTGCGTTTCGTATAAAAAGCTTATCCTTCCTTTTTTGTTCAGATGAACCTCAAACACTTCTTTGCGGCTTAACATATATGTTACTTCCTTTGAAACCAAACGGTTTTCAGAAGGAGTGCCGTCAATATAAATTTCTTTTAAACGAAATTGATTCATACCACATCTCTCCGTAATCCATAGTCAGTTACAGTATAATGAAAAAATAGAAATTATTAAATGTTTCACCATTACTAAATCCTTCATCCCCAGCATTGCAGCATTTTTTCCTCTAAAACGTTTATGTTATAATGAAAGGCAAGAAATCTTTGGAAGTAATCGGGGTGAGAAAAGAAATGAAGACCTTTAAACTGGTTGACTTAAATGTGGAACGAGTGGACAAGGAAGAAAAATCAATTGAACAGTTTCCCCTTATTGACGGACTGATTATAAATAAAGAAGACGGTGAAAATCACTGGCTGATTGAAGCGCTTGTAGCGAAAGAACACCTGTCTTTTTTTGAACAGCTTCAAAACAGCAAAACTGAAGCCAAAGTATTTGTAACGATCACGAAAAAAAGCAATCGCCCCGCCCAGCTGACAGCGGCAGTAAAAAATATCGTCAAGCTGGAGGAAAGCATACAGGTTTTAATCTACGGACAAATGGTCACAAGAAAACAGCAAGGCACTGAGACCATTCTGGAGTCTCTTGTAAAAGAGGGCTATACAGGAACAAAACTCATTGAGGCATTTAAGCAAAAAATATAAAAATGAGGGTACATGGTCCCCCGAAACCGGTACAGAAGCGAAGAGCGTCATAAAAGACATTTTGAATAAATATGTTCTACATTAAAAAGGCTGCCGTTTTAGAACGGCAGCTTTTCGTGCTTTCACTCTTGCATATTTAATTTGTATGGCCAAAAGAATCAACCAATTTCCCTTTAACAACAAGGCGCCCTTCGGTTTCGGCTGCCTTGTCACATGTGATTAACGTAATTTCCTTTTCGTTTGTCTCCTCAATCACCTTTGCATCCATTTCCGATATGATTTCTTTAGATGACACAGAATAAATATAGTCTTTTTTAAAGTCAGTAATGACTATTTGAGCACCTGTTTTTATGTTTTCAAGAGGTCCAAAAAGCAGACTCTCTTGCTTCAAATGATGGCCTGCCAACGGATAATTCCCCTCGCCCATTTTCTGATTCGGCCTCATTGTTGCGGCTCCGATCAGAAGATTTTCGTTGGTAGTGCCTTTTAGGATCGGAAGCTCCAGATCGACACTTTTAATGGTTATCCGTCCGATGATGGATTTCTGATCGTGATCAAATCCAGCCTTTATTGCTTCCATCAAATCAGGCGGCTCGATTGAGTCAAATTCAAAAGCAGCATCTTTCTCATTATTTTTTTTCAGCTGCTCCACAGTTAATGCCGACTCATTCTGGCTTTTGCTAAGATAGGCTATGATTCCTCCTTTCAAAAAAGGAGAACAGATAAGCAGCAGTCCTAAAAGAATGAACATCGTAATGATCATTTTCTTGTACATGCAAAAAAGTTCCTTTCTTATGTTTCATTCTAAATTGCGCTGTGTCATTTTTAAAAAAGCACCTGATCGATTCTTCAATGATCAGGTGCTTCCCTATTTATCCCTTTCTTTGCTTCTTTCTTGAGGCAACAGCTAAGCCTCCGCCTGCCATAAGCAGCAGAATACCAATCATGGCTGTCAGCATGCTGTCTGTATCTCCGGTTTTCGGAAGGGTTTTGTCTGTGTTCGACTGGCCATTCGAGCTGCCATCTGTACCATTGGTTTTCGAGTGATCTCCGTTATCCTTCACGTCTCCACCCGGCACTGGTTTATCAGGTTTATCAGGTTTGTCATGTTTGTCAGGCGTTGGCGTTTTTACTTTCTGATTAGAAACCACGATCTCGACAGCTTTTGGCTGTCCTTTTTCTATTGTGAATTCAATCGGTGTTTCATCCAGTTTGTAACCTTCTGGTGCCTTTGTTTCAATCAATTGATAGCTTCCCGGCGCAAGGCCTTTTACTGTGAACTGCCCCTGTTTATCTGTTTTCCAGAGTTCAGACAGTTCTTTACCATAGCCGTCAGTTTTTACGGGATTGCCGCTTGCGTCCAATAACTTGAATTCAGCGCCCTCCAAAACTTTCGCTTTATCGTCTTGATCCACTTTGGTCACTTTCACGTCACCTGGTGCCAATATGTTTTCCGCGGTGATTTTGACTGGCTTCGTGTCAGTATTTGTGATCTTGAATGATATAGGTGTTTGATCCAAATGATAATCCTTAGGCGCTTTTGTTTCGACAAACTGATATTCGCCAGCTTTGAGGCCGTGCACCATGATCTGTCCTTTGTCATCGGTAGTCAAGCCGGATTTCAGCACTTTTCCGTTGGCATCTGTCAGATCGAACTCCGCGCCCTGCAGAACTTTATTTTTATCATGCTGATCCACTTTGGTGAGAACAACAAGGTTCTTGGTATTAACCGCTGTCACTTTCACTTGTTCAGGTTTGCCGCTATATTCAGCTTTAATGGTGAATGACACTGTTTTTTCGGATAAAAGATATCCATCTGGCGCCTGTTTTTCAACAAATTGATAGCTTCCCGGTGCTAACCCGTCAACTTCAATTTTGCCGTCTTCTTTTGAGACTAGATCATCTCTCACTGTTTCCCCATTGCTGTCAGTGATTTTGAATACTGCGCCTGCTAAGCCTTTTCCATCTTGATCTTCCTTCGTCAGCTGAACCGATCCTTTATCATTCACGATAATCCCGGCTTCAGTAGGTTCTGGCTTTCCTGCTGCTGATTCAGAAATGGTAAACTCTTTTTTCTCTGTGTTTAACACATAACCAGCTGGCGCTTTTGTTTCAACAAAGGCGTAGCGGCCAGGCGCAAGGCCTGAAGCTGTGATGTTCCCGTCTTTATCGGAAGTCAGCTCTTCTTGAACCGTATTTCCTTCTTGGTCAATGATTTTAAAGACGGCCCCTTCAAGTTTTTGGCCCTCAGCATTTTCCTTCGTCAACTGAGCAGAGCCTTTATGGTTAATTGCGATCCCAGCATCCACCGGCAACGGTTTTCCTGCTGCGGAATCAGAAATCGTAAACTTTATTTTCTCCGTGTTTAACACATAGCCGGTTGGTGCTTTCGTTTCAACAAAGGCATAGTGTCCCGGCGCAAGGCCTGAAACTGTAACTTTCCCGTTTTTATCTGATGATAGCTCTTCTTGAACCGTATTTCCATCCTGATCGATAATCTTAAAGACGGCTCCTTCAAGCTTCTGGCCATCTCCATCTTCCTTCGTCAGCTCAACAGAGCCTTTATCGTTCACGGCAATCCCGGCATCTGCGGATTCAGGCTTTCCTGCTGCTGATTCTGAGATTGTAAATTCTTTTTTCTCCGTGTTCAGCACATAGCCGGCTGGCGCTTTTGTTTCCACAAAGGCATAGCGTCCCGGCGCAAGGCCCGAAGCTTCAATTTTTCCTTCCTTATCTGAAGTCAGCTTCTCTTGAACGACCTTTCCATCTTGGTCGACAATGTTGAATACTGCGCCTTCAAGTTTCTGGCCCTCAGGATTTTCCTTCGTCAAAGAGACTTTTCCTTGGTAGTTGGTCATTGCTCCCAAATTAACGTCGGACAGTTGATTCTGTTCATTCTTTGCGATTGAGAAGTGAATCGCTTTTGTATTTACGATAAAGCCTGCAGGAGCTTGTGTCTCTGTCAAGCGATAGTAGCCCGCCGGCAAACCGTTCATTTCCACTTTTCCGTTTTTATCAGATTTTATATCTGTTCGTATGAGAGTATAGGTGCCGTCATTTGACTTTTTCTCCAGCTTGAAAACAGCACCTGCCAAAGGATTGTTTTGTTCGTCTTGTTTGATAAGCGTCACCTTGTTCTGTTGATTTACGACTTTGTACAGCGCTCCTGTCTTGGAGGAGTTGCTGTCTATCTTCACAGAGACTCCTTTTGCATAAGCATCACTGATGGTATATCCGTCAGGCGCTTTTACTTCTTTTAATACATAGGAACCGTAGCGAATATTTCCGAATGTAAGCTTCCCGCCGGCATCTGTCGTACCTGTACGCAGAAGCTGCTTGGCGTCTTCAGACCATAATTGAAAGTCTGCGCCCTCTAGAGCTTTATCGTCCTCACCTGTTTTAAAGATCGTCAGGCTGCCTTTTTCACCGGATCCAGAACCGTCGCCGCTTGAAATGGCAACAAAGATTGAGCTGCTGTTTTCCTGAGTCTGCTCCTTCACATTTGTTCCTGAAATGGACACCTTATTTTTAACGTGGCCGTTCGTTCCGGCTATGTTAATCAGAGACCGGTATTTGATCACATAGGCACGGTCAATTTGCTTATAGCTGCCTATGAATGTCAGGATAAACGATTGTTCACCTGTTGTATTGTTTGTTTTGATATCTAACGTGTAATCTTTGTCTTTTTGAAGCTCGACATCGCCCGCGGTCAGATTTCCGCTACTGTCTTTGACCACACCGTTTTCATCATATTTTGCTTGATATACTTTAAAAGAATCTGCATCTAGTATTTGATTTTCATCCGGCGTGTCAGTAACTTTTACATCATCCAGCGTTGATTGGCTGGAGTTGACGTTAATGTTCCAATCGATATAGTTTCCATTTTGCTTTCCGCCTTTGAAAATCAGGTTTCCTCCGTTCACAACGGAGACAGATCCCGTCAAGGTGCGATCTGCATAACCGTCATTATGGTAGGTCGCTTTGTTAGTGTACTGATTCTGATCAATGACCTTTCCTTTGAGCGATGTCTTAAACTCAATCAAGTATGGCACAGAATCGCCCGTTTTAAGGTGTACAGTCAGAGTGCGTTCATTGTTCG
This sequence comes from Bacillus sp. NS1, assembly GCF_058248265.1. Classification (NCBI taxonomy): domain Bacteria; kingdom Bacillati; phylum Bacillota; class Bacilli; order Caryophanales; family Bacillaceae; genus Bacillus; species Bacillus sp. NS1. The sequence continues at coordinate 510,486 of NZ_JBZAZF010000001.1, read as the reverse complement.
CTGAAGGCTCTTCGACCTCATACTTGGAAGGGTCAAGAGCGTCTCCTTCTGTGATGGAGCCATTTTTATTGATCGTATAGCTCTTTACCACAACGGAACCCGGCACAAATTGCTGAGGATCTGTTATGGCATCTTTGATATAAGGGTTTTTCGTCGGCTCACCATTATAATTGACGCCGATTTTCCACGTGATTTCCTTTGAAACTGCGTTGTATGACCCGTTTTTGAATCCATTGTTTGTAGTCTGATGATTCGGCGTAAAACCGCTTGATACCTTATTCGTGCGGTCATTGCCGTATTGATCAGTCCATGTCGACTGAGCTGTATTCTTAACGCTTTCGTTAGAATAATCGGCATTGAATGTTGTCGTATAAGTGATCTTAAATTGACTGTCTGTTTTTGCATAATTCCCGATCAATGCCAAAGTAAAGCCTTTATGATCCGGTTTTTTTGTTAACGTGTAGTCTTTGTCTTTCTGCAATGTTTTGTTGTTCGTTATGTCTTGAAGCTTGAACGATTCATCAAGCAGAACCATTCCGCCGCTTTCAAATTGATCATCCAAAGTCCAATTGTTCATCAAGTATTTATTTTTATTAACTGTAATCGTCCAATCAACCGTCTTCTTCTCATAATCTACGTTTGAATACCCTTTGATGAGGTTCTGTTGAATGGCGATTCCAGAAGCTTCTTTTGAATCCCCTGTCCCAGTCACCGCGCTGTTGGTGTATGTTGTAGATTTATCAATGATCACTCCGCTCTTAACCTTTGTTTGATATGTGATTTTGTAAGCGCCGGTAACCGTTTTGTTAAATTTGACTTCAAAGCCGTTTCCATTATCGGTGAGTGTGTAGTCCTCGCCTTCCTTTAAAGGTGTTCCCGCCTGTTCGCTGCCGTTCTGCCCAAACATAATAGGAACAACCTTCAAAGAGTCTTTCACGAGTTGCAAATCGCCAGTTCCAAAAGAATCCTTAATGCTGGCTTTGGATTGGTCGATCTGTTTCTCACCGTAGTTATATGAAAGAGCCCAGCTGAATGTTTGAGATTCTCCATTATAGCCGGTCGATGACTTTGCGATCATTTTTCCATATTTGGCCGTGACTGTGGCTTCTGCAGAAATGGGTTCCAGATTGTCTCCGCTGAATGATGCCTTGTTCGTCAGCGTCACATTTCCGCCTTCGCTCGGCTTTGCACTATCGTCAATATCGGTTTCGTACACAAGGCGGTAGGCTGAATCAATTGTCCCGTTAAATGTGACATTTCCTTTTGCATCTACACTGTAGCCGGATGAAACCTCACTTCCTTTGCTTACAGAACCATCAATGTTCACATTGAGTTCATACGCTTTAACTGAACGGTAGATTAAGCCGTCCGGAAGGCTTTCCGTGAGCTTAGCATTCTTGACTTGCTCTAATTTTTTATTAACATCAACCGTCCATGTTACTTTGCCAGGGTTGATACCTTTATCCAAAGAACCTGATTTATCAATGGTTTTACTCACATTCGGTTTAAAATAAACCGTTGTTTCAGGAGTATCGGAATTCACAGGGAATAGAATCTTTTGTGTTGTCGAACCCGTTATCTTTTTCTCGTTGAACTGCGTATTGATAACCAATGTGCCTTTGACATTAGAACTTTCTTTTACCTCGCCGTTAAATGTCATCACCACATGTCCGTTCGTATCAATAGAAAATGTCCCGTAGGTGGTGTCTCCGGCGCTTAACGGCAGGTTCACAAGGTCATTATGCATAATAAATTCTTTAGGCAAATCAAATTCATATTTATCGCCGGCATTGATTGTTTTTCCTAAATCGTCGGGAATGGCCCAATCAATTGAAATTTTCACCGGAGAATTTGTATTGGCGCGATTGCCCTTGTCATATGGCTTTCCGTTTTCGTCCGTCAATGTCACGCCAGTTAAAATATTTTGGGTGATTTGTTTTTCTTCAGTTTGCAAGCTTTTGAAAGCTGATTGACTTGAAGATGACACTTTTTTTGAGTCATCACTCTTAGAGGATTCGCCGCTCTTAGAGTCCACTGACGGCTGTTGTTCTTCCTCTTTTTGCTCCTTACTGACTGAAGGTGCAGATTTGTCATCTGTCCCTTCCTGATCACCCGCAATATCAGAAGAGTCGTTTTTTGGCTCTTCCGCCTCGCCATCTGGTGTCTCCTCTTTCTTAACAGGGATGATCACCTGCTGGGTTTTGCCTCCCCCTAACTGAAAAAGGGCTGCTACTGTATTTTCATCGTCTTTTACATCTGCAGTAAACGTGGCTGACAGTGTAATGGCTCCCTTGGCATCAGGAGAATCCGCGGATGCAGTTGTCAATTTTACCGTCATGATGCTGCCGCCCGCTGGCACTTGATAGCTGCCGATAACCTGGTCAGCAGATATGATGTCACCTTCTGCACCTTTATCAAATGTAAAGCTTTTAGGAATCTCCACATGGATATCCTGTTCGCTTTTTGCGTCTTTATCTTTTTTTAAAGACCATTCATATGTCAGTGTCACTTCATCCCCCAGCTTTAATGCCGGTTCGTTTCCTTTTGACCCGTCAACAACCTGGTCATTGCCCTCCTTGATTGTCACCGAATCGAAGAATTGGCTATCGCTTGACGTTACGTCCACAGCCTGTGCTGTAAGCGTATAGCTGGCGATCTGACTGAAGAAGAAAAAGATGGCCAGACTTATGATCATAACGATCCGCCCGCTTTTTTTCAGCCCTAAGGGAAAACTCCTCGTTCTCAATTTTTCATTCCTCCCTTTCATATCTATTTTTCACTTGCCGATTGATCCGCGAGACCATAAAATCATGTCTCATCCCCCAAAATGAACTGTTAATGCCGAATGAATGTAAAAACTAAGATTTGCCATCCGAACCAAACTACATTGTATGAAATGGAACTATACAGATTCTGTACAACTAAAAAATGAATGAATTGGAGATTTGAAGTTTCAAGCGGAGACATATGACGAGAGCCTTCTCTTTAAGTGGCTTGTACAAAAAAACCAGTGTGCATCGATAGGCAATCGACACACACTGGTTTGGATAAGTTTTTTTGCTTCTTCAATTAATCTGATCTTTCATTTGTTTGTAACGCTGATATTCTTTTATCGCCTCTTCTACCCTCCCGTTTTTGTTGAATAGCTGTAGCTTGTATTGCATAATTTTATGATCGCAAGGCTCAATTTTCTCGGCCTGCAGGCAAATATCCAACGCTTGGTGATCGTTCATTTCACGAATGAGGAAATCGATCAGTTCATAAGCCTTTCCAAGCCAAAGCTGGGCGAGACGTGTCTTTTCCGGTTCTGCCCACAAATAGCCATGCTCTAACAAGTAATGATTTTGATAGGCCATGAATATATCCATGTGCAGATGTAATGTAGCTGTGTTGAGCGGAGGAGCCTCTTTTAGTGACTTTTCCCATTCAGCAACATCGATTTTTGCGCCTGAAAGCCGAAGAATATATCCTGTATCGGTCTTCTCGATTGTTTGGCTGAAAGGAATCTGGCTGAGTAATTTCCGTATCTGATAAATGGTTGAGTAGAGCTGGGTGCTTGCTTTTGTTACATCATAATCGGCCCAAAAAAGATCGATTAGCATGTCTTTACTGACCACACGGCCTAGGTTGTGAAGTAAAAATGAGTATATTTCGCGTGCTTTCGACGTTCTCCACTTGACTGGAATGTTTGTTTTGACACCCTTTAAGGTTTGATAAAACTGCAGGTTTCCAGAACATTGGATGAAAAAATGCGCCTCGGTATTTTCTGCAGATGCTCTGAGCATGTTATTCGTTCTGATTCGTTCAACAGTTGTCTCGAGCCGCTTATAATTTACAGGCTTCAGCAAATAATCAATGGCATTCAGCTCAAACGCTTTGATAGCGAACTCATTATATGCCGTGATGAAAACGACTTGGATGTTTTCATTCATCGATTGAATCGCTTCAGCAAGCTCAATGCCGTTTACCCCCGGCATTTCAATATCAAGAAACACTGCATCTACAGCAGGAATCTCTGGATGTTCCAGGGCTTCAATCGGATCTTGATACGCCATAATAGATTGAAATGCTTTTGTCCGTTCAAGCATATTTTTAAAGTGAAGCAAGGCCAGGTGCTCATCATCAACAATTAACGCTTTCACAAAACATCACACCCTATATGAAAAATCGAGATAGTAAATAACTTCTATTATATCATGCCAAATTGTCCCTTTATCTGGATTCTTTTTCTTTCTATCTATAGTTTTTGAAAGTTTACACTTACAATATTTATAAAAAATAGAAATTTAGAATGATCCTATGGATAAAGGAGCACTGATATGAAAGAAAAACTCATTTTCGTTTCAATTATTTTCGGTTATGCCGCATTCTTTTTGGCTTTTATAGCCGTTGACCATTTTTCTGGATCAACACTTCCTGCAGCAAAGCGTGGAGTCATGGACTTGGAGAACTGGGATTTTCAGAAGGATGGGAATGTTCAACTGAACGGAACGTGGACATTATATCCAAATCAGATACTGTCGCCAGAAGAGATTGCTTCTGTGAAAGGAAAAGATTCCCTCTTCGTTGATGTCCCCAGCAATGTGAAGGTGGCCAAGCAAGGTATCAACGTGGATTACGGAACGTACAAGCTGACGATCAGATCAAAGCAAGGCAATCAGGTTTTCGGGATCAGCACGTCGTTTATTTACAGCGCAAATCGCATCTATTTTAACGGACAACTTATTGGACAAAGCGGCAGCCCTACAAATAAACCTGATTTTACAGCGCAAAATAGACCCTATACGAGCTTTTTTACGCTTCATAAGGGTGATAATGAACTTGTCGTACAATTTTCGAACTTCGAAAAAACGCCGGGGTGGGGAATCGCAAAGCCGATTACCTTTGGAACTCAGGACCAAATATTACGGGAAAACAAAATTTCCTTCCTGAATGATTCGGTCATGATTACGGCATTTTTCATTACAGGATTATATTTTCTGGGCTTTTTCCTGCAAAGAAAAAAGGATAAACATTTGTTGTTTTTTTCAGTTATGTGTCTCCTGTTTTCGTTCATTATTGTTATGATCGGAAAAGAGCGGATTATATTTCTCCTCTATCCGACAATTTCATTTTCATTGCTAAATTCAATGAGGGCAATCTCTACAGTGTTTGTCAGTATAGCGGTTTTTCTCTATCTCTATTTTGCTTATCGGAAGATTGTTTCAAAACGTTTTATTCTCATAGCCACTGTTTCTTCCGTGCTGGTCCTGATCACAGATTTTTCAACCGTGGGTTTTATCGGCCATGCTTCATACATATTACATTCTGTGCTAGCCGTTTCGACCCTGGTTTATATCACATATATTTTCACAATTGCCGCGATCCGCAAAATGGAAGGAAGCCTGTATCTTACAATCGCATCTATTTCAATGAGTGCTTTTGTTATTTTAACAACCATTTCAGCTTACAGTGGGAAGTCGGCTTTTTCCTTTAATTCGATCTACTCACTGCCAACAGTCATCGCTTTACTGGCGATCGTTCTTTTGATGGCACAGCAATTTGCCGGCGCTTTCCGCGAAAATGAAGTGCTGTCATGGAAATTGCTTCGAATTGACCGGCTAAAGGATGAGTTTATTGCCAAAACATCGCATGAATTCAAAACGCCGCTGAACAGCATTATTAATATATGCCAGACGCTGCTGGCCGGCAAAGGAAAAAGAACAATAGAACAAGAGAAAGAAAATATGCAGCTTGTCATCCGCATGGGCTACAGGCTTTCCAATCTCGTGAATGACATTCTGGATTTAGAAAAAATAAAGCAAGGCATGCTTCAGATTCACCCCGTTCCTGTTGATATTTACACTTTAATCTGTTCGGAAATGAATTTTTACAATCTCTTGTCCAGACATAAAAACTTGAACATTATGAACCATATTCCACCCGGCCTCCCTTTGGCACTCACAGATGAAAATCGCTTTCGGCAAATTGTAACCAATCTAGTAGACAATGCAATCAAGTATACAACGGAGGGCCAAATCACACTCTCTGCTTCAAAACTGAACGATAACATGATTAAGGTGACAGTAACGGATACCGGAAGCGGCATTTCCGAAGCCGATCGCCAAACCATCTTTGAATCTTTTCAGCAAGCAGAAACGAATAGAGACGACGGAGCCGGTCTTGGCCTAAGCATTGTCAAACAGCTGGTTCAGCTCCAAAACGGGGAAATTTGGGTTGAATCGGAAGAGGGAAAAGGTTCGGCATTCCATTTCACATTGCCAATTGCTCAAAATGAATCTGTGCCGGAAACAAAGAAGGGCCTTCCTGAATTACAATCCGGGATGGATATGTCAAATATCTCTTTAAGCACGCCTTATTACTCTGAGAAAATTGACGCGCCAACTATTCTGATTGTCGATGATAACATCGACAGTTTAAAAATTTTAGGCGATATGCTTGAAGGTGTGCCCTACAATGTAATCGCAGTGAAAAACGGAAAGGAAGCATTAAAAGTCATCTCTTGCACGAAGCTTGATTTGGTTATTTTGGACTTAATGATGCCGGATATGACTGGTTTCGAAGTCTGTACGAAAATTCGTGAACGATTCAGCATGGTTGATCTCCCCGTTCTGATGATTACAGCAGCCATTATCGGCCATGACAAATACAAGGCTTTTCATGCCGGAGCGAATGACATTTTGCAAAAACCTTATCATTACTCTGAATTTATGGCGCGTATCAAAAACCTGATTATGATGAAACATACAGCAAATCAAGCCACAAGAATGGAAATGGCGTTTCTCCAATCGCAAATCAAGCCTCATTTTCTTTACAATGTATTAAACACGATCATTTCTCTCAGTCATTTGGATATTGAAAAAGCGCGGGAGGTAACAGAGGAGTTTACCAACTATTTAAGAATGAGTTTTGATTTCCAAAATACATCTGCCATCAGTTCTTTCAAACATGAGCTTTCTATTATCAGGTCCTACCTTTCCATAGAAAAGACGCGCTTCGGCGATCGGCTTGAGGTTCTTTTCGATATAGACAAAGACATGGACTTTATCCTTCCGCCTTTAATGATTCAGCCCCTGGTGGAAAATGCCGTTCTTCATGGCGTCAGCAAGAAAAGAGGCGGAGGATGGATCAAGCTGACAGCTAAAAAACAAAGCGAGAAAGAGTATTACATCAAAGTAGAAGATAACGGTGCCGGCATGGCTCCGGAAAAACGAAAAGATCTCTTATCTTCGGATTTCGATCGCAGTGTCGGATTGAAAAATATCAACCAGCGGCTGAAACATTTTTGCGGAAGTGAATTGAAGATCAGCAGCACTCCGGATGCCGGCACCTCTGTTTCAATGCTCATTCATCTCGCTGAAACAACGGAAAGCCCCGCGGCATTAAGTGAAAGGAATTGAAAATAAAAAAAGGCCGCCGTTTCAAAACGGCAGTCTTTTTTATTCCGGCGACTTTGTCTGCTGCTTCAGCAGATCTCTGATTTCTTTCAGCAGCTCCTCTTGCGCATCCATCGCTTCCTCTGCCGCCTTTTCTTCTGCTTCTTTTTTGCGTCTCAATCCATTCAAAGTCCGAATGACAATAAAAATGGAGAACGATATAATTAAGAAGTTTACAATCGTCTGTATAAAGCTGCCGTACTTCACTACAGCATCGCCAAACGTAAACGACAGGCCTGAAAAATCAAGCCCTCCCAGCAGCAAGCCCACCAAAGGCATGATGATATCATTGACTAGAGATGTGACGATCTTTCCAAACGCGCCGCCTATTACAACACCAATCGCGAGGTCAACGATATTCCCGCGCATGGCAAAAGCCTTAAATTCATTCCACATACAATCACCTGCTTTTCTCATGTTTTGAAAGAAAAAAAGACAAATGTGCCGCTGCCCATCTGCCTTTTTTCATTTATTCCCCGAGGGCAAAAGTCAGTTCGACTTCGCAAGCGACTTCGCCATCAACTGTGGCAACGCCTTTTCCGCGCCCGATTGTGCCGCGCGCACGAGTGATTTCAACTTCAAGGTGAAGCTGATCACCAGGCTTGACTTGTTTTTTAAATCGGCAATTATCAATGCCCGCAAAGAACGCCAGTCTGCCGCGGTTTTCTTCTTTAATCAGCATCGCAACAGCACCGACTTGAGCAAGCGCTTCTACAATTAATACGCCGGGCATTACCGGATACTGAGGAAAATGTCCGTTAAAGAACTCCTCATTTGCGGTTACATTTTTATAGCCTTTAGCCCGTTTTCCCTCTTCAACTTCCGTAATCCGGTCTACAAGCAAAAACGGATAACGGTGAGGGATAATTTCTTTAATTTGCTGAGTATCAAGCATTCTCTTGACATCTCCTTCATCTGCATTAGTATGTATAGCAATCATCAAAGATCCAATCTGTACATTTGAAAAGTATATTATGAATTAATCTCTTTTTCAACCGCGCTAAAATGTAACCAACTGTCAATGAGAGCCGTCAAAAGTTATGATATGATAATTATAGATTTTACCAATAGCAAAGAGGTAGGAAAATGATTTCGAAGTTTATTGAAAAAAAGATGCAAAACATGTTAGACGAGTGGTATTCCTCAATGAGCAAACGCAAAATGAATCACGTTTGCACACTGAAAGAGAAAATTGACCAGCACCTTCCGAAGATCAAAAAGAACACAAAACTTTGGATGCGTTATCAATTGTTTCAAGCCCGCCATCAGCTGCTATTTGAAAACCAGAACGGACTTGATTCATTGTTCGATGATCTATACAGCCTGGAAGACAAAATGGATGACGAATTGAAATATTATCTGTATTTTTTCTCAGGATTATATGAAATGGTAAAAACAGCTCCGAAACATGCAGTGAATCATTTTAAAAAAGCTGAACAGTACCTGGCCGCCATTCAAAATACGTTTGAAGCCGCTGATTTATATTATCAAACCGCTGGCGCCTATTACTTAATGAAATCACCGCCGCTTTCCATCCAATACGTCAAAAAAGCATTACATATCTATCTACACCAATTCGGCTATATCAAAAAGGTGATCACCTGTAAGCTTTTGCTCGCCGTTAATTATATTGATCAAGAACGCTTTGAAAAAGCTGAACAGCTTTTCAAAGAAATCATTAGGAAAACCCAGCAATTACATGACGAAAACCTGCTATGCCACGCTTATTATAACCTTGGCTTTTTAAAAGCAACCGAAAAAAAAGACCAGGAAGCGCTTCTTTACTTTAAAAAAGTATTAAGGAATCAAGAGTTTGAAACGAATTCTCCCGTCTCGTACCTGCATTGTGTATACGAATCTGTCAGAGCGCTTTTTAAAACAGGGAAGGTTACGGAAGCCAAATCCGTCCTGCAAAAAGGGAAAGAATTATCTGAAAAGGTAGACATTCAAACCATTTATCTAAAATTAAAAACGCTCGAAGCACTCTATACATCAGTTGAAGACCCCTATGATCAGCTGCTTGAATATGTGCTTGAATTAGAAAAAATTGAAGCGTGGGTGGATTTGGAAGTGCTTTTAGAAGATATCACGGAATACTACAAAAAAAAGGACGATTTCGAAAAAGCCGCTTTTTTTATCATGCGCGGCTAATTGAAAACGCCCATTTCTAATTATCTGACTGAATTGATTATACCGAGCATTTGGTCTCCCATTGTAATCGTTCTGCTGTTCAGCTGATATGAACGCTGGGAGGTGATCAAATCTGTCATTTGTTCTGAAATATCGACATTAGACATCTCAAGCGAGCCCTGCTCCATGCCGATGTTTTGTCTATTAGCGCCATTCAGCTCTTCAAAAGCTGCCGCATTATCAATAGAGAAAAGGTTATTCCCTTCCGATTTCAGCTCTTGAGGGTTATTCACTTGGACAACTCCGAGATTAAACCGCTGGACCGCGTTTCCGTCAGATGCGGTTAACGTGCCGTTTTTATTGATGGTGATATTTTTCATTGAACTGTCGATGTTCACTGTATTGCCGTTTTCATCAAGCACCGGATTCCCATCTCCAGTAACGAGCTGAAGCTGGTTGGCATTCGCAGCTGAAGGTGTTACATACAGCGCTCCATCTCTCGTGTACTGGCGGTTTCCATTCACGTTAACCTGAAGATATTGGTATGGAGACGTAAACGCGATATCCAGATCGCGATCCGTCTTCTGAATGCTTCCTTGATCAGATACAAGGCGTGAATTCATCATCGCTCCGACGCCAAGGTGCAAGCCGGGCGGCGTTTTTCGGGCTTTTGCCACTTCCTCATTTTTTTCATCAACCTGATCGAATTGCTGTCTGACTAGCTCAGAAAAATTCGTATCTTTTGCCTTATAGCCGGTTGTATTGCTGTTTGATAGGTTGCTGCTGATTGTGTCAATCTGCTGCTGCAGCTGGTTTAAGGTTGTTGATGCCGTTAGCATTGACCTGAGCATAGTTGATGTCCCCCGTTTTTTCTTCCGTTATCTTAGATTTTTCCGATTTCATTGGCTGCTTTATCCATACTTTTATCATAAGCCTGAATAACCTTCTGATTGGCCTCAAACGATCTGTACGCTTCAGTCATTTCCGTATAGGCGCTTGTCACATCTACGTTTGAAAGCTCAGAGACGCCTTGTTTTAATGAATAGGATACCTGGTTATTACCGGCTGCGCTTGGCAGATCATTGCCGTCCGCCGTGCTGTACAGATCATTGCCGTCCCGTTTCAGATTGCGGACATCCTCCGCCATTCTGACATCAATCTGGCCGGCTGTCCGTCCGTTCGTTGTCACAGTACCGTTTTCAGACACAGAGAAACTTTCATTATCAACAGTGATCGGCTGGCCATCCGTTGATAAAATAGGGCGTCCGTTGATCGTCAGCTGATTATTCTCATTTAGTGAAAAAGTGCTGCTTTTTGAATAACGGATTCCATCCGCTGTCTGAACCGGGTAAAAAAGAGCCGCGTTTTCATTGGTTTCCGTATTAACCGGAACTTGATTTTCGACCAATGTGATGTCTGTAGGCTGATCTGTGGATTTCAGGCTTCCCTGTGTGAAAAGAGGCTTAAGCTCCTGCATATACACACCGGTATTTACGGAACCGATTTCCGTCCTTGATGTTCCGGCCGGAGATTTTGATTCTATTCTGCTGAGCAGCATCTCAGGGAACGCGCGCATAGAGCCTTGATCTGCTTTATATCCCGATGTATTTGCGTTTGCAATGTTATTTGAAAGCATTTCCGTTCTCCGCTGCTGGGCAATCATTGCGGATGTTGCTGTATATAATCCTTTTAACAAATTTCCCACCTCTAAAATGGCATTTTTTTCAGTTGTCATATAGGAACGTTCGTTCTATAATAAAAATCAGTATTTTATCCTATTATCGTCATATCTCATCCATTCGTGAAGACTTTTTCATAAAAAAACCCCATTCTTTTTCAGAATGAGGTTTGTGAAATCAGCTTAGTTTGCGTTTAGGAAGCTTGTCCATATTATCAAGCATGACACCTGTGCCGATGGCTACGCAATCCATAGGATTTTCAGCGACGAGCACCGGTACCTTCAGCTCTTCAGCAAGCAGCTGGTCGAGGCCGTTTAAGAGCGCGCCTCCGCCGGTAATAATAACGCCGCGGTCAATAATATCAGCAGAAAGTTCAGGCGGTGTTCTTTCAAGCACTTGTTTCGCAGCCTGCACAATAACAGCGACAGATTCACGAAGGGCTTCTTCAACTTCTTTACTGTTTACTGTAATTGTTCTTGGAAGACCGGAAACCATGTCCCGTCCGCGAATGGAAATTTCTTCGTGACGTGCGTCTGGGAAAACCGTTGCGACTTTAATCTTAATATCTTCTGCAGTACGTTCGCCAATCAGCAGCTTGTACTCGCGTTTGATGTAATTTAAGATTTCCATGTCAAACTTGTCCCCAGCCATTTTAATAGAAGAGGAGGTGACAATATCGCCCATTGAAATAACCGCGATATCCGTCGTCCCGCCTCCGATGTCTACAACCATGTTACCGCTTGGCTGGAATATTTCCATACCCGCGCCGATAGCGGCAACTTTAGGTTCTTCTTCCAGGTACACATGTTTACCGCCGCTTTTTTCTGCGGCTTCTTTGATTGCTTTTTGCTCAACTGATGTAATATTCGTCGGGCAGCAAATGAGCATGCGCGGTTTTGAGAACAAGCCTTTTACATTCAGCTTGTTAATAAAATGTTTCAGCATTGCTTCTGTTACTTCAAAGTCAGCAATAACTCCGTCTTTCAGCGGGCGAATCGCAACAATATTCCCAGGTGTACGTCCAACCATTCGTCTTGCCTCTTCGCCAACCGCCAGCACTTTGCCGCTGTTTTTATCAAGTGCAACTACGGAAGGTTCATTCAGAACTATTCCTTTACCTTTAACATGGATCAGTACATTTGCAGTACCGAGGTCAATACCAATATCCCTTGCAAACATCTATTTATATCCTCCTTGAAAATCTGTTTCACAGTAAATATCCACATTGTGCCCTAATTATATATATTATCATAAAATATAGAAAAAAAGTTGGAAGCGCATTAAGTTCATTACAATTTTTTGCGGATGTTTTATGAACGATTTCAAGAAGACAATGCCAACTGATAACAACTGGTAATTACGATTGCTGAACAGGCTCTCCTTCGAGAATTTCATCTTTTTTATATTTGAGTTTTGTCGCTTCTCCTCCTCTTAAATGCCTGATGGATTTATGATAATCGAGTATTTCTTTCACTTCGTTTGCCAGGTCAGGATTAATTTCAGGCAGACGCTCTGTTAAATCCTTGTGTACTGTACTTTTGGAAACACCAAATTCCTTCGCAATGACACGAACGGTTTTCTTTGTCTCCACGATGTACTTCCCTATCTTGATTGTTCGCTCTTTGATGTAATCGTGCACACCACTCGACCTCCCTAAAATGGATGTGAGAAGTGTGAAATGAGATCCGTATTCTGTAAAGAGTCGTTCAGTATGCCGCTTCTTCGTTGTATGGTTTTAAAAGTAAGTTTGTGAAATATGCCCACGATCCCTCACCTCAAACACTCTCTTTGTTAGGTTTGTAACAGTGTATTAGCATTCTTTTGGGAATATGCTAAAAACTCAATAAGGACAAGGGGTGAAACGAACTTTTTCAGCTTTAGCTAACTATTTCGCGTCACTAAATTTTTATCTTTACATCCATTCACCGCTCCTGTAAAATGAAAAAAGCAATTAGTTACTTAGGTAAGTTTTTTAGAAGGAGACCGAAATGACCTACGTCAACAGACACCTCATTCATCAAATCAACCAAAGCGCCCGCCTGATTGCCAAGAAAGCCAATGAACAGCTGGAGCCATTCGGCCTTTATTCATCTCAATGGTCAGTTTTATATTGTTTGCGTACGATCGGACCAATGACTCAAAAAGAGATTTGGTCCTATTTAAATGTGGAAGCGCCAACTGTGACAAGGACGATCAAACGCCTGGAGGAAAACGGCTGGGTACAGAGACGGCAAGGTGAAGACAAACGGGAAAAACTTGTTGTCCTCACAAAAGAAGCCGAGAAAAAATACGAAGAAATCAATGTGAAAATGCTCAAATTCGAGGAAGAGCTGCTTGCAGATTTCCGGGATGAAGATAAAGAAGCTTTTTCTCATTTATTCCGCATGTTTTTACAACAATGAAAATAAGGAAGTGACATACATTTGAAAAAAGCGGATGCAATTTGGACCAAAGATTTTATTATGGTCCTGCTTGTCAATTTATTTGTGTTTGTGTTCTTTTATACATTTTTAACTGTATTGCCGATCTATACGCTTCAAGAGCTTGGCGGCACAGAATCACAAGGCGGGCTTTTAATCAGCCTGTTCCTTCTGTCAGCGATTATTACTCGGCCATTCTCCGGAGCCATTATTGAGCGTTTCGGGAAGAAAAGAATGGCGATTGTATCGATGGCGTTATTCGCCCTATCATCTTTTCTGTATATGCCGATTCATAACTTTTCCCTGCTGCTCGGATTGCGGTTCTTCCAAGGGATTTGGTTCAGCATTTTAACGACAGTTACAGGTGCCATTGCCGCTGATATTATTCCAGCCAAACGGCGCGGTGAAGGGCTTGGATACTTTGCTATGTCTATGAACCTGGCTATGGCGATCGGGCCTTTCCTTGGTCTGAATTTGATGAGAGTGGTCAGCTTCCCTGTATTCTTTACAGCCTTTGCCCTGTTTATGGTTGCGGGCTTACTTGTTTCGTTCTTGATAAAAGTGCCGCAAAGTAAAGATAGCGGCACGACTGTATTCCGTTTTGCGTTCTCGGATATGTTTGAAAAAGGCGCACTCAAAATTGCTACGGTCGGTTTGTTTATTTCTTTCTGTTATTCAACCGTTACATCATATCTGTCTGTATTCGCCAAATCAGTTGATCTTTCGGATATCAGCGGCTATTTCTTTGTTTGCTTTGCGGTGACAATGATGATTGCACGCCCGTTCACAGGGAAATTGTTCGACAAAGTCGGACCGGGCATTGTCATTTACCCATCAATCCTGATTTTCTCTGTGGGACTCTGTATGCTGTCCTTCACACATAGCGGCTTGATGCTTCTGCTTTCAGGAGCGGTTATCGGGCTTGGATACGGATCAATCGTTCCTTGCATGCAAACATTGGCGATCCAGAAATCTCCGGCTCACCGCTCAGGTTTTGCAACAGCCACGTTCTTTACCTTCTTTGACAGCGGAATTGCTGTAGGGTCGTATGTATTCGGATTGTTTGTAGCATCTGCCGGCTTCTCTGCCATTTATTTATCAGCGGGGCTGTTCGTTCTGATTGCTCTGCTTCTCTACACATGGAGCCAGAAAAAACCTGCTGAGGCTGAAGGAAAAGTGTCTATCGCAGAATAACTCCTAGACTGCCGCATTTCCGGCAGTCTTTTTTTATATAAAAAACGGCGTCCTGCTCCGTTGATCGGAAGAGAACGCCGCTTATGGCTATTATTCAATGACCGGCCGTGCAGGCGAATCCGGATCTAACGTAAAGTCATAGGACTCTTCATCACGATACATCGGATCGGCATAAATAGATTGCGGATCGTTATTTGTTGCTTTTCGATACGACGAAAATGAATCGTATTCATTCTTTTTCCACATCCATATGCCGCCTTGATCCGCTTCCTTATGATACACGTTATGATTGACCGTATTGCCTTCATTTGCAGTAAAATCGTTTCCGATAAATAATCTGGAATCACTGGCCGTCAAAATATTCTTT
Organism: Bacillus sp. NS1; assembly: GCF_058248265.1. Lineage (NCBI taxonomy): Bacteria > Bacillati > Bacillota > Bacilli > Caryophanales > Bacillaceae > Bacillus > Bacillus sp. NS1. The sequence goes on along the minus strand of NZ_JBZAZF010000001.1, from coordinate 495,260 downwards.
TCAATTGTGTTGTTTTTCGTATCGTACTGCAGCAGCAGCTGTCCGCCATACAGCCCCTTTGTGTCATTCCGGTATATAATGTTGCGGGCAATCAGAGAATTGCTGGTGCCGCCCCGCTTTTTGTCGTATCCTCCGATTGATATACCGGTGTAAGCATTGTTGTATACTTTGTTGTCTGTTATCTGAATATCAGTTGCATATTTCCCTTTGTGTTCAGACGTTGCTTCAATCCCAATATCATTATCGTAAACTGTATTTTTCTTAATCTCGATGCTGTGTCCGCCATCGACATAAATCCCGCCCGCTGAGTAATCATCTCCATAAGCAGGGTTTCCGAAAGTTGAGTTTTGATAAACCGTATTGTTTTCTACGACTCCGTTTCGCACGTAATCATTTTTGTCCGCGGTTCCCTCATAACCGATTAGATCGATCCCGATATTGTTATTGTTGCGGACCACATTGCCCGCAATGGTGAAGCCGTCAATATTTCCGTTCAGCACAACCGCCTCACTCGCTCCAAGCGTCAGATTCTCAACCGTATTGTCCTCGATTTGAATATCTTTCATGCTGCCAGTCCCATAGACTGCGATTCCGTGGGCATTTCCTTTATCTGCTGTTGTCTTAATATCGCGGATATGATTATTCTTAATGCCAATATGACTGCTGGAGCCTGACACATAAATCCCCATAGCAGTTGCTTCCTCAGATGAAACAGAAAGATCTTGAATCGTTAAACCGCTGATGGCAATGTCGTGTTTATCGTGAATATGAATGAGCGGTGTTTCATATTCTGCGCCCGCAATGGATTCGCCGCTAATCACGACTTTTTCATTTTCATAGTTTCGGAATGTGATAGGCTTGCCGTCCGCACCGCTGTGCTCTACAACAAGTGTTTCATGATACGTGCCTTCCCGAATCATGACAGTTGTGCCGGCGGCAGCCTCCTCTGAAGCATGTGCCAGTGTGCGAAACGGCTTGTCTTTTGTCCCTTCATTTTGATCACTGCCATATGGCGAAACATATAGGTAATCTCCAGCCCCTTCCTCATTCGCTTTTGTCTTATCAAAAACGAAAGCGAGGATAACAGACGTTAAAACACCTGCCAACAGAAGAAAGTACAATTTTCTCATATTCGATTCCCATTTCGTTTTAGGATAGATTTCTAAAACAATTATAAATGTTCTATTTATGGAAAACCATTTCAAAAATATGAAAATATACCGTGAAATAGATCTTATTCAGCTTGGCGAACCTGCCCAGATTCAAACGTTTCAATCGCCGATGATGCCGGCGGATGCACACGCATCAGAACAATATAGAAAAGAAATGAAATCAGCACACCTACAAACCAGGAAATATCGTACAAGCCCTTCAATGCAGGAACATACATGCCAATCAGCGAGATGAACGCACCCAAAATCGTGGCTGCGAACGCACGGTAATTATAGCCATTACAATACACATACCGCCCTGTTTCGGAATACAAGTCATCTATCGAGAGCTCACGTTTGCGAATGATAAAGTAATCAGCCATCATCACGCCTGCCACCGGACCAAGCATGCCGCCTATTAAGCCGAGAAACGCATATACGCTTGTCGCACTCTCCATCAGCTTCCACGGAACCGTAAATAAAGCGAGCAACGCAGTGATAAAGCTGCCGCGTTTGAAATTAATATATTTCGGCAGGGCATTCGCTATATCATAAGCGGGTGATACGATGTTCGCCGCGACATTTACAGAGATCGTGGCGATGCAGAGCGTAATCACGGACAATACAATAACGTATGGGTTATCAAACCTCGCCAAAATATCGACAACATCCCAAATCGGTTCTCCGAACGCGACCTGCGAGCCGGAGGTCACCGTAATACTGGCGAACGCGAACAGCGCGAATGTTCCCGGCAAACCGTAAAATTGCCCTTTGATTTGCTCCTTTTGTGTTTCAGCAAACCGTGTGAAATCAGGTATATTTAAGATTAATGTCGCCCAGATGCCAATGATGCCCGTAACTCCGGCAGCAAACGGCCAGAACGTTTCTGAAAACGTATGGAACTTTCCTGACTGAGAATAGATCGGCCCCAATCCCCCGGCAATATCAACGGCCCACCACACCATGCCGCCAAATACCAGATACACTAAAGGACCTGCCCATACCTCAAAGCGTTTAATCGATTCCATGCCGTGATGCAATACGAGTAAATGAATAGCCCAAAAGAATACAAAAGAAAGCAAACCAGACAAGTGAATGCCGAGGATGTTCCACTCACCGCCAATTCCCCCCCAGCCCGGCCACATATTCAAAAGCAAAATGTTCAGCGCCGTGCTTCCTGCAAAGGTCTGAATGCCAAGCCACATGATTGCTGTAAACGCCCTTAGAAGCGCGGGGATATTCGCGCCGTATATTCCGTAAGAAGCACGGATGATCACTGGAAACGGCAGCCCGTATTTTGTCCCCGCATGGCCGTTTAAGGCCAGAGCGCCAAACAAGATAAGCGATGCCGTAATAATGATCGCCAGCACCTGCCAAGGAGAAAGTCCGATCGCAATTAATCCGCCCACCGTTGCGTAAGTCGGTATATTATGTATACATCCCATCCAAATGGAGGCAAAGTTCATTGCTTTCCATGTCCGTTTCTCCTGTCCTAACGGCAGCAGATCTTCATTGCTCAGTCTGTTGGATTGATGCTGGCTCTCTTTTAATTTCATAGCCGGCTCCCCTTTCAATATTGTCTGTTTTTCCGTCATATGTTCAGTTTTCTGACATTTGATGTCACTTAATATAACTGAAAAATCAGACAATAACATTGGCTATGTTATACAATTTTGCTATTTCTATTTGAACACCCTAAACAAGAAAAAGAGACAGACTCAGCGCCTGCCTCTTTTCTCATGATGCAGTTTTCATTAATGTAGCAAATCTCACAGCCATTAACAGGCTTGCTCCGCCCGCTATGATCATGATGATTCCCATCATATCAAAATGAGCTGCCGTGATTTCTTTTCCAAAAAGAAGACCAAGGATCACCGAAGACAAAATCGATCCTAAGTAACGGCAGGTTTGAAACAGACCCGAAGTCGTTCCTACCATGTTGGAAGGGCTCGTTTTCAGCATCGCTGCCTGCAGCGCGACATTTCCAAGTCCGTAGCCTATACCCAAGATTGACAGGATAAAGCCTTTCCCGATAACCTGTGCGTTGATAAAAAAGATGGTTAGGAGCACGGCTCCAGCCGTCATCAGAAGCGCACCTGCAAAGATCGGCTTGACGACGCCTGATCGGTCGATCCATTTGCCCGTAATAGGTGACACTACGATGCTCATTCCAGACATAAACAACATAAACAGACCGCTCGTTTGAACAGAGAGATGCATTTCATCCTGAAAATAACTCGGCAGCCCAAAAAATAAACAATAGAAGAAAACATTCAGTAAAATAAACTGAACATAAACGGCTGACAGGTTTCGTTGTGTTTTAAACAGACGGACATCAATGAATGGCTTATCTGTTTTCAGCTCATGCCAGACAAATCCTCCGAGCAGTAGCACGCCAAGCACACCTTCAACCGGATGTGGCGACGTGCTAAACGAAAGGAGAAAAGATAGAAGCAAAATGATTCCTCCGGCAAATAAAACAATGCCAAGAATGTCGAGCTGCCGAATGATCGTTTTGACTCCTGCCCCTTTTTCCTGGTCTTTCGGGAACATATACATGCCCAATAAGAAGCTGAGGATAATAAACGGCAAATTGACGATAAAGATCGCCGGCCATCCGCCCCACACAATCAAAAAACCGCCGACAGTCGGTCCGAGCGCCGTCATGGCAGACGCAAAAATAGAGAGCACAGCCAAGGCTGATGCCTGCCGCTCATGAATATGACTCCGAATCAGCCCGACTCCCGATGGATAAATCGCACTGCTCCCTACCGATTGAAACAGCCTCATGACCAATAATGTCATAAACGTTGGCGCAAACGGTGCCCCGATGGCAGAAACCGCAACAAGAATGAGCCCGAATAAAAACAAGCGTTTCCGCCCGATCAAATCACCGAGTTTTCCCGTAACGGGCTGAGCCACGGCACTCGCCAGATAAAACGAGGAAATCAACCAGGAAACCGTTGTAAACGACAGGTGAAATTCATGCTGAATACTATGGAGCGCAAGAGAAATCATAGACGAGTTCAGCGGATTCAGCATCGTCCCTGAAGCCACCGCTGTTAAAAAAACAGCACGGCTTTTTTTCGATATCATCATTTCACTTGTCTAAGAAATTCTTCCGTTGTCCGCGATTTACCGATTCTCGGGAAAATAAATCGCAGTGTGGCTTCATGCTCTTCCTCGCTGAACGTGGACATGGCATCTGTAATAAAAATCTGCTGATAGCCAAGCTGGAATGCCTCGCGCGCTGTGCTTTCCACCCCAATATTCGTCGCGATGCCGCACAATACAATCATGTCAATGCCGCGGCGTCTCAGCTGCAAATCTAAATCCGTTCCGAAAAAAGCACCCCACTGCCGTTTTGTCACAGTATAATCTCCATCCTGCACTCCGATTTCCGGCACAAATTCAGCCCAGTCCGCCGGCATTTCTCCTGAACCTCCCTGCGCAGGCTCATCTGTTTGCGGCTTCAGCGCATCCGCTCCGTCATGGAAGGCTACATTCACAAAGCTGATAAACCCGTTATGTTTCCGAAATTCATCTACGAGTTTTTTCGCATTTGGGACAACCTGTCCGCTTTGATCAATCGGCACAATTCCCTTCTGTAAATCAATGATAACCAATGCTGTTTTTTGAAAATCAAAGTTGAGTGTATTCATCATACGTCTCCTCCTGATGCTGTTAGTGTTTCTCCCATTGCATATTTTACTCTTCACTCTGCTTAAGTTCTTTTATTTAGCTTGTGAAACTCTCAGAAGGAGCGCTTTTCTCATGACTTTTCTTTTATGTAATAGTAACAGGTCGTGCATACGAACAGACCGGCAAGCACTGTAATCATAAGGGGTGTCATCGCTTCATCACCTGCCCGCCGTTTAACGGCTCCTGTCTGAAAATGCCCATGAATTTGCGGCGATCCACCCAAAGAAGGATGAGACACATGACCATTAATATCGTGCTAAGATCCTGCACGCCAATATTAAAACAATAGTTAATCAAGACGATGTTCACAATAATCGGCATAAAAACAACTGCCCCTAATGCAGATGTTCGCGGAATCAGTAATAAGACAGCTGCAAGGATTTCACCGAAACCTATAAACAGTTCATAAACATGAGAATAACCGAAAAATGTCCACGCAATGGTAAACCCCTTCCCAGCAGCTGCCTCGATTTCAGGCGTCACCTCGCCAAACTGGCCTATCACCACTTTCGCCAGGCCGTACACGAAAAAATTAAAGGCTAAAAACAATCGGAACGTCGCCGGAATCGATTTACTTACCGCTCTCCTCAGCCTGCCCCCTTTATTCATAACGAATCTCCCCTTAGTGTATTATTCGAGTTAGTACACTTAATACAGTATAAAACATTCTAATAAATGTAAATCCTCATTTCTGCTCATACGGACAGCTCATTTTATAGATATAAAGTCTCGTATCGTAAAAACGCCATTTTCCATTCATTACATCCCTCGATATCATTCCCTAAAAAACCATGTGAGGAAATCTCACACGAGAATGTTTTAGCATTCTTTTTTCTCTATAATGAAGAAATATAATAATTCTGAAAGATACGGAGGAATGAGACATGCAAATGGGCGATACAGTTTTTATGTTCTTTTGCGCTTTACTCGTGTGGCTGATGACCCCGGGATTAGCGTTGTTTTATGGAGGGATGGTAAAAAGCAAAAATGTGCTGAGCACTGCAATGCACAGTTTCTCTTCCATTGCCATCGTTTCCATCGTTTGGGTGCTGTTCGGATACACACTTGCCTTCGCACCAGGCAATTCAATTATTGGCGGATTGGAGTGGGCTGGTCTGAAAGGGGTCGGATTTGATCCCGGAGATTACAGCGATACCATTCCCCACTCATTATTTATGATGTTCCAAATGACGTTCGCCGTTCTGACTACAGCCATTATCTCCGGGGCTTTCGCAGAGCGGATGCGATTCGGCGCTTTTCTTTTATTCTCGGTTTTATGGGCTTCTTTGGTTTACACGCCAGTTGCGCACTGGGTATGGGGCGGCGGCTGGATCGGCCAGCTTGGCGCGCTTGATTTCGCCGGCGGCAACGTCGTTCATATTTCCTCCGGTGTGGCCGGCCTTGTTCTCGCTATTGTGCTCGGCAAACGGAAAGACGGCACAGCATCTTCTCCGCACAACCTCATTTACACCTTCTTAGGAGGGGCTTTGATTTGGTTCGGCTGGTTCGGTTTTAACGTCGGCAGCGCCCTGACCTTAGATGGTGTGGCCATGTACGCCTTCATCAACACAAACACTGCCGCAGCAGCCGGGATTGCCGGCTGGATCTTGGTAGAATGGATCATTAACAAAAAACCGACGATGCTCGGAGCGGTATCTGGCGCAATCGCCGGGCTTGTGGCGATTACGCCGGCTGCCGGATTTGTCACACCGTTCTCTTCCATTATTATTGGCATCATTGGCGGAGCGGTTTGTTTCTGGGGCGTATTCTCGCTTAAAAAGAAATTCGGATACGATGATGCGCTCGATGCCTTTGGCCTGCACGGCATCGGCGGCACTTGGGGCGGAATCGCAACAGGATTATTCGCGACAACCTCTGTTAATTCAGCGGGTGCGGACGGCTTATTCTACGGGGATGCAAGCTTAATCTGGAAACAAATTGTAGCCATTGCCGCCACTTATGTTTTTGTATTTATTGTCACTTTCGTTATTATTAAAATTGTAGGCCTCTTCCTTCCCCTTCGCGCAACCGAAGAAGAAGAATCACTTGGGCTTGACTTAACAATGCACGGGGAAAAAGCATATCAAGATTCTATGTGAGGAGTGACGCTATGAGCGGTCAAATGTTCAAGGTGGAAATTGTAACGCGTCCGGCAAATTTTGAAAAGCTGAAGCAGGAACTCGGAAAAATCGGAGTCACCTCTCTGACCTTCTCTAATGTTCACGGCTGCGGCCTTCAAAAAGCACACACGGAGCTTTATCGAGGGGTAAAAATAGAAAGCAATGTATATGAACGTTTAAAAATTGAAATCGTGGTCAGCAAGGTTCCTGTTGATCAAGTGACTGAGACCGCTAAAAGGATTCTGAAAACGGGATCACCGGGTGACGGTAAAATATTCGTCTATGAAATCAGCAATACAATTAATATCCGCACCGGCGAGGAAGGACCTGAAGCACTGTAATTGCCTTGAAGAGATTCGGAATCCGGATCTCTTTTTTTGCGCATAGAAAAAACCCCCAGAAACACTGTTCCCCCTTCGAATTCTCTTCAAGCGTCAAGCATTTTGGCAAACTCTTTTTTGATTTGAAACTTTTTATGAGTATAATGAGTCTATTATTAAAAATGTAAAAGGTGATTATTTGAATTACGAAATTTTTAAAGCCATCCATGGACTATCTCATCACAATTCGATTCTCGATTCTATTATGGTCTTCATAACGGAATATGCCATTATCGCCTATGCCCTTATCCTATTGGCAATCTGGCTGTTCGGGAACACGCAAAGCAGAAAAAATGTGCTTTATGCGGGCCTTACAGGAATTGCGGGTCTTGTGATCAACTTTTTGATTACGCAAGTTTATTTCGAACCGCGCCCGTTCGTTACGCACACAGTGCATACGCTGATTCCGCATGATGCGGATGCTTCATTTCCAAGCGACCATACTACAGGTGCGTTAGCGATTTCTATTGCGATGCTCTTCAGAAACCGCAAAATCGGCTGGCCGCTTGTCATTTTCGGGCTTTTGACTGGCTTTTCGAGAATTTGGGTGGGGCATCACTATCCCGTAGATGTATTGGGCAGCCTCGTTGTCTCCATCATTATCGGGTTCCTATTCTTTAGATTTTCAGATCTGCTTCGCCCATTCGTCGATTTGATTGTGAGAATCTATGAAGTCATCATCAGTAAACTGACAAAAAAACCAACCGATCAAAATTTCTAGAAAGACATAAGCCGGCGTCTGAATCCAAGACAGCCGGCTTTAATATTTTTCGTACATCTCATGTTTTCTCCGCTTCGCCAACATATATAAACCACAAAACAATACAATTCCAACAGTATCGATGAGCACATCCCGAATACATCCGTTCCTGCTGAAGAAGAGCTGAAGAACTTCTGTGATAAAAGCAAACGCGAATGAGCCGGCTGCAGCTGTTTTTATGCTGCCCCGCTGTTTCCACAGCAAATATGTCAGCACAAAGAAGGAAAACGCATGCCCGATTTTTTGAATAAGCGCTACAGGTACAGCAAGCTCAGTAAAATCCATGTCTAAAAACTGAGACAGATCAGGGCGCGGCTGAAAATGAAAAGCCACCGTTTGCGATACGACCATGCCGCTGAAGCTTTCCGTACAAACTGAGAGCAGAATAAAAAAGATCCAGCCCGCGAGCAATAGACGGTTCATGACATAACCTCCTTTATAGCGAACGTGCCTATGTGTAACTACATAGACGGTGAAACAAAGCAAAAAGTAACAGAAAAAAACGCCCATCACACGGATAGACGTTTTCTTCATTAAGACTGTTCAGTGTCTTCTGTTGTGCTGCTTTCTTTAGAACCAGATTTGTCAGTTGAATCATCCGTTTTCTCACCGGATTTTTCTTCTGTTCCTTTTTCAGTTGATCCATCCTTTTTCTCGGAAGATTGCTGAATGGATTCTTCTGTTTCTTCAGTGGCAGCTTTTTCTTCAGCAGCTGCTGCTTTTTCAATAGAAGAAACCGGCTTGTCCATAAAGTTCAGCGGGTTCATTGCGACTCCGTCTTTACGGATTTCAAAATGCACGTGGTTTCCGCTGTCTTCGCTGTAAAGGTTCTTGCCAGACTTTCCGATCACTTGGTTTTGTTTTACCTTGTCACCTTGCTCAACACTTGCTTCAGAAAGAGATTGATACACAGTCGATAATCCGTCGGCATGCTCAACTTCCACAACATATCCCAGCACTGGATCTTTTTCAGCTTTTACAACCGTACCGCTTAGAGAAGCAGAAACATCGAAATCTTTTCCGTCTTTCTCAGCTAAGTCAATTCCTTTGCTTAGGCTGTACGTGTTATTATAGGTAACGAGTGCTGCTTCTTTCTCTTCTTTTGCGGCATCGGTTTCATAGAACTTTTTCACAACAGAAACGTTTTCAGAATCAACAACCGGCATTGCGACATTTTCCATTGACTTTCCTACTTCAACTGCATCGTCGTTGTTGTCATATGCGGAGTTTCCGCCGTTATCAGCCAACTGATCCTTTACATCATCATTTGAAACAGATTGATACCAAAGGACAGCTGTTAAAATGACGGCCGCACTGACTAAGTAAATTGCAGGGAACACCCAGCGTTTACGAAAAAACTGCTGAAGTTTTTTGACTTGAGAAGTTTTCTTTTCTTCCTCTCTCATTGTTTATCACCTCAGCAACATTCTGAACACTTTTCTGAAAATATATACACCTATCCAAAAAACTTTTTTTAGATGTAGTTTGCGCAGACTGATACGAAAATATGTCATTTTTTTTGAGAGGAGTGCCAAAAACGTATGAACATGACATTGCGTCTTGCTGAAAATAAAGATTTGGAGGCTGTTGTTGCGATTTATAATTCAACGATTGCTTCTCGAATGGTAACAGCCGATACCGAACCGGTAACTCCTGAAGACCGGATGGAATGGTTTTTGGGCCATACAGAGACACGCCCCCTCTATGTTGCCGAGGACGAAAACGGGAACGTCGCTGCCTGGATCAGCTTTGAAACATTTTATGGAAGGCCCGCCTATAATAAAACAGCGGAGGTCAGCATATACATTGACGAAGCATGCCGCGGCAAAGGCGTTGGATCGTATTTGCTTCAGGAAGCGCTCCGCATTGCGCGGGATCTTGGAATCCGCTCACTTATGGCCTTCATTTTCGGACATAATAAACCAAGCCTGAAGCTGTTTGAAAAGCACGGGTTTACAGAATGGGGACTATTTCCCGGCATTGCCGAAATGGACGGCAAAAGATACGATTTAAAAATTTTAGGGAGAGAGCTGTCATGATGAGTCTGGATAAAGATGAAAACGAGATTGAAAATCATAATGAAGAAAATAGCCCCGCTGAGCAGGAAATTGAACCTGCAGCAAGTGAGAGCCGCCAGCTGAGCGCCTCTGCTGTCAAGTCGCTATCAGACATTGCCAAGTGGGGCAAAATTTCAGGTGTTTTGCTGATCATTATGGGGTCGCTTGTCACTCTGTCTACTTTGATGACAGTGATCGGTGCCATTCCAGGCGTACTGCTCATTATTTCGGGCGTCTTTCTGATGCGTTCAGCAAAAGCAGCCGCGGAAGCCGACGGAAATCTTTCCGGCACCGCGGGTGAAAGCATGCTTGAGAATTATGGAACGTTTATTAAAATGCAGCTGTTTTACGCAGCATCCAGCATCTTAACAGGCCTGATCGGGATTATTTTGGTTATTTTCATGCTGGTGGTTATCGGCATTGCCGCTTTTGAAAACACCAATACGTATGAGGATCCAGATTCTTATTATTATGAGGATGATCCAGTGTTTGAGTAAAAGCATTGAAATTTTGTCTACAGTACCGGGCATGGGTTCCAGATAAAACGGAACCATGCCTTTTTTTATTGTCTATTTTTCACACTTCACTTCAATTTGATGATATTTTCCAAACAAAGCAGGCAGGTGCAAACACCAAGTTCTTAAGGAAGCATACAATCTAATAAAACGACTTGGTCTTTTTTTGTAAACAGCTTTGTCAAGTGACACCTGCCAGATCACTGCAGGATTGTCCCAATAAAAAATAAAGGAGCGGGGCATTTGGAAAGTAACAGCATTTCGGAAGAAGTAAAAGTCATTGCTGAAATTGCAAACGCTCATCAAGGAAAAGAGGAGAACCTCAAAACACTCATCAAGGCTGCTGCAGAAAGCGGAGCAGATGGTGTGAAATTTCAGTGGTTCAAGTATGACTGTATTGCAACACCGTGTTTTTTTGCTTATGAGTCTTATATCGAGCTGTTTTTGAATGAAGATGTATGGAAAAGTTGTGTCGCTTATGGAAAAAGACTTGGATTAGAAATTTGGGTAGATATTTTCGATTCATGGGGGGCAGAGCTCTTTTTGCACCTACAGCATGACATTGATGGCATAAAGCTTCCAACAACCATCCTTCAATCCACAGAGATCATGAAAACGATAGGTATGACCGAAAAGCCTGTACTCATTGGAGTTGGGGGTTGGTACGAAGATGAGATCGATCAGATGGTGTCGCTTGTAAAACAACATATGAAAAATCAGCTCATTCTCATGCATGGATTTCAAGGGTATCCGACAAAATTAGAGGATATTAATCTAAAACGAGTTCAACACCTAAAAAATAGATACAATGTTCAAATTGGATTTGCGGATCACATTGACGCAGATCATCCGCTTGCGGTCGACCTTCCTGTCTATGCATATTTCTCAGGGGCAGCTGTTATTGAAAAACATATTACCCTAAATCGGGCAGCTAAAGGGTTTGATTATTACTCTTCACTTGAGCCAAACGAATTCAAACTGATGACGGAAAAGCTCCAGCAGGCCCAAAATGCAGCTGGTTCAACTGAAGTAAATGAATCCGAAAGAAAGTATTTGCATGATTCATCATTACGTGTGACAGCCAACCGTGATATAAAAAAAGGAGAAATCATTACACTGGGCAAAACGAGTTACAAAAGATGCGGAAATAAGAATGCATTAATGCCTTTACAAGCCGAGGACTCTTTTCCTCAAGTAGCAACTGCTGATTTATCGTTAAACCAGCCAATTACATCAAACGAAATAAAAAGTCCAAGAATTGCGATTGCAGTGATATGCCGGCTAAAATCGACTCGTTTGCCGAAAAAAGCGCTACTCCCTATTTACGAAATCCCCTCTGTTGAGCGCTGTTTAATCAATTGCCTGGCTGTCCCTGGTGTTCATGAAGTTGTGTTGGCAACGTCAAATCTTCCTGAAGACGACCCGCTTGAAGGTTTCACTCTAAACGGTAAGGTCAGAATCGTGAGAGGCGCCCCCGAAAATGTTGCAGAAAGAATGCTTGAAGCCGCAGCTTTAACAAAAGCCGATATTATTATCCGTGTGACAGGTGATTGCCCAGCAGTTTCACCTGAAGTACTTCAATATTTAATTGACCGGCACTTGCAAAAAGGAGCAGATTATACTCAGGAGCTTTCAAGTTCAGCAGGAATTTCCGGTAATATCATTACTGTTGAAGCCCTTCAGCGGCTTGTACAGCAGCCAAAACCGTTAACCCATACAGAATATCTTTCTTTTTATTTTTTAAACAACCCTTCCCTATTCTCCATCAATCAAGTCAGCCTGCCAGAAGCACTCCATTATCCATCATGGCGTTTAACACTGGATGAACCTAAAGACTTAGAGCTGTTTGAACAAATATATCAAAACCTGAATGTCAAAAACGAACCGCTCTATTTCAGCCGGATAAGAGATTATTTATCAGAAAACCAACACATTACAAAAATAAATCAAGATGTGTCAACCAAGTGGATCGATCAGACATCTCTAGTGGAGGAAATCAACAAAGCAACACGGTTGCCAGCGGAGAACAAGTAATATCTCGCCAAAATAAACGGTGCATGAGTTCGGAATCATACCGAATCCGTGCATTTTTATTTTGACTGTTCATATCCCGATTGTCTCCTAAAAAAACACCCGATTGCCAGGCAAATCCCAACATTCCGGGTGCAGTTCTTATTTAATACATTTTCTTGCGTCTGTCTTCCTCAGTCAAAAATTCCACAAAACTTCGCATCGCAAACGGCTCTTCCTTAATCTGTCGCGTGTAGGAGTCTTTCCTCTCTTCTGAAAGGATTTCGCTCTTTTTGATCCTGTTCAGCATATAAATGTGAACCGTTTTTTGGATTTGTTTATGCTGATAGCCTGCTTCTTTGAAAAATGCCAGCCCCAGCGCCGCCAAAAGGGCAAATATGCCTGCGCTGATCAAGGACTCCCTATCAGCTGAAGCGTGAAATAGAAAAGCAGCTAAATTAAAGAGAGAGAATGCAGCAAGCGGAATAGCAAGAAAACGGTAAATGACGGTTTTTTTCATGAAAGGCTGTACGGCCTTTTGAATTTTTTGCATTTCTGTTTTAATGAACCCCGGCATTTGTTCAACTCTGTAAAAGTTCATGTAATCCTCCCCCTTTATTTGATGTTGCAAGGCTTCACGAACGTTATCATATGTGTTTATTTTAACGCAGGTGCAGGCAGGTTTTAAAGAAATCTGCCCGTATTTTTCACGAAGAATCTGGATCGCCGCTCTTTATTCTTTTAAAATGTGAGTGTTATAATTTGTAATGGGAATCAGATCGCTGTTAATCATGGAATACTAATGGCAATCTTCTTGATAAATATGAATGAGCGGGGTTACAAAGTGAGTATTTCTTCCATCCTTTTATCACTTTTTTTCATTTTAAATATTCTTTTGGCCATCATTGTCATTTTCAAAGAACGGCGCGATGCCAGCGCATCTTGGGCGTGGCTGCTTGTTCTTTTCTTTATTCCCGTTTTAGGCTTTATTTTATACTTATTATTCGGCCATAATCTCAGGCGTAAGCATTTGTTTCAATGGGAAGACCGGAAAAAGATTGGAATTGAAAAGCTGCTGAAGCATCAGCTTGAAGATTTAGAAAACAAGCAATTCCGGTTCAACAATCGGGCGACCTTTGATAACAAAGATTTAATTTATATGCTTATCATGAATAACCATGCTGTGTTTACAGAGGATAATTCAGTTGACGTGATTACAGACGGACGGGATAAGTTTCAGCGGCTGCTGAATGACATTGCGAAGGCTAAGGATCATATCCACTTACAATATTATATTTATAAAGGTGATGAATTAGGCAAAAAATTACGGGACGCTCTCATCCAAAAAGCGAAAGAAGGTGTTCAGGTCAGGGTGCTTTATGATGAACTCGGGTCCAGAACGCTGAGAAAAAAGTTTTTTAAAGAGCTCCGCGAGGCCGGCGGGCATGTGGAGGTCTTTTTCCCTTCAAAGCTCAGGCCGATTAACTTGCGGCTGAATTATCGGAACCATCGAAAGCTTGTCATCATAGACGGTATGACCGGTTATGTGGGAGGATTTAACGTTGGAGATGAGTATCTCGGGCTTAATCCGAAATTCGGTTATTGGCGTGATACGCATATCCGGCTGCAGGGAACGGCCGTGCACGCCATCCAGACCCGTTTCATCCTTGACTGGAATCAAGCTTCCCATCACCATACGCTGACATATATTCCGAATCACTTTCCTGATTACGGCCCAAAAGGCAACGTCGGGATGCAGATTGTCACGAGCGGACCAGATTCCGAATGGGAACAAATTAAAAATGGATACATTAAAATGATTTCGAATGCCAAGCGTTCCATTTTGATTCAAACGCCTTATTTTATCCCGGACGCAAGCCTGCTGGATGCTTTGAGGATCGCATGCCTATCGGGCGTTGACGTCAACATTATGATCCCGAACAAGCCTGATCATGCCTTTGTATACTGGGCGACACTTTCGTACATCGGAGATCTGCTGAAAGCCGGGGCCACTGTCTATATTTACGATAATGGCTTTATTCACGCGAAAACCATCGTGGTTGATGACGAAATTGCATCAGTCGGCACAGCGAACATCGATGTCCGAAGCTTCAGGCTGAATTTTGAGGTTAATGCATTTATTTACGATATCATCATTGCGAAAAAACTGGTTTCTACATTTAAAGAAGATTTGCTCGTATCCAGAAAATACACCTACGAGGAATACCTGCAGCGCTCCTTATGGATTCGAATTAAAGAATCCGTCTCGCGCCTGTTATCGCCGATTTTATAAGATGTGCCAAAACCCCAGCCTTTACGGCCGGGGTTTTTCCTGTTGGTCACAGTAAATGATGATCGCCTCACGCAAAAAAGCGGCAAGGCCTTCACCATATTGATTGATTGAATCAGTAAATCGTTCGTCAGTGATGTACACTTCCCCAAGTCCTCTGAAAATGTCGAGTGTGCAATCGTAATGATATTGGCAAATATGATCACGAAACGCCCCCACAGCAGCCTGAACCTCTGCATCATCGGGCCCGTGTTCCATTCGTGCCGCAATTCGTCTGTAAATCGAATCAAATTCAGCCATGATCGCGCGCCAATCGTCAGCCGAGTATGCAGATGTCCTTTTCTCTGTTTCTTCTGCAATTTCCCTTCCATACAGCTTTCTAACTTCATCAGCGTATGTCTGCTGGTGCTCTTCAATGTCTTTCATGCTTAATCCGGCAAATAAATCCCGCTTATTCATATGTTCTCCTCCCTCAATAGACTGAAGTGTCCTGTCAATCGTTTGAATCATCTTTTCCATTCTTTGTTTTTTCTTCATCAACATATCCATTTGCGACTGAAGTGCCGCTTTCCGGTCAAAATTCGGATGGTCCAGCATCTCTTTAATTTCATCCAAACGAAACCCAATTTCCTTGAAAAATAAAATCTGCTGGAGTCTTTCCAGATCTGCATCACTGTACAAACGATACCCTGCGTCAGTAAGCGCTGAAGGATTCAAAAGCTGAATATCGTCATAGTGATGAAGGGTCCGAATGCTGACACCCGCTAGGTCCGCCACTTGTTTGACTTGGTATTTCATAAATAACACCTCCTCTTCCTTTATCGTAAACAATCACGCAGCGTCAGGGTCAATCCCAAAAATGTATTTTTTTATATACAAAACTTCTCACAAATAGTGTATAAAAGAAAAGTGAGTATTTTTTTGTAAAGGGGAGCCAGTATACATGAATCCTGAAACAATGAACAAAACCCTCATCAGCATTTCGAAATGGGGAAAAGCAACAGGCATTTTATTTATTATTATGGGCGCAATTACCGCGCTTTCAGGCGCGTTCTTTTTTCTAATCGGTGCCGTGCCAGGCGTACTGCAAATTATTTCCGGTATCTTTTTAATGCGGTCAGCTAAAGAAGCAGGGCAAATGGCTGAGCACAATAGCGGACAGTCTGAAGACTTAATGCTGGAGAATTACGCGAAGTTTGTAAAGATGCAAGGGATTTATTTGATCGTAAGCATTGCTGTATCCATTCTTGCGATTATCGCCTTCTTCATCTTTTTAATGCTTGGAATTGCTGATGGCCTTTTCAGCGATACGTACAGCACTTATTAATGGGAAAAACCCGGAGCTAGCTCCGGGTTTTTTTATTATTCCGCTTCGCTTACCACTGTGAAGCGTTCATTTTTGTGTGCAGGTTGTTCAAGCTCATCCAGTACAGCAATGGCATAATCTGCATAGCTGATATAGCTGTCGCCTTTTTCGTTTACGATGACATTGTCTTTTCCTTTTTGGTAAGAACCTGTCCGTTTCCCTGCCGGATCAAAAAATGCTGCAGGGCTGAGGAACGTCCAGGAAATGGTGTCTGTCTGCTGCAAATCTTTCAGGTTCTCCCCTTGATTTGATGCAGTCGGCAAATATTCTTTCGGGAATTCTGGTGTATCCATTAAACGGGTTGTTTTGGCTTCATCAACAAACAGGCTTCCTGCTCCGCCGACGACAAGCAATCTTGTGTTTTTCGCATCCTTTAAAATGCTGATTAGCGCTCTGCCTGCCTCAACGTGAAGATGTTCCTGGTCAGGTGCTGCTCCAAACGCGTTTACAACCGCATCGAAAGGCATAATGTCTTCTGCAGTCAGTTCAAACACATCTTTCTCCAAAATCGCTATATCCTGTTCCTGCACTTTTGAAGCGTTTCGGACGATGGCAGTCACTTCATGGCCTCTTGTTTTCGCTTCTTTCAAAATCTCGTTTCCTGCTTTTCCGCTTGCTCCGATAATTCCAATTTTCATTTTTGATTTCCTCCTTATTTGTAACAATATCAGTTACATGTCGGCGGTGAGAAGTCATCCCTTTTGATTAAAAGAGATGATTCATAACATCTTTTAATGACTTGCTTGCCAGTTCATTTTCCATCGCTTTTTGCACACTTTCAAATGTTTCATCCAGTGCGTTCTGAATTTTTCTCCCTACCGGACATTTCGGATTCGGATTTTCATGAACTGCAAAAAGTTCTTCTTGCTTTTGGACAGCCCGATATACATCTAACAGAGTAATATCAGCCGGATCTTTTTTGAGGCTTGCGCCCGGCACCCCGGCGCGTGATGTAAGAATATCCGCTTTTTTCAGCAGGCTGATCATTCTTCGCACGACTACCGGATTCGTGTTGACGCTGTCAGCAATGATTTCTGAAGATGTTTTTTCATCCATTGAAATGAGAGATAAAATATGAATGGCAACAGCAAGACGGCTGTTAATCATGTTTTTCACCACCGTTGTAACTATAATAGTTACATTTAATTCGTTTGTCAACATCTAATATACACTAAATACGGGGTTCTTGTGCACCGTTTTTAGTCAATAGAACGGCCGGATATATTCCGGCCGCGTCTTGTCAGAATAAGAAATATCTTTGCCCAAGCGGAACATAATCGACAGGCTGGCAAGACAATTCCTCTCCGTCAGCGAAGACTTGATAAGTTTTTGGATCAACCTCGATCTTCGGCAAAGCTGAGTTCAATTTCATATCCAGCTTGCTCAGCTTTCTGATATTTTTGACAGGAGAAATTCTTTTTTCCAACCCTAAACTTTCCGCCACACCCCGCTCAATGCTTGCCTGAGACATAAATGTAATGGATGTTGAGCGATTGGCTTTTCCGTAAGACGCATACATTTGGCGCATAAACACCGGCTCAGGAGTCGGGATGGACGCGTTCGGATCCCCCATTTGCGCACGTGCAATCATGCCGCCCTTTAAGACCAGTTCCGGTTTTACGCCGAAGAATACCGGGTCCCACAAAACGAGATCTGCGAGCTTTCCTTTTTCCACCGATCCGACTTCATGGCTGAGCCCGTGAGTAATCGCAGGATTAATTGTATATTTGGCAACGTAGCGTTTTGCACGCACATTGTCGTTTCCGTTTTCTCCGGCAAGAGTGCCGCGCTGCTTTTTCATTTTATCGGCTACCTGCCATGTTCGGATGATCACTTCACCAACACGCCCCATCGCTTGGGAATCCGATGATGTCATGCTGATCGCACCGATATCATGGAGAATGTCCTCTGCCGCAATGGTGGCTGCCCTGATTCTGGAATGGCTGAACGCCACATCTTCAGGCACTTTCGCATCTAAATGGTGGCAGACCATCATCATGTCAAGATGCTCATCCATCGTATTAACCGTATACGGAATGGTTGGCGTTGTGGATGACGGCAGAATGTTTGCGTAAGAGGCGAGCTTCATAATATCCGGGGCGTGGCCGCCGCCTGCTCCTTCAATGTGATAAGTATGAATGACCCGGTCCCCGATCGCGTCGAGGGTGTTTTCCAAAAAGCCCGCTTCGTTAATCGTATCGGTGTGGATGGCGACTTGAATATCAGCCTCGTCCACGACTTCCATACACGTTTTGATGGCGCTTGGCGTCGTGCCCCAGTCTTCATGAAGCTTAAGGCCGATGGCGCCTGCTTCCACCTGTTCAATCAGCGGCGCTTTATCGGATGCATTCCCTTTTCCTAAGAAGCCGACATTGATCGGAAACTCCTCGGCCGCTTCCAGCATCCTTGCCATATACCACGCGCCGGACGTACATGTTGTCGCTTTGCTTCCTGTAGCGGGTCCTGTTCCGCCTCCCAAAAGGGTCGTCACACCTGAAGAAAGCGCAACTTCCATCTGCTGAGGGCAAATAAAGTGAATGTGCGTGTCCACTCCTCCGGCTGTTAAAATTTTACCTTCCCCGGAAATCACCTCTGTACCTGCGCCGATGACCATATTCGGATCGACACCATCCATGATATCAGGGTTTCCGCTTTTTCCGACGCCAACAACCCTGCCGTCTTTCACACCGACATCCGCTTTGACAATGCCTGTGTAATCCAATAGCACGACGTTAGTGATAACCAAATCCAAAGCGCCGTCTTTCGCTGTGATTCTGCCATTTTGGCCCATGCCGTCGCGGATCGTTTTTCCGCCGCCAAAGATCATTTCTTCACCGTATACTGTGAAATCTTTTTCGACCTCGATCCATAAATCCGTATCGCCCAATCTGATTTTATCGCCCGTTGTCGGGCCAAACAGCTCCGCATATTCCTCGCGTGACATTTTCATCGGATTACACCCTCCATCCAGCCGGCTTGTTTTAAATTGGCTAACGTTTTTTCTTTGCCGCGTTCATCGATAAACGTGTCGGCCATTCCGTTCAGGCCTCTAATTGTCTTTCGTCCTCCGATTTCCACAAGCGTGACTGTTTTCTGCTCGCCCGGCTCAAAACGGACCGACGTGCCTGATGGAACATCAAGGCGCATGCCGATCGCCTGCTCACGGTCAAATGATAATGCCCCGTTGGCTTCCGCAAAATGAAAATGCGAGCCGACTTGAATGGAGCGTGATCCGGTGTTTTGTACCGCTACCTCCCGTGTCTCACGGCCTTCATTAATCGTAATCGTTCCCTCAGCAATTTGGAATGCTCCCGGCTTCATGCCTTCACCTCCGCAGAAATTGGCTGATGTACCGTAACAAGCTTCACTCCATCCGGAAATGTGGCCTCCACCTGAATGCTGTCCAGCATCTCAGGAACACCCTCCATCACGTCTTTTTCTGTTAACACATGGCGGCCGGCTTCCATCAGCTCTGCTACTCCTTTTCCGTCACGTGCGCCTTCCATGATAAAGCAGGTGATATAAGCGGCAGCCTCAGGGTAGTTGAGCAGAACGCCACGCGCCTTTCGCTGTTTGGCTAATTCCCCCGCTGCAAAAATGAGCAATTTCTCTTGTTCAACCGGTGTCAGTTTCATCTGTAGTCCTCCTTCTTTTATCGCATAAAGCAGATGCGGTTACTGCGAATTTGCGGATCATGCAGGCGGGACATCACCTCCCTTTCTTCAAATATCGGGTCATACGGTAAGATGCCTTTCAAAGCGGCGTGCCGTTTCTTCATCAGCCTTTCCATGGTCAACAACCATTCCCCTGTCGATCACATAAAGGTAGTCAGCACATGTTAACGCGTTTTCCAGACTGTGTTCGACTAAAACAACGGAAATGTCTTTTTTTCTGGAAATGTCTACGATAACTTGTCTGATTAGTTCGATAATTGACGGCTGAATTCCTTCCATTGGTTCATCAAGTAAAATAATTTTTGGATTTCCCATCAGCGCTCTGGCAATTGCAAGCTGCTGCTGCTGGCCTCCGCTTAAATCGCCGCCTTTGCGGTCAAGCATCTCTTGCAAAACGGGAAACCACTGAAGAATCTCTTCCTTGATCTGCCCCGTTCGTTCCTTCTTCGGAAGCGGCTCTTCCCCAAGCAGCAGGTTGTCACGAACGGTTAAGGAGGAAAAGATGTCTCTTCCCTGCGGAACGTACGCAATTCCCGTTCTTGCCCGTGTTTCCACCTTTTCGTTTTGAACAAACGTTTGATTAAAACAAATATCTCCCTGTTTTGCCGGGAGCAGGCCTATGATTGTTTTCAACAAGGTGGATTTGCCGACTCCGTTTCGGCCTAATACAGCGACAATCTGCCCCGGGCGAACCTCCATGCTGAGGCTGTGCAAAACCATCGATTGATTGTAACCGGACGTTACATTCCTGACGGCAATCATGACACACCGCTCCTTCCTAAATACACCGCTGCCACCTCTTCATTGCTTGTGATGTCATCCATCGACCCTTCACAGAGCACTTTGCCTTCATGCATTACCGTGACTTTCCTAGAAAACGAGCGCACAAAATCCATATCGTGCTCGACAATCAGAACAGAGCACGATTTTGCAATTTCTTCAAGCAGGGCTCCGGTTTTTTCCCGCTCCTTCCCCGTCATGCCGGCAATCGGCTCATCCAGCAGCAAAAGCTTTGGCTCCATGGCTAGCTGCATCCCGATTTCAAGCCATTGCTTCTGTCCGTGTGACAGGCTGCCTGCTGTTAGGGCCCGTTTGTCATCTAACCCAACCAGCCGCAGGATGTCTATGATCCTGTCACTTTGCTCTTTTGTCATACGAGCTGTCAGCAATGAACGGATCGTTTTTTTCTGTTTCATGGCAAGCTCAAGATTTTCAAACACAGTCAGCTGCGTAAAAACACTTGGGGCCTGAAACTTTCTGGCGACTCCCAGTTTGGCGATCTGATATTCCCGGGCCTTTGTCAATTCATTTGTTTCCTGAAACAGCACTTCACCCGAATGCGGCTTCGTTTTTCCGCAAATGATGTCCAGCAAAGTCGTTTTTCCGGCGCCGTTCGGCCCAATTAAAAAATGGATATCGCGTTCCTGCACATTGATATCAGCACCCTGCAAAGCCCAAAACCCATCAAACTCAACCTTCACATCACGGCAGGTAAGTATCGGTTTCATAAGCAGCCGCTCCTTTCTTTTTTGAGGAAGAAAGCTGGGTTCTCACCTTCTCGAACAGCCCGACAATCCCTTTTGGCATATAGAGCACAACGATGATAAACAGCGCGCCGAGGAAGTACAGCCAAATGTCAGGGTAATATTCACTCAAATAGCTTTTCATGCCGTTGGTTAACAGCGCGCCAAGCACCGCCCCGAAAATGGAGTGCCTGCCGCCGATCGCGACCCACAGCACCATTTCCACCGAAGGGATGATGCCCATCATTTCCGGCGAGATCATCCCATCCTGAAGCACAAACAGCATCCCGGCAATCCCCGCCATCGCAGCGGATACACAGTAAATAAACACTTTAAAAACAGTGGAATGATACCCGAAAAAACGAACCCTGTTTTCTCCGTCACGCACCGCCTGCAGTAGCCGCCCAAAACGGCTTCTCGTCAGAAACAAAGCCAACACGACAGAAACACCGAGGAAAAAGACAGTCGTAAAATACAAAATCTGCTTCATTGCAGGATCGGCCAGAGCATATTGAAAAATGGTATAGAAATTCGTGAGGCCATTCGTGCCGCCGGTGATTTCCTGGCTGCCGATGAACAATGTGACCACAACCACCACAACAGCCTGAGAGATCAACGAAAAATAAACACCCTTTATGTTGTTGCGAAAGGTAAAGTAACCGAGTAAAAAGGCCAAAAAAACAGGTACAATAACAGCTGCGGCAATCGCACTAAAAGGATACCTGAATATTGCCCAGATCCACGGCAGTTCACTGACGCCGGTCCACTCCATAAAATCAGGAATGCCTGACGGTGAGGCTTCTATTTTTAAGTACATGGCCATGCAGTAAGCGCCCAATCCGAAATAGACGCCATGCCCCAAACTCAAAATGCCTGTATATCCCCAAATCAGGCAAATGCCGACCGCTACAATCGCGAAGCATAAAAACTTCGCCAACAGCCCCAATCGAAACTCCTGCAGAAAGAACGGAGCGGAGATAAAAAGGGCAAACATCACAAGATACGGACTGAATTGTGAAAACCGCTTCATCCGGTTCCCTCCTAATCAAGTAATCTCGTTCTGACACTCGCAAGACCTGAAGGCCGCCATTGCAGAAAGAGAATAATAAATGCAAACACGACTAGCTTAGCAATCGTAGCGCTTGTGGAATACTCAACGAATGTGCTCAGCAAACCGACCGTCACCGCGCCGATAATGGTGCCTTTTAATTTTCCGATTCCGCCTAATATGACGATCATGAAGGCATCGACAAGGTATGACGAACCGAGAGTAGGCCCGATCGAACCAAGCAATGTGAGTGAGCTCCCCGCAATACCGGCCAGTCCGCTTCCGAGCGCGAAAGCCAATGTATCTGTTTTTCTCACAGATACGCCGAGACACGATGCCATGCTCCGGTTCAGCGTAACAGCCTGCATTCGCCGCCCCGCAGAGGTTTTAAACAAATACAATCCGAGCAGCGCCAGCGTAAAAAGAACGAGTGCCAAAATAAACAGCCTTTTATACGGAAAGGTAACGGAAAACAGCGTTACTCCTCCCGTCAGCCACTCAGGAGACTTGACGGCCACATTCGGCGCGCCAAAAATCGATCTGGCTGCCTGCTGCAGTATCAAGCTAACTCCCCACGTCGCCAAAAGGCTGTCGAGCGGACGGTCATATAATTGCCTGACAATCACCGTTTCAATAACAATCCCAATAAGCGCAGCAACCACAAATGCCATGATAATAGCGATTAAAAAATAGTAAGAAAACAGAGAAGCCGGCAAATAGCTTAAAAACAGCTGCTGAACAACATATGTCGTGTAGGCTCCTGCCATAATCAGCTCACCGTGCGCCATATTAATAATGTTCATCAAACCGAATGTAACGGCCAATCCAATCGCAATAAGAATCAAAATAGAACCGAGACTGATCCCGTTAAATAATTGAGTTACGACGACAGACATGCTCCGCCTCCTCCCCCGCAAACGGCTTTGATTTATTTAGATAACCCCTTTGCCCAGTCGTACGTTTTTAAATACGGATCAGGTTTTACCGGATCACCTGAGTTCCATACTTCTTTAAACTGTCCACTCCCCGTGATTTGCCCAATTCTGACCGTTTTGTAAAGATGCTGTGTACCTCCGTCGATTTTCACTGTGCCGCCCGGGGCTTTAAATGCAATCCCGTCAGCTGCTTTCTTCACCTTATCGACATCAAAGGACTTGGCTTTTTCAACAGCTGCCGCCCAGAGATAGACCGCATTATAGCCAGCTTCAATCGGATCGCTCGTCACCCGGCTATCGCCGTTCATTTTTTTATAGTTCTTCACGAATGTTTGATTTTCGTTCGTATTGGTTGTCTGGAAGTAATTCCACACCGCATAATGTCCTTTTAGCACATCAGGGCCGATCCCCCGAATTTCTTCCTCAGCGACACTTGCCGACATGACAGGCATATCATCAGCCGATATCCCCGCGTCTTTCAGCTGTTTGAAAAACGCCACATTGCTGTCACCGTTTAACGTATTAAAAATGACATCGGGCTGTTTTTCTTTGATTTTGCTGACGAGTGTACTGTAATTCGTGTGGCCGAGCGGCGTATACTCTTCACCGGCAATTTCTCCCCCGGCCGCCTTCACTTGCGCGTTAATGATTTTGTTGGCTGTTCTCGGGAACACATAATCTGATCCGATCAGAAAGAAGATTTTCCCTTTATTCTTCAGCAGCCAATCGACAGCCGGCACAATTTGCTGATTCGTCGTTGCTCCGGTATAAAAAATATGAGGTGATGACTCCATTCCTTCGTACTGCACCGGATAGAACAGCAGCCCGTTGTTTTGCTCCACTACCGGAAGCATGGCTTTGCGGCTTGCAGATGTCCATCCGCCAAAAACAGCAGCCGCTTTGTCTTGCTGAAGCAGTTTTCTCATTTTTTCGGCATATGTAGGCCAGTCTGAAGCGCCGTCTTCCACGACGGGTTCAAGCTTTTTGCCGAGAACTCCGCCTTTTTGGTTGATTTCTTGAATCGCCATTAACTCTGCATCATGGACGGACACTTCGCTGATGGCCATTGTCCCGCTTAGTGAGTGAAGAATCCCGACCTTTACTGAATCCCCGCTTGTGTCGATATCAACTGTTTTTTTCGCACTCCCGCTGGCTTCTGACACTTTCTTCGGCGCAGCACATCCCGTCATCAACACCATGATCAGAAACAACAGAAAAACAGCCTGTATTCCAACCCCTTTGTTTTTCATTCAGAACCTCCATTTCCCTGATTTAACCATATAATGTTATAAAAGTTAACAACTCATGTCATTATTATATAGAAGAGGGTCATAAATTCAAAGAATATTTCAAAAATTTAGATACTTTAACCAAATCTATTACTTTTTTTGTTATATTTATTCACATCCAAAATAGCGCACAAAAAAAAAGGCAAGAACCATATCGTTTCCTGCCTTTTCTGTATGATTAGTCTTTATTTGTGAATGTATCCTTTGCTTTCCCGATATCCTTTTGGATCTCGCCTTTCGCCTTGTCTTTTTTGCCTTCAGCCTGCATGTCCGCTTTATCGGTCATATCTCCGACTTTATCCTTTGCTTCTCCTTTGGCTTTATTTAAGCCGCCTTTCATTTTATCTTTTACACCATCGTTACCCATGTTGATCTCTCTCCCTTCATTTATGTGTGTACTTGTTACCTTCCCTTTCTGTGAGACGGTAAACATTTGAATGTTATTTATCGATTTCGTAGCGCTCCCCGTAGCGGAGCACCTTGTAAATCGCCAGCCCGTCTGATGACTTTTTCTCTGAATATCGAACCGGCAGCAGGGCGAAAAACACATAATACGTAGAAAAATAGACAAACTGATAGAAAAACACATTCGGTTTTAATACACTGTGTATAATCAGCAAATTGACCGTAAAAATCGTTATCAGGTTAAACAGGCTGCCCCCGGCATACACGAGTGCATGTGAGAACCGATTGTCGGTTTTCAGCTCACCAAACCTGCAAAAAGAATCTATGAAATAGATCGCTCTGATCCGTATCGGCCCAATTTTGAACAGCGTTTTGCCCATCCCAATATCCAACGATCCTTTTCCGCCAAAAATAAGTGCCATGAAGCTGTGCCCTGAAACATGTATGATCTGTACAAGCGGCAGAACAATGAGGAAAGACCATAGAAACTTCACCATATCATTGAAACCGAACATCGAATTCCCCCTCACGCCTGTCATTGACCCAGGCACCGTCTGAACCCAGCTATTTAGAATTTGATCAAAAGCATATATAGCGATTTTTCCTGTTCTGTCCGAAAATAAACGTTCTAGTGCTCACCTTTTTTTGTATATAAAAAAACCATCCGGCAGCAGATGGTTTCGTCTTACACTTGATATAAACAGTCGCTTCTTTGGATCATCTCTCTCATATTGACCGCTTTTTCATAAAAATACACCGCTTCTTTGTAGTGTTCGCGATGACTGAAATAGGAGGCAGCATCCAAAGCGAATTCTTCAATATATACGTAAAGGGCTTTTTCTTCCATATAGTCAAATACTTCTTGAATCATATCCAAATTAACAGATTCCACATATAGGCCCTGCAGAAATTTGTATTTTGCCAGACTGAAGTAGTCGTTTCGTTTTTGGGCGATGGCAATTCCTTTTTCATAGTATCGCATCGCAGCTTGGACATCTTGCTTTTTGAAAAGAACGCGAGTCAGGCTAAAGAGCGCTTTTGGGAGCTGTTCCAGCTGATGCTCTTCAAAGACAGGAAGCGCTTTTTCAAAGTATTCCGCGGCTTTATCCAGCTCTCCTTTGTCATCATAGCAATTCCCGATGTTATAAAGGGCTGATCCAGTCAAACGGGGCTGTCCTTCCAATAAAGCCAGACGATACGCGTCATCCAAATGTTCAAGCGCTTTTTCATAATGTCTGTAGTCAATGTAGTTTCCTGATATGACGAAATGGCATTGAATTCTTCTGACTCTGTAAAAGTCGTTAGCCTTGTATGTCTCAAGCGCCTGTACGGCGTGGTTCATGGAAAAGTGCGTCTGCTTCATAATATAAAAGACTTCCGCCACTTTAAAGTGAAATTCCGCTCTTTCAATTTCATCTTCTACAAACGCGAGCATCTTCTCAGCTTTCCGATAAAAGGATATAGCCGAGATGTAATTGTTCTGTTCAAATTCGTACATTCCTCTGAACAAGTGAAAATAATACTCAGATAATCCCGAGATGCTGTCCTGATTGCTTTCCAGCGTTTTGATCAATTCACGATATTGAAGCTGAGATTCCTCGTGCAGGTCGGGCTTTACATAATCCAGCATAATTTGGTGCCGATAACTGATCAGCTGATAATACAGGAGAAGCAGCTGATCCTCTTCCATCTGTTCTATGTCTTGATCAATCTCTTCTTTCAGCTTAACGGCATCAGCCACTTGAAATGCTAAAATGTGCTTATACCACTTATTGATTTTCACTCCTACTTGAGATGACGGGATCTCGTACGCGGCCATGCCCCTCCAACCCTTTCTATTTTCTAATTGGTTATATTTTATCATAATGTATGGCTTTGGAATTAAAATTTTCTCACAATGATTCCTTCTTTATGCCTATCCTTATATATTTCGGTTTTTGTATGTATTTTTTGCACATATGCTTTTCATCAAAAAAAAGCCTACCGGACAGTGCCGATAAGCTTTTTATTACATATTAACCGCCGATATAAGACATTTCTACTTTCTTTTTGCCTGATGCTTTTGATAGCGTACGATCGACCGAATACTGATCGATCCGATTTTTCCATACGGTGCCGATCATCTCTGACAGTTCGTCATCGCTTAATTCCTGGCGAACCGGCCCTCTGAGATCAAATCCGCTAGAAGCGAATAAGCAGGTGAACAGCTCCCCTCTCGCAGAGAGACGAGCCCTGTTGCACGATCCGCAGAACGCATCAGATACAGATGATATAACGCCGATTTCTCCAGATCCGTCCAAGTAGCGGAACCTGGAAGCCACTTCACCTTTATAATTCGGCGCTAACGGTTCAACCGGCATGTGTTCATTGATCAAACCAATGATTTCCGCCTTTGTCATGACGTCCTTTTTTTCCCATTGATTAGTGTTGCCCACGTCCATAAATTCGATAAATCTCAGGATATGCCCTTTTTCTTTAAAATAACGGGCCATAGGCAGTATATCTTTTTCATTGACACCCTTTTGGACAACCATGTTGATTTTAACACCGAGCCCCGCTTGCTTCGCCGCTTCAATGCCTTCCAGCACCTTGCTGACAGAAACCCCGCGTCCGTTTATCTTTTTAAAACGCTCATCCTCTAGGGAATCAAGGCTGATCGTGACCCGTTTCAGCCCGGCTTCCTTGAGCCTCTCCGCATAAACAGGCAGCAGTGATCCGTTTGTCGTCATCGCAATATCACGGACACCCGGAATGCGGGCGAGTTTTTTGATTAATTCCGGCATATCCTTTCTCATGAGAGGCTCTCCGCCGGTTAAGCGGATTTTTTCAACGCCGAACCTTGTGACAAACAGCGTCGCAAGCCGTTCCAGCTCCTCAAACGAAAGCAGCTCCTCTTTCTTTAAAAAAGGATAATCCGGGCCGAATAATTCGGCGGGCATACAGTACGTGCATCGGAAGTTGCAGCGGTCTGTAACAGAAATGCGAAGGTCTCTCAGCGGCCTGTTCCTCTTATCCAACATCTGACGCGATTCTGTAATCATAGCTACAGCCCCTTCCTATCCCCGATTCTCTCAGGGTGTGTATATACATTAAATGATCCGTTTCTGACAAACCCGATCGCTGTGATATTTAATTCTTCCGCCATTTGAATCGCAAGCTCCGTCGGGGCCGATTTGGAAATGACTATCGACACGCCGATTTTTGCCGCTTTCAACAGGACTTCTGATGAGATTCTGCCGCTGAACACAATCAGTTTGTCGCGGACGGACATCCCGTTCAGAAGGCAGTGTCCGTATAATTTATCAAGTGCATTATGCCGGCCAATATCTGTGCGCATCAACAGCAGCTTCTCTGTGTCGCAAAGCGCCGCATTATGAACGCCTCCCGTGTCCTGAAACGTTCCGCTCCCTTGTTGCATGTCTCTCATAAGCGCCAGACACGCTTCAGGCGATATCTTGATTTGGCTGACAGCCGTTTTGGCGGTTTTAACATCCTGCTGAAAATAAAAATGGCGGCCCTTTCCACAGCATGAGCCGATCACCCGTTTCGTATAATCCTTTTGATCCAATGTCTCAGGATGAACGAGGTCGACATAAACAAAACCGAGACTTTCATCTATTGTAAACCTTTTAATCTCTTTTTGAAATCGTATAACACCCTCTGATGCGAGAAATCCGATGACAAGCTCTTTGATATGCTCCGGCGTACAAACGAGCGTCACAAATTCACTTCCGTTAAGTATTACTGTCAAAGGGTATTCCGTCACCATCCGGTCTTTTATTTTGCTTATTTCCCCTTGTTCATAGCGCCATACATCCCTGACCGCAGTTACTTTATCGTTCAATGTCTCTTCCCCTCCGCAATGTTCCTGCCTTTATATTTTTTCACACTCCTCGGATTTTGTCGAATTCTGAGACATAAAAAAGAGCCCTTATAAAAGGGCTCTATGTTTGATTATGCTGATTCTTTTTCAGGATCGTAAACAGCACGATAGCTGCGATCAATGTGAGCATGCTGACAAAAAAGAAGGCTGCCAGTTTTAGAAAAACACCGAGCAATATGAATGCCACGGCGGCAATAAGAAAAATCATTCCTAATAATCTCATATGTTCAACCCCTTTTAAGGGTATCATTCCCGCCCCAACTGTTTTTAAACCAATTAAAAAAGGCGCCTGGGGGAGCGCCTAACTGGTTGGTTTTTTTACTCAGCAAACTTTTGTGCTTCTTTTTCCCAAGCCTGTTCGAACTCATCCGCACTGTTCGCTGAAATATATTCTCCGCCTCCAGCAACAGCCGCTTGTTTCATCTCTTCATTACCTTTGATATCAAAGTTGAAGCCAATGATGTTTACAATGGTATCCACATTCGATTCACGAAGCTTTTCAATTTCCGCTGCAGGGTCTCCGCCGCATGTTTCTTCACCGTCAGTGATTAAATACACCACGTTTTTCCCGTCAGCGTCAAATGCTTCAAATTCTTTTCTTGTATCTGAAAGTGCTTTGGCAATCGGTGTCCAGCCAGTCGGCTTGATCTGACTCAATGAATTGTCGAACAGCGATCCTTCATATGGATGAAGGCCGTAAATGGTTTCCGTCGTGCTGCATGAAAGAGCTTTGCCGGACAATTTGTTGTTTCCAGCATGTCCGAAAACGCGAAGCATGAGATTTGTATCCTTCGGAAGCAGCTCGGCAAAAGACTTTACTGATTTTTTGGCAATGTCTATTTTGCGCTCTCCCCCTGTTTTTTGAATCATACTTCCGCTTCCATCAAACAACACAGCTACATTTGTGTCATGTTTCTCAGCGGCAAAAGACGGGGAGGCTAAGGAGACAGTCAGCAATCCAATGATACCGGCAGCCAGCAATTTTTTCATGTTTATCTTCCTTTCTTTATCATATTTTCCAACTATAGTTGGATTCTTCTTTATGCTAGAATATGATAATGCAAAAAGATATAGGGCAAGCTGCCTTTTGTGCCGCTTTCGCTTTCTGTTCAAAATCGCTTGAAATACCGATGATATTTAGCCTTTTTCGCCCAGAAAGCATATACAGAGTGTGACATCATTCATTCTTTTTTCGCCTTGATCTTCACAGAAAAACGGAAATCTGCTACTATGCTACAGGCTGGCACCTGATTACTTTTGAACTTTATGTTACATACAAAAAAGAGGCTGATCACTATCAGCCTCTTTTTTCTTATTTAGATAACATCAATGATTGCTGAGTGAAGATTTTCTCAACATCTTTTTGAGTATAAGCAGGAAAGTATTCACCGCCGCCAACTTTCGCAATTGCGTTCAGCTGGCCTTTGTATCCCTCTTTATAATCAAAACCGATCACATTAACAGTGATATTGTCTTTGTGCAGTTCTTTTGCTGTTTTAATTGGATTTCCTCCGCACGTTTCCTCACCGTCTGTTAACAGATACACCACTTTTTCCCCTTTAGTATCAAGCTGGTCAAAAGAAGATTTCGCCTCGTTCAGCGCTTTGGCAATTGGCGTCCAGCCAGTCGGCCCAATTGCATTGAGAGAATTGAGAAAGCTTTGCTCGTTAAAGCTTTGGAAACCGTATACGTTGCGGATGGATTCACAAGATTGAACCTTTCCGGAATTTTTATTGTTTCCTTCTGAACCAAACACACTCATTTTCACCTGAGTTCCTTCCGGCAGTGAGCTAGCAAACTTAGAAATTTCTTTTTTAGCTGAATTAAATTTAGATACACCGTCTATTCTTTTCGCCATACTTCCGCTGGCATCAAGCAAGACTGCCACGTTTGCCGGAGCTTCAGCTTCCGATTCTTTCTTTTCAGCCGCAAAAGCAGGTGAAGTTAATCCAAATAGCAAGCCTGTCATCATGATCAGTGAAAATCTTTTCTTCATGTTCGTACCCCTTTACAAATTTGTTTCTGCGTGCAGATGTTCAACGCTGAACATAACTAATCGTAATCGACAAAAACAGAGAAATAAATAGGGCGGGCTTCCCCATTGCTGTTGTTTACTTTTGCATAGAAATCTTTGTTTTTATTAGTGATTTCCGCCTAACATTATTATGAAAAAAGAAGATTGTCGGCCTTTCGGCTTTCGTTATATGAGTCTGTCGAAGTCTGTCGATACATGTGGATTACTTTACCACAATCTCAAAGCCATAAATCAGGAAAAAGGGCCTTGTCGCTCTAAAGACTGTCAGGAGCTTCTCTAAACAGTTTTAACCGCCCTTAGATAAAAGACATTCAGGAACTCAAAAAGACGCTCAGTGAGCGTCTTTTTTTACTTCTTCGCCATATATTTATTCAAAAACGAATCTGCGTTTGAAATTTGTGTGCCTTGGTAATAGTACTTCACAATTTGATTAACCGTTTTACCTTCTTTCGCCATAAAATTCGCACCATATTGGCTCATCCCGACACCATGGCCAAATCCTTTCGTCGTGACTGTAATCGTATCTCCGTTTCGCTCCCATTCAAAATCGGCTGAATTGAGGCCAAGCTTTTCACGTATGTCCCTGCCTTTGAGCGTCTTGCCGTTAATAACGGCTGTTGCGACCTGATGGCCCGGTGTCTCTCCGGTAATTTTCCCGACAGTGCCAGACCCATCCAGCTTGACGCCAAGCTTTTGCTCAAATTCT
This sequence comes from Bacillus sp. NS1, assembly GCF_058248265.1. Classification (NCBI taxonomy): domain Bacteria; kingdom Bacillati; phylum Bacillota; class Bacilli; order Caryophanales; family Bacillaceae; genus Bacillus; species Bacillus sp. NS1. Next base: position 463,411 of record NZ_JBZAZF010000001.1, on the reverse strand, counting down.
GAGGCTGTAAAGGTTTTCGTTGCCTTATATTTCGGAGACTTTTTATCCCATGAGCTTTTGACGCTTTTTAAATATGGGATGGCACTTGTCCAATAGGCTTCTGCGTTTTCTGTGTAGCCGTTGCTTGTGGAGAAAAAAGAGGCTTCAATTGGCTGGTTGTTGTACGTTAGGATTTTGCCTTGCGTGCTGGTTACCGCATCTGTGATTTTCTTTAAATCTCGCTCATAGCTTGCGCCCCACTGTTTTTTGAGCTCCGCTTTGCTTTTATACACCTGGAACATCTGTGTATCATCCACCAGCGAGCCTTTAGGAGCCTCTACTGCTGAATTTGAGACCATCAGTCTGACAATAAACGTTCTGGCGGCGAGAGCCTGGGCTTTCAGCGCTTCAGATTCAAAGGTTGCCGGCATTTCGGAGGCGACCACTCCAATGACATACTCTTCTAGCGGAATGTCTTCTACGGATTGATTTGCGGTTCGATAGACGGGAATAGAAACAGGTGATGCTTTCAACGTTTCCGCTCCTTTGGATGCTGGTTTCGTGCTGACTGCTGTCTTTCCTGATTCTACGCTGGCCCCCGCTTCTTTATTATGCTGGAACGGTATGACCAAGAGTGTGGGAATCAAGATAATCAATGCACATAGTACGGATAGTGTAATTACGAATTGTTTCATATTCAGCTGCCTCCTGCTCGGGATTCGACTCTAGTCTAGTCTATGGGCAGGGACAAGCTAATATGACTCTCGTTTTGGACAGAAACTTTATTTGTCATTTACGTATTCTTTTTTGCTATTTTGCGCATAATGATGATAATACACGAAAAATAAAAAACCAGTATGCCAGAGTGACATACTGATTTTTTAGGTAAGTTTATGCGTTTAAGTCAGAAACAACTTCTTTGTTCTCTTGCTCAGAAGCAGACTCATCATTTACACGTTCGATGTCTGCGCCAATAGCTGCAAGCTTCTTATGGAAATCAACGTAACCGCGGTCTAAGTGCTTCAGTTCAGTAACACGTGTATGACCTTCAGCCACTAACCCCGCAAGAATCAGCGCTGCACCTGCACGCAAGTCAGTCGCTGCAACTTCAGCTCCCTGAAGCTGTACAGGGCCATTAATGATGACAGAACGTCCTTCAATCTTGATATCGCCATTCATACGGCGGAATTCTTCCGCATGCATAAAACGGTTTTCAAAAACAGTTTCTGTAATCATGCTTGTGCCGCTTGCACGAAGCAGAAGCGCCATCATTTGTGACTGCATATCAGTCGGGAAGCCCGGGTGAGGCATTGTTTTAATGTCGATCGGTTTGAGTTCTTTCGGGCCAATGACACGCAGGCCTTCACCTTCATCCTTAATCGTTACACCCATCTCTTCCATTTTGGCAATTAAAGAAGTGAGGTGTTCAGGAACCGCTCCTTTAACTAATACGTTTCCTTCAGTGATTGCAGCTGCAACCATAAACGTGCCCGCTTCAATCCGGTCAGGAATAATATGATGTTTTACGCCGTGAAGCTTTTCGACTCCTTCAATTTTGATGGTGCCGGTGCCCGCTCCGCGGATTTTTCCGCCCATGCCGTTGATATAGTTTGCTAAATCAACGATTTCAGGTTCTTTCGCCACGTTCTCCAGCGTTGTTGTTCCTTCAGCTAGAGCGGCTGCCATAATCAGGTTCTCTGTAGCTCCTACACTTGGGAAGTCCAGATAGATTTTTGCGCCTTGTAGACGGCCTTTTACTTCAGCTTCGATGAAGCCATTGCCGACTTTGATTTCTGCGCCCATTGCTTCAAAACCTTTTAAATGCTGATCGATCGGTCTGGAACCAATTGCGCATCCGCCTGGAAGCGCAACTCTTGCATGACCTGTACGCGCAAGAAGCGGCCCCATGACAAGCACGGACGCACGCATTTTACGTACATATTCAAAAGGTGCTTCAGTTTGCAAAGCGTATGAAGCATTTACAGTCACTTCATTATTCTCAAAATGCACATCTGCTCCTAAATGACGCAACACTTCGTTAATTGTATATACATCGGAGAGCGTAGGTACATCACAAATTACGCTTTTTTCTTCACTTGCTAATAAAGATGCAGCGATAACAGGTAAAACGGCATTTTTAGCGCCTTCAACTTTGACTGTGCCGTTTAACTTTTGACCGCCGCGGACGATGATTTTTTCCAAGGTATTCCCCTCCGCGTCCCTAAATTCTCTATATTAATATTCAGTCGTAACGATTGGTGTGCCAACCGTAACGGTATGTTTTCCGCCCATTCCTGCACTTCTAAGTGCAATTTGCAAATTCATTTTATGTTTCGAGGTCATGATGTACTCTTTCCACTCATCTGTAAACGCAGAAATAGAAACGAAATTTGGCTCAACTACATGTTCAACAGATCTTGCTTGAAATTCGTTTAATAACTGATTTGCTTTTTTTTGCAAAACAATATTCATATTATCATCTAAATGACCATTTAGACAAGTAAAAATAACTACTTTTTCTTGGAATATCCCGAGTGTCTCCCGTTCAAACTGTTGATATGTATCATTCCAGCTATCCGGTGTCTTAAGACTCATTTGCTCATATAGTAAATACGAAGTTGGGTTGTGTTTTTTGAGGGTTGTGACAAGCTGCAGTCTAAAAGAAGTGTGATTTTTTTTGTCAGTATACGTGCCAACTGCCTTTACGATTTTATCTTCCTGTGCAATCGCCCAATCATATTGACGATACTCTGATTTTAAACGTTGCACTTTTTGATAAAATTCTTTTTCGGTTAGCGACATGTTTTGTTTGGCATGCAATGTCCACTTATCTATTGACACATCTTGGCGTTCCATCCCCTCTGCAATTTGTGCTAACGGCGTTAATTCAGTCGCATGAATGGTATGGAAAACAGCAATAACGAAGCTTAACATGACGGATATGATAATGGCGTGGCTTACTTGTTTTTTCTTCATGTTTATCTCTCCCCCTTACCCCCAGTTTTACCGGAGGCAAGAGGCGCCATACGTAAAAATCTTCGTCAAAACTCGCGTAAAACGCTTCAACCCGCTTCCCAAACCATTCCCGTAATGATCATGTTCAAAACCTATTAAAATAGATAGGGAAGCTGCTGAGAATAATTGAGGTAATCTAAAAAGAAATTCGAAACGGCCGTTCCAATAGCAATGGTCAGTAAAATCATCAGGAGTCTTGCCTGCACAACTTTGCCTTTTTTGATTAACGGATCTATATTGACGGCTTGCAGCGCCCACCAAGTCACCGCTATAAAAATCAGATGAACGACAATGCCGATTGCAGCCTGCTGTCCCAGTACACTCATCTATTCCACTCCTTTCATCCTTTCTCCGCGTTTATACCCTTTCTTATTATATAGGAAGCACGGATAAAGATGATACATTTTATACAGAACGGAATAATCAGCCAAATCTAGGGTTAATCCCCGCTTAAAGTGCGATTCTTTTACATGGTATACTTTAGTGGAAAGGAGCTGGCAAATGTGAATCATTCTTTTTTTCAGCCTGAAAAGCAATACGGTGAGGATCTGCCAATTTTTGATCAGGAATGGGAAGCAATTGCATTCTATTATGATTATAGACAGTCACAGATTGAAGAACTGAATGAATTGTGTCAGTTTTATAACATTTCTCTTACCTATACGAGAGAAAGCCTTGAAGAGCTTGAAAACCTTTATTTTCAAAGTTTACAAGAGCTTTTGCTTGCTGATTGGAATCTTCCTATTGAAGAATTCGAGAAAATGATCAGTGTTTATCTTATAGATTGCGTGATTGCTCATCATGAAGATGCTGAATGGATCGTAAAGCCTTACCCATACACAGACGGCGCTTATACAATGGGCTTTAGAAGACATCTCAAATCATGGCATACAATGAATTGCTGTGATCGTTTATACTTGCGGAAAAAAGAGAGTCAGCCGCTTTTGTCGCTGTTTGATTCTCTTGTGCGTTCATAAAAAAAATCCTTCTCATCAAGAGAAGGATTTTTTCTTATTTCCCTGCTACATCCAATCTGTTCAAAGCCCGCTGTAACGCAAGCTCAGCCCGACGAATGTCAGTATCATCTGATTGAGAATTCAAACGCTCCTGCGCCCGCTGACGTGCAGCTGCAGCGCGCTCTTTATCGATGCCTTCCGCTGTCTCAGCAGCCTGGGCAAGGATGGTAACCTGATCAGGACGGACTTCTACAAATCCGCCGCTGACAGCAACCAATTCAGTCTGTCCGTCTTTTTTCAGACGGACAGCACCGATTTTAAGAGGAGCCACGGTTGGAATATGCCCTGGCAAAATACCGAGATCGCCGCTTTCGGCTCTCACGCTCACCATTTCGATATCCGCATCGTATACTGGGCCGTCGGGAGTAACGATATTGACTTTAACGGTCTTCATGCTTTTACCCTCCTAGGACCAGATTAAACTTCTACACCCATTTCTTTTGCTTTCTCAACAACTTCTTCGATACGGCCTACAAGACGGAACGCATCTTCAGGAAGATGGTCGTATTTGCCGGCTAAGATTTCTTTGAAACCTTGAACCGTTTCTTTTACAGGCACGTAAGAACCTTTTTGTCCAGTGAACTGTTCAGCCACGTGGAAGTTTTGAGAAAGGAAGAACTGAATACGGCGTGCGCGTTGAACAACAAGCTTGTCTTCTTCACTCAATTCATCCATACCGAGAATCGCAATGATGTCTTGAAGCTCTTTGTAACGCTGAAGCGTTGACTGTACTTCACGTGCAACCGCATAGTGCTCTTCTCCGACAATTTCAGGAGCAAGAGCTCGAGATGTAGAAGCCAACGGATCAACCGCAGGGTAGATACCCATCTCAGTTAACTTACGCTCAAGGTTTGTTGTCGCATCCAAGTGAGCGAATGTTGTTGCCGGTGCCGGGTCAGTGTAGTCATCGGCAGGCACGTAGATCGCCTGGATAGATGTAACTGATCCAACGTTAGTAGATGTGATACGCTCTTGGAGCTGACCCATTTCAGTCGCAAGCGTCGGCTGATAACCAACCGCTGAAGGCATACGGCCAAGAAGGGCAGAAACCTCTGAACCCGCTTGTGTGAAACGGAAAATGTTATCGATGAAGAACAGTACGTCCTGTCCTTGTTCATCACGGAAGTGCTCAGCCATTGTAAGACCTGTCAAAGCAACACGCATACGTGCGCCCGGCGGCTCGTTCATTTGTCCGAATACCATGGCTGTTTTGTTGATTACGCCAGAGTCGCTCATTTCGTAGAAAAGGTCGTTCCCTTCACGAGTACGCTCCCCTACACCGGCGAATACAGAGATACCGCCGTGCTCTTGCGCGATGTTGTTGATTAATTCCTGGATTAATACAGTTTTACCTACACCGGCGCCACCAAACAATCCGATCTTACCGCCCTTGATGTATGGAGCAAGCAAGTCAACAACTTTAATACCTGTTTCTAGAATTTCAACTTCAGTTGAAAGCTGATCAAATGAAGGCGCCTGTCTGTGAATCGGATCCTTTTTCGCATCCGCAGGAACTGGCTCATTTAAATCAATATTTTCTCCGAGTACGTTAAATACACGGCCTAGTGTTACATCACCAACCGGTACTGAGATTGGCGCTCCTGTATCTACAGCTTCCATTCCGCGCTGAACACCATCCGTAGATGCCATTGCGATTGTACGGACTGTATCATCACCTAAATGAAGAGCGACCTCAAGCGTTAAATCAATACCTACTTCGTTTTCACTTGCAGCTGGCTGTGAAATTTTAATCGCATTATAAATTTCAGGCAAGTGACCATCTTCAAAACGCACGTCGACGACTGGTCCTAATACCTGGCTAACGCGTCCTTTCTTCATCGCTATCCCTCCTGACAAAATCTTTCTATTCTAAAGCGGCTGCTCCGCCGACAATTTCCGTAATTTCTTGTGTGATGGCTGCTTGGCGAGCGCGGTTGTAAGAAAGCGAAAGGGAATCGATAAGTTCCTTCGCGTTGTCTGTCGCGTTTTTCATCGCCGTCATTCTTGCAGCGTGCTCACTTGCTTTACTGTCAAGAAGCGCACCGAAGATTAAGCTTTCTGCATATTGAGGAAGCAAAACCTCCAGAACCTCCTCTTCAGACGGTTCAAATTCATAAGACGCCGTTCTCTTTCCGCCGCCGCTGCCCAAATCAGATAACGGCAGAAGTTTTTTCTCCGTTACTTCTTGAGAAATGGCGCTGACAAAATGGTTATAAACAAGGTGCAATTCATCAAACGCACCATCTATAAACATTTGGATCGTTTGTCGGGCAAGATCCTTAATTTCTGTAAACGTTACTTCATCTCCAAGTCCTGTTAACTCAGAAATGATCGGAATCTCACGTTTCTTAAAGAAATCACGGCCTACTCTTCCGATGACGATCACCGCATACTCATCCTTAGATTGATGACGTTCTTGCATGGCCTGATAAGCACTTCGTAAAACCGAACTGTTAAAAGCGCCGGCAAGACCGCGGTCAGACGTAATGACAAGATATGCTGTCTTTTTCACTTCTCTGCTGAGAAGCATCGGATGCTTCACGTTGCCGGAAACTCTCCCGACATTTGACACAACCTCTTGGATCTTATCCATATATGGCACAAATGATTTTGCATTGTTTTCAGCACGATTCAGCTTAGCCGCAGATACCATCTGCATGGCTTTTGTAATCTGGCTCGTTTTTTTCGTTGACGTGATCCTTGACTTAATATCGCGTAATGAGGCCAAAGATTTCACCACCTTTTCTCTTCATCTGCGTAAAAAGAGAGAAAAAGAGAACCTTTTTCTCTCATCAGCATTCGAGTTAGTTGCTTGGTGCAAATGTGCGTTTGAAGCCTTCGATTGCAGCTTTGAAGTCTTCATCAGCAGGAAGGTTTCCTGTTTTCGCAATTCCATCAAGCAGTTCTTTATGGTTTTGGTCAAGGTACATGTAGTACTCTTCTTCAAAACGTCTGATATCCGCTACAGGAATATCATCAAGATATCCTTTTGTCAGCGCATAAAGAATGGCTACTTGCTTTTCAACCGGAAGCGGCTTGTTCAGATCCTGCTTCAGCACTTCAACTGTACGCGCACCGCGGTTCAGTTTCGCCTGAGTCGCTTGGTCGAGGTCAGATCCGAATTGAGCGAATGCTTCCAACTCACGGTATGACGCAAGATCAAGACGCAACGTTCCTGATACTTTTTTCATCGCTTTGATTTGTGCTGAACCGCCGACACGGGATACAGACAATCCGGCGTTGATCGCTGGACGTACGCCTGAGAAGAACAAATCAGATTGCAGGAAGATCTGTCCGTCGGTGATGGAAATGACGTTCGTCGGAATATAAGCAGAGATATCTCCGGCTTGTGTTTCTACGAACGGCAGAGCTGTAATTGATCCTGCGCCTTTCGCGTCGCTAAGCTTTGCTGCACGCTCAAGCAGACGGGAATGAAGGTAGAATACATCCCCAGGGAACGCTTCACGGCCTGGCGGACGGCGAAGAAGCAAGGACAGCTCACGGTAAGCAGCCGCTTGTTTAGAAAGATCATCGTATACAACAAGAACGTGCTTGCCGTTGTACATAAATTCTTCTGCCATTGTAACCCCTGCATATGGAGCCAGGTACAGAAGCGGTGCCGGCTGTGACGCAGACGCCGTTACAACGATTGTATAATCAAGCGCGCCGTGTTTACGCAATGTTTCTACTACGCCGCGGACTGTTGATTCTTTTTGACCGATCGCAACGTATACGCAGATCATGTCTTGGTCTTTTTGGTTCAGGATCGAATCGATCGCAACAGACGTTTTACCTGTTTGACGGTCACCGATGATCAGCTCACGCTGGCCGCGGCCGATTGGAATCAGTGCATCGATCGCTTTAATACCCGTTTGAAGCGGTTCATGAACGGATTTACGGTCCATAACGCCTGGTGCAGGGCTTTCGATCGGACGTGTTTTGCTTGTGAGGATCGGGCCAAGTCCGTCTACCGGCTGACCTAATGGGTTCACAATACGGCCGATTAGTTCCTCACCGACAGGAACCTCCATGATGCGGCCTGTTCTTTTTACTTCGTCTCCCTCACGGATCTCACTGAAAGGTCCTAAGATGACGATACCTACGTTTGATTCTTCAAGGTTTTGAGCCATACCCAAAACACCGTTTGAAAATTCGACAAGTTCACCGGCCATACAATTGTCAAGGCCGTGTACACGAGCAATACCGTCACCGACTTGGATGACTGTACCTACGTCTTGAACTTCAATATCAGATTGATAATTTTGTATTTGCTGTTTTATCAGCGTGCTAATCTCTTCAGCTTTGATGCTCACTTAGGTTTCACCCCTTCTATCGATTTTCCCCGGCTAGTTGACGTTCAATGCGCTGAAGCTTTCCGCTTACGCTGCCGTCAAAAATCCGGTTACCAATGCGGACTTTAATGCCGCCTATTAAATCCGTCTGCACTTCATTCCTGATTCTCAGTGAAGCGACTCCGGCTTTTTTTGCAAACACTTGTGATAATGATAAAATTTCTGCATCCGTCAGCGGTTTCACTGAATATACGGTTGCGTCTTCTATTTGACGAGCCTCATTTGCGAGTTTGATAAACTCATCTGTGAGCTCAGGCACAATCGCGGCACGATGGCGGTCAATCAAAAGAAAAATCGTATTGAGCACGGACTGTGACAAAGAGCCAAATGCATTTTGAATCAGCTCTTTTTTCTTCGCAGCCGGCACCTTCGGATGGTTTAACACATCATTAAGCGCTTTTTCATTTTGAAATACTTGTTTTACAACGCTTAGCTCTTCTTCTACTTGATTCAGCTGAGAAGACTCATTGGCAATATCAAAAAGAGCTGACGCATATCGTTTAGAGACAGCTGATCCACTCATCGGCTTTCTCCTACCTCTTTAAGATAGTCCTGGATCAATTTCTCTTGAGCTTGCTCATCCAGTTCTTTTTCGATCACTTTCGACGCAATCATGACAGAAAGAGACGCTACTTGCTCGCGGAGAGCAGAAACCGCCTGTTCTTTTTCCTTCACGATTTCAGTTCTTGCTGCTTCTTTCAGACGTTCAGATTCTGCACGTGCAGCCTGAATAATCTCTTCTTTTTGCTTGTCTCCCAGTTTCTTTGCGTTTTCGATAAGAGTTTGGGATTCCTGTCTTGCTTCTTTTAAAAGAACGCGCTGCTCTTCAATCAGCTGCTGCGCTTCTTTATTTTTTTCTTCAGCAGACGTAATTTCTCCAGCGATGTGGTCTTCACGCTGTTTCATTATGTTTAATAGCGGCCCTAAAGCGTATTTCTTCAGAAGCGCTAATAAGATTAACATAGCTAACAGTTGGAACAGGATATCTCCGCCGTTAAACGAAAATCCTAGTTCAAGTGGTAATTGAGACATCTACTACGGCAACTCCCTTCTGCAGGTTTTTCTTTGCTGATCCAGCAGCCGCACTTGTCTCTTTTCAGCCGGCAAGGCGGGATGCTTATCAGACATAAAGCAATGGCGAAGGTTCTCTTGGAATGATCTTCGCCATTTTTAGTTCATATAAGGCTTTTATGCTTAGCCAAAGAACGCTAAGAATGCGATAACGACAGCGATAATAGGAAGGGCTTCAACTAATGCGATACCCATGAACATAAGAGTTCTAAGTTCTTTACCTGCTTCCGGCTGGCGGGCAATCCCCTCTACCGTACGTGAAACAATCAAACCGTTACCAATACCTGCACCAAGTGCGCCTAAACCAATTGCAATCGCAGCTGCTATTAAATTCATGAAAAAGTTCCTCCTTTAAAATGTTATCCGTTTGGATATAATGTTTTAATGATCATGACTGATTTTATGAGACATGTATACCATCGTCAGCATTGTAAAGATAAACGCTTGGATGGCACCTATAAATAAACTGAATGCTTGCCATGCCAGCATCGGCAGAATGGCGCCGACTGTACCAACAAGACCGAGAGCCACGCTTTGTGAATAATGGCTTGTCGCCAATCCCGCAAGCAGGCCGAGAAGAATCTCACCGGCGAAGATGTTACCATAAAGCCGCAAACCAAGAGTCAGCGTATTCGCAAACTCTTCGATGATTTTCATCGGGAGCATGAATGGAACAGGTCTTAAATAGTCTTTGGAATATTCCTTGAGCCCTTTCATCTTCACACCATAGTAATGCGTTAAAGCAACAACCATTACGGCTAGCGTTAATGTAATGGCAGGATCGGCTGTCGGAGATTTCCACCAGAGCTCATGTCCGATTGTAATAGAGAACGGCAGCCCCAGCATATTCGACACAAATATGTACATCAGCAATGTGACACCAAGTGCCAAGAAGTTAGCCCCTGTTTTCAAATCCATTGTACTGCCGATAATATTGCGGACGAAATCCACAACCCATTCCATAAAATTCTGGGCTTTTCCAGGACGGATCGAAAGCGTTCTTGTCGTTAATATAGCAATCAATAAAACAATCACACTCGCCACAGTAATCATCAGAATGTTTGTCAGATTAAAAGTAAGACCTAGAAATTCAATAGTTCTGTATTCATGATTCAAAGGGTTTTCACCTCTCTTCCATTGATGAACGTTTAAGCTGGATAAAGGAATCTATCATAATGACAGGGTATATTGTCATTAATCCAATAACTGTACTTGCCATATGAAAGTGCTCGGGATTTTTATAGGCAATAGCCGCAGCAAGAATCGCATTGCACCAGCGCGCTGCGCTCCCAAGAGATCGTATGGACTTCCCTTTCTCAACGGCTCTGTCAAAAGCATTCATTCTCCTGACGAGCAGTAAAAAATTAAACAAACTGAAAACAGTTCCCAGAATAAGGCCTAAAAAAACGGTTTTATACGCTGTTAAACCATAACCCAGTACATACACTGCCAAAATGAACAATAGGTATTTGCGTTGTCTGCTAAATGTAAGCTTGGGATCGTCCATCAATTATCTGTCTCCTGATGAAAAAATAATGTATAGCTTAGATACGGCATAAATCAGCGGTTAACCCTAGTAGAAGACCTTTTTTGACCGACAAAACGGGCCTGTTCGAAAAAATCATTCATCCGCAAGCCTTGCAGGGATGCTGTTTCATTCGCTTAAATAAATCCTCATAAAACGGGTTTGCTGAGAGGATTTACATTGGGGATGAGGACTATAATGAAAGCTATGAAAACCTTCTCATAATACCCTCGTTTAGCATACAATAGCCCCTAACATGTGTCAATCTGTTTAAAGTTAAAAAACTTTTTATACTGTACGCCTCCACAGAATGTTCACATTTTCACCTATAATTGTATACAAATTGACCGAATAGCAAATAACTGGATAAAAAAAGAAAACCCTTTTCGGGGTTTTCTTTTTTTATTTTGTTCCAAACATACGGTCTCCTGCATCTCCGAGGCCGGGAACAATATAACCTTTTTCATTTAATTTTTCATCAAGTGCCGCGATGTAAATATCCACGTCCGAATGATGCTTCTGCAATTCTTCCACACCCTCCGGCGCCGCTACAAGACACATGAATCGAATATTTTTCGCACCGCGTTTTTTGAGGCTGTGAATGGCTTCAACTGCAGAACCGCCTGTGGCCAGCATCGGGTCAACCACAATGAATTCACGCTCTTCCACGTCAGAAGGAAGCTTGACATAGTATTCCACGGGTTTTAAGGTTTCAGGATCACGGTACAGGCCGACATGTCCCACTTTTGCCGCAGGAATCAGCTTTAAGATGCCGTCAACCATTCCCAATCCCGCTCTGAGGATCGGAACCACTCCGAGTTTTTTCCCTGAGATGACTTTCGATTTCGCAGCCTGAACCGGTGTTTTGATATCCACTTCTTCCAGAGGAAGATCGCGGGTAATTTCAAATGCCATAAGTGTGGCTACTTCGTCTACAAGCTCTCTAAAATCCTTCGTACCTGTATCTACATTCCGTATATATGTCAGCTTGTGCTGAATTAAAGGATGATCAAATACATAAACCTTTCCCATACTGTGTTTCAGCTCCTTTTTTATTGTCCCATCAACAATTACACACTTCTATTGATTCTACAAAAAAAGACATGGAGTTTCAAGAACATCGTCAAAAAACCCGCCCGGCATAAGCCCGAGCGGGTTTTTAGGATCTTAGTAATCTAATTCTTTATATAAAGGAAATCGATCAGTCAAAGCAGCTATACGCTGTCTTGCTTCTTCAAGTTTTCCTTCATCTTCGTGGTTTTTCAATGCAAGTGCAATGATGGCACCGACTTCATCCAATGCATCTCCGTCAAAACCGCGGCTTGTCACAGCTGCTGTACCAAGACGGATACCGCTTGTGACGAAAGGTTTTTCCGGATCGTATGGAATCGCGTTTTTGTTAGACGTAATACCGATTTCATCAAGCACGTGCTCCGCAACCTTACCAGTCAGTCCGAGAGAACGAAGGTCAACAAGAATAAGGTGGTTGTCAGTTCCGCCTGAAACGAGCTGGATGCCCTCTTTCGTTAACGCTTCAGCCAGGCGTTTTGCATTTGAAATGACGTTCTGTGCATATGTTTTGAAATCGTCCTGCAATACTTCCCCGAATGAAACAGCTTTTGCGGCAATAACGTGCATCAGCGGGCCGCCTTGAATGCCAGGGAAGATTGATTTATCGATTTTCTTGCCGAACTCTTCACGGCAAAGGATCATACCGCCGCGAGGTCCGCGAAGTGTTTTATGTGTTGTTGTTGTAACGAAATCAGCGTAAGGAACCGGGTTCGGATGAAGGCCTGCCGCAACAAGTCCTGCGATATGCGCCATATCCACCATGAAGTAAGCGCCGACTTCATCAGCAATTTCACGGAATTTTTTAAAGTCGATTGTACGAGGATACGCACTTGCTCCTGCTACGATAAGCTTCGGCTTATGAGCGAGGGCTTTTTCACGCACGTCATCGTAATCAATATATTGAGTTTCTTTATCTACGCCGTACTCAACAAAGTTATATTGAACACCGCTGAAGTTGACTGGGCTTCCGTGTGTTAAATGGCCGCCGTGGGAGAGGTTCATCCCAAGTACAGTATCGCCCTGCTCCAAAATCGTGAAGTACACTGCCATGTTTGCTTGTGCACCTGAATGCGGCTGAACGTTTACATGCTCCGCTCCAAAGATCTCCTTCGCGCGGTCACGAGCGATATCTTCAACGACATCGACGTGCTCACATCCGCCATAGTAGCGTTTGCCCGGATATCCTTCAGCGTATTTATTTGTCAAAACAGATCCTTGTGCTTCCATAACCGCTTCACTTACAAAGTTCTCAGAAGCAATTAATTCGATCTTAGTCTGTTGGCGTTCACGCTCATTTTTAATGGCGTTAAACACTTGTTCGTCTTGCGCAGGTAAATGTTTCATCAGCGAGATCCTCTCCTATCCGTATCCTGTTCTTTGTTTTTACCACCACTATTGTACATGGTTTTTTAGGCCAATGTAAAAGATTATTTTTAAAAAATCAAAACTTTTATTGGTAAAAACGAATATTAATAACTTAAATTTAAATTAAAGTTCGGGATTTATTATGCTGCCCTAAAATAAAAGAAAAGACTGGCCAAGCAGTCCTTTCACTCGCACTCATAAACCGCCCGCACTCCGCCAATCAGTTTCGGCCGCGTACGCGCCAATGTCACATGGGCTGCACCGAGACCATTTTGAGAGACGCGCACAGGGACAGCTACCGGCTTTAGATGCATGCCGATAAACGTATCGCCGATGTCTATTCCGGCGTCAGCCTGAATGGTTTCGACAAGAACAGGAGACTTCATCTGCTTAAACGCATAAGCAGCCATCGCCCCGCCCGCTTTTGGAACGGGTACGGCAGAAACAGTTGGAAGCCTGAATAACCGGGCTGTTTCTTCCTCGACGACAAGCGCTCTGTTCAAATGCTCACAGCATTGAAACGCGAGATGTATCCCCGTTTTTCCCTTAAGCTCGGCAAGCCCGCTGTAGATGCTTTCTGCGATGTCTACACTGCCTGATGTTCCGATCCGGCTGCCGGCCACTTCGCTCGTGCTGCATCCGAGGACAAAGAGCTGATCCTGTTTTAATCCCGCTTGTTCCTGAAACTCAGACAGCATCGCACTCCACGTTTGCTTGATCTTATTCATTGACAGCACCCCTACAGGTTTTTCTCTTCATAATCTGAGATTTTTCCAATACGGGTTTGATGTCTTCCGCCAGTAAACTCAGTGGTCAGCCAGATTTTCGCGATTTCCCGCGCCAAACCAGGGCCGATCACCCGTTCACCCATCGCGAGGATGTTGGTGTCATTATGCTCTCTCGTCGCCTTCGCGCTGAATGTATCGTGCGCCAGCGCGCAGCGGATGCCTTTGACTTTATTAGCGGAAATGCTCATGCCAATGCCTGTCCCGCAAATTAAAATGCCTCTGTCAACTTCGCCGCTAACCACTTTTTCGGCCACCGGAAAAGCATAATCCGGATAATCGACAGATCCGCTGCCGCAGTCACAGCCCATATCAATATATTCAATTTGCAATTCGTCCATTAACTCTTTGATCTCATTTCGAATGTGAACGCCGCCATGATCCGATGCTATGGCTACTTTCATCTGCTTTTCCTCCCAGCGTGTGTGATGCGGCCCCGCCCGCTATGTTGACCGCGCAGCCTGTCCGCTCTTTGATTCACACCATATGATGTGCTTTTCACTATATTCTACTCCTTCACGCAGGATTTGCAAATGACCTGTTTGCAGATTTTCTGACAACTTACCTGCCTTCTTTTTTTAGCTGTTTTGCCAGCTGCCGAAGAAGCTTTTCAAGCTCATCTCTCGTTTGCTTATAGATATCAATTGAACCGCCGAACGGATCGATGACATCCCCGTGGCTGCCTGTGACATATTCTTTTAGCGTAAACACTTTATCACGATAACGTCCAAATTGGCTGGCAATGATCTGTTTGTGCTGATGGGTCATAGCCAGAATTAGATCAGCTGATTTCATATGTTCTTCAGTTAATGGAGAAGACACATGATTCAGGGCAATGTTTTTTTCAAACAGCGCTTCGACCGCGTGAGGCGTCGCTTTCCCATTAGGCGAAGCAAACACGCCTGCCGAGCGGACACTGACATTCAGCCCTTCCGTTTCTGCAATTGATTTAAAAAGCGCCTCAGCCATTGGGCTGCGGCACGTATTTCCAGTACAGACAAAAATAATGTTCATGTCAGTCACCCCTTATTTTTCTCTATTATATATGAAGAAAAAAGAAACGGCGACTTCGTTTCTTTTATTGGTATATTAAATTGGCAAAAGCAGCTTTAGGCCGAATACGATTAATATGATGCCCCCGAGCGCTTCGCTGTATGTGCCAAGCCACGACTGCACTTGTTTTCCGATCAGCAGGCCCAGCCATGTCAAAATCATGCTGAACAGCCCGAACAGGGTAATTGTAAGGAGCGGATGCGATCCGTATATCCCCAAGCTCAAACCGACGGAAAAGCTGTCAATGCTGACGCCGACGGCAAACAGCAATAAGCCCGGCCCTGTCGGTGACATGAATCGTTCTTCTGACTGTTTAAAAGAAGCCATAAGCATTTGAACCCCAAGAACAAAAAGCAGCGAACCCCCGATATAAACCGCTAACACGCCGAGGAGCCCCGACAGCATGTTACCGGCCGCCATCCCTCCGAGAGGCATGATGACGTGAAAGAGGCCGATGATGAAACCAATATAGAATATCTGCTTTTTCCTGAGTTTGACCATGCCCATTCCGAGACCGACAGAAAAAGCATCCATCCCTAAAGCAAACGCCATGATGCTTAACGTAATCAGTTCGCCTATGAACAAATCCGACATACATGAATAACCCCCTTGGACACGCCCCGCTTTTTTAGCCTATGCGTGTCCAAAAAGGGTTAGAACATCTGACTGTGTTCAGCGAATCACTCTTCCACCGGCGGCTTTCATCAGCCTGTTCATAATGGCGAGACCGACGCCCGTGTCCGGAAAGGATTCCGCGATAATAAAATCCACCTTATTCTCATCAAAGCTGCGTAAAGCATCGTACAGCGCTGCCGCAACAGTCTCAAGCTGAGCCCGTCTTCCGCAGCTCTTCACATAATCAGCCGAATAAACGCCCGCGTTTTCTTCTGTCGTCAGGACACCGACCCGTTTCCCGCCCTGCTGATATTCTTGAATGAGATGCTGAATGCGCTCTGGGCCGCCTTCACAAATGGCAAGCGGCGCTGTCGGCGCGTAATGCGTATATTTCATCCCCGGAGAAATCGGCTTTTCATTTTGATCGCTGAGTCCTTTATCCACAAGGATCGGTCCGATCTCCGCTTCAATTTGTTCTTTCGTAATGCCGCCCGGGCGCAGGAGAACAGGGATGTCTCCCTCACATGAAAGTACGGTTGATTCGACCCCAATCCCGGTAGGGCCTCCGTCCATAAGTCCGGCTATGCGTCCATCCAAGTCGTGAGCCACATGTTCCGCCTTTGTCGGACTTGGCTTGCCTGATAGATTGGCGCTAGGTGCCGCAATCGGCAAACCAGACTCGCGAATCAATGCTAGAGCAAGAGGATGATCTGGCATCCTAATGGCAACCGTTTCAAGCCCTGCCGTTACACGAGGTGAGAGCGCACCAGGTTTGCAAGGAAGAATGAGCGTAAGTGCTCCCGGCCAAAACCGTTTCATCAATGTTTTCGCCTTTTCCGGCGCCGGACCCGTTAAATCATCAAGCTGGCTGATATCCGCAATGTGGACAATCAGGGGATTATCGCTCGGACGCCCTTTTGCCTCATATATTTTTTTGACGGCATCTGTGTTTTTCGCGTTTGCGCCGAGACCGTATACCGTTTCTGTCGGGAACGCAACGACCTCATTTTCCCGGAGCAAAGCGGCTGCTTGTGCAATTTGTGGATCATTTGTGGATAACTCGTCAGTTACATCCACAAACCATCTTTTCGTTTTCATTTTCTGACCAAACTCCTTATTCACAACAATAAAACGATTGTTTTATGCGTGTAATCCTTTTGAAAGTATAAAAGATGTCCTGTAATAAAACAAGCGTTATCCACAAATTGTGGACAACGCTAATGAAGAGGTGGATAAGTATGTGTATAAATCATCCTTATCCAGACGCCTTTTTCATCAAGACGGCCCCTTCCGTTTGCCGCGATTCACAGAAGTGATCAGAAGAAAACAGCTCTTCAGGTACGCTTTCAGCTGGTTCAAATCCCAGTGCCGCCAGAAAGTCAGCAGAGGAATGCTGATTCGCTATTAAATATACTGTTTTGATCTGATGCTTCTCGCACAGCACCTCCATGCTCTGAAAGAGCGTCACAATATGGCCTTGGTGAAGCTTGTCCGATATCACAAGTGATCGCAGCAGCCCTTGATCACAGCTTATTTTTTCAATTCCGAGACAGCCGGCAATGTTTTTCTCGCTGTCCTCCAGCATAAGAAACTGGGTGAAGCCTTCTTTCACGCCTTCATGATTGGTTTTCGCCTGTTTTAAAAATTCCTCGAGCACGTCTCCGTCTTTTTCCCTTGCCACCCGCAGTTGATAAAACATCCGTTCACCCCGTTTTTTGCATTCTTTCTTCCAATCTATGAGGCAAATCTATTTTTAGACCAGGTGATTAGGAAAAAAGGTCGGAAATCCATTCGACTAAGAAGAACTTCACTTCTGTGCCGTCTTCCTTCTCTTCTTTCTCTTCTTTTTTGGCTTTTTCCGCTTTAGCTGTTACGTCCTCAAGCACTTTTTCAGTCTGTTTTTTTGAAGCTTCTTTATCTTCTTGTTCTTTTACGGCTTCCCCGTTAGAAAAATCGAGAAAGCAGAGCGGCGGGAACAGCACACACCACCAGTTGGCGCCGTCACCGTTTCCAAGCGTAATCAGAATCGCTTCATACTCACCAGCAGGATATACCATGTTGCCGTAAAGCTTTGTCGGAAATGAGATTTTGTCAAAGTCAACGGAGATCGATTGGTTCGCTCCTTCTTTCTCCATTGTTTCCTTTGCAATTGCTTTGATTTCAGGGAGCTTTGAGCGAATCACACGCCGCGCTTCTTCAATAGAAGTGATATCCTCTACCCATGTTGTAATTTCTTTATTGACCGCGTCTCTGATATGCCGCTTTAATTGCTGGTCCTGATCCCTATCGCTGTTTGCCAATATTCTCAGGCGAATCGCCTCGTCCGGTATGACCACCGGCTGATTTTCTGATTGCTGTGCCGTCTCTTCTTTTGCCAGCCCTACAAGCGCTCCGGATAATAAAAGAAAGATATATATACATATGATTACTGTTTTTTTCATCGGTCCCCACCGTTCCTCTCCGTGCTTTGTTTCTAGCCCTATTATGGACAAGAAGCGCCTGAGGTAAACGTACAGGGTGAAAAAAATCTAGCAAGCTGTTAATCTAATTTATGGTACGATAGTGTTTTAGGAGGTTTAAGATGAAATATAATTATACAGTGCTGTTATCAGCATTCACGATGTCGGTTCTTTATTCGATTATCTATATTCATTCATTTATCATTGCCGCTGTCATAACGATGGCATTTTATTTTCTTTTTCCTTATTTGATATTCGCGCTGCCGCTTCAATTCATGATGAATAAAAAGCCGAAACGGTTCAGCCCTTTGTATCTGCTGTATTACCTTGCCGCAGCTTCTATTGCCAATGCGATCATTTTCGGCGTGCTGCAGCCTTCGGGACAATCTCTGTTTCAAAATACGGCCTTCTATCTTTTCGCTGTTTTAACAGCTCTTGTCTATTGGATATGGGATTCTGTTTTGCTGCAAAAAAAGGAAGCCTGAGGGGCTTCCTTTTTTCATTAAAACAAAACCGTCAGCAAATAACATAAAATAGAAGGTATCGCCGCAACAAAGAAAGCAGCAGCCATTTTCAAGCGGGCTGTACGGCCTTCTTTGGTTTCTGAATGGTAGTTTGCCCGCTGATCGCTTCCGCTTACAGCCAAACCCGAAGTGATGATCGCAAGCCCAATCAAAACGAGAGACGCTACGCCAAACATCGTTTCATATGAAAGAGCCTGCGGAAAAATGGTGCCAACCATGCTCTCAATCGCAATGAGCAAGATTCCTGCTGCCAGGGCCTTTTTCATCTTTTACATCCCCTTTGCCGGTGTTAACACAGCTTGATTCATCAACTCGCCAGCAAGCTGCTTATATATCTTTATGAATAACGGCGCATATGGTTCTGTCTTTTCCGTTAATATCTTTCAGCACTTCTACTTCCGCACCCTTAAACGCCTTGAGGATCAGCTCTTTGACCGCTGCACCCTGTTTCCATCCGATTTCAAAAACGACAAACACTTTATCCTTCATGACAAGCGGGAGATCTTCCATAAACCGCTTATAGAATTTCAGCCCGTCTCCGCCGTCGGTGAGGGCGTGCAGCGGCTCATGAAAACGAACAATCTCTGATAGATCAGCCATTTCTTCTTCTGAAATATAAGGAGGATTCGAGACGACAATATCCGCTTTTTTGCCTGCCTTAATAAAAGGCTCAAGCAGATCGCCCTGATAAAAGTGCACATCTGCTCCGAGCTTTTCTGCATTGGCGGAGGCGACTTGCAGCGCCTCTTTCGAGATATCGACAGCCGACACAGAAAAGTTTTTGTTTTCAAGCGCAAGGGTGACGGCTATCGCTCCGCTCCCTGTACCGACGTCAACGACTTCGAGCTTGCCGTCTTCAGAAAAGACATGCCGATATTTTTCAAGCAGATGATAGACAACCTCTTCTGTTTCCGGCCGCGGGATCAGCACATCATCATTCACCATAAATTCCCGTCCGTAAAAAAACTCTTTTCCTATAATGTACTGAACCGGCACGCCCTCTTTATGCATCTCAACGTGACGCTTAAAGCGATATAGTTCGTCTTCACCAATCGGTTCCTGTAAGCTGGCGAGCAGCTTGCTTCTGTCCATTCCGGTATCATAAAGCAAAAGAAGCTCGGCTGCATTTTCTTCTCTTCCCGCTTCGGTTAAATAAGAAGAAGCCCATTTCAGGGCTTCAAATATCGTCTTCATCTTAACCTTCCGACTGCTGAAGCTTGCTTGCTTGATCTTCAACGATCAGCGCTTCAACCACTTCGTCAAGTTTTCCTTCAAGAATCTGATCAAGCTTTTGAATCGTCAGGCCGATTCTGTGATCCGTCACACGGTTTTGCGGGAAGTTGTATGTGCGGATACGCTCAGAGCGGTCACCTGATCCAACTGCTGATTTCCGTGTTTGATCATATTCAGCCTGGGCTTCCTGCTGAAATTTATCGTAGATTCTGGCACGGAGAACCTTCATTGCTTTTTCTTTGTTCTTGATTTGAGATTTTTCATCTTGGCATGATACAACAACACCCGTCGGCAAGTGCGTCAGACGAACGGCAGACATTGTTGTGTTAACGCTTTGTCCGCCTGGTCCGCTTGATGCAAACGTATCAACACGGATATCCTTCTCATGAATGTCAACCTCTACTTCTTCTGCCTCAGGAAGACATGCTACTGTTGCAGTAGATGTATGGATACGGCCGCCTGATTCTGTTTCAGGAACACGCTGTACGCGGTGGGCGCCGTTTTCATATTTGAGTTTAGAATATGCGCCGCTTCCCGTAATCATAAAGATGATCTCTTTGTAGCCGCCCGTTCCGGTTACACTCGCTTCCATGACCTCTGTTTTCCAGCCTTGAAGCTCAGCATAACGGGAATACATTCTGTACAGGTTGCCCGCGAATAAAGCGGCTTCCTCGCCTCCCGCAGCTCCGCGGATCTCCATAATAACGTTTTTGTCGTCATTCGGATCTTTCGGGATCAGGAGCACTTTCAGGCGTTCTGACAGTGTTTCCGTTTCCTTCTGAAGTTCAGAAATCTCTTCCTTCACCATGTCGCGCATCTCAGCGTCCAGCTTCTCTTCAAGCATTGCTTTTGCATCAGTCAGCTGTTCTGACGCATCTCTGTATTGTCTATATACGTCAACTGTTTCTTGTATATCAGATTGCTCTTTTGAATATTCTCTTAGCTTTTTCGGATCGTTGACTACTTCTGGATCGCTTAAAAGCTCATTTAATTTTTCGTATCGTTCTTCGATTGACTTTAAACGGTCTAACACGGTCTTCACCTCTGTTTTCCTGTGCGTAACATTCTCATTATAGTATAGTGCTTAACCCCAGTCAAAAGCATTTCAATCCCAGCTGGAAAAGACTCCTCTGCTATACTGGGAATAGAGGAGGGATGATGTTGCTGAAATCCATACATCATATTGCAATCATATGTTCAGATTATGAAAAGTCGAAAGCTTTCTACGTACATAAGCTTGGTTTTCACGTGATTCAAGAAACGTACCGCGAAGAGCGCGCTTCCTATAAGCTTGATTTGTCGCTTAACGGCTCGTATGTCATTGAGCTGTTCTCGTTTCCCGATCCGCCCGCACGCCAAACACGGCCTGAAGCGGCAGGCCTGCGCCACCTCGCCTTCACAGTCAGCAGCTTGGATGAGGCCGTTCAGGAGCTTCATGAAAAAGGCATCGAAACAGAGCCGATCAGAAGAGATCCGCTGACCGGCAAGCGGTTCACCTTCTTTTTTGATCCTGACCAGCTTCCATTAGAACTGTATGAACAATAACGGTTTTTGAAGAAAAAAAGGAGATACCCACTTTCTTTGCCGAATCTTTTCTTGTTTTGTCTAACGAGAAGGGAACCGCATTCTATGGTCGAATACCTAGCTAAAAAGGAGGTATGGGATCATGAATACAAATATGGTAGCAAGTGAACTCGGCGTCTCCGCAAAAACGGTGCAGCGGTGGGTGAAGCAGCTGAATCTTCCCGCCGAACGCAATGAGCTCGGACACTATTCGTTCACGGCAGAGGACGTGAAAGTTCTAAAATCTGTTCAAAAACAAATCTCTGAAGGCACGGCGATTCAGGATATTCATGTGCCGCAAAGCATTAAAAAGCGCACAGGCTTCATTGTCCAAAAAACAAATGGCGACACAGAACGAAGAATCGAACAGCTCGAACAGAAACTGGATACCCTATTACAGCAAAAGCAAGACGAAAACGAATTGCTGTCGAGGATTACGGAACTGGAACGCCAGCTGAAACAAAAAGCCGATGAGGGTGTATCTTATCAGCTGCTTCAGCACCGCAGAGAGATTGATGACATCCTTGCAGACCTGCAATCACTTACCTCACAGATGAAAGAATTCACCGCTCAGCCGATCCCCGAGACTGCTGCTGCTTCCGAAAAAAACAAAACAAGAAAAAAACCGCTGCTGTCACTGTTCAAATTTCAAACCTAAAGCAAAAAGCTCCCCGTAAAGGGAGCTTTTTTGATTACGCAGTAAGTGCAATAATGATCGGAAGTGAAATCAATGACAGAATCGCACTGATCACAAACGCAGAAGCCGTTTCTTCTTCTTGTTTCT
This sequence comes from Bacillus sp. NS1, assembly GCF_058248265.1. Taxonomy (NCBI): domain Bacteria; kingdom Bacillati; phylum Bacillota; class Bacilli; order Caryophanales; family Bacillaceae; genus Bacillus; species Bacillus sp. NS1. The sequence goes on along the minus strand of NZ_JBZAZF010000001.1, from coordinate 441,001 downwards.
CGAAACGAGTCGCAATCATGGCCGCAACAGCAGAACCAGGGAATGCAACAAGAAGGATCGCTTTTGTTGTTTGGTCAGCTGGAAGTCCGACTGCAAGAGCAATCAGGAACATTAACGCAGGCTGAACCGCAACTTTGAGTAACGCAATGCCAAATGCCGGTACGCTGAGTTTGATACTGCGGATACCAACAGTAACACCGACAGCAAAGAGAGCAACACCAGATGTTGTGCTTCCAAGCTGATCAAGCATTTTAACACCCAGCTCAGGAAGAGTGACACCGCAAAGCACTAAGATCATACTGATTAAAGGAGCAGCTGCAAGCGGCTCAGAAAGACCGTGCAGGATTGATTTTCCTGTCATCTTCCAGAAGCTGTCGCCGCCCTCTTCGTTTTTCTTAGAAGACTCACCGACAGTAGCAACAATAATCGCAAGCGGATCGAGAATCGCATTAACAACGATACCTGTAACCGCGATCGGAATCGCAACCTCTTGCGCACCGAACAAGCTTCCCAGTACAGGAATACCCATAAATGCGAATGTCGGCTGTGCAGAGTTCAAAGAAAATACGGATGAGTTCGTTAAATCATATTTAAACACAAATCTGCAAAGCAATAAAATTACGATATAGAAACCAACAATCCCAATAGTTAAAGAAACCATTAATGGAATTTGAGATAAAAATTCACTTCTGGAAGTTGTCAAAATACCAGCGATAAAGTGAGCTGGAAGCGCGTATTTCGTTACTAACGTACTTACCCCTTTTGCCGACTTGGCATCATAACTTCCAAAATGTCCTGCAAACCAACCCAGCACGATAACAAAGAAGATCGGTGCCAGGAGGATTAAGATATCTAAGATGCTCAAAATATTCTCCTCCAAATCCTATGTCCGTATACTTTAGCTTTACAAAAAGCTTTCCCTCGGACGAAAAAATTTACTCGCTAATTATTTCGCGATGACTTTTTTGTATTCCGGTGTCCACATTGCATCAAGAACCGCTTGTTTCACATCTTCAGGCTGGCGATTTGCTACCCCGTCTTTAATTGCTGCTTCAGCAACGGCAATCGCAACTTGAATAGAAACTTCTTGAAGCTTGTCAATGCTTGGAAGCAATCCTGCTCCAGGTGTTTCAAGATCAACCATTTCAGCAATCGCATCAGCCGTTGCAGCAAACATAGCAGGCGTAATGATACGCGCTTCAGCTACAATTGAACCAAGTCCAAGACCAGGGAACGCGAATGCGTTGTTAGATTGTCCGATTTCATAAGAAACACCGTTGTATTCTACATTGTCAAATGGGCTTCCTGTTGCAATAAGCACTTTTCCGTCAGTCCATTTGAACAGATCTTCAGGAACTGCTTCAGCAAGGTGAGTCGGGTTAGACATCGGCATGATAACCGGACGTTCTACGTGAGATGCCATTTCTTTCACAATTTCCTCTGTGAACGCACCTGAAACCCCTGAAGTACCGATTAAGATCGTTGGTTTCGCTTGGCGAACCACTTCATCGAATGGAATTTGGCCTTTTTCATCGCGTTTCCAGTCTTTCACTTCATCTGTACTGCGAAGGTAAGGTTTTTGGAAATCAAGGATGCCTTCGATTTCTTCAGTCAGCAGGCCTCTGTAATCAATTGTGTAGAAGCGTTTGTTAGCTTCTTCTTCAGATAATCCAGCAAGCACCATTGTGTCACGGATTTGGTCAGCAATACCGATACCAGCAGAACCAGCACCGAAGACAACAACACGCTGATCTTTAATAGAAGCGCCAGTTTTCTTCATAGCAGCAAGCACACCAGCAAGTGTGATCGCGCCTGTACCTTGGATATCATCATTAAATGTAAGAATTTCATGGTTGTATTTTTTCATGATATTGCGTGCATTTTTGTTACCAAGGTCTTCCCAGTGAAGAAGCGCTTTAGGGAAGAATTTCAATGCTGCTTTTACATAAGCATCAATGAAAGCTTCATAGCGTTCGCCTTGAACACGTTCATGCTTGTTACCAATATATAAAGGATCATTCAGAAGTTTTTCGTTGTTCGTACCGACATCAAGCACTACCGGGATAACACGGCTAGGGTCAATACCAGCTGCAGCAGTGTAAACAGCCAATTTACCGATTGCGATGTTAATACCGCCTACACCCCAGTCACCGATACCGAGAATACTTTCAGAGTCAGTAGCAACGATAAGGTCAATATCGCCTGCTGTCGCATGAAGGTTTTCAAAAGCTTTTTCAATACCGTCAATGTTGTCGATTGACAAGTAGATACCTTGAGGTCTTCTATATTCATGGCTGTATTCCTGAATCGCTTCACCAACTGTTGGCGTGTATACAACAGGAAGCATTTCGCGAAGATGGTTTTTCAGCAATTTATAGAAAAGAACTTCGTTACGGTTTGCAAGATCACTTAAGTAAACATTTTGACGAAGGCGGTCAGGCTGCGCTTGGAATTGCTCGTATGCGCGTTGTGCTTGTTGATCAAGAGAAAGTACAGTTGGCGGCAAAAGCCCTTCTAAGCCAAGCTCTTGTCTTTCTTCTACTGAAAAAGCAACGCCTTTATTTAAAGTAGGAATAGATAAAACTTCTTTTCCTCTAAGAGTTGTTTCTAAGTGGCCTTCTTTCGTTTTTTTTATGTTATTCAAGCAAATCTCCTTCTTTCTTGAAATAGTTAACCAAGTTAAGTAATAACCCATCTAAAATATGACCGATCATGATCTTTATGCGACTTTGTGACAATTATTCGAACAATGTCTCAAAACTATTTACATTACGTAAGCTATTGTATGCCTGTCAAAATCAAAATTCAAGGGAAGAAAATTAGTTAATTTTTTAATACACTTAATTAAATTTTTTAATTGAATATTATCAGAATATAAAAAAAACACCGGTGTTTTTAGCCGGTGCTTTCTATCTTTATACCCATGTTTTGGACTATTTTTTAGATTTTCCTGGGACTTCGTGATGGTGTCTGCATCGTGCTTCATACGATTCGGATGCGCCCACCAAAATGACCGGATCATCGTAAGAAGCAGGTTTACCGTCAATCAGGCGCTGTGTTCTGCTCGCCGGTGATCCGCAGACGGAACACACCGCTTGCAGCTTCGTCACACTTTCTGCAATCGCCATAATATTCGGGACGACACCGAACGGCTCTCCCCTAAAATCCATGTCAAGGCCCGCTGCAATCACACGGTAGCCTTTATCGGCAAGAGATGATAAAACCTCAACAATATCCTGATCAAAAAACTGTACTTCATCAACGGCAATCACATCCGTACTCTCACTGATGTGATCCCAAATGTCCGCAGCAGAAGAAATGGCATAGCTCGTCATCGATGTTCCATTATGGGAGACAACAGCATCTTCGCTGTAGCGATTATCAATCACAGGTTTAAATACCCTGACTTCCTGCTTGGCGTAAGTCGCTCTCTTCACTCTTCTGATCAGCTCTTCAGATTTCCCCGAGAACATGCTGCCGCAAATCAGCTCAAGCCACCCGCTTTGTTTCATTATGTACATAGGCTCCGCTCCCCTCTCTCTGCCAGCTGTGTTTTTAGACAATATAAAAAACAGGCAAGACTGCTTCCTGCCTGTTGAAAAATCTATTATTACTTAAGACCGTATTTTTTGTTAAAGCGATCAACACGACCATCAGCAGAAGCGAATTTTTGACGGCCAGTGTAGAATGGGTGGCATTCAGAGCAAATCTCAACGCGTACCTCTTCTTTTACTGAGCCTGTTTCAAATTCATTTCCGCAAGCGCATTTAACTGTTGCTTTTTTGAAATTAGGATGAATTCCTGCTTTCATTGTATCCATCTCCTTCCGCCCTGAATCCCGTGTGGAAACAGAGTTATTATTTCGGAGCATTGTCCGAAACGCATATGAGAAAATTATATCAGTGATTTACTTCTTTTGCAAATACAATTTATCTTCTAGTAGATGATAGATTTGCCTGTTTCCATTCTTGATTGAGAATATCGAAAAATTCCTGGTTTGTTTTGGTTTTTTTCATTTTTCTCATGAATTTTTCTGCGAAATCAGGTGAATCAGACATCGTTTTGCGGATAGACCATAAACGATCAAGATGCTCTTTAGGCACAAGCAGCTCTTCCTTGCGCGTTCCCGAACGGCGGATATCGATAGCCGGGAAGATGCGGCGCTCTGCCAGAGTGCGGTCAAGGTGAAGCTCCATGTTGCCTGTTCCCTTGAATTCTTCATAAATGACATCATCCATGCGTGACCCTGTATCAACAAGAGCCGTAGCAAGGATCGTTAAGCTGCCGCCTTCTTCGATATTTCTCGCAGCCCCAAAGAAACGTTTCGGACGGTGGAACGCTGCTGGGTCAATCCCCCCGGAAAGCGTTCTTCCGCTCGGCGGAATCACTAAGTTGTAGGCGCGGGCAAGGCGTGTGATGCTGTCCATCAGGATGATGACGTCTTTTTTGTGTTCTACAAGACGCATCGCGCGCTCAAGAACAAGCTCGGCCACTTTGATATGGTTTTCCGGCACTTCATCAAACGTTGAGCTGACGACATCCCCAGCTACAGAACGCTCGATATCGGTCACTTCCTCCGGTCTTTCGTCGATCAAAAGCACGATCAGCTCTGCTTCAGGCTGGTTTGCTGTAATGCTGTTGGCGATTTCCTTCAGCAACATCGTTTTTCCGGCTTTTGGAGGCGCAACAATCAAACCGCGCTGTCCAAATCCAACCGGCGCCATCATGTCCATTATTCTTGTAGACAAGAAGTTCGGCTTTGTTTCAAGCACCATTTGACGGTCTGGATAAAGAGGTGTAAGAGCAGGGAAATGCACACGCTCTTTTGCTGATTCGGGATCATCGCCGTTTACCGCTTCAACGTGCAAAAGCCCATAGTAACGCTCATTTTCTTTTGGCGGGCGAACCTTGCCTGATACTTTGTCTCCGTTCCGCAAATCGAAACGGCGGATTTGTGAAGCTGAGATGTAAATGTCTTCTGAGCTTGGAGAGTAGTTGATTGGTCTCAGGAAACCGAAACCTTCAGACTGGATGATCTCAAGAACGCCTTCCATAAACAGCAGATCTTCCTGTTCTGCATTTGCTTTCAGAATGGCGAAAATGAGTTCTTTTTTTGTCAGTTTGCTGTAATAGGAGATTTTATAATGTCTTGCAAGTTCATAAAGCTCTTTCAATTTCATATTTTCCAAAGAGGAAATAGATACGTCTTTCATAAAAACACCACGCTTTTCATAGTCAATATCTTACTTGCATGTAATCTGCTGCTTTTGCACAACATCCGCCAAAGCACATTCTTTTTTTAACATAAAGGAACTTCTATCGGTAACACTTCCACCCATGATCGGCGCTTTTGTTAAAAGGATTGTCTTAATGAGTTTTGAAGGAAGCGAGGACAAAAACATGAGAAGATCAATACTTATATCGTCTGTATGCGGTAGAAATTGAAACTTTCCTAGTGCTTAAAAGAAGGAATTACGCAGTAAAATTCGCAGCACTCTTTATTTTTACCTTATTTCAAAAAATTATTCAACTGAAATAAGGTTTTGACACGCAATTGATAGAGTTGACGCTTTTCTGCAAAAGAAAAGCGGGCTCACACCCGCTTTTTCTGTTTGTTATGGACGGATTACAAGATTTGGTTTCTTTTTGAGGCTGTGTCTGCCGTCAACGAAACGGACAGTGCCTGATTTTGCACGGATAACTAAGCTTTCAGTTGTACCGACAGAGCCTTTGAATTGAACGCCTTTTAACAGCTCGCCGTCAGTTACCCCGGTAGCTGCAAAAATCGCGTCATCACCCTTCACAAGGTCTTCCATACGAAGAACTTTGCTTAAATCAAGGCCCATATTATTGCAGCGTGTGATTTCTTCTTCGCTTTGCGGAAGGAGTTTACCGATAATTTCTCCGCCCAGCGCTTTTAACGCAACAGCAGAAAGCACACCCTCAGGGGCTCCTCCTGATCCGAAAAGGATGTCAACGCCCGTATGGTCGAAAGCCGTATTGATGGCGCCAGCGACATCGCCATCATTGATCAATTTGATTCTGGCGCCGGCCTCACGAAGTTCAGAAATAATTTTTGCGTGTCTTTCACGGTTTAAGATTGTGGCAACGACGTCCTCAACGTCCTTGTTTTTCGCTTTTGCCACCGCCTTAAGATTATCAATGACAGGTGCTTCAATATCAATGCAGCCCACCGCTTCAGGACCGACTGCGATTTTTTGCATATACATGTCAGGAGCGTTCAGAAGCGTGCCGTGGTCTGCTACCGCAATAACCGTCAGTGCGTTCCAGCCGCCGCTTGCTAGGATGTTTGTGCCTTCAAGAGGGTCAACTGCGACATCGACGCGCGGGCCGTACCCGTTTCCGAGTTTTTCCCCGATATACAGCATCGGAGCTTCATCCATTTCGCCTTCGCCGATTACAACGGTTCCTTTCATCGGAACTGTATCAAAAACGTCTCTCATTGCGCTCGTTGCCGCTTCATCAGCCTCATCTTTTTTTCCCCGGCCCATCCATCTTGCAGATGCCAATGCCGCAGCTTCGGTTACACGAACCAATTCCATTGATAAACTTCTTTCCATTTCAACACGATCTCCTCTCCACAAGAAACCATTATGAATTTTGAAGCTGTTCTATTTCTTCGTCAGTCATTCTTTCACGCCAGATTGTCGCTCCAAGCCCCTCAAGCTTCTTCTCAAGGCTGCTGTATCCACGGTCAATATGCTCCAGACCCGTAATTTCCGTCACGCCGTCAGCCATCAGGCCGGCTACCACCAGACAGGCTCCGGCACGCAGATCGCTTGCCTTCACTTTTGCGCCTTGAAGCTCGACAGGACCTGTGATGATGGCAGATCTGCCTTCTACTTTCATATTGGCCCCCATCCGTCTCAGCTCATCAATGTGCTTGAATCTTGCCGAATAGATGGTGTCTGTTACGACACTTGTCCCTTTTGCCCTTGTCAGAAGCGCCGTCATCGGCTGCTGCAAATCAGTCGGAAAACCCGGGTATACAAGGGTTTTGACATCAACCGGCTTTAAATGCTTCTGCCCGCCGACAATGAGAAGCTGGTCGTCGCTTGTTTCGATATGATAACCCATTTCTCTCAGCTTTGCCGTTAACGACTCGAGATGAGTGGGAATCACATTATCGATAATGACTTCCTTGCCCATTGCAGCCCCTGCAATCATAAATGTCCCGGCCTCAATTCTGTCCGGAATGATCGTATGCTTGCAGCCGTGCAGTTCCTTCACGCCGTCAATTCGGATCACATTGGTTCCCGCACCTTTGATTTTAGCGCCCATGCTGGTAAGCAGTGTCGCGACATCAATGATCTCAGGCTCCTTGGCAGCGTTTTCGATGATCGTTTTCCCTTCTGCCAAAACAGCGGCAAGCATAATGTTAATGGTTGCCCCTACGCTTACGACATCTAAATAAATGCGTGCGCCTCTCAGCCTTTCAGCACGCAAATAAATAGCGCCCTGTTCATTGGTCACTTCAGCCCCCAGCGCTTCAAAGCCTTTGATATGCTGATCAATCGGCCGGGGCCCTAAGTGGCAGCCGCCGGGCAATCCGATGACGGCCTGCTTGAAGCGGCCGAGCATCGCCCCCATTAAATAATAGGACGCGCGAAGCTTTTTTACTTTCCCGTTAGGAAGCGGCATGCTGATCATCGACGTGGGATCAACAACCATTTCACCATTCTCAAAATGCACGTTGCCGCCGATTTCCTTTAACAGGTCACGCAGCGTTTCAATATCTGAAATCTCTGGAAGCCCTTCAATTGTCACCTCGGAATTTGCCAAAATGGTTGCAGGTATTAATGCAACAGCACTGTTTTTAGCGCCGCTGATATGTACTGTACCGTTTAACGAGTCACCGCCGGCAATATTCAACTTTTCCATGATAGTCTCCTTCCATAAGAAGATAGCTGCGGAGCTAAATAAAATGTCATTTTATTCTGTCTCTGCAAATAAAGCTCATGTCCAAAATCTAGCCAATTCGAAGAGAAAGAATACAACACATTGTAAAATATCAGGAAGAAAATAGCGAAGCTTTGCGGGGTACAGGTTTCGAAAGTACAGAGACCCACCGGCTCAAGAGACATCGTCGTCATCCGGCAAAAGCAGTACGCAAACCCTTCATTCCGATATCAGCTTCTGCAGCCCAATGATTCCTTCTCTGTAAAGCGGCGTCAGCATTGTAGGTCCGCTGTATCAGATGGTGAAAAACAAAGGCTGCGGCAAACAGGCATAAAGCTGTTTGCCGCCCTTTGCAATTATTTATTCCAGTCTGCCAGGAATTGTTCGATTCCTTTGTCTGTTAACGGATGCTTAGTGAGCGCATGAATGACTTTCAGCGGCATTGTGCCAATATGAGCCCCTCTTAGAGCGGCTTCTGTCACGTGCTGCGGATGGCGGATTGACGCTGCAATGATTTGCGTCTCAAGACCGTGAATGTCAAAAATCTGCTTGACGTCTGAAATCAGGTCAAGTCCGTTGTGGCCGATGTCATCTAAACGTCCCAGGAATGGAGATACATACGTTGCTCCTGCTCTGGCAGCGAGAAGTGCCTGGTTGGCATTGAAGATCAATGTGACGTTTGTTTTGATGCCTAAGTCAGTAAGTGCTCTTACCGCTTTTAAACCATCAGACGTCATCGGGATTTTCACCGTAATGTTCGGAGCGATTTTCGCCAGTTCTTTTCCTTCCTCGATCATTTCCTCAGCTTTCAAAGAAATAACCTCTGCGCTTACAGAGCCTTTCACGACGTCTGTGATCTCGCGAAGACGATCGTGGAATGATACGTTAGCTTCTTTTGCTACTAAACTAGGGTTCGTCGTTACACCGGCGAGAATTCCTAATTCATTCGCTTCTTTAATTTCCTCGATATTAGCTGTATCAACAAAGAATAACATTTTCAAAAAGCCTCCCTGATTAAGAAATTTTCTGAACTGTGAATATGATTGCGCTTTCTAAAGATAGACGGAAAACCGCCTGTCAAGCTGTCAGGCGGCTATAAATGTTCCAATTGAATTAAGCTTGGTTTGAAGAACCAAATTCACGCATTTTACCGATAACTGTTTCTTTGATCGCTTCACGAGCTGGTCCAAGGTATTTACGTGGATCGTACTCGTTAGGCTTAGCTGCCAATGTTTCACGAACAGCTTTTGCAGAAGAAATTTGGTTTTCAGTATTCACGTTGATTTTTGCTGTACCAAGTGAAATTGATTTTTTGATGTCAGCAGTAGGAATTCCAGTACCGCCGTGAAGAACTAATGGAAGGCCAGTTGTTTTACCGATAGCTTCCATTTCCTTGAAACCAAGGTTTGGTTCGCCTTTGTAAGGGCCGTGAACAGAACCTAATGCAGGTGCAAGGCAGTCGATGCCAGTACGCTCAACAAGCTCTTGGCACTCTTTAGGATCAGCGTAGATTACGCCTTCAGCGATAACGTCATCTTCTTGTCCGCCGACTGTTCCAAGCTCAGCTTCTACAGATACTCCGTGGAAATGAGCAAGCTCAACAACTTTAGAAGTTGTTTCAACGTTTTCTTCAAATGGATGGTGAGAAGCGTCGATCATTACAGATGTGAAACCTGCATGAATCGCTTTCGCACAAGATTCAAAGCTTGAACCGTGGTCTAAGTGAATCGCAACAGGAACTGTCACTTTGTACTCTTCCATAAGTGCTTTTACCATAGCAACGACTGTTTTGAAGCCGCCCATGTAGCGTCCCGCACCTTCGGAAACACCAAGGATCACTGGAGATTTTTCTTCTTCAGCTGCTTGTAAAATCGCTTGAGTAAACTCAAGGTTGTTTAAGTTAAATTGTCCTACAGCATAACCTTTTTCTTTAGCTGTATTCAACATTTCCGTCATAGAAACTAAAGGCATGTCGAATGTCCTCCTTATGTAGCCTGATTGTCTTCTAGCGAAAAAAGCTTTCCACCCTAGCATGACCCATATATTGCTGTCATATGTAAATACTCAGATCGCTTTTTCTCCATAACTAGAATACCAACTTTTCGACAAATCGGCAACATAATGACATGATTCATTTGTTTCTTCTTTTTGTCAATTAGACTTCAGGGGCAGATATTTTTTCACGGCGTCTCTGATTTCATCGATGTCAAACGGCTTCGCAAAGTGCGTCAAAGCGCCCAGCTCCTTTGATTCCTGGATCATGTCGAGCTCTCCGTATGCCGTCATGATAATCACCCGGATGTTTTCGTCAATGACCTTCATCCGTTTTAAGATTTCGATACCATCCATGCCGGGAATTTTCATGTCCAGAAGCACAAGGTCGGGCCGTTCTTTTGTCACGATGTCAAGCGCTTGCAGGCCGTTTGCAGCCTGAAACGTCTGGTAGCCTTCTTTATTGAATACTTCGTTAAGCAAAATACGTATACCGTATTGATCATCAACGATTAAAATTTTTTCATTCATCATTTTACACCCCAATATTATGATTTTCGTCAAAAGTAAGCAGTAGTGTATGTATTCTGTTTGATTTTCCTATTTCCTTTAATTATAATAGTCTACTTTACGACATTTTCTGAGCATTTTCTCTTTTGTTGTATACTGATATTGTACGTTATAAAGGAGGATTCACTTATGTTGAAAATATTTACGACGCAGTTAACAGGTATTTTTTCCCGCATTCAGGATAAGGAATCTGACGCGATTGAAGATGGGGCGCGGCTGCTTGCTCAAGCGGTGATCAGCGGGCATTCCATTTATTTATATGGAGCTAATGAGCTTCAGGGCGTCTTTTATGAGGCCACCGAAAGCAAAGAACCATTCCCTTCCGTCAAAGCCTTTCCAGAAAGCGCTGAGGAAGTGACAGAAAGCGACAGGGTGCTAATGTTTTGCTCAGGGACCGGCACAGCCGAAGAGCAGGCGCTCGCGAAAGAGCTTTATGAAAAAGGCGCGGGAGTCGTATGCGTATCGCCGGCAGCTAAAGACAGTGCGGGAATTGAACAATATTGCGATGTGCATATTGATTCTAAATTAAAAATGCCGCTCGTTCCCGATGAAGACGGCACCCGTTACGGATTTCCCTCTTTAATGACGGCACTGTATATCTACCATGCTTTATCGTTTACATTAAAAGAAATTCTGCAAGAGTATGCATAATATCTTATTGTACATGCTGTATCTTGCCGGAAACAAATAAAAAAGACTTGCCCGCTTTTGACAAACGGCAAGTCTTTTTTTATTACTTCTGATTTGCAGCTTCGACAGACGCTCCGATAAAGCCTTTGAATAGAGGCTGAGGTCTTGTCGGTCTTGACTTGAACTCTGGGTGGAACTGAGAAGCCACGAACCAAGGGTGGTCTTTCAGCTCGATGATTTCAACAAGGCGTCCGTCAGGGCTTGTGCCTGAGAATACGAAGCCTTGGTCTTCCATTTGCTGTCTGTATTCGTTGTTGAATTCATAGCGGTGGCGGTGACGCTCGTACACCACTTCATCCTGGTACACTTCAAAGGCTTTCGTGCCTTCTTCAAGCTTACAAGGGTAAAGTCCGAGACGAAGCGTTCCACCGAGATCCTCAACATCTTTCTGTTCAGGAAGAAGGTCGATGATCGGGTATTGAGTTGACGGATCAATTTCCGCAGAGTGTGCGCCTTTTAGGCCCAATACATTACGTGCGTATTCAATAGACGCAACCTGCATGCCCAAGCAAATGCCCAAGAACGGAATTTTGTTTTCGCGCGCGTATTTTGTTGCAACGATTTTGCCTTCAACACCGCGGTCTCCGAATCCGCCCGGCACGATGATGCCGTCAATTTCATTTGTGAGCTCTTCGATGTTGCTTTCTGTCACTTCTTCTGCGTTGATCCATTTTACTTTTACATCTGTGTCAAACGCATAACCCGCATGGCGGAGTGATTCAACGACAGAAATATATGCGTCAGGAAGCTCAACGTATTTACCGACCAGGCCGATCGTGATCGTTTGAGACAAGCTGCTGACTTTGTTAACAAGCTCTTTCCACTCTGACATTTCCGCCTCTTTGCATGCCAATTGCATGTGCTCGCAAACAAGCTTATCAAGCCCTTGTTTTTGAAGCTCAAGCGGAATGGAGTAAAGGTTGTCCGCATCTTCACACTCGATAACCGCTTTTGTATCGATGTCGCAGAATAGCGCGATTTTATCCTTCATATCTTGAGAAATCGGCATTTCTGTACGCACGACGATGATGTTTGGCTGAATGCCCAAGCTGCGTAATTCTTTTACGCTGTGCTGTGTCGGTTTTGTTTTCAATTCGCCCGCAGCTTTGATGTAAGGAACAAGCGTACAGTGAATGTACATCACGTTCTCACGGCCGATGTCGCTCTTCATTTGGCGGATCGCTTCAAGGAATGGCAGTGATTCGATGTCTCCGACAGTACCGCCGATTTCTGTTATGACGACATCCGCGTTTGTTTCTTTCCCCGCGCGGTAAACACGGTCTTTCAGTTCGTTTGTGATGTGCGGGATAACCTGTACGGTTCCGCCAAGGTAGTCTCCGCGTCGTTCTTTTTTAAGAACTGTTGAATAGATTTTACCAGTTGTCACGTTGCTGAATTTATTCAGATTGATGTCGATAAAACGCTCATAGTGACCTAGGTCCAAGTCTGTTTCAGCGCCGTCATCCGTTACGAATACTTCACCGTGCTGGTATGGGCTCATTGTTCCCGGGTCGACGTTGATGTATGGATCAAATTTTTGGATCGTCACGTTCAGTCCGCGGTTTTTCAGCAAACGCCCCAATGAAGCTGCTACAATACCCTTTCCAAGTGAGGATACGACTCCCCCGGTTACAAAAATATATTTCGTCATTTCGTTTGCTCCTCTCTTCGCTCTTAGCTACATGTTTAAAATGTACTGTTTTATAGAAAATCATTTAGCCTTTTAAATGATTTATAAGAAAAATGAGGGGTGAAAATAAGAAAGCTCCCTTTCAATTTCTTGAAAGGGAGCATAACGCACTATGTTCTCTCTTCGTTTTTGAAGAGCCCAAAATACATACTACATAGTTCGACTATGAAAGTCAAGATTGTTTTGAAGATGATCTTTTACTATTTGAGATCCTCTTCTTCATCATCAAGATCTTCATCATCTTCATCAATAATATCCTCTTCAATCTCAAGCTCATCGTCGTCTTCATCAAGATCTTCATCGTCAAAATCGTCGGCGTCAAGATCAAGTTCTTCCTCGACTTCATCTAAATCGATGTCGTCTTCATCGATCTCTTCAAACTCGTCAAGATCAAGATCTTCTTCGACTACTTTCTTCGCTTTTTTCTTTTTCGCCTTGACGGTCGGCTGAGTTTCTTCGTCAAGCTGATCATACGGATACCAGCTGCGAAGCCCCCAAGTCTGGTCGGAAAGCGCCAGGAAGCGGCCGTCAATGTTTAAATCTGTATAAAATTGAGCGATGCGGTCTCCAAGCTCTTCTTTTGTCACGCCGAGCAAAGATGCAATTTCATTTAAAAGCTCCTGAAAAGGAACTGGTTTTTTATGTTCTTCAAATAATTCGTGAGCGATTTCAACTAAAGCCATTTCCTTTAGCTCTTCCTGTGAATATTGTTTGATACCCAAGGTCGGACACTCCCTTTCTATTACTTATATGTATCTGTTTTATCAATAATGAAAGCGATTTTGTATCGTTCTTATACAAACCATACCTCTCATTATAAACAAAATAAAACAGAATATGCTACCCTTAACAGCGTTAATTTAAATAATTTTACAAGAGTGATCCGACTGATAGAAGTTTTGCGTCAATCCGCGAGCATTCTGGAGATGACAAGTCTTTGAATTTCTTGAGTGCCTTCATAGATTTGCGTGATCTTTGCATCACGCATATAGCGTTCAACCGGGTAATCTTTTGTATAGCCGTAGCCGCCGAAAATCTGCACGGCTTCGGTCGCCACCTTCATCGCCGTATCCCCCGCCAGCAGTTTGGACATGGCGGAAGCTTTTCCATATGGAAGGCCTGATGATTCAAGCCATGCCGCCTGATAGGTCAATAGCCTTGAAGCTTCTATCATTGTAGCCATATCCGCGAGTTTAAAAGCAATGCCTTGCTGCTCGGCGATCGATTTCCCGAATTGCTTTCTCTCTTTTGCGTATTGAATCGCCGCATCAAGCGCCCCCTGTGCGATGCCCACGGCTTGGGCGGCAATGCCATTTCTGCCTCCGTCAAGCGTCTTCATCGCAATTTTGAAGCCTTCCCCTTCTTCTCCGAGACGGTTTGCTGCTGGCACAACACAATCTTCGAACATGACTTCCGTTGTCGGAGACGAACGGATGCCCAGCTTCTTTTCTTTCTTGCCTGTAAAAAATCCTTCGAAATCCTTTTCTACAATAAAAGCGGAAATGCCTTTTTTCTTTTTCTCGGGATCGGTGACTGCAAAAACAATGTAAATATCCGCGATCCCGCCGTTTGTGATAAACACTTTTGAACCATTTAACACATAGTCATCGCCGATTCGCTCAGCAGTTGTTTTCATGCCGCCGGCGTCAGAGCCGGACCCCGCTTCGGTCAAAGCAAAAGCGCCGATTTTCTCTCCGAGGGCCAGCTGTGTTAAGTGCTCTGTCTTCTGTTCTTCCGTCCCAAAGGCAAACAGCGGCCAACTGCATAGAGAGATATGGGCAGAAAGCGTCACACCGGTGGAGGCGCACACTTTCGACAGCTCCTCCACCGCGATGACGTAGGCCAGATAGTCACTTCCGATTCCTCCGTAATCTTCAGGCCATGGAATTCCCGTCAGCCCTAGATTCGCCATTTCCCGAAACAGCTCGCGGTCGAAGCGTTCTTGTTCGTCGCGTTCTGCTGCTGTCGGGGCCACCTCATGCTTCGCAAAATCACGCACCAATTTCCTGATCATCTCGTGTTCCTCTGATAACGAAAAATTCATGGCTTCTCCCCCATTTTTATATCAGCGCCTAAGACGGATTGGGCCAGAAGCTCGGCGACGTCATACGTTTTGACTTGGTCTTCGGCTTCTTTCGCCTTTGTGCCGTCCCCGAGCATCGTGAGACAGTACGGACAGCCTGAGCTGATCACCGATGGGTTGACCGCAAGCGCTTGCTCTGTCCTAGCGACGTTAATCCTGTTGCCCGTTTCTTCTTCCATCCACATTAATCCCCCGCCGGCGCCGCAGCACATGCCGGTTTCACGGTTTCTTTCCATTTCAATCAGCTGTACGCCCGGAATGGCTTTCAAAATCTCCCTAGGCGGATCATAGACTTCATTATATCGGCCCAAGTAGCATGAATCATGGAAGGTAATCGCCTCTTGAAGCGGGTGCTGCGGTTTTAATTTCCCGTTCTTCACCAGCTCAGCCAGCACTTCTGTATGATGGTAAACCTCACCTTCAAAACCGAAATCAGGATACTCGTTTTTAAATAGATTGTATGCATGCGGGTCGATTGTAACGATTTTTTTGACATGATTTTTTTCAAATTCAGAGATATTCTTCTCAGCCAGCTCTTGGAATAAAAATTCATTTCCGAGGCGGCGCGGCGTGTCTCCTGAATTTTTTTCTTTATTGCCGAGAATCGCGAAGGATACGCCTGCGTGATTGAGCAGCTTGGCAAAAGAAATTGCGATTTTCTGGCTTCTGTTGTCGTAAGACCCCATGGAACCGACCCAGAAAAGGTACTCAAATTCTTTTCCTTCTTTTTTCATTTCTTTTACTGTTGGAATCTCAGCTTCCGGCGCCGCATCACGCCAATTTTCACGTTCCTTGCGGTTGAGGCCCCACGGATTTCCCTGCCGCTCGATACTGGTCATGGCTCGCTGTGCGTCGCTGTCCATTTTTCCTTCTGTCAGTACGAGGTAGCGGCGGAGGTCGATGATTTTATCCACGTGTTCGTTCATGACCGGACATTGATCCTCACAATTCCGGCAAGTCGTGCACGCCCAAATTTCTTCCTCTGTGATGACGTCGCCGATCAAGCTCGGATTGTAATCTAGCGCTGCCGCGGCTTCCTGCGATCCGCTGCCCGCTGACGCTGCCGCCAGCTGATTGCCTCTCGTATGCCGGAACGCTGCCGCGGGCACCCATGGCGAGCGCGAGGTGACGGCGGCGCCTTTTTCGGTGAGATGGTCTCTGAGACGCAAAATTAAGTCCATCGGTGACAGCATTTTTCCGGTGCCTGTCGCAGGGCACATATTGGTGCAGCGGCCGCACTCGACACATGCGTACAGATCAAGCAGCTGGGACTGCCGGAAATCTTCAATTTTTCCCGCTCCAAAGCTTTCTTTCGTTTCGTCGGTAAAATCAATTTTTTCAAGCTTTCCGGCTGACTCCATTCTATTGAAAAAGACATTTGCCGGGCCGGCGATTAAATGCGCATGCTTCGACTGAGGCACGTACACTAAAAAGCTCAGCAAAAATAGAAGATGCACCCACCATGCGACATAAAAAATTACCGCCGCACCTGTTTTCCCGACTCCGCTAAGCAAAAACGCGATACCTGATGCAATCGGCTCGCTCCATGAAAGCCCGTGATCATGCCAGATCAGGTTCATCCCGTTCCCAACTAGAACGGTCAGCATCAATCCCCCGATAAAAATGAGAACGAGTCCTGCTTTGAAACCGCGTTTCAGTCTGACGAGCTTCTCAATATAACGTCTGTAGAACGCCCAGCCTACAGCGATTAAAATGAGAAATGTAACGATTTCCTGAAAAAAGGTGAAAGCGGGATAGACAGGGCCAAGCGGCAGATTCCGATCGGGAGCCAGTCCTTTGATGATAAAGTCAATGGCTCCGAACTGAACCAATATAAATCCGTAGAAAAACATGACGTGAATGATTCCGCTTTTCTTGTCCTTGAGCAATTTTTTCTGTCCGAATACATTTACCCATATGGCCTGAAGCCGTTCCTTGATCCGTTTATCAAAATGTTCCTTCTGCCCAAGCCTAATGTAGGCCAGTCTCGTTTTCACCAAGTACACAAACAAATAGACAGCGTAAGCGGTTACAATCAGAAATAACAATGCATTTGCGATGAGAAAGCCGCTCATTCCAATTCCCCCTTTTTACTGATAAAGACCGCGATCCCCTACCCTCGAATCTGTATAAGATTATCTTAATGATAAATAATGAATGAGTGTTCAGTCAATAATTAAATTCCTGCTGTTCGGGCACACTACCTTTACTACGGAAAGGAGTGCCAGGATGAAGATATTTTTCGTAATCCTCATCATTGTGATCATACTATTGGCTTTCATTCTGCTTGATATCTTCATGGGACGCGCCGTTTATAAAAAAAACGCGTACGAGCCTGTTTTTTCAAAAAAGAAGAGTGAGATCGAATTGATCCACTGCGGCGCTGATCTTGTGGAACGGATGATGGAAGACATCCGCCAGGCCGTTTCCTCTGTTCACGTGATGTTTTTTATTATGAAAAATGATGAGGTCAGCCACAATATGTTTACGCTGCTGAAAGCAAAAGCTACATCCGGTGTTTCTGTTTATTTGCTGCTGGATTGGTCCGGCAGCCAAAAAATTAAAAAACCGGCGCTGGAGACGATGAAAAATGCCGGGGTTCATGTTCATTTTCTTAACAAGCCCCGTTTTCCTTTTTTCTTTTTTCATATGCAAAAACGAAATCACCGGAAAATCGCTGTGATAGACGGAAAAATCGGTTATATCGGCGGGTTTAACATCGGTGAGGAATACCTTGGAAAGAAGGCGAAGTTCGGCAATTGGGAGGATTATCATCTGCGTATGAAAGGTGAAGGTGTCCGCGATCTTCAGACGCTTTTTACAGCCGATCTGAAACGAAATACCGGATCAGCTGAACTGGGCCCGGATGTTTGGCCGGAACTTCCGCAAGGGAATATCTCTCATAAGATTTATGCGACTGACGGTTATTCTCTTGAAAAAACGTATGTGGCAAATATCGCGCGGGCAAAAGAGCGCATTACCATTTGCACGCCTTATTATATTCCGACAAAACCGCTTCAGCAGGCATTAGTCAAAGCAAGAAAAAACGGTGTAGCTGTTACGGTCATCGTACCGATGAAATCAGATCATCCGCTGGTCAGAGAGGCTGCTTTTACGTATTATTCGGAGCTCTTGGATGCCGGATGTCTTATCTACCGTTTTTATCAGGGGTTTTATCATGTAAAAGCTCTGATCATTGACGATCATTTCAGCATCATCGGGACCGCCAATTTTGATCAACGAAGCTTTTTTTTAAATGAAGAAGTGAATGTTGAAATCGATGATAAGGCTTTTACAAAAGAAGTCTATGCCACGATTGAAGAGGATATTAATAGGTCAGCGCTGCTGACAAAGGAGAATTTCAAAAAGCGTACGTTCAGGCAGCGCCCGGCGGAATGGCTTGGCAGAGCATTATCTTATTTTTTATAAAGGAGAGTTCCTATGATTTTCAGATTCGGGTTCGTTTCAAATGCGATGAGCCTTTGGGATGCGTCTCCCGCTAAAACATTGACATTCGCGCGTTATTCCAAGCTTTCAAGGGATGAAAGAAAAGAAGCACTGCTGACTGTGACAAGAGCCAATTTACGCAATACGATGAGAACCCTTCACTATATCATCGGCCACGGCATTCCTTTGTACCGTTTTTCCAGTTCGATTGTACCGCTGGCCACGCATCCCGATGTAATGTGGGATTTTGTAACGCCGTTTCAAAAGGAGTTTCGGGAGATCGGAGAGCTTGTCAAGGCACATCATCTGCGAACCAGCTTTCATCCAAACCAATTCACTCTGTTCACGAGCCCGAAGGAAAATGTCACAAAAAATGCGGTAACAGATATGGCGTATCACTACCGCATGCTTGAGGCCATGGACATTGCTGATCGCTCCGTTATTAACATTCATATAGGAGGCGCTTACGGAGATAAAGATACAGCCACTGCACAATTTCATCAAAATATGAAGCAGCTGCCGCAGGAGATCAAACAGCGGATGACGCTGGAAAACGATGATAAAACATATACGACAGAAGAAACGCTTCAAGTCTGTGAACAAGAGGATGTTCCGTTTGTCTTTGACTTTCATCATTTTTACGCCAATCCAGATGATCACGCCGACCTGAATGAAGCACTGCCCCGGATGATCAAAACGTGGGAGCGAATCGGCCTGCAGCCGAAGGTTCACCTGTCTTCCCCAAAATCGGAGCAAGCTGTTCGCAGCCATGCCGATTATGTTGACGCAAACTTTTTGCTGCCGCTTTTGGAACGCTTCAGGCAATGGGGAACAAATATTGATTTCATGATTGAAGCAAAACAGAAAGACAAGGCGCTCCTCCGCCTGATGGATGAATTAAGCTCCATCCGCGGTGTCAAGCGCATCGGCGGCGGCACGCTGCAATGGAAATCATAAATGCGCAATATTAGGTTTACAGGTCGTCCACTCTGGGAACATACGATATATAAGACAACAACCGATGGAGGAGAAAGATTATGAAAAACATCAAGTCTCTGAAAGTAGCCGCAAAGGCATTTACTTTAAGAAATTTGATTTATCTTTATAAAATGTGCCATTCCGGAAGCCACGAGGTTTATATTTATTCAAAGAAAACGATGTGCAAAATCAAAAGCTTAATTGAGCTTGAGACGTTCCGTATGGCTCATGATGAAAAGGAGTATCTCATTGTTGTGGAAGGAACAAAAGCGCCACAGCTGGTTGAAAAGTTCCAAAGTATCATTGAGCCGCCTGAAAGAGAAGCGCTCTAACTTACATATAAAAAGGATAGACATGTATTTGTCTATCCTTTTTCTTATGATCTTACATAATGAAGCTGAACCGCCTGTCCAAATTGTTTCATTCCTTTTAACCGCAGCTTTGTTTCATTCGTCAGTTCGTGAAACAGCGGAATGCCGCTCCCTAAAACGACTGGAATCATGGTAATGATGAATTCATCGATGGCGTCTTCTTTCATAAAGGCATTCACCAGCTCTGCCCCGCCTGCTATCCAGATGTTTAAGCCTTTATCCTGTTTCAAACGGTCAGTGAAGGCCTTGGCTCCCTCATTGATAAACGTCACGTGTCCATCCTGATAGCTGCCGGGCGTTCTCGTGAAAACGTAGCATGTTTTGTCCTGATACGGAAAAACCGGTGTAAGGATTTTGACGTGTTCATATGTGCTCCGGCCTAAGATGACGGTATCAACAGTCTGATAAAACGCACTGTAACCGTTATCGCCTTCACCTTCAAATTCATCCAGCCAATCGATGCTCCCATCTTCTCTTGCGATCATCCCATCCAATGAAACAGCAATGTAGAGCACATTTTTTCTATCCATATTCCCCTCCTAGTGCTGCACCATTTGACCGAATTGCGCTTGATGCAGCCTGCTGTACAGGCCTCCAGCTTCGATCAAGTCTTGATGACGGCCTTGTTCTTCAATACCGTTGTTTGTGACGACCACAATTCTGTCCGCGTCTTTGATTGTCGCCAGCCTGTGGGCGATGACGAGCGTCGTGCGCCCCTCGGACAATTCTTGAAGCGCCTTTTGAATCGCCGCTTCTGTTTCTGTATCAAGGGCAGAGGTTGCTTCGTCGAGAATCAGGATCGACGGATTTTTCAAGAACATCCGTGCAATTGACAGGCGCTGTTTTTGCCCGCCGGAGAGCTTCACGCCACGCTCGCCGATGATGGTATCCAATCCTTCAGGCATGTTATGGACGAGCTCTTCCAGATGCGCCTGCTTCACAGCCTGCCAAATGTCTTCTTCTGATGCGTCTAATCGGCCGTAGGCGATATTTTCTCTAAGCGTGCCCGAGAATAAGAAAACGTCCTGCTGCACGACGCCAATCTGCCCCCGCAGCGAAGACAGCGTCATGTCTTTAATGCTGATGCCGTCGATCGTAATGTCACCCTCAGATGCTTCATAAAAGCGCGGAAGCAGACTGCAAAGCGTGGATTTCCCCGCACCTGACGGACCGACGAACGCAACCGTTTCCCCCGCTTGAATGGACAGGTTAATGTCATTAAGGACGTTGTGATGGTCATCATAGCCAAATGAAACATGTTCATAGCGGATATTGCCCTTCAGGCCGGCAACGTCTCTCGCATCAGGAGAATCCTGAATATCCGGCTCTGTCTCTATCAGTTCCATATAACTTTTGAAACCGGCGATTCCCCTCGGATACATTTCGATAATAGCGTTAATTTTGTCAATGGGCCTGAACAGCACATTCGTCAAGAGCACAAACGCAACGAATTCCCCGTACGATAAGGAGCCGCGAATGACAAACCACGTTCCGCACAAAAGCACAAAGAGCGTGACAAACCGAGTCAGCATATAGCTGATTGAGCCGTTTTTCGCCATGATTTTGTATGAGGAAAGCTTTGTGACACGGAAACGCTGATTGTTGACAGCGAAGCGTTCTTTTTCAAACGCTTCATTGCCGAACGCCTGCACGAGCCGGATGCCGCCAATATTATTTTCTACCCGCGCGCTGAAGTCGCCGATATCCTTGTTCAGCGTGGTAAACGCTTTGGTCATTTTTTTGTTGAAATAAAGCGCTAGCCAAATGACAATCGGCATGATGATAAACGTTAATAATGCCAGCTGCCAGTTAATAAACAGCATGACCCCGAACGCTCCAAGAATGGTCATGATGGCAATGAATAAGTCTTCCGGGCCGTGATGGGCAACTTCGCCGATGTACATTAAATCGTTCGTCAGCTTCGACATCAGCGTTCCCGTCTTGTTGTTGTCGTAAAATTTGAACGAGAGCTTTTGCAAATGGTCAAAAAGCGATTTTCTCATATCGGTCTCGATATTGATCCCGAGCATGTGTCCCCAGTATGTAACGATATACTGGAGTGCCGAGCTGAGCGCGTACACTGCAAATAAGCCGATTGAGGTCGCGATGATCAGCCCCCAGTCCCTGCCCGGAAGCAAGGTGTCAATAAAATAATTGACGATCAAAGGAAAACTCAGCTCCATTAGGCCTCCCGCGATCGCCGAAAAAAAATCGAGAAAAAACAACGTTTTATATGGTTTATAATATGAAAAAAATTGCCGCAGCACTCTATCTTCCCCCAATGCATAAATAACTGATAATATTTCTCAATTATACTATACACCGGCGGTTTTTAAAGATCAGATTTCTTATTTCTTACAGAACACCTGAAAACAGACGGGCTAAGGATTCTTTTGTCCGGTCGGTCATTCCCCTTTTATAAAAGCCGACAGGGCTGAGTTTTTCACTGTCCAGCATATCCTCTTCGAAATGGGCTTCAAGGGTGCGGATCGCTTCGGCATCCGTAAAGAACACGTTCACTTCAAAGTTGAGCTGGAAGCTGCGCATGTCCATATTCGCGGTGCCGACGGAGGCGAGATCGCCATCAACGATCATGACTTTTTGATGCATGAAGCCTTTTTGATAAGAATACACCTCAATGCCCTCAAGAAGCAGCTCTGGAAAATAGGATCTCGACGCGTATTGCGTCAAAAAGCTGTCGTTCTTTTCCGGCACCATGACCCTTACCTCTACGCCTTTTGTCGCCGCTGCCTTCAGCGCCATGCGAATGGATTCATTCGGGACAAAATAGGGAGTAGCGATCCATATTGATTTCTGCGCTGAAGAAATCATTTCATAATAAAGGTCGCTCATGCTTTCCTTCATGTCAGGGCCTGTCGCGACAACTTGGTAAATCCCCTCCCCTTCCACGGGAACCGGGGTATTGTACACCTCTTGATCAATTAACACTTCATTGGAGACGTATTCCCAATCAAGCATAAAGATGGCGTGAAGCGTTTGCACAATTTCTCCTTCCAGCCGCAGGTGAGTGTCTCTCCAAAATCCGATGGACGGATCTCTGCTGATATATTCCTTCCCGACATTTAATCCGCCCACAAACCCAGTTTTCCCGTCAATGATCACGATTTTCCGATGGTTTCTGAAATTCAGCTTCTGGTTGAAAAACCCGTATTTCAGCGGAGAAAACGGAACGATATCTACTCCCGCTTGCTTCATTTTTATGATATCTTTTCTTGCCAGCTTCATGCTTCCTGCGGCATCATATAAAAACCGCACCTCGACACCTTGGCGCGCCTTTTCCATCATAATGTCCATCATGCCGCGGCCGAGCATGTCTGATTTAAACATGTAGTATTCAATATGTATATAAGATTCTGCTTTCCTCATTGCTTTGAAAATGTCCGGGAAGGTTTCTTCGCCGTTTTTCAGCACTTTGATATTGCTTTTCGTATTGATATTCATATGGGCTGCCTTAATGGAATACGTAAAGAACCTTTCCTGATTGCCCTTCAGCCCTGTCACTTCCGGCGTTTCCTCCATGTCAAACAGCTTCCTGAGCTTTTCCCTGTTATGCATTCGTTTTGTCTTGAACAGCTTTCCTTTTACATAAAGCTGTCCGGAAAACAGATAAAACATGTAGCCGGCGATTGGAAAAAAGACAAGAATGTGGATCCATAGCAGCGTGTGCTGCGAGGTGCGGTTTTCAAGGATTAACGAATAGATGCTGAACAAAATAATGCTTACATAGCAAAGCAATCCTCCGTAAAACTCAAGCCTGGAAACCGGAAAAAACCATATGACATATGCCCCGATAAGCATGATATATAAAAAGAAAAATTCCAGTCTCCTTTTCAGCATCCTGATTCTCTCCATTCTGATTCAATTACCTCCGTATTACCTCTTTTTTCTAATCGATAAACCTTCTATGCAAAAAGCCTCTCCGCAAGATGCGGAAAGGCTTATGATGAAGCTTCCTGAGATTGTCCGGGTGTGATGTTCTGGAGCAAGGCCGGCGTGAGGGAGTAGCTGCTTTCGATTTTATTTTTGAAGAAGCTGACGATCAGGCCCGTGAAGGCAATCGACACTAAGGAGAAGAGACCTTTCAGCAATCCGACGGAGAAAATGCCGACCAGCACTACGCCAAAATCGAAGAGGAAATTAATCGTACCCGGATTCCATCCGTAGCGCTTTTGCAGAAATAAAGCGAGAATATTGGCGCCGCCGAGCGATGCCTGATGATAAAACATGAGCGACAAGCCGAATCCAATCAGCGCCCCGCCGCAAATCGCCCCGGCAAGCGGTGAAAAAGAGACAGACGGCAGCCAATGATCCGCGCTTGTAAACAGAGTCAGCGCTGTGACTGCAAATACAGTGGATAGGGTAAATTTGATGCCCATTCTGATGAGAGAAAATACGTAAAACGGGATATTAATCATAAAGAAGATAATGGCAAACGAGGAATGAAACAAGTATGTCAGGCTTAGTGACAGTCCCGCTGTCCCGCCGGTTAATACGTGAGAGTGTCTAAGCGTCAGGACTCCGGCGCCTGTCATAAGGCAAGCAGTTAAAATGAATAAAATCCGCTTCATTCTTCACTCTCCTTTTTAGAATGTTATTTCTAAATGCAAACATAACAGGATTCCTGGCCGCTCAGCCATTACCTTGGCAGAAAATATCTTGCTTTTTTATTTTTTCTTCAAACTGTTTTGTAAGACTTGTTTCCATCATCATAAAAAATCCCCCTCTTTCAAGGGGGATTTTTACGAGCGTTTCCGATACACGACATAGCTACGTGTCAGATATTTGAGCGGCAGACTGAACACGTGAACCAATCTTGTAAACGGCCACAGGATAAAAACGACGTATCCTATCATGATATGGATCTTAAACCATAACGGGACGCTCTCCATTAAGGAGGCATCAGGCCTGAATAAAAAGATCTCCCTGAACCACGGCCCGACTGTTGTCCGGTAATCAAACCCTTTCGAATCAATGTTGAGAAACGTGGCGGCAACGCCTGACAGCATCATGAACAGCAGCAGGATGAGAATAAGGATATCCGATAGCGAGCTGGTTTTGCGGATTCTTTTGTCAAACAGCCTTCTGTACGTCAGGATGACAAGTCCGGTACATGCCACACCCCCCGCCGGCAGGCCTGCGCCGATCGCCATTTTGTGATAAGCATGCTCTGAAATGCCAATGGAGGTGTACACGGCTTCCGGGATCAGTATTCCCATGAGATGCCCGCCGATAACGCACAGCATGCCCCAATGAAAAAGTGTACTGCCTGCCGCAAGTTTTTTCTTTTCTAGCAGCTCGCTGGATTTCGCCGTCCAGCCAAATTGGTCATGCTGGTAGCGGTAAATATGACCGCCGATAAAGATCGTCATTACAATGTATGGCATCACGCCCCACAGGATCTGCCCGTTCATGCTTGAACAGTCCCTTCAACGCTTTCACGTACGCCAATGTTCTCCAGCGCGGCCAGCAGCACGTGCAGCAGCTCCGCATATACGCTGTCATTTTTTTCGAGGCGGAATGCCAGCTCCCTCACATTGGACAGATATTTCTCAAACACGTTTCTCGCTGCTTCAATCTCCGCAACCGCGGCAAATTCCAGCATAAGCGGCAGATAATCAGGCAGCTCTTTCTCTGTCGGCAGGAAACCGGATTGCTGGTATGTGTCTTTTAAATGAAGCAATTCAATCCCGCGTTCCCTTTGCTCGCCTGAGTTAAAGTAGGTGACGTACATATTCGTTTTTTTCCCGAAGTCGAACGTATAGACATAGTGTTCAATCAGCGCTTCATGAGAAAAGCTGGCTGATGCTTCGAAAAAGTGCAGCAGCTTCTCCCGGATTTGCCGATTGCCGTTTTCATGGATAAGAGTCTCCCAATCGGGAAGCTCGGCTCTCCACCCTTCATCCGGATAGGATAGAAGAAAGGAAAGAGCGGAGAACGTAATCTGCCGGTCTGTGGTGTTCATCTTGTTACACCTCGTTTCAGAAAGTTAAAAACAAGAGCCGGGACCGCCTGAAAATGATAAGCCGCAGCTCCCTTGTTCAGCGTATAAATCAGATACTTCTTCTCGGTGGCTGCTCGGAATCACAAAGCGGTCATCATATTTGGCGATCGCAAGCAGACGATACATATCTTTAATTTGCTGTTCTGTTAAGCCGACACTGGAGATCAGTGCCGGGTCGATGGATTTATTCGTCTGGACTGCTCTCATATACTGGCGCATGACAGACATTTTCTTTAACGTTGACCGAATATGATCCGTATCACCGGCCGTTAATAGCTGCGCCAAATAGTCAATTGGAATTCTCATTTGGTCGATAGCCGGAAAAATATCTTCCGCTGATTGCTGGCTGCCTTTTCCTTCAAAGAGATTCATAATCGGGCTCAGCGGCGGTATGTACCAGACCATCGGCAGTGTACGGTACTCAGGATGAAGCGGCAGCGCAATCTTCCAGTCGATGATCATTTTATAGATTGGCGATTGCTGTGCAGCCTCTATCCATTCAGCCGGGATGCCTTGTTCTTTTGCCAGTTTGGCAACCTCAGGATCATTCGGATCAAGAAAAACGTCCAATTGGGAATGATAGAGATCCTTTTCATTTTCAACAGATGCCGCTTCCTCCACTTTGTCTGCGTCGTAAAGCATGACGCCGAGGTAGCGGATTCTGCCTACACACGTCTCGGAGCAGATGGTTGGCAGCCCCGCCTCCAAACGCGGAAAGCAGAGTGTGCATTTTTCCGCTTTGTTCGTTTGCCAGTTAAAATAGACTTTTTTATAAGGACACGATGAGACGCAATATCTCCATGAACGGCATGCGTTTTGATCCACAAGCACAATGCCGTCCTCCTCGCGTTTGTACATGGCCCCCGACGGACAAGAGGAAACGCACGCCGGGTTGATGCAGTGCTCGCAAATACGGGGCAGATACATCATAAAGACCTCATCGAATTCTGTTTTGATCGATTCCTCCATCTTTTGCACGTTTGGATCCTCAAGTCCCGTAATGTGGCCGCCTGCGAGATCGTCCTCCCAGTTCGGTCCCCATTCGATATTCATGAAATCCCCTGTCAAGGACGATTTCGGGCGTGCCACTGGCTGGTGTTTTTTCTGCGGGCTGTTTGTTAGTGTTTCATAATCATAGTTCCAAGGTTCATAGTAATCATCAATCGTCGGCTGGTTCGGGTTATAGAAAAGGCCTGCAAGCCGATTTGTTTTCGGGCCTGATTTTAGCTCGAGCTTTCCTTTTTTCAATGTCCAGCCACCTTTATATTTGTCCTGATCCTCCCACTGCTTCGGGTAGCCGATGCCCGGCTTTGTTTCTACATTATTAAAGTACATATATTCCGCACCGGCACGGTTTGTCCACGTGTTTTTGCAGGTGACGCTGCACGTGTGGCAGCCGATGCATTTATCCAAGTTCATGACCATACCGATTTGCGCTTTAATCTTCAAGCCAATCGACCTCCTTCAGCTTGCGGATGACGACATTCAGGTCGCGCTGATTCCCTGTTGGACCGTAATAGTTAAAGCCGTAGCTGAGCTGGGCATAGCCCCCGATCATCTGTGTCGGCTTGACGTGAATCCTTGTCGGGCTGTTATGGGTGCCTCCGCGGTTATTCGTCAGTTTTGTGCCGGGCACGTTGATGTGGCGGTCTTGGGCATGGTGCATAAACGCCATTCCTTTAGGAATCCGGTGAGACAAAACCGCTCTCGCGACGACAACGCCGTTTCGGTTAAAACATTCAATCCAATCGTTGTCTTTGATATCCGTGTCCTCTGCATCATCTTTATTCATCCACACGGTCGGCCCTCCGCGGAATAGCGTCAGCATCGGCAAAGAATCAAAATACATGCTGTGGACAGACCATTTATTATGCGGCGTCAAATAATTGAGGACGATTTCTTTGCCCTCTTGATCAGGCCGCTTGCTTAGAAACGGACGATGCTGAAGAATCGGTTTAAATGTCGCCATCGTCTCACCGAATTCCATCATCAGTTCATGATCGACATAATAAGATTGTCTTCCGGTCAGTGTTCGCCACGGGATTAATTTTTCTACGTTCGTTGTAAACGGCGAGTACCTGCGCCCGCCTTTTTCTGAGCCTGTAAATGCCGGAGACGTGATGACCGTTTTCGGCTGGGCTGTAATTTGTTCGAACGTAAAGCATTCTTCCTCCCGTTCTTCCGCCAGGTCTTTCAGCTTCAGGTTTGTGATGTTTTCAAGTGATTCCCATGCTTTCACGGCGACTTTTCCATTTGAAGTGGATGATAAGGTTAAAATCGCTTCGGCCGCCTGCTTTGCTTCACTTATATTCGGACATCCCTTTGCGACGCTGTCCGAGGTGATTTCTCCCAGTCTCTTTTTGAGTGATTCATATTCATTGGCGATCGACCAGCTCATCCCTTTTGTTCCGCTCGGTTTTAAACCGGCATGAGGACCGAGCGCGGTCATTTTATAAAAAATGTGCTTGTAATCCCGTTCAACAACTTGGATGTTCGGCATCGTTTTTCCCGGAATGGCTTCACATTCGCCCTTGCTCCAGTCGTTGATTTTGCCGAATGGCTGGGCCAATTCCTGCACGGTGTCATGGAGGAGCGGCGTCGCGACTACTTCTTTTACCGGCTCCATATCGACTTCTTCTGCCAGCTCGGAAACGGCTTTTGACAGTGCCTTGAAAATATCCCAGTCTGACTTCGATTCCCACGGAGCCGAGATCGCTGGGGCAAAAGGATGGATGAACGGATGCATATCTGTACTGCTGAGATCGTGTTTTTCATACCATGTCGCTGCCGGCAGCACGATATCAGAATACAGCGCCGTTCCCGCCATTCGAAAATCAAGATTGATTAATAAGTCGAGCTTTCCTTCCGGCGCCTGCTCCCGCCATTTGATTTCTTCAGGGCGGATGCTGTCGCTGTCGTCATTCATTAAACCATTCGTCGTCCCCAGCAAATGCTTGAGAAAATATTCATGCCCTTTCCCTGAGCTGGAGATCAGGTTTGCCCGCCATACGAAGAGATTCCTTGGGAAATTCACTTCATTGTCTGGATCTTCAATCGCAAATTTCAGCTTTTTCTCTTGAAGCTGTGAGGCCACGTACGCACCAACGTCTTCAGGTGTTGTTGCCCCTGCTTTTTCAGCTTCTTTGTACAGATCGATGCCGTTTTGATTGAACGTCGGGTAAGACGGAAGCCATCCTAATCGCGCTGCCAGCACATTGTAATCGGCGTGATGCTTGTAGCGGGATGACGCACCAATCGGTGAAGCTAAGTCACTGATCGGCTGGTCCTCGTAACGCCACTGGTCTGTCGCAAAGTAGAAAAATGAGGTGCCGTTTTGCAGCTTGGGCACGCCCTCCCAGTCCTTTGCATTTGCAATCGTCTGCCACCCTTCAGCAGGACGGAGCTTTTCCTGCCCCACATAATGGGCCCAGCCCCCGCCGTTTACGCCTTGGGCGCCTACCAGTAATACAAGATTTAACACTGCCCGGTAGATCGTGTCGGAGTTGAACCAGTGGTTGATCCCTGCCCCTACGATAATCATGGATCGGCCGTCTGTATCGATCGCATTTTGGGCAAACTCTCTGGCTATCTTTATGACGGCTTCTTTTTTGATTCCTGTCATCTGTTCCTGCCAGGCAGGCGTGAACGGCTCAGGATCATCATAAGAGACAGCTGATTGTTCGCCGATGCCCCGGTTCACGCCGTAGTTGGCCAGTATCAAGTCAAACACGGTCGTGACACATACCTCTTCGCCGTTCAGGTTCAGTTTTTTTATAGGAAGATCCCGCTCAAGCACTTTGTTTCCGTCATTTGAAAAATACGGGATGCGCACCGTGCCGATTTCGTCCTCTATCCCCAGCACAGAGAGACGGGGTTCAATCGGTTCTCCGGTTTCTTCATCGATCATGTGCAGGTTCCATTTCTGCTGCCCGTCCCAGCGGGAGCCCATTGTCCCTTGCGGTATGGCAAATGCGCTTGTTTGCTCATCCCAGACCGCAGGCTTCCACTGATCATGCTTTGTCTGCCGCCCGATGTCCTTCGCATGCAAAAAACGTCCAGCTGTGTAGATGCCATTTTCTTTTGAGAGTGTGACGAAGAACGGAAAATCCGTGTATTGCTTTGCGTACTCAATGAAACGTTCCGTCGCTTGGTTCACGTAATATTCCTGCAAAATGACGTGACCCATGGCCATCGCAAGCGCTCCGTCAGTCCCTTGGCGGATACTCAGCCAGTCATCCGCAAACTTTGAGGATTCTGCAAAATCCGGGCTGATCGAAATAACCTTAGCGCCTTTATAACGGGCCTCCGCCAAAAAATGCGCGTCAGGCGTTCTCGTTAACGGAACGTTGGAACCCCATGTGATGATATAGCCTGAATTGTACCAATCACTGCTTTCCGGAACGTCCGTCTGGTCACCCCAAATTTGCGGGGATGCCGGAGGAAGGTCCGCGTACCAGTCATAAAAACTAAGCATAGGGCCG
Organism: Bacillus sp. NS1; assembly: GCF_058248265.1. Lineage (NCBI taxonomy): Bacteria > Bacillati > Bacillota > Bacilli > Caryophanales > Bacillaceae > Bacillus > Bacillus sp. NS1. The sequence continues at coordinate 410,757 of NZ_JBZAZF010000001.1, read as the reverse complement.
CCGATTAACGACATAAACCGTGAGCCTGATGCATGGCTGATCATTGACATAGCTGGAATCGGAGAAAAACCGACGTTCCGGTCAGGCCCGTACTTCATAACTGTATAGAGCAGAGAGGCTGAAATCAGCTTCAGCACCTCCGACCATTCAGCACGCACAAAACCGCCTTTCCCTCTTGCCTGTTTATAGGACTTCGCTTTTTCAGGATTTTCAACGATTGATTTCCAAGCATCCAATGGATTTTGGTGGGCCTGCAGTGCTTCCCGCCACAAATTGATCAGCACACCGCGCACGTATGGGTATTTCACACGGAGCGGGCTGTAGATATACCATGAAAAACTGGCTCCCCGCGGACAGCCTCTCGGTTCGAAATCAGGCATATCCGGGCCTGTTGATGGATAATTCAAGTTTTGTCCTTCCCACGTGACAATTCCGTTTTTCACATAAATATTCCAGCTGCATGACCCCGTGCAGTTGACGCCGTGGGTGGAGCGAACGACTTTGTCGTACTGCCATCTGTTTCTGTATACATTCTCCCAATCGCGATCTTCGCGGCTGGTTTGGCTATGTTTATTTGAATGGTGTTCGATAGGAGAGAAATAATTCAATCTCCTAAACAACGGACTCATTTTCTTTTTCTTCATGAGAGTTCACTCCTTCCGAGTCAGATGATGCTAAGTTCACTATAAACAGAGACAGCGCATTTCCTTGTGAACTATGTCACACACTCTGCTTTTTTCACAAAATGTTCACAGAAAGGAGAAGGAAGGACTTTCACAGGGATGTGATGAATGAAGGCGTTCAGGCAGGACGCCTGAGTCATTAGCCGCCTTTCATTCAAAGATCAAAAAAACCGGCTCTATTTAAGAACCGGGCTCGGCATTTTCATCTTGTGATGTATGCAGATAACGCAAAAATAATTGATAGGAACAAAAGACATTTTGCTGAAGCATGGCCAAAAAATTCATTTGCAGCTGCGCATTGTAAGACATCATTTTCTTAAATATGTAATAAGGAATATTGAGAATCAGAATGTCTGAAGTGGCATTGACTGCGATAAATGGCGATAAATACAGCCCGCCTTTTTCATCAATCGGAAACACATCGCCTTTTTCCCACAGTGCAACGGTTTTCGATCCTTCAGGGAGCCTGCTGTCTATAAAACGGACACTGCCTTTTAATACAATATAAACGGATTGAGAATGTAGAAAGGATGGAGACTGATCAGATGAGCCGCGGATAAACGTCCCGTTTTTCAGCATGGTTTCGACAATGGATAGAGGCACTTCATTAAACATAGGGAGTTGTTTCAGAAATAATAAATAGTCACACTGATTCATAGGAAAGCCTCCTGTGCTAAGGATAGCTTTAGTGTAGCTCGAATGAGCCTGTACAGCAGTGATGTATTTCACAGCCTGTATGATGAATGTCACTTATCAGGAGGATGAACGCATTTATAATAAAATAAAAAAGGAGGATTTCGATGAAGGCGCTGATTCCGAAGCAGCACGGCGCATGGGCGATGCTGCTGACTCCATTTTTACTCGGCATCGTCAAGGGCGGTCCCGTTCTCTGGCATATTCCGCTCTTCCTAGGATGGCTTTTCCTTTACTTGGCGGTTTATCCCATCACGCTCGCCTTGAAAAAGAAACAGATCAAACCCTATCAAAAGTGGGTATATTATTACGGTGTTCCGGCCTGCTGCTTTCTAATTATTTCTGTCTTTCATAAGCCGCCGCTCATCTGGGTTGGCGTTTCTTTATTGCCGCTGTTTCTCATCCATATGTATTTTGCCCGCCGAAAAAACGAACGAGCATTAGTGAATGATATTGCGGGTGTCTTGTTCTTTTGTTCAGGCGGGCTTGCGAGCTGCTGGCTGGGGACAGGAACGCTCGACGGCTGGGCTTGGTTTATATTCTTACAATCTGCTTTATTTTTTATCGGGAGTTCTTTTTATGTAAAGTCGGTGATCCGGGAACGAAAGAACAGGTTTTTTGCATACTGGTCATGGGGATATCACCTGCTCCTCCCCTTTTTATCCGCTCTTCTCGGAGCAGGATGGGCATTTCTTGCTTTTATCCCAAGCAGTTTGCGGGCATGGTTGTTTCACGGAAAGGATTGGCCTGTGAAAACGATCGGTATTCTAGAAATCGTGAATGCCTGCTTCTTTTTTGCCGTAATGTGTATGTTTATCACTAGATAAAAAACCAAGGACCGCTGGCGGTCCTTGGTTTCTTCAGTCAATATTGCAAATCTCCAGCGGACAGTTTTCACACTCAATCTCGCATCGCAAATAGTCCCGCTTGTGCAAAATAATTTTTCCGGATTCTTCTATCGAAATCACCCCTTGTTTGCGGAGGTCCCCCAGCATACGGTTGACGCTTTCCCTTGCCGCCGCGCAAAACTTTGCCAAATCCTGATTTGTCAGCACAATATTAATCAGAATGCCATCGCTTCGTTCCACACCGTAGCTGTTAGATAAACGGATAAGGGTGGAGTAGAGCGCCCCCTTTTTGCCGTGAAGAAGCAGATCCCTGATTTTGGACTGAATTTTCCGGAGGTGGGTGCTCATCCATTTCATAAATTCAAATGTCAAAGCACCGTTTTGGATTAATTCCTTTTCCAGCTTGTTTTTATTAATGACGAGCACCTCGCCATCCTCTAGCACCTTTGCACTGAGCATATATCTCGGTTCTTCAGTGAAAAGTGTTAATTCCCCAACGATATCATGCTTTTGGCAGATTCTAAGCGTCAGGTCTTTTCCGTCAGATGTCAGCTTGCCGATTTCAATGAGTCCTGATTGAATCAGATAAAGCTCCTCTGCATCCATTCCTTCCCGAAACAAATACGTGTGTTTTTCCATTTTTCTTTTCGTACTGATTGATTCCAGCAATTCATGCAGATCGCTGGAAATCAGATCACTATCAGATGGTCGAACAGAGAGAAAATTCATGAGCTCACCTCGAAGAAAGTCACGTTGCGTATGTTTATTGTAACGTGAATTGATTTGCACCCATCCAGAAAAAACTAACAATCTTGTGAATGCCGATGTTAGTTGACGCTCTGACTGTTTCTCTCCGTGTGCGTTTTCATTCTTTCCTGCCAATACATCCATATGACAAGGACAAAGCTGGCTAACGCAACTTCCGAAAGCGCCATAAAGCCGATCGCGTATTGTCCTGTTGCCTGAAAAACACTCGCCAAAATCAGCGGAGGAAAAAAACCGCCTAATCCGCCCATGGCAGACACAATACCATTGGCAATCCCGGCTTGCTTCGAAAAATAGAAAGGCACCAGTTTAAAAACGGTCCCATTTCCTATACCTGAGCAAACTGCCACCGTTAATGACCCAAACGTATAAAGGCCAATCGTCGGTGAAAACGATAAGATAATTCCTGATAATGTAAGTCCCGCAAAAACGACCATCAAGATGCGGAGCGGGCTCATTTTATCAGCCAAGAGTCCGCCTACAGGCCTGAGCAGCGTGGAGACGGCAATAAAGCCAGCCGTCCGCAAACCGGCGTCCGCAGGATTCAGCCCAAATTGCTCAACCAGAAAGTTCGGCAGATAGATGGTGAAAGCGACAAAGGCGCCAAACGTAATAAAATAAAACAGGCTCAAAAACCATAGGATATGATTTCGGTAAACGGCTTTGATTTGAGTTTTTACGGAAACATTCACTTTCTTCTCATGCCGGTCGCCGAATAATACCTGCAGCAATGCGAAAACGGCCAGCAGGACCAGATACATCTGCACGGTTGCTTTCCATCCCGCCGCTTGAGCGATAACCGGCGCCGCAAATGTGGTAATAGCGGTTCCGATGTTTCCGGCCCCGTAAATCCCATTGACGACACCGTGCTTTTCTTTCGGATAATATTTCGGAAGGGATGTCACCCCAATGGAGAATACCGCTCCCCCGATCCCTAAGAAAAAACCGCCCGCGATTAAATCAAACAGAGAATCCGCGATACTGATCCAAAACACAGGAAGTAAAAGCAAGATGAAGCTGATCATGAACATCAGCCTTGCGCCAAACCTGTTCGTTAAATACCCTAAAGGAATGCGTAGAAGCGACCCGAGGATCACGGGAATCGCCGTCACCAGAGAAATCTCACCTTTGCTTAAATGAATATCTAATGTAATTTGGGAAATGAGTGATGAAATCAGCACCCATACCATAAACCCTGCCACCAAGCTTAATGACTGTAACGATAATTGAATGTGTTGACGGTTGATCATTTGGCTTGCCCCTTTCAATTATTCGATAATCAGTCTTATCATACAAAAACTCAGCAAACAGGATTGTGAATTACATCACACGTTTTCTTCATAAAAAAAGGACAAAGCCTTCGGGCTTTGTCCTTTGATCAACATTTACATTTTTTCCGGAGCCGATACGCCAATCAGCTGAAGCGCATTGTTCAGCGTAATTTGCGTTGCCTTCATTAAAGCCAGGCGCGCGCGGCTTTTCGCTTCATTTTCAGGATCGATGACTTTCTCTGCATTGTAGAAACTGTGCAGAGCAGAAGCCAGATCATAAATATAGTTTGTGACACGGTGCGGAATTCGTTTTTCCGCCGCTTCCGCCACTGCCTCTGGGAAGGCGCCGATCGTTTTTAGCAGGTCATATTCTTTTTCTGATTGAATATGGCTGAAATCAAGATCCGCCGCCGGCTTAAGTCCCTGCTCTTCCCCTTGGCGAAGCATGCTGCAAATACGGGCATGTGCGTATTGTGCATAATACACAGGGTTTTCGTTAGATGTTGATACAGCAAGATCTAAGTCAAAATCCATATGCGTATCAGCACTGCGCATCGCGAAGAAGTAACGCACGGCATCCAAGCCGACTTCTTCAATCAGGTCGCGCATCGTTACCGCTTTACCCGTCCGTTTGCTCATTTTCATTTTCTCGCCGTTTTTGTAAAGATGAACGAGCTGAATGATTTCTACTTCAAGCGTTCCTTTTTCATAGCCCAGCGCTTCGATTGCCGCTTTCATACGCGGGATGTAGCCGTGGTGATCGGCGCCCCAAACGTTGATCAGCTTATCAAAGCCGCGGTCAAGCTTGTCCTTATGATACGCGATATCAGGCAGCAGATACGTGTACGTGCCGTCCTTCTTAATCAATACGCGGTCTTTATCATCGCCGAATGTCGTGGAGCGGAACCAAGTCGCGCCGTCTTCTTCATAAACATGGCCTTTTTCGCGGAGCGCTTCAAGTGCCGTATCGATTTTTCCGTTTTGGTACAGTGAAGTTTCGGAATACCACACATCAAACGGCACACGGAAGTTTTCCAGGTCCTTGCGCAGCTTTTCCAGCTCGTATTTCAGACCATATTCACGGAAAAATGCGAGGCGCTCGCTTTCCTCTTCATTGACGAAACGGTCGCCGTATTCCTCAGCGAGATGCTTTCCGATCGCAATGATATCCTCGCCGCGGTAGCCATCCTCCGGCATCGGTTTTTCCAAGCCGAGCGCCTCAAAGTAACGGACTTCCACAGAAAGCGCCAAATTGTTGATTTGGTTTCCGGCATCGTTAATGTAGTATTCGCGGCTCACATCGTAGCCCGCTTTTGAAAGCACATTGCACAAAGAATCACCGACAGCCGCACCGCGGGCATGGCCGAGATGAAGGTCTCCCGTCGGATTCGCTGATACGAATTCTACCTGGACACGTTCACCGTTTCCGATGTTCGTTTCTCCGTATGCTTCCCCTGCTTCTAATACAGACGGAATCAGCTTTGTTAAATATTGATTGTTCATATAGAAATTGATAAAACCCGGGCCAGCGATATCTAGTTTTTCAATTGAAGCCTTTCCTTTATCAAAATGAGCGACAATCTCTTCAGCAATTTGGCGCGGCGCTTTTTTTGCGATTCTTGCCAGCTGCATTGCCATATTTGTTGAATAATCGCCGTGTGTTTTATCTTTCGGTGTTTCTAAAACGACATTAGGAATCTGGCTTTCTTCAGCCAGCCCCGCTTTCAGAACGGCCGCTTTGATTTCTTCTTTCAGCACGTCCTTCATTTGTTCCGCAATGTTCATGCGTGAGTTCCTCCCTCATACGTGATCGTCATATGATGTAAATGCTGCTGTTCGTCTCCGACATGCATGTCATATGCGATGCTGATACGGCCTTTTTCTTCACCGAGATCAGATTGAATCGATTTTGTGCTTGTTTCCAGCTCAAGCTCACCAAATGACATTTTATATTTAGCAATTGTGGAAGCTCCCGTTATGAAGCGCTGATTCATTTTGACAGCGCCTGACCTCATGACCAGCACTTCGCCTTCGCTTACTTTCACAATCGTTTTTACTTTACCTAAGTCGTGTTCTTCATAATAAGATAGATACACTTTATTTTGTTTTACATAGTAAAATCCGGTGGTGCGGAATTCGATGACTTCCTGGTTTCCGTCATCGCCGATCACAGACTTCACATGGAGTGCTATCGGTGTCTCTTGCTTCATTTTGACACGTCCTTTTCATCATTCCACTTTGACTTGAATAGTATAATCATTCAGTTTGTAAACTTCAACTGCTTCTATCTTACCATCATTGCTCATCAGATTTGAAGATAAACCTCATAAAAAGCATTTCCTTAATAGAAGAGAAAATGATATCACTAATTGCCTTTAGGAAATGTTACATTTTTCCGAAATCTATCATTTCTATTTCACATTTTCTTCAAAATATATGTATTGAATTGGTAATTTATTAGTTTTATTATAAAAGCACAGCATAGATCTGCTAGAAAAAACAAAAAAAGGGAGGATTCAATTATGAAAAAAGCTGTCATTGTAGAAAACAAAGGTTGTGCAACTTGCTCGATCGGAGCCGCTTGTCTAGTGGACGGTCCTATCCCTGATTTTGAAATTGCCGGTGCTACAGGTCTATTCGGTCTATGGGGATAAGATTCTCCAAAAGGGCATAGTCATTCTACTATGCCCTTTTTAGTAAATTACAATTTTTAACTAAAATCTACCTCTTGGTTATACATACACAACCGTTTTACATTTGAATCATATGTATAGGGGATGGTATTTTGTTTATAGAGCAGATGTTTCCATTTATTAATGAAAGTGTAAGAGTTCACCAGCTTCCTGAGGGTGGCGTGTTAGAAATCGACTACTTGCGCGATAATGTCTCCATTTCTGACTTTGAGTATTTGGATCTCAACAAAACAGCTTACGAGCTTTGCATGCGAATGGATGGGCAAAAAACGGCTGCACAGATTTTAGCGGAACAATGCGCAGTGTACGATGAATCACCGGAAGACCATAAGGACTGGTATTACGACATGCTCAACATGCTCCTGAAGAAGCAGGTCATCCAGCTCGGGAATCAGTCCAGCCGCCACACGATCACCACGAGCGGAAGCAATGAATTTCCGATGCCGCTGCACGCCACCTTTGAGCTGACGCACCGCTGTAATTTGAAATGCGCCCACTGTTATTTGGAAAGCTCACCGGAAGCACTCGGCACCGTGTCGATTGAGCAATTCAAGAAAACGGCTGATATGCTGTTTGACAACGGAGTATTGACATGTGAAATCACGGGCGGAGAAATTTTTGTCCATCCGAACGCCAATGAGATTCTTGACTATGTGTGTAAAAAGTTCAAAAAGGTCGCTGTTTTAACAAACGGAACACTCATGCGAAAAGAGAGCCTTGAGCTGCTGAAGACTTACAAGCAAAAAATCATCGTCGGCATCTCTCTCGATAGCGTCAATTCCGAGGTCCATGACTCCTTTAGAGGGAGAAAAGGCTCTTTTGCCCAAACTTGTAAAACGATAAAATTGTTGAGTGACCACGGGATATTTGTCAGAGTCGCCATGTCCGTTTTCGAAAAAAACATGTGGGAAATCCACGATATGGCCCAAAAGGTTCGGGATCTCGGGGCGAAGGCGTTCTCTTACAATTGGGTTGATGACTTCGGAAGAGGCAGAGATATCGTCCACCCCACAAAAAATGCCGAGCAGCATCGCAAATTTATGGAATACGAGCAAAATATCATTGATGAGTTTAAAGATCTGATTCCGATTATTCCTTATGAGAGAAAACGCGCGGCAAATTGCGGTGCTGGCTGGAAGTCAATCGTGATCAGCCCGTTCGGAGAAGTACGTCCGTGCGCACTCTTTCCGAAGGAATTTTCATTGGGAAATATTTTTCATGATTCGTATGAAAGCATCTTTAACTCCCCTCTCGTCCATAAACTGTGGCAAGCGCAGGCGCCCCGGTTCAGCGAGCATTGCATGAAAGACAAATGCCCGTTCAGCGGCTATTGCGGAGGCTGTTATTTAAAAGGGCTGAACTCTAACAAATATCACCGGAAAAACATTTGCTCTTGGGCGAAAAATGAACAATTAGAAGACGTGGTCCAGCTTATTTAGGAGGGAAACGATTTGTCACCAGCACAAAGAAGAATTTTACTGTATATCCTTTCATTTATCTTTGTCATCGGCGCGGTCGTCTATTTTATCAAAAGCGATTATTTATTTACGCTGATTTTCATTGCCATTGCCATTCTTTTCGGGATGCGCGCGCGGAAGGCTGACTCGCGATGAGCATTTTGGATATACACGATGTATCCGTTTGGTATGAACGGGACAACGTCATCTTAGAGCACGTGGACTTACACTTAGAAAAAGGCGCTGTTTACGGATTGCTTGGGGTAAACGGCGCCGGAAAAACGACACTGATCAATACGCTGACAGGAGTGAACCGTAATTACAGCGGGAGCTTTACGCTGTGCGGCATTGAAGCGGAGGCCGGCATGCCGCAGAAAACATCAGATCAACTGAAGACTCACCGTTTCTTCGCTGCCGATTATCCGCTGCTGTTTACAGAAATTACGGCGAAGGACTATGCGTCTTTCGTCCATTCACTTTATCAAAAGGACTTTTCAGAGCAGCAGTTTGCCAGTTTGGCTGAGGCCTTTCATTTTTCAAAATACATCAACAGGAGAATCTCAGAGCTGTCCCTTGGGAACAGGCAAAAGGTTGTGTTGATGACAGGGCTATTGCTGCGAGCTCCCCTGTTTATTTTGGATGAGCCACTCGTCGGTTTAGATGTGGAATCAATAGAGGTCTTTTATCAGAAAATGCGGGAGTACTGTGAAGAAGGCGGAACCATTTTGTTTTCTTCCCATCTGCTCGATGTCGTGCAGAGATTTTGTGATTATGCGGCCATTCTGCACAACAAACAGATCCAAAAGGTCATTCCGATTGGAGAGGAGACCGATCTGCGGCGGGAATTTTTTGAGGTGATTGGCCATGAATAACATAGTCCCCATCATGTCTTTGCTGTTCAAACAGCTTTACAGCCGGCAAGGAAAAAAGGACGCCATCCGCATTGCCGCAGGTCTTGTGATTCTGGCCGTGTTTGAAATCGGGCTGATCCGCCAGGCCGGCATTGACGAATCGGTGTTGGGAAAAACGTATATCATACTCGCGCTTCTCTTGATGAACGCTTATATGGTGTTTCTTTCCGTGACATCACAATGGAAGGAATCTTATATGAAGCTGAGCTGTCTGCTGCCGATTTCCTCACGAAGCTTTTGGCTCGCCCAGAGTGTCGTTCTGTTTGTCGACACGTGTTTGAGAAGAACGTTATTCTTTTTTATTTTACCGCTGTTCTTATTTGGAAACGGAACGCTGTCAGGGGCGCAAACCTTGTTTTGGGTTGGCAGATTTTCGTTTTTTACCGTTTACTCGATTATATTCGGAGTTGTTCTAAGCAACCAGTTCGTCAAAAAGAAGAACTCAATGTTTCTGCTGCATGCGGCGGTATTCGCCTGCGTATGCCTCAGCGCCGCTTTTATGCCGGCCTTCACGATTCCGCTATGCGTAATTCACATGCTCTGGGCGGTGATCATTGACTTTCCGGTCTTTCTTCAGGCGCCTCCGCAGCAAAGCAAGATGCATTCTTTTATGCGGCGATCTGAATTTTCGTTTTACAAAAGAGAATGGAACCGATTTATTTCTTCTAAAGCGATGCTGTTAAATTATGTGGTGATGGCGGCATTCAGCGGCTTCTTTTCGTTCCAGATGATGAACACTGGCATCTTCAATCAGCAAGTGATTTATATTGTGATTTCCGCCCTTTTGCTGGTATGCTCGCCGATCGCCCTTTTGTACTCTATTGAAAAAAACGATCGGATGCTGCTCATCACGCTTCCAATTAAGCGAAGAACGATGTTTTGGGCGAAATATCGCTTTTATTCAGGCCTATTGGCAGGCGGATTTCTCCTTGTCGTTATCATTGTGGGCTTCATCAGCGGCCGCCCGATTTCAGCCCTTACTTTTGTGCAGTGTATGGAATTGCTGCTTGCGGGAGCGTTTATCCGTTTAACGGCAGATGAAAAAAGGCCGTCCTTTGGCTGGCAGACGGAGCAGCAGCTCTGGAGCGGATTCTCAAAATACCGGTCTTATCTATTTTGTCTTCCCCTTTTCTTAGCCACATTAGCCGGTACCGCTGTCTCCTTAGCGGTTATTCCGATTGCCGGGCTGATCATAGTCTATTACCTGCAAAAACAGGATGGTGGTTTCTTTGATACAAGCAAAAGAGAATGGCTTGGAAGTTAACCTGCTGAAGACACATCAATTTTCAACAGTCTCAATCGCCGCGAGCTTTCTGAAGCCGATCGAAAGCACGGCGGATCCTGAAGAAGAAACAATCTATTTTTACGGCGCGGCTGCACATCTGAAGCAGCAAATCATTGACGCTTTCGGTTATGCCGCCGGCAGCCGCTTTATGTATTCAGCGAATCTCTTTTTTGACCAGCAGCTGAAAACCTGCGGAACCCGTTTAATTCACCCATCATGTAACAAGTATTTTCATGTTGATGCCCTGATGAAGACATTTGCAGACATGGCCTTCCCTTCCTCTCTCTCAGCCGAAGCTGTTGAAAAGGCAAAGGATGAACTGCTGCTCAAAATCGAAAGGAAATTTGCTGATCCCTTCTCCTACTCGGCAGCCCGCTTGGCGGAGGAGGCCTTTGGAAACCCGATGTACGGCACAGCCTTGTTTGGCCGGAAAGACAGGATACAGGCGATCCATCCTAAACGGTTTCTCGACGCAACGGATTTCATCGTTGATTTATTGTCCCAGCAAAAACAGCTGAACATATTGGGACATGTACAAGCATGTGATAATATTCCTGGACATGCCTCGCAAACGTCCACCGTGACGGCCGGAAGAATCCTCGTGAACCGGCATGTTTTTGAAACAGAGACACGCAGCGCAGCAGGTCCTTCCGTTTTGACACTCGGATTTGACTGCGGAGAAATGAAAAGTGCCAGCGATTATATCAAAATCCAGCTGATAGACGGATTACTGGGAAAATACGGTCATTCCGCTTTATTCAAGCATTTTCGCGAGAAGGATTTGGCAGTCTATCACGTCATCACCCGATATGACATCATGAACAATTTGCTGCTTGTTTCAATATGTACGGATCAGCTTCATGAGAAAGAGATTCCCCCGCGCGTTTTGGAAGCTGTCTCACATTTTTCAGCCGATGTACGGGAACTAGAACAGGCAAAGCAATTTTTACGCAATGAAATGCTGCTGCAATTCGATTCTCCCGAAGGGCTTTTAGCCTATATGGGAATCCTGCGCCGCTTCTCCTGCACAAAAGAAGACTTGCTGAATGGCATCTCAGCGGTTACGTGCCGCGATGTATTGCAATTCATAGCGACTATCAATTATATCGGAGCTCATGTAGTAAGGGGATGAAGAGATGGAAAAGAAGGCCTTTTTTCAACAGCTGGATGAACGAACCGATATCAGATACACAGACAGCGGGCTGAGAATATTCAGATTAAAATTCCCCCCCGCCCATCTGCGGCTGTGCAATGTGAAAATCGATTTTGGAAGCCGGGATGTCTGCTTACAGGCAGAATCAGACGACACGCTTCTTCCGTATGGCACAGCGCATTTTTTAGAGCATCTTCTTTTCTGGCACAATGGCCGCAATCTGTACAGTGATTTTTTTGCGCATGGCGCGCTTTTAAACGCGTTTACCACCTACACTGATACCAATTTCATGTTTACCGCATTGCCGGATCGGCTCAGACAGACGATCCCCATCCTGCTTGATGCGCTATGGAACCACTCATTTGACAAGAAGATGATCACTCAGGAAAAAGCTGTGATTATAAGCGAAATTCAAACAGCACACCTCAATCATCAGCTCTCTTACCGTTATCAGCTGATCAGCATGCTTTCTCCCGCCTCACCTGCTGCCGTCTTCCCCGCAGGCAGAATCGAGGATATTGAGGCGCTGGACATTCGTGATTTACAAAAAGCCTACAAGGCCGCCTATCAGCCCCGGCGGATGACGCTGTTTTTGATTGGAGGCTCAGAAGACACAGAAACCCTTTTACCTCCTCACCTCCGGCTGGAAAAGCGCCCAGATCATAAAGCAGAAAGAAGAATCATCTCCGCATGCCCTCCACCATCCCTCTCACAAAAAATGGTGCTGGGTGATGAGGAGCGGATGGAAGACACATGGACCGGATTACAGGTCGGCGCAATTCCCGAGCAAAACGATCTGTTGACATTAAGGCTTTATTGGGACATCGCATCACGTATTCTATTTCAATTAGATTCACCTTTTTTTCAAGAGATTCAGCAAACGTACCGAATGGAAATCGACTGCTTATCAGCTGAGGCTCACATATATGAGGATGGCGGTTTTTTGATCCTTCACAGTCAAGGGGCGCATTCTTCGGCTTATATCGATGTCGCTTCCTACTTTGTCACACAGCAAAAACAACAGATTGCGGCCTGGCTCCAATACGGCAAGGATTCTTTGACGGACGCGATCATTTATGACAGCGATTATGTTCGTAAATGTTTCGAATGGGCGGCCGAGTGTGACAGGTGCGATTGCACATTTCTCGACATGTACAGAATCATTCATGATATGAATAGTCAGGATTTCTTGTCTCTCATTGATGTATTGGCATCTTCTAAAAAAGCGGTCATTCACGTTTCTCAGAAAGAGGCGATCGGACAATGACAAAAAGCGCTTTCTTTACCGTATTGTTACTGCTCGTGGGTATGGCGGCTTATTCCTTCGGCTGGGTTCAGGCCGTTGCCGAAGCCGCAGCGCAATATGTACAGATAATTAATAATGATGCTTTGCGGCTCGGACTGCTGGCTTGTATTGCTTCCGTTCTGATGCTGCCCGCTTTTCTCTACCTTCACTATGTCACCAAATCCGTGAAAAACATGACAGCAGCTTTTCAGAAACTCACACAGTCTCATCAAAGCTGCTGTGACTTCCAGCATCACAGATTGTGCAGCCGCTATGCAGAAGATGTCAAATCGCTGCGTAACAGCTATAAAAACATCCGCCAAACATACGTGATGGCTGCTGTATTATGCCAAGTCCTCATATTCGGCTGCATGTTCGAAATCGTCAAAGCCATCCCTTTCCGCCTTCATGCGCCCTCTGCCGTTTCAATGGGACTTGCGGTGTTACTGATTTTGTATTTATTGTTTTACATGCGAACGTACTTGCTGCAGCTTTTCCAGCATGGCACCCTATTCAAAAAAATTCTTGCGGGGGCGCTGGCAGGAGCCGGGATTTGGTGGATGCTCAGTTTTACCATAAGTGAACTGCTGTTTCTGATCATTCTGGCTGCGATCCAGCAGATCGGATCATTTATTTATAACCGATTCTCTTATCGCAACACCGCTTCTCTTGATCTATAAAATAGCTACATCGCAATCGCTGACGGACCCGTACCAACCGGAATCACCGTCACGGCTGCATAATCACTCGTGCGGTACACAGTCACAGTATTGTCGTTGGGCTGTGCCGCATAAATGTACTGATTGTCGGGTGTTACGGTTAACTCAAAAGCATTAGGAAATGATACGTTTGCAATGATGTTTTGTGTAGCGGTATCAACGACATATAAATTATCAATAAGAAACGGTACACTATAAGGCTCTAAAAAATAAGCTCTAGTGCTATCCGGAGAAAATACAATCGTCCTCAGAGTTTCAAATTGACGGTCAAAGTCTTCTCCTCTGAATAACGGTGACAAACTGATTTCCGTTACACCCTTCGGCCATAGTTCACCATTCATCACGTAAGCAAAATTACCAGCGTAAGGGGTTTGAATTAAACTAGGATATTCAAACGTATTGATGATACTTGCTACCAACTGGCCGGTATTCACATCAAATTTATCAACCGACCAACTACTCGTATTGGCAGTATAGACAAATTGCCCATTTGGATCTAGGGCAAAGTCTGCGGCGTCGGGTACTGAAAAAACATCACTGACTGCCTGAAGCGCAAGATCAATCGTATAAATAGAGCCGGCAGTCATCACATATGCCAATTCTCCTGCAGGATCAAATTGAATCTTTCTCGGCCCAGTGCCGACGGTTATTGTATTTGCCACGGTTAATGTTTGATGATCAACCACAGAAACTAGATTAGTATTTCCATGGAGGACATACGTATAAGCTTTATCTAGCGTGACCCCCAGATCAGTTGGCACAGACGTAAAAGGAATAGTTGCAACAACAATGTTAGCTGCCGCATCAATGACCGAAACTGTGCTGTCCCCTGAATTAGCTGTAAAGACATACGATTGAGGGTCTGGCGATGGCGGGAAAACAAGTGTCCCGGTCACCGTGAGCGGACTGCCGTAGAAAGGCGGCACAATGAGAAGATCTTCCACTGTCATTTGACTGAAATCAGGACAGCGGTCAAACTGTGCTGCATAATAAACGACTTGATCAATCTCTTCAGTATGAATCACAGAAACCGACCCATTCCCTTGTCCATATTGATTTCGTACAGGCGACACACTGACAAGAAGCGTAACGGTCCCTTGTACTCTCACAGCATATCGAACACCGATATCTTCTGTTTCCGGTCCAGTCTGGATTAAGCAAGGCTCACTGATACATGATAAATGATCTGTACTCCATGTAACCGCCGCAGCTGCTTCGGCAGAATCAACAGTGAACCCCTCCGGAATGTCAATCGGCACTTGAAATGGTGCTTCTCGGCTGATTTCCTCATCACAAAAACAGAAACAATTTTCCTGTAAAGCAGAAAGATCATTCTTTTTCATGATTTCACGTCCTTTTGAAATGCACAGCATGCAGTTGATTAAATCGTGATAGCTCCCGGTGAAACCCCAAGAGATATGACAGTCTCCACAGAGTAATCATCCGTGTTGTAAACAGTGATGCTCTGCTCCAGAACATGAGTTGCATACAGAAATTCGCCATTCGGGGTAAACGCATAGTCTCTTGCTGATTGTGGAACATTTCCTATAACGCCTGCTCCATTCGGACTGACAGAATATAAATTGCCAGTGAAGCTGTCATGTAAATACACCTCTGATCCACTCGTAAACATTACATATTGGCCGTCAGGCTCCAGCTCTTGGGTATTGCTGAGCGTAAACGAATTTAAATCAATAACCGTCAGATAATTGAATAAGAATTCTTGTTCTAATACATACGCATACCGCTCCGGAGAATCTGTTTCTATGGATGATACGATAAGGTCTCGTTCAATCGTTCCTATGACTTCACCGGTGGATAGGTCCACTTTTTGCACTATACCAAAATTAAGAACATAGGCGAATAACCCATTGGGATCAATTGCAATATCATACCCCTCCACAGGAATCGACCTATCCACAGCTAACGTATCAATTCCAATCACATAAATCACAGTACCGGCGAAAACATAAGCAAATTCATGATTAGGGATAAATCTAATCGATCGAGGCG
Source organism: Bacillus sp. NS1 (assembly GCF_058248265.1). Classification (NCBI taxonomy): domain Bacteria; kingdom Bacillati; phylum Bacillota; class Bacilli; order Caryophanales; family Bacillaceae; genus Bacillus; species Bacillus sp. NS1. Next base: position 394,981 of record NZ_JBZAZF010000001.1, on the reverse strand, counting down.
GCTGATCCAGCAAAATAGATGCTGTCACTGTTAATGTGTCATAATCGATGACAGAAATCACATTATTGTTGGGATGTAAAGTAAACACAGAGCTTTTATCTGGAGTTATTTCAATACCTGTCGGCCGGTACGGAAGAGCAATCTTCGTCACAACAGTATGAGTGTTTGTATTAATCACAGAAACTGATTGATCACTTGGATTCGCTGTAAACGCATAAACGGGTTCGGGTTCCGTTTCTGGTACAAGCACAATCGTTCCCGTCACAGATAAAGGACTGCCGTAAAAGGGCGGAACAACAACAAGGTTCTCGATCGTGATGTCACTGAAATCCGGGCAATCCTCCGGTTCATCAGAGTAATAGACGATTTGGTTGATCTCTGCATTGTGAATAACGGAAACAGCCCCGTTCCCTTGTCCATATTGATTTCGCACAGGTGAGACACTGACGAGAAGCGTAACGGTTCCCTGCAGGCGCACTGCAAATTGGACACCGACCTCATCAGGCTCAGGTCCTGTCTGAATTAAGCAACGTTCACTGACACAAGAAAGGCTGTCTGCATTCCACGTGACATTTGCAACAGCTTCAGCCGGATCAACGACAAACCCCTCAGGCAATTCAATCGGTGCTTGAAACATGGCTTCGCGGCTTGTTTCTCCCTCACAAAAACATAAACATTCTTCCTGTGCGGCTTCTGCTTTTTCTTTAAAGGAAAGCTTGTTTTTTCTCATACCTTCACTTCCTTTTTAGACATACACTGCTCGCGCAGATATAACAGAATATGGAAGGTTGTTGTGTTTGCTTGTACAAATTGCCGAGGGTAAAAGCTTCTTTTTGAAATATATCCTCAACATGCGGTGTAACGAAAGAAAAGATTGCGGTTTTTTTGCGCTTCTCATAAGAATGATGATGATAAAATATGACATATATAGAATAATGAAGGGAGGGATTTGCAAACGTGACAAGTGTCATATCTTCTTCTTCCGTCGGAGAAAAGATTAACGAATGGTATATGTACATACGCCGATTCAGCATACCCGATGCAGAATATTTGCGAAGAGAAATCAAACAAGAGCTGGATCAAATGGGAGAAGATCAAGATCTTCATTTGTACTATTCACTGATGGAGTTTCGGCACAACCTGATGCTTGAGTACCTTGAACCATTAGAAAAAATGAGGATTGAGGAACAGCCTAGACTGTCTGATTTGCTGCTTGAGATTGATAAAAAACAGGCTCGTTTAACTGGGCTGCTTGAGTACTACTTTAATTTCTTCAGAGGCATGTATGAACTGGAACGCCGTGAATATGTATTAGCCATTCAGTTTTTTAAAAAAGCAGAGAGCAAACTGATTTTTGTAAAAGACAAAATTGATAAAGCTGAATTCTTTTTCAAAATGTCAGAAGTCTATTACTATATGAAACAAACTTATGTCTCCATGGACTATGCACGTCAAGCATTCGAAATATACAGTGAACAGACTACGTATGATATTAGAATGATTCAATGCCAGTCCTTATTCGGAGCTAACTTTTTGGATTTAAAACAATATGAGAAAGCAATTGCCCATTTTCAAAAAGCTTACTCACTTGCTGAAGCAGAGCAGCAGCCCCAATTAATGGGAAGAACGCTTTATAACATAGCGCTCTGCAAGCAAAATCAAAACAGTTTTGAATCAGCGATCGAGTATGTAAAAAAATCTATTCAAGTATTTGAAAGATCTAAAATGCTCCCTTCTCTGCCACAAGCCTTTTTCCTCATTACACAAATTTATTTTAAATTAGGTAAGATGGATAACGCTTGTGAATATCATATAAAAGGAAAAGAATATTCAACAGCAGCGGGAGACACTGTGTACTTAACGGAGTTTGAATTTTTGGAATCTTTATACTTGTCTGGACCAGATGAGGATCGGATAGAAAAATGTTTTGTATTTCTTGAAAGTAAAATGATGTATGCTGATATTGAAGACTTCGCACTTGATGTTGCTAAATATTATCATCAGCAGGAAGATTACAAAAAAGCATCTAATTACTTTTTAAAGGTTGAAGAGGCAAGACAGCACATTCAAGGGGGGGTGAATTTATATGAAATGGAAGTATAAATTATTACTCGCTTGTTTAGCTGTGAGTGCTCTATTTATCACAGTCGAAGTATCAAATTCATCAACAGAACATTTTGATGTTGCACAACGCGCCATGATCTAAACCCGCCGTCCATCGGCGGTTTTTTTGTCCCCTCTTTTCCCAGCCTTCCATTCCACGCTATCATTTTTTCAATACATCATTGGAGAGGATGCAAGGTATTATATCTCTGGAAAGTGTGAAAACCCACTTTAAACAGTGGCATCGAGAAAATGATGTCATGGAGTTCGAAACGTCAAGCGCGACAGTTGAACAAGCGGCTGAGACGATCGGCGTGATTCCGGCAAGGATCGCCAAGATCGACAACAAAAAGTTCAGGCAAACATTTGGCTTTAAAGCAAGAATGCTCTCTCCTAATGAGGTACTGGAGCAGACAGGCCATGAAATTGGAGGAGTTTGCCCGTTTGGATTGGCTCATGATCTTGAGGTTTATCTTGTTGTATCGCTGAAACGGTTTGAGACTGTTTTCCCCGCATGCGTCAAACTCCGCTATTGAATTAACACTGGAAGAATTATTCGAATTTCTTTCTCAAAAAAGTGGATTGATGTTTGCAAAGACTGGGAATAAAAAAACATCCAGACATAGTCTGGATGTTTACTTATTTCACAAACCCAAGCAGCATCTCACGGATGATTTTGCTGGCTGTGTTTGCCGTTTGTTCTGAGTGGTCATATACCGGTGCGACTTCCACTAAATCAGCGCCCTTCACGTTTACTTCTGAACGCGCGATTTCATGGACGGATGCAAGCAGTTCTTTAGACGTGATCCCCCCGGCGTCAACCGTTCCTGTTCCCGGTGCGTGCGCAGGGTCTAATACGTCAATGTCGATTGTGACATATACCGGACGGCCTGCAAGTTTCGGAAGCACTTCTTTCAGCGGTTCAAGCACTTCAAATTTAGAGATGTGCATGCCGTTTTCCTTCGCCCATTCAAACTCTTCCTTCATGCCGGAACGGATTCCGAATGAATACACATTTTGCGGTCCGATCAATTCTGCCGCTTTGCGGATCGGCGTAGAGTGAGAAAGCGGTTCCCCCTCATAATCAACGCGAAGATCTGTATGTGCGTCAAAATGGATAATCGCAAGGTCAGGATATTTCTTGTACATCGCTTTAATGACAGGCCATGACACGAGGTGCTCTCCGCCCATGCCCAATGGGAATTTCCCTTTTTCTAAAATGCTGTCCACATATTCTTCAATCATATCAAGACTTCTCTGCGGATTTCCGAACGGCAGCGGAATGTCGCCGGCGTCAAAGAAGTTCAGGTCGGCCAGATCACGGTCTAAATACGGGCTGTATTCTTCAAGGCCGATTGACACCTCGCGAATTCTGCTTGGACCAAAGCGTGAGCCTGGACGATAGCTGACCGTCCAGTCCATCGGCATGCCGTAAAGGATGGCGTCCGCCCCTTCCCACTCGGGACGGCTCGCGATAAATACTTTTCCTGAATAAGCTTCATCAAATCTCATCTATAATACCCTCGCTTTCCTGTAAAAAAGCGCAAGATTCGCTCCTGCGCCATACCTTCATTATTTAATCAGGTCACTCACAAATTTCGGCAGAACAAACGCCGCTTTATGAATATCTTTTGTGTAATATTTCGTATCAATATCGAAGAAACGGCTGTCTTCCACTGCAAGCGGATCATATTTTTTCGAGCCGATTGTAAATGTCCACAAACCGCTTGGATATGTTGGAATGTTCGCCGTATACAGTTTCGTAATCGGGAAGATTTCCTTCACGTCGCGCTGTACATTTGTGATTAATTCCGGTGTAAACCATGGGTTGTCCGTCTGAGCGACGAAAATGCCGTCTTCTTTCAGCGCCTTCGCGATTCCCGCGTAGAATCCTTTTGTAAACAGGTTTACAGCAGGTCCGACAGGTTCAGTTGAATCAACCATGATCACGTCATATTGATTTTCAGATTTCGCAATGTGCATAAATCCGTCATCCACCTGCACCTCAACGCGCGGGTCATCCAGTTTACCTGCAATAGAAGGAAGGAATTTTTTAGAGTATTCGATGACCTTGCCGTCAATATCAACAAGTGTCGCTTTTTTCACGCTCGGATGCTTCAGGATTTCTCTGATGACGCCGCCGTCACCGCCGCCGACAACAAGAACGTGCTCCGGATTTGGATGCGTAAATAATGGAACATGCGCCACCATTTCGTGGTAAACGAATTCGTCTTTTTCAGATGTCATCACCATGCCGTCCAAAAACAGCATGTTGCCGAACTCTTCTGTTTCCACCATTTCTAAATGCTGAAACTCCGTTTGTTCTGTATGTAACGTTTTATTAACCTTCAATGTAATGCCAAAGTTTTTTGTCTGCTTCTCTGTGTACCAAAGTTCGCTCAATTGTCATCTCCCTTTCAAGGCTGTATTCATTTATTGTAAGCGTCTTATCAGCTTTTATTCTCGGTTGAAATCTCATTTTCACCTAAGGAAAAAGTATAGAGGATGACGGGGAAAAAGTAAAGATACGTCCTTGTTCTGCGATGTTTAAAAACGGTCTTTTTTTCTCATAATAGTAGAAACATAAAAAAAGGGGGAACCCGTTGTGGATGCAATGACAAATAAACGGCTTAGACTGACGCTGAAAACCGTTCGCGCCTTTATCTTTTTAGGGGCTTTGGCGGCCTTGGCGGCAGCTGCTGTGTTTATGACTGTCATTTTGATAGCCAAATACCAGGGCGCTCCCTCGGTGCAAGTGCCGCAATCCACGATTTTGTATGCGAGTGACGGCTCAAAGCTCGGGGAAACGAATTACGGCGAAAAGCGCTATTGGGTCCCCTTAAAGGACATGAATCCGACGATTGTAAAAGCGACAGTGGCGGTTGAAGACCAGAATTTCTACGATCATCACGGCTTTGATTATAAACGTATGGCGGGTGCGGCGCTTGCTGACCTGAAAGCATTTGCCAAGGTTCAGGGCGCAAGCACCATCACCCAGCAATATGCGAGAAACTTATACCTTGAACACGATAAAACGTGGAAACGGAAATGGAATGAGGCGTTCTACACAATCCGTCTGGAACAGAACTATTCTAAGGACGAGATATTAGAAGGCTATTTAAATACGATTTACTACGGCCACGGCGCCTACGGCATTGAAGCCGCCTCCCGCCTGTATTTCGGCAAGCATGCGAAAAACCTGACGGATGCGGAAGCCGCGTTATTGGCGGGGATCCCGAAAGGCCCTTCCGGCTATTCGCCGTATGTCAATGAAACAAAGGCCAAGGAGCGCCAGAAAACGATTGTGCGGATGATGGAAAAACAGCGAATGATCAGCCATAGGAAAGCGGATGAACTGATCAAGGAACCTCTTTCCTATCAGCCTTTGAATAAACAAGTTTCCAAGAGAAAGGCCCCTTATTTCTATGACAATGCGATGAGAGAGCTGGAGAAAAAGCTCGGCATGACGCGGGAACAAATTGAAACGAGCGGGTTAAACGTTTATACAACAGTAGATAAACGGATGCAGCGCATCGCCGAGGAGACCATTACCGAAACCGTCAACGCCGGCTCTGACATTCAAGTCGGATTTTCAGCCATTGATCCGCGCACAGGAAACGTTCTCGCTCTTGTCGGCGGCAGGGATTATCAAAAAAGCCCGTTTGACCGGACGACACAGGCGAAGCGACAGCCTGCTTCGACGATCAAGCCGCTGCTGTACTATAAAGCGATTCAGAGCGGATTTACGCCAGTCACCTTGATGAAGAGCGAAGAAACTGAGTTTCAAATTGATGCAAAGGGAGAAACCTATTCTCCAAGCAACTATAACGGATACTACGCCAACAAGCCGATTACGCTTCTGCAGGCGCTGGCGCTTTCCGACAACATTTACGCTGTGAAAACACATCTCTTTCTAGGCACGAATAAGCTCGTACAGGCAGCAAAGGAATTCGGCATCACTGCACATCTTCAAGCACTGCCGTCCCTGGCGCTCGGCACCGAACCCGTTCGCCCGATTGAGATGGTCAACGCTTATGCCATGCTCGCAAATGGCGGGAAGAAAATCGAACCGACTTTTATTTCAAGAGTTACGGACGCGGCAGGACATGTGTTGTACGAAAACCCGAATCAACATAAACAGGTGCTTGATGAAAAAGCCGCCTTTGTCACGGCGAGTATGATGACAGGCATGTTTGATACGGATTTAAACGGCTATACGTCGGTAACCGGACGAACGATCACCAACCGCCTGACAAGAACGTACGCGGGAAAATCAGGAACCACCAGCGCAGACAGCTGGATGATCGGCTTCAATCCTAGGCTGGCCGCAGGTGTATGGACCGGCTATGACAAAAACAGCACCATTGACTCGGTCGAAGAAAAAAGCTACGCCAAAACGATTTGGGCTGACTTCATGGAAGATGCGCTTAAAGGAGAACCGGAAACTGCATTCAAACCGCCAAAAGGCGTAACCGGCGTGTATATTGATCCGGCAACAGGCTACACATCCGGCCCCGGCTGTGCAGCCAAACATTACACGTATTTTGTGAAAGGCACTGAGCCATCAAACGTATGCTATGGGGCAGAACCAGCAAAACAAACAAAAGAGCTGCATCCAGTCAAAGAGAAGCCCGCTTCCCCAAAAAAATGGTGGGACAAATGGCTGGGGCGGAATCATTGAAATAACCCGGCTCCTCAGAGGCCGGGTTATTCGTATGGTTCCTTCATCATCCATGGAAGCCATGTTACGCAATCAAATCCAGTCACCCGTTTCGACATCATATCTCCCTAAAAATGAAAAACCCCGAGTCTTGTTTCGGCTCGGGATTTTCCATGTCCTATTTCTGTATCACCAGTTTACTCAATGTTTACGAAAAATAGTTCAAATTTTCTAAAAGTTCACAGAAAGTTCACAAATTAATTATTTTCCGGAAGCAGGCCTGTTTTTAATTCATCTGAAGACCGGTCCCATAGGCCCTGATCATGATTTTTCAAAAACTCGCCGAGCACACGCTTCGAGCTGTCGTCCATTTTATCAATGATAATTTTCCGTTTCATTGATTTATCCATTAGATTCACATGCTCAGGCAGCGATTTGTAGCCTCTTCTGATGCTTCTGTCGACCGTCATTTCACAGGCTGTCACCCCTGCGTAATAAGGCCCCTCTTCTCTTCTGTCAATCGTCACCCACACAAGCCAGTATGGTTTGCCGTTTGGAACTTCTTCTTTATTCGGCAGAAATTTAATTCCTTTTTCAACGGTGCTGCGGGCGTGCATGGCGCCAATATCAACGAATGCTTCTTTTTCCTCTACGTCTACGAATACGGGAGAAATGTTATCGAGGCTGAGTGCCCCTACACCGAAGCCGCCGTGTCCGTCTGTCGGGTCACTTTTGATAATATTAAACCCGATTGATTTTTTCTTTTTTTCTTCCATGAGTTCTACCTCCTACAAAAGCGGTTGAAATATTGCTGAAAACAGCTTTAAAATCGAATCTCTTCCGGCATTGAGCATCGGCCAAAGCACGTAAGATCCGAGCGGTGTCACAAACAGAACCAAAAAGACGATAAAGCCGTAGCTTTCCGCCTGCGTCATCTTGGCACGGACCCCCGGCGGAACTAGATCTTCAATAATCCGATAGCCATCGAGCGGAGGAAGCGGCAGCAGATTAAATAAAAACAAGACAAGGTTCAGCTGTATCCAAATGGAAAAAAACTGATCCAGCCCCGTGCTGAACGCCGCAAACAGCTCCATTCCGTATGCATGCATCAACACTAACAAAAAGAAACCGATAAACGCAAGAATCAGGTTACTGACGGGTCCGGCGATAGATACGAGCACACCGGCAAGCCTCGGTTTCTTAAAGAAGCGGCGATTAACGGGAATAGGGCGCGCCCATCCGAAGCCGGCCACCAAGATCAAAATGGTTCCGAACGGATCAAGGTGTTTAATGGGATTGAGCGTCAGCCTTCCTTGTCTTTTCGCCGTATCGTCACCGAATTTGTATGCGACATAAGCGTGGGCAAGCTCGTGCATCGTAAACGACACAATTAACGTGATGACGAGGTATGGCATTAAAGATAACGGATAATATAAAAAACGGTCCAAGTGAGATATCCCTCTTTCTAAAAATGCAAGAATTTACTTTATTCAGTATACTATAAGAAGCCTCTTTTTCTAAAGAGAGGAAACGAGATAAAGGAGGATTCAGCACCCATGCCATACGTAACCGTCAAAATGCTCGAAGGCCGTACAGACGAGCAAAAACGCAATCTTGTCGAGAAAGTAACAGAAGCTGTAAAGGAAACTACAGGTGCTTCTGAAGAAAAAATTGTTGTATTTATAGAAGAAATGAGAAAAGACCATTATGCCGTCGCAGGCAAACGCCTGAGTGATATGGAATAGTCTCTATAAAGCCGGGGCTTTGCGCACCGGCTTTTTCTATTCCTATTGGGTCAGCTTCTCAATAATCGCTAAGAATGTCTTTTTCTCTTCGGCTGTCAAACGTTCAAACATGCCGTCAATCAGCTGCTGGCGGTTTTCGATCATTTGCTCAGCCGCTCCCCGGCCCGATTCAGAAAGCGTAATCCATACAGTACGGCGGTCATTGTTATTTCTGGATCTCTCAATAAACCCCTCCTGTTCTAAATGGTTCAGAGCGGTTGTTGTGGCAGAGGGAGACAGTGTGACTTCCTTCAGAATATCCTTTATGGTGCAGCTCCCATGTCTGTATATGATCCGCAAAATAAATCCTCTTACATTATTTACGTGTTTCGGAACGGTGGCTTCATCTAATTGCTTCGTGCTTTTCAAATATTTTGTAAGTGCGTGATCCAGCAAATTTGCTTCCAGTTTGTCATGGTCCATGTAGATTTCCCCATTTCGAGATGCATTCATAACATACGAACGATATGATTTACTTATTATTTTACTGATTCCGGATAGGGAAAGTCAAAAAAGCAAAATGAGAATTCACAGCTTTTCTCCTAGATCCTTCGATTTTTCACCTGTTTGACAAGGTTATCTTTAAACGTCTGAAAAGGAACGTGTTCATTCTGCTGATCTCCGAATTGGCGGACGTTTACTGCGCCTTCCTGTTCTTCATGATCCCCTAGCACCAGCACGTACGGGATTTTCTGCACCTGTGACTCTCTGATTTTGTAGCCCAGCTTCTCATTGCGCTCATCAATGCCAGCTCTTATCCCCAGCTGCTTCAGCTCTGCCTGCACCTTTCTGCAATAGTCCAAATGAACGTGCGAAACCGGTATGATTTGAACCTGAATCGGTGCGAGCCAGGCTGGGAATGCCCCGCCGAAATGCTCGATTAAAATGCCGAAGAAACGGTCGATTGAGCCGAATACCGCTCTGTGTATGACAACAGGACGAACCTTTTCATTGTGTTCATTAATATATGTTAAATCAAATTTTTCCGGCATTTGAAAATCAAGCTGAATTGTCGCACATTGATGGCTTCGTTTCAGGGCATCCCTTATGTGAAAATCAATTTTCGGACCGTAAAACGCTCCATCGCCTTCATTGATCTCATAAGGCAGACCGAGCTCCTCAAGGACGTTTGCCAAGGCACGTTCCGAAGCTTCCCAAAGGCTGTCATCGCCTAACGAATCCTCCGGGCGAGTCGAGAGTTCGACAGAATACTCGAAGCTAAATGTACGATATACCTCATCAATCAATCCAATCGCTTCTTTGATCTCACTCTCAATCTGATCCTCCCGAACAAAGATATGGGCGTCATCCTGGCAGAACGTCCGGACGCGAAGCATTCCGTTTAGAGCGCCGCTGTATTCATGGCGATGCACCTGGCCAAATTCCGCCATGCGAATCGGCAGATCCCGATACGAATATAGGCTGTTTTTAAAGATGAGCATATGTCCGGGACAATTCATCGGCTTCATTGCGAAACTTGTATCATCCACTTCTGAAAAATACATATTGTCGCGATAATGGTCCCAGTGTCCTGACTGCTCCCATAACCGCTGATTCATCATAAACGGCGTACGCACCTCATCGTAGCCGGCCTTTGTTTGCAGCTCACGCGAGAAGCGTTCCAGTTCATTGCGGACAATCTGCCCTTTCGGCAAGTAAAACGGCATCCCCGGCGCTTCTTCAGAAAACATAAACAGCCCTAGTTGTTTGCCCAGCTTGCGGTGGTCTCGTTTTGCCGCTTCTTCCAGCATATGCAGATGCGCATCGAGATCTTTTTTCTTGTGAAACGCAACCCCGTACACCCGCTGCAGAACTTCATTTTCGCTGTCTCCGCGCCAATAAGCGCCCGATAATCTTGTCAGTTTGAACGCCTTGATCATTCCTGTAGAAGGAAGATGCGGCCCGCGGCACAGATCAATGAATTCTCCCTGCTGATACAGCGAGATATCCTCTCCGCGCGGAATATCCTTCAAAATCTCCAGCTTAAACGGCTCACCTTTTTTGGCAAACAGCTCTTCAGCCTCTTCGTAGGAAACCTCAATTCGTTTAATTTCCAAGTTTTCATTTATAATGTTTTTCATTTCTTTTTCGATGGTTTCTAAGTCTCCTGATGTCAAGCTTTGCTCAAGCTTCATGTCATAGTAGAAGCCGTCTTCAATCACTGGACCTATCCCCAATGACACTTCGCCGTGCAGACGTTTCACCGCTTGAGCCAGTACGTGCGCTGATGTGTGGCGAAGCACCTGCAAGCCTTCTTGGGAATCAAGTGTGATAATCGAAAGCTCAGCATCCTCCTCCAGCTTGAAACTGAGATCGACGAGCTTGCCGTTAACCTGACCCGCTGCCGCCTTCTTTTGCAGACTGGAACTGATAGAACCAGCTGCTTCTTTGATTGTGATGCCTTTCGGATATTCCTTGATCTGTCCGTCCGGAAGCTGAATGTGTACATGTTTACTCATTTTTAAACACTCCTTCATAATTGTTTATATAAAAAAACACACCCGTCCCGCTGTAAGGGACGAGTGTGTGATTAACCCGTGGTTCCACCCAAATTTCCGACAAACGCTATGTTGTCGGCTTGGTGCTGTAACGCAGCATAGACGGCATTGGATACTTTAATTCCCCAATGCTGCTCCAAGGCGGTAAATGATCATCCTAAGCTGGGAAGCTCTCACCTTTCCTTCCCTCTCTGAAAACCGTAATGATTATTCATGTCCTTTTCATTGCATGTATTTAGTTATAAAAAAACACACCCATCCCTCTAAAAGGGACGAATGTGTTTATTATCCGTGGTTCCACCCAAATTCCCGATCAACACATATAGTAAGTGTATCGGCTTTAAGGTGCTGTAACGCAGCATGACGGTATCAGATACTTGATTTCCCCGATACGGCTCAAAGGCGGTAAGCTGCTTTCCCTGCGTTAGGAAGATCTCAGCTGTCCTTCCCTCTCTGGAAACCGTAAAAAGCATCTCATGTCCTTATCAGCGCCTGTATACATTACTGATCGTTTGGTATTTCATATATTTTACAATACATTTCCTGATACAGCAATCTGTTTTGTTAAAAAAAGCAAAAGAAACGGTTCATTTCTTTTGCTTGGTATGGTTAACAAATCTGCTTCAGTTCCTCTATGTATTGAAGCGCTTCGTCATATTCTTCATTTGTATACTTTTGCTTGCTTTTGATTGTAAAGACTTTTTCTTTCTTTTCCTCATCCTCAAGCCCGTCAAAGTAAAGGATCGTGGAAACCAGCTCTAAAAATCGTGATGAACGGTTGTTTACACTTTCGATATACCCTTTGATATCTGGCATATCTAAATCAGCATGGTCTAAAAATTCAGAGCCTGTCTCAGTCAGGGAATAACGGTATTGAAAGTAGCCGCCCTTTTTTTCCTTCACCTCATGCAGAAATCCAAGGTTGCACAGCTCTTCAATCTGGAGCGTCAGTTCCTCTGAATACGGTCCGTAAAAGTGAAAATCATATTTCTCATAGAAAGGAAACTGCATTTTCTTTGCGATATAAATCATTTTCTGCAGCTTCTTCCGCCCGATGATTTCTCCAGAATCCGAGAACACCTTCATCAGTTTTGCATGTTCTTTCAACAAATTCCCGACATCTCCTTTTTCCTTCTTTCCAATTTCTATGTCAGTCCCAGCAGCTGCCGGATTTTCATTTTCGCTTCCGGATGTTCAGAGCCGTCACAAATCAGGTCCTTCGGATAGTACAGCTTGTGGTCCGTCCGCCGTTTTCCGGAGATGGATTCCACAATAGCCGATTGTCTGGACAGCTCTTTAATTTGGCCGTTTTGCGTCAAGAGATGGATCGGCAGACGCTCCTCTTCCTCTCCAGGACGGTAAAAATCGTATGGCAGATCTGAAGAAGAATCAACGACCAAATAATAGCTCGGATCGATTCCCGCCTCTTTGAACAATGAGGTCAGCTCAAAATAAGCCGACATTTCTTCATTCGGATTGAATTCAACGTATTGGAACAGCTGGCGGTTAATGAATCTGCGGCACAAATCGGATAGAATCGAATCTTCTTCATCCTCCCAGGCCTGGAAGTAATACAAAATAATAGATTCATCCAGCTTCACATAATCCTCCAGTGTCAATTTCCCTTCAAAAATAGAATAGAAATGGACCGGAGCGTGAGTGAAGACATAGCCTTCATCGTGCAGCTGCTTCGCCCTGTGAAGAATCTTCGTTAAAATAACCTCTGCGCTTCTTGTCACAGGATGGAAATACACCTGCCAATACATTTGATAGCGGCTCATGATATAGTCTTCGACAGCGTGCATCCCGCTTTCTTTAATGACGATCTGATCCTCGCGCGGGCGCATCACCCGAAGAATCCGCTCCATATCAAAATGGCCGTAGCTGACGCCCGTATAATAAGCGTCGCGCTGCAGGTAATCCATGCGGTCTGCGTCTATCTGACTCGAAATCAGGCTGACCACTTGCTTGTTTTTATATGTTTTGGCAATGACTTCAGCAACATCCTGCGGGAAACTAGGGCTCACTTTTCTAAGCACCTGATTGACCTCTGTATCCCCCAAAATGATATCTCTTGTAAAATCTTCGTGGTCAAGGTGAAAGACTTTTTCAAATGAATGCGAGAACGGCCCGTGCCCGAGATCATGAAGCAGCGCCGCGGCCAAACAGAGTTCGCGCTCACTGTCATCCCATTCAGGGCGGCCTTTAAAGACGTCATCAACCATTCTCCTGACAATTTCATAGACACCGAGAGAATGGTTGAACCGGCTGTGCTCAGCGCCATGGAACGTCAAATACGTCGTGCCGAGCTGCTTGATTCTGCGGAGACGCTGAAATTCACGGGTCCCGATCAAATCCCATATCAGCTTGTCCCGTACATGAACATAGCGGTGCACCGGATCTTTAAACACTTTTTCTTCTGATAATTTTCCATTTGGATACGCCATCGTCATTCCCTCTTTTTTTTAGCCGTGTTTCTATTATATCGACTCTATTCTTTGAAAACATCCTTGAATTTGCCCGGCGATTTGTTCCATCTTCACGAAAAACACATGATGTGAAGCAAAAAAGCCTGACCCGAAGGCCTAGGCTAAGAAAAATATGTTTTTACTTTTTTATTTTCTTTTTTACTTTGTCAATCAGCTCATCCTCTGTCGGAGCTGACAGCGGGCGATTGTTCACAAAAGCAAATGATTTTTTCCGTCCGGGCCCGCAATAAGATTGGCATCCTACCTCAACCTTTGCGTCCGGGTCCACTTCTTTTAAACGCGGCAGCAAGGTTTTGATATTAGTGGCTTGGCAATCATCACACACTCGAAATTCATTAGCCATGACGTACGCTTCCCTTCATTTCTATGTTCATCTATGTGAATAACCTAAAATGCTTTTCAAAAAAATCACATCACTCTTCATTTTACAAGGATTCGACTGTTCCTGCAAGCCGCTCCATCCTTCGTATCTCCTATTCTTTCAGCCAACTTGTATAAATATTTTCCAACCTGGACATTCTAATACCATGAAAAGAAAAATGGGAGTTGAGATAAATGACAAAACAGCGACAAGACGCTTGGTCAGAAGAAAATGATCTGCTTTTAGCCGAAACAGTGCTTCGGCATGTAAGGGAGGGCAGCACTCAGCTGAACGCCTTTGAAGAAGTCGGCGATAAATTAAACCGGACATCTGCAGCCTGCGGATTCAGATGGAACGCGGTAGTCCGCCACCAATATGAAAAAGCGCTGCAGCTTGCGAAAAAACAGCGAAAACAGCGGATGAGAGCGCTCGGAAACGGACAGTCTGCGAAAAAAAGGCTATTATATCAGCCTCCTGCGGTTGATCCTGAAATCATTCAAGATTCCGCTGCAGAGGAGCCGGTTAAAACAGACGCACCATCAGCTGAGAATGAGCAGCAGCCTTTAATGTCAGGCGAACACATGCCTTTTGTAGATGAAAGCTTTAAGGAAGAGTTAGCTAGTCTATCACACTTATTGTCTCCCCAAACACCTGCAGCTGCGCCTGAGATGACAATGAATGATGTGATCCGCTTCCTGCAGAATTACGATGGCAATAACGAGCAATCATCAGCTTTAAAAATGGAAAATGAGCGTTTAAAGAAAGAAAATCAGGAATTGCAAAGCAAAACGGAACAGCTTGAGGCAGAAGTACAAAAGCTTGAAAAAGACCAAAAAACGATCCAAGAAGATTATGAAACCTTGGTGAAAATTATGAATAGAGCCAGAAAGCTAGTTTTATTTGAAGAAGATGAACATGCCTCTCCGTCCTTCAAAATGGACCGAAACGGCAATTTAGAAAAAATGGCAGAGTAAGTTAGAAAAATCCCAAAACAGCAGCTGGTTTTGGGATTTTCGCCATGTGCAAAATCCCCTTTTCTATAGAGAAAAGAGGATTTTAACTTTTTGCATCGAACCTCGCTATTCTTGTAAAATGAGGCCAAGCTTATGTGAATCTATTAAGACATGTGAGCTGCCTCGGCCGCTTTTTGTTTCCGAGGCACAGCGGAAATGACCAGAAGCCCAAGCATCATCAGTGCAATGCCGAGCCACGAGGAAAGTGAAAGCATTTCACCTATGAAAAACACGCCCAGCAATGAGGCCGTCAGCGGTTCAGCTAAAGACAGCGTGACCGCCGCCGAGGCCGGAACCCCAGTAAGCCCTTTCGCAAACAAGAAGTATGCGGCGCATGTTGCTATTAAACCGATGTAAAGGCTCGTTCCCAATCCTCTCGGGGTCAATATCCACGAGACATCTGACTGCCATAAAAGCGGCGTCAATAGGATGGCGCTTATCATAAAGACAACGGCGGAAGTCGCTCGCGGAGGCTGAGTTTTCATCATCGATTTACTGATGAGCGTGTAGCCCGCAAAAGAAGCACCCGCTCCGAGCGCCATAAGAACGCCAGCAACATCAATCCGAACATTGGAACCATCGGAAAACAGGAGCCAGCAACCGGCTAAAGCCAGCACAGTCGCGATCCACCAAGAGTTTCGCGGACGTTTTTTCAATACGGCCCACTCCATGCTTCCGGCAATGATAGGCGCACTGCCGATCGCAATCACAGTCCCCACAGCGATTCCGGTTTCTTTAACGGCTGTGAAAAACAGCGGCTGGTAACACGCCATACAAATCGCTGCCGATAACACGAGCGGCCATGACCAATTTTTCACGTGAAGCTCCCGGCTGATCCATACCGCAACCAGCATCGCGCTTCCTCCTATTAATAATCTGAACGCTCCGAATGCCAGCGGTGTGGAGCCTTCCGGAGCCATCGCCTGAACGGTTCCCGTGGTTCCCCAGAAGAAAGCCGCAATCAGCACAAACAGGCTGTAAACATTCCCTTTCATCTGCCTCTCCCCTTTGTATTATGGATGCTGATGTCATTTTATCGTTTTTCTTTTTGTCATGGTTATCTGTATATAAGAAGGATTTATCTAAAAATAAGATTGTTGGGGGATAAAATACCGCTTGAAATAAAAAATGCATGCCGCCCGGATACGGCTGGCATGCGGAGAACGTTCACCCAAACACCTTTGCATTCCGCTCAGCCATCCGGACAAGGTTTTTCTCAAATTCCACTTCCTCATCAATGGACAGTCCTGCTGAGTAAAGGTGAGTGCTTAACGCTTTTAATTCTGTCAGTAAAGCGAACATTAAGTCTTGTACAGAGATGTCTGTTTGCAGTAGCTCACTTAAAGACGCCATTGTTTCCGGACGTATCTCCGGGTAGACGCCTTTTTTATCATTTCGTTTGTCCTTCAGCGCCTCCTGGTAGAATCGTCTGATCAAGTCAGCTCTTTCACTGCCGCTTTTATCCGCGCATAGATAAATTTGAACAGCAACTCCGCCGCGAACGCGTCTTTGAGAGATGCCGGCGAATTTTTTGCCATTTATGCTGAGGTCATAGCTGCCGGGACAATATGATCCTTCAATTTCATAGGCTTCGATCTTTGCATTGTACGGTTTCAGCATCCGTCTCATCAGCTCAACCATCGCTTCATATCCTTTGTCTATATCGATGCCTTTCTTTTCGTCCTCGAAGATGAGAGAAATATTTAAAACGCCCTCGTCCAAAACGACTGCCAGACCGCCGGAATTGCGTACAATCACACGGTATCCTTCGTTTTCCAGCAAGGAGATTCCATCCTGCAAAAACGGGAGACGCGTATCCTGTATTCCAAGGACAATCGTATTATGGTGCACCCATGAGCGCGCTGTCGCCGGCGACACGCCTTTTCCGACGGACATGCACAGCGTATCATCCATTGCGAAGGATTGCTTCGCATCAAATAAAGGGCCGAGACTGGATTGGTCAATGACTCTCCATGTCGGCTGCATCAGTAAATCAATCGGTTGGTTTGCCATCTATGTAAAACCCTTTCATGTTAGGCTTATGAACGAAAACTATTATATCATTTCAGCCGCTGTGATTGATAATTGCTTTTTAGCATCGTAATAAAAATTTCTTTATTTTTTGTATTCTCCATGAGAGGAGAATGAATGTAAGACAGCTTGCGCTTTAACGAGAAATCTTTTATATGGAGAATTGAAATTTCACGGTGGATCAAATCCTTATGCAGCACGCTTCTGGATAGAACAGACAGCCCCATGCCGCTGATGACCGCTTCTTTTACCCCTTGATTGCTGCTGATGGTGAACATCGACTTCGGCCGCAGTCCGTTTGAGCTGAGCACATGATCGAGATATTCTCTCGTTCCGGAGCCTTTTTCCCTTGTCACCCATGCTTCGTTTTGCAAGTCGCTGATCGAAATATCTCTCAGTCCGGCCAGCGGATGCTGGTTCGGCGCGGCAATGCACATTTCATCCTCCATGAACGGTTCAATTTCCAGTTCATTCTCGTTTGTATGTCCTTCAATCAGTCCGATATCAGCCTGAAGCATCCGCACACGCTCGCTGACCTCCTCTGTATTTCCGATCATGACATCGAGGTTCAGCTCTGGATACAGCTTTTGCAGCTGGGCCAGAAGCGGCGGAAGAATATACTCTCCGATCGTAAAGCTGGCAGCTATTTTCAATTCGCCCTTCACATAGTGATGATGCGCATAGATTTCGGCCTTGGCTTGCTCGTAGAGAAATACCATTTGCTTTGCTCTTTGATACAAAATGTCTCCTGTCGGCGTTGTCGTAAAGTGTTTTGGCGACCGGTTCAAAAGAGCGGTTTGAAATTCTTTCTCAAGATTTTTGATATGCAGACTGACGCTGGGCTGGGAGATCATCAGCTTTTCCGCCGCTTTTGTGAAGTTTTTTTCTTCTACTACCGCTATAAACGTTTTCAGCACGTCGTAATACAAAAACCCCACCCCTGTCATTAATAAAATATATGGTTATGATCAGTTTTCTTTATTGTACTCATATCATCTGTCTTGGTAAAGAAGGCTATACGGAGACGCAAAAAAGGCAGCCCTCCGGAAGAGAGCTGCCATCGTCTTCATTTTTCTTACAGAGCTTGCACCGCTGTGATTAATGCGAGATTGTAAACATCTTCAGCGTTACATCCTCTTGAAAGGTCGTTTACAGGCATATTTAAACCTTGCAGGATTGGTCCTACCGCTTCAAAGTTGCCCAAACGCTGAGCAATTTTATAGCCGATGTTTCCTGCTTCAAGGCTTGGGAATACGAATACGTTAGCGTCCCCTTTGATCTCGGAATCCGGCGCTTTTTTCTCCGCTACGGATGGAACAAATGCAGCATCGAATTGGAATTCGCCGTCAAGTGTCAGTTCAGGCGCTTTTTCTTTCGCGATTTTCACAGCATCCGCTACTTTTTCTGTTTCGTCAGACTTTGCTGAGCCTTTTGTAGAGAAGCTGAGCATTGCCACGCGAGGCTCAATGTCGAACATTTTTGCCGTATTGGCACTTTCGATCGCAATCTCGGCAAGATCTTGGCTGTCAGGCGCAATATTGATCGCACAATCTGCGAATACGTATTGCTCTTCTCCGCGAGCCATGATGAACACGCCGGAAGTTTTTTTCACGCCTTCTTTTGTTTTGATGATTTGAAGAGCCGGACGGACAGTGTCGGCTGTTGAATGAGCCGCTCCGCTAACAAGTCCGTGTGCAAGCCCTTTGTACACCAGCATTGTACCGAAGTAGTTCTCATCTAATAATGCTTTTCGAGCCTGTTCTTCTGTTGCTTTGCCTTTACGGCGTTCTACAAATGCTTGTACAAGGTCTTCCATGCCTTCATATGTATGAGGATCATAAATCTCAACGCCATCTAGCGCCAGGTTCAGTTCTTTTGCTTTTGTTTGGATCTCATTTTCATTGCCGATCACAATCGGATTCAGCACTTTGTTTCCTGCAAGCTTGCTGACCGCTTCTAAAATACGCTCGTCTAAGCCTTCAGGAAATACAATTTTAACGTCTTTTCCAGCTACTTTTTCTTGCACTGTTGAAAATAAATCTGCCACAATAAAACCTCCTCAAAATGTTACAAAAACGCTTTCTTTTACTAGCATACTCTTCTTCCAATCAAATTCAAACAGCCAACTTTCATTATAGCGCTTTCATAAAAAAATCTTATTTTTCTAATTAATTTAAGTGACTCATTCTTTCCTTATAGCTTCTCTTATTTTTATGGAGTTATACGAAAGGGATGTTCAAGGTTTCTCCACAGTAGAATCGGATAAACTATGATATAGTGAAGGCAATCATGAAAAGATAATAGGAGTGAAGATAAATGAGTGAACAGCAAATGACCAATGAAGCGGCGAAAACGCTTGACGGCTGGTATGCGCTTCATGATTTCCGCACAATGGACTGGACTTCTTGGAAGCTGCTGTCCAGTGATGAGCGCCAATCTATCATACATGAATTCACAGGATTGCTTGAAAAATGGGGTATAGCCCAAAAAGAAGGAAAAGGATCGCAGACCCTTTACAGCATCGTCGGCCAAAAAGCAGATTTTATGCTGATGATTCTTCGTCCTACAATGGAAGAATTAAATCAAATTGAGCTCGAATTCAACAAATCAAGACTTGCTGAGTTCACCATTCCGGCTTACTCCTACGTATCAGTGGTAGAGCTAAGCAACTACTTGGCAAGCGGTGACGGCGACCCTTACGAAAATCCGCATGTGCGTGCGCGCCTTTACCCTGAACTGCCTGAATCAAAATATGTATGCTTCTATCCAATGGATAAAAGAAGATCCGGCAACGACAACTGGTATATGCTTTCAATGGAAGAACGCAGAAACTTGATGAGAAGCCACGGCTTAATCGGCCGCAGCTATGCGGGCAAAGTCAAACAGATCATCACAGGCTCAGTCGGCTTTGACGATTACGAATGGGGCGTTACATTATTCAGTGATGATGTGCTTCAATTCAAAAAGCTTGTATATGAAATGCGTTTTGACGAAGTCAGCGCTCGCTACGGCGAATTTGGTTCATTCTTTGTCGGCAACCGCCTTTCGCTTGATACGCTTCCTCAATTCCTATATGTATAATATCTCCTCCCGCCCTAATCGGCGGGAGTTTTTCGACCCTCCTTTATCAGAATTTAAATAAAATTTGCTATTTTATCCGTTTTTTCTTACGATGTAGATAATAATCCAATTTTTTCAAAGGGGTGCAGTTATTTGTCAAAACGAACCGCATTTATTATGGGAGCCAGTCAAGGGATTGGAAAAGCAACCGCTCTGAAATTAGCAGACCAGCATTTTTCCGTCGTCATTAATTCACGAAACTTGAACAATATTGAACCTGTCAAAGAAGACATTTTGGCCAAGCATCCTGAAGCGAGTGTCATTGTCCTTGCGGGTGATATGTCTGACCAGCATACGAGAGCCGACATTTTTCAAAAAATCCAATCTCAATGCGGACGGCTTGATGTTCTGATTAATAATATCCCGGGTGGCTCACCTGACACATTTGATAATTGTAATATAGAGGATATGACGGCTACGTTTACACAGAAAACCGTCGCCTATATTGACGCTATCAAGCGCGCCGCCTCACTGATGAAACAAAACGAGTTTGGCAGAATCATCAACATTGTCGGAAATCTGTGGAAAGAACCCGGCGCCAATATGTTCACGAACAGTATGATGAATGCTGCTTTAATTAACGCCAGTAAGAATATTTCCATCCAGCTAGCTCCTCACAACATTACTGTCAACTGCCTGAATCCTGGTTTTATCGCTACAGACCGTTACCATCAATTTGTGGAAAGTGTGATGAAAAAGAACAGCATATCCAAACAAGAAGCAGAAGAACAGATTGCTTCCGGGATTCCGATGAAACGTGTCGGATCAGCTGAAGAAACCGCATCGCTCGCCGCGTTTCTCGCATCTGAGGAAGCTTCCTATATCACAGGACAGCAAATTTCCGCGGACGGCGGCAGCATGAAAAGCATATAAAAAATCCCGCTTTTTAGCGGGATACTTCTTGTAATGATGCAAACGGCAGGTTCAGCTTTTGAATCCGCATGACAAATTCCCGCAGATCCTCCTGCTTCGACACCATCGATATTCTGACATGCCTTTTTCCGTTGCTTCCAAATATTTCGCCCGGTGTGACAACGACATGGGCATGCTCCAGCAAGTAATCGGAGAATTGGTGAGATGTCTCAAAGGCTTTCGGAATTTCAGCCCATACGTAAAACGTTCCTTTTGGCTTTTCCATCTTCCAGCCCAGTTCCTTTTCACACAACTCCGTAAAAAAGTCGATTCGTTCCTCGTAGATTCGTTTCAAGGATTCTGTTTGCTCCGGATCTCCTGAAAGCGCGGCACTCGCCGCCTGCTGCAATCCGCCGAACATGCCGACAAATACATGATCCTGAAATTCATTGACGGCCTGAATGATCTTTTCATTCCCTACGGCAAACGCCATTCTCCAGCCGGCCATGTTAAATGTTTTTGAAAATGAATAAAGCTCTGCTCCGACAGCTTTGGCATCCTCTGCCTCAAGAAAGCTGGCCGGCTTTTTATCAAATTCAAACGCGCCGTACGCAAAATCATGAATCAAATGGATGTTGTGCTCTTTCGCAAAAGCAGCCGCTTTTGCATAAAAAGCCGCATCGGCCACAGCTCCTGTCGGGTTATTCGGATAGTTCAAAAACATGAGCTTTGCTTTTTCCAGCACGGCGGGATCAATCTGTTCAAAATCCGGCAGATAGCCATTTTCTTCATACAGCGGCATTTCGTGCAGCTCAGCTCGCGCCATCGTAATTCCTGACAAGTATTCAGGGTAGCCTGGATTCGGGACGAGAGCGATGTCTCCCGGATTGAGCAGGCATTGCGTCAGCACATACAAGCCGGCTTTCCCCCCGCCGAAGAGCGCAACTTCCGTTTCAGGATTGACTGACACCCCATATTCTCTTTTATAGAAAGCAGCGATCGCTTCCTTCAAAAAAGGATAGCCTCTGAATGGGCCGTATCCGTGAAACGAAGGATTCAGAGACGCCTCCCGTAAAGCCTCCACAATATGCGGCGGAGTCGGTAGATCAGGGTTTCCCTGTCCGAGATTAATGATATGGGCTCCCGTTTTTTCCAATTCCTTCACCTTTTGAAAAACGAGAGAAAACTCTTGCCTTGGAAGTGTCTTGATGACGTCTGACGGTGTTATTTCCATCTAAAAGACTCCTTTTTGCTCCGTTTTGTTATCCCGTTCCAAAAACGATTTGTTGACGAGCTTCGTATGCAGAAACAATCCGCTTATGATCACAACAATCAGCCCCATAATGACCGGGGCATTTAAGACGTTGATTAACATCGAACCAACAGAAATGCATAATCCGATAGACGCTTCCGCCACCGAAAAAATGCGCCCTTGAATCTGGTTCGCCGCATTTTCCTGAACCTTCACCTTTGCAAGCACTTCCCCGTATTCCATCGCGATGAAAAAGAGGATTGCGGCGATGACAGAGACAGCGAAAATCGGCGTGAATAAAAACAGCGCCAGCGAGACAATGGATAAAACGGTAAAGTACGTCAGTCCTCTATTGTTGTTAAAGCCCCATTTGCTGACAAGCGCCGCTCCGATGAACCCGCCGAAGCCGATGCAGAATGTGAGAATAAAGTTGCCGATTTCCCCGTCACCCAAAAACCGGCTGACAATCGGAAAATAGCTGTACACAATTCCCCACAGCATAGCCATCGTAATCATCGTAAACATGGCGTTTAATACGAAAGAATTTGTTTTGATTTCCTTGAGCCCTTCTTTAAAAGACTGAAAGGCCTCTTTTATGTTTTCAGATTGAATCGGCACGAATTGGAGCTTGATGCGGCTGATAAATAATGCCGAAATCAGGTATGTCACACCGTTAAAGGCAACAGCCAGCTCTACAGACCCTCCTAACAGAAAAAGCCCTCCGGCAGCCGCCCCGACGATGATCGAGATGGTCGTCGCTTTTGCGAATAACGTATTGATGCTTTTAATATCTGATTCCAATGATGACATGACAGCGAGACGGGCTGGATTAAAAAACACGCCGCTTCCATAAGAAATAAACAGCAAGGCCAGAAAAATCAGCGGGTACTCGCCTTTTGGAAGAAATGTGAGCCCCAAAAAGATGATGCCCCTGATAATATCCGTCCACAGCATGATCTTAATTCTGTCTAACCGGTCGACTAGAACCCCCAAAAACGGCTGGAACACCATCGGAATGCTTCTGACCACGATGACCCCCGACGTCACCCAATAATCGTGATAATATGTAGACAAAATGAGCAGGGCAGGGAGAACACAATAGTCTCCCATAAACGATAGCGCCTGCCCATAAAGCAAGTATTTAGAGTTGGGTTTTAACTGTTTCATACTGGCAGCACATACTTTGCCGTCAGCTTCGCATGCTGCTGAATTTGTCTGATTGAGTCAGCCACATCCTTTGAATTGCTGCCTTTCAGTTCAAATGCAGCAATGGAGTTAAAGGCTTCAAACAGTGTCAAATCAACTGACGTCCCTGGTGCCGCAGCCGAAAAAGAAACAATTTCTGTATCTCCCTTCAATAGCCCGTCCGGCAGATCGATCGCTTCGATCACCAAATCCTCTGCAGTTTCAGGAATCTGGCCATTTTGTTTGAAATGCTGAGGGTACAGATGGCAGTCAGCGACGTAGTAAGGCTCTTGATCTAATAATCCGTCCGGCAGATCGGCGTCTTTTCCGAAACAGAGAACATCTAATAATAATTGCGCCATATCAAGGCCGAAAACCTTTTTAATATTAGGAATCATATTCCAGCCGGCGAATCTCGCTGCGGATTCTATTAAACCCGGTTCTCTGTTTTTCATTAGCTTGATCTCTGTATGTGTTGCGCAATTTTGCAGTCCAAGCCCCTCATTTGCCTTTTTGGCGGCTTCGACAATTTTCTTTTTCGCCTCTTCATCCAGAATGGACGGTGTAATATGTGATGTTTCTGTAAATCCGATTTGCGTCGTTTTGTCATGAATGGCGACCGGGAAATACTCACCATCAGCCATAATGCCTTCTATGCTGATATAGTCGGAGTAGCCTTCTGTTTGATACCAGTCTCCGTACTCACCCTGTAAAAATTCTTCAGCAATAAACGGAGCTTCAAACGTGACAGCTTTCGGCACGTTAATCGATTTCAGGTAGTCATTAACTCTGTTAAATTCATCTTCTGCCGTCTCAGTGTCGGTAATCAGCGTTACGCCGATTGAACTCGCTAAGTATGTAGGCTTTAAGATAAGAGGTGTGCCGATCTCTTCTAGTGCGGCACGAAAATCCTCAAGGGTTGTGACTCGTTTGTTTTTGATCGATTTAACTCCCGCTCTATTAAAAGCGTCTCTCATTTTATTTTTATCTCTGGCATTTTCGGCTGCCTGCACTCCGGCGCCCCTCAGGCCAAGGCGTTCGCAGGCTTTTGCCATCGGGGCAATGAATAACTCATTGTTTGTTGTGATGGCGTCCGCCTCAAACATTTCGGCAACCTTGACGATTTGCTCGACGACCTCTTCTTCAGGCTTGTCATGATCCTCATGCGCCCAATAAATTGAATCTGGATGCTCAAAATCAGCTAAGCTCTGAAAATAGTCTTTATCTTTTATGACCGCGACCGAGTATTTTTCAATCAGTGCTGCATGAGAGGCTGTAATTGCAAAAGGTCTTGGAATAAAGCTAACCAGGTTATATTTTTCAGCAGCGCTTTTATAAAACATGTGCGGCGGGCAGCCTCCAAGATCAGCGATGACCAATACTGTTTTTCTCTCCATATGTAAAACACTCCTTCTCTATTGTGCGGTGTATCCTCCATCTGCGGTGATGGCGCTTCCGGTCATATAGCTTGATAAATCTGAGGCTAAAAACAGCATCACGTTTGCAATTTCTTCGGGTTTCCCGAGCCTTAGCAGCGGATTTACCTTTGCCTTTTCCTTTTTGATCTCTTCAAGTGTGCCTTCATTATTTTCAAGGAATGATTTTTCATTTAGCGGTGTGTCGATAATTCCCGGGCATACGCAGTTGACGCGTATTTGATGTTTCGCATAATCAACGGCCATTGACCGCGTCAGCTGCAAAACGCCTCCTTTGCTGGCGTTATAAGCAGGGATATCAGGCCATGCCACGAGTCCGCCGACTGAGCACGTATTAATGATGTTGCCTTTGCCGGCAGCCAGCATATGCTTGAGTGCGTGCTTGCTCATTAAAAACATGCCGGTCAAATTGACTTGCAGCACCTTGTTCCAATCGCTGAGCTCCATCTCGTGAATGGGAGCCACGATTTCGATGCCCGCATTATTAATCAATACATCCAGCCTTCCAAATGTATCGGCCGCTGATTGAACAGCGTGCTGACAGGCATCTTCGTCTGTAATATCCGTTTGCACAAAGTGCAGCCTGTCATTATTTTCTTTCCGGACTATTGCTTCTCCGTGCGCCTCGTCAATATCCGCCACAACCACATTGGCCTGCTGGTTCAAAAAAGCCTGAACCGCCGCATAACCAATTCCTGATGCGCCTCCTGTTATGAGGACGGTTTTATCGGTAAGGTTCATGATCACTCATCCGCCTTTATTTTTTTTGCTTTTGCTCTGTTGTAGCGCGGCGGGAAGAAAATGTTAATTGATTTTGATTCTTTTTCGGAACGGTTGATGGCGCCGTGATCCTCCCGAGGGTCGCAGAAATAGGCTGTGCCGAATTTCATTTCCACCGTGCAGCCTTCGACCGTCATGTCGTAACCGCCGCCGATGCAGATGCCGATTTGTTCATTCCGGTGTTTATGGAAAGGCATTTCTCCGCCGTTTCCAGGAATTTTGGCCAGCATGATTTCCACCCAGTCCTCAACAAAGAACGTGACTTCCATGCCAGGCAATAGGTCTCTTGTTTTGAAAATATTCAAAAAATAATCCTCAGGACTTGTATATGTTTCATCAGCTTTCAGCCGCTTGATATCAATCGCAATGACTTCTTGGTCTGTATCGTTTCTTGCCCCATGAGGCACATGTGGCGGCGCAATATAGGCAGACTCCAAGGCCGTCATTTTTCTCGTCACATCTCCGACAGTCATCATCAGCTCGCCAGAAATGACCATGCCGATTTGGACTTCCTTATGCTGATGGGGTTCAACATTGGTATGCGGCGGGACGTAAGACATTAATACCTCAGTATCACCGCGCACGGTTGAATACTGCCTCACTCCGTTTTCCCATTCTATTAATTTCGGTGTCGGGAAATAAAGCTCCTGCATATCTTCTTTAGTTTTCATAATCAACGTCTCCTTTTCCGAATAATGACCAGCTCATAGGAATGCTTTTAAATGTTTTTACAAATGTAAGCCCGTACTTTTGCCGTGCAAGCTCATTGGTTAAGGCAATGTCATATAAGCCTTCTTTTACTTTTCTTGCAGCTTGGCTAGTCGAATTGACCAGTTTGAAACGTACATCTTTGCGGATAAAATATTTGATTAAATTAATGGGTGAAGGATGTGAAACGATAACAGATGAATCAAGCATATCGTCTCTGAATTCAAAGTCAGGACGAACAGCCAGGCCGTACATCGGTGTATCGCACCTGAAGATCTGCAATAGCTGTAAATCCGGCCTCATGTAGAAATGCTTAATGCCATCGTAAGCGTGTGGGACGATGGTATATTCCAGCGGGCTTTGAAGCGTCCTTTCGATGCATGATTCAAACGTATCATGCAAGGACAATTTACTGTTCAGCCCTTGTTGAAGAGTAAAATTGGAGATGAAGTGTTTTGCTGCGTACTCACTGCTTGTCCCCTCAGGGCCGAGCGTGTTGACTGTAATGAGTTTGGATATTGAATCAGTTCTTTTTTTTGTCTGAATGCTATTATCCAATATAATCATGAGCACCAACCAATCTTTTAAAATTTTAAGTAAATTTTATCCAGCGACGATTGAACTGTCAACATTTTTTGAAAATATTGATAATTATTCCCATACAAACAAAAAAACCCTTAAGAAAGGGCTTTTTATTATAGGAATTTAGAAACTTTGTTTATTGGAATAAGGAATGATCGGCTTTCTGCTCGTGCTTGCCGTACTTTTTATATGCGAATACACTGAGCACAAATCCGAACACTGTGATAGCAGCACATATCAACCCAACGGCTGCGTAACCGTACCCCACATATACAGGTCCCATCAAAGCAGATCCTAGGGTCACAGCCAAATTCGAGGCGAGGCTGTAAAACACCATGATTTTCCCGCGATGACGCTCTGAACAGTCACTCAAAATGGTGCTGAGCAGCGTCACCGTCAAGCTTTGCATTAATCCCCAAATAAACAGGCTTACAATTAACAGAATCATTGAAGCCGGCGCATATGCTAAACATGCCAGCAGCACGCTGATGACCCCCAGTGCAATAAACAGAGAGCGCATTTTTCCGATGCGGTCGGCAATCTTGCCTGTAATGACACTCATTGAAAACCCGATGCCGTAAATCATGATAAATAAGCCCGCAGCGGTATTTCCTCCGGTAAAAACGTCCTGAAGATAGGAGCCTAAAAATGAATACATACCGTAAAAACCAATCATATTACAAAAGGTTATCGTGATATAAACGGGTACGCGCGGGACTTTCAGCGCATCCCTGAATGTCCCAGCCGGCTCTTCTTGTTCTTCCTTGGCACTGTTTTTATGTTCAGCATGACGGCGCATTTCAAGCAGGATCAGCAGAACAACCAGAACACCCATCAAGGCAAAAATCCAAAATGTCCATCTCCAATGCAGGACGCCGCCGATAAATGATCCGAGCGGCACACCGAAGATCAGTGCCAGCGACCAGCTTGAAACGATCAGTCCCATCACCTTGCCCCTGTATGTATAAGGAACACGATCCCCGACAACTGCGTAAGCGGTCGGTACAAACGCTCCCGCAGCCAAACCCGACAGCGCACGGCCTAAAAAGAAGAAAAAGATATTTTGAGCCAAAGCGCATATCACTGTGCCTATGATAAAGATCATAAGTCCCGCCATTAAACTTAGTTCTCTGGAGTATTTATCACCTAAAGGAACCAGTAGCGGCGCACCGATAAAAATCATAACGCCGTAAATACTGATAGATAACGCAAGGATACTGACATCTGAGTTGAAGGCTTTTGCTAAATCCGGCAGCAGCGGTGAGATCACAAGTTCTTCAGATCCGGCCGCAAATACCCCCATCGTTAGAGCCAGTGCTAACAATAGCGGAAAATGATGTTTTGTTTTGATGTCATTGTTTTGTTTGCTGTTCATTCTCCCTCAAACACCTCTTCCATAATCTTCTTATTGTAAAGTTGAATTATAGTTTAGCATTGTTTTTTCACAATTCACAATACGAACGAAACCTTTATTATTTTTATTATTTTCATTTAAATATCAATATAGGTTTCTATATTTCAATTTAAAAACCTATTTCTTATCAGGCACAATACGTAAAAAGCTCTCCGGTTTTCCGGAGAGCTTTTTCTATTGCGCCTCTGCTCGTTGAAATCGTGCGATCCGCTCAAGAATCGCACGATTTTATTTCTCTCAAATCAAAAAGTTTCGGACGTTGTTTTGGCTTGCATATGAAGAATTAAATAATCCGGGCCGCCTGCTTTTGAGTCTGTTCCGGACATATTAAAACCGCCGAACGGCTGATAGCCCACAATCGCTCCGGTACAGCCTCTGTTGAAGTATAGGTTTCCGACATGGAAATCCTCGCGCGCCCGTTCAATGTGCGCACGGTTTTTCGTCAGCAGAGCGCCTGTTAAGCCGTATTCCGTGTTATTTGCAATCTCCAGCATATGATCGAAATCACGCGCTTTGCAGATCGCAACAACCGGGCCGAAAATTTCTTCCTGCATCAGGCGCGCATTTTCATCAACATCTGCAAAGATCGTCGGCTGAATAAAGTAGCCTTTTGAATCATTGCCTTCGCCCCCGGCCAACAGCTTGCCTTCAGATTTGCCGATTTCAATATATGACATGACTTTATTGTAGGACGCTTCATGGATCACGGGACCCATATACGTATCTGGATCTTCCGGATTGCCGACAGCCAGTGTTTTCGTCAGCGCCACTGCTTTTTCCACCACTTCATCATAAACATCCTGGTGGATGACAGCGCGGGAGCCTGCTGAACACTTCTGTCCTGAATATCCAAACGCTGAATACACAATAGAAGATGCAGCTAGGTCAAGATCAGCGTCCTTGTCGACAAGCACCGTGTCTTTTCCGCCCATCTCTGCAATTACCCGTTTCAGCCATTTTTGGCCCGGCTGCACTTTGGCAGCACGCTCATAAATCCGGCAGCCGACTGCACGGGAACCTGTAAATGAGACAAACCGCGTTTTCGGATGCTCTACTAAGAAATCACCGATTTCTGCTCCGTCTCCCGGGATGTAATTCAGAACGCCGTTTGGCAAGCCCGCTTCCTCCATAACCTCGACAAATTTTGCTGCTACTACCGGGGCCGCGTCAGCCGGTTTTAAGAGAATCGTATTGCCTGTCACAATTGCAGCCGCCGCTGTTCCTGCCATAATCGCAAGCGGGAAATTAAATGGAGAAATGACGATGCCAACGCCTAGCGCTTCGTAATGGTATTGATTGAACTCGCCAGCACGGCTCTTCACCGGAGCCCCTTCCTTAAGATTTAACATTTGGCGCGCGTAGAACTCCAAAAAGTCTATCGCTTCAGCCGTGTCCGCATCTGCTTCCTTCCACGGTTTTCCCGCTTCCTTTACAAGATAGCTTGAAAATTCATGCTTTCTTCTGCGCAAAATTGCTGCTGCTTTAAAGAGAATATTCGCGCGGTGCTCCGGTCTATGTTTTTTCCAAGATTCAAATGCCTGCAATGCGGCTTGCATCGCTTTTTCAGCAAGCTCTTGATCCGCTGTGGACGCGTACCCAATGATCTCTTCTTTATTTGCCGGGTTAATGGATACGATTTTACGGTCCGTTTCGATTTTTTCTCCATTTATGACAAGCGGATAATGCTTGCCAAGCTGAGTGTTTACAAATGCCAATGACTCTTGAAATGCTGTTTTATTCTTTGCTTCCGTAAAATCAGTAAATGGTTCGTGCGCGTATGAAACTGTCATATGTAGTCCCCCTCATGTCATGAATGTTTTCGCATGAATAAAAATGCAAGAACCATGCCATTTTTTGTCTTTTGCTGAAAAAACTTGTTGAATTTAACGGAAATTTGTCTAATAGCCGACAAAATTCTCTTTCTCCGCCCATGAAATGCAAATTTTATTTGCAGGTTCCACTCTCCCCGCAAAGGATATATGCAAAATTTTTTTGCGCCAGGAGGGGATATCTCCCCTTCCGAATTTAAACCCACCCGCGGAATCTTGAGGCTTCTGCTGATTTTCTGATACCCGTCATGTAAGCCGCCAAGCGCATATCGACTTTATGTGTTGCAGCGATCTGATAAATTGTTTCAAACGAATTGACCATGACATTTCTCAGTTTTTCTGCGACCTCTTCTTCTGGCCAATAATATCCTTGGTTGTTTTGCACCCATTCAAAATAAGAAACCGTGACGCCGCCGGCACTCGCTAGAATATCAGGCACGAGGAGCACGCCTCTTTCATTGAGGATCTTTGTGGCATCAATGGTTGTCGGTCCATTCGCCGCTTCGACGACGATTGACGCCTGAATGTTATGTGCATTTTTGGCTGTGATTTGATTGGCGATTGCCGCAGGCACTAAAATATCGCAATCCTTTTCAAGCAGCTCCTCATTTGTGATGACGTCTGTAAATAAGTTGGTGACCATGCCAAAGCTGTCCCGCTTATCGAGCAAATAAGGGATATCAAGTCCGTCCGGGTTGTAGAGACCGCCATGGGCATCCGAGATCCCGATCACCTTCGCACCTGCATCATGCATGAATTTGGCCAGAAAGCTTCCGGCGTTTCCAAAGCCCTGTATGATAATCCGCGCGTCTTGCAGCTTGATCCCTTTTTTCTTAACAGCCTCTTCAATACAAATCGTGACGCCCTGTGCCGTTGCTGTTTCCCGGCCTTGCGATCCGCCTAATACGAGCGGTTTTCCTGTGATAAAGCCCGGAGAATCGAATTCCCGCAGCCGGCTGTACTCATCCATCATCCACGCCATAATTTGCGAGTTGGTGTACACATCGGGAGCCGGAATATCCTTTGTCGGACCGACGATCTGGCTGATGGCACGGACATATCCCCTACTCAGCCTTTCCAGTTCTCCAAATGACATTGTGCGCGGATCGCAAATAATACCGCCCTTTCCGCCGCCGTAAGGAAGATTGGCAATCCCGCATTTGAGCGTCATCCAAATCGATAATGCCTTGACCTCCTCTTCATTGACTTCAGGATGGAAGCGAACGCCTCCCTTTGTCGGACCGACCGCATCATTGTGCTGCGACCGGTAGCCTGTGAATACTTTGACGCTGCCGTTATCCATTTTTACCGGGATGCGGACGGTGAGCATTCTTTGCGGCTCCTTCATGAGTTCATACATATCGCCCGGATAGCCCAGCTTCCGAAGGGCTTCCTTAATGATCGTTTGGGTAGACAGAAATAAGTTAAGAGCCTCTTTTTCCTCATCTTTCTTGACTTGCTTTGCTGACATTTTTTTTCACCTCATTGTTTTTTTGACCAGCTAAAATTGTAAGCGCTTTAAAAATTTCTGCCGGTCAATTCCTTCTGCATTGGATTCACCCTTATCATTATGCAAGATCCGTACCAATTTTTTAATCAACAAAAAAAAGAGACTGAGAATAACTCAGTCTCTGATCAAATCTATTTATTAACGAGGGTCAATCACCAGCTGCGTTTCAGCATAAAAACTGCCGATTCCCAAACCGTTTACAACGTCGCCTTTAATTGTATAAGTGCCTGCGCGCGGAAGGGTTTTACGCACCATGACGAGGTCAAATTCGGATGCGCCTAACAAATCAAGCGTAAGCGGGAGTCTGACTGTTTTTCCATCATTTAAAATCTGTGTCTCTTTCAGCGTTCTTCCATTCACCGAATCTCTTGTCGTAGCATGAAACCCGTCAGGAAAACGAAATTCTACCGCTCCGAGAGAAAGCACAGCATTTGGCTTATATGTTACTTCAATATCAGAAGTGGTCCACTCTTTTGTGCTGTTGATCGTTTTAGCCTCAATTGATGCAGACTGCGCATGAGCTTGGCCTGAAGGAAGCAAGATTGATAGTAAAACAGCTGAACTGATGAATAATGAAGATACGAATGAAGTTCTTTTTAACATGACATTTCCCCCTCAATTAGTTGTCGGAATTGGCCAGAGCGTCCTCTGCAGAAAAAGTGTTTTGCCGTAATTCGCGAATTATCTTACTTTTTCTTAAAAGTTAATCTATCATCATTTTCCATGGAAGTAAATGCTTTTTTAGGAATATTAAAACTTGGGATACTTTGAGAATTTCATCCTGTTTATACAAGGTTCTAATGGACGATTTTCTCTTTTTTTCTAGTCACATCCACCTGTTGATTTCTACCTTTTATCCTATTTCGAAAAAAGGACAAAAAAAAGGCGAAGATGCCTCCGCTCTTCAATTGATCACGTTCCTATCTTTATCTAAATTCAGTATTCCAGTTAAAACCGATTGTCTCATCATTCCACGGAATTCTTTTTTCATCAGGCTGATCCGGGTTATACGACAGGGTGGTGAAGTAGATAATCGTCAGCGGTGTTTCTCCCAGCACTCTGTATCCGTGGGCGACCCCTTTTGGGATCAATAATAGCATCGGGTTGTCTTCGCCCATATAATAGACGTCAGTTTCTCCTTTAGTCTTCGAGTCCTCGCGCAAATCGTAAAGGACAACCTGAGCGTGGCCGGTTGGGAAGAACCAGAGATCGTCCTGCTTCACATGATAATGAAATGCTTTAATCACACCCGGATAGCTTTTCGACCAAGAGGCCTGCCCGAAATGCTCAAGAAGGTTCTCATCATCCCGAACCAGCTCAGCAAAAAAACCTCTGTCGTCACTATGCTTCGTCAATTTTTTCACCTTGACTCCATCAATCACGCGCACTGCTCCTCTCCTGCAAATACTCCCGTAACGCTTCGCGCCAATGGCGAGGGCGAATGCCGGCTTCTTCAATGGCCTGATGGCTCAGCACAGAGTAAGCCGGACGGGGCGTTTTGTTCCCGTATTCTTCTGTCGTGACAGGCAAAATAACTGTGGCCAGTCCGCTTTCTTCCATAATGGCCTTCGCGAATTCATACCAGCTGCATATGCCTGAATTGCTGACATGATAGATGCCCGGCGGATGGCTGAACAGCTTGATGACCGCTTCTGCCAAATCCTTCGTATAGGTCGGCGAACCAATTTGATCGCTTACAACCCGCAGCTCTTGTTTCGTTTCAGCAAGCTTCAGCATGGTATGAACGAAATTGCTGCCTCCATGTCCGTACACCCACGACGTTCTAATAATCGTGCTGTCTTTTGTTGCTAATCGAATCAGTTCTTCTCCGAGCTTTTTGCTTTTGCCGTAGATGGTGTTCGGATCAAGGGGATCATCTTCCCTGTATGGCTGGGTTCCTTTCCCGTCGAATACATAGTCCGTGCTGATATGAACATATTGAGCGCCGATGCGGGTAGCCTCCAGCGCTGTATAATAAGCGCCGATTCCGTTAATCGAGTACGCTTTATCAAGTTCTGTTTCGCATTTATCAACCGACGTAAACGCTGCCGTATTGACCACGATATCCGGCTGATAATGTCCAAACGAATGCTGTACTGAGCGCTGGTCAGCAATGTTCATCATCTTCTTTGTTAACGCAATGACCTCATATCCGGCTTGCTTCAGCTGGCGGCACAGTTCCAGGCCAAGCTGTCCTCCCGCACCAGTCACCAATACCTTTGTCAATCGGATCACCTTCTCATCGGTCATTGTCTGTATACCAGCGAATCGTACGCGCAATGCCTTCTTCAAATGGCACTTCCTGCCGCCAGCCCAGTTCGTTTTTCAGCTTCGATGCATTGATCGCATAGCGCCGGTCATGCCCTTTTCGATCTTCTACGTGGGCGAACAATTCCTCACAGCCCAGATACTTCATGATAATGCTCGCCAGCTCCTTATTCGTGCGTTCATTTCCGCCTCCGATGTTATACACCTCGCCGTCGGTTCCTTTTTCTAAAATCAGCTTGATGGCGCGGCAATGATCCTCCGCAAACAGCCAATCTCGGATCTGGAGCCCATCGCCGTACAGCGGAACCGGCAGACCTTGCTTCGCATGGCGGATAATCGTCGGAATCATTTTTTCGCTGTGCTGGTAGGGGCCGTAATTGTTGCTGCATCTTGTAATAATGGCCGGAAGCTTGTGGGTTTTCACATACGATAACACGAGCAAATCAGAGCTCGCTTTGCTGGCTGAGTATGGGTTATTAGGGGAAAGCGGTGTCGTTTCAGTAAACGCGGGATCATCCGCTTCTAAATCCCCATACACCTCATCTGTTGAGATATGAATCAGCTTTTTGGCTTTTCCCTGCAAGACCGCTTCTGCCAAACGGTATGTCCCCATGACATTCGTGGTGATAAACGGCTCCGCTTGGGAAATGCTTCTGTCCACATGCGATTCCGCAGCGAAGTGAATCACGCCGTCATAGGTCTCATCAAACGCCTGGTCGATATCCTCCTGAACGCTGATATCCCCTTTTACAAAGCGAAATCGGCTGTTTCCCTTTAGTTTTTCCATTTCCTCCGGGTGGCTGGCATACGTCAGTTTATCTAAAACGGTAATGCGCGCATCCGTTTCCTTCAGCATGAGCTTTGTAAACGTGAGCCCGATGAAGCCGGCCCCGCCCGTAATTAAATATGATTTTGCCATCACTTTTCGTCCTGTCCTTTCTGTAAAGCCTGGTGTACAAGCTGGGAGGCGAGATGAAGCGATTCGTGAGTTCCGGCATCGACCCACCAGCCTGATAACACATCATACGTAAGCTGGCTGTTTTCGATGTATAGATTATTCACATCGGTGATTTCCAGCTCGCCGCGTTTCGACGGTGATATTTGTTCAATATACGAAAATACCTCCGCATCATACATATAAATGCCGGTTACACAAAGGTTGGTCGGCGGATGTGCAGGCTTCTCGATAATGGAACGAATCCGCTTGTTTTTCTCATCAATCTCAGCAATTCCGAAGCGTTCCGGATCATCAACTTCTTTCAGCAGCACCTTTGCTCCTTTTCCCTGCTGTTCAAAACGCTCCGTAAAAGGCTTTAATGAATCTTCGAATATATTATCACCTAATAATAAAATGAAAGGCTCTTTTTTCGTAAAGCGTTTTGCATAAGACAGCCCATCCGAAATGCCCGATGCGGCTGGCTGGACCTGATAAGTGATTGTGACGCCAAGCTCTTCTCCGTTCCCAAGCAGTTTGAAAAATTGCGGCATATGCTCTTTTTGGCTGATGAGTAAAATGTCTTTTATTCCAGCTTCCTCCAGCTTCATAATCGACCAGTAAATCATCGGATACGGGCCTACAGGAAGCAAATGCTTGTTGACGGCTTTCGTTAAGGGCATAAGGCGTGAGCCGTTTCCTCCGGCTAAAATAACACCTTTCACATTAACACTTCCTTACATGCATTTTTATACCTTTTGATCATATAAATCTTGAAGAATAGCTGATACCCGTTTGATGCCTTTGCCATCCACGAGCGGCCTTCCTCCCTTGTGCAATGAAAGGCGAAGAGGATAGCTGCTGATGATTCGTGACATCTGATAGATAAGCGTTTCATCTGATACAAGCTCTCCCAAGCCGAGATCAAGAGCGGCCCCTTGTTCAGCGAATGTTTTGGCTGTTGCCGTTTGATGCTCCACCTGAGAAAGAACAAGGCACGGCACACCGATGCAAATGGCTTCATACAAAGAGATGCCGCCGGCGACAATGGCGGCGTCCGCTTGTTTCATCATACCCGCCATATCATTTGTCTGCCCGATCACCGTGTACTGCGGCTTCTTTTGAATATGCCTCCGGACCGCCTCTTGATGCGGTGAAGCGCTCCCCATCACAAACATCATGTTTTTGTCATTCATGGCGGGGACTTGATCGGCAGCAGCCAACACTTTAAAAATAAGCCGCTTCGGATCACTTCCTCCTAATGCAACAACAATATTGCAGCATTTTTTCTTAAGTGTGTAATCATTTCTTGCGGCCAGGAAGCCGGGGTGAAGAATAAGATAATCCGGCCCTTCATAGATTCGGGTGTTTCCCTGATCATACACCCTGCTTCTGATATCGCCGTAAATTCCGTTGATGACTGCGTCGCTTAGCTGAATCGCTTTTTCATTTTTCTCTTCAAAGAGTACGATTTTTGCATATGTTTCCGCCTTTATTTTTCTTAATAGCTCAGCAGGCGCACCCAGAATATCAAACAAAAGCAGATCAAGTTTCTTGTTTTTTATTTCCCGGAGAATAAATTCGTGTTGCTGCAGCTCCGGCATTACGATGACATGCCAATGCTCTTCATGAAGAAATGGTTCAGACTCCTGATTCGTGTAAAACGTAATCAAGCAGCGCTGTTTGAGTTCTTCCGCAAGTCTCTTCATCCGGACAACATGCCCCATTCCTTTTTCAAAACCGCCGTCTGCAACGATCCCAATATGCATGGCTATTCAGCCTCTCGTTCGATCGCCGCATCAGGGTTACGGTTCATCAGGCTGATGAGCTCTGAGGCGGATACATCGGGGCGCTCGCCTGCTTTTTGATAAAGGGCCTTTATCGATTCATAGTCTTCCTTTGTGTCAATGGTCAGCCGATATTGAGGGGCGCGATATCGTTCCGGCGCCTCTAAAAACTGAACGCGATAAAGAGCGGGATGATCCCTTACATATAACGTGACATGCTCCTGGTATAGATCCTCCAATGCTTGAATACGGCTGATGTCTATTAACAGCTTCGCGTTGACCGCTTCACCGCAAATCCCTAACGGGGTATTCAGGATATACGTATAATCTGCTCCTTGATCAAGATGCGCCTTAATCATCAAATCGAGCAACTCCGGATCGACAAACGGATTATCACCCGTTAACCGGATAACAACTGTTGGTTTGACAGCCTCAATGAGCTCTACAAACCTGTCGAGAACACGTTCCTCGCTGCCGCGGAAAACGCGAAAGCCATGTTTGATACAGTGCGCCTCTAATATGTCGTCAGTTTCTCTGTCAGACGTGGCAATGACAAGATTATCCTGATCCTTTTGATAAAACGCGCTTTGCCGGACGCGGTGGACGAGAACATCAAGTAAACGATTCGACCCGAGCGGACGCAGCACTTTTCCAGGAAGCCGTGTTGAGCCCATTCTGGCTTGAATGATAAAGAGAATGTCATTCACGAAACGGGCTGTCCTTCATTAAAATGTCATCCCAGACAATGCCTGTGTCAGCCGGAATGTCTCTCACAGCCCGAATGCCGCCGGTTAGAAGCTCAAAAAATCTCGGGTGCAGCCCCTGCGGCTTTTGTCCGGGGCGAAGCACTGCGATATTGTCTTCACTAAAGGCTTCACCTTTTTGAATCGGAGCTGTTGTAAAGATCCCTCTGTATGCAAAATTTCGGATTTCTCCTTCGATGGCGGTCGTTGTTTTGTATGAACTGCCAAGAAGTTTTTCAGAGACCGGCTTCCTGATCCCTTGTTTCAGCTCGGCTTCGGTTTCCCTGATGCCTTCGACCATTTCTTTCAATTCGTCCGGATTTAACGCAAACGAGTGGTCGGCGCCCGGCAGGTTTTTATCGATTGTAAAATGCTTTTCTATCAGTCTTGCTCCGAGCCTAACCGCGGCACACGGTGCTTCTGTCGGATGCTCGCTATGATCGGAGAAGCCGATTACCGCATCAGGAAAAGCGGCGGCAAGCATCGGAATGACGCTGAGGTTGCTGTACTCCGGCGGCGCAGGATATTTCGCCACACAATGCATAATGGCAACTTGATCGTTGCCCTCTGCTCTGATAGTGCTCCAAGCTTCGTGAACATCAGAAATTTCCGCTCCGGCTGTCGAGAATATCATCGGCCTGTTCATACGGGCGACATATTTGAGCAGCGGAAGATGGTTAATTTCATAGGATGCAATTTTAAAAGCACTCGGCGAGGTGGACTGAAGCAGGTCGGCTGACCCTTCGTCACATACTGTGCTTAAAAAGATCACCTGCTTTTCTCGACAGTAATCCAATAGCGGAGAAATCCACTCTGCTGGCATTTCCATAGATTGAATCAGAGAAAAAATAGAGACGTCCCTACCCGCCGCTGTTTTGTACAAACCAGGATCTTTCTGATACATCTTATCAGCCTGAAACATTTGAAATTTCACGGCATCCGCTCCAGCTTCCGCCGCTGCATCAATTAGCGCAAATGCCTGATCAAGCTTTCCGTCATGATTAATTCCCGCCTCGGCGATAATAAATACAGGCGCGTCTTTGCCTACAGTTTTATTCGCGATCTGAAACTCTGCCATTATTTCGCCTCCTTGCCCGGCCAAATATGATAATAATAATATGATTGTTCAGCGGTGAAGCCCATTCTTTCATAAAGACGGATCGCCCTTACATTGTGAAGCTGCGTCCCCGCTGTTACCGTTTTATGCTTCTGGGTCTCCGGTTGTTCTAGGAGATTCGCCAATAAATGAAACGCGATACGTTTTCCTTCAAACCCCGGCTTCACAGCCATCAAATCGAGAATACATTCATCGTCTCTTGATAAGCCCTGAAGATAGCCGATGACCTCGCCATTATGCTTAGCGGCAATGTTTATAGCCGCCCTTCCATTCAGATTGTTTCGTGTCCATTCCTGAAAAATTTTGTTTGCTGCTTCGCGGCTGAGATGAGGATCTTGAAAATATCTGCTTTTTGTAAACGAGTCTCGGGCCAGCTCACATATTGCTTCTGTGTCTCCAGGCTCAGGCGGACCCAGTTCAAAAAAAGGCGGTGTTTTATCATAAAAAGACGGGGGCTTCGCCAGCTTCAGCAAACTGCCGACAAAGTAAGAGGATGGCTGCTGCTGTATCACATGCGCGGCTCCGATATCTTCAGCCGGAATACGAACAAAGATAAAATCCGTTTCATCCATTTGGCGTACAGAATAAAAAGCTTGAAATAGCCTCTTCAGCTGCCCGGTGCTGTTTGCCGCCAGAAGCTTGACGTTCATGACTTTCTTCTGAAGCACCTGGCTTTCCCACAGAGAATTTTCAAAAAGCAAGACGCCTTGGAGCCTGCTGCTTTCAAAAAGGCCGAGAGAAAATTGATACGGAACGTCCAGTGTAAGCTGCCTGCTTTGGAGAAATTCCTCAATCGCCTCTTTGGAGACATCTTCTTTTACCGTATACACTTAACCAGCCCCTTCTACGATATCCCGCACAGCTTCAATGACATCATCTACATCCTCGTCAGACATCGATGGATAGAGCGGGAGCGACAGGGTTCGTTTATAGTAATTTATCGCGACCGGGAAGTCCGCTTCCTTAAACCCGAATTGCTTTTGATAGTACGGATGAATGTGTACCGGAATAAAATGAACGCTTGTGCCGATATTGTACTCATCCTTTAAAGCCGTAATCATTTCGCTCCTCGTGACACCGGCCTGTAGTTCATCAACTTGCAGAACATATAAATGCCAGGCGTGCCTGCCGTCATCATGAACAAACGGCGTGATCAGCCCCGGAATCTGCTGAAAAGCGGCTTGGTAGCGGCCGGCAATCTCTTCTCTCCGTTTCTGCATATCATCCAGCCGTTTCAGCTGATGAAGACCAAGAGCCGCCTGCAAATCAAACATGTTCATCTTATAGCCGGGCGATTCGACTTCATAATACCAGCTGCCATTTGAAGAATAACGGTTCCATGCGGCTTTGCTCATGCCGTGAAGGCTCAGCACCCGGATGTTATCTGCAAGCTCCTCATCATCTGTCGTCAGCATGCCGCCTTCCCCTGTCGCCAGGTTTTTAGTGGCATAAAAGCTGAATGCTGTCGCGTCTCCGATAGAACCGATCATTCTTTGCTTATAAGTCGTATACACCGCATGTGCCGCATCCTCCAGCACGAATAAGCCATGCTTTTGGGCAATTGCCAATATCGCATCCATATCACAGGACTGCCCGCCGAAGTGGACGGGTACAACTGCTTTCGTACGCGGTGTGATGGCCTCCTCAAGCTTTGCCGGGTCAATATTAAGCGTGTTTTCGTCAATGTCCGCAAACACAGGCGTCGCTCCTGTATGAATAATCGTATTGGCGGTCGAGCTGAACGTAAGCGGAGAGGTAATGACCTCGTCACCCGGCCCGATCCCTTTTGCTTTCAAAGCCAAAAATAAAGCAGCGGTACATGAATTCAGCGCCACGGCGTGCTTCGCCCCGACAAACGCGGCAAATTCTTTCTCAAACTGCTGAACCTTCGGGCCTTTGGAGAGCCATCCCGATTCAAGCGTTTCTGTAACCTCCTGAATTTCTTCCTTTCCGATTAATGGCAATGAGTAAGGAAGAAAATGATTTCTCTTTTGCACCATTTCTTTGCGCTCCTATCATTTTATTCAGTATCATCCTGCCTGTAATCAACCCCTGTTTTGGCCTTCAGTACCGCAAATAAAGCGTTTGTTGATTCTGCCACCGGATAATTGGCTGCTGTGAATGCCAGACGCGCCTCTTCTGCTTTTTGATGCACGGCGGGACTTCGAAGAACCTCAATAAGCGTGCGCGCCAGTTCATCCGGCTGATCAAACATAAAATCGCCAAGAGACTCATAATACGGATACGAGCGGTTTCCGGATGATTTCCCGATCAGCGCAGGCTTTTGAAACAACATGGCTTCAAGTCCTACTGTTGAGGTTTGCGTCACTGCCGCGTCAGCATACGGCAGCAAATCATACAGATCCAGCTCCTTTTTGATGACTCTGCATGCATTATGTTTTTTCGCCGCAGCGTGATACAGATCAAGTTTGTTTTTTCCGATTTCCCAAGGATGAGGTTTAATGATAATTTGCAGTTGTTTCTGATCAGAAAGCCCTTCTAGCACACCGGAATAAAAGTCTTCCGAAAAGGGCTGGGTTGCAATGAGCACGATTTTTTTAGACGGATGAAAAGCAAGTTTTCGATAGAATGTGGACATGTCTATAGGGGTTCTGTTAAAGATTTGATCAAAGCGGGGGTGCCCCGTTACGAGAATCTGCTCAGGTTTACAGCCTTTTCGTATAAACCATTCCGCTTCATACGCACCAAAAACAGCTTGATAGGTTGTAAAAACAGGAATGAAGGCTTCATCTCCCATCAATGCGCCATGCTGAAGACAAATGCTGACGGCCCCTCTCCTCTGACACATGAGAGCGAGCACCCTGCTGTAAATATCTTCTGCGGTTCCGACGACAACGGCAGAAATCTTCTCCTGCTTAAACAGCGTATCAACCGTATCAATGGCTTCCATAAATAAAGGAATATCTTTATAAAGCCGGTCGCGAAACGCTTGATCACCGAATGCCGGGTGGTCATCAAAAGGGGCGAGAATCGAACAGGCTGTTTCGAGATACGGCTTCGGATCGCCTTTTTGGCATGATTCCGCAATCTCACGCTTGCTAATCACAGGCAGATCACAATAATGCGGCAAACTCCATCTGGCCAAAACAGCTGTTTTTTCAGGATCAAATTGATAGTAATTTTCGTTTGAAAAACGCAGGTAATCAAAGTGCAAAATGACTTTCCCCTTAACAGGTCCGTCGTTTGTTTTGACTATATTTTGTATTTTCTCTTCAAAAAACGGCTGAATCTGCCCTTCATCGATATGCTGATCCACCGATCCGAATAACTCCGGTTCTTCTTCCATCATCACCCTCAGCTCAGGGCTGATGTATTGATAAAAATTACTGATAAGTCCCAGCGGAATCCCCTTGTAACGAAGTCTGTCAAAAAGCTCCACATACTTCCGGTACAGCACCCAATAATTGCTTAAATAGGCCGACAAGCTCTCACCCCATTCCAAGCTTTTTTAATGATTCACGCAGCTCGCGGCAATTGCGCTGCGTAGGAAGGTTCCTGACAAATTCATTTTTTTCTGATTCAAACAGCTGAAAGTGAATCGATTGGTCGGTAATATAGTTCAGATCCAGCTCCTCAGCCAGCGGGTAAAACGGATAAAAATGGTTGACTCTCCAAAAGAACCGGGCATCTCCAATCCGGTAAAAC
Organism: Bacillus sp. NS1; assembly: GCF_058248265.1. Taxonomy (NCBI): domain Bacteria; kingdom Bacillati; phylum Bacillota; class Bacilli; order Caryophanales; family Bacillaceae; genus Bacillus; species Bacillus sp. NS1. The sequence goes on along the minus strand of NZ_JBZAZF010000001.1, from coordinate 352,859 downwards.
GCCGGGCTTTCATCCCAATAGGAGCCAAACTTCTCCTTTACCTTCTCAAGCACAGAATACCTGTGCATCACCGAGCAATGATCGATGGCGCACGGCGCGTTCCATGTCACTTGAGCGGCAGGCCTGGCAGTTTCTTTTACAATGTCGCCATTTTCGTTTAAATGATAGGTTTTTGAGGCTGAGTAAATCACAGCCTTTTCAGGATGGGCATCGAGCTCCCGCACCATTTTCAGGATCCGCTCCGGCATATAGACGTTGTCATCCGTTGCATATGTGATATATTCACCTTCCGCCATCTCAATCGCCTGATTGATCAGCGCCGCGTACCTCGTTTTTTCCGTTCTTTCCTTTACTCCAGATACATCACTTTGATAAAAACGCACTCGGTTATCATTCAAAAAAGGACGGATTACATTCAGCGTCTCATCATTGGAGTTATCATCCATAATAAACAATTCAAAATCTGAAAACGTTTGTGAGAGTATGCTAGAAATGGACTTTGCCACATAATCGCTTTTGTTATAGCTCGTCATAATAACTGATACTTTCGGCAAATCCTACACCTCCTTCTTGAAACTTCACACCTGAAACTAACGTTATCTTATGTTGCTTATGCGCAAGTTGCGCTAGGGATACAAACCAATATGCGAAAAGTTTGTGTATGTCTATGAAAAACAGCAACTGCCCAGAACGAAATCTGTGCCGTCTGCTGTTCTTTTCCGCATATTCCAAGCATCAGCCTCATAAGGTGAAAGAGATAAAAATCGCACCAGCGACTAAGATCGTTTTCCATCGGAGGTGAGTCATCGCGGAGCGTTCATCTATACATCCGGAACATGTTTTGATTGGTTTTCATAAAAAGGAGGAACGATATGAAACCGAAAAAAAATCAATATCAGCAAATGCAGGGATTTGATAATATGCAGGGGTATCAGCCTCAGTACGGCGCCAATCCGTACCCGCAGCAAGGCCAAGGCGGACAAATGCAGATGATGGGGATGCAGCCAATGATGCCAACAATGCAGCAGGGGCAGCAAGGACAGCAGGGCTTCGGATTCCCGGGCCAGCAGCAAGGCGGCGGGTTTCAAATTCCATCAGGGCCGACACCGTCAGCGCCGGGCCAAAGCGTTCCCGGCATGCTGCCTGTTGAGGAATCTTACATTGAGAATATTTTGCGCCTGAACCGGGGAAAAACGGCCACCATTTATATGACATTTGAAAACAGCAAGGAATGGGGCTCGAAGATCTTTCGCGGCGTCATCGAGGCAGCGGGACGGGATCACATTATCCTCAGCGACCCGAAATCAGGAACACGCTACCTGCTCCTGACAATCTACCTCGATTACATTACATTTGATGAAGAAATTGCGTATACGTATCCATATACCATGTCGTCCTATTCGCCAAGATAAAGAAAAAGCCAATCACTCATATGATGAGGATTGGCTTTTTTGTTTATAGATATTTGACGGCTGCGACAACGATCATAATCCAAGAAATAATAAACGCCACACCGCCGAGCGGAGTAATAGCCCCAAGAATGGAGACTTGCGTCAGACTGAGAATATATAAGCTTCCGGAAAACAGCACGATTCCCGCGAACATCAGCCAGCCGGCCGTCGTGACACTTCCGATGCCGGATAATTTATCGGCGAGAAACGCGACAACGAAAAGCCCAAGAGCGTGATACATATGATACTGCACGCCTGTGTGCCAAACCTGAAGATATTTATCAGGAATTTTCCCTTCTAATCCGTGAGCGCCAAATGCCCCGAGCCCCACGGCAAGCAAGGCGTTAATAGCCCCTAATATGATAAAAACTTTCATTTATCTCTCCCGCCTTTTCGTTAAACTCATATCATTTATCTTATCGCACCTGTACCAAAATTCAACGTTTGTTCTCCGATGACACGAGATTGTCGGATTTTCTCCTGCGCCAAAGCTGAAACTGGTCTGCAGCTATTGCAGCAAGCGTCCCTAATACTAGCCCGTTACTTAACAAAGAAATAAATACCGGATGCAATCCCTTTAATGCAGTTTCAGGAACAAACATGATGCCGACCCCTGTCAGCAGCGAGATGCCGATCACAGACCGCACCCTTTTCAGTTCTGCTTTCTCATATGAATCAAACTCTGCAAATGCCAGACCTCCCATTGCGGAGAACACAACGAAATTTACCGCGAATCCAACGGGTGACGGCAGGCTCGCAAACGCATTCATAAAAAACGGGATCACGCTGATCAAGACAACCAAAACACTGCCGATCATAAACGGTTTTTTAGAAGACATTTTAGTCGTCTCAATAAAACCTGCGGCTCCCGAAATCGGAACCGGAGCAATGGCTCCCGTCAAACCGCTAAGCAGATGGCTGAATGAGGCGGCAAAACCTGCATGTCGTTCGTGATGCTGTTCATCCGGCTGTTTGCCGAATTTCTTCACAGCGATGTCCACAACCTTCATGCTTGCCAGCATATTCACGATCAGCAAGATGGTAATAAAAATTGAGGTGATGATCAGGCCGCTGTTAAATAACGGGGTGCCAAAAGGAAACAGGGAAGGCAGCTGAAACAGCCGATCCGGCATTTCAATCGGCTTTGCAGCCCCGGCAGCCGCAAACAGCACCCACCCGCCAAACAGGGCCAATAGAATCGAATATTGCTTGAAAAACATGATGTTCGAATTTGTCATCATAAAGGCGGCAGCGATCACAACAAGTGCCAAGCCAAATACAAGACCGTCCACACTGTCCTTACGATAGCCGATTCCAAGAATTCCTTTTATAATGGGCTGACTCAGCTGCATCACTAGAAGCAATAAATAGACGCCCGTTACAACTGGGGTAAACAAGGCGGCAAGCCGGTCAATGACCTTGAAGACACTTAACAAAAAGAAACATACAGCGCTTACAAGAAGAGCTCCCTGCAAACCGCGCAGTGTGTCCCCATATGTCGCAAACACAGTTCCCGTCAGCCCGGCGTAGATCGTATACACTCCCCACCACAAGCCCGCGGGGCTTTCATTGATCGGCAGTCTGTGGCCTTTCAAACACTGAATGACGGCGGCAATTCCCAGTACAAAAAAAGTGCTTTGGATCAATCTCGCAGAATCAGAGTGATCCAGATGAAACGACTGGGCAACCGCCACCGGAACAACAATCGCCGCAGCAATGATAAACGCTGTCCATTGCAGCGCACCAAGAACCAATTTCACGTAGCTCAACCTTTCTCATTAAAAATCAAATAAAGACTCTCCGTTTCCGTCCTCTTCCTGCTTCTCTTTTTCTTGTTTTCGATATTTGTTTAATCCTGCGCTTCCCATCATTTTTTCCATCATCAGCTGGTCTGTCGATGGCGGTGCGGCAGGACTTGGCGTGCTGCTCGGCTGTATGCGGGGCGCGCTCGTCTCTGGCTGATCCAGCACGACGTCACACAAAGAACGGACAACCGCTACGTAACGCTTCAGCTCCTCATCCCGTTCAGCTGTCTTTGCTTTTTTCAGCTCCTCTTCCATCTTTTGAATCAAAGCAGATATATGAATGTTCATCAAGAACCCTCCAAAAAATAAATGTCGTCTTCCTGCATTTTATCAAATTCCTGCTGCAAACGCAGATATGAGTTTGTTATTTTTTCTAACAAACCTTTCGCATTTGACAAGCAGAAGAGATTTTTCACATAATAAATCACCATACCTTACGAAAAAGGAGCGATGGAATGAACAGCATACCCTCTATCGTCAGCAAGCATAAAGCATATTTTGCGGCGGGGCATACGAGACCGCTAGAATCGAGACTGGACATGTTGCAGAAGCTGAAACAAGCCATCAAAACACATGAAGCCGATCTCACAGCTGCTCTCTATCAAGATCTCCACAAATCCGAACAAGAAGCATACACAACGGAAATCGGAATCGTGTTGGAGGAAATCAGCTTTGTGATGAAAAGACTGGGAAAATGGGCCAAGCCGAAACGAGTCAAAACGCCGCTGACCCATCTAGGCTCCAAAAGCATCATCATACCTGAGCCGTATGGAACCGTTTTGGTGGTTGCGCCATGGAACTATCCCCTGCAGCTGGCGCTTTCTCCCTTGATTGGAGCCATTGCCGCCGGGAACACGGTCGTTCTCAAACCATCAGAATATACGCCGGCTGTTTCCGCTGTTCTTTCCAAACTCATCAGCAATGTTTTTCCGAGTGATTATGTCGCTATGGCGGAAGGCGGGCCCGACGTCAGCACAGCATTATTACAGCAGCCCTTTGACTATATTTTCTTCACCGGCAGCGTTGCCGTGGGAAAAATCGTCATGGAGGCTGCCGCTAAACAATTAATTCCCGTCACCTTGGAGCTCGGCGGCAAAAGCCCCTGCATTGTCCATAAAGATGCTGACATACAGCTTGCCGCCAAACGCATTATCTTCGGTAAATTCACGAATGCGGGACAAACCTGCATCGCACCGGATTATTTATTAGTCCACGAAGACATCAAAACAAAGCTCACAGAAGAAATGAAGCGTGCGATTAGTGAATTTTACGGCTCTCAGCCCGAATGTAATCCGCAGTACGGCAAAATCGTCAGTGAGCGCCACTACAAGCGGCTGCTCAGCTTTCTGAGCGGTGGCGTCCCCCTCACAGGCGGACAGTTTGATCATGATCACCACAAAATAGCGCCGACAATTCTTGAGCAAGTGAAGGAAGACTCTCCAGTGATGCAGGAGGAGATTTTCGGGCCGATTCTTCCGTTATTTACGTACGGTAATATCGATGAAGTCATTGAGAAAGTCCAATCGCGCCCAAAGCCACTTGCTCTGTATGTTTTCACTACAAATAAAGAAATCGAGCGGGCTGTTTTAGAGAACCTGTCGTTTGGCGGAGGCTGTGTCAATGATACGTTAATGCACGTCGCGACACCGTATTTGCCATTCGGCGGCGTCGGAGAAAGCGGCATCGGCAGCTATCACGGATTTGACAGCTTTAACACATTTACGCACAAAAAAAGCGTCGTCAAACAAACGAACCGCTTCGACTTCGCTTTTCGTTATCCTTCCTCCAAAAACGGGCTGCGACTGATTCGGAAAATACTTAAATAAAAAAGCGCAGATGATCTGCGCTTTTTTACAAATCCTTTATACACCAATCAATCGGTGCCTCTCCCATTTTCTCCAAGCACGCATTCGCCCGGGAAAACGGTCTGCTCCCGAAAAATCCGTTTCTTGCCGAAAACGGGCTGGGATGCGTGGATTCAATGATAAAATGCTTGGACGTGTCGATCCGTTCTTTTTTCATTTGAGCATGCCGGCCCCATAAAATAAAGACAATCGGCCGCTCCCTTTCATTCAGCACGTCAATAACCCGGTCCGTCAGACGCTCCCAGCCTTTTCCCTTATGGGAATTCGCCTGTCCGCGCCTTACGGTCAGCACAGTATTCAACAAAAGAACCCCTTGCTTTGACCAACTCACAAGCGACCCGTGATTCGGGATGCTGCACCCGATGTCCTGCTGCAGCTCAAGAAAGATATTCCTTAATGAAGGCGGCTGCTTCACACCCGGCTTTACGGAGAAGCTTAAGCCTTGAGCCTGTCCTGGCCCGTGATATGGATCTTGGCCGAGAATGACGACCTTCACATCATCGTATGGGGTATAATGCAGCGCATTAAAAATATCCCGGCTGTCCGGATAAACCGTTTGCTCCTTGTATTCCCGCTTCAGCATTTCTCTGAGCTCTTGATAATACGGTTTCTCAAACTCTTCCTTCAGCTGATTCCACCAGCTGTCTTGTAAAAGCTGTTTCAAGATTCAGGCCTCCCTTACGAACGATGTAGTCTGGAATAGACAGGTTTGCCATCCCAAACGATCTCACTTTGTGCTTCCCGTCTTTTCATCTCAGGCTCTTCAAGCAGGACGGCAAAGTTTTTCGTCGGCAGTTCCCCGAGTCCATGCTTTTCACTTAAACGATCCAAATATTGTTTCCGCTTGGCGCCAAGGTCCGCGGACTGATTGTCTCCCGCGTCACTGAAGGCATAAATTACACTGGCAATAGGGACACGCTTCACTCGGTACTCCTTTGCAGCGCGCAAATAAAAATCCCAATCCCAATAATTGTGCACATCAGCATCGAAATACCCGATTTCATCATGCAGAAAACGTCTATACATGCTGCCCGACGGCACGTATGTAGAGAACACTCTCATATCCTCGTAGTCAGCGGTATAAGCAAACAGTTTCCGCGAAACTGGATATCTTGTTCCGTTTTTCTCTTCAAACGAGACAATTTCTGCATCAGAATGAACGAAATCTGCCGTTTCTATTTCCTTCGCCATTCTTTCCACATGCCCCGGTGTAAAGAAATCATCGTCATCACAAAGCATAATGCAATCGCCTGACGCCTCTTTTACACCGGCATTTCTCGCAGCCACATGCCCCGAGTTCTTTTCTAAATTGATGACGGCAATCGGCAGTTCCGGATACAGTGCTTTGACAGGCACGACCGATTCACCGGCATCATTCACAATAATAATTTCATACGGCTTCATGGTCTGCTGCGAAATCGACTCCAGAAGCTCACACAAAGCCGGAATCCGATTATAGGTCACAATTACGATAGAAATCTTCATGATGCTCTCCTTCTCATTTTCATAGTCATGTACTATTAAAACATATATTGGACGGGAGATCAGTGGGAATATCCTACCGAAACAGTAATGCGGCACCGATCAAAAGCATCAAGATCAGTGCCAGATCTTCAAACACATGAAAGAGATCTTTCAGGCAGACGCCATTCGGAAGGATCAGATGCCAGAGCTTAGATTGATAGACCGGCTGCAGCACAAGCGCATAAGAAAGACACAAAAAAGCAAAGGCTTCATCGTCCCAATTCCACAAGATGTCTGTCATACTAGATCCATCTAATAAAAATAAAGGTATCATGAAGGCCAGCAGCACAAAGGACCCCAATTGAACATCAAAAGGCGCATTTTCTGGTTACATGCAAACCCCTCTTGGTATTGTCAAATGATTCCTATCGTTCTTCTATATTGTGATACAGAGAAAATCTAACTATAATGAAAGACAAAACACGATGGAGGTTCAAGACATGTCTATGCATAAAGCACTCACCATTGCCGGCTCAGATTCCAGCGGCGGTGCTGGGATTCAAGCCGATTTAAAAACATTTCAAGAAAAAAATGTATACGGGATGACCGCCTTAACGGTGATCGTTGCGATGGACCCAAACAACAGCTGGGACCATCAAGTGTTCCCGATCGATACTGATACAATCCGCGCCCAGCTTGCAACGATTACGGATGGCATCGGTGTGGACGCCATGAAAACAGGAATGCTGCCAACCGTTGACATTATCGAACTTGCGGCAAAAACGATCAAAGAAAAACAATTAAAAAATGTTGTAATCGACCCGGTTATGGTTTGCAAAGGGGCTAATGAAGTCCTTTATCCGGAGCACGCCCAAGCCCTCCGTGAACAATTAGCGCCGCTAGCCACTGTCATTACGCCGAATCTGTTTGAAGCCAGCCAGCTCAGCGGCATGGATGAATTAAAAACAGTTGACGATATGATCGAAGCTGCGAAAAAAATTCACGCACTCGGCGCTCAATACGTTGTCATTACAGGCGGAGGCAAACTCAAACACGAAAAAGCCGTCGATGTTCTCTATGACGGAGAAACAGCGGAAGTCCTTGAAAGCGAAATGATCGATACGCCTTATACACATGGTGCAGGCTGTACCTTCTCAGCAGCCGTGACTGCGGAGCTCGCCAAAGGTGCCGAAGTCAAAGAAGCCATTTACGCAGCGAAAGAATTCATTACCGCTGCCATTAAAGAATCCTTCCCGCTAAACCAGTATGTCGGACCTACGAAGCATTCTGCGCTGCGCCTGACTAAACAATCATAAACAAAAAAGGCTGCCTTACAGAGAGGCAGCTTTTTTATACACCCGAAGACTTTTCACAGAAAAAACTGCCGATCCCATCGACAGCCTGTTTATTTGACTTTTAAATTGTTCGCAGATTTCCTCAAAAATGCTTCTATCGACTGGACAAAAAGTGCATATTCCTTCATTTGCTCATATGCTCGCGAAAGAATTTCCGCCGTTTCACTGTGCGGTGTTGTCCCGCCAAGCATTTTTTTCAGCTGCAGCAGCACATCCTTATATTCTTCACGCTTATCTTCAACCTGGTCCGCAGCCTTTTCCAAACATTCCGGTGTTATCTTCTGTTCATGTATATTCAAGAAAACAACTCCTTTTACTGAAAAAAATAGTAGGTTATCGTTGAAGAATAGCACAGATGGCACAGATTTCACATAAGAAAAAAGAAGGATTTCCTACATAAGTGTCCAAATTCCGACGTTCATTTCAGATTTTCCGATCGATCTGGCCGTTATTTCATGATTTCCCGGGAAAGGAAAATATCTCGCACTGAAAACCTCTTCTCCATTATTGATAAAGATTTCTATAGATGACGCATCGATAAACATGTGCACGGTATGCAAATCCTTGATGCGGCAATGTCTCGCTTCTGTTCGTTTTCCATCGAAGCTCGTCCGCTCCAGCGTAACAACCCCCTTGTTCTTATCAAAGGAGAACGCAGCCGTACCGCGGATACTGATTGAAAAGCCAGACTCTGTATCAATATCTTCAATCAAGATCTCAGCTCTTTCAGGGTTTTCAACCGGAAGCGCACCAGATGATTCATGCATGTTGATTTGTATTTTCTTCTCATTTCTGCGCATGGCTTTCAGCTCAGGCAGCGGCTGCTGAATCAGCTTCTCTCCTGATAGCGTCAGCTGTCTCGGCAGCGTCATACAGTGAATCCAGTGATAGTCAATCGTCGGATGAGACCCTTCATCCTGATCAGGCACAGCCATCCATGCAAACAAAATCCGCCTTCCCTGATCGTCTTCAAGTGTTTGTGGCGCGTAAAAATCAAAACCTTGATCAAGCTCTGTAAAAGCGCCATGCTTCAGTTCAGGCTTGTTATAATCGAGACGCCCGACAAAATAACCTGATTGATACACGTTCTGATAACGAAAACCCTCAGCCTCAAGACCCTGAGGCGAGACAATCAGCACATCGGATCCCTGAAGAGAAAACAAGTCAGGGCATTCCCACATGTACCCGAAATCGGTTAGCCCGTTAAAGCCCGCGCCAGTTATCGGGCCGAGAAATCTCCACTCTATCAGGTTATCAGAAGCAAACAAAACAGCGTGTCCTTGCATATTCTCCGTTTGTGCACCGATTACCATGTACCATGTGCCTTCATGCTCCCATACCTTCGGATCGCGAAAATGGGGCGTGTATCCTTCTGGGAGGCGGGCGACGACACCCTTTTTCTCAAAGGTCAGCCCGTCGTCAGATACAGCAAGGCACTGATATGTTTCCCGATTCCCATCCTGATCCCTGACATTTCCTGTGTAAAACAGATAGAGCCGATCGTCTTTCGTGACACCGCTGCCCGAGTAGCAGCCGTTTTTATCGAACCAATCACTCGGAGCGAGCGCAATGTCTTCCCGCTTCCAATTCACAACATCCTGTGTCGTATAATGCCCCCAAAATTTCGCGCCGTGCCCCGTCTGAAACGGCTGCCACTGAAAGAATACATGATAGCTGCCCTTCCAATATATCACGCCATTCGGGTCATTCAGCAGCCCAACCGGCGGCATGATGTGAAAATGCTGGCGATGCGGATCACTGTCAGCGATAGGCTCTTTTTTCTCCACTTCTTCATAAGCCCGGCGGCGAAGCTCGTGATCATATGCTGTCATTTTTTTCTCCCCTCATCCTCATTAATCTTCATGATAAACGCTGCAATGAACGCTGACACTGCCGCAATGGCCATCCCAATCAGATAGTTGATCAAGTTGCCCATGCCAAACGGCGCAGCAATGGCGATCATCGGAATACCCGTTAACCCATAAGCGTTTGCAGCAACATGAGTAAAGACGACATATGCACCGCCCAATGCGCCTCCGATCATCGCGGCGATAAACGGTTTTCGGTAGCGAAGGTTAACTCCGAATATGACGGGCTCAGTAATGCCGAGAAAAGCGGAAAATGCAGCCGGAAGCGCGATTTCTTTTGTCTTTGCCTTTTTCGCCATAAAGAAGACGGCAAGGCCTGCCCCGCCCTGTGCGACATTCGCCATTGACCAGATCGGCAGCAAATAGTTTTTGCCTATATCTGCAATAAGCCCTGCCTCAATCGCATGGAAGCTGTGATGAACGCCTGTCAGCACGATAAGTGAATACGTGCCACCGAAAATCAGACCCGCAACAAAACCGGCATGGTCATATACATAAGTTAAAGCAACCGTAATCCCGGAGCCAAGCGCTCTTCCCAGAGGGCCAATCGCAATAAAAGCAACAAACCCGGTGACAATTACAGTAACAAAAGGTGTAACAAGCAAATCTACCGCATGCGGAACCACTTTTCTTGTCCATTTCTCTACCTTGCTCATTACATAAACCGCCAGCAGAACAGGGATGACAGTTCCCTGATAGCCTAGAAGCGCAATATCAAATCCGAAAAGATGCATATAATCAGGTGTCGCTTCAGCCAAACCCCATGGATTCAAGAGGTTTGGATGAATCATGATTCCCCCGATGACCGCTCCCAAGTACGGGTTGCTGCCAAATTCTTTTGAAGCGCTTACTCCGATTAGAATCGGCAAGAAAATGAATGCTGCACTTGAAAACATATCAAGCAGCTGAAAAACTGCAGAATCCTTGCTCATCCAATGAAACGCATTGATCATACCCAGCAATCCCATTAATAGGCCGCTGGCTACAATAGCCGGGATAATTGGGACAAAAATATTAGAAAGCGTTTTCGCAAATCTCGCAGCGGGATTCAGCTTTTCTTTTGCCGCATCCTGATGATTTACGTGTTCCTCACGCTCAATATCAGCTTCTTTAGAAAAAGCATCGAATACTTTATTCACAAGGCCCGTTCCGAAAATGATCTGGTACTGGCCAGAGCTGCTGAAAGCGCCTTTGACGCCATCAAGCTCTTCTACTTGTGCTTGATCTATCTTTGATTCATCTTTAATCACTAAACGCAGTCTTGTTGCACAATGAGCCGCACTGATAATATTTTCCTTCCCACCGAGAAGCTCAATGAGGCGTATTGCAGTCTCTTTGTAATCCATTTGTTTCTCCCCCTTTTATTTAAACAAAAAAGACCTAAAATTCGCCAACGAATAAAGGACACAGCGATCCTTTTTCATTTACGCAAATTTTAGGTCTTGCCTGCTTTACCAGTCACAATCCCGCTTATTTAGATTGAGAATACGCTTTCATCATAAATCATGATAGCGTTTTCGTCAACTGTTTTTTAGTTAAATAGTTTGATAAAACATATAGACATAAATTCGTAAAAATTAATTGTGAAGTATTTCACAATATCATGCTATACTATGCTCAACCATAAAAGAAAGCAGGAAAAGACAATGGAAGCTCAAGCATTGCAAAAGGTTGAACAGTACGCTTTGAAAAAACAAAACATATTTGTTTCTAGCAAAATCCGTTATGTGCTCAGATCCATTTTAGCCAGCATGTTTATCGGTTTCGGCATTACAGCCGCAAGTAAAACAGGCAGCTATTTCTCCATGGCGGATTCTCCGTTTGCCTTTCCGGCAGCCGCTGTCACATTCGGGGCCGCAATACTGCTGATTGCTTACGGGGGCGGGGATTTATTTACCGGCAACACCTTTTATTTCACTTATACCGCGCTCCGAAAAAAAATCCGCTGGCGCGATACCCTGTACCTGTGGATGTTTAGCTATGCCGGCAATTTGATCGGCGCCATTCTATTTGCCATTCTGATCAGCGCGACAGGACTTTTTGAGGAGGCTTCTATTCATTCCTTTTTGATTCATCTGGCAGAGCACAAAATGGAGCCGCCCGCTTCTGAGCTGTTTTTCAGAGGAATGCTTTGCAATTGGCTTGTGTGCCTCGCCTTTTTTATTCCGATGTCTCTCAAAGACGAAGGAGCAAAGCTGTTTGCCATGATGCTTTTCGTTTTCTGTTTCTTTATTTCCGGTTTTGAGCACAGCATTGCCAATATGTGCACATTCGCCATCTCCCTTTTGATCGAGCACCCTGATACGTTGACACTGATGGGGGCAGTCAGAAACTTAATTCCTGTGACGCTCGGCAATCTGACCGCGGGAATGGTAATGATGGGCTGGATGTACTACACGCTCAATCCCGATAAATAAAAAAAACTTCCAGAGATCACTCCCTGCAAGTCAATGCGGTTATTCCGAGAGATCTTGAAGACGCTGGACATGCAGCGTGATATAGCCGGCCTCGGACTCCGGCAAATGTAATTGATATTCATTTTTCAAAAACTCCGCCAGCTCCAGCGCACATTGATAGGCAAATGAATACTTTTTTTGGATGAAATAAAGCATCTCCTCGTCCATACGATGGAGCGCTTCATTTGATTCCAACCGGCTGACCGCGTATCGCAAATGCGTGACAAGGCGTTGATAGGAAATGCTGTTTTCATCCACCTTTCGATTAAAGTATTGTTCTATTTTCTCTATCATTTCTTTGATCATGGTCGTATGCTTCAGCGCTGAATACATGCTCTCCGCATCCATCTTCGCCGTATGGATGTGAAGGGCAATATAACCAGCTTCATCTTCAGGCAGAGACACACCCAATGTCTCTTTTACATGTCCGATCGCCCACAGGCCAATCTCATATTCCTTTTTATAAAGCGCCTTGATCTCATGCAGCAATTTATTCTGCACAAGCAGCCCATTTTGAATCCTTTCGATCGCAAAGGATAAATGGTCAGAAAGCGCGATATGAATGTGGTCGCTCAGTGGCGCCGCGAGCTCCCCTTCCGCATAGCTGATGATATCCTCAGCTATTTCAATATGCTCCTCCGGCAGCGTTTGCAGGATTTGTTTAAACTTTTCATTCTCATCGTGCACGACAAATATCTTTTCCACTTTATTCATAGGGATGAGGTCATTTTTCTTTTTTTGAAAAGCGATTCCCGGTCCCATCACGATTTTTTCCTGATCATCCTCTTTTATTAAAGCCGCATTGTTGTTTAATACTTTATAGATTTTCAAGAGGCTACCTCTCCCGCCAAATAGCTTTTGACTGGGATTTTACCTCCTTTTGACCGCCATGTAAAGATGCGGGCCAGCTCTCTCCTGCTTTGGCGATTCCTTGAAGGCTTGCAAACACCTTCTCTTATAAAGCGCGGCGGCTTTCGCTTTCTGTTTTTCTTCATCATTCACAGCCATCCGCCATTCATAAAACGAAACAAGCCCTGCGGCTTGCACCGCCGCTTTTCTTTGGTATGTACGCTGAGCCGAATAGACCGCGGCAGCCGCAGTTTTTCTGTCCGGCGTCACCCAGTTCATCAAAAAGACCATCCACACCCGTAAAGATACAAGCAAACGTTTCATAGAAAAACATCCCTCCGCTTCTTTTTGGCAGGCAGCCTTTTTAGCAGCCCGTTTTTTCAGCCGCAGTCCGCGGGAAAAGCGGCCGATTTCTTTTCCCGCAAACTAGCAGCTCTAGCAAAACTCATGACTCTATGATAGACCGTGGAAAGAGAATTCTTTGTCACAATATGAGTGAAAAAACCAACTAGTTTTTAGAAGTTTTGTTGAAAGCTGAAAGAAATGAAATGAAAATTGGAGAACCGCTTTAAAAATTTTATACACAAGTTATCCCAAAGATAAGAACAACTTAATCACAATAGATATCCACATATCCACAAACTCTATCTATATTTTGTATAGGAACATATATTCCCAACTATATATATACACAGGTTTATTCACTTATACACAGGGTTCTGTGTATAACTCCTTCCTTATTCACAAACAAAATCCAATAAATGGTCCAAATGACACAAGGATTTTTTTGAATTTTCAAGAAATATATACTAGATCTATAACATTTTTTCTAAACACAAAGGGGGAAATACATTGAAAAATGGGATCATTCGCTTTCTGCTTTTAAGTTTTGTTGTATTTTTTACGTTATCCACAGGTATGACAGGAGTACAGGCAGCTCCGGCTTCTTCAATAAAATCAGCTGACCTGGAAAAAGCTGAAGTATTCGGTGATATCGATATGACAACAAACAAAAAAACAACCGTTATCGTGGAATTAAAAGAAAAATCCTTGGCAGAGGCGAAGGAAATGGGAGAAAAGCAAACGAAAAGCAAGCTGAAAACCGCTCGTACCACTGCAAAAACCAAAGCCCTCAAAGCGGTGAAAAACGGAAAAGTAAATCGGGAGTATGAGCAGGTATTCTCTGGCTTTTCTATGAAGCTCCCAGCTAATGAGATTCCAAAACTTCTTGCAGTAAAAGACGTAAAGGCAGTATACCCGAACGTCACGTATAAAACAGACAATATAAAGGATAAAGACGTTACGCTCTCCAAAGACGCTGTATCTCCGCAAATGGATGACAGCGCGCCGTATATCGGAGCGAACGATGCATGGGATTTAGGCTACACAGGAAAAGGCGTCAAGGTTGCCATTATTGATACCGGAGTTGAATACAATCATCCAGATCTGAAGAAAAACTTCGGACAATATAAAGGATACGATTTTGTAGACAATGATTACGATCCAAAAGAAACACCAACGGGCGATCCGAGGGGCGGAGCAACTGACCACGGAACACACGTAGCCGGAACTGTGGCTGCAAATGGAACGATCAAAGGCGTAGCGCCTGATGCCACGCTTCTCGCTTACCGCGTGTTAGGCCCTGGCGGAAGCGGCACAACGGAAAACGTCATTGCCGGCGTGGAACGGGCTGTACAGGACGGAGCAGATGTGATGAACCTGTCTCTTGGAAACTCATTAAACAACCCGGACTGGGCGACGAGCACAGCGCTTGATTGGGCCATGTCAGAAGGCGTCGTTGCGGTTACGTCAAACGGCAACAGCGGACCGAACGGCTGGACAGTCGGATCACCTGGCACATCAAGAGAAGCGATTTCCGTCGGTGCTACCCAGCTGCCGCTCAATGAATACGCCGTCACATTCGGCAACTATTCTTCAGCAAAAGTGATGGGCTATAACAAAGAGGACGACGTCAAAGCGCTCAATAACAAAGAGGTTGAGCTTGTTGAAGCGGGAATCGGCGAAGCCAAGGATTTTGAAGGAAAAGACCTGACAGGCAAAGTCGCCGTTGTCAAACGAGGCAGCATTGCATTTGTGGATAAAGCGGATAACGCTAAAAAAGCCGGCGCCATCGGCATGGTTGTGTATAACAACCTCTCTGGGGAAATTGAAGCCAATGTGCCAGGCATGTCTGTCCCAACGATTAAGCTTTCATTAGAAGACGGCGAAAAACTCGTCAGCGCCATGAAAGCCGGCGAGTCAAAAACAACATTCAAGTTGACGGTCTCGAAAGCGCTCGGTGAACAAGTGGCTGATTTCTCATCACGCGGCCCTGTTATGGATACGTGGATGATTAAACCGGATATTTCCGCACCAGGCGTCAATATCGTCAGCACCATCCCGACACATGATCCTAACAACCCATACGGGTACGGATCAAAACAAGGAACAAGCATGGCATCACCTCATATTGCCGGAGCGGTTGCCGTTATCAAACAAGCCAAACCAAAGTGGAGCGTAGAACAGATCAAAGCCGCGATCATGAATACCGCTGTCACCTTAAAGGATGGCGACGGAGAAGTGTATCCGCATAACGCCCAAGGTGCAGGCAGCGCGAGAATCATGAACGCGATCAAAGCTGACTCACTCGTCTCACCTGGAAGCTATTCATACGGTACATTCTTGAAGGAAAACGGAAACGAAACGAAAAAAGAAACGTTTACGATTGAAAACCAATCTTCCATTAGAAAGTCATACACACTTGAATACTCATTTAACGGCAGCGGCATCTCCACATCCGGCACAAGCCGTGTTGTGATTCCGGCACATAAGACCGGAAAAGCCACTGCAAAAGTAAAGGTCAATACAAAGAAAACAAAAGCCGGCACCTATGAAGGAACGGTTATCGTCAGAGAAGGCGGAAAAACCGTCGCCAAGGTCCCTACATTGCTGATCGTTAAAGAGCCGGATTATCCGAGAGTAACATCTGTCTCCGTCAGCGAAGGGTCTGTACAAGGCACCTATCAAATTGAAACCTACCTTCCTTCAGGAGCAGAAGAGCTGGCATTCCTCGTCTATGACAGCAACCTTGATTTTGCAGGCCAAGCCGGCATTTATAAAAATCAAGATAAGGGCTATCAATACTTTGACTGGGACGGCACGATCAATGGCGGAACCAAGCTTCCTGCCGGAGAATATTACTTGCTCGCCTATGCCGCAAACAAAGGCAAATCAAGCCAGATTCTGACTGAAGAGCCTTTTACAGTTGAATAATAAGAAGCCCTGCCGATTCGGCAGGGCTTTTTAGATTAATTCGCAAATGCCTCCTGCAATAAACGATAAGAATGGAGCTTATCTTCAAAATGATGCGTAATGGTCACCGCCATGATTTCCTCTGTTCCATACGCCTTACTCAAAGATAACAACTGCTCCTTCACCTGTTCTTTCGTGCCAACAATCATTCGATTTCGATTATCAGCAATTCGTCTCTGTTCATAGGGGGAGTACGTATTTTCCCGAACAGCTTCATACGAAGGGACTCCTTCTAAAGGAATGCCCTGCTCCCCTGCCAAAAGCGTAAAATCAAGCACTGCCGCAAGCTCCTCTGCCTTCTCCTCCGTGTCAGCACAAAGAACAAAAACAGCAGCTGCCGCTCGGGGCGTGTCCCCTAACACAGACGGCTTAAATCGTCTCTTATACTGTCTGACAGTATCCTCTCCGCCCTCTCCATTGATAAAGTGGGCAAACATATAGCCAGCACCTGACTCAGCGGCGAGCAACGCGCTTTCTCCAGATGAGCCAAGCAGCCACACATCCGGCGCGGTGGAAATATGCGGCGCAGCCGTCAAATTCGGAAAACGGTGTTTGTCATCCGCCAAATCATGCAAATACATGGTCAGTTCCTTGATTTGCTGCGGATACTGATCAGCATTGCGCTTCCCGCCGTCATTCAGCGCCCATGATGCAATCGGCATTCCCCCCGGTGCCCTGCCAAGCCCTAGATCAATTCTTCCCGGTGTCAGCCCCTCCAGCACACGGAAATTCTCAGCTACTTTATAAGCACTGTAGTGCGGCAGCATGACTCCGCCTGATCCAACACGGATTCGCTTCGTTTGTGCCGCTATATGACTGATCAGCACCTCAGGGCTTGACCCTGCCAGCCGCCTTGAAAAGTGATGCTCAGAAACCCAAAATCTCTTATATCCAAAGCCCTCAGCAGCTTGCGCAAGCGCAACGGTTTGCTGCAAGGCTGTTTCTGAACTGCTGCCCTCTGATACTGGAGATTGATCTAATATACTTAATGAAATCATCCCTACCACCTCATCCTCATCGTATCACTGATCCCATATTTTTTCTCCAAAGCCGCTCACACTGCTTATCAGTGTTTCCCGATCATTTGTCATTTATTTGTGATAACATGTCTCTATTTGTCGGAATATGTTACACGTGAAACATAAAAACCCCTCCGAAGCGGAGAGGTTTGCTTTAGTTTTTATTAAAGCCTTTTTCTTTCACATAGTCATTTAAATAGGTACGCGGTTTCTGCTTCATAAAGTTCAGAATCTGATCAGACCACGTTTCTTCCCGCTTTCCGTTTGTTCTTTCTCTATAATAATCAGAAATGGTTTGGTCATACGCATTCATGGTTTCGCGGAAATCATCTGTGTTTACATTATACGTATTCTCATGATAGACAGCCTGCTTTGGCAATCTCGGTTTTTTGCCGGATAGGTTTGCAGGATGGCCTACTGCCAGACCGAAAAGCGGAAGCACATGGTCAGGCGTTTGCAACACCTCTGTCACCTTGTCCAGTTCATTCCGAATGCCGCCGATATAGCAAATGCCAAGCCCCATAGATTCAGCGGCAATGCTCATATTTTGCGCTGCCAGCGCTGCATCAATCAAGCTGACCATAAACATTTCCGTATTCTCGAGCAGCTCAGAAATATTTTCGCCTTTTTCCTCAGCCAGTTTTTGGTGGCGGTGCAAGTCCGCGCAAAATACAAAAAAGTGTCCGTTGTTCTCAACGTAAGGCTGATTTCCTGCAAGCACAGACAGCTCACGTTTTTTCTCAGGATCGGAAACCCCGATAATCGAATATGCCTGCACATAGCTGGACGTAGACGCTGCCTGCGCACTTTTCACTAAAGTATCAATTTCTTCAGCTGTCAAAAGCTGATCAGTAAAAGACCGGATCGACCGATGATTTAAAATGGTTTCGATTGTGTTATTCATCACAAGAACCTCCTTATCTGTTTTTATCATATCCGAAAAAAAGTGAACTCAAAAGCGAAATGCTCTGTAATAAAAAAGACAGCCTTTTTCAAGGCTGTCTGCACATTAAGAATTAAAGAGATAACTTCTGTATTTCGTCAGTTGCACACTTGCGTTATACACAATCCCGAAACCAATCAGCGTGGAAAGTGTTGAGCTTCCTCCGTAGCTGACAAACAGCAGCGGAATCCCGGTAACAGGCATAATGCCGATGTTCATTCCGATATTCTGGAATGTATGAATCACAATTAACGCCGTATAGCCAACGCAAAAGAAAGAAGCGAAACGGTTAAACGGATGTATTTTGTCAATCAGAACGACAAGCCTGTAGATTAAGAAGAAGAACATGATGACGACAAAGGCACAGCCTAAAAATCCAAAGGATTCACCTATTATAGAGAAAATGAAGTCAGTCGTACTTTCTGGAACATAAACCTTTAAATCAGAAATACCGTTTCCTAAAATGCCACCAGATCCTATAGCCATGATAGCTTGATCAACTTGCCACCCGCTATCATCATTCTGTGTTTCATTTGAATCAGAAACCCAAGAAGTAACCCTCTTAATTTGATATTCCTGTATTCCGACTGATTTAGCAACGTCGGGAAAGTTTATCATTACTAATAAAATTAATGAAATGAGTAAGATACCTGAACCAGCAATGATTGTTATCAGTTTCCAATTGATGCCCGACATGAAAACCATTACAAGGACGATAAACATACATATTCCCGCAGTCCCAGCATCTTGCATCAGGATAAGACCAACAGGGATAACTGCGACACCCGCAATCTTTAATAAAAGGTGAATATCATCTCTAAGTGTCCGCACTCCTTTAGGATTGGCTTTTCCGATGACTGAAGCTAGCATCATAATCAAACCAACCTTCATGAATTCTGACGGCTGTATGGTTATTCTCCCAAACCTAAACCAACTTTTTGCCCCTTTAATGACCGGTGCAATGGACTCAGGACTGATCTTAAGAATAATCAAAGATAATATACCAATGATAAAAATATATAAACTTAACTTTTCAAGCTGCTCTAAATCAAAGTACAACAGAACTGTAATCGCAACAGCTCCTAAAAGATAAAAGACAATTTGCTGTATCCAATCCGTGTTCCCATACTGCCCAAACTGACCAGCAGCATAAATTGATACTACGCTTATAATAAAAAACACACCAAATATAAAAATCAAATCCCCCTGGTAAAAGGGACTTTGCTGCTTCTTATATCGACTCATTCTATCCCGCCTTACATTTTCATCGGAAAATCACTAATGTTTATTATACATGAACCAAGTTCAAGATGACACGTGAAGCTCGCTTCCTTTTCTGTTTTTTGCGCATTTGCGGCGCTTTTTCAGCTACACGAAATATGACGTATCATAAACCGAAATGTTTCGATTGACACAAAACTTTTCAAATGAAAAAAACCCCTTTTAAATAAGGGGTTAAAAGAAATCCATAAGAAATGGAGGTTTTGACTGAAAAACATCATCAAGCCGTTTGATTTCCGATACCGGCCCATTTATCATGCCTGTTTCATAAAGGAAACGGGCATTTCTGGCGCCTAGAAAGAAAGCGGTTAAAGAAGATATGCTGCATTCTATTAGATGGTCTGATGACTCTTCTGGAATGATCTGCACTTGCTCCGAGTCGACGCGGAAAGTCTGTTGATTCCATGGGGCCCATTGATCCGTAACCTTAAAGTCAAAGGGTGCTGTCATGCGAGATTTTGGATATTCCCGAAAAAAACCTTCAACGTCAACGATGCGCGCCATACTATAAGGATATATGTCTTGTTTGACTCGGGGTTCGACAGTTAAAAAATCAAGATCTTCCTCCATCCGTACAGTCAGTTCCACTTCATTCAGCATCGAATCATGCTGGCAAATAAAATTCCACAAGCCTCTCTGTGCCTCTCTGTTCAAATAAACAAATTCCTTAACTCGCATCGTTTTATTTTTGATGTCATACACAAGATATCCACAGGGCACCCCATCTTCAGAGATATACATCGCTTTCATCCCATGGACCTTCTCTGTCCAATGCTCCTTTGAACGTTTCATCAGCCCATTATGCTTCGTTCTGTACTGATTATAGATAGCATTCACTGCATCTGTTTCATCTTTTTGAAGCCTCTTCACGTACCCAGAGACATCGCCTAGCTTTTGAAACTGTTCTTTAAGGTAGATCAGGCGTTTTTGATAGAAACAGAGCTCCCAGCCAAATTTACGGTAAAAGGAGATCAGGAACGGATGCAAAAAGCTGATGATTTGGTTTTCTTTCTTCATGACCGTTAAAGCGTTTCGAATAAGCTCCTTTACTGTACCTTTTCTTCTGTATTCAGGCCAGGTTGCCACTCCGGCAATACCGCCCATCTTCATCTCCTGTTCCTCCAACATCACAGAAAAGGGAATGATGTGAAGCTTAGAGAGGAGTTTCTCTTGTTCTTTGATTCCGATGATGTAATGGTTCTCTAAAGCTTTTACTTTCTCTTCTCGTTCCTCATCACTGAGTTCTTTCTGAAAAGCATATTCAGACATGCGGATCACTTCTCGCCAGTCTTCTTTTTCAAGCTTGACTACCTGATACATCTGCATCCCCCCTGTTTTTTTAAAAAAGCTCCGTACATTCTCCTAGCGAAATGAACTTAAAAATAAGACGATAGGTCCAGACCAATTCCACAAAAACCTGTATCAATTTTTGGAAAACATGGTATAATAATTGTAACAGAATGTTCACAAAACAACCATAAAACAGACACAACTCAGTTCCTTTATTTCATTTTTGTAAACGCTGTCACAAAATGAAAGGAGACGGGTATGATGGACATGTTTTTTGCTTATTTATTGGTTGCCAGCGCAACACCTCTCTTTATATGGCTTGATAACAAAAAAGTCGCACTCTCAGCTATTCCGCCAATCATCTTAATGTGGGTATTCTTCTTCTTTTACGCAACAGAAAGCCTTTCTCCACTCGGACACACTCTCATGATTATCTTGTTTGCCGTCAACGTCATTGTCGCTCATATCGCCGCATTTATTATTTACGGTCTTCCGTATCTTCGCAGAAAGCGAAGCAGCTGAGGACAGCAAAAAACCCTCTTCTAACGAAGAGGGTTTTTGTATTATTCGTTGTGGCCTGAATGCTCTGAGTGTTCAGCGCCTCCAGGAGGATTTCCGTCCATATGGTCACCATGGTGATAGTGAGCCGCGAAAATCCAGATGGAACCAAGTACGATAACGATCGCACCGAAGAATCCGAACAGCGTGTTTCCGACTTGGATCCCACCGTTTTCGCTCTCTGTCATGTGCATGAACATGAGAAGCTGCAGCGCCGCTTGGATGAAGGCGAAGCCGAAAATGATCCAAAGTTTTGCTGATGAGCTCAGGTCAGTATACACCGCAACCCATAGAGCCAGCAGGGTCAAAACGATAGACAGTGCAAAGCCTACAATGTGCTTCCATGGAAAGTGACTGTGTTCAGCAGATTTGTTTGCCATTTTACAGACCCCCCAATCCCATGAGATAGACACCTGTAAAGATGAAAATCCATACAACATCTAAGAAGTGCCAGTACAAGCTTGAGATAAAGATTTTAGATGAAGTTTGCGGAGTTAGGCCGCGTTTCTTCAACTGAATCAGAATTCCTGTGATCCAGAAAATACCGATTGTTACGTGAGTTCCGTGAGTTCCAAGTAAAACAAAGAATCCAGACCAGAACGCACTTGTACCGAGAGAAGCTCCTTCATGTACATAGTGGACAAACTCTGTAATCTCAAAACCGACAAAGCCAGCGCCGAGAAGAAGAGTGATAATTGTCCAAATGACTACGCCTTTTAAACTTCCACGGCGCATTTCATGAACAGCGATCCCGCAGGTAAAGCTGCTGATAAGCAGCAAGAACGTCATAATCATTACCAGATTCACTTCAAACAGTTCGTCCGGTAAGACACCTCCTGCTGTTCTGTTTTTAAGAACGAAGAAGGTTGCAAATAGTGTTGAGAACAACACAATTTCTGCCCCTAAAAAGATCCAAAACCCGAGAATATTAAGTCTGCCGGTTTCAGATTGATATTCCATAGGCGCGTTAGAATTGCCGTGTTCTGCATGTTCCATAACTCACGCCTCCTTATTCGGAAATCTTTCTTTCCGTCTCTTTTATTTCATCAACACTAATGTAGTAGCCGTTGTCGTATTCGAATGAACGCAGAACCATGCAGAGCAGGACTCCGATCAATCCAACTACGCCCATCCAGTACCATTCAAAGACAAGTCCAAAGCCGGCGATACCGAAGGCAACAGACATAAAGAACGGTCTGCCTGAGTTGCTTGGCATATGGATTTTCTTGAATTTGTTTTCAGGGTATAACTCGGTTTTTTCTTCTTTCATATGATGGAATGCATCTTTAGATTTGACTTCAGGAAGCACCGCAAAGTTGTAATGCGGCGGAATCGCAGATGAAGTCGCCCAATCAAGGCTGCGTCCCACACCCCATGAATCTCCGCTGATTTCACGAGTAGAGTAGCGGAAGCTGTAGTAGATGTTATAGCAAAGGATTAAGAATCCTACACCCATCATGAAAGCTCCGACAGTTGAAATAAAGTTCAATGTTGTCCAGCCGTCATTCGGTCCGTATGTGTAAATACGGCGAGGCATGCCTTGAAGCCCCAAGAAATATTGCGGGAAGAAACAAATATTGAACCCGATCATAAAGATCCAGAAGAACCATTTTCCGATTCTTTCGTTCAGCTTGTGGCCGAACATTTTTGGATACCAGAAAATAAATCCGGCGAAACAAGCAAATACAGTACCTGCGATCAGCACATAGTGGAAGTGAGATACAAGGAAGTACGTATTATGGTATTGATAATCCGCTGCTGCCATCGCAAGCATAACCCCTGTAACCCCGCCGATTACGAAGTTAGGAATGAACGCAAGCGCCCACAGCATAGGCGTTGTAAAACTGATTCGGCCTTTATACATGGTAAAGAGCCAGTTAAAGATTTTAACCCCGGTCGGAATCGAGATAGCCATTGTCGTAATTGAGAAGAAAGAGTTAACGGACGCACTGTTCCCCATTGTGAAGAAGTGGTGGGTCCAAACTAGGAAACTCAATACGGAGATGGCGATAATAGAACCAACCATCGCTGTGTAACCAAACAATTGTTTTCTTGCAAAGCTTGAGATAATCTCAGAGAAAATACCGAATGCCGGAAGAATAACGATATATACTTCAGGATGTCCCCAAATCCAGAACAAGTTCGCCCAAAGCATCGGCATACCGCCTGCTTCCAATGTGAAAAAGTGAGCACCGAACAAACGATCAAATGATAAAAGTGCTAAAGCTACTGTAAGTACAGGGAACGCAAACACGATAATAACCATTGTGATCAGTGTTGTCCATGTGAACATTGGCATACGCATTAATGTCATGCCTTTTGTTCTCATTTTTAAGATTGTTACCATAAAGTTGATCCCTGTCATCAGGGTACCGATACCGGCAATCTGAAGTCCGAGGAGGTAGTAGTTCTCACCCGGCCCAGGGCTCATATCGTTACTTGCAAGCGGCATATAACTTGTCCAGCCTGCGTTCGGAGAACCTCCGATAACGAAAGAAATATTGAAAAGCATCGCCCCTACGAAGAACGTCCAGAAGCTCAGGTTGTTCAAGTAAGGGAACGCAACGTCGCGAGCACCGATTTGAAGAGGTACAACAACGTTGATAAGACCGATTAGGAACGGCATCGCCATGAAGATGATCATGATTGTACCGTGAGTTGTAAAAATTTCATTATAGTGGTTTGAGTCTAAAAAACTGTTATTCGGAAGCGCTAGCTGGGCACGCATCATCAGACCGTCGACACCGCCGCGGAATAACATTATTACAGCAGATATAATGTACATGATTCCGAGTTTTTTATGGTCAACAGTAGTTATCCATTCAGACCACAGCCATTTCCACTTTTTGAAGTAAGTCAGTACAAAAATAATGGCAATGGTTGAAAGCGCAATGGAAACTTGTGCGCCCAGAATTAATGGGTCACCAGTTACGAAAAATTCGTCCCATTTGAATTTCATGCAGGCTTCCTCCTTTCCTGATCAATATCATTCTTCTGTATCATCAGACTTTTTAAATTCATTTTCTTTTACGTTTTCAAACGGATCTGTTTTAGAGTGCGGTGAAACGGCTTGGTAGCCAAGGCGTTTGCGGGCCTCCATCGCGTATTCTGCGTCTTGTCCGTGATCAACGTATTTTAAGTGAGTAGAAGAGAACGTTAATTCGTCCACATTTTCAGGAAGCATTAATTGATCATACTTCTCTTTTGTCAGCTTAGGAGCCTCGTTTTGAGTCTTTTTCACCCAGCTGTTAAAGTCTTTTTCTGTTACTGCATTCACATCAAACTCTTGGTCTGCAAAATGTTCACCAGTGAAGTTCGCGTTGCGGCCTTCATAAGTTCCCACTTCATCAGCCTGTAAGTATTGATCCATCAGCATTCCTGCCATCGCATATTTTTGTCCTCCAAGCTGAGGAATCCAAAGCGAAGCCATTGAATCTGCAGATGAAATTTTGAACAAGATCGGGCGGTCGACAGGAATGTTTAAGTAGTTGACCGTTTCAATATCCTGTTCAGGGTAGCTGAATACCCATTTCCAGTCTACCGAAGTAGCATAAACAACAAGAGGTTCTTTGTCCTTTGTTGCTTCAGGAGCTTTTTCTAACGAATATATCGTCTGTACGGTTGGCACAGAAAGTGCAATGACGATTAAAATTGGGATCACTGTCCAGACTACTTCTAAAAACGTGTTACCGTGAATTTTTGGGTTATAAGATCCATTATCTTTGCCTTTACGGTCGCGGTATTTTACTAAAATAATGGTAAATAGAACAAAGACAACCCCGACGATAAACAGCATAAATCCGATAGATAACAGGATTAAATCACTTTGCTGTTCAGCTACCGGCCCTTTTGGATCTAGTACCGAAGCATTGCTGCATCCCCCAAGGACGAAAACCACAGTTAACAGCGCTAATACAAGCAACGGTTTTAATGCTCTGAACAAGAAGATCACCATCCTTCCTATTGATGTAATAAATCTGAAGTGCATACTTCCTCAAAATCTTTTCTCTACTTTGTTATGCTATCAAAAAGTTCACTTATTAGCTTTATTTTTTTATAAACTTCATCCCATTTTCGCTTAAATGTCATAAAATCGACAAAAATTGCTCCAACTTTATTCACATCTATCGCTTAAGATGAAAAGTTTCTAGTTATTTCCGCATATAAGTAAAGAAAGATGATGAAGAACTAATTCTGACAAATAAAGGTTTACCACAATAAAAAACTTAGGTCAATCAAAAATTTCATTTTGTTAAACTTTCTAGAAAGGAATTAATTTTTCCTTGTCTAGCATCTTTTCACGCGATTACCATTTTAACGCAACCAATTTTGAATGAAAAGGCTTAATAAAGCGGCGATATGCTCTGAACTGTTCCCATTTTTTAAGAGAGCATCCAATTGTTTATCCTATACAAAAAAGAGGAATGATATAAGCAAATAAATATAAAATAGGATGTGTTGCATAATGAGTTTTATTATTTCCCTTATCGTCGCCATTATTATCGGATGGCTTGGCAGCCTGTTTGTTAAAGGAGATATGCCTGGCGGAATTATTGGGTCTATGATCGCGGGTCTTATCGGTGCGTGGATCGGGCACGGGCTGCTGGGAACATGGGGCCCGAACCTAGCGGGATTTGCCATTATTCCAGCGGTGATCGGCGCAGCCATTGTTGTATTTCTAGTAAGCCTGTTAGCCAGAAAAAGAGGATAAAAGCAACAGTGCCCAAAGCATCAGCGCTTTGGGCATTTGTTTTGCGAAGGATAACGAAAAAGCCTCAACCCTAGCGGTTGAGGCTTTTTACTGGTTTGACGCCTAAATGGTCGATAAATCTTCTGAAGGCCTGTTTTCCTTCCGTTGTCTGTTTAAATACACCAGCGTGTTCAAGAATGCGCGCGAATACATGTCCTAGCTCTTCCTTTATGACTAGATCCGCATTCTCTTTTGTTATCGTTCTTTTTTCCATCATCCGAAGAGCCCACTCCTGATGCTTTGCTGTGAGCGGATTTTGTTCTAAAGCTGTTTTCGGATCAGCAGAGCATAGCGCCGCTGCCATTTCTTTCATTTCTTTCTGTAAACGGCCCGGCAATATCGCCAATCCCATGACCTCAATCAGGCCGATATTTTCTTTTTTAATATGGTGAACTTCCTGATGAGGATGAAATATTCCTAATGGATGCTCCTCATCCGTCCGATTGTTTCTCAGCACGATATCGAGTTCATACAAGTCTCCCCTTCGCCGCGCAATCGGCGTAACCGTATTATGGGGAGTATCACCTGTATAGGCGGCTATGCCGGCTTTTTCATCGGAATACGTTTGCCATGTGCGGAATATATGGTCAGCAGCTTCGGCAACATGGTCCGGTTTGTCTCCTTGGAGCCTGAGCACGGACATCGGCCACTTCACCAAGCCCAGCGACACGCCGGGATAACCATTTAAATCATAAACATCTTCCGCTTCTGCACGTGCCATCGGAAAATCGTGCGCCCCGCCTTGAAAATGATCATGGCTTAGGATGCTGCCGCCGACAATTGGCAGATCCGCGTTTGAACCGATAAAATAATGCGGATATTGCCCGAGAAATGACAGCAGCCTTTCAAATGTTTTTCTGCTGATCTCCATCGGTTCATGCTCACCCTTTAAAACGATGCAATGCTCTGGATAATAGACGTATGGCGAGAACTGCAAGTACCATTGTTCGTCTTTAAGGATGACCGGGATGATTCTGTGATTTTGGCGTGCCGGGTGATTCACGCTTCCCTCAAACCCGACATTTTCTTTACACAGCAAACACATCGGGTAATTTGTCTGCGCCTGCTCTTTTGCAGCTGCAATCGCTTTTGGGTCCTTTTCGGGCTTTGATAGATTAATGGTCATTTCCAGCTCGCCATATTCGGTCGGCACCGTCCAATGAACATTTTTTGCGATCCTGTCTGACCGGATATAATAGACATCCTCTGAATATTGATAGAATTCCTTTGTTGCCTGTTTTGGGCCGTATAAGGCTTTTGTCTCTTCAAACTTGCGAATGACCTCAGACGGAGCAGGTACGAAACATCCCATCAGCTTTGCGCTGAGCAAGTCGCGGTATGTGTCTGTATCCGCTTCCATTCGCCCGTTTTCCACAGCCCATTTGTAAATGGGAGAAAGCAAGTCCGGCAGGCTTTGGGCCTGCTTAGTGCAAGTGTGGGAGTCCGGCTCGGGATGTTTGATGTCCAACGCTTCATAAAGGCGGTTTCTCGTATATTCCCGATCCCAGATCGAAATCAGTTTTCGTTCAAGGCCATACTCCAGCAGATGTTCCAGATGTTCAACAATACTCATGTGTCACTCCCCCTTTAGCTCTCTCGCTCCCTCTCCGATATCAGCGACATAAAAATCCGCTTTGAGCCCTGTTTTTTCTTGATATCTATCTCCAACCTTTTGGATAAAATCATCAACAAACGCATCTTTTACAATGCTGATCGTGCAGCCGCCGAAGCCCGCTCCCGTCATTCTTGAACCAATCACACCTTCGTGGTCCCACGCTGCAAACACAAGCTCATCAAGTTCTGGGCATGTCACTTCATAATCATCCTTCAGTGAAAGATGGGATTCCTTCATTAACCGCCCGATTTCATCTATATTGTTTTCCTTGAACATATCGGCCGTCTTGATAGCACGGTGATTTTCGTATACAGCGTGCTTTGCCCGGCGTCTGTTCGTTTCATTTTTGACCAGGCTGGAGTGCGCGTCGAAATCAGAGGGCTTGATATCGCCCAGCGAGGCAATACCGAGTGCTTTTTGCAGATCTAGCAATGCGTCATTGCACTCTTGGCGTCTTGTATTATAGCTCGAATCTGCTAATGCCCTTTTTTTGTTCGTATTCGCGATGACCAGCGCGAGTCCTGAGACATCGAGTTTGCTATATTCATAGTCCAGCGTGTCGCAGTTCAGCAGCATCGCATGATGTTTTTTCCCCATTCCGATTGCAAATTGGTCCATAATCCCGCAATTGACACCGATAAATGTGTTTTCTGCATGCTGCGCCATTTTTACAAGCTCAAGCGCATCCACTTCAGGATGAAAATATCTTTGGAGCACGACTCCCATCAGCAATTCAATAGAAGCAGAGGACGACAGCCCCGCCCCGTTTGGAATATTCCCTGAAAATATAATGTCAAAGCCATGGGGAACTGAATAGCCCCTTTGCTGAAATTCATAAATGACGCCTTTCGGATAGTTCGCCCAGTCGTCTTCCTTTTGATAGCAAATGTCGTCGAGGCTGCATTCCTTGATGCCTGCGTCTTTAAAGTTATCTGAATACATCCGGACAAGCCCGTCGTTTCTTTCTGCAACAGCAGCATATGTACCCATTGTCAGCGCGCACGGAAACACATGCCCGCCGTTATAGTCTGTATGCTCCCCAATCAGATTCACTCTTCCAGGTGCGAAAAAAAACCGTAACCCCTCTTTTTCTCCGAATACACTTGCAAATATCCCCTTTAGCTCTTCCCGCATGTGCAATCACCTTTCATGGTTTTTATTTTTTTACTTCCCCTTATTTCCTCAGCGAAAACGATAGATCATATGCTGCTGTTCCCTGTCATACCCCTTCTTCTTTTGTCTTTTTAAAGACAAGCCATTTGCTTGCGGCATAGTTGACGACAACAATGACCGCGTTGTCTAGTATTTTGGCCAATGTTTCATTTGTATTGAACTGGCCGACAAGAATGATCATCATGCCTAAATCTATGCCAAGAGACAGGACCCGAACGCTGAAGAAGGCTGTGATCTCTTTCATCAGGCTTTGCAGGTCATGTGTTTTTTGCTGAAATACATATAATTTATTTGTTATGTAAGCAAACAGCACGGACAAAATCCAAGCGGCGACAGTAGCGGCTTTGTAATCCATATTTATGATCTCTACCAATATATAAAAGCTGGCGATGTTCACAATGGTTGTGAAAACCCCCATAATGATATACATAATCATTTCTCTATACTTCACTGATGTTCCTCGCTTTCTGAAAAACTTTTCAAAATTCTTGGCCTCACATGCTCTCTTTCTGGAGTAATGAAAACCGATAGTGCGTCTAAAAAGCTGCGGAATGTGGCAGGCTTGTCCAATACATACGATTGTTTGATGATTCCGTCGAGCACTGCACATATTATTTTAGCCGTATATTCCGGATCAATACAGGCGTCAATGAGCTTTCTCTCCTTCAGCCACTTAATATATAATGCATTTTCTTCCACCCACAATTCGTACAGCCGAACATAGGCCTTGCATTTCTGAAGGACTTTATACGTCGGCATATTCATGGCAAATGAGGTAATCTCCCACGACGGCTTATTTATGTAATAGGAATAAAGCAGCTCTGCGGCATGTTTTGAAGCCTCGTCCAATGTCAGCGGTTTCACTGAGATTTGCTCCATTTGATCAAGATACCCTACGATGATCGCTTTTTTCATCTGGCGTTTTTCGAGAAGATGCTGCAGAAAATCCTCCTTGCTGACAAAATGAACATAAAACGCTCCTTTGCTGTATCCGGCCGCTCTGCTGATGTCCTCTACAGAAACCGGATCATACGCTCGGTCAATCAACAAATTCAAGCCAGCGTCTATAAAACTTTCAAATGTTGCTTCTCTTTTCATTTGAAATTTGTTTTTTTTCATATTTTTCTCCAGGCGATATGATTACCCTTATCTTACAACGGATCAATCTTTAGCGGTATTTATTTCTTTGAAAGCTTGTGCTATTCGGTTACCCCGGGGTCATTTTTAATAGGCTGAATGATTTATTTTCATTTGCATACTATCCAGTCAGTATTTAATTGTTTATTATTATAAATAAGATTCATTGGTTATATTAGTCATTTTTTTAGGGAATAGGTAGGTGGTTTTTCCTTCAGTTTGTGAACACCGAGCAACTATGTGTGAAATTTGTTGTACTCGCCTCATCATCGCGCCGGCTCGCCTTATGGCCCGCATGTTGCAGGAAACATTTTATACAATTGGAGGTTACTATGAAAACTCATGTTAAAAAAGATTTGGACAAAGATTGGCATATGTTAATACAAGAAGCTAGATCCATTGGGTTAGGCATTCGTGATGTGAGGCAGTTTTTAGAATCTGAGACAGCATTGAGAAAGAATAACCACAAAAAAACCGTCCGCCAAGACTAATCCGAGCAGGCGGATCTATTACCTCTGGCTTTTCTATCATCTGATCTGAGTTTTCACCATATCCTCTATTCGAAAGCGATTGCTGCGCCCGAGCTTGAGGACAAACGGTGTGTCAGCTAACATACGACAGACAGCCGGTGATGCGGTCACCTCTTGGCACATGCATTGTCATAAAGAGGTGATGCGAACATCTATTAACCGGGCTCTGGTAAACAGCAGCTTTTGCAGAGAACAAGCTGCATTCGGTGAGGTTTTGATAGCAAACTCGCGTAACGCGGCCGAGCTGGAAAACCTTCGCCTGTCTTTATACCGTTATGTTCACCTCTTCACGACTTCCTTCTTTTTTCATCCTCCAGATGTTATTCAGCATAAATCAGACTTTCAGTACATACCTATTGGTGTACCTTTTTGCTTACGTTTAGCGAATAAAAGGAGGAAATCCATGTACAAAGCTGATTACAAACAGATTGCTGCAACGCCGTCTTTTCAAGCTTTTTTAAAGCAGAAACGCGCTTTTATTGTTCCTTCTGCGATTTTCTTTTTTGTCTTTTATTTTTCACTTCCTGTTTTGACGTCTTATTTCACCTTTTTGAATGCGCCGGCCATTGGAGCTGTTTCATGGGCTTGGCTGTTTGCCATCGCCCAATTCGCCATGACCTGGATCCTGAGTACCGTGTATTCCCGAAGGGCGGCACATTTCGATCGGTATGCAAGCGCTTTAAAGGCAGATCTGAAGGGTGAACAGACATGAATATGACTGCTTTTCTATTATTTTTAGCGATTGTCGGCCTGACGCTTATTATCACGTATTTTGCCGCGAAGAAGACGAAAACGACGAGTGAGTTTTATACAGCGGGCGGCGGTCTCACCGGTGTTCAGAATGGACTGGCAATTGCCGGCGACTACATGTCCGCGGCCTCGTTTCTCGGGATTGCCGGAATGATTGCTTTATATGGATTTGATGGATTCTTTTACAGCATCGGTTTTCTGGTGGCTTATCTCGTTGTCTTGTACATCGTGGCGGAACCGCTTCGGAATCTTGGGAAGTATACGATGGCGGACATGATTGCGGCTCGTTTTAAAGAAAAGAAAATCCGCGGCGTCGCGGCTCTGAATACCATTGCCATCTGTACTTTTTATATGATTGCCCAGCTCGTGGGGGCGGGCGCGCTGATCAAACTGCTTCTAGGGCTGGATTATACTATGGCGGTTCTCATCGTCGGGGTGCTGATGACCATTTATGTCGTGTTTGGCGGCATGATCGCGACAAGCTGGGTACAAATTATAAAAGCGGTTTTACTGATGGCCGGCACACTCGTGATTTCGATCATCGTGTTTTCGAAATTCGGCTTTAACCTCAATACCATGTTTGAGCAGATGAAAACAGCGACGCCGCTTGGCGCTGATTTCTTAAATCCCGGAAATAAGTACAAGGTGCCGCTAGAGACCTTGTCGTTAAACTTGGCACTCGTGCTGGGAACTGCCGGGCTTCCGCATATTTTGATCCGGTTTTATACCGTTAAGGATGCCAAGACGGCCCGGACATCCGTTGTATCAGCGACATGGATTATCGGTGTGTTTTACATTATGACGGTATTTCTCGGCTTTGGCGCTGCTGCGTTTGTCGGTTTTGACGCGATTACGGCGGCTGATCCAGCGGGAAATATGGCGGCTCCGCTTTTAGCAAAAGCGCTCGGGGGAGATTTTCTGTTCGCGTTTGTGTCAGCCATCGCCTTTGCTACCATTTTAGCTGTCGTGACAGGATTGGTGCTGTCTGCCGCCTCAGCATTTGCCCATGATATCTACAGCCAGATTATCAGAAAGGGAGAAGCAACTGAAAGAGAACAGATGAAAGCGGCCAGGTGGGCTTCTGTCGCCGTGTCGGTGCTCTCGATTCTCCTTGCGATTTTTGCACAGTCCTTAAATGTGGCATTCCTTGTCGCACTTGCATTTGCGGTAGCGGCCAGCGCAAATCTCCCGCTGATTGTGTTTACGGTCTTCTGGAAGAGATTTAATGCTACAGGCGCTTTGTGGGGCAGCCTGACAGGCCTGATCAGCGCGCTTGTGCTAGTGTCGATAAGCCCTAGTGTGTGGGATCCGTCCGGAGGTGCTATTTTTACAGGCGATCCGCTTATTTCACTTTCTAATCCGGGCATTATTTCCATCCCGCTCGGCTTCCTCGGTGCATGGCTCGGAACAGTGCTGTCGTCAAATAAAACGGTCGATGAAGATACGTTTGCAGAAATACAGGTGAAGGCACATACTGGCATTCATATGGAGCAGGAGTAAAAAAGCTCTCTTGTATAGAGAGCTTTTTCTTACTTTTTCTGCTGTTCGTCAGAAATTGCTTTTTCAAATACGTCCTTGCCGGCTGCTCCCGGAATGACAGTGTCGCCAATGATAAAAGTTGGAACGGCTGTGATGTCAGCCTCTTCATAGGCGTGCTTTAAGGCTTGGCGCTGTACGTCCTGATATGTTCTTGATTCCAGTGCGGATTTGAATGAGGCTCCGTCTAGTCCCACTTCCTCAGCAAGCTTCGTCAAGATGTCAATGTCGCCGATATTTTGGCCCTCTTGGAAAAACGCTTGAAAGACACGGGTGTTGTATTCATGTCCTTTATTGTATTCCTTTGCAAAGTGGAAGCCTTCAAACGCCAGATCTGTATATGGATGAGGCGAGACGTTTGGAAAATTGATCTCGACTCCTAGTTTGTCCGCCATTGGCTGAATGGATGTCTGCCACATGTACTGCTTGGAAGGGTCATTGACCGGGTCAAGCTGTGGAGATGGGCTTGGTCGCAGTTCAAAAGGCATCCACTCGACGTCAACATCCTTTCCTTTTATCGCTTCTTCAAAAGCGGCTTTTCCTATGAAACAAAATGGGCAGACGTAATCTGAATAAACTTTAATGTGTACTGTCATGATAATCTCCTTTCGTATAGATTGATTTTAAACTGTAACAATAAAAGTTACAACTGTTTTTTAAAAAAGAAGCCGATAAAGGCTTCTTTTATGATTCCAGCAAACGCTGGGCAATATATTCTCCTTTTTTGCAGCCGCCTGGGCATGCATATAAAGCAGAACCGATTGTTTGCGTATATTCGTTTAACGCATCCTTTGCCGAAAGGGCCTTCAGCATGGGGATGAACTGATTGTCGGGATTTTTTTGAAAGCTGATAAACAGGAGACCCGCATCCATATAGCCTGTTTTCGGATTAAGTCCTTCCGTGTAAGAGAAAGCTCTTCGCAAAATTTGTTTTCCCGTAGATTTCGCAAGGCTGACGTGTGAATTTGACGGGATTTGATTCAGCTTCACGGGATCTGTTTCCTTTTTCTGACCGAAAGGTGCCCCCGAGCTTTTTCTGCGGCCGAAGGTATCCTCTTGGTCCTTGAGGGAAGACCGGTCCCATATCTCAAGGAACATTTTGATTTTCCGAAAAGCCATATAGGTGCCGCCCGTCATCCAGTCAGGCTCACCGGACTGAATCCACACGATCGAGTTCATCAAGGTATCATCCTTCGTGCTCTGGTTGCCTGTTCCATCTTTAAACCCGAAGAGGTTGCGCGGCGTTTCACCATTTTTTCCCCCGCTTAAAAAGCCTTTGTTCACAAAGCGGACCTCACAGGTGCCGATCGCTTGATTCAGCAGGTTTCTCAGCGCGTGAAACGCCACTTGTTCATCGTCTGCGCATACTTGAATGCAGATGTCTCCGCCTCCCTGTTTTTCATCCAGATTGTCATTCGGCATTGCTGGAAGAGCGGCAAGGTACTTCGGTTTTTTGTTTTTCAGGCCGAAGCGGTCCTTTCCGTCTTTTTCAAAAAAGCCAGGCCCGAATCCGAATGTGACCGTTAAGTTGGAAGGGGATAAATCAGCGGATTCACCTGTATCCTGCGGCGGCAAATATTGATTTTTCTGCTCAGCTGACATTTTCTTTCCTGACGTCAGCATCTGTGTCAGGCTTGTCCAGTTTCTGAATAATGTAATGATGTCGCTCTTCTCTTTTGCTGTTACATCCAGCGCAGCAAAATAGACATACGTTTGATGGGCAGTTGTGATTCCGGCCTGATGCTTTCCGTAAAACGGAACGACCTGCTCATCCTCTTTTTCATCCTCACTTGATGACTTAGCCGCGGTCTGAACAAGCGGAGCGAGACCGCTAAGTCCGCTGGCACCGATCGCAACGGCCGCACCTGCCATCGCTCCCCATTTTAGGATGTCCCGTCTATGAATTTGTTCAGGCTTTTTTTGTTCATCGCTCATGCTGTTACAAAACTCCTTTTATAGTACATTCGCAATCTTCGACATGGTTTCAGAAAGAGTCGTCAGCTTTGTGCTCAGCTCTCTGATTTGATCTTCACTTAATTTATCATAAGACGTATAGGACTGATCATTTGTTTTATATTTTGCCATTAAAACTTCGAATTCGCTGAACTCCGTATCCAGTTTTTCCGTCAGGTCAGAGTGATCTTTAACAAGCGCGCTTTTTACTGTTTGATAAACTGCCTCGGAGCCTTCCACATTCGCCATGAGGTCGACTAAATCGATTCGTGAGTAGCGCTCTTCTTCTCCCGTTATTTTCGAAATGCCGGCTTCGTTTAGAAGTTCCATCGCGCCTGCTACAATTTGTTCAGGTGTTAATTTCAGCGATTCAATTGAACCGTCAAGCTCTTTTACATCCTTGAGAAGTTGGTCAGCCGTTGCCTTTTCCCCGGAAATATCTTGATCCTTCCAAATGGCTTTCTCAAGTTTATGGAAACCTGTCCATTTGTCCCCTTCTTCTACATCGTTTTCACGGGCGTCAATTTTCGGATCAAGATCTCCGAGGCTTTCAGCGATCGGTTCGATTCGCTCGTAATAAACACGTGCTTTCCCATATAATGTTTTAGACTTTTCGATATCGCCGGATTTCACAGCGCTTGTAAATGCTTCAGTTGCTTTTACAAGCTGATCGCTCTGCTCTTTGACATAGCCTTTATACTCATCCGCTGCTTTTGCCAGCTGATCACTTGCCTTTTTGCTGCTCTTCTTCGCTTCTGTCAGGTCTTCTAAGGATGCTTTCAGTGACTCGGATTCTCTCTTGATTTTGTCAGTATCCGGTTTGTCTTTCTGAGCCTCTGTGTAGATGGGCTGAAGGTGCTTTTCGATCTCTGTATATTCGAACGGATAGTCGCTGCGAATATCATTTTCAAAGGAAAGCCAGTAGCTGTTTAACTCTTTCCCCTTCTTTTCAATCTCTTTTTGGTCGCCTTTTTCAGCTGAATCATTCAGCTTGGAAATGATGGTTTCCATTTTATCTACGGATGCAGTGATCTTTTTGCTGACCCCGCTTTTTTCAGCTGAAGCTTTTTCTTTGGTTGAGGATGTGTCATTGGCTCCGCAGCCTGCGCACAGTGCAAGGATACATCCGGCTGATACAGCGATTTTTGTAAAATTCATTTTGTCAGTTCCTTTCCGTTTGTAAAATGTTTTGCCGCTTCTGAGACAAGCGCAATCAGTAAAAAGAGTAAAATCAGCAATTGTGGAATCGTGCTGTACACGGACGGATAAATTCCAAGCACCGATACAGACGGCAGCCAGCTTTCTGCATCAGACGGGAGAATGCCCGCTAGCTGCAGGCTGTGAACGCCTGTTCCGAGAAATTTCACGCACATATACAGGACGACAGCCATGGACAGAAGGAAAAACGGTTTCAATGGAATACGCATTCCGAGCTTGATCATCAGAACACCGACGATGACGAGGACGATAAGCCCCGCGGCAGTTCCGCCGATCAGTTCAGTGAGCGGAAGCTTCCCAACAAGTCCGATGAAAAAGATGACTGTTTCGAGCCCTTCTCTTACAACTGCCAGAAATGCAATGAGCGCAAAGGAAAGCAGGCTTCGTTTTTTCAGTGCCTGTGACTTCTGGATATTGATTTTTTCTCTCCATTTATCCATTGAGGCATTTCTATGCAGCCATACTCCGACATACAAAAGCATGACTGCGGACAGTACGCCGGTGACCCCGCCAAGCAAGAAATTGTTTTCTCCGAATACACTGGAGGAAAACAGTAGCGTGACACCGATGCCGGCTGCCAAGGACACAGCCATGCCGGCGGACGCCCCGCTCCAGATCCATGCCGAGGAACGCGTAACAAGGGCTTTCTTTGTCATGGTTAAAAGCGCTCCGATGACTAGCAGGGCCTCCATCCCTTCACGAATCGGGATCAGCGCCGCATCCCACCAGCTGTAGCTGCTTGAAGCGATCGGCTCGAGCAATTGAATCATTTCGTCAATTTGCTTTGATACCTTTTCGGGATGGCTGCCGATCTCAGCCTTCATCAGCGCCAGATTTTCCTCTGATCTCGTATAGGCTTCTTTCGATTGGGAAACGACGTCTCCCTCAACAGCGAGCCAGGATGTAATTAAATTGTCGATTGCTGATGACGCTTCATCCAATTGGCTTTTTTCTATTAACTGTTTTGTGTCTTTCAAGCTTTGTATATAGGCTGTTAAGGACGCCCTTGATTGACCCGAGGATGTCTTTTTCAGCACGACACCCTGCTGATAGGTTTCTAAATGAGAAGAAAGCTCTTCAAGCTGTGTTTTGAGCTTGTCTGTGTCTTGATTGATGAAAGAAAGAGAAATCATCGCGATATTCGAGTC
This sequence comes from Bacillus sp. NS1, assembly GCF_058248265.1. Taxonomy (NCBI): domain Bacteria; kingdom Bacillati; phylum Bacillota; class Bacilli; order Caryophanales; family Bacillaceae; genus Bacillus; species Bacillus sp. NS1. Next base: position 315,533 of record NZ_JBZAZF010000001.1, on the reverse strand, counting down.
CATTTTGCTGTGGGAAGAAAGGTTTTCCTTCTTAATAGAAGGTTCTTCTTTTTTCCACTTTGCCTTGAATGTTTCAAACGTTTGTTGTGCCGAGTCCATATCTCCGTCTTTTATGGATTCGATCATTTGCTTGTTTAATTGAATCAGCGCAGCAATCGGATCGTCTTCCGCATGTACCGCAGAACTGCAAACCATCAACAAGCTGAATAAAATAAGTGCCAGCCCCCGAGTCATCATGCTCCTCCTATAACTGAAAATGATTATCATTGTATAACATAATCATAGCCAGTTCCTGTTCTTTGTCAATTAAAATTTGAAGGTCTAAAAACCTTGATATAACGCAAAAAGACTGTCCTTTATAGAACAGTCTTTTGTAGGAAGAAGAACGTTTATCTTCCTGTTTTATACGTTTGAATTTCTTCATGAAACTTGCGTGCGGCATCCTCTGGATCCTCCGCCTGACTGATCGCGCTGATCATACTGACACCATCGGCCCCCGCTTGGATAACAGGTGCGGCATTTTCGATTGTGATGCCGCCGATGCCGACAATTGGAATATCGATGCCTTGGCGGCGGACCGCTTCGATAAGAGATACACCTTGCACAGCTCTCGTATCCTTTTTCGTTTCTGTCGGGTAGATTGGCCCGAGTCCGACATAATCCGCGCCATCTTCTTCGGCTTGCTTCACCTCAGACATTGTATGGGTGGAAACGCCAAGAATCATATTACCTATAGCGTCTCTTACTTCTTTTGCGTTCGCGTCTTCCTGGCCGATATGGATACCGTCAGCCTTCAATTTCAGAGCCAGCTCCACATCATCATTGACAATGAAAGGAACCCCGGCTTCACGGCAGGCTTCTTGCACTTTTTTAGCAAATTCAATCCGTGCCTCTCCTGTCAGCGCATCCCCGCCCTTTTCACGAAACTGGTACAGAGTGGCGCCACCTTTTAACGCTTTTTGTACGACTGTGACAGGGTCGGCTGTCGTATTGTTTGACCCCATAATGAAGTAAACAGATAATAACTCTTTCATCATTTCCCGAGAAATACGTGTCATGAGACAGTCACCCTTTCTATTGTCGCCAGTTCTTGGACGTCTTGTTCAGTAACAGATGAAAGCTTGTTCAACAATTCAATCTGAAAGCTTCCCGGACCTTTGTCAGCTGTTTGCTGCGCGGCAAGCTGAGCTGCGACCCCATACGAAGAAATGGCAGCAATAGCCGCAAACAATGGATTTTTTTCCACAGCGCAAAACGCACCGACAACAGATGTCAGCAAGCAGCCGGCGCCTGTCACTTTCGTCAGCAGCTTGTGGCCGTTATGAAGGGTATATACGTTTGATGTGTCGGCTATGACATCAACTTCTCCAGTAATCGCAATAACCGTGTTTAGTTTTTGTGCCGCCTGCTGGGCCAGCCGGATGATGTCGCCTCCGCCTTCTCCCGCATCAACGCCTTTGATCAGCCAATCGTTCACGCCGACGGTATGGGCAATTTCCGCAGCATTTCCTCTGATTGCAGAGAGGCGCACCTCACGAATGATGTCACGCGCCGATTCAGTGCGGAACAGTGTTGAGCCGGCACCGACAGGATCAAGAATGACAGGGACGCCATGTTCATTGGCTGATTTTCCCGCAATGATCATCGCTTCGACTGATTCCTTGCTCAGTGTTCCGATATTTAATACAAGTGCACCCGCAATCTTCGCCATGTCGGCGACCTCTTCTTTCGCATATGCCATAACGGGTGATGCACCGAGGGCGAGCAGGCCGTTTGCTGTAAAATTCGTTACGACATTATTGGTTATGCTGTGCACCAGAGGGCTATGCTGGCGGACAGCAGTAAGGCATTTTGCTGCTGATTGTGCATCCATGTTTGCATCATCCTTTACTCTCTTTTTTCGGGTCCCATAAATAAGATTTCGTATGTTCGAGCCAAGCTCTGGCCGCAAAGGACAAGTAGCGGTCTTTTCTCCAAATAATGGCGAGGTGCCAAGGGATAACCGGATCGACAAGCGGAATGACTTTCACTTTTTCCGGGTCAAGCCCACGGCAGATTCGCTCCGGCAAAAGCCCGATTCCGAGGTTGGCTGACACCATCTCACTGATAAAATCCCATTGTGAGGTTTCATAAATGATATGGGGCCGGAATCCAGCCTTGATACATTCCGTCATAATTCGATTGTGCAGGACAAAATCCTCCCTGAAGAAAATAAAAGGCTCGTCCTTCAGCTCACGCAGCCTGCACTCTTTTTCGTCTGCCAGCCGGTGGGAAGGGTGAACGACAAGCATTAAGGTTTCTTTTACGATTGTAAACGAATGATAGATGTTTTCGTTTGCGGGAAGAACGACAACGCCGATATCAAGTGAACCGTCCCCGACACCTTCTTGGACTTTTATAGAACCGTCTTCGACTAGCTGAAAGGTGATATTCGGATAGTTTTCACGAAAATCGCCGAGCACTCTCGGGAAAAATCCCGATCCAATCATCGGCGGCAGTCCAATCCGCACGTGTCCTTTCTTGACCTCCATAATATCATTTAATTCTGACGTCAGGTTTTGAAATGATTTAATAATTTCTTGCGCCTGTACATACATGCTCTGGCCGGCGTCAGTCAGTTCCACCTGCCTGCCGTTGCGGTAAAACAGTTCAATCCCGAGCTCTTCTTCTAAATTTTTGATCATTTTTGATATCGTTGGCTGAGAAACATATAGGGATTGGGAAGCCTTCGTAAAACTTTTTAAACGGGCGACTTCCAGAAAATATGTTAAATGGCGGATATCCATGTACTTCACCCTTTCTATAGACAAAAGGAATACTTATTATTCTTTATATATATTTTACCTATAGCGAGACCTTATGTACAATATGAATATAAGGGAGGCATCAATATGAAAAAACTGTTGCTAACCGTTATTCAAATCGCTCTGTTATTTATATTTGCTCGGCTGATTAATTCGGTGACAGCCCTTCTTCATATAAATATTCCCGGCAGTATAATTGGGATTGTGATTCTTTTCACATTATTACACTTTAAGATCATCAAGCTTGAATGGATAGAGCTTGGCGCAGCGTGGCTTCTCGGGGAGCTGCTTTTATTTTTTATCCCGTCTGCCGTCGGAGTGATTGAATACGGAGACATTATGTCGAAATTTGGTGTCAGCATTCTTCTTGTTGTCATCATCAGCACGTTTGTCGTGATGGTGTCTACAGGAACGCTTACACAAATCATTGCAAAAAGAAAGGAGAAAAAGCATACGTGTTCATCGGAATTGTAAGTTTGTTTTTAACGGTTTTGGTGTATGTAGGAGCAAAAAAAGTATATCAACGTTTTCCGCGTGTCTATACGTCGCCGCTATTGGTGACGCCCGCTGTGTTAGTCGGTCTGCTGCTGCTGGTGAATGTCCCGTACGAGTCATATAATCTCGGCGGCGAATTGCTGACCGATATGCTTCAGCCGGCTACCGTGGCATTCGCGATCCCGCTATATAAATATTTCCCTGTTTTAAAGAAATACGCAGTGGAAATTATTTTGAACGTGGCCGTCGGTTCATGCATCGCGATTATTTCAACCGCTCTTATTGCGAAATGGCTTCACCTCGGCACCGGCTTAATTGATAGCCTCGTCCCGAGATCAGTGACAACACCGATCGCAATGAACGTATCGGAAATGATCGGCGGAATGCCTGCCGTCACAGCCGTGTTTGTGATTTTGACCGCTTTGTTAGGCACAGTAATCGGCCCGATGGTCATCCGCTATTTCCGCATTGATAATGAAATTGCGCGGGGCGTGCTGCTCGGCACAAGCGCACACGGAGCGGGAACGTCAAAAGCATTTGAACTTAGCTCTGTGTCCGGTACGATATCCAGCGTGTCAATGATCTTAGCTGCGATTATGACACTTTGCGCAGCGCCGTTGTTACTATCATTTATGTAAGAAAAAACTGTCCTCTCAAGGGCAGTTTTTTTTATGTGCTATCCCTTATTGAAAAGCTGGCGAATTCCAATATAATGGAATTTGCGGATACCAAAGGAGGCACCCCATGCACAACTTGCAGGTGAGGCGGCATTACGCCGCGTTAAAAGGATTTTATTTGTTTGCTTTTCTGGGCACAGGGAGTATCATTCCCCTGCTCAGCATGTATTTAACAAAGGAACAGCATTTAAGCGGCTCACAAGTCGGCTTGATTATGTCACTCGGCCCGATTGTAATGATCTTTTTCCAGCCGTTTTGGGGTATGCTGAGCGACTATACGCAAAAAACGAAAAGCCTGCTGGCGGTTTGCACATCAATCACAGGTATCATTGGATTAGGCTATATTGCATTTGACAGCTTTCCCCTGTTTATTTTGATTGCAGCCTGTTTTGCAGCATTTCAAAGCACGATTATTCCATTATCGGACAGCATTTCACTAAGGTACACACAAGAAACAAACGGCAACTACGGCGGAATCCGCCTGTTTGGTTCACTCGGCTTTGGGGTCGCAGTGTTTGCCATGGGACAGTTGACGAATCAGCTTTACCCCATTCATGTGATCTTTATCTTTGGCTGTGGCTTTCTGTGCATGGCCGCCATATTGGCCTCTCAAATGCCCGGCCAGCAGAAAACCAAAACAAAGGTCAATATCCGCAAAGGATTCCGGGAGCTTATCAGCAACAAATCGTTCCTCATCTTTATGATCATCACCTTTACGACATTTGCTCCAAACTTAGCGAACAATACGTATTTCAGTCTTTTTCTGGACAAAAGCGGCGCGTCACTTTCAGCTATCGGCATTTTATTTTTCATCGGCGTGATTTCGGAAATTCCATTTATGCGATTCGCCCAAACATTTATAGATAAAATGGGCCTGCTCAATGTCATTATGCTTTCAGGCGGGGTCTCATTATTCAGGTGGGCGCTCTATTTCACAGCACCTTCTTTATGGATCATTTATGCGACGGTCTTTCTTCAAGGAGTGGCCATCGGTTTATTTATCCCGGCGGCGCTTCAATACGTGAAAAAAATCACTCCAAGCCATGTTGAGGCGACGGCGTTAACCATGTACGCGGCCATCGGCAATGGATTCGGCAACTGGTTCTGTACATTTGCGGGCGGGTACATTTTTGACTACGTGTCCATTTTCGCAGTCTACTTGCTTTTTGGCATTCTGAGCATAGCAGGCTTTGGGCTGACATTATATTTAATGAAGGCTGAAAAAAACAAAAATACAGTTCATCAGCCGGCTGTTACTTTTAAACCATAATGACTATAATGAACAAAAAGGAAGGATGTGCGCTATGAACGGGCAAGAGCGAAGCAGCATTTCAAAAGGATTACAGGTGGATATTGTATTGAAAGCAGATCAAAAAACAGGAAAATTGACGAGAGGGACAGTGAAGGATATTTTGACGAAATCAAGCTTTCATCCTCACGGCATTAAAGTCCGGCTTGAAGATGGCCGCATCGGCCGCGTCCAGCAAATCATTTCTACATAAAAAAAGCTGCTCCTGAACAGGGCAGCTTTTTGCTTTATTTTTTCTGCAGAAAAACTACTTTTAGGTAGTTGCCTTCCGGAAACGCCGAAATCGTTTTGAAATCTTCCGGCAACGTAAATTCCTCAATAATGGTGTAGCGTTCATTTGTTTCTTTAAAGGCGGCATCGATAAAACCTTTGAATTTCTTCATGCCGAAGGCGCTGCTGTTTGTGGAAGCAACGATAACACCCTTGTCAGCTGTGATGGCGATCGTTTCCTTCAGCAGATTTTTATAATCCTTGGCCGCGCTGAAGGTGCGTTTTTTTGTACGTGCAAAGGAAGGCGGATCGAGAATAATCAGATCAAAGCGCAGATCCTTTTTCGCCGCATACGAAAAATAGTTAAACACGTCCATCACTTTAATGTCGTGTGCCTCGTAATCAAGCTTGTTCACGCTGAATTGCTCGATCGTTTTGGCCATGCTCCGGTTTGCCACGTCCACGCTTGTTGTTTTCTCCGCTCCGCCAAGCGCCGCTGCCACGGAGAATGCACCCGTATAAGAAAACGTGTTTAACACTGTTTTTCCTTTTGCATATCGGTCTCTGATCGCCTTGCGCACATGTCTCTGATCCAAAAAGATGCCCGTCATGGCGCCTTCATTCAGATCCACCGCGTATTGAATGCCATTTTCCTGAACGATAATCGGGAACTCGCCTCTTTTCCCTTTCACGAAGTCATCATCTTCAACGTATTGTCCAGCCGTGTCGAAGCGTTTTTTCTCATAAATCGCTTTATAATCAAGATCCAGTTCATCCAAAGCGGAAATCAGCATGTCTTTAAAGGTGTAAATGCCTTTGCTGTACCATTGAATCAGCAGGTAGCCGCCATAATAGTCGATCGTGACGCCGCCGACCCCGTCGCCCTCACCATTGAACAGGCGGAATGCCGTTGTATCTTGGGCGGCGAATAGTTTGGCGCGCGCTTGGACCGCTTTTGATAATTTGCTGAGAAAAAAGGCTTGGTCAATCTGTTCTTGTTTATTGCGGGTAAGCGTCCAGCCGACCCCTTTGTTTTGCAGGCCGAAATAGCCCCGCGCGAGAAACTCGCCGCTCTCTGACACGATATCAACGAGGTCTCCTTCTTTCACGTGCCCCGCACTCCCTGCGAGAGCTTCCTTATCGATGAGCGGATAGCCTTTTTTGATTTTTGCAGCATGTGCTTTCTTTAGGGTGAGTAGCTTCATATATTTCGTCCTCTTTCTGTTTGCTTTCTCTTATCGTACCACAAAACGCCGAGATGTCTGCATTGACAGAAAGGAAAGGTTTTTCTACGATAGACAAAAAGAGTTACGAGGAGGAGCAGCATGGCAAAACGAATTGACCATACAGGCATTATGGTAAGGGATATCAACGCGTCCATCACATTTTATGAAGAGGTTCTCGGCATGAAATTGAAGGATCGCATCACACACACGAACGGTGTAATCGAGCTTGCTTTTCTTGGCTTTGAAGACGGCCCGGAAACAGAAATCGAATTGATTCAAGGCTATAGCAGCGAGCTTCCCGTCGAAGGAAAAGTGCACCACATTGCCCTGCTGACAGATGACATCGCGGCTGAATATACAAAAGCGGAAAGAATGAACGCGAAATTTATCGACGAAGAGATCACAACTCTACCAAACGGGTACCGTTACTTCTATATCGAAGGTCCTGATGGCGAGTGGATTGAGTTCTTTCAGCGTTAAAAATAAAGAACGTACATTTTGTGATGTACGTTCTTTTTTTATCTATACCATCTGATATACGCTGACTCATCGCAAATCATGGCTTCCCAGCCCATACGCTGAACCAAGTCATTGATGTTTTCGTCTTTCGCTAAAAAAACATTAATGAATGAGTCATATACACTCATAAACACAAAGTCCATTTTCTCATCAGTCAAAATGAGCTCTGCGGCGGCTTCATCAAGTATCGTCTGCAAGTTAGCCTTAGTTATGTCCAAAAAGCCGCTGTTATCCACAATCGGTTCTGAGTAATAAAACCGATTGGATCCATTCGCACCAAACACTTTTACCAAACTCGGAATATGAAAATTCGAAATATGATCCTCACTGGGATAATAGAGGTCTCCATTTATGTTTGCATGTAAAACCTCAGCCAAATCCTCTCTCGCGCACTCGTCCCTTAAGGCGCCTATCGACGTCATTAAAGCAAGCGCCAGCTCAGCATGTGTTTGAAAGCCGCAAGAGGACATAACCTTCTTCCATGAAACAGCTTTGCCTTTTTCCCTTATTTCCTCATCATTTGGATAGATATGCTCATAATCATTTTTTCTCTTTGCTTTTTCCCATCCTTCAGGCATTTGAATAAAAGGAGAAAATAAAATAGCAGCTGATGTATATTCGACTGGTATTTGTTTTAAGATTGGTGATTCGTCTTCTAACCATATGTAATCTAGCATGCGCACCTCCTTTACATATTCTAACATTTACTTATAGTTGTTAGAAGACCATCAGCCCTTTTACGTTACATCACGAAACATTCTTACCCCCAGATTCAACCGCACTCTCTTCCTTCCATTTTTGATGATCCCAAATTCTTAAAAACGGATAGTAGATAGCACATGTAATGAGCAGGTTCACCAGCTGCATAACGGCACCCGATACCTTTCCGCCTGTGGCCAGATAGCCTGATATGAGCGGCGGCATCGTCCATGGCACGGCGATTCCGGCCGGCCTTGCCACCAGTCCGGTGCTCATGCCGATATAAGTCGCTGTTATCGTGAGGAGTGGTGCGATGATAAAAGGAACAATGAGGAGCGGGTTCATGACAATCGGCATGCCGAAAATGATCGGCTCGTTGATATTAAATAGCGCAGGGCCAATCCCTAGTCGGCCAAGCTGCTTCATTTGTTTGCTCCGGGAGCGCACAAGCATTGTCAGAACAAGCGCCAGCGTCGCACCGCTTCCACCGACATTAATCCAAATTTGAAAAAACTGAGTCGTAAAAATACTAGGCAGCGCCTCGCCCGCCTGAAACGCGAGACGGTTGGCATCCATCGCGCCGTACCAAATCGGCGCCATGATTCCGCCAATGATTGAAGCTCCGTGAATCCCGCACGACCAAAGCAGCATCTGCACAAATTCAGCGATCAGGCTGCCGCCCAGACTGCCGCCAAGAATGGAAAGCGGTGTGCCAAGCAGGTCTCCTACGACATTGTGCAGGCTCTGAAAAGGGGTCATTTCAATCAGAAGACGTGCCAGCCACACTAGAAACACAATGATAAAGCCGGGAATCAGCGCGACAAATGATTTGCTTACCGCAGGCGGCACCCCGTCTGGCATTTTAAAGACGATATTTTTTTGAATAATGTACCGATAGATTTCAGTTGAAAACAAAGCGATCAGCATGGCGACAAATAAACCCTTGCTACCAAGCAGTGTGATCGGGATTCCGCCCCCGACCATGATGGATTCCGTTGAGCCGTCCGGCGTAAACGGCACCTCAAACGGCGTTGCCAGTAGAAATGCGGCAATTGATATCGCGCCGGCAGAAAGGGCATCGACACCATAGCTTTCCGCAAGACGATAGGCGATTCCAAAAGCGGCGATCATCGCCATAATATCAAATGAAGCATTAACGGGATAACCGAGCTTATCCGCCCACTCTTTCCCAAACACACTCGTCATGAAATCAGCATAACCCGGAATCGGCAGGCTCGTTAAAATCAAAAAGACAGATCCGATAATAATCAGCGGCATGGTCAGGATAATTCCGTCACGCAAAGCGCTGAGATGCCTCTGCCCGGCAATTTTCCCAGCGACAGGCATAATTTTTTCTTCCATCACCCGAGTGAATGCGCTCATCTGAAAAGCCCCCTTTTCTCATTGCTTTGTGAACAACCTTCGCAATGTTTTCTTTATCTTATTTTGAAAACGCTTACAAATTCATTTAGAAAATTTCCTCTTCCTGCGGAAAAAATCTGTATGGACTGAACAATCCTGTCCATGAAAATATTTTTCCTCCTTACTGTCAAACTCTCTTTTTTCTCCGATATATATATCAAACATCATAGAAAAAGGAGATAAATCATGAAAAACATGTCTTGCAAACTTGTTGTATCAGTCACTCTGTTTTTCAGTTTTCTCGCCATAGGCCCTTTCGCGCATGCGCAAAACAGCAGCGAGAAAGAGGTTATTGTGGTTTATAAAAATAAGGCTGGAAAGGAAACCGTTCTGGACAGCGATGCTGAGGTTGAACAGCAGTATAAACATCTTCCTGCGGTAGCGGTCACAGCAGATCAGGAGACAGTAAAAGAATTAAAACAGGATCCTGATATTTTGTACGTTGAAAACAACGTCTCATTCACTGCAGCAGGCAACACAGATTTCAAAGTGCTGTCAGACGGCACTGACACCTCTGACAACTTCGAGCAATGGAACCTTGAGCCCATTCAGGGGAAACAGGCTTGGAAGGCAGGACTGACAGGTAAAAACGTCAAAATTGCAGTCATTGACAGCGGAATCTCCCCCCACGATGACCTGTCGATTGCCGGCGGGTATTCAGCTGTCAGTTATACCTCTTCTTACAAAGATGATAACGGCCACGGAACACATGTCGCAGGGATTATCGGAGCCAAGCATAACGGCTACGGAATTGACGGCATCGCACCGGAAGCACAAGTTTACGCGGTTAAAGCGCTTGATCAGAACGGCTCGGGGGATCTTCAAGGCCTTCTCCAAGGAATCGACTGGTCAATCACCCATGGGATGGACATCATCAATATGAGCCTTGGCACGACGTCAGACAGCAAAATCCTTCATGACGCCGTGGACAAAGCATATGAACAAGGCGTTCTGCTCGTTGCTGCAAGCGGGAACGACGGGAACGGCAAGCCTGTAAACTATCCGGCGGCATACAGCAGTGTCGTGGCGGTTTCAGCGACAAACGAAAAGAACCAGCTTGCCTCCTTCTCAACTACTGGAGATGAAGTTGAATTTTCGGCGCCGGGAACAAACATCACGAGCACATATTTACACCAATATTATGCAACTGGAAGCGGAACATCCCAAGCGACACCGCACGCCGCTGCCATGTTTGCTTTGTTAAAACAGCGTGATCCTGCCGAGACAAACGTGCAGCTTCGCGCAGATATGCAAAAACATATCGTTGATCTTGGAACCGCAGGCCGCGATCTGCAATTTGGCTACGGATTAATCCAGTATAAAGCGCCGGCCACAGATTCAGCGTACGCGGCGGCAGAACAAGCGGTGAAAAAAGCGGAACAAACAAAAACACAAGCCGATATTGACATAGCGAGAAAACTCGTCAGCCAGCTGCCGGATTCTGACGCCAAAACGGCCTTGAAAAAAAGACTTGATAAAGTACAGTCCTACAGAAATGTAAAAGATGCGAAAGACAAAGTCGCAAAGGCAGAAAAGTATAAAACACATCAATCTGTTGATACAGCACAAGCTTCCATTAACAAGCTGCCGAATGGAACAGATAGAAAGAACCTGCAAAAACGCTTAGACCAAGTAAAACGCTACATCGCGTCAAAGCAGGCGAAAGAGAAAGTAGCGAAAGCGGAAAAAAGCAAAAAGAAAACAGATGTCGACAGTGCACAATCAGCAGTGAGCAAGCTGCCGGCAGGTTCAAAAAAAACGTCCCTGCAGACACGCCTTAATAAAGTGAAAAGCGCCAATTTGAAAACAGCTAAACAATGCGTATCTGCAGCTGAAAAGAAATCAACTGATGCAAATGCGGCAAAAGCACAATCAGCAGTCAATCAGCTTCAATCAGGCAAAGACAAAACGGCATTGCAAAAACGGTTAGACAAAGTGAAGAAAAAAGTGGCGGCAGCCGAAGCAAAAAAAGTCGAAACTGCTAAAGCAAAAGTGAAGAAAGCGGAAAAAGACAAAACAAAAAAATCAAAGACATCCGCTCAGTCTGCAGTCAATCAATTAAAAGCATCCAATGAAAAAACAAAGCTGCAAAAACGGCTGAATGCCGTCAAACCGAAAAAGTAACCAAAAAGCCTGTAAGACTTGTATTCTAGGTCCCACAGGCTTTTTCCATTACAAAAAACACCAAACACAACCTTTTTCCCATTAAACGCACAGGCTTTTCCTACTATTGCTATCCAGCCATGAACAGCATAAAATGAACGTTATTACAGTTATCACCACATATGGAGGGATTGTGACTGGCAGGCAGGCAAGACCCAATGATGCAAAGGGAGTATTAGTGCCTAAAAAAGCAGGGCATTTTAACTCTTCTTTTCGTGTTGGGCTCATCACGGCGCCATGGACAATCCCTATTCTAATGCTCCGTCACCGACGCGGGCATTTTTTGTTGTCCTTGCACGTTTTTCCCATTTTCAGCCGGTATTTCTCACTTTTTTCATTTTGATTGTCAACTTTTCATTTGATACGATGAACAAGCCGACTTTTCTTCAGCAAAGGAGGTTTTGATTGCTTGCAAAAAGAGATTGCAAAAGAATTATTGCTCCTCGCAGGAGGAAAAAGCAATATTATCAGCATCAGCCATTGTACAACCCGTCTTCGTTTTGAGGTAAAAGACGAGACGAAAATAAATATACATGCCATTGAAAATCTGCAAGGTGTGCAGGGCACCTTTTTCCGATATGGGTTATTCCAGATTATCTTTGGAGCAGGCGTCGTCAACAAAATATATAAAGAAGTCGTTCACGTGTGGGAGGCCGCGCCTTCTGAAGAGCCTGTTCAACAGAAAAAGGCCAGAGGGAAGCTGAATCCTGTCGCTGCATTTGCTAAAACACTGTCTGATATTTTTGTGCCGATTATCCCGGCAATTACAGCAAGCGGCCTTCTCATGGGGCTGATCGGCATGATTAAGGTGTTTCACTGGTTCGCAGCCGACAGCCCATGGATCAAAGTGCTCGACCTCGTGTCCAGCACAGCCTTTATTTTGCTGCCGATTTTGGTCGGCTTCAGTGCCGCACGGCAATTTGGCAGCAATCCCTATTTAGGGGCAGTGATAGCAGGGCTTTTGACGCATCCTGATTTGCTGGACCCGTCTATGCTCGGCAGCAAAACCCCCGCTTCCTTAGACATCTGGGGGCTGCATATTCCAATGATGGGCTATCAGGGCTCCATTATTCCAATTCTTCTCTCCGTTTATGTCATGAGCCAAATCGAGAAGCTGTTAAAATCGATTGTGCCGAAGTCGCTCGATGTCGTCATCATTCCTTTTATTACGGTCATGATGACAGGGTGCCTTGCGCTGATTGTGATGAATCCCGCCGCGTCCATCATCGGCCAGATCATGACACAGTCGATTGTCTATATCTATGATCACGCCGGCATTGCTGCCGGAGCCCTGTTCGGCGGCATCTACTCCACCATCGTTCTATCTGGCTTGCATCATAGCTTTTATGCAATTGAAGCAACGCTGCTTGCTGATCCGCATGTCGGCGTGAACTTTTTAGTGCCGATATGGTCGATGGCGAATGTGGCTCAAGGCGGAGCGGGGCTTGCAGTTTTCTTTAAAACGAAACAATCAAGCCTGAAGAAAATCGCGCTCCCTGCTTCCCTGACCGCGTTTTTAGGGATTGTAGAGCCGATTGTATTCGGGGTTAATGTCAAACTGATCCGTCCCTTTATCGGAGCTGCCATCGGCGGCGCTATTGGCGGAGCATATGTGGTTGCGGTACATGTCGTGTCAAATTCCTACGGGCTGACAGGCATTCCGATGATTTCAATCGTGCTGCCATTTGGCGCCGCCAATTTTGTTCATTATATGATCGGTTTTTTGATCGCAGCCGTCTCTGCTTTTATAGCTACATTGTTTCTCGGGTTTAAAGAAGAGACAGAATAACTGGTTTTATTCGATTTCATTCATAAAACGGGGGATGAAAGGACAAAAAAGCTATGAAAATTAAAAGAATCTTAAATCATAATGCTATCGTCGTAAAGGATCAAAATGAAGAGAAGATTCTCTTAGGTGCAGGAATTGCGTTCGACAAAAAGAAGAATGATATTGTCGATCCTTCAAAAATTGAAAAAACCTTTGTCAGAAAAGATACAGCTGACTATAAGCAGTTCGAAGAGATTTTAGAAACATTGCCGGAAGACCATATTCAGATTTCTGAGCAAATTATCTCCCATGCCGAAAAAGAGCTGAACATTAAAATCAACGAGCGCATTCACGTCGCTTTTTCAGATCATCTTTCTTTTGCGATTGAACGCCTGAGCAATGGGATGGTCATTAAAAATCCGCTGCTGAATGAGATCAAAGTCCTTTATCCGAAGGAATTCCAGATCGGATTGTGGGCCAGAGCGCTGATTAAAGATAAACTGGGGATTCACATTCCTGATGATGAAATCGGCAATATCGCCATGCACATCCACACAGCAAGAAACAATGCCGGTGATATGACACAGACGCTTGATATTACAACAATGATCCGTGATATTATCGAGATTATTGAAATTCAGCTGTCGATCAACATTGTTGAAGATACCATCTCTTATGAACGGCTTGTGACCCATCTCCGCTTCGCCATTCAGCATATCAAAGCGGGTGAATCCATTTACGAGCTGGATGCAGAAATGATCGACATTATTAAAGAGAAGTTTAAGGATGCCTTCCTGTGTGCCCTAAGCATCGGCACATTTGTGAAGAAGGAATACGGCTTTGAGTTTCCTGAAAAAGAATTGTGCTATATCGCCATGCATATTCAGCGGTTTTACCAACGGTCAGTCGCACGCTGAGGCAAACAAAAAAACGCTTTTGAGATGATCAAAAGCGTTTTTATATTCAATTTATTGGTTGATCGCCGGATTGCTGATCGTATTCCACTTCGTGTACGACATGTAATGGAAATACTGATCGCGATACGGGTGTTTCGTATTTGAATTCCAAGGCTTTTCTCCGCCGCAGAAGTGGACAATGGCCGGGTTCTCTCTTGTTTCTCTATAAAGCTTCTGGCCTAACAGCGTCGCAGGCGTTTTTTGTTTTAAGATGATATAGGTTTGAGCGTTCCAGCGCGGATGAAGTTCATACCACTGATCATACAAGATCGCATTCAATGCATCTTGGTCGTGCAGCACAAGAAAGTCTTCAGACGGGTTTTCATTGATAAAGTTGATGACTTTTTCTGTGATGTTTTGCTTTCTCCAAGATTCAAAATCAATAATCATGATACCTGAATTAAAATACTTACCTGTATCAGTGACGTTCATTTCTTTCAGGCGTTCATGCTGCCCCGCATCCTCAACAGCAGCAACCGTATATGGAGCAATATCCAAGTCCCACAGTTTCGAAATATCCTCAAGGATAATCGCATCACAATCGATATAAATCATTCGTTTGATGCTCTCATCCTTAATTAAGTCAGGAATCGAAATGCGGTAATACGCCGCTTTTGTAATATGGCTGCTCTCTACCGCATGTTCATACATATTGGTATCTACTTCCAAGTACTCAATCGGAACGCCGAATTTCAACGTGGTTTCTTCCAGTCTTTTTTTGTTATCAGGCTTAATTCCGCCATCAATGACATATAATTTTATTTCTCTCTCCTGATCCATATTTGTCAATAAAGAAACGAACATCCCACCTAAATGACGAGCATAATTATCATCTGCGCATGACACGATATGCATAATTTCATCTTTCTTCAATGGTATTCATCTCCCTTTGTGTTGTACAAGTTACATTCCCGATTTCAGAAAATTAAACACTATTCTTCGATATTTTTTTTAACAGAATGTGCTATACAACAAAAAAGGTGTCATTTTTTGAACATGCGATAAAGCCAAAAAAGAATGTAAAAGCTGGCGATCGTTATGGCTTCAGCCGAGGCGATATACCACGGCCACGGTCCGAGAACATCCAATAGAGAGGATCCGCCCGGCTTTTTCGTTAAATACATGTAATTCGCGCCAAGCCACCGATCTAGCAGATAAATGCAGACGCCGTACACATTGACAATGAGGACCGTCCCCCATAAAGAACGCTGTCTCAGTTTATATGTCCCAATTATCGCCATCAGCAGACAGGACAAAAATACGGACCCGTGCGAAATAAAAAAGAGGATATATCGGATATGCGGAAATGAAAACATACCGAGATCAGGAGTAGCAAGCGCCTGAATCGAACTGCCGATGCCGACAAAGTATAGAAATACAAACAGCTTCCTGCTGTTGGTCAACAGCAGGATGGCCGACAAATACACCGACAGGTCACTAAGCTGGAGAGGCAATGAAGTGCGCACCGACCACCTGCCCGTGGCGATCATCCATATTTGATAACCGATTTGCGAACCAAGCAACAGAAACACAAACAAATAACGCAAAAACCGGCTGACCTTAGGCCGCTTGACTGCCTCGCGGAACAGAAACAACAGAATGGCCAAAAGAGCGATGATCGCTAACGTTACCACATGCTCTGCTGAAAAAAGGTGAAATGGATCATGTTTATAGACGGATTGAACATATTTTTGCAAGATTGCACCCCGTTTGCGAGTTTTTGTTTATTTTGGTGCTGTGGGGGCCTTTTTTATTCAACCGATATATAGGCTTGAAGTTCAAATAGGTCTCTGTTACAATTCATTTCATAGCTAATGATTCTGATAATTTAAGGCAGGCCTAAAAAATGGAACGTTCCTATCAACATCAGCAGCTTCGGAAAGAAGAACATGACACACTTTCTAAGCTTAAACAAATGCCCGTTGAGTCACTCAACCTGGAAGCCATATCGATTGCGACGAACCTGTATCGGTCTGCGCAAAAGCTCCGTGTCAAAATGGAGACTGAGGTTCTTTCTTCCTATAGCCTTTCTTGGACCGCTTTCTCCATCCTTTATGATCTATGGGTATGGGGGGCGCTCGAAACGAGAAAAATTGCTGAGCTGTCAGGCATTTCAACAGCTACAGCAAGCAACGTGATCAAAACGCTCGAAAGAAAGAATTTTTGCAGCAAAAGCATCGACACAAGAGATCGACGGCTCGTGTTTGTCTCCATCACCGATTCCGGAAAACAAGCGATCGAAGAGCTCTACCCGGAGTTTCACAAAGGGGAAACAGAGCTCATTGCGGGTATGACGAAGGACGAACAGAAAACATTGACAGAGCTGCTTAGAAAGGTAGCTGAAAATCTTCATACAACATAAGCTTTGACGGGAATCCAGTAGCGGTTTGTCTCCCTGTTTCAGAGAGCCGGCGGAAGGTGCGAGCCGGCGCACAGGCAAATGTGAATTACCTCCCCGAGCTTTCTTTGTGAACCTTAGTAGCAAAGAACGGGAAACCGTTATTCGAATGAGCGGAAGACGATGTCTTCAACCAGGGTGGTACCGCGTGCATTGAGCCACGTCCCTTTTCGGGATGGGCTCTTTTTTGTGTTTCTAAAAAAGGAGGAAGAATGATGAAAACAATTGAGCAGCTCACAGCAGCACAGCAAAAAGAAGTCGAAAGACAGCTTCAGCTATACATGACTGGCGCCCATGAGGTCATACCGCCGGAGGAATTAAAGGCCAAGCTCGTCAAATCCGTTTTCACAGGCACACCGCTTAAAATTAAGCTCGGATTAGATCCATCTGCACCGGATGTACATTTGGGCCATACAGTTGTGTTAAACAAGCTTCGCCAATTTCAAGAAAACGGCCACATTGTCCAGCTGTTAATAGGGGATTTCACAGGAAAAATCGGTGATCCGACCGGAAAATCGGCAGCCAGAAAGCAGCTGACTGATGAAGAAGTTCAGCACAACGCCAAAACATACTTTGAGCAATTCGGGAAAGTTCTGGATCCAGAAAAAATCGAGCTTCACTACAACTCGAAATGGCTGAAAACATTGAATCTGGAAGATGTCATTGAATTGGCAGGCAAAATAACGGTAGCCCGCCTGATGGAACGCGACGATTTTGAAGAACGAATTGCCATGCAAAAACCGATCTCGCTTCATGAATTCTTTTACCCGTTGATGCAGGGATACGATTCCGTCGTTCTCGAAAGCGATATTGAATTAGGCGGGACAGACCAGCATTTCAATGTGCTGATGGGGCGGCATTTCCAAGAACGATACAACAAAGAAAAACAAGTCGTCATCCTTATGCCGCTCTTGGAAGGCTTAGACGGGGTTGAAAAAATGTCGAAGTCAAAAAATAACTACATCGGCATTGATGAACATCCAAATGACATGTACGGAAAAACGATGTCACTGCCCGACAGCCTGATGAAAAAGTACATCCAATTGGCAACGGACTTAGAGCTTGAGGAGAAAAAACAGCTCGTGAAAGACCTAGAAACCGGCGCTGTTCATCCGCGGGATGCCAAAATGCTTTTAGCCAAAACAATCGTCCGAATGTATCACGGAGCCGAAGCGGCTGAAGCTGCCGAACACTCGTTTAAAACAGTCTTTCAGGAAAACAGCCTGCCTGATGATATTCCGGCTGTCCAATGGGAAGGCGAGAAAACATTATCGATTGTCGATCTGCTCGTCACATTAGAGCTCCTCTCTTCGAAGAGCGAGGCACGCCGCATGCTTCAAAACGGCGGTGTCCGAATTGACGGAGAGAAAATAACAGATATTCACGCCAATGCGGAGATAAAAGAGAATATGATCATCCAAGTCGGCAAACGCAAGTTTTTAAAACTCCAATAGATTGATATCCCAAAACGCTTATGACCCTTCATTCATAAGCGTTTTTTTACAGGTATTAAGCACTGTCTTTTCAAAAACGCTCTCCTTTTTGCAGGAAATTCCCTTAGCATCCCGAAATATTCCCCATCCATACATTAGGGGAGGTTTCTTTTTGATGAAAAAACTTTTAACTGTCATGACGATGGCCGTTTTAACTGCCGGTACGATTCTCATGCCGGCACAGAGTGTCACCCCTGCCGCCCGCGCTGTTCAAATATCAGATAACGAGCGGGAGCTCCCATTTCACGCAAAGCGTGCGTACTCAACCATTTCTCAGCTTAGTGAAACAATTGGCCCCAGAATAGCCGGAACTGCCGCTGAAAAAAAGAGTGCCCTGTTAATCGCTTCATCCTTGAGAAAATTAAAGCTTGATGTGAAGGTTCAACGTTTTGGAATCCCTGACCGGCTTGAGGGAACGCTGTCTTCAGAAGGACGCGATATTCTTCTCCGGGCGGCATCCGGCTCGGCTCCGACTGAAGGACAAGGGCTGACGGCTCCGCTTTACAATGCCGGCTTGGGCTATCCAGAGGACTTTACCGCTGACGCCAAGGGCAAAATCGCCTTGATTTCCAGAGGAGACCTTACATTTTACGAGAAAGCTAAAAACGCCGAAGGTGCCGGAGCCAAGGCTGTCATCATTTATAACAACAAAGAAAGCCTAGTGCCTGTGACGCCAAACCTGTCGGGAAATAAAGTCAGCATTCCTGTTGTCGGAATTAAGCAAGAAGACGGTGAAACCCTTACCCAGCAAAAAGAAGCAACCTTAAAACTAAAAGCATTCACAAACCAAACTTCCCAGAACATCATCGGGATCAAAAAACCAAAGAACATCAAAGTTCCAGAGATCGTCTACGTGACGGCCCATTACGACAGTGTTCCTTTTTCCCCCGGGGCAAATGACAACGGCTCAGGAACCTCTGTCATGCTGGAAATGGCGCGCGTCTTAAAAAGCGTTCCATCTGATAAAGAAATCCGCTTTATCGCTTTTGGCGCTGAAGAGCTTGGCCTGCTCGGCTCCTCCCACTATGTAGATCATCTATCGGAAAAAGAGTTGAAACGAAGCAAAGTAAACTTCAACTTAGACATGGTAGGCACAAGCTGGGAAAAAGCGTCTGAGCTGTATGTCAACACATTGGACGGCCAATCTAACGAGGTTTGGGAATCCAGCCATACGGCGGCTGAAAAAATTGGATTTGACAGCCTGTCTCTCACACAGGGAGGATCATCTGATCATGTGCCGTTCCACGAAGCTGGCATTGATTCCGCCAACTTTATTTGGGGAGACCCTGAAACCGAAGAAGTTGAGCCGTGGTACCACACCCCTGAAGACTCGATTGAACATATCAGCAAAGAACGCCTTCAGCAAGCCGGCGATCTTGTGACAGCCGCTGTCTATCAGGCTGTGAAAAAAGAGAAGAAACAAAAAGCCATTAAAAAACAAATGAAGGCCAAAGCCTCCGACATTTATGAAGATATCAAATAAAGAAGACGGCACTTTGCTGCCGTCTTTTCTAATCCACTTCTTTCTTAATCCCCAGCATTTTCTCATCTAAATAATGGGCGATCTCCGCAGCTTCCTTCAGCTCATCTGTTAATTGCTTAGGAACGTCATTGTTCAATTTATAGTAAATTTTATGTTCAAGGCTCGCCCAGAAATCCATCGCAATCGTTCGGATTTGAATTTCTGCTTTGACGTATTCCACACGGTTCGTTAAATTCACAGGCATCTCAATGATTAAATGCAGGCTTCGGTAGCCGTTCGGTTTTGGGGTCTGGATATAATCCTTCACCTTTACGATTCTCAAATCTTCATGCTGCTTTAACACGTTAACAACATTGTAAATATCAGAAATAAAGGAACAAATGATACGCACACCGGCGATATCGTTGATGTGCTCCTTCATTTCCTTCGTCGTAATCTCGCAGCCCTTTCTCATTAACTTATTCACGATGCTTTCAAAGCTTTTGACACGGGATTTCGTATGTTCAATCGGATTGTGTCCGTGAATGAGGTTATATTCCTGGCTGATAATTGAGAACTTTGTATCCAAGGCATCGAGCGCAAATTTATAAACTAATAATTCATTTTTCCAATCTTCCATTACTGTTTTTAAATCATCCATATGTGTTACAGATAAATCCATTTTCGTCATCTCCTTTAACGGATCTTTATCCGCTGTCCATGTACTAGACGTGCCTGCTTGCAGCATGGTTTTATGAATTTTTTTACAAAATGCGGTCGAATGTAACAAAAAAAGACCGCACGAAACAAGCGGTCTTTCTTTTTACCGGAAGTAGCTGATCAATAATCCGATCGAGAGCAGGAATCCGAAAAATGTATTTGTTTGGGCTGTTGACTTCATTGCGACAATCATATTCATCGGCAATTCTTTTTGGACGAAGCCCTTCACTGCCTGAACCGGTTTAGGCACGCTCAAAAAGACGACAAACAGCCACGGGCTTGCGGCACCGGTAATGACCAAGCCGACAACCCAAATATAAGCGACAGCAAACGACGCAGCCAAGAGAGTAACAGCTCCTTTATGCCCCATCAAAATCGCCAATGTTTTGCGTCCGCCTTTTTTGTCCTCTTCAATATCGCGAATGTTGTTCGACAGGTTAATCGCACCGACAAGAATCGCAATCGGGATCGAAATCAGAATGCTTTGCGTGTTGATCATATCTGTCTGAATAAAAAACGAAATCAGTACAAACACCGAACCCATGCAAATGCCTGAGAATAACTCACCGAACGGCGTGTACGCAATCGGCAGCGGCCCGCCTGTATACAGGTACCCGATCGCCATGCCGACGAGGCCGATCAGAGCCAGCCACCAGCTGCTGCTTGCGCAAATATAGACACCGAGCAAAATGGCAATGCCGTATGATGCAAGGGCTAATTGCAAAATCGTTATAGGCTTCATTCCGTGGCGTACAATCGCGCCTCCGATTCCGACTGATTCTGCTGTATCTAACCCTCGTTTAAAATCGTAGTATTCATTAAATAAGTTCGTCGCGATCTGGATCCATAAGCAAGAAAACAGCATAGCCAGAAACAGCAGCAGATCAACCTTCACATAAAACATCGCCAAAACCGTTCCCAGCAGCACAGGCACAAACGATGCGGTTAACGTATGAGGACGGGTTAACTGCCAAAGGATCTGCCCCATGCTTTCTTTTTCCGGCGCTGTCTGACCCTCACCCTTATTTGTTTGGTTCATCTTCCTCTTCCTTTCTATTAAAAGGCTTACTTTTTTTCAGCCGGCAGCTTGATAAAAACTCCTTTTTGCTTCCTTATCTATCATAATGACTTCTCCCCCATTTCACAAGATACCGGAAGAAGGCGTTTTCTTTCTTATTATACGCTTTCTGCCCCGATTTCATTAGGTTTCTGCTTTTGTCTGAACGAACAGGTACAGAAAAATTTTTTTAAGTGCATTACGCTTTTTAAAAGTTAAGAAAGATCTTTTGACTCCATTGGTCTTTCCCTATTATGAATCAGCCCAAGCTCTTGCAGGTATAAAGATTCATTTTCAAAAGAAGCCGCCGATATATTAATCTGAGGGAGATTAGGGGAAAAATGAAACTTTTTGAGCATCTGATCGTCAAATACTCATGTGATTGTCGAAAAAACGGGAAGGGAATTTTTGATATGCTGCAATTAATGAAACAGCTGTATGAAAAGCCCGCTGTCAAGTGGACATGTCATACAGGATTTTATTTGATGATACTGCTTGTTTTGTTTTTTATGTATGGTTTTCACACCGCGAATACCGGTTCATATATTTATAACGATTTCTAATTGGAGAGAGAATAATGATGAAACTTTTACATGCTATTCAAACACATGCGGAATCTTATCCGCAAACCGATGCCTTCCGCTCTCAAGGCCAGTCGCTCACCTATCAGGAATTATGGGAGCAGTCTGACCGCGCGGCTGCCGCGATTCAAAAACGGATTTCCAGCGGGGAAAAGAAATCTCCGATCCTTGTGTACGGCCATATGGAGCCGCACATGATCGTTTCCTTCTTAGGAAGCGTCAAAGCGGGACATCCTTATATTCCGGTTGATCTGTCCATTCCGTCCGAGCGGATTGCGAAAATTATCGAAAGCTCTGGAGCAGAATTGCTGATCCATGCTGCCGGGCTTTCAATTGATGCGGACAGCTACCAGATTCAGACGGTTTCAGCAGAAGAACTGCTGGAAAACGAAGGCGGCTCTGTCAGCCATAATCAATGGGTCAAGGATCACGAGACGTTTTATATCATTTACACTTCCGGAAGCACAGGAAATCCGAAAGGCGTGCAGATTTCCGCTGCGAATCTTCAGAGCTTTACAGACTGGATTTGTGCAGACTTTCCAGTCAACGGAGGAAAAACATTTTTAAACCAAGCGCCGTTTTCATTTGATTTATCTGTCATGGATCTTTATCCGTGCCTTCAATCAGGCGGGACTTTGCACTGCGTGACAAAGGATGCTGTGAATAAGCCGAAAATCTTATTCGAAGAGCTGAAAAAGTCCGGACTGAATGTATGGACATCAACACCTTCCTTTGTGCAGATGTGCCTGATGGACCCCGGTTTTTCACAGGAGCTGCTGCCTGAAGCGGACACATTTATGTTTTGCGGAGAGGTTCTTCCGGTTTCTGTTGCAAAATCGCTGCTTGAGCGTTTTCCGAAAGCAAGAATCTTTAATACGTACGGTCCGACTGAAGCGACAGTGGCTGTCACATCCGTTGAAATTACGGATGACGTCATCAGCCGCAGCGAATCGCTTCCAGTGGGCTTCGCCAAGCCTGATATGAACATTTTCATTATGGATGAACAGGGACAGCCGCTTCCTGATGGAGAAAAAGGAGAAATCGTCATCGCTGGGCCGAGCGTAAGCCGAGGCTACCTAGGTGAGCCAGAGCTGACGGAAAAAGCGTTTTTCTCTTATGAAGGCCAGTGGGCATACCGGACTGGCGATGCCGGCTATATCCAAGATGGTCAGATTTTTTGCCAAGGGCGTTTGGATTTCCAAATTAAACTTCACGGCTACCGAATGGAGCTTGAGGAAATCGAATTCCATGTCAGACAGTCTCAGTACGTTCGCTCTGCTGTCGTGATCCCGTATCAGCCAAACGGAACAGTCGAGTACCTGATCGCCGCTATTGTGCCTGAGGAGCATGAGTTCCAGAAGGAATTCCAGCTCACAAGCGCCATTAAAAAAGAGCTTGCCGCTTCCCTTCCGGCGTATATGATCCCGAGAAAATTCATTTATCAGGATCACATTCAAATGACGGCCAACGGCAAAATTGACCGGAAACGCATCGGCGAAGAGGTTCTTGTATGACGCCTTACAGTTCGTTTTTATTTTTTATACTGCTTGGCATTCTTCTTCTGCCGACGATCATTCTCGGCCTGAACGGAAAAAGATTTCAAGCATACAACATGTTCATATCTATCATCATATTGGCTTTAATTTTTTCGCACGACTTACACGGGGTCATCGCACTGTGTCTGTTTACGATATGGCAAGTGCTTTTGATCAGCGGCTATCTGGCGTACCGGCAGAAAGCGAACAGCGGCTTTGTCTTTTGCGGAGCTGTGATCGCGGCGATTCTGCCTTTATTTCTGTCAAAAATATGGCCGTTTCTTTCACACCCGCAGCCGCATCATCCGCCACATAACCTGATCAGCTTTTTAGGGATTTCGTATTTAACCTTTAAAGGCGTTCAGCTGATTATGGAAGCAAGAGACGGCCTGCTGAAAGAACAGCTGCCGCTGCACCGCCTGCTGTATTTCATCCTGTTTTTCCCGACGATTTCCTCCGGTCCGATCGACAGATACCGCCGGTTCGTCAAGGATGAACAGAAGGCTTGGACGAAAGAAGAATACGCCGACCTATTGTATACAGGGATTCATAAAATCTTTATCGGTTTTCTGTACAAATTTATTATCGGCTACGCAATCAACACGTACTTCATCATGAATCTTCCCGCGATCACGCACAATAAGATTCTTGGGAATCTGCTGTACATGTACGGCTACAGCATGTATTTATTCTTTGATTTCGCCGGCTACACGATGTTTGCCGTCGGGGTCAGCTACATTATGGGCATTAAATCTCCGGAAAACTTTAATAAACCGTTTATCAGTAAAAATATTAAAGATTTCTGGAATCGCTGGCATATGTCTCTATCATTCTGGTTCAGAGATTATGTGTTTATGAGATTCGTATTTTGGATGACAAAGAAAAAGTGGATCAAAAACCGTATGGCCGTCTCAAACATCGGGTACTTCCTGCTGTTTATGCTGATGGGGGTTTGGCACGGGCTTGCGCCGCAATATATCATCTACGGCCTCTATCACGCCGTGCTAATGACGTGTTACAACTTTTTCGAGAAGTGGAATAAGAAATACAAATGGCTTCCGTCCAACCGCTGGACAACCATTCTTGCGATTGTGATCACGTTCCACTTCGTTTGCTTCGGGTTTTATATTTTCTCAGGAAAACTATTTCATCACCACCATTAAAGGAGATTAGAAAGCTATGGATTTTAAACAAGAGGTATTAGACGTTTTAGCAGAGGTTTGCCAGGATGACATCGTAAAGGAGAATCCTGATATTGAAATTTTTGAAGAAGGTTTGCTTGATTCTTTTGGAACAGTAGAATTGCTGCTTGCGATTGAAAACCGTTTTGATATTTTAGTGCCGATCACTGAATTTGACCGGGATGTTTGGAATACGCCTAACAACATTGTAAATCAGCTGTCTGAGTTGAAATAATGAAAAAGCGTTTTTTCGGTCCAATTATTTTGGCGTTTATTCTATTCGCAGGCGCCATCGCAATTCCATCTTCATGGCTGACAGGCTTCATCACCGATAAGCGGGTGAAAGAGTCAGCAACAGCCTTGAATCCGAGTATGTTTCAAGGGCTTTATTTACAAGATCAAATGCTCAAAGATCCGGCATATCTTCCGATTTACGGGTCTTCTGAGCTTTCCCGGCTGGACGAATTCCACCCTTCTAATTATTTTCAAGTAAACAATGAGGGGTTCACGCCATACCTTGTCGGCAAAGGCGGGTCCCAGTCATTGATTCATTCCTTAAACTTTGCTGCCCATATGGATCAGCTGAAGGGCAAAAAAATCGTATTCATCGTGTCTCCGCAGTGGTTTATTAAGCGCGGGTCTGATGAACAGCATTTCGCGCCAAACTATTCCGCGCTGCAAGGACTTGATTTGGCATTTAACGAACAGATCGACCCTGATGTAAAAAAGAAAATGATGAAGCGTATGCTGCGCTTTAAGGCTGTGCAAAACGACGCGATTCTTTCAGAGCTGTACAAAGCAATCGTAAACGGACAGACGTGGAAAGTGAACGCGCTTAAGCCGGCGGCAAAAGTATATTACAGCATGCTGGAAAAGAAAGACCTGTATTATTCAGCGACGGAATCATCCGGGCCAAAGCGTTATATCTCGCAGTCAGTAAAGGATAAGTCATGGCCTGAATTAAATAAACTCGCAGATCAATCAGGCAAACGCCATTCCGGATCTAACGATTTTCACATTGACAATCCTGTGTATAAAAAGCTGAAGCCGAAAGTGCCTAAGCTAAAAGGTAAAAACAAAGGAAGATCGTATGCGGTGTCACCGGAATACGGCGACTTTGAAATGATGCTTGATATCCTGAAAGATGCGGGTGCAGAGCCTATGTTTGTCACCATCCCTGTCAATGGAAAATGGTACGACTACACAGGCTTCCCGAAAAAGGGCCGCACTGACTATTACAAAAAAGTGAATAAACAGATCAGAGCCAAGGGCTTCCAGGTTGCTGATTTCTCTGGACATGAATATGATCCGTACTTCATGAAAGACACCATCCACATCGGCTGGAAAGGCTGGGTGTACGTCGATAAAGCAATTGACGAATTCTATAAAACCGGAAAAGTCACTTCATCGTGAGCATCTTATAGGACGGGCTGCATATTTCCTGCTAAGATTTGAAATAGTAAGGGAATCACAGCCGACTGAATAAGAGGTGTTACATCAATGAAGTTGACAGGCAATACGGTGTTAATCACAGGCGGTTCCGCGGGCATCGGGCTTGAACTGGCCAAACGGCTGCTGGAACTCGGCAATGAAGTCATTATTTGCGGGCGCAGCGAAGCGCGTCTTTCAGAAGCAAAGAAGCAGCTCCCAAACATCCATACAAAGCAATGTGATGTTGCAGACCGTTCGCAGCGGGACGCATTGTTTGAGTGGGCTCTAAAGGAATTTCCGAACCTGAATGTTCTCGTCAACAACGCAGGCATTCAAAAGGAAATCGACTTTAAAAAAGGAACAGAGGAGCTTTTTGTGGACGGAGATGAAATTGAGCTTAATTTCCAAGCGCCTGTCCATTTATCAGCCCTTTTCACACCTCATTTGATGAAGCAGCCCGAGGCGGCAATCGTTCAGGTCACGTCGGGACTTGCGTTTAACCCGTTAGCTGTGTATCCGGTGTACTGCGCAACAAAAGCGGCGCTTCACTCGTTTTCGCTTACACTCAGACACCAGCTTCTCGATACGAGCGTAGAAGTGATTGAAATGGCGCCCCCTATGGTGGACACGGGATTAAACCAAAAATCACGCAATAAACAAGGCCTGACATACCGGGGCATTTCAGCTGAAGAATATGTTCAATATTTCTTGGACGGCTTGAAAGAAGGCAAACAAGAGATTACAAATGAACACGCAGGAGAATTAATTTCTCCTGCTTTTTTCTTATGAATTTCTTACAAATTTGAGCAAACCTATTGCGAATATTTGTTGAAGGTATACAATAGAATATAAATTATTTTCAAATAAGTTTGATAATATAAACAATTTAACAGCAGGGAGATTGACCATGACTAAACAAACGATTCGTGTTGAATTGACATCAACCAAAAAACCGAAACCAGACCCAAATCAGCTTTCGTTCGGAAGAGTGTTTACAGACCACATGTTTGTATTGGACTACGCGGCGGATAAAGGTTGGTACGATCCAAGAATCATTCCTTATCAACCCTTTTCAATGGACCCGGCCGCAATGGTATATCACTACGGCCAAACCGTATTTGAAGGGTTAAAGGCTTACGTGTCAGAGGATGACCATGTCCTGCTTTTCAGACCGGAAAAAAATATGGAGCGACTGAATCAATCAAACGACCGTCTCTGCATCCCGCAAATTGATGAAGAACTGGTTCTTGAAGGCTTAAAACAGCTTGTCGCGATCGATAAAGACTGGATTCCGAATGCGGAAGGCACGTCCCTTTATATCCGTCCGTTCATCATCGCAACTGAACCTTTCCTCGGTGTTGCGGCATCTCATACGTATAAGCTCTTTATCATTCTTTCTCCGGTCGGCTCTTATTACAAAGAAGGCATCAAGCCGGTCAAAATCGCTGTTGAAAGTGAATTTGTGCGTGCGGTAAAAGGCGGAACGGGAAATGCCAAAACCGCAGGGAACTATGCTTCAAGCTTAAAAGCGCAGCAGGTGGCTGAAGAGAAAGGATTTTCTCAAGTACTCTGGCTGGACGGCATTGAGAAGAAGTACATTGAAGAAGTCGGAAGCATGAATATCTTCTTCAAAATCAACGGTGAAATTGTAACGCCTATGCTGAACGGAAGCATTTTGGAAGGCATTACGCGCAATTCCGTCATCGCCTTGCTTAAGCATTGGGGCCTTCCAGTTTCAGAACGGAAAATTACAATCGATGAGGTCATCCAAGCCCATAAAGACGGCATCCTCGAAGAAGCCTTCGGAACAGGTACAGCAGCTGTTATTTCTCCAGTCGGCGAACTGATCTGGCAAGATGAAACACTGGCGATCAACAACGGTGAAACAGGTGAAATCGCCAAAAAACTATATGACACGATTACAGGCATTCAAAAAGGCGCTGTTGCAGATGAATTCGGATGGACAACCGAAGTTGCAGCGCTCACTGAAAGCAAGTAAGAAAAAAGCCGGCCCCTGAAGGCCGGCTTTTTTACGCTTCAATTTTGTTAAAAAATTGTGGCAGATACGCCTTGTGCGCCTCCAGCATTTCGTCTAAAATCTGTTTAGCCACAGTGTCGGATGGAACGAGCGGGTTAATTGTCATGGCGAGGAGCGCTGTTTGATAGTCGCCTGTGACCGCTGCTTCTGCCGCGACACGTTCAAAGGATTTGATTTGCTGGACGAGACCCCGGACAGACACCGGCAAGTCGCCGACAGCAATTGGCATAGGTCCGTTTTTCGTCATGACACAGTTCACTTCAACTGCGGAATCGTCTGGGATGCTGGCTATTGCCCCATTATTAATTGTGTTCACCGGCTGAATGTCGTGTTTATCATTGTAAATGGAGCTGATTAAATTACACGCTGCATCGCTGTAGTAAGCACCGCCCCGTTTTTCCAGCTGCGGCGGTTTGATCGCGAGGTTCGGATCTTTGTAAAGTTCGAAGAGTTCTTTTTCAACCTTCTGCACAACTTCAGCGCGGGTGCCTTCCGTTTGTGATGCTTCCAGTTCGTGCTCCAGCATCTCTTTTGTTTTGAAATAGTAACGATGGTAGCCACAAGGGATGATGCCGAGCGCTTTTAAAAACTCCGGCTCCCATTCTGCGCCTGAGATGTTTTTCATTGTCATCGCGTTTTTCGGGTCACCCATCGCTTCGATGACTTGATCCTTCACACTGACGCCGTCCAGGAAAACATCCAGCCCGAACACCATATGATTCAGTCCGGCGAATTGGACTTCTACGCGGTTCACATCTACGTCAAGCGCTTTGGCTACGCCCATTTTGATGCCGATTGGAACGTTACAGAGACCGACGACTTTCTTCAGGTTGGAGTAGCGAAGCAAAGCTTCTGTTACCATGCCGGCAGGGTTTGTGAAGTTAACGAGCCAAGCGTTCGGGCAGAGCTCTTCTATGTCCTTTGCGATCTCAAGGATGACCGGAATTGTGCGTAATCCTTTAAACAGGCCTCCCGGGCCGTTTGTTTCTTGGCCGATCACACCGTATTTTAATGGGATGCGTTCATCTTTGGCTCTTGCCTGCAGAAGCCCTACGCGGAATTGAGTTGTGACAAAATCTGCGTCTTTCAGCGCTTTTCTCCGGTCGAGCGTCAGGTGAATGTCGATCGGGACGCCAGCTTTTTCAACCATTCGTTTGGCGAGCGTGCCGACAATATTCAGCTTTTCTTCGCCCTCAGGGATATCGACGAGCCATAATTCACGAACAGGCAGCTCCTCATACCGTTTAATCAACCCTTCTACTAGCTCTGGCGTATAGCTTGAACCTCCGCCAATCGTTACAATCTTCAATCCTTTTGTCATATGCTTGCTCCCCTTTGCTCGGTGATTTTTTCATATAACTCAATGATCTCCGCCGCCAGATCCTTCACTGTCATTGCATTCATTAAATGATCCTGTGCATGCACCATCAGAAGCGTCATTTCCGTTTTTTCTCCGCCCGCTTCATTTTGGATCAGCTCTGTCTGATAATGATGGGCTTTTGATAATTCTTCTGCGGCATCTTGAAGCTTTTTCTGCGCTTCTTCAGCGTCACCGCTTTTTGCAGCGGCAATGGCCTCCATTGCGGAGCTCCTTCCGTTTCCTCCGTGAAGGATAATTTGAAAAATGATTTGCTCCATTTTCTCATTCACGCGATTCACTTCCTTTCTCTACAGAGCCGCTTCTTTGTTATCTGATGCTGCAGGCGTTTGGACCAGCTCCAAATCATTTTCTTCTTTCAGCTTCTGTTTATCCCACATTCTGAAGAACGGATAATAGACAACAAAGGATACGGCGATATTAATGGCTTGCATGACCGCGCCTGAAACTTTCCCCCCTGTCGCCAAGTAGCCTGAAAAGATCGGCGGCATGGTCCACGGCACTGCGATCCCCGCCGGTTTGGCGACAAGGCCTGTGCTCATTCCGATGTAAGTGATTGTCAGTGTGATAAGCGGCGTGATGATAAACGGAAGTAAAAGCATCGGGTTCATAACAATCGGCATTCCGAAAATAATCGGTTCGTTAATATTGAAGATGGCCGGGCCGATCGCAAGCTTTCCAAGCTGCTTCATTTGTTTGCTTCGGGCGCGCAGGAACATCGTGACAACCAGTGCCAAAGTAGCGCCGCTTCCGCCGATATTGATCCAGATTTCGAAAAATTGCTGGGTGAAAATGTTTGGCAGTGCCTCACCAGCTTGGAAGGCGATCCGGTTGGCATCCATGGCGCCATACCAAATCGGTGCCATGACGCCGCCGACAATGTTGGCGCCGTGAAGACCGCAAGCCCATAAAAGCATTTTCACGGCTTCTGCAACAAGGCTCCCCCCGAGGCTTCCGCCAAGAATGGATAGCGGCGTTCCCAATAAAACGCTTACAATATTATGAAGGCTTTCAAACGGCGTTGCTTCAACAATCAGCCGGGCTGCCCAAATCAGGAAGATGACAGCGAAACCGGGGATTAACGCGACAAATGACTTGCTGACTGCCGGCGGAACACCATCCGGCATTTTGAAGACCAAATTGCGCTGGATAATGAAACGGTAAATCTCTGTTGACACCATCGCGATAATCATCGCGACAAACAGGCCTTTGCTTCCCATCAGTGAAAGCGGAATTCCGCCGCCGACCATTATCTCTTTCGTCGAACCATCAGGCGTGAACGGCACTTGATACGGTGTTGCTAACAAAAAGGCCGCAAGTGAAATGGCTCCGGCCGACAAGGCATCAACGCCATATTTCTCGGCGAGCCGGTAGGCGATGCCGAACGCGGCGACAAGACCCATAATTTCAAAGGTGGCGTCAACTGGGTAGGCCAGTTTTTCAGACCAGGAGCTGCCAAACGTTTTTGCCATAAACTCTGCGTATCCCGGGATCGGGAGGTTGCCGATGATGAGGAAAAAGGAACCGATGATAATCAGCGGCATCGTGAGGATGATACCGTCACGCAGCGCCTGCAAATGACGCTGCCCCGCAATTCTTCCCGCTATAGGCATAACCTTTTCTTCTAGGATCTGATTGACTTTATTCACATAGCCCGCCCCTCTCTATGACACATGTCCAAGCTGTTCAGCTGATTTCAGCACTTCTGCTCCGTTGCATGTGCCATAATGGACGGTATTAATGACGTCGACCGGAACCCCCTTTGATTCTCCTAATTTTTTCAGCTGCGGAAGCATATAACGGACTTGCGGGCCGAGAAGCAATACGTCCGCTTTATCAATATGATTTTGTACAGAATCACCTGAAACTGCCCAAATGGTATAGTCTTTTCCTTGTTCCTGCGCACTTTTTTCCATCTTGCTCACCAATAAGCTAGTAGACATGCCTGCTGCACAAACGAGTAATATATTCATGTAAAAGACCCCCTAGAGTTTGATCAATTTTGTAATGTCCTGTTGTTGATATCATCATATTATGAAATCGCTTTCATAAACACTCAAGGTTTTTCCGCAGGAAACGGAAAAAAGGTATATACAGGCTGTCAGCTCAGCTTTTTTTGGTCAAACACATCCGAAAGCTCTTGATACGAACGGCATTTGATCAGCTGGTTCACTGCTGCCGGGTCATCCAAAATACTGCCGAGCAGTTTATACATGCTTTGCAAATCCGCTTTGTTCTCCTTTTCGACACAAAGCAAACAGACAAATTGAACACGCTGATTCTCCCAATCTATCGGTTTTTTGAGCGTACAGACGGCCCAAAACGTTGTTTTTGTCTGCGGAACGAGCGGGTGCGGGATGGCAACAAGATTGCCAAAGCACGTTGGCGACATGTCTTCTCTTTCAAAAATGGAATCTATGATCTCTTTATCGGCATAGCCGCAATCAACCGCTTTCTGCCCTAAAAATTGAATCACTTCTTCTTTTGAGCGCAGATCCTCAAGGAAGAAAACGAGTTCTTTTTTTAGGTAGCGGGCCGCTTTTTCTTTTTCATCACTCAGAATGGATTCGATTTTTGTAAAGTCGGTTCCTCCCAGGAGTGTATTGACCTTCAACACTGGTACAGGGAGCTCTTTTTTGATCGGGATAGTACTGATGACAAAATCAATGGATTCATAGGACATCTGGTCAAGGCTGTAATACTCAGCAGTTCCAAAAATATCGAGCCGCTTGCCGAAATGGGAACGGAGTTTTTCGCGCAGAAGCTGGGCGCTTCCGGCACCCGATGCGCACACAATGATACAGCGTTTCGGCGGGCTTTCTGTTTTTTTCCGTTCAATCGCGGCGCCAAAATGGAGAGCCAGATACCCAATTTCGTTTTCATGAATGTCGATGCCCGTTTGTTCCTTTATAACCATCCCCGCAATGATCCCAGCTTCAAAGGCGAGAGGATAATGTTCCTTGATTGCTGCCAGCATCGGATTTCGCAGGTTCATGCCGTATCGGTTGCGGCTGATCGCCGGCTTCATATGCAGCGCCAAGCCAATTTTCAGCTCTTTGTCATGCAGGATGCCGAGCTTCAGTTCATGATCAACGGCTTCAATCATCGCAAATGTCAGCTGATCGGTTTCTTCGTCTATTGAAAATGTGTCTTCCCCACATTGTTGTTGTGTCATTCGTTTTGTGCCGAGGAGATGCATGGCGATATAGGCCGTCTCGTCTTTCGGAAATGTAACGGCAAGCGCTGATTCCAGCTCTTTCACGATGGCTTCGGCAGCATGATATTCTTTTTGATGCAGGATATGATCCATATCTGCCGGGAAAAGCGATACATAGTTTTCCGTTCTGATCCGTTTACAGGCGATAGCGATATGGATGATGAGGTTATTCAGTCCCAAGTTGGACAGAGGGATGCGGTCGTCTTTCATTTTTTTCAGGATGGCGGAACGGATAATCTCAATTTCTTCATTTGGCAAAATATCAGCCTTTTCATTCAGAACATCAATCTCCGTTTCTCTTTCATCGACAATGTACTCCGCCATACAGTACCTCATCTGCACCTCGTCCCCACGCAGCTTGAAGCCGTAATTTGGGCGTGTTTCCATAACGATGCGGTAAGGCAGCAGCAATTTCTTTACTTCTTTTAAATCTGTTTGGAGTGTAGATTTTGAGATAAATAGTTCTTCAGCCAGTTCATCGAGCTTGAGGTAATGCTCTGCCAGCAGCAGGCGTTTCATGAGATAAGCCATTCTCTCCTCCGGCAATACCGGCAGGCCCTTTTTTTGCTGAAACACATCTTGCAGCAGCGCTCTAAATGTCTGCTCGTCATGAATGCAGAGTTTGTAACCGGAGCCTCTTACCGATTGGACAAAGGCGCCATGGCCGCTGAGCACACCTTGCAGTTCCTTTATATCATTGCGGACCGTCCGCGTCGTCACATTTAATTGCGCGGCAAAAAACGAGCTTGTCACCGGGGTTTCAGCCGCCATCAGCAAGCGCAGAATATCACGAAGTCGCCCATGAAGCATGAGAAAAACCTCCTATCAAGTAGATGCAGGGATAAAATAAATAGGCAGAAAGGATGATGAAGGAATGTGAAATGTATATAAATTCTATAATGGGAAGAATGGCAAGTCAATGAACATCAGGAGGACTAGAGGGAAAACCGACCCATAAAAAACAGCCGGGTTCAGCCGGCTGTTCGGGAAGCGGACATATTCTTTTGTTTAGACGCCTTGCGATCCTTCATGATTTTTCGAACAATCGGGTAAATGACTGGCGCCCATTTGATAACGGTTTTGATCATTTTTTTCAAAGCTCCGATTCTCCCTTCTTTTTCTCAACCATTCCCCTGATTGCCTTTTGCTTAAACATGCTAACGCGACACGTACCTGTTTCCCGTCACCCAGAAACGCCACGGATAATCGCGCGCCTCTCCGCTGTTATCGATGCCGATACGCGGGCCTGTTGAAATGTCTTCCGGTGTATACCCGCTTTCGATGTAAAGCGGCTGTTCCGTGATCCAGCGTCCATAGTCATTCATCGTGACGCCAAGGGCCTTCGTAAGCTTTCCGGGCCCGTTTGTCCATTCCCTCGGATGCCGGCCCTGTCTTCTCTCCTCCATTAACAGTTGGCCTTCATGAGGCTCAATCGCCCTAATTAATACTGCTTGCGGGACATCTGCTTCTGCGGCAACGACATTCAGCAATGTATGGGTGTGCATCACGTATGTATACACCCGCCCAGCTTCAGCAAACATAATCTCCGTCCGCTTCGTCCGGCGGTTGTTAAAGCTGTGGGCCGCTCTGTCTCCGGCACCCATATAGGCCTCTGTTTCCACAATATAGCCTGACGCTGTGCCTTCGTCTGTTTCTTTTACCAGAAGGCAGCCGAGAAGCGCCGGGGCAAGCTCAAGAGCGGTTTTTTGATAAAACGTGATCGGCAGCGGATTTTTTTCTCTCGTCACGAATCGACCTCTCCTTTTACAGATGTTTGTACACTGTACCATTCCCGAAGCTGGCGAGAAAAAACGGCTGTTTTAAAATCTTTCCATTAAGGGAATATTGTTACCGTTCAAAAAAGGAGGGTCAACCAATGAAAGATGATCATCAAAACAAACATCACGGAACAAATGCCCAAAGCAGCGAGGATGCGCTTTCTCATAAGACATCTGGGGAAAACGAGTCAGAGGATACCTTAACGAACAGACAAGGGCACCCTGTCACTGACAACCAAAATGTGAGAACTGTCGGGAACAGAGGGCCTACAACACTTGAGAACTACGATTTCCTTGAAAAAATCAGCCACTTTGACCGTGAACGCATTCCTGAGCGGGTTGTTCATGCCAGAGGAGCGGGTGCACATGGGTATTTTGAAGCATATGGGAGCTTTGGAGACGAACCGATTTCAAAGTACACCCGAGCCAAGCTCTTTCAGGAAAAAGGCAAGAAAACGCCGGCATTTGTCCGTTTTTCTACGGTGAACCATGGAAAACACTCACCTGAAACATTGAGAGACCCGCGCGGTTTTGCCGTTAAGCTTTATACTGAAGACGGAAACTGGGATTTGGTCGGGAACAACCTGAAAATCTTTTTTATCCGCGACCCGCTGAAATTTCCGGATCTTGTGCACGCATTTCAGCCTGATCCAGTGACCAACATCCAAGATGGTGAACGTATTTTCGACTTCATTTCTCAGTCTCCTGAAGCGACACATATGATCACCTTCTTGTTTTCGCCTTGGGGAATCCCAGCCAACTACCGGCAAATGCAGGGTTCAGGCGTACACGCCTATAAATGGGTGAATGAGGAAGGCAAGGCCGTCCTCGTGAAATATCATTTCGAACCGAAGCAAGGCATCCGCAACCTGACACAGAAGGAAGCGGAAGAGATTCAAGGGAAAAACTTTAACCATGCAACACAGGATTTGTATGAAGCAAT
This sequence comes from Bacillus sp. NS1, assembly GCF_058248265.1. NCBI lineage: Bacteria > Bacillati > Bacillota > Bacilli > Caryophanales > Bacillaceae > Bacillus > Bacillus sp. NS1. Next base: position 280,073 of record NZ_JBZAZF010000001.1, on the reverse strand, counting down.
TGAAAATGGAGATTATCCGGAGTGGGAAGTGTATGCCCAAATCATGAGTGATGATGAGCATCCTGAATTGGACTTTGATCCGCTCGATCCGACAAAGCTGTGGTATAAAGACGATTTCCCATGGAAGCCGATCGGCAAATTGGTACTTAACAAAAATCCGGAAAACTACCATGCGGAAGTGGAACAAGCTTCATTCGGAACAGGAGTGCTTGTTGACGGACTCGATTTCTCAGATGACAAGCTGCTTCAGGGGCGGACGTTTGCCTATTCTGATACACAGCGCTACCGTGTAGGCGCAAATTACCTGCAGCTTCCGATCAACTCCCCGAAAAAGCATGTCGCCACCAACCAAGAAGGCGGGCAAATGCAATATCGGGTCGATAGAGCAGAAGGCCAAAACCCGCACGTCAACTATGAGCCATCGATTATGGGCGGGCTGAAGGAAGCGAAACAGGATGGAAAAGATCATACGCCGCATGTCGAAGGTGATGTAAAGCGTGAAGCGATCGACAGAACGAACAACTTCGGACAGGCCGGAGAAACGTACCGAAGATTTACTGAATTTGAACGGAACGAATTGATCACGAACCTAGTTAATACACTTTCTACATGCCGAAAAGAAATCCAGGATCAGATGATTAAAAATTTCACAAAAGCTGATCCGGACTACGGAAAACGCGTGGCGGAAGGACTGAAAAAGGTCTCCGAAAATAACAGCAACGGACCGATCGGCACAACAGAGACTGAACAGGCTGCAAAGCAGGCTGAACAGGAAAGCCATCCGTCTGATCCGTATTAAAAACAACGAACAGGGCTTTTTAGAAGTCCTGTTTTTTATTTTCCTATTGAAACGCTTTCAGCAATTGTGTTGTACTGGAAGGAAAGGGGTGGAGAAAAACGATGGAATTACAGCAGGACATGATTCCTCAGAAAAAAACAATCGGCGCTTTAGATCACGCCGTTTTTTTAAGCATGGTATTTTGCTTTTGGTTTTCAGGCTATATTTATGTGCCTGTATTCAGTCTTTATTTGGAGGATCTGCACTTTTCATATGGCACAATCGGCATCATTCTCGGCAGCTACGGGGTTACGCAAATCCTTTTGCGCTTCCCGCTCGGCCTTCTGTCAGACATCCTTTTTTCTCTGCGCAAGCAATTGTTAATTGCCGGGTTTGGGTTTTCCGTCCTCAGCAGCCTGCTGTTTCTGATGTTTGATTCTTTCTTCTTCGTGCTGGCCGCCCGGCTGTTTGCAGGGATAACCGCCTCTATGTGGGTGATGGCGACCATTTTATACGCGCATTATTTCAACAATGGCAATGCGTCAAAAGCGATGGGCATTATGCAGTTTTTCACCGTCATGCCTCAATTTGTCAGCATTGTGTTCTGCGGGCTTGCGGCAGCCCACTTAGGCAGGCAGGTTCCATTTTGGATGGCGCTCGCTGCCTCAGCCGCCGGCCTCGTGATATGCTGCTTTATTAAAGACCCGTCGGCCTCTCCCGCAAACCGCGACACCATCCGTGTGACGCAATACATCCAAGACACATTGCGGCTGCCGAGGCTGAAGCTTTTCACCATCCTGTCTATGACGGCCCATGCGGTGTTATTTATGACAGTGTTTGGATTTACGCCGCTTTTCATTAATCAGCTCGGAATGGGCGACGCGGAGCTGCTTTGGGTGATGAGCGCCTTTTTCCTCCCTCACGCAGCCGCCACATTAAGCTTTGTGTTTCTGCGCTTTACAAGCCGCATCGCTTACTCCGTGATGCTGATCAGTTTTGCTGTCACCGGAGTCTGTTTGCTATTCGTTCCTTTTTCAGCTACATTGATCACGGTTTGCATCACACATGCCTGCATCGGGCTGGCACTCGGTTTCGTATTTCCTCTGCTGCTAAGCCGGGTTGTCGACATCAGTTCTGCCCGTTTGAAAATGTCGGTTATGGGATTTTATCAATCGTTTTATGCGCTGGGTATCTTCCTCGGGCCCCTTTTTGCCGGAAAAATCGCACAGCTTTTCGGACTTGCCGAGGTTTTTTATGGAGCCGGGGCACTGGCATTTGCCGCCTTTCTTGTGATGCTCACGCAAAAGCGTAACATGATCAATTAATAGCTTTCATACCGCCGGAAGCGCCACACTGAAAATATGGCCAGAAGCACGATGCACAAAACGGAGAATGTGAGCGACCATCCGAAAAAATCCGCCCGCTCTCCATGAAGCAGGATATGCTCCGCCTGCTTACATAGCTCAGCCGGAAGCCATTTCGCATCATCGGGAAATAGCGATACAGCAAAGGAAACTGCGGCTGTCAGCCCGATCCCAGAAGCCGCGGCTGCTCCGAGAGACCGAAACATCGTACTTCCGGCAAGGCCGGCAGTCACAATAAACATAATCCAAAGAGCGTAGAGGCCAAGGCTTACGGCAAAACGGCTGAAGGATGTGTCCTCAAACAGCAGCCGGACGTAATAATAAGCAAGCCCGTATCCTGCTGCAAACGACGCAATGCCGATCACGCTTTGGGTGAGCCATTTGCTCACGATATAATGGGCTGCCGTCACAGGCCTCGACATGATCAGAGACGTTACGCCTTGATTTCTTTCATTCGCCACGCTGCCCATAACGCTGAAGATGACCAGAGCCATGCCAAGCGTGTTGAATTGAGAAAGCGTGCTGACCATCACTTCAGACCCGGAAGGCATCGTAAAACTGATTTTCATGCCATCAGGAAGGTTTCCTCCGTGTTCAATGATTTCTGGCATATAATAAATGGTTAGCGGCTGTGTCAATCCCACGATCATCATCGCGATCGGCAGCCAGATCAGCTTGCCGCTTTTCCACCCTTCCAGCCATTCCTTCTCCACTAGCGTCATCATCACCTTCATACGTGCACCACCTTTAGATAGACGTCTTCAAGCGACTCCGTTTTCTGTTCAAAATGAGTGACGGTCAATCCCGTTCGGATACAATCACTCAGCAATGTCAGGCCTGCATGTATATCTGGAAGCTCGAAAACAGCTTGGGACGGATTCATATAGACAATACCTGATACGTAAGGCTTCTCTTCAAGCCAGCCCTTCAGCTTCTCTTTCACTGTAAGGATGAAAACGTTCGTTTGATGCAGTTTTTTTAGCTGCTGTAATTCGCCTTTCCATGAAACCTCCCCGTTTTTCATGATCACCACCTGATCACATACCTGTTCTGCATCGTGCAAAACGTGTGTGGAAAACAGAACAGCCATATGCTTCTTCAGCTCCAACATCATGTCCAGCACCTCGTACCGTCCTGACGGATCAAGAGCGGACACTGGTTCATCCAATATCAACAGCTTCGGTTTATGGAGCAGCGCCTGTGCCAGACCGAGTCTTTGCTTCATGCCGCCTGAATAGCCGCCGATTCTTTTGTGTGCGGATTCCTGCAAGCCGACAAATTCCAGCATCTCGCCGATTTCCTCTTGGCATTTTTTCTTTGAAAGACCTGACAGTCTCCCGGCAAATGTTAAAAACTCGTTTGCAGTCATCCACGAATAAAAAGCAGGATACTGCGGGAGGTACCCGATCAAACGCCGGTCCGGCTTTTTCTCCCCTAACAGCTTGATGGTTCCAGAGGTTGGCGAAAGCAGGCCGGCCAGCATTTGCAGCGTTGTGGTTTTACCGGCCCCATTAGGGCCTAATAATGCGACACACTCGTTTTCATTTACGTGGAAACTGATATTCTTTACAGCTTCATGATGCCGGTACGATTTGCATAATGATTCAATAGACAGCATATCCGCTTACCTTTGCTTTCTGCCGACGGTAAAAAACAAAATCGGCCCGATAATATTGATACATACGATGATTGCGGCCCACATCCACTTTGGCCCGTTCGTCCGTTCTTCTTTTATACAGCTGATAAGGGCAAACACCGCTAAAACCAACTGTAATACAATCAGCGGCAAAATCATTTCCCAAGAAATATTCATGGCTTGATCCCCCTTTTCTCCCGGTCCGGCTTTATAACAAAAAAGTAATAGCAAATCAGAGGCATCGGTGCTGTAATTAGTCCGACAATCCCCCAAACCCATGCCATGCGATTTCGTTTTTTCGCATCAATAAATAAAAAGATTCCCTGCGCCAATACGATGAGATAAGCCGCAGCCGTTATGATCATTTCTGTTTGTGTCATCGGCGCTCCACCTCGCATTCCCCGAGCTGTCTTTTTTTCTCGGCCACAATCAAAATCGGCAGGGTAGCAAGCACACAAACCTGAAGTACAATAAACACAGCGGGAGCTTGAGTGAATGCCAGGATCGCCGCACTCACAACCATCAGCGCGCAGAATACAAATAAGATGATCTCTTTCAGCAGTTTTCTTCTGCGTTCAGCTTTCATTTGTGACAGCTGGTAAAGCAGTTCTTTTTGATCCGGTATAGAGGGATTGGCTGTTTCATCAATTTTCTGCAATTCTGATTTTAAATGAAGAGATCGCTTTTCTTTATTCATCGTCCCACTCCTTTCTGATTTGCTGGAGCCCTTTATGAACTCTGGACTTCACCGTGCCTTCCTTGATCTGCAGCATCAGCCCGATTTCGGCGTAGGTATAGCCGTAGTAATGCCTTAATAAAACAGGCGTGCGCAGTTTAGGGTCCAGCTTTGAAAACAGATCAAGCGTCTCGCTCCATTCTGCCCCTTTCACTGACACGTCCCACTTGATCTTGCGGATTGCTTCCTCCGTAACTGTCTGATTCCGTTTCCATTCTCTCTTTCTCTTTTTCTGGTGATCGAGGTAGAGCCTGGATGCAATAGAAATCAGCCACGTGGAGAATTTGGAACGGCCTTGGAAGCTTCTTAAATGAATGTAACCTTTCAAAAAGGTTTCCTGAACGAGCTCCTCACTGAGGTCAGGATGAAGAGAAAGTTTTAGCAAATATTTATATAAAAAAGAATAATGATAGTGGAAAAGAGCTGTAAACGCTTCGTCGTCTCCCTCTTTCGCCTGTTGTATCAGCTGCTGTTCTTCGTGTGTATCCAATGGCCGCGATCCCCCCTTTTTTGTTTTTCTGCCTTATGAGACGACACCGGATTTAAAAGCGTTCATCTTTTTTTACAATTCTTTTCAGCCATTGACAGATCAGGCTTCCCGGCCGTATGGCTGCACATCCGCATTTGTAAACCCCCGCACAGTCTGTTAAGCTATGACTTTATGTCGATTTTAAATAACATCCAATATGGAGGACGATGCATTGAAAGTAGAAAGGCGAACGATTGAATATATTCCGAATGAAGAAAGACATGGTAAAGCGAAAGATTTATTTCCCGTATGGTTCGGGGCTAATATGCATATCACCACGTTAGTGACCGGCACGATTCCCGTTGCAATGGGACTTAATCTATTTTGGAGTGTTGCCGCTATTATTTGCGGAACATTAATCGGTGCCATATTTATGGCGTCTCATTCCGCGCAAGGCCCTCAGCTTGGCATCCCGCAAATGATTCAAAGCCGTGCCCAATTCGGCGTAATCGGAGCGATTCTTCCCCTCTTCTTAGTTATGTTTATCTACCTTGGTTTCTTCGCAAGCAGCACGATTCTGGCGGCTGGAACCTTAAGCAGCTTTGTTCCCATCCCGGGATCATGGAGCATTATAGGCTTAAGCGCCGTATGTTTTTTACTCACCATTTTCGGCCATGATTTGATTCACAAAATGCAAAAAATCCTTTCTTGGACCTCTTTTGCTGTATTTTTTGCTGCAACAATACTCATTTTTCAATTGCCAATTCCGGCAGGCAGCTGGATTCCCGGAGCAGTTGATCTGCCAATTTTCTTGGTGGCGGTCAGCGCAGTCGCGACGTGGCAGCTTGCATACGCACCGTATGTTGCCGACTATTCAAGATATCTGCCAGTTAAAACACCGGCTTCTCAAACATTTTGGTACAGCTATGCAGGTACATCTGTCAGCTCCATCTGGATGATGCTGCTCGGTGCTTTGCTGACAACAGCACTTCCTGACTTTACGGCAAACTCAGGCAGCCAGATTGTCCAATTGTTTGGCCCCTTCTCGTTCATTATGCTGATCATTGTATTATTTGGGCAAATGGCGATCAATGTTTTTAATCTGTATGGGGCTTTCATGTCTACAACAACAACGCTTGAGCCGTTTCTGAAGTTAAAAGTCACGCCGAAAGTAAGAATCATCATGATCCTCGGCGTCACGCTTGTCGGCACAGTCTTAAGCCTTCTCGGGCAAAGCAATTTTATGGAGCTGTTTTTGAATTTTATCTTTTTCATCAGTTATTTCTTAATTCCGTGGACGGCAATCAACTTAGTCGATTACTACTTCGTCCGCCACGGAAACTATCAAGTCAAAGCCATGTTTGATGTGAACGGCCCATATGGAAAAGTCAATTGGATTACTACGATTGCGTTCGTCCTGTCCATCTTGCTTGAAATCCCATTTATCAATACGTCCTTTTACATTGGACCGCTGGCCAAAATGTTTGGAGGCGGAGATATCGCCTGGATTGTCGGCTTGGCCGTGCCTTCTATTCTTTATTATGTATTGATGAAACCGCGTCTGAAAAAACGGGCGGGTTATCAAGAAAAGCTGTCTTCTCTATGAAGACAGCTTTTTATCATTCAAATCGTTTCCACACACGAGGCAGCACATCAGAAAGCTCGTGAGCGAGCAGCGTATGAGCGGAGTGCTCGTCCGTCCAGAGCTCGGCGCACGCACCGTGCAGATAGACTGCGTTTAATATGGCGTGCTTCGGGTCTTCGTGGCAGCAAAGCATGCCCAATATCATGCCCGTCAGCGTGTCACCGGTTCCACCCTTGGCGAGCGCCCCGTTTCCGGTTGGGTTGCACCAGCAGTCGCCATCAGGGAAGGCGATAACGGTTTGATTTCCTTTTAACACAATGACAGCCTGCAGCTGAGCCGCCCATTCCTTTGCATATTCCGCTCTTTTGTTTTGCAATTCGTTCACCGGCACCCCTGTCATACGGGAAAACTCGCCCGGGTGCGGCGTGAGGATGACGGGCGCCTCCCGTTTCGGATACGTGCGCTTCGCCAGCGCTCCGGCATCCAAAATTACGGGGCAATCCGCCGCAAGCACATGATCAACTGCCTGCCGTACGCTTTCGGTTTGCGGCAGCCCCGGTCCGATGGCAATGGCCCGGTACGTCTCTTCAAGCTGAGCGTCCGCCGCTTTTTGCCAGCCGTTACGCCAATAGGTCGCCTCGGGCAGAACAGGAACAATCAGCGGGATCACGCTTTCAGACGTCCCGATGACAAGCTTCCCCAGTCCGCTTCGCATGGCCCCGAGCCCCGAAAGAAGCGCCGCTCCCGGCATATCGTCGCTGCCCGCCAGCAGCAAAGCTGTACCGTACGTGCCTTTATGGCTTTCTGCATCTCTTTCAGGGAGCGAAGCCCTCACATGCTCTTCCGTCCAAATTGGAACATTCATCTCTATCCCTCCTCTTCGTTCTCTACCTATTTTTCCTGCACCTTTTCTTTTTCAAACAAAAAAGACAGCCTGAATGGCTGTCTTCTATTTTACAGGAACATCAAGATGATACAGGCGGCGATATCGTTCGTTTGACGCCAGCAGTTCCTCATGCGTTCCTTCCATTTCCGTTTTTCCGTTTTCGAGAAACACGATTTTATCGGCCGCTTCCACTCCCGCGAGATGGTGCGTAATCCATAGAATCGTTTTTCCCTTTAACACCTCAAACACCGTTTCCATCAATTCACGCTCAGTGATGGGGTCAAGGCCAACTGTCGGCTCATCAAGGATGATGATCGGCGTATCCTGCAGCAAAATCCGCGCGAGTGCTATCCGCTGGCGCTCTCCTCCAGAAAAGCGGATGCCGGTTTCCTGAACAGAAGTATGATATCCGTCAGGCAGTGACTCAATGTAGTCATGCAGCTTCACCTGCTTTGCGGCGCGGCGCACATCCTCGTCGCTTGCCTCTCCGTTTCCAAGCCTGATGTTATTCAGGATGCTTGTGTCAAACAGGTGCGGTTTTTGGTTTAACACGGCCACCGCATCAGCAATCTGATCCTTTAACAGCGATGTCTCCACTCCGTTTAACGTCACAGATCCTAAGTCCGGTTTCAAGGCGCCTTCGATTAATGCGAGTGATGTTGATTTCCCGGACCCGCTCCGGCCAAGCAGCGCCATTTTTTCTCCTTGACGCAGCGTAAAGGAAAAGTTGTGCAGTACTTGGCTGGTATTGTCATAAGAAAACGTCACATCACGAAATGACAGTGTGACATCTTGGAGATCAAGTGTTTTAGCTGCTGATTCTGTTTGTGCCGCCTCCGGCTGAGGAGCCACCTTGTTCATGCGTTTGATGGAATCCTGATAGCCGGGCAGTTCGCCCAAAGCATCTGAAAGCGGCAGAAAGGCTTCCGTCAACGGGAACACCACAAGCACAAAAGCTGCAATCATCGTTTTGGCGAGCTCCCCGTCTGCATGGTGCCCCGCCGTCCAAAACAGCATCAGCAAAATAAGGCCGGCGACAAGGCATTGCGCGGCAAAGTCCCGCCATCTCATAAAGCGTTGTTTTTTCCGTTCAAGCTCAAACCAATCATGTTCCTCTTTTTCATAGGAATCAATGAACGCATGCCTGCGTCCGCTGAACATCCAATCGCTGACACCCATCACAGCATCTGTCAGACGGCTGTACAGCACATTCCGCCCGCTTTTCAGCTTCGCATTCTTCGCTCTCGTCACTAGCAAAGACACAACCGGAAACAGTACAACAAGAACAAACAAATAAAGCGCAAGCAATATGGCAAACGGCCAAGAGAAGAAGCCGAGCGCAATCACTGAAACAGCATACAAGAGCAAAGCTGAGATCGCAGGAAAAATCGTTTTTAAGAAGGCATCCTGCAAATGCTCAATATCCTCAGACAAAATGCCGAGCATATCCCCCGTGCGAAAACGGGAACGCAGCATCAAGGCACCCGGTTCAAGCATGTTGTAAAGGCGGACGCGCATGTCGGATACAATTTTCAAAATGATGTGATGGCCGACGAGGCGTTCCACATATCGTGACACAGACCGTGCAATCCCAAAGGTGCGCACAGCGACGATCGGGACATAAATGAGCAGGATGTTTTCGGGTCTTGTCGCTGCCTTAGAGATCAAAAACCCTGAGGTGAACATGAGAAAAGCAGCAGAAAAAATTGTCACCGCACCCAAAAAGATGACCAGAACGAACAGGCGGGCATTTTGCTTGATATACGGCAGAATCCATTCTTCTTTCTTCATGCTCTCTCCCCCAGTTGTGCCTCCACGAGTTTGGTGTACACACCGTTTTTCGCCAGCAATTCATCGTGAGTCCCGATTTCCGCAACCCTGCCCCCATCCAGCACGATAATTTCGTCCATATCAAGCATCCAGTGGAGCCGGTGAGTCGCGAGAAAGACGAGCTTATCCTCAAATAAGTCCAGCATCGTTTCTTTTATTTCATATTCTGTTTCGATATCAAGATGGGCGGTCGGCTCATCCAGCAACAGGATCGTGCGGTTTCCCAAAAAGGCGCGGGCCAGCGCAACACGCTGAGCTTGGCCGCCGCTGAGCGCCCGGCCGCCTTCCCCGATCCGTCCCTCTAATCCGCCAGGAAGCTTGTCCACCAGCTCTGTCAGACCAGCCGAGGCAGCTGCCCGGGCTGTATCCTCGTCCGAAGCGCTTGGATGATAAAAGCGAATGTTGTTCGCCAGTGTATCATCAAAAATGTACGGATGCTGTGGGATATAAAGGAGGTTTTTCTGCCAGCTGCCGTCCTGCAAATGGGACCGCCCTGAACCATTGACCTCGATCATGCCGTCATCCGGCTCCAAAAATCCGCCGAGGATATCAATTAATGTTGATTTTCCGGCACCGCTTGCACCGATAATGCCGATTTTTTTCTTGCCTTTGAATGAGAGATGAATATCAGACACCGAACGGCCGACTGACACGCCTGACAGCTTCAGCTCATCCTGATCGGACCAAGCCTCGAGCTGAAGCGGCATCTCTTCTTTAAAACCAGGCTGCGACAAAATCTCTTGAATGGTTTTGCCTGCTTCCTGTCCGTTCAGCGTCGCATGATAATCATTTCCCACTTCCCGTACTGGCAGAAAATACTCAGGTGCGAGAATAAGCGCCGTTAAAGCGGGACCAAGCAAAATATCACCGTCGATAAGGCGCAGGCCCAAAAACACTGCGACAGTCGCCACCGACAGCATCGTGAAAAAATCGAGGGCGAATGAAGATAAAAATGCCACCCGAAGCGTGCTCATCGTCGCTTTTCGATACCGCTCACTAACGTAGAAAATATTTTTGCTGTGCGACTTGCTCAAACCTAAGAAACGCAATGTCTCCAGCCCGCGAAGAGAATCTACAAAATGATTAGAAAGTCTCTGATAGGATTTCCACTGACGATCCGCTTTTCTCTGTGCGACAAGGCCGAGAAGAATCATAAAGATAATCAGAATCGGCATAGCAGCAACTAAAATGATGGCTGAGGTACGATCCTGAAAAAACACATAAATAACAACCGCCGCAGGCACAATCGCCATGCTGACCATTTTCGGAAGAAAAAGCTCCAGGTAGCGGCGGAACTGGCTGATGCCTTCCATCGCCAGCGTCACCATTTGCCCTGTTCCCTCTTTCTTTGCAAAGCGGGGACCTAACCGGAACAGCTGATCAAGAAAACTTTTTCTCAAATCAGCTCCTGTCCGAGCGGCATATTGATAAACGATTTTCTGGCGCGCCACGGTCACCCCGTGCCGGGCGACAAAAGCGATGAGGAAAAAGCCGATCACCGGAAACAGGGAGGCAATGCTCTTCCCGTTGAACAGTCCGGTTACGGCTTCACTCAGCCACTCTGCCTGCATAATAATAGCGGCTGTCTGAATCAGCGTTAAACAAGTAATCACGGTGAAAATCCGCTTCATTCCTTTATATCGAAACAGGTCTCTTCCCATTAATAAGTCATAGGCTCCTTATGGCTGACGCGCTTCCGGAAGACATAATAGCTCCAGATCTGGCTGCCGATTACAAATGGCAATAGGGTTAATGCTGCAATTGACATGACTTTAAGCGAATAATCACCGGAAGAAGCGTTAGCTACTGTTAAATCGTACGCGCTTTGAATCGAGCTGACCATCACCCGAGGGAATAATGAAATAAAGATCATCCCTACAGTCAGCGCCAGCCCCGCGCCTGTCATCCCAAATGTCCAGCCGTCTTTTTTCTTACGAATAAATACAGCAGCAAGCATAAAGCAGATGACAATCAAAACAACGAGCGGAATGGTAATCTCGCCGCGGCGCGTAAACATGTCTGTCTGATAGGCAGAAAGGGCCGCGAAGGCAAGAACCGCTACAAAAACAACACCCATTATCTTTTGCACCATTTTCCGGGCGCGGTTTTGCAAATCACCAATCGTACGCAGCGTGATAAACATTAATCCATGCTGGAAGCAAAGAAGTGTTACAGTCACACCGCCAAGTACAGAATATACATTGATATAATCAGATACATGCGCGTGAATGTTCATATCGGCATCAATCGGCATCCCGCGGAATAATGTCGTGAACAGCACACCAAGCACAAACGGAGGAATCAGACTGCCGAAGAAAACGACCCAGTCCCAAACCTTTACCCATTTTACATGATCAACCTTGCCCCGGAACTCAAACGCGACCCCGCGGCCCATTAACGCAAGCAGCACAATGACAAACGGAATGTAATAACCGCTCAGCATCGTTGCATACCAGTTCGGAAACGCCGCGAAAATGGCGCCTGCACCAGTCAAAAGCCATACTTCATTCGCGTCCCAAAACGGCCCGATCGTGTTGATCAGCACTCTGCGCTCTAACTCATTATGGCCAAGAAAACGGGTCGCCATGCCGACTCCGAAATCAAAGCCTTCCAAAAAGAAGAATCCTACAAACAATACAGCAACGAGTATAAACCAAAGATCATGAAGAGATGCCATGGTATACCTCCTGACTAAAGGGATCTGTTGATACAGGCACATCATGATGATCACCATGCTCCGCACCTTTTTTAATCTCACGGATGAACAAGAAGACAAGCAGTGCACCCAGAATCATGTACATCACACCAAATGCGATGATTGAGAATAACAGGGAGCCCGCTGTTACGTTAGGCGACACGGATTGAGCTGTTGTCATCAAGCCCATGACCGTCCACGGCTGACGCCCGATTTCTGTCATAATCCAGCCTGCGGAGTTCGCAATAAACGGGAAGGAAATCAATGCGATCATAATGCGCAGATACCATTTGCTGTTTTCAAGCTTTTTGCGGCGGTTTAACCAAAGGCCCCCTAACGCAGCAAGAATCATGACAACACCTGCGCCAACCATGATGCGGAAGCTCCAGAACGTCGTTTTTACAGGCGGAATGTAGTCGCCTTTTCCGTATATTTTTTCGTACTCAGCCTGAAGTGTTTTCATCCCTTTGACACTTCCGCTGAATTTCTGATACGCCAAGTAGCTCAAAGCATAAGGAATTTTGATTTCATTTGAGCTTTTCTCATTTTTTGTATCAATCGTGGCAAAAGCCGTCCAAGCAGCAGGGTCACCGCTGTCTTCCCAAAGGCCTTCACTGGCAGCCATTTTCATCGGCTGTGATTCCATCAAGTGCTCAGCCTGCATATGTCCGCTAAGGCCGACGCCAAGACCGGCACAAAGGCCGACGATCATTGCGAGTTTAAAAGATTGTTTAAAGAACGGCACTTCTTTTTTCTTCAATAGTTTAAAAGCACTCACTCCAGCGATAAAGAATGCCCCTGTGGCAAGCGCACCAAAAATGACGTGCGGGAATTCAACCCAAAGCTGAGGGTTTGTAATCAGCGCGGCAAAGTCGTTCATTTCCGCGCGGCCGTTTTTGATCGTAAAGCCGACCGGCTCCTGCATAAAGGAGTTCGCTGTTAAAATCCAGAAAGACGACATAATCGTTCCGAATGACACGAGCCAAATGCAGAGAGCGTGAATTTTTTTCGGCAGGCGGTCCCAGCCGAAAATCCATAATCCGATAAAGATAGATTCCATGAAAAACGCCAATAATGCTTCAATCGCAAGCGGAGCGCCAAATACATCTCCGACAAAACGGGAGTAATCAGACCAGTTCAGTCCAAACTGGAATTCTTGCAAAATCCCCGTTACAACACCGACTGCGAAATTTATTAAGAATAAGTGTCCCCAAAACTTTGCCATTTTGAGGTACAGCTCATTTTTCTTCACAAGATAAAGAGTCTCCATCAAAGCAACCATAAACACAAGCCCGATGGACATCGGCACAAACAAGAAGTGAAACAACGTTGTTGATGCAAATTGTATGCGGGCTAATACCAATTCACTCATGCTTTCTCCTCCATTTCCGGTTAAAACTGTTATTTTGCTCACCACTTCACAAATAGAACCGAGACTTTGATCAGTAATTCACAAAATAGACGAAAAAAATATTGTTCAATATTTCACAAATGTGTCAATAAGTTGTTCAATATGATGCTAGATTGCCAGATTGACCAAATGACACATTCTCTGACTGGTTCATATTAAGTACTTTACAACGATTCTTTTCAAAAATAAAGCCTAAAATACCTAAAAAGTCCTGCACTATGTGACGGATTATTGTCTATTTTGTTGCTGATTGATGACGGTCTCTAGGATGAATGACCCTTTATTATCGTACATCAACATATCGTTCCTTGCGAATAAAATGCTTGTCCGGCCCCAGCACTCGTTTCTCAGCATTCCGTCATAGACCGTTTTTAGTCAGAATGCCTCTTTTCATTCGAACCGGGAAGAATCGATAAGCTGAATAGTAAATTTTTAATATATTAATAATTTCAATTTTTTAGTATCCTTAACATAGTGAACAATTTCACTGCATCAAGAATAGGGGAGGTTTTTCAATGGGAGAGCTTCAAACACAAATGCGATTGCAAACGGATACAATTCACGAAGGGGTTCGAAAAGAGAATTGGTTTGCGAGAGCCATGAATATAAAAGTAGGCATCATACCGCTTCCTGTGTATGCCTTGCTGTTTATATTAATCACTGTTTTTGTTATGCAACACGATGTAAAAAGTGACATCTTGACATCCATTGCCGTTATGGCGTTTTTCGGGTTCACCTTTGCCCAAATCGGCAAATCGATACCGATTGTTCGTTCTATCGGCGGCCCGGCCATCTTAGCTACTTTTATTCCGTCCGCTGTCGTCTACTATCACCTGCTGCCTAATGATATCGTCAAATCCACCACGGAATTTACAGAAAACTCAAACTTTCTATACTTATTTATCGCCGGGATTGTCGTTGGAAGCATCCTCGGCATGAAAAGAGAAACTCTCGTAAAAGCATTCATGAAAATCTTTATTCCGCTTATTGCCGGTTCTGTCGCGGCTGCTATTGTCGGACTGGCTGTCGGCACATTGCTCGGCCTCGGATTTCAGCATACACTGCTGTACATTGTCATTCCTATTATGGCAGGAGGAGTCGGAGAAGGCGCTATTCCGCTATCCATCGGTTATTCTGATATCATGCCCATGTCTCAAGGGGAAGCGTTTGCACTTGTTCTGCCGTCGATCATGCTGGGCAGCCTGTGCGCGATCATTCTAGCGGGATTGCTGAACAGAATCGGAAAGAAAAAACCGGAATGGACAGGCAACGGCAAAGTGGACCGATCTGAAGAAGTGTCCCCTGCGCTGGAGGAATCACAAAGCGGCCAGCAAATGTTCAACCTTTCCTTATTTGCGTCAGGCGGTATCCTTGCCGTTTCTTTATATTTAGTCGGCATGCTCGCTCACGACTTTTTTGGATTTCCGGCTCCCGTTGCCATGCTGTTACTGGCTGTTCTGATTAAGCTGTTCAGATTGGTGCCTGCCTCAATTGAAAATGGCGCGTTTGGGGTGTCCCGCTTCTTTTCAACCGCTGTGACCTACCCGCTTCTCTTTGCGATCGGGGTGTCCATGACGCCGTGGGACAAGCTTGTCGCTGCCTTCAACCTCAGCAATATCATTACGATTCTGTCTGTCGTTGTGACCATGATGGCCGTCGGCTTTTTCACCGGAAAATGGCTGAACATGTATCCGATTGAGACAGCTATTATCAATGCGTGCCATTCAGGACAAGGCGGCACCGGGGACGTCGCCATTTTAAGTGCCGCAGAAAGACTTGAGCTGATGCCATTCGCCCAGGTGTCTACCCGAATCGGGGGAGCGATCACAGTGTCCTTAACCTTATTGATGCTGCACCAGTTTTATTGATACATCGCAAGCAAGCCCTTCGTAAAACGAAAGAGCTTGCTTTTTTGCATGTTCCTATTTTTGCAAGTTCCCGCCTCATGCTATAGTAATAGTTGGAAATACCAGATAGAAAGGACTCTAGCATACCTATGGGAACACATCTATTTCTTTTTATGATTCTCGGGCTGGTACTTTATTTGATATCAGCCCTGGCGGCAAAACTCATTCCGGCTATAGACTTCTGGATTGATATTGTTCTTTGGGTCGGCGCTGCTTTTTACATCTTCTCTCATCTATCATTCATGGACGGCATTGTCTCGATCGCGACAATGTTCTACTGCTATTGGACCGCAATGGATCTCATTGCCTCCGAACGTGCGGAAATACCTTCGGGAGACTGGCAGGAAATCGAGCTTGCCAGAAACAATACACGCCTCCTGTCTGACATCACGCTGACTGCCGTTGTGTTTGCAGGCGCCGTTATTTTTTTCATCTATGGACCTGACCCAAGCCCTCTCAAATATGTCATCCTTTTGGGCATGGTCTCCGGCGGAGGGGCACTGGTGAAACGAATATTGAATGTTTTCAGTGTGAACGTTTTGTATTCAGCATCCTTGGAAAAATTGCACATCAGCTCACGTTATGAAACCCGTACATACCCGCTTTCCGATTTGAGAGACATTCAGCTTGAATCAACAGCTGATCTCTTGAAGCTTCATCCGCTGCTGACCATGTATTCATCCCGTTTAGATCTGACAACAAGCTTTCAGCAAGTTATCAAACTGTCTCTTCCCGGTGAAACGATGTTTCTAACGGTGAAGGAACCGCAAAGATGGAAAGCGATCCTCCGTGAATACACAGATTCGGAAAACAACGAAGACAGTGTGATTTCTGTTTTGCCGTTTTATCATAGAAAAAATGTGAAGCGGCTGCTTGGGAAGCTATATTTTGCCGCCAGCGTAAAAGGCGTATCAGCTTACGCCTTATTGGTGCTCGTGTTATATGCATTACATGCCTCTCCATGGGTCATGGCCGTTGCCGTGATGCTGTACTGGATACTCAACATGTATCTGTCAGACCGTGTTTTACGGGCGGCAATGGATGCCAAGCCATGTCATCATCCGGATGTACAGGCAGCGGCCGACAGGATTTTCCGCAGGGCCGGCATTTCCCATGTCCGCATATACGAAACGGAGAGTGATGATTACAATGGAATGGCAGTCGGCATGAATGTCGGAAGGTCAATGGTCATTCTGACAAGCGCCACACTAACACTTCCGCTGCGTGTCATCGAAGGCATTCTGGCTCACGAGGCGATTCATATTAAAAAACGTGACGTTCTGTCATCACAGTTTTTGCGTTTTCTATATCTTGGAGCCGTCGTTGGGATCATCCTCTTATTTGAGCAGCATATTGCCCATCCCGCGGCCCACAAAATTGCGCTTTGGGCTTTCATTATGGCCATCATCCTTCTGTTTCAGCTCTATCAATCCTTTTGTTCACAATGGATGGAGGTGCGCGCTGACAACCTTGGCGCATCGCTGCTGGAAGGCGGGTACAAACAAATGGCCGATGCCTTGAGGATCTTGGCGTTTCGGCAGGATGAGGACATACAGAAACAAAGCGCCTACAGCTCTGAAGCAGATGAGGACGAGCTTCATATCGACTCTCTCACCCGCGATAAAAGCTGGCTTTTCAGATTCATTGATTTTCAGTTCGCACCTCATCCACCTATGTATTGGCGTGTCAGCACTTTATTGTCAAATAAAGGACACGGGGTGTTGAAGCGCTGGCTCAAAGACCGCCTGAAAGAATCGATCTCTTTGAAGTGAAACCGATCTGCGTTTCACCCGTATAACAGATATGGTGAAAAAAGGGAGTGACCAAAGTGATTGTGATTATCTTATTGATTATATCTATTATTGTTTTTCTTTCAGTCATTCAGCCGCAGCCCTCGGAAAACAAAAGCCGCCAGCAGGCGGACAGCGGGTTTTTCGGTTATTCAAATCATGGCTCACACCATGATGGATGCGGCAGTGACGGAGGTTTCAGCGATTCCGGCTGTGGCGGCGGAGGCGATTGAGCGCCTCCTTTTTTATTTCAGCGACTCGATATACGCGCCAAAAGCCGCACCTGACATACCCGGGGACACACGCACGCGATGGAGGGCGTACATTCCCTGGTCTCTCGTTGCCGCGCCCGGTTCTGTCGTTACGCCCATTTGATAGCCCGTTTCTTCGGCGGCCTTCAGCGTCTCCTCATTGTAGCGCCCCACCGGATAGCTAATAATGGAGGTTTGTTGATGAAACATGTTGTCAAACAGCTTTTTCGAATCAGCCATCTCACTGTGCTGCTGTTCAGGCGTTAATCCATTCAGCTCAAGGTGGTCAATCGTATGGCTTTCAATCGCTATGCGATGCTTCGCCATTTCTTTCATTTGGTCCTCTGTCAGATGATGTTTATGTCCGATCGATTTGCCGATCATAAAAATCGTCGCCTTCATCCCGTACTTTTTTAGCACCGGATACGCGTCTTGATAATTGTCGGTGTATCCGTCATCAAACGTGATCAGCACACATTTTTCACTCGGCTTTTTATCCTGCGTCAGCATGAGATACGCCTCTTTCGGTGTTAATGTCTGGTAGCCGTTTTCGTGCAGCCACTTCATATGCGCTTCGAATTCTTCCTTCGGGACACGGAGGCTGTTTCCAGAGGAAATGCTGTGGTACATCAAAATCGGCAGCTTTGCCGGTTTCTCTGTTTTGATCCATGCGGATGTATCGTCTTCTTTTTTCTGAATATGTACTGTCTTCTCTTCTGTTTTCTTATGTTCCGCTTTCGGCATCTGCTGCTCCGCGTTTGCCTCTTGATCAGCGCAAGCCGCGAGAGCTAAGCAGCTGCCTAAAAGAAAAATGCTTAGGATAAATCGTTTCATTTTACTCCTGCTTTCTGTCTATTTCTTCCTCCTTTTTCATCGGTTGATTTGTAGGATTTTCAAGTGCCCAAAAAACACCTCCTAATGTTCACAAATATTTTACATATATTTACAAGGACAATTAATTATGTAAATTGAATAGTTTACTTGTAACAAAAATATGATACTGGGAGGAATTGATATGAAAATGAAGAAAACAATTGTTTCCTTACTTTCTGTTTCTGCTGTTGTTTTATCAATCGGAGGTCAAGCTTCTGCTAAAGAGGCAACTCAGAATGCTGTAATGGTTCCAGAAAGTCAAACTGTTCCAGCATCACTCGCTCCTATTGAGGCGAAATTAGCCGACTTTAACGTACAGGTGGGTCATGCAAAACCAGTTCCAAGCCATTTATTAGGATCAGGATTTTCATATCATAGTGACAACAAAGCTGTTTTTACTGTAGATGCTAATGGGATCGTAACAGGTCAAAGTGTAGGTCAGGGAAAACTTACTGTTTATAAAAACGGTTCACTTTATGGGCAATTAAGTGTTTCAGTTTATCAATAATGCGAATAAAAAGAGAGTGGGTAAGCCGCTCTCTTTTTAATACATTTAATAAAAACAACTTAAGAAAACTGATTCAAAACAAGCGAGGTTAACAGGCCAAGGGCAGCGATTAACCCTGTCATCGGACCGCTGTCTTCGTACGCCTCGGGCATCATCGTCGACGCAATCATCGCAATGATCCCCCCGCCCGCAAACGCCGCGATTGCTGCCATTACTTGTTCAGAAGCACCATTGAGAAAGAAATATCCCGACCATGAAGCGAGAATTGAAATGGCGAGTACCGCGATCCAAAGCAGCATAATTTTCATCCTGGAATACCCGCTGTTTTTCATCCCTGCTGTACTGGACAGCCCTTCAGGTATATTGCTGATAAAAATAGCGACCACCAAAAGGAAGCTGACCGATTGTTCTTCGAGAAGACTGGCGCCAATCATAATTGATTCCGGAACAGCATCCATGATGGTGCCGATAAAAATGGCTAATCCTCCTCCGCCGACAGCTGCTTGTCCCGACCTTTTTCTTTGTGACGCACCTCTT
Source organism: Bacillus sp. NS1 (assembly GCF_058248265.1). Taxonomy (NCBI): domain Bacteria; kingdom Bacillati; phylum Bacillota; class Bacilli; order Caryophanales; family Bacillaceae; genus Bacillus; species Bacillus sp. NS1. Next base: position 260,817 of record NZ_JBZAZF010000001.1, on the reverse strand, counting down.
TTGGAAACCGCGTAATCAAAAACCGTAAATACGACAGCTCCTGCAATAAATCCGGCGCCTGTCGCTACAATTCCGCCTTCTGCCACTGCATCTCCGAGAAGTTCGTAAGCGGCAGCGCCGATTAATACGCCTGTGCCAAAAGCCATAATATAGCCGATGATCTGCTTGCGAATCGAAAAAAACATGGACGCCAGCGCGCCCAGCAATACAGCAGAACCTGAAATCCCGCCCCACATTGCCGCATGCCACATCTCTATCTCCCCTTTCTTACCAACCACTACCCCCTGCGGTTTTTTCTGTAAACCTTTTAGAGAACACAAAAAAGCCGGGCATGTCTCCATGTCCGGCTTTAGAACTTATCGAATTCTCACTTCTGTCTCACTATCAAAGAAATGGCCTTTATTCATATCAAACGCAACCGTCAGCTCATCACCTGATTGAATATCGAGGCGGGCGTCAATCCGTGCAATAAAGTCTTGATTATCAATCTGCGAATAAATCATGATTTCAGAACCGAGCAGCTCTGCGACATTGATTTTCGCTTTAATCGAAGAATTCTTATACGACTCCACGACAATCAATTCATCATGAATATCCTCAGGACGGATGCCGAAGATGACTTCTTTGCCGATGTATCCCTTTTCACGCAGCACCTTCATTTTTCCTTCCGGCACGGTTAATGCCGCAGAACCGATTTTGATGAGACCGTCTGTCAGCTTTCCTTTGAAAAAATTCATCGCCGGTGAGCCGATAAAACCACCGACAAAGACGTTTTCAGGAAATTCGTATACATCCTTGGGCGTCCCGATCTGCTGGATTTTCCCGTCTTTCATGACCACGATCCGTGTCGCCATCGTCAGCGCTTCTGTCTGGTCATGCGTCACGTAAATCGTAGTGGTTTGCAGTCTCTGATGGAGCTTAATAATTTCCGCCCGCATTTGCACCCTCAGCTTCGCGTCCAGGTTTGACAAAGGCTCATCCATCAAGAACACCTTTGCATCCCGCACGATCGCACGTCCTAGCGCGACCCGCTGTCTCTGCCCGCCTGACAGCGCTTTCGGTTTGCGGTGCAAATATTCCTCCAGTCCGAGAATTTTTGCGGCTTCCTCTACTCTTTTTTTGATTTCAGGCTTTGGCATTTTCCGAAGCTTCAGCCCGAATGCGATATTATCGTAGACCGTCATATGCGGATAGAGCGCGTAGTTTTGAAACACCATCGCGATATCCCTGTCCTTTGGCGCTACATCATTTACCCGTTTTCCTTCAATATAAAAATCGCCCTTCGAAATTTCTTCAAGTCCTGCGACCATCCGAAGCGTCGTAGATTTCCCGCAGCCAGACGGGCCGACGAATACGATAAATTCCTTATCGTCAATGTGAAGGTTAAAATCATCAACAGCCGCTTCCTTCTGATCATAATATTTATAAATGTGCTCCATCCGCAATTCAGCCATGTAATATCCCCCTTTGTTATTGTAAACGCTTTCTCAAATTGAGTGTAACAGCATTTCCCTGTCGCTGAAATGGGCAGCATTCATAAAATCAACCAGCCATTTTTCGTGCATATTTCCAATTTATTCTGAAACTTCGCTTTGCAGGCAGATAAAATAGGCGAGCAGCGCGCCTTTATACGTTTTAATGTCTATTCCTGACCGCTCAATAAATTTATCAATTCGATATTGCAGGCTGTTGCGGTGCAGATGCAGCTTTTTCGCCGTTAACGTCACATTTGAGTTGTTTTCAATAAAGAGCTTGATCGTTTTCCTCAGCTCAGATTCATCTCCGAATAAAAGCTCAGCTTCTTCAGAGAGCAGCGTTTCCAGCTTTTCTTTTTCTGCTTCTAATAATAAAAAAGGAAAGATCATCTCAAAGGTCACACTCTGTACCTGAGGCAGCCGTTTTTCAGCAAAGAGGAAATACGTCTGTTCACGGGCGTAATGCGTTCGCAGACTTTCATCGGGCTCGTAAAATCTCCCGGCGTAAAAACGGACACTGAAGTAGAAATCACTCTCAAGAACCTTAGCAAGGGATTCCAGCTCGTCCTTCCCCGCCGCTGCTTCACTTTCCTGCTCGACAATCACGCCTCTGTCCTCATGCATCCACACAATCACAAAAGGCACCGGCCAAAAATGGCGAACCGCTTCTGCAAAAGACGCACGCTCTATTTTACCGAGCAAATGAAAATGAACAAATCTCGTCCGCTTCTTTATGTTCGCCGGCACTTCCCCTCCAGAAAAAAGAAACGCAAACCACTTGTTTTCTTCCGGCGACTTCAAGGACATTTGATTGGCCTCATCCGCAGGCGTCAAAAATGATTGCAGCAGCAACGTCTCTTTTTCGCTGATCTCCGTTTTCGGAATGGAGATATATCTCTGACTGTTCTCATCAAAAAAGCATAGACAGTCTTCCTTTACGCAAAGCTCCTCAGACACAATCAAACCGGGATAAATAGCCAGCAGCGATTTCATAAGGTCTCCTCTCTTATGTAAGGATCTGTATATCCAGTATAAGGCGAAACGCATTTGTTCTCCAATAAAAAAGAGTATATTCGGCATAGATGGACGGGAAACTGAAAGGGAAACATCATTCGTTTACATATTGGCTTCAACGGAAATAGAAGAGGATAGCAGGACCAAAGGAGGATGATCATTAATGGGTTTAGAAGCGTTAAACAAAAGTTTTATCAACGGAAAGTGGACCGAAGGGGAAAGCGGGCGTACGGAAGACATTTTGAATCCGTATGACCAGTCTGTGATTACAACAGCATCGTTGGCAACAAGCAAACAGCTGGAGGATGCGTTTGACATTGCACAACGGGCACAAAAGAAGTGGGCCAAGAGCACGGCAGAAGACCGAAAAGCAGTTCTGCAAAAAGCGCGCGGCTATTTACAGGAAAACCGTGATGACATCATCATGATGATCTCCCGCGAAACCGGCGGAACGATCATTAAAGCCACGCTCGAGCTTGAACAAACAATTGCAATTTTAGATGAAGCCATAACGTATACTGGCGAATTAGGCGGCATCAAAGAGGTTCCATCCAACATTGAAGGGAAAATCAATAAGATTTACCGCCTTCCGCTCGGCGTGATTTCATCGATTTCTCCATTCAATTTTCCGATGAACTTATCAATGAGAACAATTGCGCCTGCGATTGCGTTGGGAAACAGTGTTGTTCACAAACCTGATATCCAGACCGCTCTTTCCGGCGGAACCATCATTGCCAAAGCGTTTGAACACGCTGGTCTTCCTGCGGGTGTCCTTAACGTCATGTTAACGGATTTGGAGGAAATCGGAGACGATATGCTGACAAATCCAATCCCTAGGTTAATCAGTTTTACGGGATCAACCGCAGTCGGACGCCACATCGGTGAAATCGCCGGACGTGACTTTAAGCGAATGGCTCTGGAGCTCGGCGGCAACAATCCATTTGCCGTCCTTTCAGACGCGGATGTCGATCGTGCTGTAGACGCCGCCATTTTCGGGAAATTTATTCACCAGGGACAAATCTGTATGATTATCAACAGAATCATCGTTCATCAAGATGTGTACGATGAGTTTGTTGAAAAATTCACCGCCCGTGTCAAACAGCTTCCATACGGCGATCAAACCGATCCGAAAACCGTTGTCGGCCCGCTGATCAACGAGCGCCAAATTGAAAAAGCGCTGGAGATCATTGAGCAGGCAAAGGCAGACGGCATCGAGCTTGCGGTTGAAGGAAAACGCGTCGGAAACGTGCTCACACCGTATGTCTTTATCGGTGCAGACAACAACAGCAAAATTGCCCAAACGGAGCTGTTTGCCCCGATTGCCACCATTATCAAAGCCTCCAGCGATCAGGAAGCGATTGATATGGCAAATGACACCGAATACGGCCTCAGCTCGGCGGTTTTCACTTCTGACTTAGAAAAAGGTGAAACATTTGCCCTGCAAATCGACAGCGGCATGACCCATGTCAACGACCAGTCCGTCAATGATTCGCCGAATATCGCCTTTGGCGGCAACAAAGCAAGCGGTGTCGGACGCTTCGGAAATCCATGGGTGGTTGAGGAATTTACCGTAACAAAATGGATTTCGATACAGAAGCAATACCGCAAATATCCGTTCTAAACGAACGAATCCCTCTGCTTCAAGTGCAGAGGGATTTTTTTATTTAGATATGTCGACAAAGCCTTCGCCAAACACATCGCGTACGTCATGAACGATCACAAACGCTTTCTTGTCACAGCTTCTGATGATTTTCTTCAGCATGGACAGCTCCTGTTTGTTAATGACGATATACAAAATCTCTTTAGACTGGCCCGTATAGTTCCCCTTCCCTGATAAAATCGTCACACCCCGATCCATCAAGGTATTTACCTGCTCGGCAATCTCACCCTTATTTTCCGAAATGACCGTAATCGCTTTTTTCGTATTCAAGCCCTCAATAATGAAGTCCATCACTTTCGTTCCGATATACAGCATCACGATTGTAAACATCATTTTTTCCGCACCAATAATAAAATAAGAGCAAAATACTACGATTAAATCAAAAAACAAGAGCGCGTAGCTGATATTCCAGTCTAAATATTTATTAGCAATTCTGGCCAGAATCGCAGAACCGGCTGTCGTTCCGCCGACACGAATAATCATGCCAATACCGACTCCCGCAAATACACCCGCGAAAATCGTATTAATGATCAATTCATCAGACGGGACGCTCCACCCGTGTGTCAGATGGAGAAAAAGCGAATTCGCCGCTACGGCAATGATTGTATAGACAGTGGTTTTACCGTCCAGAAACTTGTAGCCGATTAAAAGCAGAAATGCATTTAAGATAAAGTTCGTTACCCCAGGAGACCATTGAAACACATAATACAAAATCAGCGTAATCCCAGTGACCCCGCCTTCCCCCAGGTCATTGGGAATCGCAAACAAATTCACTGCAAGCGCGAAGAAAAAAGCGCCAATCACAAGCATCAGCACATCAAGCATTTTCTTTTTCATCACAAACACTCCTTCTCTAGATAGTATCAACAAAAAAACCCAGGAGTACGCTCTCGCAAAAGAGCAGAAACTCCTGGGCTTTTATCCCACCGTGTCATAACAGCCAAGCCGCTATGTGTTTTCTCTCGGTCACAGTCCAATTTGCATTGCGGAACCCTAGAAAACCACTGTTTTTATCATATCATTTTTACTTTCCAATATTAGCATTATAAGGGACGGTTCGAATTGGTTCAAGGGGTATTTGCGGAGATTTGTTCAGATGAGCTACAAGAAAAAGCGATTTATCTATTAACAATTAACAGATATAACCGATAAGAAAAAAAGCATATATTTTACAAGTAAAATTAACTATAAATGATAATAATTATAAGAAATTCATAATTTTATATTGACTAAGTGAAATAATATAGGCATTATAGTACATATGTTTTGTACATTTAATTACATAGGAGGAAATAGAATGGCAGGAAAACTAGTACCCTGTAAAGCTTGCGGTCAAGAAATTGCAAAGGGTGTAAAAAAATGTCCTAACTGCGGTAAGGATCAACGTAACTTTTTTATGCGACATAAAATCATTACGTTTATTCTCGCAGTTGTTGTCATCATTATTATTGCTAACATTGGCGGCGGAGGCGGTTCAGAAGCCACTTCCAAAACATCAAGCAGCAGCAAAGCAGAAACTGAAAAAACATACAATATCGGTGATACTGTAAAAACTGAAAAAACTGAAGTGACAGTTACGAAGGTAGAGGACAGAGATACTGTCGGTACTCAATATGTTGAAAAGAAAGCTTCTGATGGAGGCACTATTGTAGCTGTTCAATATACAATTAAAAACGTATCTAAAAAGCCAATAAGTTCTTTTTCAATTCCAACTGTTAAATTAGTTGATGCCGATGGCACTTCTTATGATTCTGATATTGATGCTTCTGTAAACTATGCAACTGAGACAAAAGTTGATAACTCTAAAATTTTGAGTGATCTAAATCCTAATATTAAAGTAACAGGTGTGAAAGCATTTGAAGTTGACAAGGAAGCTTATGCAAAAGGAACTTGGAAACTCAAATTCAGCAATGATGTTATTGTAAAAATCAAATAATAGTAGAGAAGGGTGTCTTAACAGGCACCCTTTTTCTTAAAAAAAGGCCTTCTCTGTTGAGAAGGCCTCCATTCTTATTCCGAACTCTTATATCCATTCACATTAGAAGACTGCCATCTCCAGGAATCTGCACACATTTCCTCAAGGCCTCGTTTTGCTTCCCAGCCCAGTTCCCGCTTGGCTTTTGCAGGATCTGCAAAGCATGTGGCGATGTCCCCCGGACGGCGGTCCGCAAAACGGTACGGAACCTCTTTCCCTGACACTTTTTCAAAGGCTTTAACCATTTCAAGCACGCTGTAGCCTGTGCCTGTTCCGAGGTTGTATGCATCTGCTCCAGTGGAGTTCAATACTTTTTCAAGCGCTTTGACGTGGCCTTCTGCGAGATCAACGACGTGAATATAATCGCGTACGCCTGTCCCGTCTTTTGTCGGATAGTCATTGCCGAATACGCTTAATTGCTCAAGCTTGCCGACAGCTACCTGTGCCACATACGGCATGAGGTTATTCGGAATGCCGTTCGGGTCTTCACCGATTCGTCCGCCTGGATGTGCGCCGAACGGATTAAAGTAACGAAGCAGCGCAACGCTCCACTCATTGTCGGCTGTATGCAAATCACGCAATATTTGCTCTAGCATGAGCTTCGTCTGCCCATAAGGATTTGTCGCGCCTAATGGAAAGTCCTCCGTAATCGGTGATGTTTCCGGAACGCCGTATACTGTCGCAGATGAACTGAACACGATTTTCTTAACCCCGTATTTCTCCATGACCTCACATAAAATAAACGTTCCCGTTAGGTTGTTATGATAATATTTGAGCGGAATCGCAACAGATTCACCGACTGCTTTTAACCCCGCAAAATGAATCACAGCTTCAATCTCATTTTCCGCAAAAACCGAATCTACCGCTTTCCGATCCAATAGATCCGCTTCATAGAACGTTAAATCTTTTCCCGTAATCTCCTTGACGCGGTTCAGCGCCTCAGCCGAACTGTTGGACAGATTATCAAGAACGACAATCTCATAGCCGCTGTTCAATAACTCCACACATGTATGACTTCCGATGTACCCCGCGCCACCTGTAACAAGTATTGCCATGATGTAAACCCTCCTAAAAAATGACCTGATATCATTATATAGTGTTTAGAACTGGTCTACATCCATTTTCAAGAAGTTTAATAGTTTATTAATGATTTCTTCATTTTTGCAGTTTTCTATAGAGGACATTCTGCATTTTCACGCCATATTACATGACTTTATGCAGCGCGAACAAGTATAGGAGCCGAAAAATCAATCTGCCGGTTGACGTTTTTTTTTCCAATATTCGCTATGCTTTACGCAGAAAGGATTTGATGACATGGCGATGAGCCCCTACATTCTTATTGTATTTATTCTTATTATGTTATCGATGTATCGAGAAAGAACGGTAAAGCCCGTGAAATTACTGATCATTCCGTTGCTGCTCTTATGGGGCGTATCAGCATCATTTCAGCCGGCATATTTTCATTCTGCTTTACACGTGGCAATGAGCGGCATTTTATTACTGATCGGGCTGGCCTGCGGGTTTGGCATTGGAAAGATGGTAAACGTGCGGATTCACCCGGAAACCGGAAAGGTCACTTCACGCGGCTCCCTTGGAAGTGTTATCCTCATTCTAGTGATACTTTCTTTACGAATGGCTGCGAGAACATGGCTGCCTGAGAGCAATGCGATTTTTATTGCCATTATTCACTCTATGTTCTTCATTCCCCTCGGCACCATCACAGCCCGAAACATCATGCTATACAAAGCATACAGACGGCTAACCGCTGGCAAAGTATCCATTCAATAACTGAAAGAAGGACCAGCATGAACCGACAATCTCCGGCTCGGCACTATAAAAAACTTGTGCCGAGCCTCATTCTCATTTTGAATTGCATACAATTTTTATCTCACCCTGCCAAAGCTAATCCCATTTTATTAGTGTTTGTGTTTGCAGTGTACTTAGCATTCATTTGGATCATTCCCTATGTGACATCCGCTGCTGTCAATTTGAGCATCTTCATCGGGCTTTGGCTCCTGACCGTTTTCCTTTGGGCTGTTTCCGGCCAAGAGCAGGGAGCCGCCTTTTTCTTAATCGTATTTTTAATGGTTTATGCGGCCATAAAGCTTCCTGCACGACTGTCCTTGATTTTTACAGTATGCCTAATTGGAGGCAACGTTTTCTTTCTGTACTCCGTTTTTGACAGCAACTGGGACGATATCATCAGTCACATCTCGATCATGATTGGACTGTACGTCTTCTTCTCCTCCATGCGTTTCAGGCGAGAAGCGAGAAAAGAGGCTGAACGGAATCATGCTGAATTAGCGAAAATGCACTGGCAGCTGGAGCAGGCGCATGAAGAACTCCAGAAAGCGCACGCAGAGCTGCAGGAGGCTTCTGTTCTTTCTTTAAGGTACGCGGTCCTTGAGGAGCGTACAAGAATCGCCCGTGACATTCATGACAGCATCGGCCATGAGCTGACTTCTGTGATTGTTCAGCTTCAATCTCTTCCCTATATCCTCAAAAGCAATAAGGAAGATTCAGAAAAAGTCATTCAAAATGTACTGGCAGTCGCCAGAGAATGCCTTCAAGAAGTACGGTCTGTCGTTCACCAAATGAGCCAAAGTGAATCAATGGTGGGTCTTACTGCTTTGCGGGGGCTCATCCATCAAGTGGAGGAACGGAGCGGCTTACACGTTTCTTTAAACACTGCCGGCCTGTCGGAAGAGTTTTGGCCTCAACATGTAAGCGAGACGATCTACCGTATCTTGCAGGAAGCGCTGACCAATATCATCCGTCACGCTAATGCTACCCATGCGGCTGCCGTCATTTCTAACGACGAGACCAATCTTTATGTCACAATCACCGATGACGGACAATTCACCGGCAATCTTACTTATGGATTTGGGCTGACAGGAATGAAAGAGCGCGCTGAAAAAGCAGGCGGTTCCCTGTCTCTCAGTGCCATACAGCCGAGCGGCCTGCAAATTGAGTTGTCACTGCCGCTCACGACAACGATTAAGGAGCAAAAAGATGAACAAAGATAAAATACGCGTCGCACTTGCCGATGATCAGCCGCTTGTGCGTGAAGGCTTCCGCTATGTCATCAACGCACAGCCGGATATGACGGTTTCCGGTGAGGCCGGCGACGGTCACGGAATCATTGCACTGGCAAAGCAAACAAAACCCGACGTCATCCTCATGGATGTCCAAATGCCACATTGCTCGGGCATTGAAGCGGCGAAAGACATTATGTCCGCACATCCAGATACAAAGATTGTCATTTTAACAACCTTTGATACCGAGGAGTATGTATTTGAAGGCATCCGCGCGGGCGCAGTCGGCTATCTGCTGAAGGATACGCTTCCTGAAGAATTGATTGACGCCATTCGCGCCGCGGCCAGAGGCGAAGCGATTTTCCGCACAGTCACAGCCGCTAAAATTATTAGTGAAACATTCCGCGCGAAACAACAGCCTCATGCTGAAGAATTGGCAGAGCCATTTACCAAAAGAGAGCTCGAGGTTCTTCAGCAAATGGCCTATGGGTTGAGAAATGAAGAGATTGCTGAAAAGCTTTTCGTCAGCGAAAGCACTGTGAAAACCCACGTGCACCGCATCCTGCAAAAATGCAACGCTCAAGACCGGACACAGGCAGTTGTTTTTGCCATTCGAAACGGTATTGTGCAATAGAAATCTCTCATCCCGCCATGATAAAATAAGACAAAGGAGATGATTGGAAATGAAAGAAGAAATCATTGAACGGTTTACTACATACGTAAAAGTCGATACACAGTCCGATGAATCCGTTGATACCTGCCCTTCCACACCCGGCCAATTGACTTTAGGAAACATGCTCGTTGATGAATTGAAGTCCATTGGCATGCAGGATGCAGCCATTGATGAAAACGGCTATGTCATGGCGACTCTTCCCTCCAATACTGAAAAAGATGTGCCGACAATCGGCTTTCTCGCTCACGTCGACACCGCCACAGACTTTACCGGCAAAAACGTGAATCCGCAAATCATTGAAAGCTACGATGGAAAAGACATCGTTCTTAATGAACAGCTGCAGGTCATTCTGTCGCCTGATCAATTCCCAGAACTGCCCGGCTATAAAGGCCATACACTCATCACTACAGACGGCACAACCCTTCTTGGCGCAGACAATAAGGCCGGTATCGCTGAAATCATGACAGCTATGGATTACCTCATCAAACACCCTGAAATCAAGCACGGCACAATCAGAGTCGCCTTTACGCCTGATGAAGAAATCGGCAGAGGCCCGCACAAGTTTGATGTAAAACGATTTAATGCGTCCTTTGCCTACACAGTTGACGGCGGCCCGCTCGGTGAGCTTGAATACGAAAGCTTCAATGCCGCTGCCGCAAAAATCACCATCAAAGGCAACAACGTACATCCCGGAACGGCAAAAGGGAAAATGATCAACTCTGCGAAAATCGCAATGAAGCTCAACAGCCTGCTGCCGGCAGACGAAGCGCCTGAATATACAGAAGGCTACGAAGGCTTCTACCACCTGCTGTCGATTCAAGGGGATGTAGAGGACACAAAACTCCACTACATTATCAGAGACTTTGACAAAGATCACTTCCAAAGCAGAAAAGAAACAATGAAGCGTGTTGTTGAAGAACTTCAAAACGAATACGGCCAAGACCGGATTCAGCTTGATATGAACGACCAATACTACAACATGAGAGAGAAAATTGAACCTGTCATTGAAATTGTCAACATTGCCAAGCAAGCGATGGAAAACCTCGGCATCGAACCGAAGATTTCTCCAATTCGCGGCGGCACAGACGGATCCCAGCTGTCCTACATGGGACTCCCGACACCAAATATCTTCACCGGCGGGGAAAACTTCCACGGCAAATTTGAATACATCTCAGCCGATAACATGGTGAAAGCCGTAAATGTCATCGTTGAGATTGCAAAACTGTTTGAAGAACAGGCGTAATACCAAAAGCCAGTCCAAAAAGGGCTGGTTTTTTTGCGTAAATATGAAACATTTTTAATCCATTCTCCGTAAAACAAGTATCAACACATGAGGAGGAAAAACAATGACAAAACATGCTATCGCTACAAAGAGTCTATTGAAAAAATGGATTATGACCAGGCCGCTTAAAATGCAAAAGAAATCGAGCCCATTTCAAAAAATCAGAAAAATGTTCAAACGCTTCTTCTGATCAGTCATCCTAATCCCCAAAACTACAATCTGCATTCCCCCGTACCGCCCAAATGCTCCGTAATTTGGGTTTTTTGTGTTTGATTCTGAAAAATAGGGTATAAACCTAACAAGCAAGAAAACAGCACCCGAAAACAGGAAAATAGAATTATGTAAATTTAGGTTAAAAGTTATATAAAGGAATTTATTTTATCGTCGATAGTAACTATAGAACCAATCACCAACATGAGCAATCACCAATTTGCAAGACTATTTTCAGGTTATCAGGTTAGACTGTTTTTGAGGGGCAGTTATTTATTTTTAACCAATTTGGAATTTTTTGAATACTTTTTGACGTTTTATCCGTACAATAGAGAATACCAAAACTTTTTTTGGGAGGAATGTATAATGATCCTTTTTATTATCATCGCATTATGCGGCTATCTTCTTTTTTCTTTCAGCAAGGACAATCGCCGCAAACCGCAAAAGACAAGCCCTCTTCCAGCAGCCGCACCTCATCACAACAACCTAATCGACCTTGACGCGATCCGCCAAAAACGCCGGATGCATCTTTCCTAATACTATATTTCAAAAGAAAGGCTGCTGAACGATGCAGCCTTTTTTAATTTAGAAACATTAATTACTCGTAAAAAACGGTCAGCGCGTTTCTGGTCACTAGATTGGGAACTTGAAACCTTTTTGCCCCCTGGCCGTAATCTCTTACAAGGCAAATCAAAAGGAGACTTCAGCAATGATCGAATTATTTATGAAACAAAAAATGTTCTCGTTTAAAGATGCATTTCACATTTATGACCGGGATGAACAAGAGACATTCAAGGTCGAGGGCCGGTTCTTTTCGTTAGGGGACTCGCTACAAATGACAGACTCAACCGGAAAAACACTCGTTTCCATAGAACAAAAAGTAATGTCTTTATTGCCGCGATATGTGATTTCAATTGGCGGGGAAACAGTTTGTGAGGTCACGAAGAAACTGACGTTTTTCAAACCAAAATTTGAAATTTCTAAGCTCAACTGGGAAATTGATGGTGACTTGTGGAAGGATGAATTCCAGCTGACAGATGGAAAGAATGTCCGGATGTCGGTGAGCAAGAAGTGGCTGAGCTGGGGTGATTCGTATCATCTGCAGATTGCAAATGAGGAAGATGTGCTGATCTGCACAGCCATCGCTATCGTGCTTGATATGGTATTATATGACGATGAAGATGAAAGTATTTTCTAAAAAAGCATTGACAATTGAGCCAAAAGTAATAATATTAAGATAATTGAAATCTGAATATGAAGATTACCTTATCAAGAGAGGTGGAGGGACTGGCCCTATGATACCCGGCAACCGCTGTTTCAAACAGAATGGTGCTAAATCCTTTAGAACATTGCGTTCTTGCAGATGAGGCGGAGATTTGACCATTCAAGCTCTTCCTTACTCAAAGGAAGAGCTTTTTTTATGCTCAACACATTACAGAAAAGAGGCGAATGACATGGCTCAACAAACAAATGTTGCAGGACAAAAAACAGAAAAACAACACAAAGCTCCTTTCCGTGCCGATCATGTCGGCAGTTTACTGCGATCTGCTCCGGTAAAAGAAGCCCGGCAGAAAAAAGCGGCCGGCGAGATCACCGCTGATCAGCTTCGTGATATCGAAAATCAAGAAATCACCCGAATTGTAGAAAAACAAAAAGAAATCGGTCTCGATGTGGTAACAGATGGGGAATTCCGCCGATCTTGGTGGCATTATGATTTCCTGGAAGGGCTTGATGGTGTGGAACCGTTCATCCCGTCTGAAGGGATTCAGTTCCATAATGCGAAAACAAAAGCACGCAGCATCAAAGTGACGGGAAAACTCGATTTTACGAGCCACCCAGCGCTTGTCGATTATCAATTTTTACATGAGATTGCCGGCGACGCGACCCCAAAATTGACGATTCCGAGCCCGAATATGCTGTTTTTCGGTGAAAAGGCGGATACAGGGATTTATGACGACCAAGAGGAATACTTTCATGATCTGGCCCAAGCGTATAAAAAAGCAATCAGAGCTTTCTATGATGCTGGATGCCGCTATCTTCAGCTTGATGATACGTCATGGTCTCTCTTCTTTGAGGAAAAAAGCAGAGAGGTTGTTCGGGCGCTTGGCGGCGATCCAGAAACATTGCCTGCCTTGTTCGCCAAAACGATTAACGATGCAGTGGCAGACCGGCCTGATGATTTAGCAATCACGATGCACATTTGCCGCGGCAACTTCCGTTCAACATGGGCGGCATCAGGAGGCTATGATGCTGTAGCTGAAACGATTTTGGATGGCTTACATTTGGACGGGCTGTTCTTGGAATACGATGATGACCGCTCCGGAAATTTTGATCCGCTCCGTTTCGTGAAACGCAAGGATCTCCAGATTGTACTCGGCTTGATCACATCGAAAAATGGAGAGCTTGAAAACCCTGAGGATGTGAAACGCCGAATCAATGAAGCGGCGCGCTTTGTGAGCCTGGATCAGCTGTGCCTCAGCCCGCAGTGCGGTTTCGCCTCTACTGAAGAAGGCAATCTTTTGACAGAAGAGCAGCAATGGGCGAAACTGCGCCATGTCATCGACATCGCCAACGATGTGTGGAGATAATCTATCATTGACAGAAACAGAAAATGTGTGAATAATAGTTACTATCAGAAAATTTCATAAAAAGGTTTTCCTTATCAAGAGAGGTGGAGGGACTGGCCCTGCGATACCCGGCAACCGCTGTTTAACAGAATGGTGCTAAATCCTTTAGAGCAATGATTGCTCTTGAAGATAAGGTTGAGATTGTCACACAAGCTCTTCCTTATCCAAAGGAAGAGCTTTTTTATATTCGAATGGAAAGAAGGAATGAACAACATGTCACAACAAACAACACCCGCAGAACAAAAATCACTTCAAAGAAAAAAACCGCCGTTTCGCGCGGATCAAGTCGGAAGCCTGCTGAGGTCTGAGCCCGTCAAAAAAGCACGGCTGCAAAAAGCGGCAGGCGAGATTACAGCTGAGCAGCTTCGCCAAATCGAAAACGATGAAATCATCCGCATTGTGGAAAAACAGAAGGAAACCGGCCTGAACGTGGTGACAGACGGTGAATTCCGCAGAGCATGGTGGCATTTTGATTTTCTGGAAAACCTGGATGGCGTTGAGCCGTTTACTCCTGAGCAGGGCATTCAATTTCATAACGTACAGACAAAAGCACGCGGCATTAAAGTCACAGGTGATATCGACTTTTCAACTCACCAAATGCTTGAAGATTACTCATTTCTCCATAGCATTGCCGGTGACGCGACGCCAAAGATGACGATCCCAAGCCCGAATATGCTGTTTTTCCGCGGAAAACTGGAAAAGGATGCATACAAAAACGACTATCATCTTTTCCAGCACGATGTATCCAAAGCATATAAAAAAGCGATTCAAGCGTTTTACGACAGAGGCTGCCGCTACCTTCAGCTTGATGATACAGCTTGGGCTGTTTTCTTATCTGAAAAAGGATTAAAACAAATCGAAGCGTTCGGAACAACGCCTGATGAGCTTCGCCAGCTGTTTGCGAAATCGATTAACGATGCGATTGCCGACCGTCCGGATGACTTGACCGTAACAATGCATATTTGCCGCGGCAACTTCCAGTCCACTTGGACAGCGGAAGGCGGCTATGACGCAGCAGCCGAAACCATTTTTGACGGTTTGAACCTGGACGGGCTTTTCCTGGAGTATGATGATTCACGCTCAGGCGGATTTGAGCCGCTCCGTTATGTGAAGCGCTCTGATCTTCAGCTTGTCCTTGGATTAGTGACATCTAAATTCGGTGAGCTTGAACATCCGGACGATGTAAAACGCCGTATCGAAGAAGCATCCCGTTATGTGAGCTTAGATCAGCTTTGCCTCAGTCCTCAATGCGGATTCGCTTCAACTGAGGAAGGCAACAAGCTGACTGAAGAACAGCAATGGGCGAAGCTGCGCCATGTAGTTGAAATCGCTAACGATGTTTGGAAATAAGCAAAGAAAAAACACACTTGATTCCCTGGCGGAGCAAGTGTGTTTTTTATGTTATTGAGCGGTGTAGCCCCCATCAAGGACAACAGCCTGCCCGGTGACACCCTTCGCTTTCTCGCTTGCCAAAAAAATTGCATAATCCGCAATTTCCTTTACGGAAAGCAATCGTTTTTGCGGCACAAGCGGAAAAATGACATGTTCAAGCACGGAGTCGTAAGGGACATTTCTTGTTTTCGAAAGATCGCTCAGCTGATTGCAGACAAGCTGTGTATCGACATAACCCGGACAGAGCGCGTTGACTGTAATGCCGTGGGGCGCGCCTTCCAGCGCCCCGACCTTAGTCAGCCCAATGACGCCGTGCTTGGCGCTATTATAAGCGGATTTCCCCGCAAAGCCGACTAAACCATTAACAGATGCAATATTAATGATTCTGCCAAACTGCTGTTTTTTCATGATCGGAAAAACATGCTTCATCGCGATGAAGGGCGCCGTCAGCATGACCTTGATCAGCTGTTCAAAGGTTTCTGTCGGAAACTCCTCAATCGGAGCGACGTGCTGAATACCGGCATTGTTCACCAAAATATCCAAGCGGCCATATCGTTTTTGGATGGTGTTCACCGTATCAGCGACTTGCGCTTCCTTTGTCACATCACACGGAATGGCTGCTGCGTCAAAGCCTTCTTCTGTAAGCTTGGAAGCGGCCTTTTCGCACGCTTCCTGATGAAGGTCCGAAACGATGACGCTAGCGCCTTCACGGGCGAATTCCCTCGCGATTTCGAACCCGATTCCGCCAGCTGCTCCTGTCACCAAGGCGACTTGTTTTTTCATGTCAAACTCCTTCCCATTAAGAATTTTGTTTGATCACAGACTGGCTGACAGCGAAATCGGCTTCTGTTTTTTCATAAACCTCTTCAATTGTGACACCTTCCTGAAGCTCAGTCAGTGTCATGCGGCCGTTATCAAAATCAAAAACAGCCAAATCCGTAATCAGCCTGTGCACGACTTTCTGGCCTGTCAGCGGAAGGGAGCATGTTTTTTTCACCTTCGACTCGCCATGCTTATTGACATGCTCCATGATGACAACGATCCGTTTCGCCCCGTTGACGAGATCCATGGCGCCGCCCATCCCTTTTACCATCTTTCCGGGGATCATCCAATTGGCCAAATCACCCTGCTCCGAAACCTCCATGCCGCCAAGGATAGCCAAATCGATATGCCCGCCTCTTATCATTGCGAATGACTCAGCGCTGTCAAAATAGGAAGCGCCCGTCACTTCAGTGATTGTTTCCTTTCCTGCATTGATCAAATCCGCGTCTTCCGTTCCTTCCAGAGGATACGGGCCGATCCCGAGCAAGCCGTTTTCTGACTGAAGCATGACGTGAACGCCATCGGGTATCTCATTTGCGACAAGCGTCGGCATTCCAATCCCAAGATTGACGTTCATGCCATCCTTGATTTCTTGTACAGCCCGTTTGACCATTCGTTTTCTCGCTTCCTTCATTTCGCACCACCCTTTCCCGCCGCTTGCTGAACGGTTCGCTTTTCAATCCGTTTTTCATGGCTCGCGCCAAGCACCACATGCTGTACGTAAATTCCCGGTGTGTGGATGTGATCTGGATCGAGCTCTCCCGCTTCCACGATTTCTTCCGCCTCAGCAATCGTGATCTTGCCTGCCATGGCGGCAACAGGATTGAAATTTCTCGCCGTTTTCCGAAAGACCAAATTCCCCATAGTATCCGCTTTCCACGCTTTGACGATCGCCACATCGCCGGCAATGCCTCTCTCCAGCACATACGTCCGGCCGCCGAATGTTTTATGTTCTTTTCCCTCGGCTATTGAAGTGCCAACGCCTGTCGCCGTGTAAAATCCCGGTATGCCCGCGCCGCCTGCACGAATTCTCTCAGCCAGTGTTCCTTGGGGAACAAGCTCGACCTCAAGCTCTCCGCTTAAAAACTGCCGCTCAAAAATTCTATTTTCGCCGACATAAGATGCAATCATCTTCTTGATTTGCCGATTAGCCAAAAGCAAACCGAGCCCCCAGTCATCGACTCCGCAATTGTTGCTGACAACGGTTAAATCCTTTGCTCCCTGATCTCTTATCGCCAAAATGAGCTGTTCAGGAATGCCACATAGCCCGAATCCTCCTGCGATCAGCGTATCTCCATCATGAATCAGTTCCGCAGCTTCCTTACTTGATGACAACACTTTTCCCATATTGATGCCCCTTTCGTTTTCTCCTACACTAGACCCGTCAGGCTGTAAATCGCGATCACAGCAAATACGGCTGCCGTTTTGATAAGTGTGATCGCAAAAATATCCCGATACGATTGCCGGTGAGTCAGTCCCGTCACGGCCAGAAGCGTGATGACAGCGCCATTATGCGGCAGCGTATCCATGCCTCCTGATGCCATCGATATGATTCGATGCATCACTTCCGGCGGAATGTTGTAAGCCTGAATCGCCTGCAAGTATTGTTCCGACATCGCGCTTAGTGCAATGCCCATACCTCCTGAAGCCGACCCGGTGATCCCCGCCAGCGCAGTTGTCGTGACGGCCCCGTTCACAAGCGGATCGGTAAAGGTGTGCGAAATTCCGCTGCTCAGCTTGTGAAATCCCGGCAGCGCGGCGATAACGCCGCCGAAACCATACTCGGCACCCGTATTCATAGATGCCAGCAAGGCGCCGCCGATCCCTTCATTCAGCCCTTCCTTCATTCGGGCAAACACTCTTCTCCAATCAAATAAAATCGTTGTGATGATGCCAATTACCAGAGCGAGCTCCACCGACCAAATGGCAGCTGCTGAAGAAATATCAAGCTTGCCGAACTCCTTTAATCCTATCGATGAAAAATCAAATCCATTCGGATACCACTTGGGGAGGTATATGGTGAAACATTTATTCATTGCACCTACGAGTATTAGCGGGACAAAGGCAAGCGCATGCTGCATCGGGTTTTTGTCCCGTTCGGCCGCGGGCTCAGACGATTCAAGAGCAGCAGAATTCTCCGAATCAAAACCGCCGTAGCCTTCCCCGGATGCCTGGGCTTTTTTCCGCCTCGATTCCAAATAGAGCATGCCCGCTGCCAGCACAATCACTGCGCCGAACAAGCCAAGCCAAGGAGCAGCATAAATGTCTGTTTTGAAGAACGTCGTCGGGATGACATTTTGAATTTGCGGCGTCCCCGGAAGTGCGTCCATCGTAAACGTAAAAGCCCCTAAAGCAATCGTGCCCGGGATGAGGCGTTTCGGTATGTTTGCTTCTCGAAACAGGTTTTTCGCAAACGGATATACGGCAAATACGACAACAAACAGGCTGACGCCGCTGTACGTCAAGATAGCGCCCATCAGCACGATTGCAAGTACCGCTCTTTTTGCCCCGACAAGCCTGACAATCGTTTTCGCAATGGATGCCGCAAGCCCGGACATTTCAACGACCTTTCCAAAAATCGCACCGAGCAAAAAGACCGGAAAATACAGCTTAATAAAACCCGCCATCTTCTCCATGAAAATTGATGAGAAAAAAGGAAGCACATGGCTTGGATCGGTCAGCAGCACCGCGAATAACGCGCAAATCGGCGCAAATAATATGACAGAAAATCCCCGATACGCCGTAAACATCAGCAAGCCTAACGCCACTAGAATAATGATCAGTTCCACACACATCCTCCATTTCCACGGATGGGAAAGCGTTTACAAAATACTCTCCGCATCGGCCGTTTCCTTCCCCTTTTCCATATGTACGAGAAACGTGGGCCAACTATTCCGATTAAAAAAAGGAAAGCCCCCCTTTTTCGGAGCTTTCCTCTGCCATTCATTTCATTCCTATTAGGATATCGACATCAACGGTAATATCAGCTGATTTCATCTCTTTCAGCAGGCTGACTCTGTCTTCCGGCGCAGACCAGGCGAGCGGCGTCATCTTAAGGAGCCAATGTATCGCTTGCCGGTCAAGCGTTTTGACATAGCGCAGCCTCATATGACGGCTGTGTTCAACATTCGCTGTAAAACGCTCAACAGCTGCCGTATTGGAATACGTACGCCTTGGTGAAGCAGTATATAAAAATTGCCTTAATTCTATTAAATAATCTTTTCTCGGCACTACTTTTATGAGCATGCCATCATCCTTCAGCAGCCTATGAAACTCTGCGTAATTGGACGGAGAAAAAATCGACAGGACAACATCGAATTGGCGGTCATGAAAGGGAGCACGCGCCACATCGGCAACCGCCCACATCTGGTCTTTGAATGTCTTAGAAGCTTTTACAATCCCATCCTTCGAAAGATCTATGCCGGCTCCCGTCGCTGTTCTTCCTGCATAATCAAACCCGCAAAGCGCATTCAAATGAGAACCCTCACCGCACCCGCTATCCAAGATGGTGAATGACTCTTGACCAGATTTAAGATATCTGATGAGATCTGCAATCGCATTATGGAGCGGTTCAAAAAACCGGCATTCCCCAATTAGCCTGCTCCTCGCCTCAAAAAGTCCGGCATCGTACCCAGTTTTGGCCGGCTTCGCCAGGAAGTTCACGTATCCGTGCCGAGATATATCAAATGTGTGGCCTCGTTCTGTACAAATCAAGCTTTTTCCCAAAGCAGCATCTATGGAAGAACCGCATAGCGGGCATCGAAACATGCTGACATCAAGTGTTCGTTTCATGATAAAAAACACCTCATTCATTCATTTTTAGATAAATGAAAAAGGCATAGACAAATAAACCTGGGCCCATCTCAAAAATTGGCCAGGCCTGGCAGATTGTCTATACCTGTCATTATCTATAACGAATGAATTGGATAATCATGAAAAAAACTCCCTTTTTGCTGTATGGGTTTCCCCATTTACATCATACAACAAACCTCAAGGAGCGGAAACCATATATAAAAGAAAAAAAGCGCTATCAAAATCATATCAACATAGCAATCCAACATGTTTTTCCTTTATTTTCTCAAATTCAAAATATAAATTTTATTATTGTGAAAATAGTTAAAAAGGTTGATTTTCAAAAAGTGAAAGGATAAAATACTGCTATCATCTTAGAAATAGACATTCTTGTATATGATCAGTAATATGGTCTGATTGTTTCTACCTAGTAACCGTAAAAAACTAGACTACAAGAAAGTTTGAATAAATTTGAACGAGTTGAAAAGGACAAGTTCTTTTCTGTTTGCTCTTATTTTTCACACTTTCTGCACTTCCAGAATTTGTGAAGGATAAGAGCTTTTTTTGTTTCCATAATAAACCTCATAGGAGTTGCTATCATGTACTTTTTATTAAACCTTGTTGGTCTCATTGTGATTATGGCAGTTGTATTCCTATGTTCTCCGCAGAAAAAGAAAATCAAGTGGCGCCCGATCATTACGTTAATTGTTCTGGAATTGCTGATTACTTGGTTTATGCTGGGAACAAAAGTCGGGAGCTGGGCCATCGGTAAAATCGGTGATTTCTTCACTTGGCTGATTGCTTGCGCCAGTGACGGTATCGCGTTTGCTTTCCCATCAGTGATGGCGAATGAAACTGTAGACTTTTTCTTTAGTGCACTTCTTCCAATTATCTTTATCGTCACATTCTTTGATATTTTAACATATTTCGGCATTTTGCCTTGGCTGATTGATAAAATCGGCTGGGTGATTTCAAAGGCTTCCCGCTTGCCGAAATTAGAAAGCTTTTTCTCTATTCAAATGATGTTCCTGGGAAATACTGAAGCACTTGCGGTCATCCGCCAGCAGCTTACGGTATTAAATAACAACCGCTTGCTTACATTCGGCTTAATGAGCATGAGCAGCATCAGCGGATCCATTATTGGATCTTACCTGTCAATGGTGCCGGCGACATACGTGTTTACAGCGATTCCTTTGAACTGCTTAAACGCGCTGATTATCGCAAACCTGCTGAACCCTGTTCATGTGCCGGAGGATGAAGATATCATCTATACACCGCCTAAAGAAGAAAAGAAAGACTTTTTCTCTACGATTTCTAACAGTATGCTTGTCGGCATGAACATGGTTATCGTTATTTTGGCAATGGTGATCGGATATGTTGCATTAACGTCAGCAGTCAATGGCATTCTTGGCGTTTTCGTACACGGACTGACCATCCAGACAATTTTTGCTTATCTCTTCAGTCCGTTCGCATTCCTGCTTGGGCTGCCGGTACATGATGCGATGTATGTCGCTCAGCTGATGGGAATGAAATTGGCAACGAACGAGTTTGTTGCGATGCTTGACTTGAAAGAAAATCTCAAATCACTTCCGCCTCACACAGTTGCGGTGGCGACGACATTCCTGACATCATTTGCCAACTTCAGTACAGTCGGCATGATTTACGGTACGTACAACTCGATCCTTGACGGCGAAAAGTCAACGGTTATCGGGAAAAACGTTTGGAAATTGCTTGTCAGCGGAATTGCAGTCTCTTTACTAAGTGCTGCGATTGTCGGCCTGTTTGTATGGTAGAAACATTGAGCCATATCCCTTTGCGGATATGGCTCTTTTGATTATTGATAAATAGAGGAAGGCACCTGTACATCCCGGATTCCGGCTGCATAAGGTCCCAAGTCATACTGGCCGAAGACGATGGCGATTCCGTTTTTCGTAAAGTAAAACGTTGTGTCTTGGTTAAGGGTAATATCCTCTTTCTTTACGTCCGGAAAAAACAGCGTGTCATGTTTTTTGATATAGCTGTATAGGTAATCTTTCGTTTTGCTGACTTTTGTTTTGGTATTCAGAATCTGATTCAGTGTCACCCGCTTTTGTGTTTTCAAGTCATAGTTGAAGGACTGAACAGACGTTAAACCATGGGCGCCGCCTGAATAGATATAATTGAGTGTTTGAATGCTGAGCTTGCCCGCCGCATTGTATTTGACGCTGAAGGATGTTTGATATTCCGCTTTGAATCCCTGCTGTTCGCCTGCTTTTTTGTATTTCAGGTATTCCTGATACGATTGTTCAATGTAGGCTTTCAGCTCTTGATTGATTTTCTTTTCAAACGCGGCATTTCCGATGTCATGCACCTGTGGATACCTTAATTCCTTGATTTTTTTGTACGTATGGCTGCTGACAGTCGGTGATTTTCCTTGAACCGCTTTTAAAGATGGGGCCGCGTATGCCAATACAGAAAAAAGCAAAACTGCAATCCCCGCGGCTTTCAGCATGTGATTCCACTTCATACGATCTCCTCCTTTGATATCGTTGTTTATCATTCCCTTTTTTAAGCAATACACACTTTTATAGACTGATAAAATCAATAGAAGTTTCTAGGTCTAACAGCTCGATTTTCCCATTAAAAAAAGAGACAACATATGTCTCCTTTTTATTGTTTACGTGCAGCAATGGCTTCGTGAACCGCTTGAGCCAAATCTATATTTCCAAACATCTCTAATACCGCAATGACGGTCTGGTCCGGAATGTGCTCTGATTCGTGTTTCGGCACGACCAGTTCATCCATGGTTTTTTTCAAACTTTCATTGAGCTTTTGCTGCGGATACGCTTTGGCGTACAGCTCCAGCGGATCAAGGTCATGGTTCACACACCATTGGGCAAACACCAAAATCATCATATTTTCATCGCGTTCGTAAGCTTCAGCGAGCTGTTTTTCGTTCATTTGTCATGCTCCTTATGAAAAGTATCTTCCTTTAAGATACAGGAGCGGATCAAATTCGTCTATCCCAATGGCGGTGAGCGGCGACCGCCTCGATAAACGCCTTGCTGAAGGCGGTATAGTCAGCTTCATCTTTAGCAGTCACGATGCCCGGACCCTCTGTTGTTCCGACAGCTGCTTGAAGAAGATCAATTCCTTCATTTGCCGCGCCGATCGCCTTATAGTGATTGTATGCTTCTCTGATAAATGCCATCGCTTGTTTGTTGTCCTTTACCTCTGGTCCTCCTGCGGCATAGACGGCATCATACAGAACAGAATCTGCCGTCAGGAACGTGCCGCCGGCCTCAAGCTGCTGTCCTGTGCCGCTAGTGATGTACCCCAGCGTTGGGCTGATGATATCCGCTGTGATCTCTTCATGCTTTAAGGCGTCCAGCACTGTTTGCAGCTCTTTTTCATCAAATCCGTTTCCGGCGAGAACAGCGACTTTTCTCGTTGACGCTGTTTTCACTGTACGGGCCTGGCTTAACGCAGGTGAGGCAAGAATTTCTTTTGATGCTTTTCGTTTCGCCGGCGGCGCCACACCTACTCCCTTGGCGATTTCTTCCGCTAAGCCTGCATCCACATTACTGAAAACGTCAACGACCTGCCGCTGTACGTCCTTGTTTTTGACCTTTCCGACCTCGAAGCAGAAGGCAGAAATGATGTGCTGTTTTTCGACAGGAGACATGCTGTTCCAGAAAAGCTTCGCCTGTGAGTAATAATCGTTGAAGCTGTCGCTCCGCTGACGGATTTTTTTGCCCTCGACTTTCTCCTGATAGTGGACGTAGCCGCCTTCTTCAGCTGTCGCAGGCGACGGGTCATTGTTCTGCAGAGAATTTTTATGATAGGCGACCGGCCCCTTATTGATGGTCATCCGGTGATAGCCGTCGTATTGGTTGTTATGGAACGGACATACCGGCCGGTTAATCGGAATCTCATGGAAGTTCGGTCCTCCAAGACGAATGAGCTGTGTGTCTGTATAAGAAAAAAGCCGTCCCTGCAACAGCGGATCATTTGTAAAATCGATGCCCGGCACGACATTTCCCGGATGGAATGCGACTTGTTCCGTTTCAGCAAATACATTATCCTGGTTGCGATTCAGCGTCATTTTCCCAATGATTTTCACCGGTACAAGCTCTTCCGGCCACAGCTTGGTAGGATCAAGAATATCAAAATCAAATTTGAATTCATCTTCTTCATCAATCATCTGTACGCCGAGCTCATATTCGACCGTGCCGCCGTTTTCAATCGTTTCCCACAGGTCGCGGCGGTGGAAATCAGGATCTTTCCCGGCAATTTTCTGCGCTTCATCCCATACGAGAGAATGCACGCCAAGCACCGGCTTCCAGTGGAATTTCACAAAACGCGCCTTACCTTGTTCATTCACAAAACGAAACGTGTGAACACCGAAACCCTCCATCATTCTATAGCTGCGCGGGATGCCTCTGTCGGACATCGTCCACATCACCATATGTGCCGACTCAGGATTATTGGCGACAAAATCCCAAAACGTATCATGAGCGGTCGCGGCCTGAGGCATTTCATTGTGAGGTTCAGGCTTAAACGCGTGAACCAGATCCGGGAATTTGATCGCATCCTGAATGAAAAATACCGGGATGTTATTTCCCACAAGATCATAGTTTCCCTCTTCAGTATAGAACTTTGTCGCAAAGCCTCTGGCATCCCTCACCGTGTCTGCGGAGCCTTTAGAACCCGCGACTGTCGAAAAACGGACAAATACCGGCGTCTTCACTGAAGGGTCCTGAAGAAAGTTGGCCCGTGTATACTCGGTCAACGGCTCGTAAACCTGAAAAAAGCCATGCACACCATACCCGCGCGCATGCACAACACGCTCCGGAATCCTCTCATGGTCAAAGTGCGTCATTTTCTCCCGGAAGTGAAAATCCTCCATCAGCGTCGGGCCGCGAACTCCGGCTTTTAAAGAGTGTTCATCTTCCGATACTCGCACGCCTTGGTTTGTCGTCATTTTCTTCCCACTGTTATCGGCCCTGTACTGCTCAAGCTGCTCGTCTTTTGAGTGTTCATTTACACGTTTGTTTTGATCATCACTCATGTCTGTTCCCCCTTTTTAAAACGAAACATTCTACAGCACATTTACCCTTAGCATTCTTCATATAAACTGCTAATCCGCTTAATAGGATTTTAGGTCTACATATCAAGATGAGGACATACATATTTGAAATAAGCCTTCTACTCAGAAAGAAAAAGTGGAAGCGCTTACCTAGAATGCACTGTTGAATAGGGGAGGTCATATTGTGCTTGCCATACTCGGTTTTGTGATGATTATTGTCTTTATGTACCTTATTATGTCTAACCGGCTTTCTGCTCTTATTGCATTGATTGTTGTTCCTGTTGTGTTTGCCTTGATCAGCGGATTTGGCAAAGATCTTGGCGAGATGATGATTCAGGGCGTTACAGACCTCGCTCCTACCGGTATCATGCTGTTATTCGCCATTTTGTACTTCGGCATTATGATTGACTCAGGTTTGTTTGATCCTCTCATTGCCAAAATTTTATCACTTGTCAAAGGAGATCCGTTAAAAATCGCCGTCGGTACAGCAGTTCTGACGATGACCATTTCGCTGGACGGAGATGGGACAACAACCTATATGATTACCATTGCGGCGATGCTGCCTCTGTACAAAAGGCTCGGCATGAATCGTTTGGTGTTAGCGGGAATTGCGATGCTCGGTTCTGGGGTGATGAACATTATTCCGTGGGGCGGGCCGACGGCGAGGGTTTTGGCTTCCTTAAAATTGGACACGTCAGAGGTCTTCACGCCGCTGATTCCCGCTATGGTCGCCGGCATTCTCTGGGTGATCGCCGTTGCTTATATCCTCGGAAAAAAAGAGCGGAAGCGTCTCGGCGTCATTTCGATTGAACACGCACCGTCTTCCGATCCGGATGTTGCGCCGCTCAAGCGTCCCGCCCTCCAATGGTTTAATCTGCTGCTGACTGTGGCTCTGATGGCCGCTCTGATCACCAGCCTGCTGCCGCTAGCTGTTCTTTTTATGACCGCATTCGCCATCGCCTTAATGGTAAACTATCCAAATGTCAAAGAGCAGCAGAAACGGATCTCGGCGCATGCAGGAAATGCGTTAAACGTTGTCTCGATGGTGTTTGCGGCAGGCATTTTCACAGGCATTCTCTCTGGCACAAAAATGGTGGATGCGATGGCACATTCTCTCGTTTCACTTATCCCTGACGCCATGGGTCCGCACCTGCCGTTGATCACAGCCATCGTCAGCATGCCATTCACCTTTTTCATGTCAAATGACGCCTTTTACTTCGGTGTCCTTCCCATCATCGCAGAAGCCGCTTCCGCTTACGGAATAGATGCCGCTGAAATCGGAAGAGCCTCCTTGCTGGGCCAGCCGGTGCACCTGCTCAGCCCGCTTGTGCCTTCCACCTATCTATTGGTCGGAATGGCAGGCGTCAGCTTTGGTGACCATCAAAAATTCACCATTAAATGGGCCGTGGGGACAACGATTGTCATGACGATTGCAGCGCTTTTGATTGGGATTATTTCGTTTTAACGAGAAGGGATTTCCGCTAGCGGAAATCCTTTTGTTCTGTATAATCCGAAAAGCCTGGATCATACTATGGAAAAACCAACACAAAAAGGTGATTGCATGAATTTTGCTTGGGAAGCACTCATTTTAATTATATCCGGGATCATATTGCTCAGAATATCAGGGAGAAAGTCAATCTCTCAAATGACGTTAGCACAAACTGTGGTTATGATTTCAATTGGAACAATTATTGTCCAGCCGATTATAGAGACAAGTTTATGGAAAACCCTTGTGGCAGCCAGTATATTTACTGTGGCGCTAATACTCATGGAATGGTTTCAGGTGAAGGCCAATTGGATGGAAAAGTTCATAACCGGCAAAGCAAAATTAGTCGTTGAAGATGGTAAACTCAATATAGAAAATATGAAAAAATTGAGGCTGACAGTTGACCAGCTTGAAATGCGAATGAGGCTTCACGGAATCACCAGCATAAAGGACATTAAGAATGCAACGATCGAAGCGAACGGCCAATTAGGATTTGAATTGCATGATGACAAGAAGCCGCTAACCATGGGTGATTTTAAGAAAATGATGAATGTTCCTGCTGCAAATACAATGAATCAGCCTGAACCTGATAAGCAAGATAACATTTTTGAAGAGTTAAAAAACACTAGTCATTCCGCTGGCAAATTAAAATAAGGCTATTTCATTGTAATGAAATAGCCCAAGTGAATTATTATTGAATATACGAAATGGCTGGCAAGCTTTCAACGCCTGATGCGTAGTAGTAATTTAAAACACTGAAAAAGTCGATTGCTTTGCCGGTTTTTACATCAACGATTAAAATATGATCACCATAGTTTTGATCATCTGCATCAAGTCTTCTAGGTGTTTTTTTTCCTAACGTATCAAGAAAAGAGTCTTCGTAACCTACCCCTGATTGATACGCTGATACATGATGCATAAACAGAGTCCCTGTATCTAAGTAAACCATCACTGCCGAATTTGAGCTCGCATAACTAGCACGATAAGTAACAGGATCAGAAACGCTTTTCACCTTCACATCGGAAATAGAATGGGTGCGCTGATTATACCCGCCGCCATACGAAAAGTAATATTCTCTTTCCCAGCTTAATGAAGATGTTTTTGTATTGGTATTATACAACAATGTTCCGTTTGCATAGACAGAGCCGTCTGCGTACTCAGCAACAAAAGCTTGCAAATTAGAGGTGATCGACTTCACACTTGTGTAATTTGAAGGGTTTTTTGCGTTTAACTGAATGTTGTATGAATCTCCCAGCGTTCCTTCAGAATAAACCCGGATCATATAATCGCCGGCCGGAAGCTCTTTTAAAAGAACTAAGTTCCCCGCATCCATTACAATATTAGTCGGCTGTGCTTCACCCGTGTCCCAATTGACAACATACAATTTTACATAATACTGACTGTTAGCAGACAAAATCCGTGTGATTAGAGTTCGATCTGACGAAGTGCTGAAAAAATACATATCGTCTGGGTTATTTTCGTTAAGAACAGATGAAGTATCGAATACTTGGTCTTCGGAGTTGTACATGGAAGTTGTATTAAAAACATTCTCATCTGCAGGCTTCTTTACTTTAATGGGTTCTGCTTTTTTATCCTTTTTAAGGCTTCCTGCATCTGCTTGCTTTAAAGAAACATCCTCAATTTCCTTATGGTTTTTCAATGTTTCCTGCTGTTTCATGATTGCTTTCTCTTTTGGCACGCTTTGCGCCGCGGCAGTATTTGAATTCAGACAAAAGCTAAAGGCCACAATCAAGACAGCACACAATAGGGGTAATGAAAATATTTTTTTGTTCTTCATATACAAACTCCTTCCAGATTTTATACTTTACATATCGGCAGGAAGCTTTAACTGGTTTACATTTATTACTCAATGTTCTTAATTTGTATATTTTTAACTACCCTTTCAACACTTCGCCATTTGAAGCAATCAGCTCTTTATACCAATAAAAACTTTTCTTGCGGATCCGGCGCAGATCCTTCAGATCAAATTCATCACGGTTGACGTAAATGAAGCCATAGCGTTTCGAGCAGCCTTGGTGTGTAGAAATCAAGTCAATGGCTGACCATGGAGAGTAGCCAAACACATCGACGCCGTCTGTGATGGCCCACTGAATTTGTTCGATGTGCTGTTTTAGATAATCAATGCGGTAATCATCATTGACCGTATCATTTTCTTCTAATTGATCGAAAGCGCCAAGCCCGTTTTCTGTGATGATCAATGGCAGCTGATAACGGTCATAGATTTCTCTAAGCGTGGAGCGGAAACCGACCGGATCAATCTCCCAGCCGAAGTCATTTTTCTTCAAATGCGGGTTGCTGCTGCCGCGGTAGACACCGTCTTCTCCCGTTTTTAAGTGCTGGTCTCCTCCCCGTGCCACTTCGTCCGATCCATCGCCTTTGCTCGCTGCTGCTGTTTGAGAGGTATAGTAGTTAAAGGCGATAAAATCAGGTTTCGCGGATTGCAGAATCTCCATGTCACCATCTTCAATGATTGGCGTATAGCCTTTTTCTTTCATATAAGCCCACGCCGTCGTATTGTAGCGCCCATGAACTGCCATGTCTAAATAGAGCCAGTTCCGAATCGCATTATAGTTGAAAGCCGCCACAATATCCTCCGGTTTTGAAGACGCCGGATAGATAAGCGCGATATTCGGAGCAGGACCGATCTTTGCGTCCGGCAGCATGTCGTGGCAGAGGTTCATGGCTTTTGCCTGCGCCACCAGCATGTGATGATTTTGCTGATACAGCTCTTTTTTCGGGTTTTTGAGATTCGGGTCAAGTGTGCCTAAAGCGCTGCCATGAAGGATCATCATGTTTTGTTCGTTGATGGTCAGCCAGTACTTGACGCGGTCACCGAAGTGCTCAAACAACACCTTGGCATACCGTTCAAACGCATCGATTGTCGCTCTCTGCGACCAGCCGCCTTTTTTCTGCACGGCATTCGGCAGATCAAAGTGATACATCGTAACGATCGGTTCAATCTTGTATTTGAGCAGCTCATCAATCAGGTTGCTGTAAAATTCAATTCCCTTGTGGTTGATGTCTCCGTCGCCGTCAGGAATAATCCGCGTCCATGCGATGGAAAACCGGTACGCTTTAAAGCCCATTTCAGCAAACAAGGCAACGTCTTCTTTATAGCGATGGTAATGGTCGCTGGCGACTTTAAAATCAGTCGTTCCTTCAGGATAGCTGTCGCGTGCGTCAATCACTGACGGGCCTTTTCCGTCTTCGTTCCACGCGCCCTCAACTTGATAGGCAGAAGTAGATGCGCCCCACAAAAAATTTTCTGGAAATGCTGCAAGTGTTTTATAGTTCATTGTTTGTTCCTCCCATGGTTTTAGATTAAAGAAAAGATTCTTTCCTCTATTTTGACTTGTTTTTGGTCTGTTTGAATGACGTCAGTATATTGATCTGTGTTTGTGATGACGATTGGCGTATTCATGTCAAACCCCGCTTTTAGTAAGTCATCCAGGTCAAATTCAGCAAGCAAATCACCTTGTTTAACTGCTTGTCCCTGCACTACTTTAGGATAAAAGTGCTTACCCTCCAGCTTCACCGTATCAAATCCAAGGTGAATGAGGATTTCCGTTTCCTGATCGGTAACCATGCCGAATGCATGGCCCGTCGGGAAAACGGTTGATATTACGCCATCCGCTGGTGCGACGAGTCTGCCTTTTTCCGGTAAAATCGCTATCCCTTTTCCGAGTGTCTCAGATGCAAACACTTTATCCTTCACTTCTGTTAGCGGAACCACTTTTCCTTCTAACGGGCTGCTGATCTCTTCCCGGCGGACTGAGGGTGCAGGTGTTTCGGCTTTGATTTCTGTTTGTTCCGCGGGGTCTTCAAACCCGACAATATACGTGAGGATGATTGATAGAATAAAAGATACCGAGATTCCCAAGATAAAACCGGCAAAGCCCTGTCCATAGAAAATCGGGATCGTCAATAGACCGGGTGCGCCAGAAGCGATGGCCACGCTGTGAGCCTGTCCGATAATCGCACCGCCAACAGCAGCACTAATGACGCCGCATACAAAAGGTTTTTTCAGCCTGAGCGTCACGCCATACACGGCCGGTTCTGTAATGCCGAAAATCCCTGTGACAGCGGCGGAACCGGCAAGCGCCTTTAATTTTTTGTTTTTCGTTTTCAGCATGACACCCACAGCAGCTCCCGTTTGTGCAAACACTGCTGCCGCTGTAGCCGGTTTGATCGAATCCTGCCCATTGACCGCAATGTTATTTAAAATGACCGGCACAATCCCCCAGTGAATGCCGAAGATGACAAGAATCTGCCAGAGTGCCGCGATCACAGCGCCGGCCAGCATTGGGTTAAAGCTGAAGATGGCCAGAATCGCAGACGCGATGGCATTTCCCGCGTTTACGCCAACCGGGCCGAATACAATTAATGTGAGCGGCACAATGGTTACCAGACAAATCAGCGGGGTAATGAAGGTTTTCACACTATCATGAATCATCCGGTTCAAAGACTTCTCAACATAACTCATCATTAAGATCGCCAGAATGATCGGTATCACAGTTGACGTATAGTTCATTAACACGACTGGAATACCGAAAAAGTCTGTTTCCGCATTTCCATTCTTCAACTCAATGATCGTTGGATAGATAAGCGCACCCGCAACTGTGACAGAAACAAATAGATTCGCGCCAAATTTCCGGGCAGCGGTAATGGCCAGCAAGAGCGGCAAAAAGTAAAACAGGCTGTCCGCAGCGGCATACAGTATCGTATAAGTGGTTTCCTCTGTTTTGAGCCAGCCGGCATTTGTACATATCATCAGCAGGCCCTTTAAAATTCCCGCGCCCGCCATCACGCCAAGCAAAGGTGTAAAAATGCTCGATACGATATCAACAAGCCGTCCGAACAGATTCCCTTTCTGGGCAGAACGTTCATCACGGTCATCATTCAGCAAATTAGACATTTTTCCAATCTCTTGATACACCTCTGAAACGTGATTGCCGATCACAACTTGAAACTGCCCGCCGCTTTCCACTACAGTTACGACATCATCCAAAGCTTCGATTTTATCTTTATTTGCTTTCGACCGGTCGTTCAGCGTAAAACGCAGGCGTGTCGCACAATGTACAAGGGAACGCACATTTTCTTCCCCGCCAACCAGCTGTAGTATATTTTTTGCCGCCGCTTGAATCCCCATTTTCCTCTCATCCCTTCTGCTAAAAAATAAAAAACCTAAACTACCCCTATCGCAATAGGAACAAGTAGTTTAGGTTTTGCCTGCCTGGCCAGTAACAATCCTATGAAACGCCATCATTCGTTTTTTCTGTAAAACGCCACCATCACCATCCCTCTGAAAAAAATAAAAACCTAAATTACCATCAGCACAGACAGAGATCTTCCGCACTCATTGTAATTTAGGTTTTGCCTGCTTATCAGTAACAATCCTAACATCATCATATGTGAATGTAAGAAAAAACTAACACAAGAAAATGAAAATGTCAACGCTTTCATTATGTTTGTTTGACGACCCTTTCTATGTGAATCGTTAAATACAGCAACTCGTCACTGGTGAGCTTGTGATCATACTCCCGCTCAATGTATGTTTGGATTTTCTTCGTGCATTCATACGCGCGATGGTACTTTCCTTTCACCGTATCCAGCAAAAAATCGTCCTGGCTTTCCATGTATGTGCCGTTAAATAGACGCTGCGCAAAAAACTTTAAATGAGTGACGAACCGATAATAGTGAAGCGATTCTTCGTTGAATTCAATCTTAAAATGGTATTTTACGATACTCAAAATCTCTTGCATGACTTTTGTAATGTTGATGATATTAGGCATCTCTTCGTTTAGCTCGGCATTTACGATATGCAGGGCTATAAAGCCTGCTTCATCCTCCGGCAGAGACACGCCAGTCTTGTTTTTCACCATGTGCAGCGCTTCTTTGCCGATTTCAAATTCGTCTTTGTACAGCCGCTTTGTTTCCCACAGCAAGGCGTTTTTGATATCAAGCCCTTTCTGATTGCGCTGGATGGCAAAGTTAATATGATCGGTCAGTGACACATAGATGCTGTCGTTGAGCTTTTTGCCGAGCTGTAATTTCGCATAGCTGATAATCTCTTCAGATACTTCCATACACTCGATCGGTATATCATACAAAAGGGTTTTGAATTTTTCAGATACATCCTTGTTATCGAGCGTGAACACCTTTTCAATGCGAGCTTCATCGACATCATCTCCAGACTTTTTCTGGAACGCGAGCCCCCTGCCCATGATGACCAATTCTTTTCCCTGCTCATTGACCACGCTGATCACATTATTGTTGATCACCTTCGCAATTTTCATGACATGTCCCTCCAATCAACTAAGAACAGACTATACCTTGATTGTACATTCTTTTTGTACTAGGTCAATATCATCAGGGAAAGAAGGAAACAGGTCAATTCAATTCACTCAGCACCGGCTGCCCGGGCTGTTTTTGAAGCAGCGCCTCCAGATGGCGATCAAATGATGCCTTGTCAACTTTCTGCTTTTTGACAATGCTGTTCATGATTTTGACGCTTTCGGCGCTGTATTGTGTATATTGTTTTTTCAACTGATCCAGCTGCTGTCTTGTCTTATTTGCGTTTTTTGGTGTGACTCGGCTGATGAGTTTGATCATACGTTCTGTGACCTCAAAAAAAGCGGCTCTATTTTCTTTCAGCTGCTGCATTTCATTGCGGCTCATTTCTTGATTGCGGGTTTTTTGAAGCAAAGCGAATGCCTCGCTGTTTTGTTTTTTGAGCTGTTTATTTTCAAATTGAATCGATTCAAGGTTCTCCTTCGCAATGTCTGCTTCTTCTTCAGTCATGCTGCTCCGTACGAAGTATTCAGGATTGCCGATTCCATAATCAAATACTTCGCTTACACGCATCATGGAGCTGAAAACAATGGCCAGCTGCATATCGCTTGGAAGGGTCCGAAAGTCCTGCTTTTTCTTATTGCTCATCGGTTTGGCTGCGGTTTGTTTTACCGTCTTTTGATCACGGTCTGCAAATGTCTGAGTTTCACTTTCGCATGCGCTCATCGCGAGAACTGTGACCAGCAGGCTTATACATAAGCCTATTCGCCTCATGCTCTGTCTCCTCTCTGCTGCACCTCTACTGGAAAATTCGTCAAAATATAGATAAATGGTACCAGATACACCCATACCTAGCAATAAATCAAAAGTATGATTCGCAGCAAAAAAACATAAACATTTTGTAAAAATTGACGTTGATTCCATTCTTTTCAGGCCTATTTCTCGTACAATAGAAGTATCGTTACCGGAGGAGGGCGCTGATGATGAAACGTTTTACGAAACAAGAAAACAGCTGGGTGTTATATGACTGGGCAAATTCTGCTTACTCGATTGTCGTAACCACCGCGGTGTTTCCGTTATTTTATAAATCAGCAGTTGCAGAAAGCGGTGTCAGTGCTGCCCAATCGACTGCCTATTTGGGTTATACCATTGCGATTTCAACGTTTATTCTCGCCATGCTCGGGCCGATTTTAGGCACGATCGCCGACTATGAAGGATGCAAGAAAAAGTTCTTCGGTTTCTTTGTGTCAGCCGGTGTCGCCAGCACCGCGATGCTCGCCTTTATCCCGAGTGAACATTGGCTGCTTTTGTTGCTGATTTATACGATATCGGCTATCGGTTTTTCCGGCGCCAACGTGTTTTATGATGCCTTTCTCGTTGACGTCACTTCAGAAAAACGGATGAATATCGTCTCTGCACGGGGTTTTGGCTTAGGCTACATAGGAAGCACGATTCCATTTATCATCAGCATTGCTGTCATCCTGCTTGCACAAGCAGAAACGATTCCGATGTCTGTATCGGCCGCAAGCCAGCTGTCCTTTTTCATAACGGCTGCCTGGTGGGGGCTGTTTACCATCCCGATGCTGAAACATGTCCATCAGCGCTATTACATCAAAAGAGAACCTCATATTGTCATCAACAGCTTTAAGCGGCTTGGCCAAACGATGAAACGGATTAGGCAATACCGGGCGCTGTTTCTCTTTTTGCTTGCGTATTTCTTTTATATCGATGGAGTCGGCACGATTATTACGATGTCGACATCCTATGGATCTGATTTAGGGATCAGCCCCACAAGCCTCCTGATCATCTTGTTTGTCACCCAGGTCGTCGCCGCGCCGTTTTCCATTGTATACGGAAAACTGGCAGAACGCTTTACGGGAAAAACAATGCTGTACGTTGGGATTGTTATTTATATGATTGTCTGCGTGTACGCCTATTTTCTGGAGACAACGCTTGATTTCTGGATACTAGCCATGCTTGTCGCCACCTCGCAGGGCGGCATTCAAGCCCTCAGCCGTTCTTATTTCGCCAAGCTGGTGCCAAAGCGCCACGCCAATGAATTCTTCGGCTTCTACAACATTTTCGGGAAATTCGCCTCGATTATGGGGCCGCTGCTCATCGCCGTTACTGCCCAGCTGACAGGGAAATCCTCGACTGCGGTGTTCAGCCTGATCATTTTATTTGTGATCGGAATCGTCATCCTCGCCTTTGTGCCGGGAGAGAACAGTGCCGATGTCAGCCAGCATCAAAATGACCTGCCCCTTTAACCGGGAGCAGGTCATTTCATCATTTATTCGCTTTATTCACCTTGAGTTTTTTCCCTTTGACGGTTGTATTCTTCATCGCTTTGAGAACATGAGGGCCTTTTCCGTTTAAAATTTCCACGTAAGAAGCGTTGTCCATGATCGTGATAATGCCGATGTCATCAGCTGACACACCATCAATTTTGGCAATCGTCCCTACAAAATCAACGGCTCTGATTTTCTTTTTCTTTCCGCCGTTAAAATACAGTTTCATAATGTCTTTATTCAGCTCTTCGCTTTTGTCCTTTTTGAATTCCGGACGGTCATTCAATTTAGATAGAAATTCAGGTTTCTTCTTTGCAACTTCTTCTTGAGAAGGGGCTTCTATGTTTTGAATCTCAAGCCCGATATATTCTTCAATGTCAGCTAAAAACCTTTTTTCGAAGGCTGTGACAAACGAAATGGCCTTTCCTTTGTTCCCTGCGCGCCCCGTCCGGCCCGTGCGGTGGACGTAGCTTTCCTTTTCAAGAGGCAGATCATAGTTAATGACAAGGGAGATATTTTCAATATCAATCCCGCGCGCGGCGACATCTGTCGCGACTAGGTACCGATACTCGCCTCGTTTAAATTCATTCATGACGTCAAAGCGGTCTTCCTGAATCATTCCGCCGTGAATTTTATCGCATGAATATCCTAAATCATCCAATTCATCGGTCAGCTGATTGACGTGCTCTTTCGTTCGGCAGAAAATGATGCAGCTGTCGGGATTGTCGGTTATCAGCACATCTTTCAGCAAAGAAAACTTATTCTCTTCTCTTACTTGAATCACCGCATGTTCAATATTCCTTGTGGTTAGGCCGGCCGCTTTGATTTCGATATGCTCCGGGTTTTGCATATATTGACGGCTCAATTTCTCAATATCCTCCGGCAGCGTCGCTGAAAACAGCATCGTCGTGCGCTCAACCGGAAGATGCTTGATAATCGCCTCCACCTGCTCGATAAAGCCCATATTCAGCATCTCATCCGCCTCATCAATGATTAAATAGGAAAGACGGTCTAACGGCAGCGTGCCCTTTTCGATATGATCCAGAACGCGGCCTGGCGTACCGACAACGATATGGCTTTTTTGCTTCAGCTCGGCTTTTTGTTTATCAAAAGATGATTTTCCAAACACGGCTGTCGCTTTGATTCGTTTAAATCGTCCGATGTTCGTGATATCCTCTTTTACTTGCACCGCAAGCTCACGGGTCGGAGTTAAAATAAGCGCCTGCGGCTTGTTTTCATCCCAATCCGCCAGCTCACAGAGAGGAATCCCAAACGAAGCCGTTTTCCCGCTTCCCGTCTGTGATTTGACGACAAGATCCTTTCGTTCAAGGGCAGCAGGGATCACGCTCTGCTGCACCTTGGTCGGTTCTGTATATCCCAGTCCTTCTAATGCTCGTAAAATGTCATGACTGATTTGATAGTTTTTAAAATGACTCATGTATAAACTCCTGTCTCTTGCAGATGTTCTCATTATACGCTAATTCACGCAGGCATATGTGTTTTGTCGAAAAATGACGTATTAAAATCCTTCAATTCCCTGACGTTTCAACTCCTGAACGGCTAACCGCGCCAGTGCGTCAGCCCCCGCGCGGTTTGGATGCAGCGTATCTCCATCCATATATAGCGCCAGTGTTTTTTCAGGGCCGATTGATGTAAAGTAAGCCGAGCTGAGGACATTTAAGTCAATGAGGTGCGTTTTCTCCTCTTCGGCCAAAGCCAAAATAGAAGCCCTGTACCATCGGTTTACAGACGAATGGATGCCTTCAGATGTAAAGTCGGTCGCCCGGCCCTGAGGTGTTGATAGGATGACCTCCGCACCCTTTGCTTTCACCTGGCGGATCATATCACGCATAATCTCCTTAAATTCCGCTTCAGATTCATTATGCTTCGGATTTGTGTCATTAATGCCCAGCTGCAAGATAAAATAATCACCCGGTTTGATGTACTTCAAGATCGCCTCGAGCTGACCGTCATTTCGAAACCCTCTCGCGATCTGCCCGCCAGACGCCATGTTTCTCACTTGAAAGGTGTGTTTGTCAATATAGTGAGGCAGCATCTGCCCCCAGCCCGCCTGCTTGCTGCTGTTGAGCGGATAATAATTGCACACCGTCGAATCGCCGCCGACATAAATGGTTCGGTTCGTCACCGGCTGATCAGACAACTTCTTGATCTTCAGGGCGCTGAGCGTAAAAGCGGTACCCGCCTTGCCTTCTGTCACCAGCAGATTCAGCTGCCCGTCGGTGACAGGAATTTGAAACGTATCCTCCGCACCGTCTCCCGTCATATTGATGACCTGAAACACCCCCTCCGCCGCCACACTTGCCCTCGCCGTATTGCCAAGCGTCACCTTCACCTCATAAAGACCCTTCGGAAGATCCACGTTAAACGTGTTGTCGCTTTCCGTCCCATACGCCAAAAACTGAACCGCATCACTTTTCACACCAGTCCCGGACGCCGCCACATCCTTCATATTCTCCGGTGTCTGAAAACCGTAGCCCTTTGACCGGTCATACCGATCAGACGCCCTGACGCCAATATAATCAGGCTCCACCGAACCGCTTCCAAAGTCAAACTGATATACCTTCGGCTCTGACGCCTTCACACTCTCAATCCCGCCAAAACACATCATTAACATCATCATAAAAACCGCTGCCATCCATTTTTTCATCAAGACTCCCCCTCTATGAAAACGTATACATTAATGCATACTCGGTGATTGTTTCTTTATGATGGCTGAATGCAGAAAAATAATTGCGTTACAAAATAAAAATGAGCTGCCGTTCTTTCAAAAAGGGGAGTCTCAAGCAAAAAAGGAAATCAGTGTGACTTCTTGTCACACTTGATTAGATCCCACCCTCCGCAATAGAAACTCATCTGGCCTTCTTGATCATACACATAATAACGGAGTCTTTCCCATTGATCGTCAGTCGGTTCAATCTCCAACTCAACCGCATCGATGGATTCAAGGTCATCCAGCTTTGATGCACTAATGTTTTCAAACCGCAAATGAATGTCACAGGTTTGAGCTGATAGTTTTAATTCAAACACAGGAATATGAATATAACGATCATCTGCTTTCATATAGAAAGAAAACTCGTTTAATGTAAATGGACCTGTATCCGCATCAGAAAGATGCTGTTTCAATTTCTCGTATTGTATGATATTCAAGTGAATTCCCCCTATTTTTAGTTACCTCCAACCATATAGATCTCCGCAGCATCGTATTCAAACCACATGATCCGTTCGCCTGAGTCCGTTAGGCACTGGAGTTTGCCTTCGGAAAAATAGTTTTTATCCGGTTGAGGATCAGTGATCAGAAAAACATCATCATTGATGGAAGCTAGCAGAAAGAGAAAATCTGCAATGCCCCGGCCTGTTTCATGTACTACGCATTGGAAATGAAATTGCCTTTTCGCCAGCTTCGTCACTTTATAAGCATAGCCTTTGAAAAACTCTGACAGGTCTTCTATAAATGAACCACCCGTTATCACCTGTATCATGATTCGCTCACAGGCAAGCCCTTGCCAAAAACGATTAAAAGACTCAGCATCTTCAAGTTCGCATGACATAACGGTTTGGTCAGGCTTAAGCTCGATCATGTCCAAATTGCCAATACTGCTTATAGAGGTTTTTTCCATAAAATTCTCCTTATCAGTTGGATAGCGCAGCGCAAATCTCTTGTCTGACTTGCTCATACAAGAGAATGTGATGATACAAATCAGTATCGTTTTTGATCATATCCGGCGGGATGACAGGATACAGCTCAAAAAAACTTTTCTCCAACGAACGCCGCTGATGCTGGGGCATCCTTTTATTCGCCAGCACATAACCCAAACTGCCAGCAACAAGCATAAAAAACTCATAGATTTCCGCTTCAAAGCCATACAATTCATCAGGGTACGGCTTTTCTTCAAGCTCTTGCTGCCTCTTTCTCAGCTTTTGAAGCACGTTGATCCTCTCCTCACCCTGTTCAACTTCCCTCACCTCATATTGCCGGCAATAAAAGCGGAATGTCTGCTCTTCCCATTCTTCCACAAGGTACGTGCCTTGTGGTTGCGTTTCAATATGGAGAAGTCCATCTGATAGATCCGGTAGGGTTTCGATTTCTCGTATCGTAACGACTGAAACGTCTTTGAATATGACAACAATCGTACGTGAATGATAAACAGCTGCTAACTCAATCGTATAAATGGCACCAAGCACGTGATCTGTTTCTCGATAAAAACGCCATTTCTTGATATGCTGAAACAAAATAGGAGCAACTCCGGAAATACTCAATTTTAATTCCTCCGTTGATAGCGTCTCTATACTCCATACTCACAGTAAGGCTTTAAATCAGGAAAAGCATCTTTCAACATTCTTTCTATATTTTCATCGGTCACTGTAAATATAATATCTGTTGAATCAAAAAAACGACTTCAAAAATACACTCTTTCACAGGAGAAACATAATCATCTACATAATAGTCAACATTCCCATCGACAAAAGGCACATTTGTTAGATTATAGGGTAACGTCTCTTTAGGCACAGCAGTTAAAGTAGAAAAAATCACACAAATCTTAAATTCATTTAATATACGATGAAATTCCTCACCTGTGATAAAAAGATAGTCTTCACGCTCACCTATGATATCGATCCAATGATCCTTATCCTCGGATACATCCATCATATTCAAAATATCGCCAATAACCCAATGATACTCAGTGATGCGTAGGGGGAATGGTTTGAATAAAATCATTTAAGAGAAAAAGTTCAGAATTTGCACATTCCAGACAA
Source organism: Bacillus sp. NS1 (assembly GCF_058248265.1). Taxonomy (NCBI): domain Bacteria; kingdom Bacillati; phylum Bacillota; class Bacilli; order Caryophanales; family Bacillaceae; genus Bacillus; species Bacillus sp. NS1. Next base: position 220,930 of record NZ_JBZAZF010000001.1, on the reverse strand, counting down.
TCCCTGCTCATATGTACCTCAACCTCCCCACTAATATAAAAGCCCTTTTTACAACTCATACTTGATCAATTCCTCCATCGAGGTTCCCTTGAAATATTGATAAAGAATATCCTCAATACTAAGGTGACCAAATAGCCCAATCGGATTGCTAAAGGTCTTCCCCCGTTTTTCATCAACCTCTATTAAATCACTCTCTGCCGCTAATGAATCGTCTTGGCTAATGAGGTATTTTCCATCTTCATACATGACAAATGTTATAGTAGAATGATCAAATTTTTTCATCAAATCTACCGGCACCTTGGAAACAACCTTCCAATTCCCCTGAAGAAAGCCTGTATATCCTGTATTCGCAATAAAAAGGGTTCTTTGCTTTTCTGCCATCATGAGAGAAATGTCTTTTTTACTCAAGCGTTGATCTGTAAAAATATCAAAATACTGAATGAGAAGATCATCATTTTTATCTGTTGCTAAATCTCCTTTTACCACTAATGCATATGTAAACTGATTGATTTGCCGTAAAGGAATTTCAATTGCCACACCAGGCCTAACTTCACTTAAAGTAGTTCTTTTTTTCATCTTTAGGTTGATGTCAGTGACTTGTTTTCCTTCTAATTCTTTAAAAAATGAATCGCCGTCTGATTTTAATACCTGAAAGAGAGTATAAACAAATTCATTTAGAGTAGGCTTGCGATCCAATTGTTCCAGGAACACAGCGTGAAAATCTTCGATGGCGTCGTGACAAATATCCAAACCATCATCACTTACGAATATCTTTTTATTTTTATATTTTTCTTCCCAAAAGCCCATGTTTCACCTCCGTTTTTCAGAACACTCATCTATTTTGAAACAGGATAGGCGGATCATTATCTATCGCCTCCAACAGCTCTTCACCAAACACAGTGATTGTCAATTTCCAGGGGTCTCCCAAGAGTCCCCAAGAGAAGTCCTGATGAAAAAAGAAATAATAGTCTCCATTTGGAAATACGGGAACAGGCCATTCTCCAAATTCATCCTGAGGCATTGTCTGATGAGGGCTAAAGATATATCCGTCATGCTGCCAGTCTAATGCGTACATCACATCGTGTTTTCCACTACATGATTGAAATGCTTTTAAAATCGAAGTCTCTAAATCATTCAGCACTCTGACCACATCATCATTACTGGCTTTACCGCTCATCCCGCTAGAAATATCAAACACTTGATATGGATCAGGCGGGATGATGTGATGACAACTGCTTCCGGGCTTCCATTTTATAAGTTTGTTCACTTCTGACCAGATGCGGTCTTGTTTTGTCTGACTTAAAGCGTGCCAATTCATCATAATCTCATCCCTACACCTTATTGGATATCCTGCATATAAACACCTGAAGAGGTCACTGCGTAAACAGCATTACTTGTCAGTTTCAGCTGTTGAACGTCTAGGGCTTCATCGTTCGAGTCACAGCATGTTATCTCTTTCATCTCTTGACTCACATCGGTAGAAATCAAATAAAGAGACGACTTAAGGTCTGCACTGTAACAATTGAACGTCCCAACCAAAAAACCTTCTTCAGATATCGCGAGCTGATCAAATGCTTCTGAGTCCGGCTCTTTATCCGACAGAATCCACACCCGTCTCACGACCGTTTCATCAAATGCGGCAATGACTGCATCTCCGTAATACAGCATGTAAATCAAGCCGTTTTTTTCTGCAAGCCCATAACAATCATCTACAGCCGGCGCATCCATTTCTTCGAGCTTTCTATCAATGTGTATTTCCTTCTGCTGACCATCTAACGAAAAACACCATACACTATGTCCATTGGGATTTTCATCATGATAAATCCCTTCATCACATAAACCGACCCAAAGCTGTTGTTTTTCATCCAAAAGACAGCAGGAAACTCCTGAAGGCAAGCGAAAATCACTTTTCACTCTTCCCTCTTCTGAAAAAACCTTTACCTTCGGCTCATACGATTCGTAATAAACAAAGACATAGCCATTTTCATATTGTTGAAAGAGCTGAATATCGTTGTAAGCCACCTGCTCTTTCACTTTAAAATCCCGAACGTCACCGGAAGGATCATAGATTGAAATGGTCATATCACCTTTCACACCTTTTCCAATGTATACACGCCCCTGTGCATCGGCATGGAAAAAATAATCTTGGGTGTCCCTGTTGATGATTTTATTCATTTTTAATTTTTTCATTGTTCATGCTCCCAAACTTTATGCGCATAAAATTGTTTTGAATCAAAAGAAACAGTCTCAGCCTCTACAGCTATCAATCTTCTGTTTATGTCAATGAGAAAATTAGCATTTGATTGATACTCTGGTATTATAGGATTTGATAGGTTTCCGATTCCTTCCGGGTGATAACTGATCTCGAAAATTTGCCAATTGAACTCCTCCGGAACAACTCTTTCCAATCGAATATCCCCATCACCTCCATTAAAATAAACAGAAGCTACATTTTGAAAGAGAATGTTATGAGTATATTTATTGTTGTTTTCAAAAACTTGAATATCGAGTGAGAGTTCTTTTTTAAAGAACTGATAATCGACCTTTAAAACATTGCATCCCCCGTCAATATAATCTATCCATTGTTCAATTATTTTGTACATTTTTCCACCTCCTGACTAATCTCTGTTTATATACCAACAAATCCGTATATAAAAGAGGCTTGATGATAATCATAAGTCATCATCAAGCCGAAAATATATCACTTTGTATATTGTTTTATCTAATCATTTAAATCATCTGTTGAATGCAAATAATCATCTGGAGAATTTTGAAATCAATCCCGCTTTTGATTTTATATATGCCTTCTATTAGCTTTACCGTGGTCAAACTGACACCACGTATTCAAAGTACTAAATGATTAGTTATAAACTTACAGTTTTTTTGCATAAAAGAGCTCACAACCATATTCGGTGTGAAATAAACAGATTGCAAATGCAAAGGATGGTTCTAGCAAAATAAAGCTATTAGAAAGTAATTGACCTTCAAATTCAATAAAATCTAATAAACAGCCTAGATGCTCTACACAATCTTTCAGGGTACTCTTGATGGCTCCCACTTCATCACTATGTGGATGAAATAGATAGACAATATCATTTATGCTTTCAGAACCCAAGGTAACAATGGTTTCTTTTAATAACTGTTCAGCCTCCTTTTTGCTATTCACCTTCATTTCACGCAACATACCTTCAACAGAATTTGACAAGACAGCTTCCAACAAATCGCGGCTTTGTCCTACATCAGTTAATTGGTAAATAAATCCTTTTTCTTCGCAGTATTGTAGGCTCTCTTTTAATTGTTTTATTAAAATTTTTCTCTTATTCTCCTTAAGTTTTTCATCTAATTTTCTTCTCAATTACCCTATCTCCTTCTTTTTGTTCTATATCCTTTAAAATGTTCTGGATAATGTCCTTTGAGTTGATTGTACCTCCCTTTTTTCAAGGGACTTCTACCTTTTCCAACACCATGGAAATGGGGTCCTCTACCTCGTTTATCATGTTTATGAAGTACCACATATTTTTTATGACTTCCTCTTCCAACTCTACCAAAAGAATATACAGTTCTATGCTCACTACTACCATCGTATACTTTTTTATGCGTTTTAAATTGAGAAGAAGTAGGTATTCCGGCAGCCCGTTTAGCAGCCCTGAATGAAGCCCTCCTACTCATTTGTTGGGTAGCTTTATAAACCCGACTAGCACCCTTAAATATCTTCCCGGGCCCAAAGTTAGAAGCAGCTGCCCAAGCAGCACCTTTCCACCCTTTACCTGATTTATATGCCTTGTACCCATCATAGGCTGCAAATCCGGCATTTACCACAAGCCATACCCAATGCCCATCCGGATCAACATTCATCACCGGGTTATTATTTCCATAAGCATACCCATTCTGATCCAATGAGTCTCCGTCGCTGCCCGGGTCTGGGTCGAGCGATAGGAACACGCCGTTTCTTGGCTCGTAGTAGCGGGCCATGAGATAGTACAGGCCGGTTTCTTCGTCGTATTGGTAGCCTGCGTAGCGGTAGCGGTTGTCTTTTACTTCATCGCTTGCTTCGGTTTTTGTTGGTTTTCCCCATGCGTCATATTGATACTTGGCAACGGTTTTTCCCGTGCTGTCTGAGATGGCAATGACGTCACCGTGTGCGTTGTAGTGATAGAAATATTTCTTGCCATTTTGCGTGAATGCTAGCAGTTGTCCACTATCACCGTATGTGTATGCTTTTGTGAAAGTATACACATTCAGACTGTCGCTGTAAAAATAAATTGTGTCTTTCCCGAATTAATTAAAACAGCTGTCAAATATACTTGACAGCTGTTTTTGTTTATTATTTTAGTTTAAAGATTCATCCTCCTGTTATAAGCTTATTAATCAAAATCCTAATTTTTTCATGAAATTCTAAGCATTCACTTAATTCTTGATATTTTAAAATATCACTTTTATAATTCCTAAAATGAGGATAATGTTCATAGAACGTTTTTTTTAACATTTCTCTTTGATATCTAGGAATTTTTTTATCTTCAATTATATAATTTAAACTTCCAGTTATTAAGGCAAAAAATTCATAAAATTCATCTAAAGAAGTATTTGTTTCTTCTTCAAAATCATACATATCATTTGGAAACGGACCATGTAATAATACATAATATTTTTTGAACTCATCTAATGTTTTTTGATCAATATTATATCTTTTAAAAAATTTCATCCATATTCAGGCCCTTCTATATTGTAGAAATTAAAATTAACGATTTTTCTTTTTCTTCCATTTATTATTCACAAATGTAACTACCTTTCCACTTCTTGTGTAATAACCAGTTCTTTTTCCATTCTTAATCCTGTAACCTTTTTTTCCAGTAGCTAGTATTACTTTTTCGCGTAAATGCTTATTAGATCTATAAAATGCTCTAGCAACTTTTGTATATCTCTTTTTACTGTAAGATTTACCATTTCTCACAATATGTTTATTATGATGATAGTCCAATGACTTTCTTTTAGTTTTAAATGTTCCTTTATACCAATGTCTTGAGGTGGCCCATTTTCCGATTTTTTTTGTTAATTTTAACTTTCCACCACCTACAAATCCTGATGCGGCTGCAACCGCTACGCCTTTCCAACCCTTGCCTGATTTATAAGCTTTGTATCCATCATATACCGCAAATCCTGCATTGACAACAAACCATACCCAATGGCCGTCTGGATCGACATTCATGACCGGGTTGTTGTTTCCATAGGTATATCCGTTTTGATCTAGTGAATCTCCATCGCTTCCTGGGTCTGGGTCGAGCGATAGGAACACGCCGTTTCTTGGCTCGTAGTAGCGGGCCATGAGGTAGTACAGGCCGGTTTCTTCATCGTATTGGTAGCCTGCGTAGCGGTAGCGGTTGTCTTTCACTTCGTCGCTTGCTTCTGTTTTTGTTGGATTTCCCCATGCGTCGTACTGATATTTGGCAACCGTTTTTCCGGTGCTGTCTGAGATCGCGATGACGTCACCGTGTGCGTTGTAGTGATAGAAATATTTCTTGCCATTTTCTGTGTAGGATAACAGCTGGCCGCTGTCTCCGTACGTGTATGATTTTGTGACGTTGTTGTCCGCGTCTGTTTCATACAAGACGTTCAAGCTGTCTCCGTCGTAGAAGTAATTCGTGACTTTTCCGTTGACCGTTTTTTGGATTCTGTTTCCTTTTTCGTCATACTTATATGTTGCGAATGGCTTGTCTTCGCCTTTTTTTGTAACGGCGGTCAGGTTATCTTCTGCATCCCACGTATATGTGAATCTGCCGTCAGATGTACGGTTGCCGTTTTTATCGTAAGAGATGCTTTCATCATTGACTTTTGTCAGCTGGTTCATGATGTTGAAGGAAGCATTCACCGTTTTGCTTGAGCCGTCTTTTACAGTTGTAACGGTTTTCCGGTTGCCGAATCCGTCATATGTGTATTCAATGACCGTACCATCTTCATGGATTTCTTTGACAAGCTGATTCAGCTTCCCATACTCATATTGCACCTTGCCGCTTGCTGAGCTGTTTATCGTTGTGCGGTTGCCGTTGGCGTCGTATTCATAGCTTTCCGTCAGAATGCTTCCGCCATTTTTGTCGCCGATATGCAGCGAGCTTACAAGGTTTCTTTCGTCATATGAAAAACTTGTTCCGCCGCCGTTGCCTGTAATAAAGGTTTGGACATTGCCATTTTCATCATAATCAAATGAATATGAAGAGGTGCTGTCTTTCATCTCAATCATTTGATCCAGTTTGTTATACGTAAATTGATTCGTTCCTTTTTGATCCCCATGGCTCCACGAGAAGGTTTTCAGCTTATCGGAGTCACTAGGATATGTCCAAGTTTGGCTGCCGCCGCGGTCAGTCAAATCGGTTAAACGGTTTTTGTTGTCAAATGTCCGTTTCTTTGTGGTGTTCTGCTCTTTATTGACGACCGATGTTTCATTTCCATTTTTGTCATACGTGAAATTGTACTTTTCTGTACCGTTATACGACTTTGATTTCACCCGGTCTGTTCCATCATAGGAAAGAGACACTTCGTTGCCATTTGGTGAAATGGTTTTGGTCAGGTTGCTGTTGGCGTCATATTCGCTTGCTAGCACATTGCCGAGAGGGTCAGTTGTTTTGACAAGCTTGCCCATCACATCATATTCGTATTGATAGGTTTGATCTGCTCCCGCCCGGATGGTTTTGCTTACCTCATTGCCTTCCTTATCATAGCTGTGAAGGATAGAAGTGCCGTTGGAGAGCGTCATGTTTGTCAATTGGTCTGCCTGATCATACGTATAGGTTGTTTTTTCACCTTTTGCATCTGTTTCAGCTGTTTTCTTACCAGTTTCATCGTAATCAGTTGAAGTGGCGTATCCTAGTTCATCTTCTTCCTTGGTCACATAGTTACCATTACTGTCATACGTGCTTTTTGTCAGAAGGCTTCCTTCAATCAGACGGATGTCATCAAACCAGACTGTTCCTGTCGCACTCTTTTGAAACAGAATGCTGATATCGACTTTATTGACCGGTTTTGTTTTTGGTATAACGACAGCAGCCCGGTTCCATTCCTGTGTTCCTGATGGGAATTTTGCATTGTATACACCTGTGCTGCCGTCCGCGTAAGTGACATTCGCCTGCAGAGAATAGTCTTTTTCATCTGTAAATTTGACGCTGCTGGCTTTCGACATTCCTGTCAGTGTGAGATAAACCGGTTTGTCGTTTGCGCTTTGCCCTAAGACAACGGTTTGTTTTGTTACTGATCCGGCTTGGGACGCACTGGTTCGGGCAGCTTTTAATGATACCTCATCATTAAATCCTTCCTCAGAATCAACGGATGCCCCGCTTACGCTCCAGTTTTCCGTTGCCGATGTGAAACTGCTGTTTTGAACTGGGTTATAGCTTGACGAAACTTCGCCTTTTTCCAGCTGGACTTCATCAAACCATGCTTTTCCTTTGCCATCTTTATCTCTATGATCGACTTCCATATACACAACGGCTTTTCCTGCATTTGCTGGAGTCGTAAAAGTGATTTGCCGTTTTGTCCAGTCATTTTTTCCGGCTAATGCACTGTATTCATTGTGAATCCATTGAATTCGTTTTTGATCTTTGTCTCGCAAATCAATGTTAAAGTAGGCTCTTGATTTCGCTAGATCTGTTTTGATTTTTCCGCTTAATGTATAGGTTGTATTCGGCTCCAGCTCAACTGTTTGAGTCGCTGACGAATACCCATGATCTGTTCCGGCAGACGTTGATTGACTCAAGACTTCCAAAGCCTTTGATCCAGAAAGAACTCCGCTTTTATCGGCGATGACTGAGATTTTGCCGCTGTCTTTAGATGCGGTCAGATTCCAGCCCGATTTTTGCGCTTCAAAGCTTCCATCTTTCAGGATATTGGTTGAAGCTGATAAATCTTTGCTCGATTGAATCTGATTTCCGTATTTATCATAAACAGCTGCTGACGATGATTTTCCGCTCTGATCAGTTTCAGAAACAGCATCCAGTCCGTCATAAGCAATATCTGTGACATTGCCCTCAGTATCCTTCATCTTTGTGACATCGTTGTTTTTGTTGTATTCGTATGTCTCAGTTCCATATGCGTCTTTAACGGATGTAACGTTGCCATCTTTATCATATTGATAGCTTTCCGTTGCTTTTCCGGTGCCGACGTCGTTTGGATCTACATCTTCTACAACATTATTGCCTTCATATTTTGTATTCGTTGTAATCTTTAGCCCTTCCACATCATCAATGACCTGAATCGGATTTCCCGCTTCATTATAGCCGTACTGTACCTTCCGGCCATTCGGCTGTGTCATGAGAAGCGTTTTTTTATCAGCATCATAGCTGTAGACATATGTTTCTTTTTTAGCGTTGATCGCTTTTTCGAGACGGTGTCCGCTATACTGATATTCGGTAAAAACAGGCTTTGCTTCGGTACTGTTGGCTGAATATTGTTTGACAAGGCGCCCTTCGCCATCATAGTCATAGCTTGTGACAGTCCCGTCTGTATCTGTAACCTTCTTCAGCAAATCATTCTCATATGAGTAGGTGACTTTCTTATTCTTAGGTCCGGTGATGGAAGTCACATGGCCGTTTTCATCATAGGTAAATGTAAGCTTGCGGCCTGATGCATCTGTAATGGCGGTCAGTTGATTTTTGTCGTTGTAAGTGTAGACGGTTGCATTGTTGTGGCCATCCACTACCTTTTGGAGTTTGCCGCCTTTTTTATTGAAATAAGCGTTGGTTTGATCCTTTGTTTTTAATATGAACTGATCAGCTGTTTCTGTTAATTCAAGATATACACCGGTCGGCGGCTGATACGTGCCATCGGCTTTTTTCGTAAATCGATGTGTCGTAGCGTCTTCATCGATATACATTGCCCCGCCATCCGTTGAGATGACAGATGTTTCTGCATCAGCATACCAGCCTTGCCCAAATAAATGATCAGAGCTATCAAGACTGTTGTAGGTTCTCGATAAGCCAAGTCCCGGACCGCGTCCGTCAATTGACAAATCTTCTTCATTCACAATGACATTGCCTGTCGCACCATTTAACTGGCCGCTTGGGATATCAATGATAGACCAGTACTCTTCTGTCCCTAGGAATTCTGCGCCTTCATGGAACGTTGGGTTAAAGGGCGCTGTCGGAATCGTTTCACCATTCGCATCATAAGCGACAAGCGTGAAAGAATAATTCTTCTTCCCTTTGTAATTCCCATTTGCATTGTTATAGACAGGTGATGGATCGAGGGCTAATTCCCCGCCTTTTCCATCGGTATGCAGCTTATAGCTTCCAGCTTTGATTTCCTCAGAAGTCGGCCAGATGTTTTTATTTTGGGTTGTCCAATGATCCGCGTCACCCACATCAAAGGATTGATATTCTTTACCGTTGTAAATGTTAACTTTATAGCCTTTCGCATTTTGAACCTTTTCCCATATCAAATTCACATAGCCCGTTTGACTCGATTTTGTATTTGTATACAAATAGCCAGTTAAATTCTTTGGCCTAGCGATATCAGGAAGTGCCGGGTTAGCAGCCGGTGATGCAATCGCTTCGCCATCTTTGTTGTATGCGATCAATTTAAACGAGTAATTTCTTTTGGCTCCATCTCCCCCGGCGTTTTTATAGGTTGGGCCGGGATTGATCGGGAGCTCTGCACCATTGCCGTCTTTCAGATGAAGAGCATATTTCCCCGCCTTGATTTCAGCACTTGTCGGCCAGATCTTTTTCCCTTTGGTGGTCCAAGACGTCTGATTTCCCAGATCAAGTGTCTCAAAGCCTTTCCCATTGAACACCTGAATCTTATAGCCGGTTGCACCAGATACAGATTTCCAAGAAAGATCAAAATATCCTGTGGCATTCCCATTATTGTAGCCCTTTGCTGATGGTGCTTGTGCTTTCCCTACATTAGGGATAACGGGTTTTGCCGGTGCGGACATCGCTCCTTCACCTTGGTCAAATACTGCACTGACGCCAATCCAATAGTTTTTGCTTGTAGCATAGCTTCCGCCGGAATTCTTATAGACCGGGGATGGATCTAATGCCAATTCAGCTCCATCCTTGCCGTCCAGATGCAGTTTATATCTCTTGGAGGCAATTTCTGCGCTCGTAGGCCAGATTTTTTTTCCTTTTGTGCTCCACGACGTGACGTTGCCTGCAGAAATCGCTTGATATTCCTTACCATTGTAGATCCATACCTTATATCCTTTTGCGCCTTCAACCTTTTTCCAGCTGATATCGAAATAACCAGTGGAATCGCCGTTGTGATAGGCTTTAATTGTAGGGGTGTTTCCCTTTGGTATGGTATACGTCACTTCAATATACGGTTTATTGGCGGAGTTTGCTGAAGAAATCAGTTTTTTCCAATATTCCTTGCCGTTTCCGTTTGTATGAAGCTTAAATCCATAGTTGGCCCCGCCGGAGTTCCATGACTTTACAGCAGCAGTCACGTCATAACTCGCCCACTGTCCTTTATGGACGTCGGCTTTTCCGATATTTTTAGATGCCGGTTTTGTATTCCATGTCACTTTTCCATTATCATAATTGCTGTTGACTGTATCCAGCCAAAGACCGGTTGCCTTTGTTCCATAATAGGAATGGGCGACGTATGTTTTTAATGTCGCTTTGGTGACAGTCATATTTTGAATCGGTTTTAGGTTGTTAAATTTCATGAACGCATAGTTTGTGCCTGTTGTTTTGTCATAGTAGCCCGTTTTCAGCACATAAGACTTTAAATTTGCATCCCATTTTTGCGAGGACACCGAATAGTTCGTTGTCGGATAGGCACTCATGACAAACGTATCTGATGAAACAGATAAAGATGTTGACGGGTCGATAGATACTGGATATACGCGTTCCGGGTCCTTCAGCCAGTTCTCGTCTGCTGTGAGGTGAAGCAAATACCCTTCTTCATTCTTTTCCAGCTTATAGCTGACTTTGTCCGACCTTTCAACCTCGCCGGAAAGCTCATCTAACTTTGAATCCGTCATAAAAGGCTTAGGCACAGAAAAAACAACTTTGCCTTTTTCGTTAGAAAAATCAATGGATCCATCCTCTTGTTCTTTAGCCTGCAAATCGGTTTTTACCTGAAATGTAAATGTGTTGTATCCATCATACTGATGAAGGACTAAATCTTCTTTTATGTTTTCATTGAATGTGAAAGTCTGAAGATCAATATTCGGAAACACATCCGGATATACAATCTCATTACTATCAGTCTTATAATCTGCTGAGGTATCTTTCGGAGTAAGTGAAGTTTTGTTTGGGCCTTTCGCTTCTACAAGTGAATATGTAACCTTTTGGTCATTGTGCTCAAAAGTCGCATAAAGCCCGTTCCTCATTTGCTTTTGAAAATCTGAATTCAAAATGGCATTCTCTGTCTCGACTTGTTTGCTTGTTGACTCTTTTAACTCAGGGGAAATGTCTTCCCAGTCAGCATTCGGTGTTTCCTTTGTATGAATAGGGTCAAGATATACTTCCTGTTTATAAACACCGTCGCCTTCATAATAAAGCTTTGTATTTTCAGTTCTTTCTGAGGTGATCTCTCCCTCTTTGTTTATATCTTTCGGATCAAAAGGTACGGCTTCCTCAGTTTGTTCATTCCGAAGAGTTTCTTCTGGGTCAGGAGCCGCGACACGATTTTTCGCCTCTTCTTCTGACGTTTTTGCCACTACATCTGCTGGCAATAATGAAATCATAAGAGCCAACACTAAAAATGCTGCAATGAACCTTTTAAAGGTCCGCCTCTTTCTTTTTTTCATTTCCTCTCTCCTTTTGTAACAAAAGTAATATTCACTAAATAATCTTAACTACACTGAAATATTATTACAATATTTTTCTAGAAAGTTTATGTTATTTTAAGGAATAGCGAGAGTCAATTGACCTAAATCAAAAAAAGGCCAATTAGGCCTTTTTGCATTCTTTCTATCATTATTGAATTTGTTCCATATCCTTACCCTCAGCCACCACATCCGCCTTTCCCTGCCTCCTGACAAGCGTCAAGGCCATGCCCGCAAAGATCATCGCGATGCCTAGAGTTTGATAGAGGTCTGGACGGAAACCTGTGAAGACGGTATCGAGCACGATCGCAACAGCTGGGTCGAGGAAAACAATAATTGAAATAAATTTCGTTGATAAAAATCGCAAACTGTCAAAAAAAAGCAAATAGACAATACCCGTATGGATGATACCGGTAGACACCACCATGATCCAGTTCCCTTGAGACAGGTCGGCAAAAGCGCCGAAGTGAATAAACGGAATCAGGATGATGACCCCCAAACCAGTTTGCAAGAACGTGGTCGTGTAAGGGCTGAGGTTTTGTATGCCTTTCCCCAATAAAGTGGTGAACGCATAAAACAGTGCGGCGAGAACGGCCCAAATGATCCCTGATCCCATCAGCTGTGTCAATGAAGTGCTGCCGTTAATCCCGGAAATCAGCGCAGTTCCCAGAAAGCAGATGATAATGGAGCTGACGGAGATGACATTCAATCTCTCTCTGTAGATAATGCTCCCCAGGAGAAGAACAAGCACCGGTGCTAGGTGATAAACGGCGATGGCAATCGTGACAGACGTTTCTTCAAAAGACTTAAATAAGAACACCCAGTTAAATACAAGAAAGAAACCGCACGCCAATGTTTGCAGCACGTCTCTCTTTCTCCACTTTTCGGTTTTATACTGGCCGGACGCCAGCCAGCAAAAGCTTAAAAATAGCGTCGCGCATAGGCAGCGGACAAATACCAATTCAAATGAGGGGAGATTGGTATGCTCTGAGAAAAAGCCAATGGAGCCGAAAATGACCATAGAGATGACCATTTTGATTACGGCTGTTGATTTTTGTTTTGGTGTAATTGAGAGATCTTGCTGCATCAAGCGTATTCTACCTCCAGTTATGTATAGGGAAAAGCACCCCAACTGCAAGGTGCTTTTCCCTTTTTTATAGTTTCTTGCCGGCCGTCCAGCCGCCGTCTATGACAAAGTTTGAACCTGTAATAAAGTGCGCCTCATCAGAAGCCAAATACTTCATACAGGAAACAATATCACTCGCGCCCCCACGTATGAAGGGCAAGGTTATCTTTGATTAGCTGAACCATTTCATCATCTTGAAAATACTCTTTCGTTAATTCTGTTTGGATCACGCCCGGTGAAATGCTATTCACCCTGATCCCCTTTGATCCGAATTCCATAGCGAACTGCTTCGTCAGTCCGATGACCGCATGCTTGGAAGACACATAGGCAGCCCGCGCAGGCTCTGTCATCAGCCCGGACACAGAGGCGATGTTGATTATACACCCTTGTTTCCCTAGCTTAGACCACAGCCTTGCCGCGTCCCGGGAAAGAATAAAGGCTGCTGTGAGATTAATGTATATGACTATTTGAATGATTCGGCTGATCATTCTAGGACAGGGGTGATTTCCCTTATTCCTGCTGCTTTGATTAAGATGTCCGGAATCAATTGGCTTTGTTCAAGCTTTGGTATCAAAGATTCTGCCTGCTGGACATCAGACAAGTCTGCTTTTTCCATGTGACATTCACTGTTTACTATAGATTCTGACAATTATTCGTTTGAATATCTACTCCAACGACCCGAAAACCGTCCGCTAAAAATTATTTTACCGCCGAAAAGTTGATTGCCGTTCCGCTATTTGCCCCAGTAATCATTATATTTTTTTCACCATTTTACATTTCTGCTTTTTTTATTTTGGTAATTTTACATAATCTTGTATACTATAGTTTATTCATATAATTTAGCATTACGCCCCATCCTCCATTTTCCATATTTTTATCATACAGGAAATGACCCAAAAACTCATTTGCTTTTTAAGGAGAGAGATCATTATGGTTCAAGCTGCAGGTGCACGATGAAATGATCAGATGATTTTTTACATCTATATCTGTTCAAAAAAGACTCTTATTCCATTTTGTTCTAGGGTAATTTTTTTGTTAGCAAAAAAAAGCAACCCAAGAAATACCAACCTGCTCAATAGAGTTAACTATAAATGAGAAGGGTAATACTGTTGATATCAAAACTTTTACGGCACACTTTACGTTTTAGAAAGGAAAGATGTTAATGGAGTCTATCTGGCTGGAATATGCCTGGACATTGTTAATCTTAATCGGATTAGAAGGACTGCTATCGGCTGACAATGCCCTTGTATTGGCAGTTATCGCCAAGCATTTACCCAATGATCAGAAAAAAAAAGCGATAAATTATGGAATCATAATGGCATTTGCCTTCCGGTTTGCGGCGCTTTTTGCCATTTCGTTTATCGCAAATGTCTGGCAGATTCAGGCCATAGGAGCAGCGTATCTTCTATACCTGGGCTTAAAGCATGTGATTAAGGCCCGTTTCGGGAAAAAAAGTGAGAATATTCATGAGGAGGACAAAGAGGAGGCTGCCGGGAAAGGTTTCTGGCCCACAGTCGGGAAAATTGCTTTAGCGGATCTCGCTTTTGCCATTGATTCGATTCTGGCTGCGGTTGCTTTAGCTCTCGGGCTTCCGGATTCACCGCTTGATGATTTCGGCGGCATGGATGGAGGACAATTTATTGTTGTTGTCCTAGGCGGGATTGCCGGCCTTATCCTGATTAAGTTTGCAGCAACTTGGTTTGTAAAGCTTCTTAATCAGCGCCCTGCACTGGAAACAACCGCATATGCCATTGTGGCCTGGGTCGGTGTCAAACTGGTGGTCATTACCCTTGCCCATGAGGATATTGGAATCCTGGACCATCACTTTCCACACAGCACCACCTGGACGCTAATCTTCTATGGCGTATTAGTGGCCATTGCTTTATTCGGTTGGTTTGCGCCGGCCAATAAATCATCAAAGAAATAAAGATATATAAAGCAACAATGAATAGAAAACTGGAAAGTATATTGGGGCATCTAAACATATTAGTACTAATATTTGAAACCAAACAAGATAGAGGCGTCATCCCTTACTGATCAAGGGAGCGCCTCTTTTGGATATTGTTGTTTTAATAAAAACAAATTTTTTAAAGGTTGTGTTTAATGAACAGTTTACGAAATTGTGAATAAGCAAACTCTCTTCTAGCTATTTAAATACAGTAAGTCTCGGATGCTGGCCATTCGCTATATCAGATATTTGAATTTTTATCTATCGAACAATCAAAACCGGACAAGGCGATAATTGAGACACTTTATGGCTGACACTTCCAAGCATCATTTCTTTTAAGCCGCTGATGCCCCGGCTGCCGACTACGATCAGGCTGACGCCTTTCTCTTTTGCTGTATTCAGAATCTCATGCGCCGGCTCTCCATTCGCATAAATGATTTCAGCTTGAACACCGTTCTCAGCTGCTTTTTCTTTTGCGTTCTCAAGGATTTTTAGGCCTTCTTTTTTAACCTCGTTCCTGATTTCATCAATAAAACGCTCAGGCACATAGACAATTCCCGTCAGAGAAGAAGTCGTGACGACGGCTTCTCTCCCCACATGAAGGATGCTTAGTTCCGCCTGCTGTTCTTTGGCCATATGCACTGCGGCATCAAGCGCTTTTGCACTCATGTCTGATCCGTCAATCGCAACTAACATTTTGTTAAACATGCTCTTCCCGCCTTTCGGACTGTGGGTGGTTCATCTTTCTCTTTTATTGTCTGCCTGCTTCCTCTTATTGTCAATTGAAGTGCATGCGTTTTCAAAAAGTTGTCAGAGACTTTCTCCGTTTGTAGCGATGACCTGCTGATACCAGCTGAAGCTTTTTTTCTTAATGCGGTTTAATGTTCCGTTTCCTTCATTGTCCCGGTCCACATAAATGAAGCCGTAGCGTTTTTTCATTTCCGCAGTAGATGCGCTGACAAGGTCAATTGGCCCCCATGATGTGTATCCGATTAATTCAACGCCGTCCGCAATGGCTTCGCGCACTTCAATTAAATGATCACGCAGATAGTTGATTCTGTAATCGTCCTGAATCGTGCCGTCATCCTCAACCTTGTCGACAGCGCCCAGGCCGTTTTCCACGATAAACAGAGGCTTCTGATAGCGATCGTATAAGGTGTTGAGCGTGATTCGCAAGCCTTTCGGGTCAATCTGCCAGCCCCATTCCGATGATTTCAAATAAGGGTTTTTGACTCCGCCCAGCAGGTTGCCCCCTGATTTTGCAAGATCTTTAGGATCAGTGCTTGCCGCCATCGACATGTAATAGCTGAATCCGATGTAATCCACCGTATGTTCTTTCAAGATCTCTTCATCGCCTTCAGCCATTTCAATTTCAATATTGTTTTCTGCCAGGAAGCGTTTCATATATCCCGGGTACGCGCCTCTTGCCTGCACATCCGAGAAGAAAAGTGTTTTGCGCTCATTCTCCAGTGCCGCGAAGACGTCCTCCGGCTTAGATGTCATCGGGTAGGTTGTCGTAGCTGCAATCATACAGCCGATTTTCGAATCAGGGATGATCTCGTGACCCGCTTTGACGGCAAGAGCACTGGCCACAAATTGGTGGTGTGCCGCCTGGTACATCGCGTTTAATTTGTTTTCTCCTTCTTCAAAGACAAGGCCGCCGCCAGTAAACGGCGCATGGAGCACTACGTTAATTTCATTGAACGTCATCCAATACTTCACTTTGTGTTGATAGCGCTTGAAAACGGTTTTGGCATAGCGTTCGTAAAACTCTATGACCTTGCGATTCTTCCAGCCGCCGTAATTCTTCACTAAACCTAGCGGCATTTCATAATGAGAGATGGTGACGACAGGCTCAATCTGATGCTTTAACAGTTCATCAAATAGATCATCATAAAATGTGAGGCCTTCTTCATTTGGTTCCTCTTCATCACCATTCGGAAAAATTCTTGTCCACGCAATCGATGTACGGAACGCTTTAAAACCCATCTCCGCAAACAAGGCAATGTCTTCTTTATAACGATGGTAAAAATCAATTCCGGTGTGATACAGATTTAAAGAAGTCATCGATTCATCAAATGGAGACATGATGCCGTTCGGTGATACATCAGCTGTCGAAAGCCCCTTTCCGCCCTCGTTATAAGCACCCTCCACTTGGTTGGCAGCAACTGCGCCGCCCCATAAAAATCCTTCTGGAAACCGTTTTGTATTTGAACTCATATTGATCACCCCATCAGTTTTTTAAGATAAAGCAAGCAGCGCTTCTTTTGTCTGCACTTTGCCGATTTCTTTCACCGGCGAAAACGAATATTGATCTGTATTGGTCACGATCACCGGGGTAATGACGTCATATCCCGCGGCTCTTATTTGTTCCAAATCAAAGGACACGAGCAGATCTCCCGGTGTGACCTTGTCGCCTTCTTTGACGTGAGCCGTGAACCATTGTCCCTCGAGTTTTACCGTGTCCAATCCAATGTGTATGAGGATTTCAGCTCCCTGATCACTCGTAATGCCAATTGCGTGTTTTGTTTTAAAAATGGTGGTAACGCTTCCATGAACAGGCGAAACAACTTCTCCTTCTTCAGGCTCAATGGCAAATCCTTTTCCCATAATTCCAGCAGAAAATACCCCGTCATTGACTTCGGTTAATGCTTTCACTTCTCCCTTAATCGGGCTGTGAATGATTTCTCCGCTGCCCTCATAGCTTTTTCCTGCAGCCGGCTGCCGGCTGCCGTCAGACGGTACATCCTCGAATCCAATCAAATACGCAGCGGCTGTTCCCGCCGCGAAAGCAATCACAAGACCGATCAACGCGTAAATAAACGTCGGGCCGATAAAGACAGGGATACTCGGCAGGCCCGCATTCCCTCCGACAATATAGGAAGCGACACCTGTCATGCCGTAAAACGCGCCGCCGGCTGCACCGCCAAGTAAAGCGGCCGCGAACGGTTTTTTCAATCGCATATTTACGCCGTACATCGCGGGTTCTGTAATTCCCATTAGTGCCGTAATGCTCGTAGTAAGCGCAAGTGATTTAAACTTTTTGTTTCTGGAGCGAAGGAAAACGGCAAATGATGCCCCCGCCTGCCCCATATTCGCCAAAAACATCGCTGGCAGCAAATAGTCGTGCCCATTCTGGACAATGTTGTTGATCATGATCGGCACAAGAGCATAGTGCATACCTGTCATAATGATTAAAGAGAACGTTCCGGCAAGCAAAATCATCGCCAAAAGTCCTGCATGATCAAACAAATAATTAACGCCAGTAGACAAGTATTCGCCTAAAATAGCACCAAGCGGTCCAACTGTTATCAGTGTCAGCGGTACGACAATCAATAACGTCAATGTCGGAACCACTATCAATTTGAGAGACGAATGTGTGAAACGGTCAATCCACTTTTCCACGTAAGAAGCAATCCAAATCGCCAGCAAAATCGGAATAACCGTAGAAGAATACGTGGCTGCGGTTACAGGAAGCCCGATAAAGGAAATCGGTTTCCCCGAACCAAGCAGTGCCGTCAAATCCGGATGCAGTATCGCCGCTGCAATGGCTGCCGCTACGTATGGATTGCTTCCGAATTTTCTCGCCGCACTCATCGCTAGTAGGAGTGGCAGGAAGTAGAACGCGCCGTCACCGACAGCCGTCAAAATGACATGAACCTGGCTCTTCTCCGCCATCCAGCCAAACGTAACCGCTAGTGCAACAAGCCCTTTGATCATCCCCGCTCCCGCAATCGCCGGCAGAATCGGGGTAAACACACCGGAAATCACATCAAAAACCGCACTCAGCACATTCTTTTTCTGAGATGATGAACCAGCGCTCTTTTCATCACTGAGATTGCTGTGCTTCAGCATCGCCTGATACACCTTCGGCACATCGTTCCCGATAATAATTTGAAACTGCTCGCCGCTGATATTGGTGCCCATCACACCCGGCAGCTGCTCCAGCTGACTGCGGTCCGCCTTCGAGTTGTCATAAAGATTAAAACGCAGCCTCGTCATGCAATGAATCACGCGCTGAATGTTTTCTTCACCGCCTACGAGTTGTAATATGTCTTTCGATAATTTATCATAATCCATGTGTATACCTCCTTTTTATGGGGGACTGCTGGATGAAAGGTGGCCGCCTTTCACCAGCTTTTTTTGTATCAAATGCCGCATCACCTCCTAAATGAGAATAAAAAAAACCTAAATGACACAGAATGCGAGAGTCTCCTCCTGCACCTGTACCATTTAGGTTTTGCCTGCTTTCGCAGTAACAATCCTGACGGGTCGCTTTATTTGTTTGTAGGTATACTTTAGCACTAGAATTATGGGATGTCAACGCTTTCATTTTTGGTTTTTGAACTACTACTTTACTATTTAAATAACATTGTTTTTAATTTATCTAGCTCTACCACAAGAGGTTTTTGATAGCTATCAACTAGATAGTTTTCAAAATATGCACGTAAAGCTCCTTTTACTAAAGCTATTAAATCTCCTTATTTTCTAAATCCTTAAACTGAATCTCTTAAAAATTCTATGCTTATCCTGTCAATCTTTATCTCAACATGTTCCCCAATCAAATAAGGATATTCTGAAAAATACTCATCTTCATCGGTAAGAACGATTCCTGCATCAATTGAATCCTCTTGTAAAACCCCTCTAATATAATATTGATAACCTAAACCAATTCGCTTTAAATCTTTTATTCCTTCTTTATTTTCACAAATAATTAACTCGTCCAAAATCGTAAAACCAATCAATACAGGATATATTTTCCCAACCTTCAATTTCATAAGGAAAAACAGATGAAAAACCCATGAATTCAATACCTTTAATCTCGAGGTTCACTTCCTCTTCGATATGTGGATCAAGTCCTTTAACAAGCGCTTTATATATTATAGGAGAACCTCTTTGATTTTTATTATATTGAATAAGATAGAGATTTGTTTTTATACATTAAAACCTTGAAGACGTTTTGCCAATCAAGGTTTTATCATATGCTAAGACTTTCTGGAAATACACCGCCTTCTCTTACTAAACAAACTGCTAATCTTTGTGCAACTCGATCAAAATAAAATGTTGACGGGAGATCTTTATTAGGAATTTCTTCTAACTCTGAAAACTTCCTAGTTATTTTATTTAATTTCATTTTGCCATAGTATTTTCATTAGGCCCGAATTTGTAAACCACACTTTCATCATCTTCATATTCTTTTAGTAATAAAATGAATGCCGCCATTGTTTATTCCTCAATTAGTAAAATTCAATTCACTGCACTTTTCTTTTATCCATCCCATTCTTTCATCAGCTTCCTCTGTTGCTAAAACACCTCTTTTGTTTTTGTACTTAATATTTTCTTTTGCCCAGATTAAAATGATCTTGGTATATTTCACCGTCTCTATTGTGCATATACTATCTCCTTCATCTTCATCTGTAAAAATATCTTCAATCACTGTTTTATGTTTATAAGAACTAATTAAATTTAAATTCCCGCCACTTTCGAATATTGGTAATTCCCCAGACAATACTTTTATTAATTGTTCAATTTCTTCCTTTATGCTATCGAAATCGCTAAATATATCAGATCCTAACGAATTACTAATAAGGTAACCATTTTTAAGTATTTTCTCTTTTTCGAAATCCAAAATGACTTCATCATAATTATCTTTATATTCAATTGTATATTTATATTTGAGCAATTAAACTATCTCCGTTATTTCTTATTCAACGTTAGGTGGTGTACATTAACACAAGCAAGAAATTGAGTCTTTTCCAATCCTAATTAATTGAGAATTATTTGCTTTTCAGTTTCCAGAAATTCTTTCAGTAGTTCTTTTACTGTATATTTCGAATCAGAAGGATAATAAAACGCATCCGATACAGTTCTAAAAAATTGTGCATATGTTCAGGTGTGTTAAACATAAAAAAATGTTTTCAATATCGCTAAACACCATATCATCAGAGGAATTATTATATAACATTCAAAACACTGTATAACCACTTATGATACTCTCTATTCATGACTTCAGAAGAGCCGTCAGACACTATTAGTTCTAATAACCCATCTACTTTTTCTTCAGTTTGTTCCCACGCCAATTCAAGGATATTCTCATTTTTAATATTAGGGTTATTCTCTAAATGATTAACTGCATAATTTGTAACTTCTTGTGAAGAAATTAACTTAAACTTTCTGCCAATAAACAATGTAATCCAGTTACATTCAAATTCATTTTTCTTGATTATCTCAACTGTATACACCCTCTATCTATTCCCTTGTGGTTTGTTTTACCTGATGCCCTTAAAGTTGAGGAGCTGATTCTACAATAGGAAATTATTCCCCCCCATATCAAAGTGTGAGAATAAGCTTTAAAATGTTATCATTTACTTTTAAGCATTGTTGCATAAACAATTCTATAACAAATTATTAAGAATGAACCTTCTCAAGAAAGTCTTCAAGTATTTTCTTTACTGGGGCACTTGCTTTTGGCAACTTATCATTTATTCGCTGAAGTATGGATGGATCGTTCAATATCATTTGTTTACTCTCGGGAGTCACAAAGCTTCTTAGAGAATCTATGCATACCTCAAATAGCTCTTCGTTATCAATACTAAGTAGTGATAGTAATATTGAAAATTCATGCGAACTTCCGTTATTATCCATACAGTATGCCAGTTTTTTTTGCCATTCCAAAGGTTTAGTAAGTGCTTCGTTTTTTAATTTTCCCCAATCATCTGCTCTAAAATCTGACAATATATCACTTGCAATTATACAACCATCATCGTACCATGAGTCCTCAGTTGTTTCAGCAGATAAAAGATTATCCAATTCTCTATACATTTTTTATCACCTTTCAATTTACATCTCAAAAACCTGATGGACGAGGCGCATTTACCTTTCCTGTTGGGTAACCAGTAGTTACATCGTCACCATTTTTGATAACATCTATTTCCACTCCATTTTTTGATGCTCTATGCCAAGTTGATCTATCCCTCAACCTTGTAGATATAGGTGGTGTATTTCCAACCTCTATAATACTCTTAAGAATCTGATCATCATTCCACGATTCCGGAAATAATGTACTCTTTTTAATTTTAGAAATATTACCATCTACAAATTGCTTAGTAAACATAACATTTTTCGTCCCATCTGCATTAGTAGATAGTACTTCCACTGCGAAATTATCATTAGTGTTGTTTATACTTGAGGAATGTCCACCTATTAAAATATTTTTTGGAACTTTACGTTGTCCTTCCAATATTTTCGCTTCCATATCTGAGCTAATAACCGTCTTTGAAGATACCAATTTCCTACCTTCACTCGCACCCTTTGAAGCAACCTTATTAACTTCACCCTTACTTTCCTTCTCCGCAACATGCTTAGCCACATCTGTGACAACACGTTTCCCGCCTCTGACCGCCAATTTTTTAATAGCGCCCTGAGGACTTACCCACTCAATAAATTCATACTGCGTTCCAGCCAAAAATGAATCCAGTGACTTAGCTCCGCCTACTTTATCCTCTGGTATGTAAGACACTTCTTCTAGCCGCTTTTTCCCTCCAGCGTAGAGTTCTCTTACGATCTGGCCATTTTCATATACATAATATTTGCCGCCGACGTAGTCGATGCTTGCAGTATCGCGAGTTAGTTCGTCAATCACTTCTATCGTATCTATCTTTTTTAACCCTTTATGATTATATAGTTTATCATTTATCACCCGTATGTCTCCATAGACTTTCGGGTGGGCTGTTGCTTCCTTCTGTAATACCGTTAAGTTACTGTCATCAGCATGAATCTCACGCTCGATCTTCAGTTGTTTGCCATCCTTCATCACGGTATCAACGTTGGACTGCTTATGTTTTTCTAGCTTCTTCAGCATCATCTCCATCGGAGAGTCATCCGCCTGCTTCATTTGCGAGTTTATGGCGCCGAAGCTTTGGTTGATCTTTTCTTCTTCCTGTGATTTCAAGATCGAGCCGCTTTTATAGCCCGTAATTTCAATTTTCGGTCCGGTGTACATGGTTTCGAGCTGGTCCATGTATTTTTTCATTGTTTGAAAATCTGATTTTGCGGTTTCTAGTGCTTGGGCTTGCTGGCCGTCAAATTGAAAGAGCTTATGTAGGGTGTCTGTAATCAACCGTTCAGCCTGTTCTGTTTCCATCCGAAAAATGGAATCATTGACTGTCGGCAGGCTGACGATGTGGTCGATGGCTGATATCTGGCGATTCACTGCGTCAGTGAGCTGTTCTGTTACTTCTCGTGCATGTTTGACCCCGTGTCTCGCATCGTGTGAGAGAAAAGCCTCTGCGATCATGCCGTGGGAGTCAGATTCTACAGAGGCAATCGCATGCTGTGTTTGTTTCAGCACTTTTTTGTATTCGTCAATAAACATGCCAAAGAAAAGGAGAAAAGGCTTGTGGCATTCTTCGTAAAAGGTCCGGATGGCATCTCCGCCTTTTCCTTTTAGCGCATCCTTCATGCCTGCCAGATGCTCAACGCTTTTTTCCAGCTTCTCCAGCTGCCGTTTTTGCTTGTCCAGTTTCTCAATCGTATGCTGAATGCCCTCGTAAAGAGCGTGGACATCTAATGTTTTCAATCCCTTGTCCTCCCGTGCTTTATTTCATGGAAGATGATATGTTTTCGTCCGTTTCCTTCATCGCGTTTACAGCACTTTCCGTTTGTGCGATATGCTTGGCCAAAACAGACGCATATGCTTCAGTGAGCTCCTTGATATCCTCATTTAATTGCTCGATGGACTTCACAACATTCAAATGGTTTCGTCCTGAGAGATGGCCGGGCAAGGAGGACTTGAGTTCCGCTGAATTCTTAAGCTGAGAGAGCCCTTGCTTCACTGTGCCGTAGACCATTTTAATTTCCTGTGCCATTTGTGCTCACCTCACTTTTTATGTTTTTCCTTCTCTATTTCATGCTCTATCCTCGTGATTTGGCGTCTTATAGAATATATGTCTCCCTCTAATGAGTGGATTTTTCCTTCTATGCTTTCGATAATTCCACTGACTTGTTGGCTTTTGATTTGATCGTACGATTTGTTCATTCCTTCACGAATATCTTCAAACCGCTCCGCATGTGTTCCTCTCCATGCCTCCCGGTTAAGATGAGGCCGATGAATGAGATGCTGGGCCTCTGAAAATTCGTGTTTGATTTGCCTGATTTCGTGCAGCACTCGTTTTAACTGATGGATTTGTTCCTGTTTTTCATGTAAGTCGGCTTTTACCGAATGTAACAACATTTCACTATGCATGCCGCAACACCTCGTGTTTCTATCAAACTGTGTAAATTCTTGACAATACAGACTATTTTCATATTACATGATGGGTCATATTGGATAAATAGGTAAAAAGGTTTGTCTTGAGGAATGTTATCCCGGTTCTAAATAGCTAAAAATTCGATTTGATGACTTTATAAGAAGGAAAATCATCATAAGAGGGACTTTTCGTTCAGGTCTTGAACCCTGCTGTTGCTTCTGTTTTTTCTCTCGCTCAACCGTTTCTTATAGTCAATAAAGCTCATAAAAAAAGCGCCTTCTCTAGAAGGCGCTTCTCCATCTTATTTAGATCCCCAAACAGCCTCACCGCTGCCATTCAACACACTAAACGTCATCACGTTCTTCTCTCTCACCGAATCCCACTGCTCTAAAAATACTCCGCTATACTTCTTGCCGGCTAACGTGATATCAGCTGTATTTTTTCCAGTTTTCTGCCACGTTCCCGTCATTTCCCCGGAAATGGTGTGATCTTTGTTGAGTTGGATGTTGATGGTTTTTTTGATGTCTGCTGAGATGTCTTTTCCGTGCTGAATGAGCTTGTATGTTCCTGTGACGTCTTTTTGTTTTACTTTTTTCAGTGTTTCTCCTGCGTAACGATATGGCGCTGCTACCGGCCAGCCGTCCTTGTTCATGAACATTTGGTGGACTCTGACTTCGTGTTCTTCACCTCTCCCCGGGAAGCGGGTGTGGAAGATTAAATAGGAGCGTCCGGTTTTTTCATCATAGTATGCTGAGTTGTGGCCTGGTGAAACGTACCCGGTTCCTTTTTCTCGTTCTGTCTCAAATGAATAGCTGCCCATGAGTTTGACGCCATAAGGTTCGATTGAGCGGTCGTCGAAGAATGTGCCTTCTTTGCCGCGGACGTCAAGCATCGGGTTTCCTTCTGCATCATAGTAAGGGCCGTCAGGTTTTTTGGAGCGGGCCACACGGATGTTGTAGCCGCCTGTTGCGTCAAGGCCGCCAAATGACAGGTATAAGTAGTAGTATTGGGTGTCTGGATTGTAGAGAACATAAGGGCCTTCGATTCTGCTGTGGTTGCCGCCGAGCAGTTTTTTGCCGTATCCCTGCCCAGGAAGCGGGAAGCCTGTTTTCGGATTCATTTCCAGAATGAAAATGCCGCCTGAGTATGATCCGTACACCATCCATAGCTTGCCGTTTTTATCAAAGAAGGTATGCGGGTCTACGACATTCGGATGTTTGGTTGCGTCATATGGTGTTCCATCATTGCTTGTGCCTTCCATGCCTGATTTCAAAAAGATGCCTTTGTTTTTGTACGGGCCTTCGATGTTATCAGCGACGGCGACACCCAGAGCTGATCTTGGCGAATCGCCGCGGCAGGCGTTGTAGTACATATAGTATTTGCCATCCGCCAGCTGTGTGACGTCAGCCGCCCACAGGGTATTGGATTGCGCCCATTCAAAGGTGTCTTTTAATTCTTCGTAGACATTCGGAATCAGAGGATTGTCGTTGCTTACACTGGTGGTCAGCTGCTGCCATTGCATGAGGTCATTTGTTTTTGCTGAAGCGAGATGAGATCCAAAAACATAAAAGGTGCCATTTGTTTCAATGATGGAAGGGTCATGGACGCTGGCTTCTGTAAATACGGATTTTTCTGCCTTTTGTGCATAAGCAGAGTTTGGCAGGGTGAAGGCCATGATAAGGGCTGCAAGAAAACATACACGGAACAATCGGTTGAACATCTAAACAATTCGCCTCACTTTTTTATTAAATTTTTAAGCGCTTACATTTTCTATGAAGAAACATCGGCCCGTTATGAAAGGCGGATGTTTTCATATTCAAACGGGTAGGTGATTCCCCACTGTTCTCTGACATTGTCCATAATGCTCATGACATCAAGGGAGAGACTGATGGTCTGGCTGCCTGTTTGATGCAGGACTGCTGCTTGCATATCCTCTACTTCATAGTTCAACCCTTTTGCCGTTTCTCCTTCTTCAATCACCTCTGTTTTTCCATTTGCGTACGTAATAAGTGCTTTGTCTGGCCTTGTAAAGTCGTCGACTGTGATAAAGCCATTTTCTCCGGCAACTACGCCTCTTTTTGGCATTTTGGCTCTCATTGTCAGCGATATGACAGCCATTTCATTGTCAGCGTTTTTTAAGATGATGCCTGATTGCTCGTCTACACCTGTGTCAGTCAGCTTGGCGGTGCTGAGGATTTCATTCGGCTGGCTCGTGAGAAAATACCTCGCGAAAGAGAGTGCATAGGCGCCTGTATCTAAGAGTGCGCCGCCAGCCAGTTCTTTATTAAAGTACCGGTTTGTGACGTCGTATGGCTTGCGTGTTCCAAAGGAGACTTGAACCATTTTAAGAGGCCCGATGCGACCCGACTTCACGATGTCACGGAGTTGTTTGTACAGCGGCATATGATAGATGGTCATCGCCTCAGATACAACAAGCTGTTTTTCTTTGGCCAAGCCGCTGATCTCCTTCAACTGTCTTGCATTGACGGTAATGGCCTTCTCACAAAGAACATGCTTGTGATGCTGAAGGCATTTCGTCATATATTCATAGTGATTAGAATGTGGAGTGGCAATGTAGACAATATCGACATTCTCATCTTGCAGCAGTTCTTCATAGCTGCCGTATGCTTTTTCGACATGATGCTCCTTGGCGAACGCCTTGGCTTTGTCCAAGCTTCGTGACCCTGCGGCATAGACCGTTCCGTTTACTTCTTTCAGCGCTTTGGCGAAATCTGAGGCGATTGCGCCAAGGCCTAGTAATCCCCAATTTAAGCTCTTCACTGCACTTCGCTCCTCTTCTATTTGAAACTTATATTTAGAGTACGACAGCCGCCGCCCGCACTCCTGTCTGGCTATGGGGTAGAATGTGCTGAAAGAAAACCCGTCCTTTTTTTCTATATCACGCTATTACAATAGCAATCTAACTTGTTAAAGACTGTAAAAAACCTTTTGACTTCTGATTCGGGAACAATTAATATAATACTCAGTTAATAGTTATCAGAATTTTTAGGAATTGAGTGATTCATATGACACTGCACAAAGAGCGCCGGATCGGCCGACTGTCTGTTCTTCTGCTGCTGAATGAAGCGGAAGAAAGCAAACAGGTCAGGGAGCTGGAGCGAGACGGCTGGAAGGTCTGTCTCGGCAAGGTAGGATCAATGGACGCGCATAAAGTGGTAGCCGCAATTGAAACCGCTTCCAAAAAGAGCGGTGTCATTCAATCTGAGGGTTATCGCGAGTCACATGCGCTTTATCATGCGACGATGGAGGCTTTGCATGGCGTGACCAGAGGTGAAATGCTGCTTGGATCGCTGCTTCGGACGGTTGGTTTGAGGTTTGCCGTTTTGAGGGGGAATCCTTATGAAAGTGAAGCGGAAGGCGATTGGATTGCTGTCTCGCTTTATGGAACAATCGGGGCGCCGATTAAAGGCCTAGAGCACGAGACATTCGGAGTTGGAATCAATCACATATGAAACAGCCCATAGATCATAGGCGATAGGGGGCTATGCGTGAAATCAGATGTTCACAGCATAGCCCCTTTTTGTATGGGCGCTTTATCAAAGTAAAGACAAAGGAGTTGGGCTTATGGTGATTTTAGACGGTTCTTCATTGACAACAGCCGACGTCGCGCGTGTGCTGTTTGATTTTGAAGAAGCAGCGGCTTCAGAAGAAAGTATGGAGCGCGTGAAAAAAAGCAGAGCGGCAGTGGAACGGATTGTACGCGAAGAAAGGACAATCTACGGCATCAACACCGGATTTGGCAAATTCAGTGATGTCCTGATTCAAAAAGAAGACTCGGCGGCGCTGCAGCTGAATTTAATTCTTTCTCATGCCTGCGGAGTCGGCGACCCTTTTCCTGAGTGTGTTTCCCGGGCAATGCTGCTTTTGCGCGCCAATGCTCTGTTAAAGGGTTTTTCCGGTGTACGTGCTGAGCTGATTGAACAATTGCTTGCCCTTTTAAATAAACGCGTCCACCCTGTCATCCCCCAGCAAGGATCACTTGGCGCGAGCGGGGATCTGGCACCGCTTTCTCATCTGGCACTTGCGCTGATTGGCCAAGGAGAAGTCTTTTTTGAGGGTGAAAAGATGCCGGCAATGACGGGATTGAAAAAAGCCGGGATTCAGCCGGTATCGCTGACATCTAAGGAAGGGCTTGCCTTGATTAACGGGACTCAGGCCATGACTGCTATGGGTGTGGTCTCATACATTGAAGCTGAAAAACTAGCCTATCAAACTGAGCGCATTGCCAGCTTAACGATTGAAGGGCTGCGGGGAATTATAGATGCGTTTGACGAGGATATTCACTTAGCCCGCGGCTATCAGGAGCAGATCGATGTCGCAGAACGAATTCGCTTCTATCTATCTGACAGCGGCCTGACAACCTCTCAGGGAGAACTGCGGGTCCAGGATGCATATTCATTGCGCTGTATTCCGCAAGTACACGGTGCGACTTGGCAGACGTTAGGCTATGTCAAAGAAAAATTAGAGATTGAAATGAATGCCGCTACGGACAATCCTCTTATTTTCAATGACGGTGACAAAGTGATTTCTGGCGGAAATTTTCACGGACAGCCAATCGCCTTTGCCATGGATTTTCTGAAAATCGCAATATCAGAGCTTGCGAATATCGCAGAGCGCCGGATCGAAAGACTTGTGAATCCACAGCTGAATGACCTGCCGCCGTTCCTAAGCCCTCATCCCGGTCTGCAATCCGGTGCAATGATCATGCAGTATGCCGCGGCTTCACTTGTTTCTGAAAATAAAACACTGGCCCACCCTGCAAGTGTCGATTCTATTCCGTCATCCGCGAACCAAGAAGACCATGTCAGCATGGGAACCATCGCCGCTCGGCATGCTTATCAGGTGATCGCGAATACAAGAAGAGTCATTGCGATCGAAGCGATTTGCGCATTGCAGGCGGTTGAATACAGAGGCATAGAACAAGCAGCGTCCTATACCAAACAGCTTTTTCAGGAAATGAGGAAAATCGTGCCGTCCATTCAGCAGGACCGTGTTTTTTCCTATGACATTGAACGCTTGACTGACTGGCTGAAGAAGGAATCTTTATTACCTGATCATCAGAATGAAGAACTAAGGGGGATGAACATATGACTGATGTAAAAAAATCAATCCGTGCCAACAAGGGAACAGAGCTCGAATGCTTAGGATGGGAACAAGAGGCAGTGCTTCGGATGCTTCGAAACAACCTTGATCCGGAAGTCGCCGAGAAGCCGGAGGACCTCATCGTATACGGCGGGATTGGCAAAGCCGCACGGAATTGGGACGCTTTTCATGCCATTGAACATTCCTTGAAAACACTAAAAAATGATGAGACCTTGCTCGTGCAATCCGGAAAGCCCGTTGGCATGTTCCGTACTCACCCGCAGGCGCCGCGCGTGCTTTTAGCAAATTCTGTTCTTGTTCCGAAGTGGGCGAACTGGGAGCATTTCCACGAACTTGAGAAAAAAGGGTTAATGATGTACGGGCAGATGACAGCGGGCAGCTGGATTTACATTGGCTCACAAGGCATATTGCAAGGAACCTATGAAACTTTCGCTGAGCTGGCGAGACAGCACTTCGGAGGAAGCTTAAAAGGAACATTGACGCTGACAGCCGGTCTTGGCGGAATGGGAGGCGCCCAGCCGCTGTCTGTCACGATGAATGAAGGAGTCGTCATTGCCGTCGAGGTTGATGAGAAACGTATCGACAAGCGGATCGAAACAAAATACTGCGACCGAAAAACAGCCTCGATTGAGGAAGCCTTAGCGTGGGCTGAAGAGGCAAAGCTGGCAGGAAAACCTCTATCCATTGCTCTTCTCGGAAACGCGGCTGAGGTTCACCACACGCTTTTGAACCGTGGCGTCAAAATTGATATTGTAACTGATCAGACATCTGCCCATGATCCATTAATCGGTTATGTTCCCGAGGGCTATTCGCTTGATGAAGCCGATCGTTTGCGCCAAGACAATCCAGACCTTTACGTGCGCCTTGCGAAGCAAAGCATGAAAAAACATGTAGAAGCGATGCTGGCCTTCCAACAAAAGGGCTCTGTTGTATTTGACTACGGCAATAATATCCGGCAAGTCGCAAAGGATGAAGGCCTGGAGAACGCCTTCGATTTTCCGGGGTTTGTCCCTGCCTACATCCGCCCCTTATTCTGTGAAGGAAAAGGACCATTCCGCTGGGCGGCGCTTTCCGGTGATCCGGCAGATATTTACCGTACGGATGCGTTATTAAAAGAACTGTTCCCGGAAAATAAAGCGCTTCACCGGTGGATCGATATGGCACAGGAAAAAGTCACTTTTCAAGGCTTGCCGTCCCGTATTTGCTGGCTTGGATATGGAGAACGAAAAAAGATGGGCCTCGCCATTAACGAGCTGGTCAGAAACGGGGAGCTAAAAGCGCCTGTTGTCATTGGGAGAGATCATTTGGACTGCGGGTCTGTCGCCTCACCAAACCGGGAGACAGAAGCGATGAAGGACGGAAGTGACGCTATCGGCGATTGGGCTGTGTTAAATGCGCTTGTCAACACGGCGGCGGGTGCAAGCTGGGTTTCCTTCCACCATGGCGGCGGTGTCGGAATGGGCTATTCCCTGCATGCCGGCATGGTCGCGGTTGCCGATGGAAGTGAGCTGGCTGACGAGCGGCTTGCCCGTGTCTTAACGAGCGATCCGGGAATGGGCATTATCCGTCATGCGGATGCAGGTTATGAACGTGCCGTTGAAGTAGCAAAAAAACAAGACATTATCGTGCCAATGCAAAAATAAAGGAGTGATGACATGCCGAAACAAATTGATACGATTCTCACCAACATCGGTCAGCTTTTGACGATGGAAAGCAGCGGCCCCCGCGCAGGCAAAAGCATGCAGGATCTTCATGTGATCGAAGACGCTGTTGTCGGCATCCATGAACAAAAAATTGTGTTCACTGGAAAAAAAGGGGCTGAAGCCGGTTATGAGGCAGAGGAGATTATTGACTGTTCGGGACGGCTTGTAACACCGGGTCTCGTCGATCCGCACACCCATCTTGTATTTGGCGGATCTCGGGAAAAGGAGATGAATCTTAAGCTTCAGGGCATCTCATATTTAGATATTCTGGCGCAGGGCGGCGGGATTCTGTCTACTGTCAAACACACCAGGGCGGCTTCAGAGGAAGAGCTGCTGCAAAAAGGCCATTTTCATTTGCAAAGAATGCTGTCCTACGGCACGACCACGGCTGAAGTGAAAAGCGGCTATGGCTTGGAAAAAGAAGCAGAGCTGAAGCAATTGCGTGTCGCAAAACAACTGCATGAGCACCAGCCTGTTGACCTTGTCTCCACGTTTATGGGAGCCCATGCAATTCCTCCCGAATATCAACACAACCCAGATGAATTTCTGGATCAAATGCTTTATCTGTTGCCGGAAATCAAAGAGCAAGAGCTCGCCAGCTTTGCAGATATTTTTACAGAAACAGGCGTTTTTACCGTCAGTCAATCCCGCCGCTATTTAAGAAAAGCGGCTGAGGCGGGGTTCGGATTAAAAATACACGCAGATGAAATCGATCCGCTTGGAGGAGCTGAATTAGCAGGTGAACTAAAGGCTGTCTCAGCCGACCATTTAGTAGGTGCCTCAGACGAAGGCATAAAGAAATTGGCTGAGGCAGGAACGATCGCCGTCCTCTTGCCGGGCACGACATTTTACCTTGGCAAAAGCACATACGCCAGGGCAAGAGACATGATTGATGAAGGTGTACGTGTCAGCTTGGCAACGGACTTTAATCCCGGCAGCTCGCCGACTGAAAATATCCAGCTGATCATGTCCATTGCCGCGCTCCATCTGAGAATGACTGCGGAAGAAATATGGCATGCGGTCACAGTCAATGCTGCATACGCCATAGGAAAAGGAGAGGAAGCCGGTCAGCTCAAAGCCGGCCGAGCAGCTGATCTTGTCATTTGGCAAGCCTCGAATTATATGTATATTCCGTATCACTACGGCGTCAACCATGTACATCAAGTCATGAAAAACGGAACCATTGTAGTCAACAGGGAGGGAGCCATTCATGGATAAATACCCTTTTCTCAGAGAGGCTGGTTCTTCGTTTAAAGACCGGGATGTAACAAAAATGAGCGACCTGATAGCAAAATGGAACGGCCAAGGCATTAAGGGGCCGGCATTGATAGGTGTCCCCCTATCAAAATCCTCTATCAGTCATTCGGGCGCTTCCTTTGCTCCCGGAACAATCCGACAGGCACTGAAACATTCATCGGCCTATTCTGCGGAGCTTGGCGGACATGTCGTATCAGATCTTCTTTACGATCTGGGGGATATCGATATTCATGTCACTGATATCGTCAAGTCACATCAGCAAATCTTCCATACCATACACGCTCTTCTGTCGGATCATCCAGATTGGGTGCCGCTCATACTCGGTGGGGATAACTCCATCAGCTACTCCACCATAAAAGCGATTGCGCAAACGAAAGGAACGACGGCAGTTATTCAATTTGATGCCCATCACGATGTTCGAAACACGGAGGACGGGGGGCCGACAAACGGCACTCCCTTCCGCCGCCTTTTAGATGAAGAGATCATTGAAGGCCAGCATTTGATCCAGCTAGGGATCAGAGAATTCAGCAACAGCCTGGCATATGAAACATATGCGGAAAAACATAACGTGAACATTCACACGATGGGCATGATTCGTAAAAAAGGACTAGTCCCGACGATAAAAGAGATTTTGCCTGCCATTCAAACAAGGACAGACTCCATTTTTATTTCAGTTGATATGGATGTCTTAGACCAGTCTCATGCACCTGGCTGTCCAGCGATTGGCCCGGGCGGTCTCTATACAGACGAATTGCTCGAAGCAGTCAATTACATCACACAACAGCCCAATATTGCCGGAATTGAAATCGTTGAAGTCGATCCTACCCTCGATTTTCGAGATATGACAAGCAGAGCCGCAGCTCACGTTCTGCTGCACGCATTAAAAGGAATGACATTCTCTCCGTCCTAATGATCTTCTGCAGTTTGTATTTCGGGTACGAGAAACTCATCTGCCTAATGAATGGCAGCTAAAAGGAGGGCGAAACGGTGAATCTTCAGGAGAACAGCGGCCAACAGCTAAAACGCACAATGAAAAGCAGGCACTTATTTATGATCTCATTGGGAGGCGTCATAGGCACAGGACTTTTCCTCAGCACGGGCTATACGCTAAACCAAGCTGGACCCGGCGGTACGATACTCGCTTATTTAATCGGCGGGTTGATGATGTATCTCGTCATGCAATGTCTCGGTGAATTATCGGTCGCCATGCCGGTGACCGGCTCTTTTCAAAAATACGCTACCACATTCATCGGGCCATCTACCGGTTTTATGGTCGGCATCATGTACTGGGTGAATTGGGTGGTGACGGTAGGTTCTGAGTTTACCGCATCAGGCATTCTCATGCAGCGCTGGTTTCCTGACAGCAGCGTATGGATGTGGAGTGCGGTTTTCGCAGCTCTTCTTTTCGTATGCAACGCGTTTTCAGTCAAGCTATTTGCGGAAACAGAATTTTGGTTTTCCAGCGTGAAGATTGTTACGATCATTTTATTTATCATTTTAGGAGGAGCCGCCATGTTTGGCTTGATCTCTTTAAACGGGACGGCAGATGCTCCTATGCTGTCAAACTTCACAGATCATGGCGGGTTGTTTCCGAATGGCTTTCTCGCCGTTTTTATTGCCATGATATCTGTCAGTTTCGCCTTTTCCGGAACAGAGTTAATCGGAGTTACAGCTGGAGAATCAGCAAATCCTCAAAAGGATATTCCGCGATCCATCCGTAATGTCGCATGGAGGACAGTCATTTTTTTCATTGGCGCTGTCTTCATCTTATCCGGGCTGATTTCGTGGAAAGAAGCAGGCGTGATTGAAAGCCCGTTTGTAGCCGTATTTGCGGAGATCGGAATCCCTTACGCCGCTGATATTATGAATTTCGTCATATTAACTGCCTTGCTGTCCGTCGCCAACTCGGGCCTATACGCTTCAACCCGTATGATGTGGTCGTTAGCAAATGAAAACATGATCAGCTCGCGTTTTAAGAAAGTCACATCGAAAGGCATTCCCTTAAATGCCTTAATGATCAGTATGGCCGTATCATGTTTATCTCTCGTTTCCAGTATCGTGGCGCCCGGAACTGTATATGTGGTGATGGTAGCGATTGCTGGATTTGCAGGAGTCGTTGTCTGGATGAGTATAGCCTTGTCTCAACTCTTGTTTCGAAAAAGATTTCTTAAAACAGGGGGGGATGTAAAAGATCTGACATTTCGCACGCCGCTTTATCCTCTTATGCCTATAGCCGCTCTTTTATTATGTTCAGCTTCTTGTATCGGTCTTGCTTTTGATCCCAATCAAAGAATCGCTCTATTCTGCGGAATTCCTTGTATCATCCTTTGCTATCTCATCTTCTATTTCAAAAGAAAGTTTGAGAAAGCAAAAAAAATCAGCCAAGAAGAATATCAGATCGATCATATCCTTTAATCAAAACAGCACACCCCACTCAGGATGGGATGTGCTTTTGTTTTATTCTGTAATTAACGTATGAATCAGCTTCGGCGCCTTCGCTTCCGCTGCGATGCGGATGTTGTCATAGACTTTCGCGATGACTTCATCGACGTTTTCGCGGTTGGCGTAAAGCGTGACAAGCGGTTCGTCTTTTTCTACCTTGTCGCCGACCTTTTTGCGGAGCATGATGCCGACGGCTAAGTCAATTTCATCTTCTTTTGTGGCGCGTCCGGCACCTAACAGCATCGCTGCGACGCCGATTTCGTCTGCGACGATTTCGGAGACGACACCCGCTTCTTTGGCAGGCACATCAATTTGATATGCGGCTTGCGGAAGCTTAGAAGGATCATCAACAATCGTGCTGTCGCCGCCTTGGTTTTTCAGGAAATCCTTGAACTTCTCAAGCGCTTTGCCGTTTTTCATGACTTCTTCCAGCTTCGCTCTCGCTTCGTCCAATGTGTCGGCTTTTTTCGCAAGCACAACCATTTGGCTGCCGAGCGTTAAGACAAGCTCATGAAGATCCTCAGGTCCCTCACCTTTGAGCGTGTCGATCGCTTCTTTGACTTCAAGCGCATTTCCGATCGCAAAACCGAGCGGCTGGGACATATCAGAAATAACAGCCATGGTTTGGCGGCCGACGTTATTTCCGATGCGAACCATCGCTTTGGCGAGTTCAGCCGCGTCTTCTTCCGTTTTCATGAAGGCGCCCGCTCCCGTTTTTACGTCAAGTACGATAGCGTCCGCCCCGGCAGCGATTTTTTTGCTCATAATCGAGCTTGCGATCAGCGGGATGGAATTGACCGTTCCCGTTACATCACGAAGGGCGTACAGTTTTTTATCAGCCGGCGTCAAATTGCCGCTTTGGCCGATGACAGCGACCTTGTCGCGGTTCACAAGCTTAATAAATTCGTCCTTCGTCAGCTCCACATGGAAACCGTCGATTGCCTCTAATTTATCAATCGTTCCGCCCGTATGGCCGAGGCCGCGGCCGGACATTTTCGCAACCGGCACATCAAGAGCGGCAACTAGCGGGGCGAGAACGAGTGTTGTCGTGTCGCCGACGCCGCCGGTGGAGTGTTTATCCACTTTAATCCCTTCAATGGCAGAAAGATCAATCGTTTCACCGGAGTTCACCATAGCCATCGTCAAGTCCGCACGTTCTCGGTCACTCATATCCTGGAAGAAAATCGCCATGGCAAGCGCGCTTGCCTGATAATCAGGAATGCTTCCATCCGTATAGCCTTTTACGAAAAATTGAATTTCTTCTGTGGTGAGTTCTTTTCCGTTCTGTTTTTTGATGATGATATCTACCATTCTCATTATAGTCACCGATCCTTTTCGATTAAGTTCAGTAAATCAAGCCCACAATTGCCGCTGATAAAAAGCTGACAAGCGTAGCACCATATAATAGTTTCAAGCCGAAACGAGCGACAACATTTCCTTGCTTTTCATTCAGTCCTTTTACGGCACCGGCAATGATTCCGATTGAAGAGAAGTTCGCAAATGACACAAGGAATACCGATACGATCGCTGTGGTACGGCCGCTGAAATGGAAGCCGTTTTGCGTTAGCGACGTCATGGCGACAAATTCATTTGATACCATTTTTGTTGCCATAATGCTTCCCGCATTAACTGCTTCGTTCCATGGGATACCCACAAGAAAAGCGAATGGAGCAAACACATATCCAAGAATACCCTGGAAGGAAATACCGAATACTGCATTAAAAATGCCGTTAATTAGGGCAATAATCGCAACAAATCCGATCAGCATCGCAGCCACGACAACTGCTACTTTGAAACCGTCAAGGATGTATTCTCCGAGTACCTCGAAGAAGGATTGTTTTTCTTCTTCTTCGACACGAAGCATATCCTCTTCTTTTTTCACATCATAAGGATTAATAATTGAAGCGATGATGAAACCGCCAAATAAGTTCAAGACTAGTGCCGTTACGACATATTCCGGTTTCAGCATCGTCATATACGCGCCGACGATTGACATTGATACGGTTGACATCGCAGAAGCGCAAAGCGTGTACAAGCGCTGCTGATTTAAAAGACCGAGTTCTTTCTTCAAGGAGATAAATACTTCTGACTGCCCTAAAATAGCTGAAGCAACTGCGTTGTACGATTCCAGTCTTCCCATACCGTTTACCTTGCTGAGGGCAAGGCCGATATATCTAATAATAAACGGGAGGACTTTCCACTTTTGC
The DNA here is from genome assembly GCF_058248265.1 of Bacillus sp. NS1. Classification (NCBI taxonomy): domain Bacteria; kingdom Bacillati; phylum Bacillota; class Bacilli; order Caryophanales; family Bacillaceae; genus Bacillus; species Bacillus sp. NS1. The sequence continues at coordinate 184,114 of NZ_JBZAZF010000001.1, read as the reverse complement.
AAAATACCGATCAAGGCGGAAATAAACACGATTGGCAAGAGAACGTTCATAAAGAATGTCGTTTGATCCGCATTCACCAAACCGCCAAACACAAAATTGATTCCTTCTGCCGCGTAATTAAGCAGGTAACCGAATCCTTTTGCAAATCCTCCTACGAGGAAATTCCCTACCCCGGTATTGAGGAGAATGTAGCCGAGAATAAATTGCAAAATGAGCATAACAACAATTGGGCGGATCTTAATTCTTTTTTTCCCGCTGCTTGCGATCCACGCAAGCCCTAAAAACACGATCAAACCGATTATCCCAATCAAATACTTCATATGTGTTTCTCCTTTATTTGTATTCGCTTACAATAACTGCTTCCCCAGAAAAGAAAGAATGAGTAACGGAAAGCAATGTGCCTTCCGTCAGCTTCTTAATAGTTGTCTCCGCCGGATGTGTTTTCGCCTTTTACAATGGAAACACCTGCGCTTGCGCCGATCCTGCTCGCTCCCGCCTCGACCATTGTATCTACATCTTCTTTTGTTCTGATGCCGCCGGATGCTTTCACGCCGATATCAGGGCCTACCGTTTTGCGCATTAAGGCGATATCTTCCTTCGTTGCGCCGCCTGTAGAGAATCCTGTTGATGTTTTCACGAAATCCGCTCCCGCAGAAACCGCTAAACGGCATGCACGTTCTTTTTCTTCATCAGTCAGAAGACATGTTTCGATAATGACTTTGACAAGCGCTTTTCCGGCTGCAGCTTCCACCACACCGCGTATATCCGCTTCAACCACATCATCTTCTTTGTCTTTCAAAGCGGCAATATTAATGACCATGTCCACTTCAGTAGCGCCTTTTGAAATCGCGTCTTTTGTTTCAAACGCTTTGGTTTCCGTTGTGTTGGCACCTAGCGGGAAGCCAATGACCGTACAAACGTCAACTCCCGTTCCCTCAAGCTCTTTTGCAGCAAGCTGCAGCCATGTGGGATTTACACATACAGAAGCAAATTTATATGTTTTCGCTTCCTCGATTAATTGTAGAATTTCCGCTTTTTGTGTATGCGGTTTCAAAGCTGTATGATCAATTATGTTAGCTAATGACATCCTTCGCACACTTCCTTTTTTGTTAAGATATTTTTTAGCATAACCGACTTTTGAACATATGTAAATTGGTAATTGAAATTTTGTTCAACGAACGGTTTGCACGTGTCACAAATCATTAACAAGCGCCCTTGCGGTATGCTGGTCAATGATTAAAACGTTGGCGTATTTCCCGGTTAATGCGCCGTGTATGGAAGACACTTTTCTGCTCCCGCCGGCCACTAAAATGGATCGTTCCTTCAGCCTGAGGTCTTCAAGCTCAACGCCGATGGTCCGGTCATTGATGGCGCTGCTGCAAATATTCCCTTTCGCATCAAAAAAGCGTGAACAGATATCACCGACGGCCTGTTTTTTCAGCAGGGCTTTCTCTTCTTCATTAAAATACCCGAGCCGGAACAACAGCGCTTCGTCACGGACAGTTCCCACCGTAAAGAGAGCGATATTCGCCTGCTTGCCCATCTCAATGATCCGCTTAATATGACGGTCTTTCTCCACCATACTCTTCACATCCGCATTATCAAACACGACGGGAAGCGGGAGATAGCGCGGCATCGTTTGAAATGCCTCTGCAAACAGCTGAATCGTTTCAGCGGAATACGTGTTTACCCGAGAATGGCTGATGCCGCCTTTCAGCTGGACGACCTCAACGCCTCTTACCTGCTTCGGCTGCATGTTTTGCGCGATCTGATACATGGTGGTTCCCCAGCTGACACCGACAATGTCGCCATCTTTCACCATTTCATGCATATATTCTGCACCATAGCGGCTTAGGTCATGTGTAATTCCTGCATAATCGGGTGTCGGGGAAAACACAACATGCGCCTCGAGAAGCCCGTATTTTTCTTCAAGCATGGAACCGAGCGCATCCAAATCTTCAAAAGGGTCCATGACGCGAATTTGGACAAACCCTTTTGCTTTTGCATATTGCAGCAGCCGGGAAACGGTCGGGCGTGACAGATTAAGTAGTTCAGCGATCTGCTGCTGGCTGTAATCTGATTGATAATATAATTTTGCCGCTTCTATACAGAGCTGCTGTTTTTCACGATCCATATCGCGCCTCCAGTTTAGATTCAATATTTTCTATTCTTTTTTACAATATCCCAATTTATTTTAACATTAAAGTACAGTATTACGCTCCATTATCGGATGGTTTAATACACTTCAAAAATGATATTTGAAAGCTCATTAATAAAAAACGCTCATTATATAAGGCAATTCTAAAAATGACTATGATTTAAGCTATTTGATTAATCGTTTAAACTAGTATAGAAATTTAATCTCCTGTTAAGAAACTATTATGTTCCTGGTCACGACTATATATACACACCTGAAGCATACCCCATAAAGTAATGAAAGGCTATCGTCCTTTGCTTTTCAATATCATCTCGCGAACTATGTTAAAAGGTAAATACGAGAATAAATACTCAATAAATAGAAAAAAGTAGTTGACTTGTAAAAATATTATAGTTAATATGAGTCTACTGGAATTTTTTGAGTAAATAAGGAGAAGTGTTCTTTAATGAAGAAATTAATCTTTTCACTATTTTTTACAGCATCCCTCTTAATGGTTTCTGCTTGTGGCAAAAATAATGAAGTCAAGATGGTAACAGATTCGGTATCCGAACCAATCATTGTAATAACGGATACCTCCAAAGATCCTAAGAGTGAAAATAATGACTTTTGGTTAGACTCTGAATCGAAAAATATTTATTTTAAAAAAATATTTTGGTCATCTGATTTTAAGAATGGCCCTTTTTACAACAAACAAGTAGAGACGAATAGTGCTGACATCAAAAAATTACTTAAGGGAAAAAAGACCGATATTGTACCTCTCCCACAACATAATAAGATTGAAATGGTAAAGGAATTAAAGCATCCTACACCAAGTTACATACTCGGGAAAATTAGAGACGAAAAGGGAAAAGAAGTCACATGGAAACAAACTTATAAAGATCCTGGACCTGATGCAGATTTTCAAATCAAATTACCATCTTTTAAAGGAAAATCAGCAGTTGTTTCTCTTCGGTTTATTTGGTTGAATGAAAATCATGACTGTTACGGTGTGGCAGACAAGATTTTTAATATAAAAAAAATATAGAGGTGAATTCATTGAAAAAAAAGATACTTGTATTTATGCTCATTTTGGGAGTTAGTTTTACTTCTTTAGGAACTGCCAAACTATTAGCAAAGCACCCACCTGATGGAAACTTTGTAGACACTAAATTTCATTTTGGATTTTTGAAAGGAAATCCTTATGATGAGACAACTGAACGTCAAAAGTACCGAACAACTTATGTATATCAAAATGTAAAAGATGTTAATATTGCATATACGTCTTGGGTTAAAGCAAACGGGCATGATGCTTCCCACGGGCATAATTATACAGTAAGAAAAAAGGGCGTAGTATTAATGACAAACTATGCAGTTGAAGATTATAGAAGTTGGTGGGCGGAATCCGTCGGCACTTCTATTGCAGCTAAAAAAAATGGAAATGGGCACTCTAACGGAGTATGGAGTCCTGACTACGATAAATATTCGTAATAAAATGTGGAAATTTCGGAAGGAAGTTAAAGTATGAAAAAAAAGTTTTTTATTTTCACTCTTATTATAGGGCTTAGTTTTACTTTAATAGGGATTAACAAGGCTTTTGCTTATACACCAAAAGGTATGACAGCAAGTTATCATTTTGGGTTCTTAAAAGGGAATCCATACGATGAGACTCGTAAGCTCGATAAATATAATACGAGTCCTGTCTATCAAAAAGTAACGGATATAAATATTTCATATCTATCTTGGGTTAAAGCAAACGGGCATGATGCTTCCCACGGGCATAATTATACCGTAAGAAAAAAGGGCGTAATATTAATGACGAATTATGCTGTTGAAGATTATAAAGGATCTAGAAAAACAGTAAACGCTTCAATTGCTGCTAAAAAAGATGGGAACGGCCATTCTAATGGGACTTGGAGCCCTGATTATAGATAATTTCTTAGGTACTGATTTTTCAGTACCTATTTACTTGTATAGAGGAGGATTCTATGGGAGCACTAATTTTACACCGACTATTACATAGAAAGTCATTTTATATCGCAATTTTAATCGGCTTATTTTGTTCTGTTGCTTATTTTTATACAGATGAACTTTTCTTAGAAGAATCAATTGAAAAAGATGGCGGAATAGCATTTACACCTTATACCAAGTGGATGGGGATTGGTGGAATTTCAGACTACCCTACCTTGTTTCTGTTCCTTTTACCTGTAATAGTATCTCTTCCATTAGCAGATTTATTTGCAAGTGATCAACGTACTGGCTATACACCTTTTTTATTTATAAGGAAAAAAGCAAGTTTATACTTCAAGGCTTTATTTGGATTGAATTTTGCCGCAGCTTTTATTACTGGAACGCTGCCTCTAATTGTTAATCTTTATTTGTCTTTCATGAAGTTGCCTAATATTCCGCCTGATCGTGTTATCAATAATGAAATGCCATTAGTAACAGGCTATACATTTTTTCCTGATTTTTATTATAGTCACCCATTATTACACATTTTGTTCTATATATTATTGACTGGTTTGTTTTCCGGTGTATGGGCTAGTTTTGCACTGAGCATAAGTATGCTATTTCACAATATGTTTATTGTTGTTTTATCTCCATTCGTACTTCAGTTTATACTTAATACTGTATTTACAACGTTAGGACAAGATCAAATGCAAGCCTCTAGTTTTTTACAACAACAAGCACCCAATGGAGCAAGTTGGTCTGCAATGTGCTTCCAGTTAATAGGGGGGATGCTTTTAAGCTTAATAATTTTTCTACTAGGAGTTCGCAAATATGTTCGTGATTAGGGAATGGAAAAACTTAATAACTGATTTATATGCCGATAAATGGAAAATATCGAGTTGGTTTTGCTTATTTATACTGACTATTCTTTTCTTAATTAAGAGTGCACGACTTGAAGATCTAAAAGGTACGATTAGTATTGCAGACGCAATGGATCAATTTTTCTCAATATATACATTTACTTTCCCACTCAGTCCACTTTTTCTATTATTTGTGTCTATTGGTGTTATACCATTTTTTTCTTTATTTCGTATCATTAGATATAGATCACGTTCAGAACTTTTTTTAGCTTTAATTGCTCGATTGTTTGGTATTTCCTTATGTTTTACACTATTATTATTGTTTTTTGGATACATTATTAGTGGAATTTGGTGCGATAATTTTGTACATTACTGGGACACAACAGCAGGAACGCCTTATATAAGATATGGAGATCAAATAGACCTCACATCTTTTTCAGGGATATGGATGATTACTCGTTATTTTATTACGAGCACTCTCGTGTTCTTTTTCTTTTCGGCTGCAGTTAGTGCTATATATTTGTTTTTATCAAATTACATATATAGTTTTATCGTTGTAATGTCTTTAATTATTATGGATCGTATGATGAACAACTTTTATGAATTTTCAATTTTACATGATCACTTATCTTTGAATTTAGACCAATGGTTAGTACCAGAATCGTTTGAAACCACAGTCTTTCTGTTTACAGGCGGAACTATACTTTTATTTTCTATAATATATGTACAAATGGTCAAAAAAGATTATTCTAATGGGAAAATTGACGAGAACAACGTTAAGAGGAACTAATAATGGAGGACGAAAAATGTCGAAAGTAATCATAGAAGCTAAAGATATTGTAAAAACATTCAAAAGAAATACGGTACTAGATAGTATTTCTTTTAAATTAGATAAAGGGAAAATTTACGGATTTCAAGGCCGGAATGGATCTGGTAAAACTATGCTGCTGCGTGTACTATCGGGATTAATGCGCCCTACTAAAGGGCAAATCTTAATAAACGGAATTAATATGACAAAGCAAGGAGATTTCCCTAACAATATTGGCGTTTTAATTGAGTATCCTGGTTTTGTACCTGATTACACCGGCTTTAAGAATTTAAAGTTACTTTCAAAAATTCAATCAAAAATTTCCGATAATGACATTAAGAAAGCTATTGAAAGTGTCGGCTTAAATCCTGATGATAAAAAAAAATATAAAAAGTATTCCTTAGGCATGAAGCAACGCCTTGGAATTGCTCAAGCTATTATGGAAGATCAACAAATCATAATGCTGGATGAACCGACAAACGCTTTAGACCGTGAAGCTGTAAAAGTAGTCGAAAATCTTTTATTTAAATTAAAGGCTGAAGGAAAGACCATATTAATTGCTAGTCACGATTCTGAAACACTTCATGCAGTATCAGATAAAATTTTTGATATTGATTGTGGACGTATTATCAGGGAGTCTGAAAGGAATGTGAATTAATGAAGAAAAAACTATATTTGGCTTTAATATTAATTTGCTTGATTTTCGTTACTGCATATAGTATTTATCAATACCGTGCTACTAATAAAAACTATGCTGGTTACAAATTATCCGTTGTTGATTCTAAACTAGACACACCAATAAAAGCCCTCGGCCTTACACAATCATTTGGAAAAGCAAAAACTGAAATAGTGGAAGATGATATGCTGAATAAAATTACAAATTTTTTAATACCTTTCACTTTTAAAAATGACACTGATAAAGCTGTTACATTCCATCCAGAATTTTATCGTTTAATGCGCGGAGAAGATATGACACAAAGTATCGACTTTATTGATGATCGTACAAAAAAAAGAGTGAATTCCATCCCTCCTCACACAACAATCAAAGGGGAGGCTAAATTCACCTATAATGATATGAATAAAACCGCATCATTACAACTAAATATTAACTCTCGACATGGTATGACTATCAATTTGTTCAAGATTCTAGTTTACAAATAAGATACTTTATGGAAGTGAAATCCAATGAAAGATTATTTCTTATTAATAAAAAGAGATCTGCAAACTGGCTTTCAACATGCTAAAAATAACTTTATTATTTTGCTAATTCTCACGTTGTTTTTTTTGTTGTACCCAGTGCTTTTGTTAAAATCCTATGATCAAAATAGTTATTATTCGTATTTAGATACATTACTAATTGGTATAGGGGGTGTACCAATTGACCTTGTGATACAGCACTCTTTTAAATTCCCATTTTTATGGTTATTTATTCAACTAAGCTTGATTTTAATTATGAATACGTGGGCAAGAACAGACATTATAAATTTCAGCTCATTTACTAGAATTAGAATACGTAAAGTGTATTTACTTATCATTAGTAAATATACTTGTACTTTTATTATTACATTTATCTACTGCTCTCTAATATTTTTATTAACATTTTGTCTATGCTCTTTATTTGGGATCCATTCAACAAATTATACTGAATATACTTTGCATACACTGAATTTTTCAGATTTTAAAATGCCTTATCTACAGTTAACATGGTTCGTCATTTTGTTGAATTTTTCAAGTGTACTATGTGCAGTTTTTCTCTTCACAACATTTTCAATAATGATGAAACCAGTTTATGCTTTTTTAATCTTAACTGCATGGTACGTGCTGTCTATTTTCAGAGACTCCTTTGTTTTTATAGGAAATCTAAGTATGCTTTTAAGACAGCCCCTATTTCACCAAAATGTTTTTGCCTCTATTATGATCACCTTGTTGATACAAATGATAATTATTCTTATATGTATAATTACTTCCATTATATATCTTAACAAAAAAGACATCATAGGGGATTCTATTGATTAATAGTCTAAGCTAAGAAAAATCATTTCAAACTTTAAAGGGTTTAATCCTAACCACTTCTAAAATCGGCATTAATATTTTAACTAGCCTCTCGGATAATGTAACTACAATATTTCGGTATGAGAATATTACCTTTGTTTTCAAAAAAGCACCCTCTTATGGGGTGCCTATTTTTTCAGCACAAGCTCCTGAATCGTAGCGCCACGCCATGTTTTTTTGGTAATCTCCCTTACTTCCGGAATAGCGTTTGCCATGGCAACGCCGTAGCCCGCCCATTCAATCATTGTCGTCGTTTCCGTTGTTGCTATGTACATGACTTCCTCCGGTTCAACTCCAAGCAGCTGCGACAGCTTGCGCACACCATTTCCTTTGCTGGCGCCCGCTTTCATCCACCTGAATTCTGAGAAACTGAAAAACGCCCTGGATGCGGATCTGTCCAGAGCTTACTTCTCCCATGTCATATGCTGATAAATGCCTTTCATAATAGCATACAATCCATATAAGATCAGCCCGAACGCCAAAATAGACAGAATCATTTTGCCATGCGGCTGCTGCGCGAGCTCGGCGAGCGCGCCGTCAAAGCCTCTTGTGTCGTCGGGATCAGCGGTCATGGCTGTCTTGATGAGAAAATAGCCGATAGCTGAGAAAATAATGGCGCGGGCAATATTGCCTGCGCGCCCGGTGTTTTTCGCGATGCATATCATCTGTTTGTTCATTTTTGACGTATCGAATTCTTTCATAAATGCAGCCCGGACACCCTTCACAAATTGAACAATCGCAAATAGGACAAAGCCCGCACCTGTAAGCCCTGTGAGCCATTGGCCGAACGGCTGCGCCAATACATAAGCGGACCACGTCTGTTCTGAAGTGCTGGCGTCTCCTTGGCCAAATACAAAACGCAAGGCATTCCAAGCAATGGATGCGTAAACGACGGCGCTGAAAAAGTTTCCTGTTCTCCGCGACAGGCCGCGCCTGCTTGTTCCGTGGCCCTCCGTATCCTTGATCGCACTCAGCACCATCCAGATCACATAACCGATGAGACCGACACCAATGAAAAAAAGCAAGAATGATCCGTATGGCATGCGCGATAACGTTAGGAGAGCCCCGCTCGAATCCTTCGCCCCGCCAGCCCCGGCTGCCGTCATACATGCTAAAATCCCGAGCAGGATAAAAACGCCGCCGAATGCAAAATAACCAAGCCTCCCAAATCGCTTGACCCAAGGCTTGGTTTCCTGTTTGATTTTTGACATGCACTGGTCTCTCACGGCCATGTGTCCAACCCTCTTTCACAGAATCCTTACTGTTACATTCCCGATTGGATAAAGTTGAAACAGCTTCTGCCTCAGTTATAGCCGGCTGAGGCATGTTTCTGCTGATCAGATGATTGTGCGGGCGTCACCCAGGCAGCCACTGCCGCAGCTGTAATTCCACCAGCTAATTTTCCAATGATCATGGCAGCCGCCATTTCTTTTTTCATTCCGGCCACGAAACCGAGATGGCTGCCGAGTACAAAGGCTCCGCTGACTGCAAATGCGACATTGATGACCTTTCCTCTCGGCGTCATATCTTTTAGTGAAGCCAGCATTGGAATATGATGAGCCAGAGAAGTCACCAATCCTGCTGTTGCTGTCTGATCTAAATGAAAACTCCTCCCCAGTGCCTGAAGAGGCTTTTTAAAGGCTTTTGTGATAAAGGCGGTCATCGGAAAAGCCCCTGCCAAGGCAATGGCGACGGTCCCTGTCGTTTGTATCCCCGTTTCGGCATTCTCCATTCCTGGAATCAGCACGATGCCGGTCATCGTCTCAACAGAGACAGCTGCGAGCCCGATAATCGCAACCATACTGACAGCCTTCCCGAAGAGATGAAATAACCGAATGATGGTGTCGGTGTACCGCCATAACCCAAAAGCGATCACAGCAGACAAAAGACTCGGGATCAGGAGGTTTTTACCTATCATGATAATGTCAAAGCCGGCGCATAATCCGCCGATGAAGCACCCGATCGGCACTGTACACAGTCCGATTAATATGCCTTTTGCAAAGTACGGGTGATCCTCTTGTTCGATGATGCCTAGAGCAACGGGAATCGTAAAGACGATTGCCGGACCCATCATCGTTCCTAAAAACACCCATGAAAACAGTCCGGCCTGTGGATCTTTCGCCATTTCTCCAGCGAGCGCATATCCTCCCATATCAATGGCCAAGATAGTATTCGCAAAAGATGAGGGATCGGCGCCAATCGCTGTGTAAACCGGAGAGACAATGGGAATCAGGATTGCTGCCAGCACGGGTGCCAGCGAAACAATTCCGATCATCGACAGCGCCAGCGGACCCATAGCCTTGAAGCCTTCGGCAAACCGCTCGCCAAGCCCCCATCTGTTTCCCAAACAATAATCCGCTGCCCCCAATAGTAAAAAGGCAGCCAAAATGAATACAACCGCGTCATTCACCGTCATGGTTTCTCCTTTTTCAAACGTATGATTGGTTTTATCATATCATCTGAAATCGGTTAATAGAGCTGAATCTTATTCAATATGCACTAAAAATTCTTTTATATCGGCTATCTCAACGGCTGTTATGATGCGCCGCGCTTTTTCATGCGGAACCGTTAATGTCAATTTTTCTTTTATGTCTTCTTCAGACAGTTCATTGCCCGGAGCTCCTTTTGGACAGTCCACACGTACTTCGCAAATCCGGCCGTCTGATAAATAAGCCCGGACAATTGTGAAACGGCCTTTTGGAACGGCATGAGGAGCCGGCTGAATGGCATTGTCATATACTCGCTGAATATGCCCTATTGTCGTTTGAATGCCGCTTGGGATTGGCTGGCTGTTGAAATGCTCAGCGGCCAGCTCATGTCCGTGCAAAGCAAGGGCAATGACATATTCAACGCTAAAACGGCCTTCCTCCCCAGTCTTCGGCGATCTTTCCGTCAATGCAGCATCTCCGCCTGGCGGAAAAATCACTTCAATCCGCTCGGTATTTGCAGCAGAAATGGCTTCTTCAGAGACAAGTTTTCGTACCGCATCTGCGGCATGGTGTGCCGCAGAGCAAAATGGATAAATTTTAAACCATAGACCCGGCTTCACGATTCTCCATGGTGCGCCCCAACGGTTTAGCAAAGTGTTTTGTGCTTTTTCCAAATCGCCGTACAGACCGAAGAAACCAGCTTCTCCATCAAGTGCCGTGCGGGACCCGCCAAATTCTGATTGGGCCAGCTTAACGGCTAGCAAGCCAGCCTGAGCTGCCAGCCCGGCGTGCAGCGGTTTCATTTCTGTCCCAAATTGCACCCTCATCCCGGAAGATTGCGTAGCTGCAAAACCAATGGCTTTTTCCAGCTCTTCTTGAGTCAGTTCCTCTGCGTAGCCTGCGGCGCAGGCAGCAGCGATCGCGCCAATTGTTCCTGTATTATGCCAGCCCTTTTCATAGTGGCGGCTCCCAATTGATTCGCCCAGCCTTGCCATCACTTCAACACCGACAATATAAGCGCCAAGAAGCCGCTCGTCATGTCCGCGAGCGGCAGAAGCCATAAGAGCTGGCACGATGACTGCACTGGGATGCCCTCTTACATCAGAATGGACATCATCAAAATCCAATGCATGGGCGATAAATCCATTGATCATTGCAGATTGTAATGGCGCGGCTTTTTTCCCTTGGCCGATAATAGGGACAAGGGGCGTGCCTCCTTCATCCTCTATGAGGCGGAGGAGCTTTTGAATGCCTTTATCTTTTCTTCCTGCGAATGAAGCGGCTGTGAAATCGAGTAATCCTTTTTTTGCTTCACACATCGCGGCAATTGAATGCTCAGGCTGCGACGTTCTCACAGCCTCTGCAAGACCTGCTGTCAGCCCTTGTCTGCTCATTTGATGGTCTCCAGCACAATAACAGCCAGCTCAGCAAAGTATTGAGAGGCAACTGTCAGGGCTTCTTCATCCAATGTAAAGGCAGGATGATGCCACTCCTCTGTACCGTTCGTCCCCATCCAGACAAAAAATCCCGGGATCTTCTCTTGATACAGAGCGAAGTCTTCTCCGCCCGGAGACTGCTCAGCATGAACAGTTTGGCAGCCAAGCCGTTCCGCAGCTTCAGATGCCGCTTTTAAAAATGCGCCGTCATTCTGAACGGAAGGCAAATAAGGAAACCACTTGAATTCTGCTTGTGCTCCATAGCCCGCGGCAATTCCTTCAGCCACTCGTTTCATATGTTCCGGAACAGCCCGTCTCGCTTCTTTTTGAAAGGTTCGAACCGTCCCCTCCATTTCAGCCTGGTCTGGAATGACGTTCCATGAAGTGCCCGCCTGTACTCTTGTAATACTGACGACCGCGTTTTGCAGTGAGCTGATGTTGCGGCTGACCACAGATTGCAGGCCGCTGACGATTTGTCCGGCAGCAGCGATTGGATCAATACTGTTATTTGGGATGCCGGCGTGTCCGCCTTTCCCTTTGACGACAATCTCAAATCGGTCAACACTTGCCATGAGTGGACCTTCTTTTACACCTATGGTCCCGACAGGCAGATCCGGCTTATTATGCATGCCAAAAATGGCAGAAACGCCATCAAGCACACCTGCTTCTATGACCTTTCTTGCTCCTGCGGCTATTTCTTCAGCTGGCTGAAAGATAAACCGGACAGTACCTTTCAGATCGGCTCTTCTTTGATTCAGCAAAATGGCCGTGCCGATAATGGAAGCAGTATGAAAATCGTGTCCGCACGCATGCATCGTGCCGTCAATCTTTGATGCAAACGGCAGATCCGTCTGTTCTTGGATCGGGAGCGCATCAATGTCCGCTCGTATCGCGATCACGGGTCCGTCTTCCTGCCCTTTGATTTCCGCAATCACGCCTGTTTCCAATTGAGGAACGTCAAGGATCTCGATATGCTCTTCCTCAAGCCAGCGGCGGATTTTTTTCGTCGTTTCAATCTCTTGAAATGACAGTTCAGGATGTTCATGAAGATCACGCCGCATATTGATTAAACGGGTATGAAACGTTTTGTCGGCCATTGTTCTTCCCCCTTTCTTATATAAGCTCTGCAGGCTCTCCCACCTGCTTGATAAATCTTTTCGTCCGTTCATTTTTCGGATGGTCAAACAGTTCTTCTGGCGTTCCCTGCTCGATAATATGGCCATCCGCCATAAAGATCACTTTATCAGCGACCTCTTTTGCAAACGCCATTTCGTGTGTAACGATGATCATCGTTGTTTGTTTTTCCGCAATGGACTTGATGACCTGAAGCACCCCTGCGACGAGCTCAGGGTCAAGTGCTGAAGTTGGTTCATCCAGCAAAATTGCATGCGGATTGACCGCAAGTGCCCGCGCGATGCCGATTCGCTGCTGCTGGCCGCCGGACATTGTGATCGGATAGCTGTCAGCCTTATGCTCTAGACCGACTTGTTTCAGAATATCCATTCCAATACGTTTCGCTTCGTCGCGTGATTTGTGTTGAGCCACGATTAAAGCTTCTGTAATGTTTTGCAGAGCCGTTTTATTTTTAAACAGATTGTAGTTTTGAAAGACCATGGCCGTTTGCTGGCGAAGCCGATGTGCTTCTTTGCGTGTAAACTTTTCCGCGTTCAGCTTGGCTTCTCCGATTTCAATAAGGCCTTGATCCGGACGCTCTAATAGATTCAAGCACCGGAGAAGCGTTGATTTTCCGGAACCGGACGGACCGATGATCGCCACTACTTCTCCGCGTTTCACTTCTAGATCGATTCCGTCGAGTACGACGAGATCTTTAAACGCTTTGTGAATATTTTTTACTGTTATCAACTGATTTCACCTCTAAGTCCGGTATGGCTTGCTCATGGCGCGTTCAAACAAGTCCTGCAAAATGCTGTAGATAATGGTAAGAACCCAGTAAACAATTGCAACCGCCAAGTACGTCTCAAAATATTTGAGGTTTCCTGATGCATACATCTTCCCTTGGGCGAACATCTCCATGACCCCTAACGTAAAGGCCAGTGACGTTTCTTTGAGTAGTCCGATAAATGTATTGCCCGTTGCCGGTATCGCATTTCGAACAGCCTGCGGCAGAATAATCCGTCTGTATGCCTGGAGCTTTGTCATGCCGACAGACAGGCACGCCTCCAGCTGCCCATCATCAACAGAATTGAGGGCGGCCCGGAAGATTTCTGCCAAATAAGCAGCGTTTTTTAAGCTTAACCCGATGATGGCAGCTGTGAGAGCTGTCATTTTGCTCATTTCTGGAAACAGCTGCGGCAGCCCGTAGTAGATTAAAAACAGCTGCACAAGTGTCGGTACGCCCCGGAAAAAGGATATATACAGCTTTGACAGCTGATGAAGCACTGGAATTTTGTTTTTTGTGATGAGTGCGAGAATAAGTCCTCCGATAATGGCAAAAATCATAGCCGCTACAGCCATAAACAAGGTGATCGGAAGGGCCTGAATTAAAGTCGGGAATGCTGATATCATAAATTCCCAATCAATCGTGTTCATTCTGGTGATTCACCGCCGTTTCTTAATGCTTCTGTTCTACTGTGATATCTTCATTAAAATATTTTTCGGAAAGCTTTTTCAGTGTTCCGTCTTTACGCAATTCATCAAGTGCTTTATTGACTTTTTTGCGGAGCTTGTCGTGTGCGTCATCCTTGGCAAATGGGAATGCAACTTGTTCGTAAACAATCGGATCTCCTGCAAGCTTTAACGGCAAGCCGGTTTTCTTAATTTGCGCCATCAGCACAGTTCGGCTGTTGACATAAGCGTCTACACGGCCGTAAGCGACGTCCTTCAGCGTGCCTTCTTGTGTTTCGTATGTTTTGATATTGATTTTTTTATCAGGATCTTTGCTTTCAAGGTTTTTTGCGTGATTTGAACCGAGAACGGCAGCAACTGTCTTCCCTTTTAAATCGTTTACTGACTTGATGTCATTATTGTCTTTTTTGACGACAATCTGTGTTCCTGCATAAGCGTATGGTTCAGTAAAGTGATACGTTTCCTTACGTTCATCAGTCACCGCTACCTGGTTGGAAATAGTGTCAAGCTTTCCTGTTTGAAGCTCCCCCATCAGCCCGCTGAATTCAAGCAGCTTCCAGTCCAGCTTCATGTCAATTTTCTTAGCGACCGCTTCCATCACTTCCACATCAAAACCTGTCAACTTTCCGTCTTCTTTATAAGCAAACGGGTAGCTTTGTCCGGTTGCGCCGACATGAAGCACATTGTCATCCTCTTTACTGCTGCTTCCATTACCGCAAGCTGAGAGCACCGCTAATAATGCAGCAACTAACAGCACAGTCCATTTTTTCATTTTCATTTGATTTCCCGCCTTTTCTCTTTTATAGGTCATTTCGCAATTGTTTTTTCATATAGACTGTCATATGCCCTTTGCCAAGGTCTTGTTCACCTGCGCGGACATACCCTTTTCGTTCGTACATCTCAATCAGCCACGGATGCTTGTCCGCTGTTCCGAGCGAGACAAACGGAACCTTTAACGTATCGCGGAGGATCGTTTCCTCAAGCCATTGAAGCAGCTTTGTTCCGATACCTTTTTGACCGGTGTCAGGGTCCACGGCGAACCACCAGATATGCGGAACGCCAAACGGTCCCGGCTGCTGCCCCCACGGCATCCTTAAGGAGATGGTCGCAATGATCAGTCCGTCCTCTTCCATGACATAGCAGGCGTTGTTTCGGATGTTACGTAACACCAAATCCAGATCCGCATGAGCGGCGGCAAAATGAATACCGATTTTTCGAATCGGTTCATAAGCCCGCAATGTCAGCTCGAGAAGCTGTTCGGCATCACGTTCAACTGCAAGGCGATATCGTGCTTTCATCTAGCGTTCCTCCTTACTTTGCATAACGGTTTACCGGCTTTTCTAAACCGAAGTGGTCTCTCAATGTTGTGCCTTCATATTCTTTTCTGAACACACCGCGCTCCTGTAAAATCGGAACCACTTTATCAACAAACACTTCAATTCCTTCTGGAAGAAGCGGAGGCATGATGTTAAACCCGTCACACGCTTTCTTATCCACCCATTCCTGCATCTTGTCAGCAAGCTGCTCCGGCGTGCCAACGAAGATATGATGGCCTCTGGAGCCTGCAACATATTGATACACCTCGCGAATCGTCATATTGTCTCGTGCAGCCATTTCTTGAACAAGCTTGAATCGGCTCTTCACCGCATTGGAAGCATCCGCGTCAAGCTTCGGCAGCGGCCCGTCAAGCGGATACGCCGACAAATCGATTCCGCCTAAATAATTTTGGAGAATTTGCAGACCGACGGACGGAATAATCAGATCCTGAAGCTCCTTGTACTTGGCCTGTGCTGCTTCTTCGGTATCAGCAATGATCGGGAAAATACCCGGCATGATTGCAATTTTTTCTGGGTCACGCCCGAATTCCGCAGCCTGCTCTTTAATCGATTGATAAAATTCCTGAGCTGATTCCAGGTGGTTTTGCGCTGTGAAGATCACTTCTGCTGTTCTGGCAGCCAGTGCTTTTCCGTCCCCTGATGATCCTGCCTGGATAATGACCGGCTGGCCCTGCGGCGTTCTTGAAACGTTCAGAGGTCCGCGAACCGAGAAATACTCTCCTTTGTGGTTCAGCTCGTGCATTTTTTCTTTCTCAAAGAAATCACCAGTCTCTTTATTACGGATAAACGCGTCCTCTTCCCATGAATCCCAAAGTCCTTTTACAACCTCGACAAATTCCTCTGCCCGCTGATAGCGCAAATGGTGTTCAAGGTGCTTTTCACCGCTGAAATTCAGCGCTGTTGATTCAATAGATGAAGTGACGACGTTCCATCCGGCACGGCCGTTAGACAGATGATCCAATGACGCAAACTGTCTGGCAATGTGAAACGGCTCGCTGTAAGTAGTAGAAGCTGTTGCTGTCAATCCGATTCTTGATGTTACCTGCGCCAAAGCAGAGAGCAAAGTAAATGGCTCAAACCTTGTTAACACATTTGGATGTGATTTGCTGTCAATTGACAGGCTATCCGCTAAAAACAGCATATCCAGCTTGCCCCGCTCCGCTGTTTTCGCAAGCTCTTTAAAATAATCCAAATTCATGCTCGCATCC
Source organism: Bacillus sp. NS1 (assembly GCF_058248265.1). Classification (NCBI taxonomy): domain Bacteria; kingdom Bacillati; phylum Bacillota; class Bacilli; order Caryophanales; family Bacillaceae; genus Bacillus; species Bacillus sp. NS1. Next base: position 167,314 of record NZ_JBZAZF010000001.1, on the reverse strand, counting down.
GCTGGGGCGTCCGGATGCCGCCAAGACGCGACATGATGGCCTGTACCTGCTAAAAATACCCCTAATTTGATTTGTTTCTTTTTGCTTGTCATGACGTTACTCCTTTTATCATGTTTTAGGCTGAAAAATCCGAAAAATAAACTCCTATATTCCTAGTAGTTTAATATGAATAAATCAAAATGTACCTTTGTCTCGGACGTTTGTCAATGAGTTAAGATCAATTTTTTCTCTTTTTGAAATGATAAAAATCTCGCGGGATCATGATGGATCGGCATTAGTGCAACCTGTATGCTCGCAAAAAAACTGAGTCTCGTGATGCTGAGACTCAGTTTTGATCCGAAGTTTTTTATATAAATGCAGCTTGGCCTTATCTGCGCATCCGCCCATACGCTCATTGTAGATTTAGCACAATCCATTTTGCCAATCATTCAGAAGCTGTGACATTGTACAAAAAAATCAGCTGGCCCCGGATTTATACCTGAATCAGCTGATTGATTCTTAATTAAGCTCTAGAATATTTTCTTCTGCTTTAGCAGAAAACACTTTAGGCTCCAGACAGTCAAGGTCTTCATGAAATAAACTTACTTTTTGGATTTGCCGATTATCGTAGTGGTGAAAGTAGTAGTTTCCCGTGTCGCTGCACATCACAGAAGTATATTGCGTATAATCAATCTCGTCATCTTCCGTTATCACAGCACCCTTAGGTATTGCCATGTTTGACAAAAGCTGAAAAGCTGCTGATACACCTCTTGTTTCATCTGCCGCCGGCTCTAGATGTTCTTTCAGAAAAACAGCTCTGACAAACCGTGAAGGCGGTGTATAATCTCCTGGCAGACCCACAGTACCCGAGCCTTGGCCAAAAGCGGACAGCATCAATCCGCCCATCTCCTTGCTCTCGTATTGTTTCGGCCTTATTCCTATATATTGCCGAAGATTGCTCACATGCCATAGAAAGTCGGGGCTGTTCGTCATTACACCTGGTTGATTGTCATAGATTTTGATGCCGTCTGCTCTCGGTTCTATCGTCAGGCTGCGTCCCGTCCGGTCTGACAATATCCAGTGTAGCGGTAAAACTGTATCCAATAGCTCTAATTTCTTCTCCACAATCGTTAAAGAGCGGATCTTTTCCTTTACGTCTTCCAAAGACTTACAGGCTGACAGCGCCCAAGTTACAAACTCATGCGGGGCAATATGAACGCCGTCTCCCCGTATCGTTTTTTCGTATTCCGCACATCCCATAAAATAAAGCGCGGCACAAGATAAACCGCTTTCATTAACACCGTCGGCAAATAATATATTTCCAAGTTTTCTCCCCATACCAATAAACGCGTACTGTGTTTGATGCACCTTTCCGTCAGCTTCACTCTTCCAGCTGTAACGGCGCGGATAGAGAATGACCTCCGTCCCCAACTGAAATGCAAAATCCATTGTCCTCGCTAATAAATGATTCCGGTCAGCAGTTTCCAATGTAAGACTTGTGCACATCTGATTCAGTCCCCTTTCAATTCAGGCTAAAATTATACATTTTGTGAACAACTTGTTTTATCAGCATAACGAAAGTCAAATAGATTCGTCAAAAGATTACCATTACATCAAAACGAGGAATCCATCCCAAAACAAAGAATGAACAAGAAGATTCGTTCATGAGAAAAAAATGTACGATGCTGATGTTTATGGTGATTGCTTTCTTTTTATTTCTACAGGCCACTGAAGATCATGATCAATCACTGACGTTTTATATCTGCAAGAAGGGCTGATGGTGATTACAGACAGGACAGCCGCCATAACAAAAAATCCAGCCTTCTAAGAGGCTGGATTTCATTATTTCGCCAAAACAAGCTCGTGAATCGCATGCGCAACACCGTGTTCATTATTGGAGCGTGTTTGAAAGTTTGCGGCTTCTAATACTTCTGGGATGGCGTTTGCCATGGCAACGCCGCAGCCCGCCCATTCAATCATTGTTAGGTCGTTTCCGTTGTCACCTATGCTCATGACTTCCGCCTGGTCAATTCCAAGCAGCTGTGCCAGCTGGCGTACGGCATTTCCCTTGCTGGCTTCCGGATGCAGAATTTCATAAAAGAAAGGCGCGCTTCTGACCATTGTATATTTGTCTCTCACATCTTTTGGAATCGATGTAATGACATGGCTTAAGTTCTCCGGTTTATCTATAAACATCACTTTCGGGATGAGGATATCTTTTGGCACCTCGTCGATCTTGCGGAAATGAAGCGGCACTTGTGTCACATAGGATTCGTATACAGTAAATTCGCTAATATCCCGGTTAGGCGTATACAAATTAGATGAGTCAAAGAAATGCATCGGCGTCTTCAGCTCTACGCTCAGGTCATATAATGAAGTCAAATCATCATACCCGAGAGACAGCTCTGTGACCACTTCGTTTGTATGGGTATTTTGAACAAGCGCTCCATTATACGCGATGACATAGTCGCCTTCTTCAACTAAATTCAGTTCATCTAAGTATCTCCGCACACCCCCGATCGGCCGGCCGGTGCAAAGCACAATTTTGACGCCCTCCGCTTTAGCAGCGTGAAGTGCGTCGCGGACCTCCTCTGTTACTTCATGATGATCATTTAAAAGTGTTCCGTCCATATCAATTGCAATTAGTTTGTACATCCTGCATCTCCTTCGTGTCGTTTTCAGGCTATAGTCCCATCATATCTTTTTTTCTTTTCGATATTCAACCGCAAGAGATGATTTTCTCCGGATTCTGTTTAAACGCCGGCCTTGTCTTCGGATACGCGTGCGCGGTTTCCGCTTTCTTTCTGTCTCCATCCCATCGTTTTCTGCTTTGTCCTGTTTCATCAGCAGGAAGCCGGCAGCTAAAAAAGGAATGCCGACTATATTCAAGATGACGAGCTTCACACCCGCTGCCGTCAAAAAGAATACCCATGAAGATGCAGGATTCCGCCTAATCATGATGTAAGCCGCCATTTCCAGAACAATCAAGATGGCATGAAGCACTACACAATAAATAAGCAATACAAGCGCAAAAAACAACACATAATTCACGATTGCCCCTGAGTACATCATCGCGCGCATCATTTGTATAAACGATAAAGACTGCATGGATCCGCTGATGACATTAGGATTATAGATCGTATAGTCACTAAATAAATGTTTGATCTTGAGAAAAGCCCATAATATAAATATCCACTGAATGATATGTAAAATAAGTCCTGTTAACACCAGTCTTTCAGCTTTTTTATTTCTCATCTTTCTCCTCCTTGCCGGTCTTTGATTTGATTCTTGTCATCGTTTTTGTCTGCCCATTTTGCTCCCAAATTAGCGTCCCGCTTTCTCCTCTTCTCAGCGTGCTTTTGAGCGGATAATAAGAACCGAGATACTGAATCTCGATAGACCCGTCAGTGCTTTGAGAAATCACCTTGTATGCCATACTGGGCAGCTGGACCTCTCCTCTTCCTTCAATCACTTCCGTCTCTGCCACCTCGTCTTTGGTAAAGGTGACTCTTGCAAATTTCACGCCGTCCATGGGTCCCGGGGTAATCCCCTCATCCCACGTTCCGTAATAAAACGGCGTTTCCTCTTTTTGCTGTTGGCATCCCGATAACATGATGCATACAGCAGCTAAAAGCAAAATGCCGCATTTATTTCTCAAGGAGTTCACCATCCTTTCCTCCTCTTTTTGGGCGAGTGCCGTGGCACTGTGCCAATGACTACATAAGTTATAAGGAATTCACCCACATTTTATTTTTAAGGAGATTGATTACATGAATCCATATCAGTATTACAGCCCGCAGCTGCCTCAGCAGGAACCTTACTATAGCCAATATGAATACAATCCTTATCCGCAGCAGGATGTATACGAGCCATACCAAATGGACAGACAGCCAGCCTTGGAAAGAAGAATCGCTGCACTTGAACGGCAAAATGAACAGCAGTCGAGAGAATTAACCCGTCTGACAAACGAAGACCGCCGTCAAAATCGGGAAATTGCACGGATTGCCGAACAGGTTAATCAGTTAAGCCAGGCTGTTGAACGCCATACACGCCGCTTAAACCGGCTCAATCAGCGCCTCCGCACAGTAGAAAACAGGCTGAATATCCCATTTACTGCAGGCGAAGGCGGTTTTTGAAGCAGGCAAAGAAAAAAGCGGAATACGATTTTCCCGATTTCAGGGTTTCGTTTTCCGCACTTCTTATGATTTTAACGCGGAGCATTTACATAAAAAGGGTATGTACAAGTATACAATCTTTATCGTTTTCATTCAAAGATAGAGGGGGCAAGGAAAATAATTGTAGTTTCTCATTTGCAGAATTTCTTTTCATTCAGGTTGCATGATAATACCGACTCACGTCAATTGATCATTATGGAGGGATCATTCATGCATAATACACAACACGGCTTGCAGCAGCTGAACCAAGCTCGCCAAACTGCTCAGCAGCTCATTCAGCAAACACAGCAAAGCAGCCAGCAATATCGCCAAATGCTTCACCAAGAGCAGCAAAACATCCAAATGCTGCAGCAGATTCTAAACCACGAACAACAGGCTGCACATACCATTCAACAAGCACTGCACGGACACGACATGGCAATTCAAAAATGCCAGCAGGTTGTCAACATGTGCAACCAAATGCAGCAGGAACTCACTGGACAATCCAGCGTCATGAATACGAATGTGTCTACACTTCCATTCGGCCAAAACACGCCATTCCAGCAGCAATCCTATCAGCAGTAGCATAAAAAAGCGGCATAGTTCCCCCCTATGCCGCTTTCCTCTTTATTGTTTTAATGTTGATTGAACGTCTTTTGGCAAATCTTTATATTGCACTTCTTCCCAGGTTTCTACATACTTGCCTTTTGTGTAGATTTTCAAATAGGCGTTCTTTCGCAAATCACCGCTGGCCAGGAATGTGACGTCGCTCTTTTCACCAGACTGATTGTATCCGTCTAGTGTATATTCAGTGCCGCCTGGTTTAAGGTGCTGGCCATCTCGATTAATCTGCACATACAGATCCTGTCTGGGAACTAGCGGATTGATTCTGTCTGTTATCTCGTTATGAATGAAGAGAATGCCGCAAATAGCCGCGATAGCCCCTGCACCCACTATAATTGATAAAATTTTTTTCATACTCACCATCCCTTATTTCATCGTTAAGAAGCTTTTTATTTTTTTCAAGTAGCTAAACCGCACCATCAGGAAGAACAGCAGCTGAAAAGCTAAAAATCCTCCGATTGTCAGCAACACTGGTTTGGTTACGTTGACAAAGTCGCCAGCTCTAATGGCAAAAACCGTATGAAGAACAGCCATCGCAAAGGGAAAGAAGAACAAGATCGCTAATTGAATGGTTACGCTCTGTGACATTTCTTCTTCACTAAATCCAATCTTCGCTAATGAACGGTAGCGCTTCTGATCTTCCTCTAAATCCGTAAACAAACGGAAATACAAAAAGCTTCCGGCCGCGGTAAAGAAGACAATGGCAATGAAAAGCCCAATAAATAAGCTTAAGCTTGGCAGTTGCACTGTCATATAGTGCGTGCTGGCCTTCGCATCAAATTGAAAGTGAACGTCAGAATAATCACCATACAATTTATTTGTAAGTGATTGGCTGATGCCTAAACTGTCTTTCCAATTCTTAAATTTGTAACCAATGAGCTTCGTGCTTTCTCCAAGCTTATGAAGCTTTTTATAGGTTGTTTCATTTACGACAAGTACGCTGTTTACAGAAATCAGCGGTTTTTTTGTTTCTTTCACTTCGAGCTTCTGATTTGCCAGCTCATTTTTCTTGTTCAGCAGATCTAATTGTTTCGGAAATTCAGTTTTATCCTTGACTTCATAGGTGCTTGGGAAATAGATGCTTTCCCCGTTTTTCAGATCATTCATGCTCATGCTGAAGTGCTTTTGAAATGTTTCCTGATCCATTAAGATAACAGGCGGCACTTCATCTCCCCGCTTATAGCGCACATATGAAACTGACATATCGTAACGTGTAAATGCGAAATGATTCTGTTTCAGCTCATGTTCAATATCATGCAGGTGTTGTTTTTCTTTCAGATTGCCTTCAAATGATAAGTACTCCATTTCATAGGCTGAATCCATTGCCCCGACAGTTGATTTGTAAACGGCCAGCACTCCTGTAGCAGTAAAAGCCACTGCTGAAATAATACTGACGATAAAAAACAGGCGGGCATTATCTTTTAGGCGATAGACTAAATCAGAAATCCAAATGACATTTTTCCCGCGCAAGTAAAAGCCCTTCCACTTCTTCACGGCCCTCAATATCCAAATGCTGCTCTGGCTGAAGAAAAAATACGTTCCAACTATGGTTAAGATCAAAATCAGAAAAGGCATATAAGAGTGAACATTGCCTTTTACGACCATTCCGTATCCCATAACAAGGCATGCCACGCCGAAAATCGACAGAAGGATAGACGGCTTCGGCTCAGGTTTCATGTTTTCCGCGCCTTTAATCAGTAAAATAACGGTTTTTGATTTAATAAAAAAGATCGTAAACTGTGATAAAAGGAAAAATAAGAGCAAAAATCCGCAAATCGTAATCCCCAGGGCCTTCCAAGGCATATACAGCGGCAAAGCGTCCATTTCTAAAATATAGGCGCCGATTGTAAAAAATGTTTTTGAAAAAATCAGTCCGCCGATGATTCCGGCAACAATCGAAAAGGTGCCGATCATCATGTTTTCAGCTGTCACCAGCACTCGCAGCTGGGCGGGAGTAATCCCCTGAATCAGCAGAATTCCAAACTCTTTGTTTCTGGATTTCAAAAAGGCGTTAACGGAATATAGAACAAATAGAATTGAAAAGATAAAAATCATCCACTCCGCTGCCGTTAAGCCTTTTCTCGCAATGTTATTCAAGTACCCTTCCTTAAGAGCAGGATGAAAAATAAACATAGCGAAGGTAAAGAAAATCAATACGGAAAAAGCACTGCTCAAAAAGAACGCCAAATACGACCGTTTGTTACGTGTAACATTTTTATAAGCGAACTGAAGAAAGGTCATTTGCGTTTCCCCCCAGCATAGAAAGTACATCTAGGATTTGGTCATAAAATACTTGGCGGTTATCTCCGCGGTAAATTTCGTTAAACAGTGTTCCGTCTTTAATAAAAATCACACGCTGGCAGTAGCTTGCCGCCACAGGATCATGGGTAACCATTAATGCAGTAATCTGATCGTTCTGGTTCAGGCTTTGCATCGTTTCCATAACATCCTTTGAAGCTTTGGAATCGAGATTTCCCGTCGGTTCATCAGCCAGAATCAGAGAAGGTTTATGAATCACCGCTCTTGCAATGGCTGCCCGCTGGCGCTGTCCGCCAGAAACCTCAAACGGGCGCTTTTGTAAAAGGTCCTCTATACCGAGCTTTTCAGCGATGGCATGCAGCTTTTTTTCCATCACTGAAGGAGATTCTTTTTCAAGTGTTAACGGCAGCATGATATTTTCGCCAAGCGTCAGTGTATCAAGCAGGTTAAAGTCCTGAAACACGAAACCAAGCTGTTTTCGCCTGAATTGTGCCAGCTTTGTTCTTTTCAGCTGGTGAGGGTTGTCTCCTTTGATCAGGACGTCTCCGGAATCGGGACGGTCAATCGTTGAAATGATATTTAAGAGCGTTGTTTTACCGGAACCCGACGGCCCCATCACAGCCGTGAATTCCCCTTCCTCTACTGAAAAAGAGATTTGTTTTAACGCCTGCTGGGACACTTGTCCTTTGTAGGTTTTGTTTATATGTTTGACCTCGAGCATATTTGCCATGAGAATCCTCCTTATTGGTATTGTTCATCAGAAATTGGCTTATCATGTGTTTGCGGAAAGCATAAAAAAAACCTCCTGATAAGCTGATAAACAAATCTTATCAAGAGGGATGACAGTGTGCTATGCGGTTTTCTTAATGGCTCCTTACATTTTTGTAAGAAACAAAAACTGTACCGCTGTGCCCTTTCCCGGAGCAGAGCTGATCTCCACTTCATGATTCAGTTTTCCCGTGATTTCTTTCACCAGATGAAGCCCTATTCCTGTTGACTCTTGGAAACGCCGGCCGTTTTCACCTGTGTAATAGGGATCAAACACACGCTTTATATCCTGCGAGGGAATCCCCACACCATGATCTCTTACTTCTAACACGGTTTTATCCTCATGCTGAAAAATTGACAGCTCAATCCGGTCACTCACTCCCGCAGAATACTTCACTGCGTTTGTCACGACCTGTCCGATCGCAAATTTCAGCCATTTTGGGTCTGTATAAATCGTAGCGTCAGTGAGAATGTTTGTTTTCGGATATACACGATGCTCAATAAAGTACCGTTTATAGCTTTGAATAACGGTTTGGAGAATGTCGGTTAAAGAAGCCGCTTCTATTTTGAAATCTCTCTCAAACAGGTCGAGCCTCGATGAATACAGCAATGTTTCCAGTCCATATTCAATCTGCCGGACTTCTTTTTTGATTTGCCCAAAAATAGGCTCATCCTCTTCCTGAATGATTAAATTAATGACAGAAAGAGGCGTTTTCACTTGGTGCACCCACTGGTTCATATAGGTCACCCTGTCTTCAAGCTTGGCTTCTGTTTCGTGAAGCTTTTGATTGTAGAGGCGGTTCAGTTCCATCTGTTTTTCATAAAGCTCAGCACAAAACAGAGAAGAGCCTAAATCAGGCACGACTGCATCCTCCTGATGGGAGCTGAGCCACTGATAAACACCGCGGTCTTGATACCAGCGATAGATCAAATACACAGCTAACAACAGCAGCTGCACGCCGAGTATATAGAATAAATGGGCTAGAGAACGCTGGCCCGCAAACCAATAGTACGCAAAAACAAAAATCCCTTGAATCAGAAAAAGCAATATTAAGAGTACATGAGTCCGCAAAAACAATTTCATGACAGCGGCCTCAATTGATATCCTTCACCGCGGACAGATTCGATCGAAAAAGGAACCTCTAAGTCCCGAAGCTTTTTGCGCAAACGGGTGATATATACATTCAGCGTATTGTCATCGACGAACAGATCAGTATCCCACGTTTTTTCCATTAACCGGTCTCTTCCCGTTACCTTTTCTCCCCGTTCCAACAGCACTTCAAGAAGCTTGCTCTCTTTCTTAGACAGCTCGCATTTTTCTTCTTGATAACGCAGTTCAAATCGCTCTACATACAGCTGCACACCCTCGAATTCCACGATTCTTTCTCCCTGCTTCACCGCATACTCTCCATACGCCCTGCGAATTTGGCTTTTGATTTTCGCGAGCACAATGTCATAAGAAAACGGCTTTTCAATATAATCATCGCCGCCATTTTCAATTGCCATCACTTGGTCCATTTCGCCGCTTCTGGCAGAAATAAAGATGATCGGGCTGGTCGAATGCTGGCGGATCTGCCGGCACCAATAAAATCCGTCATATGCCGGCAAATTGATATCAAGAAGCACCACATCAGGCTTTTCCCGCAAGAACATATCCAATACAGACGTAAAATCAGTGGTAACCACCGTATCATAGCCGTACTTCTCTAAATAATTTTGTAATAGTGACCGAATGTCTTCACTATCTTCGACAATCATGATTTTATTCATGCAATCCATCCTCCAAAAGGATAAGGCCGTTTCAGAGCCATCTTTTTTGATGCCCCCATCATAATGCTTTCATCGGTTCTGCGCAACAAGAGAAAGCGGGCCTTTATAAAAGACCCGCTTCTTACTGTTCTTTTCGAATATGTATATCTTGAATAGACTGTTTCGGGGCATGAAATCTGCTTTCGGCTTCACTCCTTGCCTCTGCAAAAGCCCGTGCCTCCACATGATCTTTATAGACATCCAGCTGAATCAGATACAGCGGACGCACTTTAAAACCATGAATTATCGTCACAGCCCACAACGGGAGCACAATAAAAACGCCGGGCAGATCCGGCAGCACAAAACCAAACGCAAATACGAAAAAATAAATGATTCCATACATGATCCACTTTCTATTTCTAACCTTGATGCCAATAAATAAAAAGGCAAAAAAACTGGCAATGGCAAAAGGCATGAAAATAAACAGCATCCACCAACTATGCAGCAACTCCCATGCGCCACCTCTTTTAGTAATTCCCATATTTTCCTCCTCCCATTTACCTATAATAATAGATTAAGAACACCGCGTCACCTGTAAATAAAAAAACGTTCTCTTAAAATAGTGATAGACGGGGCACAGGTTTCTTGCTATATTATTAGTTGATAATGATAATCATTACTAATCAATCAACATACATATTGGAGGGTTCTTGATGAAAAAGAACACATTGCTCGTGGGCATGCTGGTGCTGCTTCTTATGTTTGTCAGCGCTTGCAGCGGCACAGCTTCGAAAGGAAGCTCAAGTGATTCAGCTTCCGGTAAGACAGAAATGAGAACATACAAATCAACAAAAGGGAACGTCAAAATTCCTGCACATCCGAAACGCATCGTCACTGATTTTTATGCTGGAGAATTGCTGTCTGTGGGGGCGGATGTAGTCGGCTCGGGCTCATGGTCATTCGATAATCCGTTTTTAAAATCAAAGCTGAAAGATGTAAAGGATGTCGGTGATCCGATCAGCGTGGAAAAAGTGATGGAGCTGCAGCCCGACTTAATTGTTGTCATGAATGAAGAGAATGTAGATAAATTAAAGAAAATCGCTCCAACTGTTGTCGTTCCTTATAACACAGCGAAAAACGTAGAAGACACAGTCAGCATATTCGGGGATATCGCCGGAGCGAAAGATGAAGCAAAATCATTTATGGCTGACTTTAACAAAAAAGCGGAAGCAGCCAAAAAGAAAATTGCCGGCGTCATCGACAAGGATGCAACCTTCGGCATTTATGAAAACACGGACAAGGGCGAATTCTGGGTGTTCAATGATAATGGCGGACGCGGCGGCCAGGCTGTATACAATGCGCTTGGGTTAAAAGCGCCTGAAAAAATTGAACAAGATGTCATCAAAAAAGGAGAGATGAAACAGCTCTCTCAAGAGGTCATTCCTGAGTATGCCGCAGACTATATGTTCATTACAGATTACAATCCGAAAGGCGAAAGCAAAACACTCGATAAGCTGGAGGAATCCTCTATTTGGAAAAACCTAGACGCTGTCAAACATAACCGTGTGTTTATCAACGACTTTGACACATTCTACCCGTACGATCCAATTTCCGTCAGCAAACAGGTTGATTTGATTGCTGATATGCTGGTGAAACGTGAGAAAGAAAACCAAAAATAATGGCATGATAAAAGCACTCACGATGACGTGAGTGCTTTTTCTTCAGCTGACTTGCTGTCTAGCGGCTTTTCCCGCTGAGCCGAATTCTCTCATTTTGCTTTTCACTGTTTCTTTTACTGCGTCAATTCCCGGCGTCATATAAGCGCGTGGTTCATATAAGTCAGGATTTTCTTCAAACATGACGCGCGTTTTTTCTGCCCATGCCACCATACATTCTGTATTGATGTTGATCTTCGCGTGGCCAAGCTGGATGGTTCTTACGATTTGATCAGCCGGAATTCCCGATGCACCGTGAAGAACTAGGGGAATGTTCGTAGTCTTAGCGATTTCCTCCATCTCTTTGAATCCGAGCTTAGGCTCACCTTGATACTTTCCATGAACTGATCCGAGCGCAGCGGCCAGGGCATCAATATTGGTTTCTTCCACGAGACGCTGGCACTCATGAAGATCAGCGTATTTTACACCGCCCACAAGACCGTCCTCCATGCCGCCTACCGTACCGACTTCAGCCTCTACTGACACACCGTGAAGCTTGGCATAGTCTGCTACCTCTTTCGTCATTGCGATATTCTGATCAATCGGTGAATGTGATCCGTCAATCATGACCGAGCTAAACCCTGCGTCAATGGCTTGTTTACAGCGCTCCACGCTGCTGCCGTGATCAAGGTGAAGGACAACGGGAACGGTGATTGACAATTCTTCCATCAGCGCATTGACCATCGCAGCTACGGTTTTGAATCCGCCCAAATAGTCGATCAGCCGGTCCGAAGCCGCCGCGATGACAGGCGACTGTTCTTCTTCCGCAGCCTGTAAAATCGCCTTCGTCCACTGCAGGCCATTGATATTAAACTGGCCGATTGCGTATTGCTCCCGCTTTGCATCTTCAAGAAGCTCTTTCATCGATACAAAAGCCATGTCCACCCCTCCTTTATCCATTACATGTTGAAGTATTTTGATACGACATCAACCGTTGTTTTTTTCGCTGTTTGAATGGCTTCCTCAGCACTCAGCTTATAGTATTCAGGCCGGAAGAGCTCAACTGATACAACATCAGAGAAGCCGATTTCCTTAAGGGCTGATAAGTGGGCATCTAAGTCAATCGCCCCTTGGCCCGGCCATACACGATCCTCATCCGTTAAAAAGCCGATTGGGAAATCTTCGGTATCGTCGATATGGTAGATGAAAATTTTCTTTCCGTCCGCCTGCTTTAAGCTTTCAATATTTGAACCCATTGCATGGAAATGGAAACTGTCAAGGACAAGGCCGACATTGTCCCGGTCGACTGTGTTTACGATGTCGTACGCCTGTTCAAACGTATTGACCGTACATTGCGGGTGGCCGACAAATTCAAGTGCGATTTTTACGCCGTACGGCTCCGCGATATCTGAAAGCTCAGTCAGCACCTCTACACTGCTCTTTTTGATCTCTTCTTTTACAATCTTCTGCTCAGTCACAAGCGGGACGGCCACGACATATTTCACACCGAGGGTTTTGCACGTTTCCATCATGCCTTTAAATTCAGCGATGATCTCATTGTGGCCCTTTTCATCACGGTTGTTGAAGAATACGAGTGCATTTAAGGCAAGCGGCTTGATGTGATGGGTTTGAAAATATTCCGCAAGATCATCCAAAGAATGGTCTTTTAAGTACTCCGGCAGCTTATCCATTGTGCGGATTTCAATATAATCATAGCCGTGCTTTTCGCATAGTTCTAAATCCTTTTTAAGATTTGAGTTTTCCAATGTTGTTGCTTCATTAAAGCAAAGTTTCATGTCAGACTCCCCCATCTGCGTTTTAGATATGAAGGGAGTTCGGCAGGATGGCTATTCGCCATATCCCGCCGAACTCCATGCTCAGCTTATGCCAGACCTAATTCTTCTTTCATTTTCCGAAGCATAAACCGGCTTGATTCATCCGCTCTTTCGTCGACCCAAGCAAAAACGGCATTCGTCGCAATTCCGTCGAACTTCATCTCTCTCAGCTTTCTGAAAATCGTTTCAAAATCAACCTCACCTTGACCAATGTCCAAATGCTGGTGAACGGTTACTTTCGCGTCAGGCGGATTGACGATGTAGCGCAGGCCATGAGCCGCTTTATGATTAAAGGTATCTGCAAATAAAACGTGTGTGAGGCGGTCGCCGGCTTCGTCAAACATTGTCTCGATGTCGCCTTTGCCGTCATCATAGAAGAACGTATGCGCAGTTGAGTAGACAAGATTAATCCAATCCTTGTCAAGCGCACGGATCATATCCATCGCACCTTTGTGCGTTTCGATAAAATCGTATGGATGGGCTTGAAGGTTGAGTTTAATGCCTTCTTTTTCAAAGACTGGGAGAAGCTCATCCATGGATTTGATAAATTTTTCTTCACTTGTTAAAGGATCATATTTTGAACCGCTGAATTCACTGTTCATCAAATCCACTTCAAGTTCAACCGCAATTTCGATCGCCCTTTTCCAGTTGCGCACCGCTGCCTGGCGGCGGTCTTCATCAGGACCCGCCCAGTGGTAAAGAGGAAGGAGGGATGAAAGCTTAACACCTGTATCCTTTAATAGACGCTTTAATTGTTTGATTTTTGCTGAATCGACTTTCGGATATTTATAGAATGGACAAAAATCCTCGCGCGGCGATAGCTCAATATATTCATAGCCAAGCTCCGCTGTTTTATAAACCATTTCCTCCAAAGTTAAATCATCACGATACATCGATGGATCCAATGCTAATTTCATAATTTCACTCCTCTATTTTTTAGTTTTCAACTGTTGTAAACGATTGATAGAATTCCGGTTTTTCCTTCAATTCAACCTTTTCTTTTTGTCCAGATTCCTGGGCTTTTACACACGCGTCAGTCGTAACAGCGGCAATATAGCCGTCCCATGCCGTTGGTCCGCTGACTTCGCCTTTTTTCTGGATGGAATCAATGAAGTCTTGGATTTCTACGTCGTACGCAGCCACAAAGCGTCTCTGCCAATCCATCAGAATATCTGTGCTGAATTTGCCTTCTTTTCTCATGCTGATGCTTGATGGTTCAGGAAGTTTGATGACCCCGTCTTCTCCGACGATTTCACATTGAATGTCATAGCCGTATTTACAGTTCACATAGATTTCAGCATTGATGACAATGCCGCCTTTTGTTTCAATCAATACGATTTGTGGATCTTTTAAATGCGGAAGCGCATTTTTCGATTTTTTCGGATAGATGACTTGAACAGACTCGTAGTCATCATTGACGAGCCAGTGCAGCACATCGATTTCATGAACAAGCGTGTCGACTACGGCCATATCTGTTGTGTAATTATCTCCCACAGTCGGGTTGCGGTGCGCGCAGTGAATCATAAGCGGCTCGCCAATAACATGATTATCGAGTGCTTCCTTCAGCTGTACGTAACCGCTGTCATAACGGCGCATGAAGCCGACTTGAACTAGGCGTTTGCCCACATTGATTTCCTCTTCGACGATGCGCATGCATCCTTCAGCCGTTGTCGCGAGCGGTTTTTCACAGAACACATATTTCTGGGCTTTAATCGCTTTCAGCACGCTCGATTCATGGGCAGGTCCCCAGCTTGTCACTAAGACAGCGTCTACATTTTCGTCTGCAAGCAGGCTGTCATCATTCGGATAAACCGTCGCGTTTAATTGGTATTGCTCAACGACCTTTTGTGCGGCTTCTTGATTGACATCCGTTACAGCGACAATTTCTGCGCCGGACAGCTTATTCGTGATGCGGTTAATATGTTCTTTTCCGATTGCTCCAGTTCCAATTACGCCAATACGTAAACTCATTGACAGCCACTCCTTCTGTTGGTTACATGATTTTGCTTTCTGTTCCTTGCTTTACTTGGCTCTGAGGAGATCCGTAGAGTTCCTCTTGAATTTGTTCAAGCGACTTGCCAGACGTATTAGGCGCAAAGAGAAGCCCGATGATCATACTGGCCGTCACACATCCGAGGAGAATTGCAGCCATCGTTCCAATGCCGAAATTCGTAATAATCATTGGGACAAACAGACTCCAAATCCCTATTGAAATACGGACGAGGAAAAACATCAGTCCTTGTGCAGAAGCACGATATTGCGTAGGAAAGATTTCACTGGCCCATAACTGATAGTTGGCTTGCTGCCCGGCTCCGTTGTTGATCCCAATCATGACAATAAACAGGAGCAGAACCGGCAGTCCTTCAACCGGCAGCAGAAACAGCGTCCATCCGATCACTGCCATAAAAGCGGCGATTCCAAACACGGTTTTTCTATATTTGTCGGCAAAGGGCATGAAGATCAGAGCGACCCCCAATCCTGTGAAGATAAACAGTCCCATTTGCAAAAGATTTGCCGTAGTGGCCGATACACCGCCGACCTGCTGATAAATATATGGCATAAAGAACCCCATTACGCCAGCTGCTAAATTCCAAACCAGAAACACGCCCATTAAAAACAGTATGTTTTTTAGATACATAGGCTTGAGCAAATCAAAATACGATGTTTTGTTGAGTACGGCCGGCTTCCCTGCCTGCGAATCTCCCGGCTGTTTTTTTGGCTGCCATGCGTCTGACTCCGGAAGCCTGATTCTCAGGATGTACGTAATCAGCGCAATGACAAGCAGATGGCCAAAAACGATTTTATTACCTAGGATTCCTAAATCTCCGACCAGTACGGAGAGAAGCAGAACAACAACTGCCCCCGCGGCCCAGGCGACTTGTGCCACGCCGCAATGGCGGGCCCGATTTTTCTTTGGCGCATTTTCTGCAATAATGGTCCATGATGCGGTAATGTCAGCTCCTACTGATAAACCGATGATCATGTAACCGCTTAACAACATGGGGAAATTAACCCCGAACAGAACCAAACAAATCCCTATTGCATAAACCAACATGCTATTGGTATAAACAGCCTTCCGCCCGACTTTATCAGCTAGATACCCGCCAAGCAGTGCACCGACAGCGGCAGAAATTGCATTTGCGCTTAGCGCGCCGAGCAGCCCGATTTGCGTATCAGATAGCTTTAGGTAACTGACCCATAACGATAAACCAGCAGAGCCCGCCACAATTGAACCGGCATCAATGTAGTTAGCCAATGCTGCCGCGATTGTCCGTTTATTGAAGGCTGAATCCCCATTGGTATTGCCCATATATTCAGTCCCCATTAAGCCAGATCCAACAACTGCTCATCAATATAGTTTCTCGCGATCAATGCATACTCAAGCGGGTTTGCAACATCAGGGTCCTGTTCAGCTTCAACGACAATCCATCCGGAATAATCATGCTTCAACAGCAGCTGATATACTTTTCTAAAATCAATGCATCCATCACCGGGAACCGTGAACATGCCTTTTAAAAATGCTTGTCGAAACGATTCCCCTCCAAGCCTGCATTGTTCCATGACATTCAGGCGGGCATCTTTAAAGTGCACATGCTTAATGCGGCCGATATGCTTCTCAAGCATTCCCATATAGTCACCGTCAGAAATATACGCATGCCCTGTATCATAGAGGAGGTGTACATGCGCGGGGTCTGTTCCAGCCATCAGGCGGTCCACTTCTTCCGCGGTTTGGACGCCAGTGCCAAGATGGTGATGATACACAAGCTTTAAGCCATGCTGATCAGCAATTTTGCCAAGGTGATTCAATCCTTCGCAAAGCCGTTCCCATTCATCATCCGTAAAGTGCGGCTTCTCTGTGAACACATTTTTCTCCAAGCTTTGCACACTGTGTGTTTGTTCAGAGACAACTGCGACATCCGCGTTTACTTGTTGCAAATACTCACAATGCAGGGTAAATGCCTTTGCCGCTTCACCGAGTCCGTCACGCAGGATAAAGCTGCTGAACCATTTTCCCGCGATTCTTAAATTTCGAAGTTTCAGCTCTTTGTTCAGGATGGCCGGTTCGGGGAAAAATCCCCCGACTTCCGTACCTTGAAAACGTGCGACAACGATATCACTCAACAAATGCTGAAGTGTGTTTCCCGCTCCGATTTCAGGAATATCATCATTCCGCCACCCTATTGGAGCAATGCCCCACAGGATTTTATCTTTGCCCATCTATGAGCCTCCCCTCTAATACTGCTTCGCAGATTCCAGCATTTTTTCTTTTGCTTCGTATGCCTTCTGAACGCTCTCCTGTTCAGATACCTCTGCTACGCCGACATGCCACCAGCTGTCATAGCCGTCCGTCATTGTTTTTGGCAGAACCTTCATCTCAATTAACGTTGATACGTCTTGTTTCTTCGCATCCTCTAACGCCGCTTTTAACTCTTCTATCGTGTTAGCACGGTAGGTTTTCGCGCCGTATCCCTCAGCAACTTTTGCATAATCAATATTTAAAATCTGATTATCATCTGTGCGGAACTCACAATAGTAGCTGCCGCTGCCGTGATCCATTTGTAAGTTGTTGATACATCCAAAACCAGAGTTATCAAAGAGCAGCACATTGATTTTCTTGTTGTACTGAATCGCCGTAATCAGCTCGGAGTGAAGCATCAGGAAGCTGCCGTCTCCGACAATGGAATATACTTCTCTGTCAGGATGGGCCAGTTTAAGACCCAGTGTCCCGGACACTTCATAGCCCATGCAGGAATACCCGTACTCCAGGTGATACGTATTCGGAACATTTGAATGCCACAGACGCTGCAAATCTCCTGGAAGGGAACCTGCTGAACAGATGATTACGCTGTCTTCAGGAATGGTCTCGTTGATTGTCAGCAATGCCGTTGTTTGCGGAAGCTCAGTATTCAACGCGTCAGCGTATTCATTTAGAACCTCTTGAGAGAAATGATTTTTGATTTCCGGATCAAATGCTTCCCGTTTAAACGTCACTTTGCTGAGGCGTTCGCGTTCAGCGAGCCATTCGTCCTTCAGCTCCTTGATCGTTGAACCGAATTCACTCTTATAGCCTTCAAGCAAGCCGTGCAGTTTGCCAAGCGTCACTTTCGCATCTGCTACCACTTGGAACGCATCAAGTTTATACGCCTGCATTCGGCTGACATTGATGTTCAGAAACTTCGCTTTATCAAAATCAAAAGCGGTCTTAGAGGATGTCGCAAAATCCGTATATCTTGTGCCGATACCGATAATCAAATCAGCTTGGCGGGCCGCTTTATTTGCCGCAAGTGTACCTGTGATGCCCATTCCGCCGAGGTTGTTCGCAAAATCAGCTTCAACTGTCGACTTTCCTGCCTGCGTTTCAACTAACGGAATGTGATACGCTTCAGAAATGGCAACCAATTCATCGCGCGCACCGGAGTATTTTGCGCCTCCGCCGACGAGGATCACAGGATTTTTGCTGGCTTTAATCAGCTCCGCCGCACCTTGAAGCTCGCGCTCGCTCGGCTGTAAGCGATCAATATAGTGAACCCGTTTGACGAAGAAACTTTCATCAAAGTCGTATGCTTCTCCTTCGACATCCTGAGAAATACAAATCGTTGCCGGACCTGCTTTTGCCGGATCAGTCATCACTTCAAACGCGCGCAGCAAACTGCTCATAAGCTGCTCAGGACGCGTAATGCGGTCCCAGTATCTCGATACAGGTTTCAATGCATCGTTTGTTGTAATCGCCGCACTGTATTCTTGCTCCATCTGCTGCAGTACAGGATCTGGCTGTCTTGTCGCAAATGTATCTGCCGGAATCAAGAGAACCGGGATATTGTTTGCCAATGCAGTGCCGGCTGCCGCCACTAAGTTAGCCGCTCCCGGTCCGACGGATGTAGAGACCGCATATATTTTTCTTCTCAGCATTTGTTTGCTGTACGCCATTGCGGCATGCGCCATTCCTTGTTCATTTTTCCCTTGATAGACTTTCAAATGGCCTGCATCCTGCTCAAGCGCCTGGCCAATCCCTAATACGTTTCCATGACCGAAAATCGTGAAAATCCCTTCAACGAAAGGCTCTTCCTTTCCATCTACATGGATGTACTGCTGGTTTAAGAATTTAATCAGCGCTTGTGCTGTTGTTAAGCGAATTTTCCTACCCACAAACGATCCCACCTTTACTCGATCTTTTTCAATTATGACTGTGCTTCAATAAGCTGTACGATTTCATCCGCAGTCGGCATTGCTTCTGACGAACTGTGCTTGCTCACCACAATGGAGGCTGACGCGCTGCCGTATTTCAATGCCGTTTCGATGTCTTTTCCGCTGACAAGGCCATAGATAAAGGCTGACGCATAGGAGTCACCGGCTCCAAAGGTTTTCAGCACTTTTGTCTTGTACGCTTGCGCTCGGTATACCTCACCAGATTTGCTGTATGCGTAAGAGCCTTCGACGCCGTGTTTGATGACAACGAGGTCGGCTGAATGGCTAAATAAATGATTGACCGATTCTTCATTGCTTCCGCCTGTGCGATTTTCCATCACATCAAATTCATCGCGTGTGCCGATCACGATATCAGACTGCTCGGCGACCAAAGAATAGTAAACGGCTGTTTCATCCGCTGACTGCCACGTATACGGGCGGTAATCCAGTTCGAACACCACTTTGACCTGATGCTTTTTCGCATATTGAACAGCTTTTAACACCGCTTCCCTTGATGGGCTTTTAGCAAGTGCTGTCCCGGAAACAAGCAGCATTTTCGCATTTGCGATATAGTCCTCGCTTACCTCTGAAGGCTCAAGATAAAGATCCGCCACATCATCTCGATACATTAAGATGCTGCATTCTTCAGGGCTCAGAATTTCCGTAAATGCAAGGCCAGCTTTGTGTCCATCTTGATCTACAATCATCTGCGTTGTATCAACGCCGGTATTTCTCATATAGGACTCTATGAATCTTCCATGCTGGTCATCTGGAATTTTGCCGATGAAGCCCGCTTTTAAGCCAAGCTTCGCGCTGCCAATCGCGATATTTGCAGGTGAACCGCCGACGTATTTCGAAAATGTCATTGTTTCTTCCATTGGGCGGTTGTATTCGACTGCGTTCAGATCAATACATGCCCGGCCGATGGCAACAATATCAAAAGCCTTCTCTTCATTAAATGTATACTTCATCGTAAACAGCCACTCCTCACTTGTTAGCGTTCTAAAATCCACTCATGCGCCGGGTCATTATGAAACTTCCATTTCCGCGTCGGCCCTGCCATGACATTTAAATAGTAGGATGTGTATCCATCCGGAACGCCTACCGGGTGGTATCCAGCAGGAACAATGACAACGTTTTCATTTTCTGCAGTCATTGTCTCGTCAATAGAGCGGTCATCTGTGTATACACGCTGAAACACAAAGCCCTGTCCCGGGTCTAATTCATGGTAGTACGTTTCTTCTAAGAAAGATTCTTCCGGCAAGTTGTCTTGATCGTGTTTATGAGGCGGGTAGCTGGACCAGTTTCCGCTGTCTGTATAGACTTCAACTACTAACAGGCTGTTAGCTGAAGGGTCTGAATCCGGAAGAATGTTGTGAACAGTACGTTTGTTTGAAAACTTCCCGCGATGCTCAATTCCATTGTCTTCCGCTTTGATCAGCTTTGTCGGAAGCTGTTTTTCAGATGGAGAATAGCAAAGCGCCACTCTTGCATCGCTGACAGCTGTGATCTCAAATGCACGATCATTTGAAATATAGACACTGTCTGTCGGTTTTCGTTCGAATACGCTTTCACGCGTGCCGATATTCTCAAAAGTCGACTCATGATCGGTTACTGTAATGTTTCCCGTTACCGCCACAATACAGATTTCTTGTTTTTTCAATTCTTCTGCATAGCTGGAACCGGAAGCGAGATCTAACACTTTAAACTCTACATAGGTGAGATTAGAGTTGGATTTCGTTACTTCGTGCACCAGTTTAACCCCATTAGATATTTCATTCGACTGCGGCTTACGCAACAAATAACTCATAGTGAAGCCCTCCTCTTTCTATTGTAAGAATGAGTCCGAACAGCGCACATGGGCGCCGTTCGGCTGTTCGTCGTTTAGTTGAAATCAGGTGCCGGATATCTTGCCGTAACCACTTTTTTACGTGTATAGAAGTCGACGCTGTCTTTTCCGTTCGCATGCAGCGTTCCAAAGAATGATGACTTCCAGCCAGAGAATGGGAAGAACGCCATCGGAGCCGGTACACCCAGGTTGATGCCGAGCATACCCGCATCAATGTTTTCACGGAAGTAGCGGACTGCATTTGAGTTGGAAGTGAACAGGCAAGCACCGTTCGCAAACTCAGACTTATTGGCAATTTCAATTGCTTCCTTCAGGTTTTTCACACGGATGATAGATAAGACCGGAGCGAAAATTTCATCTTTCCAGATCGTCATCTCTGTCGTGACATTGTCAAAGATCGTAGGGCCGACAAAGTAGCCGTCGTCAGACACATTTTCACGTCCGTCACATACGAGTCTTGCGCCTTCTTCCAGCCCTTTTTCGATATAGCTGAGCGTGCGCTTCTTGTTGTCTTCGCGAATAACCGGACCTAAGAACACACCGTCATCAAGGCCGTTACCGATTTTAATATCAGCCACTTTTTCCTGCAGCTTCGCCATAAACTCATCAGCGATTCCTTCTTCAACCGTCACCACCGCACAAGCCATGCAGCGTTCACCCGCAGAACCGAAGGCTGCTCCGATAATGTTTGTGATTGTGTCTTCGAGATTCGCATCGTTCAGGACAATCGTATGGTTTTTCGCGCCAGTCAGAGATTGAACGCGTTTTAAGTTTTCGCTTCCTTTTTTGTAGACGTATTCGCCGACCGGCTTGGAGCCTACGAATGAAATTGCTTTAATTTCAGGATGCTCAAGGATGCCGTTCACTACGTCATGCGCACCGTATACGACGTTGAATACCCCTTTCGGAAGGCCCGCTTTTTCAAAAAGCTCAACCAATTTCTCTGTTAACAACGGTGTACGCTCAGATGGTTTTAAAATAAATGTGTTGCCGAGAGCGATTGCCATCGGGAACATCCAGCAAGGAACCATCATCGGGAAGTTGAATGGCGCGATTCCGCCGACAACTCCGATTGGGTAGCGGTAGTTGGCCGCTTCAACATCTGTTGCGATGGAAGCAAGTGAGTCACCCATCATCAGGGAAGGCGCTCCAGCTGCGAATTCAACGTTTTCAATTCCGCGTCCCACTTCTCCAAGAGCTTCTTTAGTGTTTTTTCCATTTTCAATGGTAATCAGATGAGCAAGTTCTTCTTTATGCTGAGAAAGCAGCTGCTGGAAGTTAAATAGAATTCTGGCACGGCGCGGAACCGCCACTTTTGACCATGTTTTAAATGCCTCAGCCGCTTTTTGCGCAGCGTAATCAATATCCTCTTTTGTTGAAATCGGCACTTGGCACAGTACTTCTTTCGTCGCCGGATTCACAACGTCTTCATATTTATCTGTTTTGCTTTCAACCCATTCACCGTTGATATAGTTTTTTAATTTTCTGATTTCTGCCATTCTTATTGCCTCCTTCATTAGTAAACACATACACTTGTATGGGTGGTTCAGGATAGATTCATATCAATATCCACTGTTTCAGTAAGCCAAGAATTAAACGCTTTCAAAAAAACAAAAAAAATAAATGGTGATGCAATTTTAGATACAAGCAACCATTTCATGCACATCAGGTTACTTTTTGGTCATTTCTTGGTTATATTCTAATCGCATAATACCCATAAGTCAATCATAAACACTAAATTTTTTCATTATTTTTATTATACTAATCTTTTAACTTATTAAGAGAGTAGCGAGAAGTCCGTCGAATCTTGCAAAAGATATACACCAATGTTATCATTTTTTAAGCAACTATTGATCAACTCTTGGGTTTTATTATATATTTATGTTAGGTAAAGATTCAAGAAGGAGTTTATTTATATGAAACTGATGCGGATTCAGGAAATGGAGGAGTACATTTTATCGCATGGCACTGTTTCCTTAGATGAGCTGTGCCAGGTGTTCAATGTCTCCAAAAACACAGTCAGACGTGATATCAACAAGCTAACAGAAAAGGGTGCGATTGAAAAAGTATACGGCGGCGTAACATCTATTGAGAAAACCGCATTAGTTCCTTTTGAGAATCGCACCATTCAGCACCAAGATGAAAAAACAAAAATTGCCCATTATGCTTCCCGTTTTATTGAAGATCACGATTTAATCTTCATTGATTCAGGAACAACAACAAAGTCTATTCTCGATACGCTTGATCCGGCCAAAAATGTCACCATTTTAACCAACAGTTTAGACATTATCAATGCGGCTTCAGCTTTGAAGAATATCAACTTAATCATTATCGGAAACAACTATAAAAGAAAAACGCGCTCCTTTGTCGGCATGGACGATCCGGCTATGCTTGATAAGTACAATATCAACAAAGCCTTTATGTCCGCTACCGGAACGACGCTGACACACGGATTGACCAATTCGGATCTGCTGGAGTACGAAATTAAAAAGAGGATTTCGGAAAAAGCAAAAGAAGTGTATTTATTGGCTGACCATTCTAAATTCGGAAAATCAACGCTACTGACGTATGCGCCATTTGACAGGCTGCATTGCATTGTGACATCCCAGCCATTAGATGACGAGTACACACAGTATTGCAATGAGCACCAAATCGGCATTCATCTGGCCTAACGGTTACAATAGTGTTGAGAGTCTTTCATCCATTTTATTCTAGGAGGCAGATCATGAAAAAAGCTACGCTCGGAAAATCAGACTTGCAGGTATTCCCTATCGGATTAGGAACAAATGCTGTCGGCGGACACAACCTCTACCCGAACCTGAATGAAGAAACCGGAAAAGAATTGGTTCGCGAGGCGATCCGTAATGGCGTGACAATGTTAGATACCGCTTATATTTATGGGATCGGCCGTTCTGAAGAATTAATTGGCGAAGTGCTGCGCGAATTCAATCGTGAAGATGTTGTCATCGCGACGAAAGCCGCGCACAGAAAACAAGGAAATGACTTTGTCTTTGATAATTCACCAGAATTCCTTAAGAAATCAGTTGATGAAAGCCTGAAGCGTTTGAATACGGATTATATCGATCTATTCTACATTCACTTCCCGGACGAACAAACGCCTAAGGATGAAGCTGTCAACGCGCTGAATGAGATGAAGCAAGCCGGAAAAATCCGCTCCATCGGTGTATCCAACTTCTCTTTAGAACAACTGAAAGAAGCAAACAGAGACGGCTTGGTAGATGTATTGCAAGGCGAATACAACCTGTTAAACCGAGATGCGGAAAATACATTCTTCCCTTATACGAAGGAGCATAATATTTCATTTATCCCTTACTTCCCGCTCGTATCAGGATTATTGGCAGGAAAGTATACAGAAGATACAACGTTCCCTGAAGGTGACCTGCGAAACGAAATGGAAAACTTCAAGGGCGAGCGTTTCAAAGAAAATATCAGAAAGGTCAACAAGCTTGCGCCGATTGCCGAAAAGCACAACGTGGACATCCCTCACATCGTATTGGCTTGGTATTTGGCAAGACCGGAAATTGATATTTTAATCCCTGGAGCGAAACGTGCCGATCAGCTGGTTGATAACATCAAAACCGCTGACGTGACGCTTTCTCAAGAGGATATTTCGTTTATTGATAAGCTGTTCTCATAAGAAGTAGAAAACAGCCTTCTCCAATGAGAAGGCTGTTTTTATTTGTGCAACATTATTCTATCATCCTAAGATTGCATGTTGAGAAAACATCGTAATAGCTTCAGTGAATTACTGATTTTGGAGCAAAAACTTACAAAAAGAGCCATAAATCCGATAAAATAAAGGTAAGTTATCTCAGAAAGAAAGTGATTGAAAAAGCAAAACAAGATATGAAACGTTAGTATCATCAAGAAATAAGAGACTCATGTGTATAAAAAATCTGCACAGCTACTTTTATTTGCAGCTCAGAATAATGGGCCGTTTCGGGTCTATGGAGGAAACAGAATGAAACTCACATATGTAAAAGCTTTTGTGGCAGTAACCGTTGCTTTAGGTGTACTGCTGCCATCAACCGTTTCTCATGCAAAAAGTTTTAGCGGCCGCTCATCATCTAGTTACAGCAGCCGAAGTTCAAGCTCATCATACAGCGGAAGCTATAAATCCAGCCCAAAATCAAGCTATAGTTCAGGATCAAGCTCGTCAAGCAAAAACTCTAAGACGTCTGACGATTCATCATCATCGATCTCACTGAAAAAGAAATCTTCGGAAAAATCGAGCTCATCAGGCGCTAAAAAATCGACAGGCACATTTTCTGGCGCCACCTCAAAAGTAAGCGGAAAGACATACAGCGGAAAAACGTCTAAAGCTTATGTTGGCGGACGTTATGTTTCAGTCAATCATTACTACAATGCAGGATTCTCGCCATCAGGATGGTTCGGATATTATAGCGGATTCACAATGGGCATGTTCATGATCAGCATGATGCACCCTTGGGGTTACACCTACCATCCAGTCGGGGGCCCAGGCTATGTTTCGTATGGCGCTTCGCCCATTGCTTGGATCGTTGATGTCATCGCTCTGATCATTATTTTACTCATTGTCATCGCACTGATTCGCGCATTCAAAACACCGAAGACGTACAGAAGGAGCTTTTAGGGAATGAAATTAGTATTAAATGAGCAAGAAATTGTAGACGGGATTTGTGTGTATATTTCTAATGAAGAAGATATGTACCCTGAGGACGTTGAAGTAAAAGAGCTGTCTTACAACAAGCGTACAGGTTTCTTCGCTGAAGCTAAATATGGCATGCACCACAAGCAGCTTATGTCAGACGAGATTTCAGAGGGCATTATCCAGTTCTTAGAGGAATACCACAACTTCAACCCAGACGTTACAGTTGTAGAATTGCAATTTGATAAGAAAAAAGGGTTCTCCGCCTTGGTTTTCGTCAACGAGGGAATGTCCTAATCAAAACCTTACTCCGCGTGAGTAAGGTTTTTTATGATGTTTTCCCCCGGGATTATTCTAGGAGTTGCTTCGTATTTCCCGTACTCATTGGATCTGTCACCTACGCAAAAATCGCCAACACCCCGCGTTTTGGCTTTAACATTTCCTTTTTTCAAAACAAATGTTTCAAATCAGATAGGAAAAGGGTACTACTCTATTAACTTTGTTAAACATAAGAGATACTCATTGGCCTAACAACTGAGGGGGAACATTTGTGAAGACAAACACAAGGAAATATATGATCTACTTTTTCGGCGCTTTAGGGGGGCTCCTTTACGGTTATGATACGGGCGTCATTTCTGGAGCGCTGCTTTTTATCAACAACGATATTCCTTTAACCACATTGACAGAGGGATTGGTTGTCAGCATGCTGCTTCTTGGTGCGATTTTCGGTTCTGCTTTGAGCGGCACATGCTCCGACCGTTGGGGCAGGAGAAAAGTTGTATTTGTCCTTTCCATCATTTTCATTGTCGGCGCGCTCGCTTGCGCGTTTTCTCAAACGGTCGGCATGCTGATTGCATCTCGGGTGATTCTCGGGTTGGCCGTCGGCGGTTCAACAGCACTTGTGCCCGTGTACCTGTCAGAAATGGCACCGACGAAAATCCGCGGGACACTCGGCACGATGAACAACTTAATGGTGGTTACCGGTATTTTATTAGCATATATCGTAAACTATCTGTTCACGCCGTTTGAAGCGTGGCGCTGGATGGTAGGGCTGGCTGCGGTGCCTGCTGTGCTCTTATTAATTGGAATCGCATTTATGCCTGAATCACCAAGATGGCTCGTAAAGCGCGGGCGTGAAGATGAAGCGAAAGATATTATGAAAATCACTCATGACCAAGAAAATATTGAGCAGGAACTTGCAGATATGAAAGAAGCGGAAGCTGGGAAAAAAGAAACAACACTCGGTTTGCTAAAAGCAAAATGGATTCGTCCTATGCTTCTCATTGGCGTCGGCCTTGCCATTTTCCAGCAGGCTGTCGGCATTAACACGGTGATCTACTACGCGCCGACCATTTTTACAAAGGCCGGCCTCGGCACGTCTGCTTCTGCGCTCGGCACAATGGGGATCGGTGTCCTCAACGTCATCATGTGCATCACTGCCATGATCTTAATTGACCGCATCGGCCGCAAAAAACTGCTAATTTGGGGAAGCGTCGGCATTACACTGAGCTTGGCCGCACTAGCAGCTGTGCTCCTGACACTGGGGCTCTCTACATCAACAGCATGGCTGACCGTCGTTTTTCTCGGCGTCTATATCGTATTTTACCAGGCAACATGGGGGCCGGTTGTATGGGTTCTGATGCCTGAGCTCTTCCCATCCAAAGTGCGTGGAGCCGCAACAGGCTTTACTACTCTGGTGTTATCAGCTACCAACCTGATCGTGTCGCTTGTCTTCCCGCTGATGCTCAGCGCAATGGGCATTGCATGGGTCTTTACAATTTTTTCTGTAATCTGCCTGCTTTCATTTTTCTTCGCCCTCTACATGGTTCCTGAAACCAAAGGGAAAAGCTTGGAGGAAATTGAAGCAAGCCTGAAAAGACGGTTTAAAAAGAAAAAAAGCAGCCAAAACCAAGTGCTGAATGAGCGTACATTATAAAAAAAGGAATCGTCCCAAGGGACGATTCCTTTTTTCTATTACACCATAACCTTGCAAATATTGTTGGTAAATTCAACAGGGTCTTGAATTGGCAAGCCTTCGATGAGAAGCGCCTGATTGTACAGAAGATTTGTGTACAGGCTCAGCTTCTCTTTATCCTCTTCAAATGCGTCCTGCAGCGTTTGGAATACTTCATGATTCGGGTTGATTTCAAGCACTTTATCCGCCTTTACATTTTGGCTGTCCGGCATCGCGTTTAAGATTTTTTCCATCTCGATTGTCACTTCGCCGTCAGCGGCAAGGCAGACCGGATGTGATTTGAGCCGTTTTGAGATTCTGACGTTTTTCACTTTATCTGACAGAATATTTTTCATTTCCTCAAACAGATCCTTGTACTTGCTTTCCTCTTCCTCGGACTGCTTTTGATCCTCATCCGTGTCTATGCCAAGATCTCCGCTTGATACGGATTTGAACTCTTTTTCCTGATATGATGCCAGCATTTTAATCGCAAACTCATCGATGTCCTCGGTAAAGTAGAGAATTTCATAGCCTTTGTCGGCTACCATTTCTGTTTGCGGCAGTTTCTCAATGCGATCGTATGAATCACCGGTCGCGTAATAAATGTATTTCTGCTCCTCAGGCATTCTGGATACGTACTCGTCTAAGCTGACCAATTTTTTCTCTTTGGAAGAGTAGAATAATAGGAGGTCCTTCAATTGATCCTTATTCGCGCCAAAATCATTGTACACGCCGAATTTCAACTGTCTGCCGAATGACTTGTAGAACGTCTCGTATTTCTCTCGGTCTTTTTTCAGCAGGCTTTGCAGCTCGCTTTTGATTTTCTTGCTGATATTTTTCGCGATCAGCTTCAGCTGGCGGTCATGCTGGAGCATTTCTCTGGAAATGTTCAGAGATAGATCCTCAGAATCGACCATGCCCTTCACGAAGCTGAAGTGGTCCGGAAGCAGATCCGCGCATTTGTTCATGATCAGCACGCCATTGGAATACAGCTCCAAGCCTTTCTCATATTCCTTGGAATAATAGTCAAACGGCATGTTTTCAGGAATAAATAGAATCGCATTGTAGCGAACGGCACCATCCACACTGATATGAACATGTGTGAGCGGTTTATCAAACCCGTAATGCTTTTCAGCATAGAACTTTTCATAGTCCTCATCTGTCAGCTCGCTTTTGTTTTTTCTCCAGATCGGCACCATGCTGTTTACCGTCTGTTCTTCCTGTACCTCTTCAAATTCATTCTCGCTGCCTTCCTTCGGCTTATTAATGGTTGTATCCATTTTGATCGGGTAGCGGATGAAGTCGGAGTACTTTTTGATGATCGCTTTTAAACGATATTCTTCTAAAAACTCGTCATAGCTGTCATCTTCTGTGTTCTCTTTGATTTTCAGGATAATGTCTGTGCCGACAGAATCCTTTTCACACGGCTCAATCGTATAGCCGTCTGCACCCGCAGACTCCCATTTATATGCCTCTTCGCTGCCGTGCGCCTTACTGATGACAGTCACGACATCGGCAACCATAAACGCAGCGTAAAAACCGACACCAAATTGGCCGATGATGTCATGTCCGTCTTTCAGCTCGTTTTCCTTTTTAAACGCGAGGGAACCGCTTTTCGCAATTGTGCCGAGATGCTGTTCAAGCTCATCCTTTGTCATCCCGATTCCTGTATCGGAGATCGTTAATGTTCTCGCACCTTTGTCAGCCGCAACCTTTATGTAGTAACTGTCTTTATCAAATGTAAGCGCATCGTCCGTCAGCGCTTTGTAATAGATTTTGTCAATCGCATCACTGGAATTGGAGATTAACTCACGCAGGAAAATTTCTTTTTGGGTATAAATGGAGTTAATCATCATATCCAGCAGTCGTTTGGACTCTGCTTTAAACTCTTTTTTCGCCACTCTAGATCGCCCCTTTTTGATATGTTGTTATGTTATGTAAACCCTTTTCAGCATCTATTTATCACATACGGTGACAATTGTCAATCAGATTGATAGATGCATATATATGTAAATTTAACATTAGTTGGGTTTGTTTTCACTATTTTTTCTAGGTCATTCTGATAAAAAAGAGAGGATTCATCACCCTCTCTTTTTTTCCGCATCATTCCAGCGGCCAAACTCCCGCTTCATCCATATATGCACCGGGTAGAAAAACAACCCGAACGGTATCAGAAACAGTAGATTATGCCATGAAGCATTCAGAAATGCGCTTGCAGTAACCGGAAACGTAATCTCTCGCAATAAAAAAGAGATGACTGTCAGCACAACAAACGCAGACGGAATCGTGACGAAGCAATAAAACTTGAGCTCCTTCTTATGCCGTACCTTCAAAATACACAAACCTCCCAACAATTTCTAGTTCATCTTAACATATGTTGGCATTTCTTTTCTCGCATGTTTACCTCTGCACATAGCGGGAAGACAAATAGAAAAAGGAGGACTCGTGCCATGGGAAGACTTGAAAACAAAACCGCAGTCATCACAGGCGCCGCGACAGGCATTGGACAAGCGACGGCAGAGGTTTTTGCCAATGAGGGTGCGCGTGTGGTGATCGGAGACATTAATGAAAACCAAATGAAAGAAACGGTTGAAGAGATTAGAAAAAACGGAGGACAGGCGGACGCCTTTCACCTCGATGTGTCAGATGAAAACAGTGTGAAAGCATTTGCTGATCAAATCAAGGATGCTTGCGGAACGATAGATATTCTGTTTAATAACGCCGGGGTTGATCAGGAAGGCGGAAAAGTGCACGAATATCCGGTTGACCTGTTTGACCGCATTATCGCCGTCGACCTGCGCGGTACATTCCTTTGCAGCAAATACTTGATTCCGCTCATGCTCGAAAACGGAGGCTCCATCATCAATACCTCCTCCATGTCAGGCCGGGCCGCGGACCTCGACCGCTCTGGCTACAATGCCGCAAAAGGCGGTATTACTAATCTGACAAGAGCGATGGCGATCGATTACGCAAGAAACGGCATCCGCGTCAATTCTATTTCTCCGGGAACGATCGAAACCCCGCTGATTGACAAATTAGCAGGAACCAAAGAACAGGAACAGGGCGAAAAATTCCGCGAAGCCAACAAATGGGTCACGCCGCTCGGACGCCTCGGCCAGCCGAAGGAAATGGCAACAGTGGCACTGTTCCTCGCATCAGATGACAGCTCATACGTCACAGGAGAAGACATCACCGCAGACGGCGGCATCATGGCGTACACATGGCCTGGGAAGATGTTGATTGATGAGAAATGGAAGGAAGAAACGAAATAAACATGTTCTGCGCAATATGATGTATTACGATCCATATATTAATTAACATTAAAAGGGAGCTCAGCCTTGATCACGAGGTTAAGCTCTCTCTTTATTCGCTCCTAATTTTTCCTCTATCTGTAAAAAAAGAGATGAAAACTACTTATTGTATTCATTCATATATTTTACATACTATTAATTCTACCTTACAATATACTTAGCATTTATTAGGAGTTGATAGAATGAAATTGCTATATGCCTATATCATTTTAGGAGGTTTAATTAGCATATCTCTTTCTTGTTTTTTTCAGTTAGGAATTTTTAATCTTGCTTTATATCTGATCTATTTAAACTATGGACTTTTTTTATATAGGCGAGCTAAAAGCGCCAAAAACTCAAATTAATACTTGTATACCCCTTAACAGATTGTCAAAAAGAGAAAATAAAATCTTGTAGGATAGAGAATTCCCTCTTACAAATTCTACATATAGAAAGGTACGCAATTTATGTCACAAAACAAACTTCTCTTTTTACTCTTTTCATTTTCTTCTATCGTTCACTTGCTCTTTAATACAACTTTAGACCCCACTTTAAGCTGGAAATCTTGGTCGGTGAACATTGCTCAAATTCTTTTGGCCCTTCTATTTTTAAATCTTACCTTGAAAGAAAAGAGAGAAACTCATTAGACCAAGTGACTTAACGACACAAAGCCCGGACTGAGTATCCGGGCGATTTTATATCCATTGTAACGGTTACCTCTCTAAGATTTCCTTTTCGAAACATATTGAAGTAACCCCGCAGGCTGATTTTCTCGTTTATAGCAATACAACCTTATACTTCTTCACATCCAAAAACTGCAAAAACTCCCTCGCCAGCACTTCCGGCGCATGCGCCTTCCCTTCATCAAGCCGATACAAAATCAGCCCGATAACCATCGCGGATACATAATAGGCATAAAGCTTTTTCTCCGCAGAAATATCAGCTTGCTGGTGCAGGTAAAACGATTCCAGCGCTTTGAGCATCTCGGGTATCACATGAGGAACACCCCAGTCTCGATTCAGCAAATGGACAACAGGCATGCGGTCTAAAGCAGAAAGCAGGCTGGCGAGTGTTTCCTCCGCTTCCTCTAAGGAAAGCTCATTCGGACTGGAGGCAATCGTCAGGTGATCTATGATCTCCGCACATGATTGCTGAATCATGGTTTGCAGCAATTCCTCTTTGCTGGCATAGTGATCATAAAAGGTTGCGCGGCGGATATTGCTTTTCCGGGTAATGTCTGAAATTGTGATGGACGCGTAGTCTTTTTTCTCTGCCAATACGTCCAGAAAAGCCTTCTGCAGCGCCTCTCTCGTTCGAACCACACGCCTGTCAATTTGCTTGTCCTCATGCCGCTCCTTTGACGCAGCCTGTCCAAACAGCCAATAAAACCGCTTTTGAGAAACGAGCTCCCATACCTTTTGGCTGATGGCTTCCGGAGACGCGTCTGCATCCTCATTCAGCCAATATAGGGTAATCGCGTACGTGTACAAAGCCCGGTAATGTCCGTAAATCTCCTGTTCGATCGGCGTCAGATTCACATTGACAGGAGCCAGCAAAACATCCTGCTGAAACACATCCTTAAAAAAACGATGAAAATGTTCTCTGTTCATCATCGTGCCAAAAAAGGATCGATGCTCGTGGACAAACGACAGAGTCGGATGCACTGTGTGCCGTTTTTTATTTAAATGGAGTGTGTCCATGTGCTTAAAGGCGTCATAGAGCGCTTCGCCCAGCCCTTCCTTCATGTCTTCAATTACATCCTCAATAATAGAAAACTTGTCTTCATAATAAAGATAGAGCGTCCCGCGGCTCACTTTGGCCTTTTCAGCAATTTCTTTCATTGTGATATGTTGAATATCCCTTTCTTCCAATAAGGCCAGCAGCGCCTGTTTCACTTGAGCTTCAGCAGATTCCGGCACAAAAGACACCCCCAATCATTAGACAGATGTTCGATATATGTACGGTAACGTATAGATGGTTCACCGTTGTCTTTCTTACAGAAAAGGTACCACTTTATAATAGGTCCGAGAAAAGAAGAAAGCAAATGAGGGGGATTTTACAATGGAACAGCAAGTAAAAGACGACATTCAGCGTGTCTTTCAGCTTCAGAAAAAACAGCAAAAAGCACTGCGCGCCTCAACAGCGGAACAGCGAAGAGAGAAGCTTCAGCGCTTTTTAGATTCCGTTATCGCCCATGAAGAAGAAATCATTGAAGCGATTCGTGCAGACGTCCGCAAACCTTATCATGAGGTCAAAAAAGCGGAAATCGAAGGAACAAAAAAAGCGATTCGAGATAATATGAACAACCTGGATCAATGGATGGCGCCTAAAGAAGTAGGTTCATCTTTAAGCCCTGACGCAAACGGAATTCTCATGTACGAGCCTAAAGGCGTAACGCTCATCCTCGGTCCGTGGAACTATCCGTTTATGCTGACGATGGCGCCGCTTGCCGCTTCTCTCGCAGCCGGAAACAGCGCGATTGTGAAGCTGTCTGATTTTACGATGAACACAAGCAACATTGCTGCAAAAGTGATTCGAGACGCTTTTGACGAAAAAGAAGTCGCGATTTTTGAAGGAGAGGTTGAGGTGGCAACCGAGCTTCTAGATCAGCCGTTTGACCACATTTTCTTCACTGGAAGCACAAATGTCGGAAAAATCGTCATGACAGCAGCGGCCAAACATTTGGCATCTGTCACACTTGAGCTTGGCGGCAAGAGCCCAACGATCATTGACAGTGAATATGATCTCATGGACGCAGCGAAAAAGATCGCCGTCGGCAAATTTGTAAATGCCGGCCAAACCTGCATCGCACCTGATTATCTGTTCATTAAAGAAGACGTTCAGGACAAGTTCGCGGGCATTTTACAAACAATCGTCAACGCAGGATTTATGGAGGATGATCATAACCCAGACCGCAGCAAATTTACGCAGATCGTCAATGACCGCAACTTCAACCGTGTCAAAGACCTGTTCGACGACGCCATCGAAAAAGGGGCGGAAGTCGCATTCGGAGGCGTGTTTGATGCCAGCGACCGCACGATTTCGCCAACTGTTTTGAAAAACGTCACGCCTGACATGAAAATCATGCAGGAGGAAATCTTCGCACCGATCCTGCCGATGATGAACTATGAAGACATCGACGAGGTCATCGATTACGTAAATGATCGCGATAAACCGCTTGCGCTTTATGTATTCAGCGACAACCAAGACCTGATTGACAACGTCCTTCAGCATACGACATCAGGCAACGCCGCCATCAATGATGTTGTCGTCCATTTCAGTGACGTCAACCTGCCATTTGGAGGCGTCAACACAAGCGGAATTGGTTCCTATCATGGGGTATATGGATTTAAAGAGTTCTCTCATGAGAAAGGTGTATTTATTCAAGCCGCTAAATAATCGTATTGGAGAGAATCTGCATCATTTTGCAGGTTCTCTTTTATTTTTCACTACACTCTGAAACTTCTTGTAACAGGTTTTTTTGATGCTGAACGAAAGGCTGCAAAAAACCAAATGATGTTTACAGCAGCCGCAGCGAGACAAACCCCTATCACAAGGAGCACCTCAGAAAGCAGATGGTCACTGAACAGACTAAACATCAAGACAAAACCCGCCGAAGACAAATGGATCACCAGACCAAAGCCGCAAAGTACCGCCATTACATACCTCATTGCATCAACTCCAAGCATGTAAATGAGAAAAGGAATGAGATACAACACAAGGATCATACCGATAGCTGACCACATGCCGACTGAGTTAAACTGATTAGCCGCTCCTCCCGTTTCGGCCAGCGGCGAAAGTGAAGCCGCAGCAATCATGGCACAAAAAAGGAACGCGGAAATGATTGTTACGATCGCCACGCTGTTTTTTCTAGACATAAACAGACCCCCTAAAATAGAAAAATTATCCTTTATTATCATAGAATAAAAACAGCTGGAAAGCGATCAAAAAATAAAAGATATACCCCTTTCTTCAATTTGGGTATATCTCTGCGATATGGTTATGAGCCAAACATCTGATCCATTTGTTTCATGTCATCTTCTGATAAATGAATTTCTGCTGTTTTTAGATTAGCCCTCAGCTGCTCAGACCGAGTAGCACCCGGAATAATCAAGTCAATCCCCGGCTGGTGTAACAGCCAAGCCAATGCAATTTGCGCCGGCTCCGCCTGTTTTTGTCCGGCAAACAGCTTTAATTGCTCCACTTTCTCAATGTTCTCCAGAAATGCCTGACGCTGAAAAAGCGGGTGATTCGATCTTGATACATCAGTGAAAACATCATCGGGTTTGTAACGCCCGGCAAGCAATCCAGAAGCGAGAGGATAAAACGGGATAACAGAGATGCTCTTTTCTCTGCAGTATGGCAGGATGTCCTCTTCAGCATGCCGTACAAGCAAAGAATACTCTGTCTGAAATACGTCCAGCTGGCCTGCAGCATGAAACTCCTGCAGCTGATGAAAGTTTAGATTAGATGCGCCAACAGCCCTAATTTTGCCTTCCCTCTTTAACTGAGCCAGCGCATCCGCCGCTTCCCCTAATGGCGTTCGGCTGTCGGGAAAATGCAAAAAAAGAATATCAATATAATCG
Organism: Bacillus sp. NS1; assembly: GCF_058248265.1. NCBI lineage: Bacteria > Bacillati > Bacillota > Bacilli > Caryophanales > Bacillaceae > Bacillus > Bacillus sp. NS1. Next base: position 131,778 of record NZ_JBZAZF010000001.1, on the reverse strand, counting down.
GTTTGCAATCGAATAAGCGCTTCATCAGCAGCCTTGCGCAGCGCTGACGGTCGAATGTCTGTCTTCACAGCTCCGTTCACAAACTCTGGAGAAGGAGAAACCTTCGTCGAAATCACCATTTTTTCCCGATTGCCGCGTTGCTTAACGGCCTCTCCAATCAGCTCCTCAGACCTGCCCAAGCCATATAAGTATGCTGTATCAATAAAATCGATGCCTTCATCAAATGCAGCATGAATCAGATCTTTTCCCATCTCTTCCGTAACATTGGGATACATCATCGCATTACCGACAACCCCTGCGCCTAATCCAATGTTAAAGGCGTTCAGCCCGGTGCTCCCAATCCTCACCTTTTTCATGTATAAAACACTCCCCTATCTTTGAAATTCCCTGCTGCCAGGGTTGTGTTTTATGCTAAAACCTGGTGTAAACACCAGGTCAATACTTATTTTTTTGATGCGGCGGCCCAAATCCATCTCCGCTCTCCAGCTTTTCTTCAATCAGCTCCCAAATTGTTTGCAGTTCACTCTGTTTCTGTTTCAACTTATCCTGATAGTTTTTCAGCAGCACACGCTGATGGTCATCTAATCTGTCAGTCTGTTCTTGCAGGCTGAGAAAGGGCTTCATTTCCTCCAAAGACATGCCCGTTTTTTTCAGACATCTGATAAAAAGAAGCCTTTTTTTATCATCTTCACTAAACGCTCGATGCCCATTCGCCTTTCGTTTAACCGGCGGAATCAGGCCGATCTTCTCATAATACCGGATGGCATCTTCGGTCATTTGGCAATGCTCCATCATTTCTTTTAATGTATAAGACATTTTTTTATCACCTGCTAGTAGTTTCATATAGTAAAAACATAAGGATAAAAGACTCATTTTTCAGGCATATCAGGATTTTATCACCATATCATATTGCACATGCTTTTTTTTCAAAGTATACTATTCCAGATTAATTCAAAGGAGAGAGAAAAATACATGGAAAAACCGGCAGGATTTTGGATTCGTTTTTTAGCTTATTTTATTGATGGTATTATTGTATCTGTTCCTAGTTATATTATTCTATTTATTATCAATACTGTTTTTGTGGCTGGATCTGTGGCAGCAGACCCTTACATGACACAAGAGGAGTATATGGTGACATACATGACGCTTGCATTTTTGCCTACCATGCTGATCACGCTCGTCATCAGTGTATTATATTACGGTCTGCTCACGGCTTCTAAAATGCAGGGCACACTTGGCAAAAAAATTCTTGGCCTGAAAGTGGTCAATGAACAAGGCGAACGGGTCTCTGTTGGACAGGGAATCGGCCGTTACTTTGCATACATTTTATCTGGAATCATCTTTTATATCGGTTTTATCATGATCGCCTTTGGAGAGAAAAAAGGCCTGCATGACATCATTTGCAAGACACGTGTCGTGTATAAATAATAGAAAAAGTCTAGGCGCCAATAGGCATCTAGACTTTTGTTTTCTTTACAATAGGCTGCCACGCCAAATACGTAGCACTCCTCCACAGCCACTCAAACGGTCCCATCCGGAAGACCCGAAGCCAAAGGTGGCTGAAGGCCATTTGAACGGCACAAACAGCAATCGTGATGAGCACGCCGGCAGCAGGATACACTTTCCCGTACAACCCCAAGCCGTAATGATAAAATATCCACGTACACACGATAGACTGCATCAGATAATTGGTAAATGCCATCCGTCCAACAGCGGAGAAAGATTGCAGCACTGTTTTCACTCTTGTTTTATGATAGAGATAGACAACCGTTGTGACATAGAAAAACATGAGGAAAGGCGCGCCAACCAGCAAGAAGACTTCCCTATCTGTTACACTGTACAGCACTTGGGCGCTGATGCCGACGACTAGCCCAGCCATCCACACTCGTTTTAATCCTTTGCGATGCTTTCCAGGTTCGTGCAAATATCGTGACTTCGCCGCCGCAGCTCCCAGCAAAAACATGCTGAAGTAAGGAATGGATGCGAAGAAGAAGTTGAGCGGGTTATACGTAAGCATGCCATTCGAAGACATGTAAACAAGACGATCGTGGATCCGCTGTTCCGCAATATCCTTCAAGCTGCCGCTTCCGTAAACATGGAGCGCTTGCTTTGCCTGCTCAGTTACCGCTTGTGCCCATTCCTGTCCGTTTGATTGATAAAAGCTGGTCAAAATAAACGGAATACAAAACAAAAGATACAAAGAAACCGCCCATATCAACAGTGTTTTCGGCTTTGCTTTTCGAAATAGGAGCAGGACAAAGCCGAGCAGGGCGTATTCCGTTAAAATATCCCCGTCCCAAATCAAAAAAGCATGAACCGTTCCAAACAAGAGAAGCGCCGCTAACCTTCTCGCATATAGCGGAACAAACCGCTTCCCTTTGCTTACGGCTCTCTCCATCATAACAACCATGCCAAATCCAAATAAAAAGGAAAACAATAAAATACATTTTGTTTGGATGAAGAATTTCAGTATGGCTGTTGCTGCAAAATCGGCTTCAGACCACTTTTCTGTAAAAAAGTTCTCTTTTCCAAGCATAGACAAATACATATCCGGATAACTGAAATGTGCCAGATTGACAAATAAGATGCCGAAAATCGCCATTCCCCTTAGCACATCAAGCACGCCGATCCGCTCATTTGCCAAAGTCGGCTGTAATGAAGGCATATCCATCACGCTCCTTTTTTCTGTACCTTAAGGGTATGAAAAAAAGGAGCGCAGAAACATCGATTTAGGTGTCAGGCAGGCATGGAAACCTTACAATCTTGTCATCTTTACGGTTTCATCACCTTTAAATCTAATGCTTCGATATTCTGCAAAACGCGATCAAAGCGCAAGGCCTGAGGCTCATTTGGAAAGGTGTGGCCTTCATACGGCTCACCTAGCGTCCGGAAAAACGGTTCAAATAAGCCTGGAACCAATACGCCCACCATCTTTGTATAATGAGAATCCAGACGATAGGAGTGAACGGTATGAGCAGGAACATGCAGGAAATCCCCAGGGTTCAGCCGAATTTCCTGGCCATCCGCCCACATCGTCATCTGTCCTTCAAGGCAATAAAATGTTTCTGTATGGTGTTCATGGTAGTGATCAACGATCCGGTCGCCTTTAGGGCCGTCCGATACTACGACGATAAACTGGCCGTCTGTATTTTTTTGTGCTGCCACAATGCGGTGAAGCTGATCTCCCGTCAATAGGCGGTCTCCTTCTCCAGATTCAAGCACGTATGGAACGGCTCCATCCGGCAGCTCTGTAAGTTCCGCTAGTTTTGCTGCATCGGCAGGCTTTTCTTCATTCAGAAATGCAATGTCCGCCACAGCGGCAGCTTCTGCAAATCGCTCGTTTGACACCTCGTCACTCGCGTACGGCGGATGTTCTGCGTGATCATACGGCTTCCCAATAACGGAGTACATATGCGCCATATTTCCTTTCATTGTGTAAGACACCAGTCTTGTTCTGTGGCTCTGCATCCGGTAGCTGTGCGGTGTTCCGGCCGGAATGTTCGCATAATCACCTGATACTAATAAATAGCGTTCTCCGTCAAGTGTCAGCTCAAGCTTCCCATCCAAAACGAGAATCCCTTCATGTGTGTCATTGTGGACATGAAGCGGAAAGGCATCTCCTTTTCCCCCGGCAAGCAGCACGATTTCAAACAGATCGCCGGTGCTATTCCCATTCGCCATCACCGTGGCAACCTGTCTGCCGAACAAATAGCGCTCACCTTCTCCGCTGCGGAGCAAATAAGGCATTTTTTCTTTAGGCAATGAATTTTCACATAATGTTTTCATCTATCGTTCCTCCAATTTAGACCAGTCTATATAATGTATTGTATCTGACTAGACCGTTCTATATAATTGTAGGAGAAAGGATAACAAAATGCTACCCTTTTTTTCTTACAAGCACTGGAATTTTTTCGGCAATGAGAAGAAGGGGCGTTTTGTCTTTATTCGTTAACGAAAGCATGATGCCGCCCTCAATCATCGAATTGATCAGCATTCCAAGCTGATGTGCCTCTTCTTCTGCACATCCATTTTCCATTAATTTTCGGGCAAAAACCGCTTCCCAGCTTTTAAACACCTTCATGCAAACCGTCCGCAGCGGTTCACTGATTAACGCTGTCTCACTCGCAAGTAAACCGACGGGAATGCCTTGAATGCTTTCTGTATTGTCGAACTGGCTGGCTGTTTTCTTGATAAATTGCTGAATCGCTTCTATTGGATCAGAGGATTCATCCATGCTTTGCTGTATCAGATGTTCAATCAGCTTTCCTGTATATGTAACCGCTTCAATTGCTAATTCTTCTTTGCCATTCGGAAAAAAGTGATAAAGCGATCCCTTAGGAGCACCGCTTTCTTTCACAATCTGGTTCAAACCTGTCGCGTGATATCCTTGCAGCTGGAACAGACGTGACGCCGTGTGAAGGATTTTTTCACGTGAATCTCCTCTGCTAGTCATTAAAACATTCCCTCCTAGGTATGGTAGAGCGACTTATATAATATAAAAAAGAACCCTGTGATTGTCAAAAGGGCTAAGAACTCTCCGGATGGGGTAAATGTAGAAAAACAGCGTCTGGGAGGGATCTCAATGACAAACGATTATTCAGTCACGAATACAGAAAATCTTGAACAACAGAACCCGGGCAAGAAAACGGAGCTTAAACTGAAACAACTTAAGGACCAAGTGATCGTCATTACCGGCGCTTCAAGCGGAATTGGACTTGTCACTGCACGAATGGCTGCTGAAAAAGGCGCAAAGGTCGTGGCAGCAGCGCGAAATGAAGACGCGTTGAAGGAGCTCGCAGATGAACTAAAGGAAAAAGGGCATGATGCCATATGGGTGAAAGCGGATGTCGGAAAAGAAGAAGACGTCAACCGCATCGCAGAGACCGCAATCAGCACATTCGGCCGCTTTGACACATGGGTCAATAATGCCGCTGTCTCGATTTTCGGACACGCCATGGATGTCACCGTCGAAGACATGAAGCGCATGTTTGACACAAACTTCTGGGGACCGGTTTACGGAACAAGAGCGGCCGTCAAACACTACACAAGCAGAGGCGTTCCGGGCGCACTTATCAATGTAGGAAGCCTGTTCGGAGACAGGGGAACCGTCATTCAATCCACATACGCCTCAGCTAAATTTGCGCTTCACGGCTGGACGGAAAGCATCCGAATGGAGCTTGAAAAAGAACAGGCACCCGTCTCGGTTACGCTCATTCATCCAGGCAGAATTGACACACCATACAACGAACACGCGCGCAGCTACCTAGACAAACAGCCGGCTCATTACCGCTCCATGATCTACCCGCCGGAAGCGGCCGCCGAAGCTATCCTGTTTGCCGCCGAACACCCGAAACGTGATATGTACATCGGCTCACAGGCAAAAGCCATCGCCATGCTGGGCGCTTTATTCCCCCGGCTGACCGACAGACTGATGGAAAAAATCATGTACTTCAGCCAGCACGCCGAAAGACCGTCCAAACCGCGGGAAGAAAGTGCGCTTTATGAAGCCGGCTACGGTATGCATGACAGGGGCACAAATAAAGGATGGAAGCGGTCAAGAAGCTATTACACGAACGCTACGAAACGCCCGATTGTATCGGCGGCTGTTGTTGCCGGACTGGTGGCTTGGGGAATGGCGAAGAGGAGGAAGTAAACCGATCACTAAAATAAACAGGCGTTTTGCCTGTTTATTTTTATTCTCCTATGTCTTTTAAATATTGTTCTCGTTCCTTTTTATCAGGGTATGCGGTTTTGATGTATTCTTCTTTTTCTTTCTTGCTGTATTTGCTCCAGTCGGTAAAACGGTCTCCCACTTCTTGAGAATATCCAATTGAATCTACTTCATTCGATTTATAATATAGAGACGCATCAAATGAGAGCTTTTCCGGCTCATTATTGATGTAACCAGTAACTTCAATTAGTCCCATTGGACTGATTGTTACCTTCTCATTAAACTTAATATCATTTATAAAATGATGAATATCCTCTTTTTTCAGTTTTTCCTTTATTTTCGGCTTCATCTTTTCAACGTACTCTTCAGCTTTTTCTTGTTCGCTTTTTTCATCCAAGTTCACGTTTTGCTTGCCCCCAGACCTTTGCGATGATTGGTCAACTGTATTAGTGTTCTTATGATTCAAATACAAAATGCCTATTACAATACTTAATACAATTACCCCGCAAATCAGTATTTTTTTGGTAAACAACATGGTATTTCATCCTTTTTTATTTTATTATACTAGATATGTAAAGTTTAGGAGTGATTAGTTTGCCTCAAAATCATAACTCTTTGAAATTATCTGATAAGGATTTCAACTTGCTTTCCAACAACGCTTACAAAATAAGCAAGTATGAAATAGGTGAAGTAATAAAAGTAAGCAATGGTCAAAGTTTGTATGTTGTAGATTATAATAAAACTAAAAAAGGACTTAATGCTTTAACGCTTGTCACTGAAGAAGATTATAAACGTTCTAATCAAGGCAAACACCCTGAAAAAATCCAAAACGCCATCATCGCATACCGCGGATCAGAACCCATCGGCTCCGGCCAATTCCAAGATACAATAAAACAATATCGTGATGAGCGGGAACAGCTTATTAAAGAAGTAGAGAAAAAGGGAATAAACATTCCTGAAGATGAAGATGGCTCTTTCTATGACTACGCACAAGGGGCTCCTGAATATTCAAATGAGATTTTGCAGGATTGGCTCCATATGGATACCAGTTATTTGGTTGGCAAAAAACCATTCGATGACGGGACGGAGAACCAAGCCATTCAGGCAGATCAATATGCAAAAAAAATACATAAAGACTTTAAAAATGCTGACATTCAAGTCACCGGTCACTCATTAGGCGGTTCTAATGCAAGCTATGCAGTCGTGATGAATGACTTTATCAAACGCGGCGTTACTTTCGAAAATCCTAACATATATGAAAACCTGCCTGAGGATGTGAAAGCCCGAGCATTAAAAGGGGATTTCCGCAGCCGTTTAACAGAATATATTAATTTAAATGATGGATTATCTTTGTTGAATCGGGATGCTGCTGAAATAGGTAATGTGAAAGTGATGTATGACGAGGCTTTGCCGAACGGTGTACAAAATAATCGTCTTCCTGATGCAGTAAAGATGTTGGGCCTTGCGTTTAAACGTTACAACAATCAATCTCTTGATGTATCACTATTTGTCGAAGCCTTGATGGGAAGTCACGATCTGGACCGATATAACTTCAATTCAGATGGCTCTGTCCAAACTGTTGATGATGTGTTAAAAAACAATCCTGACTTTGCATTAGCGATGCTTAAGCAAATGAAATCAACCAATGTGAAAGCCAATACAGGTGTTTCGATCCTCATTAAGTCGCATGTATTGATGAATACTAGCACGCAGTTAAGACATATCGCTGAATCGGAATGGTCTAGAATTATACGCCAAATTGAAAGAATTGATGACAAAGTAAAGGATTCTATTGAAGATGTCAGGAACATGCATACACGAATGGTTGGTTTTGGCACATATGATGAATTATCAATCTCTGATGTCGATGATCTGATCAACAAGATCAAAATGAACAAACCTCATCACCTTTTTTACTCAAAAGAAAAATATGATCAGGCTGTAGATGCAGCGCTTCATTTGCAGCACTTGCTTCAGATGATTGCAGATGACCTTGGACATATGGGACATGCTTACCATGATGCAGATCTGGCAGCAGCAAGCCGGATGGGGATTTCATAAGGAGAGAAAGAGACATGGATTTTATGAATAAAAAACCAACAGATGCAGACCGTTTTATGCAAAGAGTGACGAGCCAGCATTCAAGCACCTCGCTTTTTTCAAATGCCCATATAGATACATCTGAAATGACACCAGAACAATTGGCGGCGTTCAAAGAGAAGAAAAGACAAGAACAAAAATTGGCACTGATGAATTCAATGAAAAAACAACTAAGCTATGCTTTTCAGGAAGACCGTAAGAATTTGTCTTCGCTCCTTGATAACATTACAGATGCAGAGCAGGCGATCAAGACAAAACGGGAAATTCTTGACCATCATATGTCAGGAAAAGCGATAGACAGTGTCACTGATAAAATAAAAGACCATCTTTCATTTGATAAAGTTCGTTCTCATGTATCGAGTGTAGTGAATTCCATTGGCTTATAAAATATTCTACATAACATAAAGAGTACGTTCCAAGCTACAACTCACCAAAAGCCGGCTAATTGCCTGCTTTTTTGCTTTCTGCAGACTGACAAAGGGCTGACTTACATATGATATGATTACAAATCACAAAATAAGGGTAATTCTTCGTTGCACGATTAACAAAAGGAGGTCTCAATGGAACACTTAGACTTGCATCATATATTCGAACTAGGTTTTTTGTTAGTCATGATCGCAGCCGGAATCACCGCGATTGCCAAAAAGTGCAGGCAGCCTTATCCCATCGCGCTTGTGATTGTCGGAACGATCATTGGCCTTGTACATATTCCGCTCTTCGAACCTCTGAAAGACTTTATTACAGAGGGGGAAGTCTTTAACTTTGTCATCATTACGCTGTTCTTGCCGGCTTTATTAGGAGAAGCAGCGCTGAAGCTTCCTTTTTCCCACTTGAGAGAAAACAAACGGCCCGTCCTGGCACTTGCTTTCGGCGGTACGCTCATCTCGTTTTTGATCGTCGGATTTTCTTCCATGTGGCTTATGCATTTGGCCATTCCGGCAGCGTTTGTCTTTGCCGCGCTGATGAGTGCGACAGATCCTGTCAGTGTGCTGTCCATTTTCAAGAGTGTCGGCGCACCGAAAAAGCTTTCGATCGTCGTTGAAGGAGAAAGCCTGTTCAATGACGGGCTGGCGGTTGTGCTGTTCAACATTTCCGCTTTTTACTTGATGACATATTTGGATCTTGGTATCCAAGGCGCCGGTTTAGGCTTGTGGGAGTTTGTCAAAGTAATTTCTCTCGGCCTTATCATCGGAGGCGTTCTTGGATATGTCTTTTCCCAGCTCACCAAGTATTTTGATGATTATCCTTTAGAAATTATTTTTAGTATCATTCTGTTTTACAGTTCATTCCTTTTGGCAGAAATGGCAGGTGCCTCCGGGGTAATCGCCGTCGTTGTCGCCGCGCTTATTTTCGGCAATTATGGCGCAAAAATTGGCATGAGTCCGACGACAAAGCTGAATATCAATAACTTTTGGGACGTCGCCGCCTTGCTCGCGAACTCCCTTGTCTTTTTAATGGTTGGACTTGAGATCACGAGAATTGACCTGACTGACAAATGGGGTTTGGCGATTATGGCGATTGTAATTGTGCTCATCGCCCGAAGTGCCGCCGTCTACATCAGTTTGGCCTTTATCAAGAAATTCCCGTCTACATGGAAGCATACCATCAATTGGGGCGGGCTGAAGGGCTCTCTGTCCATTGCACTCGTGCTGAGCCTGCCGAGAGACTTCCCTGGGCGTGAAGACATTCTGGTTTTCGCCTTCAGTGTCGTTTTGTTTTCCCTTGTTGTTCAGGGGCTCACCATCAAGCCGCTGCTGGAACGGTTAGGCGTGAATCAAAAAGAAGAAGGCAATCAGGAATACGAGGAATTGCTCGCAAAAGGACATCGCTTAGAAACCGCCATTAAAGAAGTCCAGCAAGTCAAACACAATTTGCTTATACACGAAGCTGTCTCCAGCGAACTGACAGACCATTACAAAGAAGAGGTCAGCCAGCTGCATCAGCAAACAAACAAATTATTCGAAGCATACCCGGAACTCAAAAACAAACAGCAAACCATCTTAAAAAAACATTCCTTATACGCCCAATACCAAGCGATTGAGAACTTATCAAAGGAAGATATCATCTCAAACGAAGTGGCTGAGCAAGAGCAAGCACGGATCATTGATGAAATTGTAAGCTTGGAAAACGATCACTAACACAAAAAAGCAGACTGTCATCAGTCTGCTTTTTCTTTCATGATTTGAAAAAATCAACCAGCGGCTGAAAATCCTTTGATAAATCAACGTCATTGGGTTCTGCTTGAAGCAGGCGGTCAATCATACGCTCCAGTTCCTCAATATCATTTTGATCTGTATATTCAATAAAGTTTAAGCTTTCGAGCCAATCCCGGTATGAATGTTTAGCTTTGCCGTAGCTGTTTCCAAAGACAAGGCAAGGTGTTTTGGTGATAATCGAGAAAATCATCGCGTGAAGGCGGTCGGTGATGACCAATTTACTTGAACCGATGCGGTCAAGCATCTCTATAAAGTGTTTTTCACGATCGGCGTAATCAATGGTGTCGACCGTATCCAGCACCGTATCAGTACGCTCCGTATAGGTTGTTTTTTCTGCCCATTTCATCATCTGTGAAATGAAATCTTCGTCGGTCACTTTCTCCTTATCCGCTCTTAAAATAAAGAGAACACCGTCCCGCTCAAGCTCTTTCGGCACAATATCCAAGGAGAGCACCATATCCGGTGTGAAAATCACATTAGAGTTGAAGGTCTTTTTTACAACATCCAGCGTCTGCGTTTCACGCGCAGCAATCGTTAAATTAGGATTTTCATGGTACGCATCCTGTGTTTTCTTCTTTTCTTTACTTCCTTGCTCTGTATTTTCAAAATAAACGGATTGCGGCAGAGAAATCGATTTGTAGTCTTTAAACGCCGAGAAGACCTTTCTTCTGTCTTCCTCAATATCGAGATAAAGGTTTCCTAAATTCCCTCCGCCTGTAAAGCAGATAATATCGTCTTCACGGATGATCTCCTTCACCAGTTCAATGCCCTCATCCGTCGCATAATCCATAATCTCAATATATTCGTAATACGGAAAATGGTTTTTTATAAATTTCTCTTCCGCATACGCAATCGCTTGGTCACCAATGTTTGTGTAACTCGGGGAACCAAACAAAAATACTTTTCGTTTATCATTTAACAGGGCTTCTGGCTCTACATTTGGCGCAATGCCTTTTACTAGTTTTTTGCCTTTGATTTCTTGTACAGTCATGTCGTCGTCCTCCTTCTGGGATGAATGCCTCATTGTGTGGTTACCTGTCTCTACCCAAAAAGGAGGATGGCTATGCATTGGCATGTGCACAGGCTATATCAGAAACATCGCTTTTGCCAGTTTGATGGATGCCGCAATGTCCCGAGCTGTTCTTTCCATATATTCTGCGGCATGTTCAATCGCGTCTTCAAGAGGCACGGCTCCGGGAACGATGCTGAAAAGCGCATCGATTCCGTGTTGATAGACGGCATCACTGCCCCGTGATATTGATCCAGCAATGCCAATGACAGGCACATCATATGATTTAGCCGCTTTGGCCACGCCGATCGGTGTTTTGCCATAGATGGTTTGACTGTCAATTCGCCCCTCACCTGTAATCACAAGGTCTGCATCCTGAACTTCATCTTCAAAATCAACCGCTTCAAGGACAATATCAATGCCTCTTTTCAGATCAGCATGAAGAAAAGCCAGGAGACTCCACCCGAGACCGCCCGCTGCGCCTGCACCCGCTGTTTCTCTGCAGGCTGCTCCGAGCGCTTTTTCTGCCACATCTGCAAAATGGGTCAAGTGCTGATCCAGTGCATCCACCATGTCGGCCGTCGCGCCTTTTTGCGGACCGAAAACAGCCGAAGCCCCTCTTGGCCCTGTTAACGGATTATCCACATCACAGGCGACCTCCAGTTTGGCATTCAGCAATCTGGGATCAAGTCCGCTTACATCTATTGAGGCGAGCTGAGATAACGCGCCGCCCCCGGACCCGATCTCATGGCCTGAGTCATCAAGAAGCCTTCCGCCCAAAGCTTGAACCATCCCGGCTCCTCCGTCATTCGTGGCGCTTCCGCCGATCCCGATGATCAAATGCTCGGCACCCGCATCAAGAGCCGCTGTGATTAATTCTCCCGTTCCTCTTGTTGTAGTGACCAAAGGATTTCGCTTGTCAACGGGCACGAGATGCAGCCCTGAGGCGGCAGCCATTTCAATCACAGCTGTTTTCCCATCTCCCATCATGCCAAAAAACGCTGTCACCGGTTCCCCCAGCGGCCCGGTGACAACCTGCTCTTTAATCCATCCATTTGTGGCATCAACCAGAGACTGAACGGTACCTTCACCGCCGTCCGCCATCGGCAGTTTCCTGTAATCAGCACCCGGAAAAACTGATTTGAAACCTCTTTCTATTGCATCAGCGGCGTCCAGAGCTGATAAGCTTTCCTTAAAAGAATCAGGTGCAATGATGATTTTCAACTAAATCGCCTCTTTCAAAACATGATTCACTTCACCTATCTATCTCCAATGTACCATATCCCGTTTGGAAATACATACCACCTATTATGAAAAAAATTTTATTAAAAATTAGAAATGAAAGTGTTTGCATAAATGAAACATTCACGTTATCATACTTGTATACAAGTATACTCCTTGAGTGAGGAAGGTGAGTGTATGCTAGACTCCAAGGACCTGTTGTATCCCGCAAAATGGCTCTCAAAAGCGTCAACCGGTGTTCGTGTCGCATACGAGCTGAGAATGCGGATCATTTCAGGCATGATTGAAAGCGGTACCATTTTATCAGAAAATACGATCGCCGCCGAGTTTTCAGTAAGCCGTTCACCGGTTCGCGAAGCGTTAAAAATACTCGCATCCGAAAAAATCATCCGCTTAGAACGAATGGGAGCGGTAGTTATTGGGTTAACTGAAAAGGAAATCGCAGAAATTTATGATGTGCGTTTACTATTAGAAACATTTGTCTTTGAACGGCTTGTCAAAATCGACATTGAGCCTTTAGTCAAGGATCTCAGCAAAATACTTGAAATGATGAAAGTCTCCATCAAATACGAGGATGCAGACGAATTTTCATTTCAAGACGTGCTGTTCCATGAAACGATTATTCGAGCCATCGATCATTCATACATTCACCTGATCTGGAACAATCTAAAACCCGTAATGGAAAGCTTTATTCTTTTATCAATGCGGGTACGGTTACAAGAAAAATACGAGGACTTCACAAGGATTTTAGATAACCATGAGCTTTATATTCAGGCCATTAAAGCAAAGGATAGGGCGCTGATGATTCAGTCTCTTCACCAAAACTTTGATGATGTGCAAGAAAAGGTAGAAGACCTGTGGCTCTCACAACAAATGCTGGCAAAAGGAGCTGAATACAACAATGACTAGTTATATGTTAGGAATTGATATCGGCACGACAAGCACAAAGGCTGTGTTGTTCAGTGAAAACGGAGACGTGGTACAGAAAGAAAGCATCGGCTACCCGCTCCATACACCGGACATTTCAACAGCTGAACAAAACCCGGAAGAGATTTTTCAGGCAGTCATCCAAACAACAGCGAGAATTACAAAACAGCATCCGGAAAAACAGATCTCATTCATTTCATTCAGCAGCGCCATGCACAGCGTCATCGCAATCGACGAAAATGACCAGCCGCTGACGCCATGCATCACATGGGCCGACAACCGGAGCGAAGGCTGGGCACATAAGATCAAAGATGAATTGAACGGGCATGAGGTGTACAAACGGACAGGAACACCGATCCATCCGATGTCACCGTTAAGCAAAATTGCCTGGATTACGAGTGAACGAAAAGAAATCGCTTCCAAAGCGAAAAAATATATCGGCATCAAAGAGTACATTTTTCAACAGCTGTTCAATGAGTATGTAATCGATTACTCCTTGGCTTCAGCGACAGGCATGATGAACCTGAAAAGCTTGGATTGGGACGAGGAAGCACTGCGCATCGCAGGCATCACACCTGATCACTTATCAAAACTTGTGCCGACAACCGAGATCTTTCAACACTGCAACCCGGAATTAGCGATACAGATGGGAATCGATCCGGAAACACCTTTTGTCATCGGCGCCAGCGACGGCGTGCTATCCAATCTCGGCGTCAACGCCATTAAAAAGGGCGAAATCGCCGTCACCATCGGGACAAGCGGTGCCATCCGCACGATTATTGACCAGCCGCAAACCGATGAAAAGGGAAGAATTTTCTGCTACGCCTTAACGGACAAGCATTGGGTCATCGGCGGTCCGGTGAACAATGGGGGCATCGTCCTTCGCTGGATCAGAGACGAGTTTGCCTCTTCCGAAATCGAGACAGCGACACGGCTGGGCATTGATCCATATGACGTGCTGACAAAAATCGCCGAACGCGTCAGACCTGGTTCTGACGGCCTGCTGTTCCACCCGTACCTCGCCGGAGAACGCGCTCCGTTGTGGAATCCGGATGTACGCGGCTCATTTTTTGGCCTGACCATGTCGCATAAGAAAGAGCATATGATACGGGCGGCATTAGAGGGCGTCATTTACAACCTGTACACGGTGTTCCTGGCGTTAACAGAATGCATGGACGGACCGGTAACCCGCATCCAGGCGACAGGGGGATTTGCAAGGTCAGAGGTTTGGCGCCAAATGATGTCGGATATCTTTGAATCAGAGGTTGTCGTTCCGGAAAGCTATGAAAGCTCATGTCTCGGTGCCTGCATCTTAGGCCTGTATGCAACAGGAAAAATTGATTCATTCGATGCCGTGTCCGACATGGTCGGCAGCACGCACAGACACACACCGATCGAAGACTCAGCCAAAGAATACAGAAAATTAATGCCGATTTTCATTAACCTATCAAGATCATTAGAAAATCAATATACACAAATCGCAAATTATCAGAGGGATTTAATCACACACAACTAGTACATGACATGAAGGGGAGGGCATTACCATGCCGTTAATCATCGTTGCACTTGGGATCCTTGCTTTACTACTTTTGATTATGGGCTTAAAATTAAACACATTTATTTCCTTACTGGTCGTATCGTTCGGCGTGGCATTGGCACTCGGGATGCCGTTCGATAAAGTTGTCAGCTCCATTGAGGAAGGAATAGGGGGAACTCTTGGCCACATCGCACTCATCTTCGGACTCGGTGCGATGCTGGGCAAGCTGATCGCCGATTCAGGAGGGGCACAGCGCATTGCGATGACGCTCGTCAACAAATTCGGTGAGAAAAACATTCAATGGGCCGTTGTCATTGCCTCATTCATTATTGGTATTGCGTTATTTTTTGAAGTAGGGTTGGTTCTATTAATCCCGATTGTATTTGCGATTTCAAGAGAATTGAAGATTTCTATTTTATATCTCGGAATTCCGATGGTCGCAGCGCTATCCGTCACGCACGGTTTCCTGCCGCCGCATCCGGGACCTACGGCGATTGCCGGTGAGTACGGTGCAAACATTGGGGAAGTGCTGCTGTATGGCTTTATCGTTGCTGTTCCGACAGTGCTCATCGCAGGGCCTTTGTTTACAAAGTTCGCGAAAAAAATCGTTCCTGCATCTTTTGCGAAAAACGGCAATATTGCATCACTCGGTACGCAAAAAACGTTCAAGCTTGAGGAAACACCTGGCTTCGGAGTCAGCGTCTTTACTGCAATGCTTCCAATTATCATCATGTCAGTCGCAACGATTATCGACCTGCTTCAAGAAACAATCGGATTTGCGGATAACGGCGTTTTAGCTTTTATCCGATTGATTGGAAACGCATCGACTGCTATGATTATTTCGTTATTAGTCGCAGTCTATACAATGGGCATCAAACGCAACTTTCCAATCAAAACCGTGATGGACTCTTGTTCAACAGCCATTTCACAAATCGGCATGATGCTTCTGATCATCGGGGGAGGCGGCGCCTTCAAACAAGTGCTGATCAACGGCGGTGTCGGCGATTATGTGGCAGACTTATTCAAAGGTACGGCATTATCGCCAATCGTCCTCGCATGGCTCATCGCGGCGATCCTGCGTATTTCTCTAGGGTCAGCCACGGTTGCAGCGCTAAGCACAACAGGGCTCGTCATTCCGTTATTGGGACATTCTGACGTCAACCTGGCATTAGTCGTGCTCGCAACAGGCGCCGGAAGTGTCATCGCTTCACACGTCAATGATGCCGGCTTCTGGATGTTCAAGGAATACTTCGGATTAAGCATGAAAGAAACATTTGCCACATGGACATTGTTGGAAACGATTATTTCCGTTGCTGGACTGGGATTCATATTATTGTTAAGTTTAGTTGTATGAAATTGATGAAGGAGCTGTAACACATGTTCAATACGATTGGTGTCATAGGCTTAGGCGTAATGGGAAGCAATATCGCCTTAAACATGGCAAACAAAGGTGAAAACGTCGCCGTCTATAATTACACCAGAGATTTAACGGACCAGCTTGTCCAAAAGCTGGATGGACAATCTCTCAGCCCGTACTACGAGCTTCAGGATTTTGTTCAATCGTTAGAGAAACCAAGAAAAATCTTTCTGATGGTCACAGCGGGAAAACCCGTAGATTCCGTCATCCAATCATTAATGCCTTTGCTTGAAGAAGGCGACGTCATCATGGACGGAGGCAACTCCCACTATGAAGACACCGAAAGAAGATATGACGAGCTGAAGGAAAAGAGCATCGGCTATCTGGGAGTCGGCATTTCCGGCGGTGAAGTCGGCGCATTAACAGGGCCTTCCATCATGCCGGGCGGAGATCGCGACGTCTATGACAAAGCCGCTCCTATCCTGACAAAAATTGCAGCTCAAGTCGGAGAAGATCCGTGCTGTGTCTACATTGGTCCAAAAGGGGCAGGGCACTTTACAAAAATGGTGCACAACGGCATTGAGTATGCCGACATGCAGCTGATTGCAGAAGCGTATACGTTTCTGAGAGAAACGCTGCGTCTGCCGCTTGATGAAATTGCATCTATTTTTGAAACATGGAACCAAGGTGAGCTGAAAAGCTATTTAATAGAGATTACAGCTGAGATTTTACGTAAAAAAGATGAAAAAACAGGACAGCCTCTGATTGATGTCATCCTTGATAAAACCGGCCAAAAAGGCACCGGAAAATGGACGAGCATGCAGGCAATTGATAACGGCATCCCGTCCACAATCATCACAGAGTCCTTGTTCGCCCGCTATTTGTCATCCTTAAAAGAAGAACGGATGGCAGCTCAAGACGTGTTAGCAGGCCCAGAAGCCGAAGAAAAACACTTTGATAAAGACACTTGGATTGAATACGTCAGACAGGCTCTTTATATGGGTAAAGTATGCGCCTATGCACAAGGCTTTGCCCAATACAAAATGTCATCTGAGCTTTACGGATGGAATCTGCCGCTAAAAGACATCGCCTTGATTTTCCGAGGCGGCTGCATCATCCGCGCTGATTTCCTAAATGTGATCAGCGAAGCATTCAGCGAGCAGCCAAACCTGGCAAACCTGCTGATCGCGCCTTATTTCACAGATAAGCTTCAAGCCTATCAAACAGGCCTGCGAAAAGTCGTTTGCGAGGGCATCAGCACAGGAATCTCATTCCCATGCTTAACCACCGCGCTCTCTTATTACGACGGCTATCGCACAGGACGTTCCAATGCGAACCTCTTGCAGGCGCAGCGCGATTACTTCGGCGCCCATACGTACGAACGGACAGATATGGACGGCATTTTCCATACGAATTGGTCAGAGTAACAGTCATAAAAAAACACGGTCAGTTTCAACTGAACCGTGTTTTTTTCATCTATTATTTCTTCTTCCCTCTAAAAAAGAGAACCAGCAATAAAAGAATCACCCAAACAACAGGAGACATAAGTAATGTTTTAAATATCATAAACAGTGATACAATAATAGCTAGAAACAACCCCCAAGATAATAAAGTAAAAATCGGCATGCTTGTTGCTCCGTTCTATTTTTACTTTTATATGAGGGAGAACTAAAGGTATACGTTCACATAACATCGCCCTGCCCCTTGCTCATTGTGTCATAAAATGTTCAAATGCCTGAAACGGACTGACATTCTGATTTACAAAAGTAACGAAAAACCTTGTCTAATTGAGAATCAAGCCATTTTCATATTCTCAACTGCTACAAGAGAAATGCCTAAATCCTTCCTATCACTCCTTAAACAAGACGAAAAAAAGTAAGTTATTCATGGGTTTTGGCTTGACAAAAAATATATATTAATTAATAATTCATATATAATTAGAATTATTATTGAAAGCGAATATGCTTTCTAATACATTTTTAGGAGGAATATACATTATGTCTTTAATCGGTAAAGAAGTACTTCCATTCGAAGCAAAAGCATTCAAAAACGGTGAATTCATCGATGTAACAAACGAATCTCTGAAAGGCCAATGGAGCGTATTCTGCTTCTACCCAGCAGATTTCTCTTTCGTATGCCCAACTGAGCTTGAAGATCTTCAAAACCAATACGCTGCACTTAAAGAATTAGGTGTTGAAGTATACTCTATCTCTACAGATACTCACTTCGTACACAAAGGCTGGCATGACAGCTCTGAAAAAATCGGCAAAATCACTTACGCAATGATCGGTGACCCTTCTCAAACGATCTCTCGCAACTTCGATGTTCTTGACGAAGAATCTGGTCTTGCTGACCGCGGAACATTCATCATCGATCCAGATGGCGTCATCCAAACTGTAGAAATCAATGCAGGCGGTATCGGCCGTGACGCAAGCAACCTGATCAGCAAAGTAAAAGCTGCACAATACGTTCGTCAAAACCCAGGTGAAGTTTGCCCGGCTAAATGGGAAGAAGGCGGCGAAACTCTTACACCTAGCCTTGATCTAGTAGGTAAAATCTAAGGAGTGCATTCCATTGGTACTTGATGCAAATATCAAAGCACAATTAAATCAATACATGCAGCTAATTGAGAATGACATTGTTCTCAAAGTTAGCGCAGGCGAAGATGACACTTCTAAGGACATGCTGGCTCTTGTAGATGAGCTGGCTTCCATGTCATCTAACATTTCAGTTGAAAAAACTGAATTAAACAGAACGCCAAGCTTCAGTGTCAATCGTGTCGGAGAAGACACTGGCGTTACATTCGCCGGTATCCCTCTGGGCCACGAATTTACATCACTAGTCTTGGCGCTGCTCCAAGTGAGCGGCAGACCGCCTAAGGTAGACCAAAAAGTCATTGATCAGGTGAAGAAGATCAGCGGTGAATACCACTTTGAATCTTATATCAGCCTGACATGCCACAACTGCCCTGACGTTGTACAAGCTTTAAACATGATGAGCGTGCTGAACCCGAACATTACGCACACGATGATCGACGGTGCAGCATACAAATCAGAAGTTGAAAGCAAAAACATCATGGCAGTGCCGACCGTTTACCTGAATGGCGAATCCTTCGGAAGCGGCCGTATGACGCTTGAAGAAATTCTTGCGAAAATGGGCAGCGGCGCAGATGCATCTGAGTTTGCCGACAAAGAGCCGTTTGACGTTCTTGTTGTCGGAGGCGGACCTGCTGGCGCAAGTGCAGCGATCTACACTGCGCGTAAAGGCATCCGCACTGGTGTTGTCGCTGAGCGCTTCGGCGGACAGGTTCTCGACACAATGAGCATCGAAAACTTCATCAGCGTCAAAGCGACTGAAGGACCGAAGCTTGCTGCAAGTCTTGAAGAGCACGTGAAGGAATATGATATTGATGTCATGAACCTTCAGCGCGCAAAACGCCTTGAGAAGAAAGATCTGTTCGAACTTGAACTTGAAAACGGCGCTGTCCTGAAAAGTAAAACAGTGATCCTTTCAACAGGTGCCCGCTGGCGCAATGTCAACGTACCTGGCGAACAAGAGTTCAAAAACAAAGGTGTCGCATATTGCCCGCACTGTGATGGACCGTTGTTTGAAGGCAAAGACGTAGCAGTTATCGGCGGCGGAAACTCTGGAATCGAGGCTGCGATCGATCTCGCAGGCATCGTTAAACACGTTACTGTGCTTGAGTTCGCGCCGGATCTGAAAGCAGACGAAGTGCTGCAAAAACGTCTTTACAGCCTGCCTAACGTCACTGTCGTAAAGAACGCACAAACGAAAGAAATCACAGGCGATCAAAGCGTAAACGGCATCACATACGTAGACCGCGAAACAGGCGAAGAAAAACACGTTGAACTCCAAGGTGTATTCGTCCAAATCGGTCTCGTGCCAAACACAGAATGGTTAGAAGGAACGGTTGAACGCAACCGCATCGGCGAAATCATCGTCGACAAACACGGCGCGACAAGCGTCCCAGGCTTATTCGCTGCGGGTGACTGTACAGACAGTGCATACAACCAAATCATTATTTCTATGGGATCAGGTGCAACTGCCGCTCTCGGCGCGTTTGATTACCTTATCCGTAACTAATACAAGAAAGCCGCAATATTGCCAGATTGGCAGCATTGCGGCTTTCTTTTTTATTCCAAAAATATTGCATGTTTTATACAATTGTAATATAGTTGTAATGTTAGTGAATGGTCACTTCACACTCAGCATATTTGCTGTTTTTAAAGCGATACGCACTGATTTCCTATTTAAAGTGCCCTGATACTTTTTGACCTTTTTCTTCAGATCTTTAATGGTTTTTTCCTTTTTGGCATTTTCTAATGCCATAAGTGTTTCCCAGCGTTTCGCTGTTTCTGTGGAACTGCAGCCGCTAACTGTAGTGACAGGTGGAAGAAGCTTCGTGTTAGATAGTTTTTCATCAAAAGGAATGGTATCAGGAATCGCTTTCTCTTTATAAATATGATCCAACTCATTTTGATTCAGGAAGCTGATGAAATGGTCAAAGTTTTGTGCTTGCCGTTTCTCAGGCTGATGAAAATCAAGGGTTTCAATTAATTCTGATAGTTTTGTTTGCTCCGTTATTTCATTTGCCATGACATGCGTTAACTGATGGTACTCAGCTAATTCCCGCATTCTGGCATCTTTCGGAAGCAACAGGCTCGGTGTTCCGGCAATTGTCGCTGCAATATTACCATGCAGCCTTGCGCCAAAGCTTAAATCAGCTTGTCTCAGGAAATCCAGCCAAGTCGGCACATTTAAAAAGAACCGGACTCTATCATTCTGATAAGCTGGGTCTTCCATGCTGACCGGATAATTATCGGCAGGCTTCGCTATCGCAGGTGCACCTGCATACGTCAGAATCATTTCTTTTCGCCATTGCGGGATAAAGTAATGATTTGGGAACTCTTTCATGCTTCTCGTAATGAAGTCCAGTACATGCTTAGGGGACAGCCTTGATGAGTTAACCGTCACCATTGAATCTGGTGTGATATCGGTTTCTCTAATCTTCAGTTCTCTTCCAAACGCATACATAGATGGACAGCCAATTACCGTATGGTCAATGCCTTCACGGAATCCTAATCTGGAAAGGTATTTCGCTGTAATCTCACCGCGGACACCAATCATATTTGATCTCTCCAGCACGGCACTCACAAACGCCTTCACATCTTGATCAAAAGGAAAACCCTCATTTAATTTTGGTTCAAACGGAGCCCGCAAACCAACACCGATTACAACAACCGGAATGGTTAGTTTCTTAATTAATTGGGTATATTTCCGTAAAGAAGGCACGAAATCCTCGCGGAATGCATCTGCCAGCGGAATAATATACATATCATATTTTTTATTAATTTGTTCAGCATCTGCCGGATGAATCCGATAATAATCTGGAGTAATCGTCGTTCCTTCTGTCATCAGCGTACGAAACACACTGTAGGCATATACTAAGTTTCCCACGTTGCCGCCAATGGAGTTGCGAACAATCATTTCAGCTGCATTGAATGTATCAAATGGTGATATGCCAGATCTTATTAAAATGTTTTTCAATGTGATGTTACCCCTTCCTCACCTAATTTTTTCAGGAGATTTGCTTAGGGAACTCTATCATGATCTTAAATATTTCTGTCAAACACCCGCTTTCATCCCTTTTTACTCACAAACTCTCTCCCTTTCTTCCGTTCTAATATTAAATTATACAAAAAAGGATCTTACAGGTGAAATCATAACATAACGATCAGCACTAGTAATCTATTCCCATCACTGGATGTCAGTTCACATCACACCAAAAAACCCGAACCAGGCACTTCAGTAAAATGCTCGATTCGGGCCAGCTGCTTATAATTCCTCGCCGTTCGTTCGAATGACGTTTTTGTACCACTCAAATGAATCTTTTTTATATCGTTTCATGGAACCGTTTCCTTCATTATCACGATCTACATAGATCATGCCGTAGCGTTTTTTCATTTCGCCTGTTGTAAAGGAGACGATATCAATAATCCCCCATGGCGTGTAGCCGATTAAATCTACACCGTCGTAAGTGACCGCCTTTTCCAATGCTTCAATATGTGACTTTAAAAATTGAATCCGTTCCGGATCATGGATCGTGCCGTCTTCTTCCAGCGTATCTATTGCGCCAAAGCCGTTTTCAACGATAAATAACGGGATTTGGTAGCGGTCATAAAAACGGTTTAACGTATATCTCAGTCCGGTTGGATCAATCGCCCAGCCCCAATCACTGGATGTAATGTACGGATTTTCGACACCATTCGGCAATCCCCCGTTGACGATATCGCCCGTATTATCATTTTCCACATCGCTTTTCACAGTTGTTGACATGTAATAGCTGAAGCCTAAGTAATCAACGGTTCCGCTTTTTAAAATCTCATCATCGCCGTCTTCGAATATGATGTGATAGCCTTCTCGTTCAAATTCCTTCAACGCGTAGCTTGGGTAGTAACCGCGAACCTGTACATCCGGGAAGAAGTAGCGCTGTCTCATTTCTTCCTCAGCCAGCATGACGTCTTCAGGATTGGAGGAGAAAGGATAAATCGGCACGTGTGACACCATGGCCCCAATTTGGAACTCTGGGTTGATATCTTTTCCTTTTGACACCGCTAACGCGCTCGCCACTAATTCATGGTGCGCCGTTTGGTACATCACTTCCTTGGCGTTCTCATTATCGCCGACCACAACACCTGAATTCGTCCATAGGAACAGCGGATTGTTCACATCCATTTGGTTGTTGATCTCATTAAATGTCATCCAGTACTTCACTTTATCTTTGTAACGGTTGAAGCAAGCCTCTGCGAAATTGACGAAGAAGTCGACGACTTTCCGGTTTCTAAAGCCGCCGTATTCCCTTGCCAGGTGCAGCGGCATTTCAAAGTGAGACAGCGTAATGACCGGCTCGATTCCATGCTTCAGCAATTCATCAAACACATCATCATAGAACTGCAAGCCCGCTTCGTTCGGTTCTGCCTCATCGCCTTTCGGGAAAATCCGGCTCCAGCCGATAGACGTCCGCAAGCATTTTAATCCCATTTCTGCAAACAATGCGATATCTTCCTTGTATCGGTGATAGAAATCAATGGCTTCATGGTTCGGATAAAATTCGTTCTCATCAATGGTATCCGTGATTTTTCTCGGGACGCCGTGTGCACCCGCTGTCATCACATCGACGACACTTGGCCCTTTACCGCCTTGATTCCATCCGCCTTCAAATTGGTGGGCTGCTAAAGCGCCGCCCCATAAAAAATCCTTCGGCATGTTTCCCATGTTTTATTCCTCCTCAGCTTACGACTGTAAATAATTTTTGCTCTAACGTACTTTCTTCAAGATCCTCGATGAGAATTTCCTGATACGCATGTGAATTCGTGATGATGACTGGCGTAATCGTTGTTAACCCTTTCTCTTCAATGAAAGCTTTATCAAATTCAACAAGCACTTCGCCTTTTTTGACTGTATCTCCCTCTCTCACCTTCAAGGAAAAAGGAGTGCCGTCTAATGTCACCGTATCCAGTCCGATGTGCACTAGCAATTCGACGCCAGTCGCTGAACGAAGGCCGATCGCATGCTTTGTAGGCGCGACCATGACGACGGTTCCGTCAAATGGGGCATAGAGCTTGTTATCAGATGGCTCAATTGCCAAACCTTGTCCCATTGCACCTGAACTGAATACCTCATCAGGCACCTTAGAAAGCGGGATGACCTTGCCGCTAAATGGAGCATATACTGTCTCTTCATTTGCCTGTTCCGCTTGAAGATTACCCTTTTCCGTCTGTGCAGCAGTATCTTCACCGTAGCCAAAGATCTGAATCAGCACAACAGGGAGAATAATCGCAATCGCAGCACCGACTAAAATGCCCCAGATGGATGTAGGGAATTGTTCATTGATGCCATTCACGATTGTCAGAGGTCCCGGAAGGCCCGCATAGGCAAAGTAATACGGATTAAAAAAGCTTGCTGCGACTGCGCCAACCGCGCCGGAAATACATCCAAAGATAAACGGCTTCTTAAATCTCAAGGTCACACCATAGATCGCCGGCTCTGTAATGCCAAACAGTCCTGTGACCCCAGCCGAAACGCTGACTTTTCTCGTTTCCTTGTTTCTTGCTTTCAAAATGACGCCAAGCACGGCCCCAACCTGCGCAATGACTGCAATCGTTTGATACGCCTGGAATGAATCACGTCCGTATAAATCATAGTTCGCCAATACCATAGGTGTGATGCCCCAATGTACACCAAAGATGACGATGACCTGCCAGAATGCGCCGATGATCGCTCCAGCCAAAGCCGGCACGTTTTCCGCCAAGAAGTTGTAACCGTTTGCAATTCCATTTGCGCCTAATGTTGTCACAGGGCCAATGAGAACAATCGTTAACGGCACCATGATCACCATGCATAGAAACGGAACAAACAACGGTCTGACCACTTCGTTCATTCTCTTATTCAAGAATCGTTCAACATAAGACAAAATCCACACTAAAAATAATGGCGGCAGCACGGAAGACGTGTATGTCGTTTGCGATAAAGCAATCCCTAAGAAAGAAATGCTCTTTCCGTCTGCAATTTGAGCCGCCATCTCCGCCCATGTCGGACTGACTAACGCGGCACAGCACGCTACAGCGATATACGTGTTCGTTTTAAAATGCTTTGATGCCGTAATCGCGATAAAAATAGGCAAAAACGTAAACGGCGCCCAAGATATGAAACTGAAAACCTGATAAACTCCTGTTTTCTCAAAACCAGAAAACAATAAGTTAATGATAATTAATGCCCCTTGCAAAATACCAGCAGCGGCCAGAATGTACACAAACGGCGCAAACACAGCTGACATCGTCGCAATAATCCGGTTCAACATCGTTCCTTTATTCTCGCTCTGTTCGCCGGAAAGATCAATATTGACCAGCTTAGAAAATTCCTCGAAGACTTCCCCTACATGCTGTCCAATGACAACCTGGAATTGACCGCTGTTCTCTACAACCGTAATGACGCCAGGCATCGACTTTACGATATCCTTCGCTTTAGGGTTAGACCGCTTCAGCACCAAGCGAAGCCTGGTTGCGCAGCGAGAAGCTCCAATCACATTCTCTTCCCCGCCTACGGCCTCCAAAATGTCTTTTGCTAGTCTTGCATAATCTCTCACTTTCCCCGACATTTTCACCCACCCCTTTGTTTTGGTTACGCTTTCATTATAATTGTACCGGTATAATTTATCAATACTCAAACAAAATATTTGTACACTAACTATTATTGTAAGCGGTTTATGCTATAATTTTGACAAGTGAAACTAAACGAATAAATGAGGAATGCGTATGTTAAAGTACCAGCAAATCGCAGCGGAAATTGAAACATATATAGAAGAACACCAGCTCAAACAGGGAGACAAACTGCCAGTGCTAGAAACCCTCATGGCCCAGTTTGAAGTCAGCAAAAGCACAATCACAAAGTCCCTGGATCTATTAGAGCAAAAAGGCGCGATCTTTCAGCTCAGAGGAAGCGGCATCTTCGTCAGAAAGCATAAACGAAAAGGCTATATCAGCCTCCTGTCGAATCAGGGATTTAAAAAAGATCTTGAGGATTTCAACGTCACCTCAAGAGTCATTGAACTGGATGTGAGAAAGCCGACACCGGAAGCGGCAGAAAACCTGAACATTGGAATTGACGAGGACATCTACTTTGTTAAAAGGGTCCGCTACATCAACGGCCAAACCCTATGCTACGAAGAATCCTATTACAACAAATCCATCGTGACGTATTTAAACAACGAAATCGTCTCCCACTCCATCTTCCATTACATCCGGGAAGGACTGGGATTGAAGATTGGTTTTTCTGATTTGTTTCTTCACGTGGGCCAGCTTAATGAGGAGGAAGCGGAGTATTTGGAGTTGGAGGCTGGACAGCCGAAGCTGTATATAGAGAGTATTTTTCACCTGACGAATGGGGTACCGTTTGATTACTCGAAGATTTCCTATAATTATGAGCAGTCGCAGTTTGTGGTGCAGGCTAATAGTTTTCTGTTGTAGGGCTGCTTCGCTACGGAAGGTGTCGACATATACAAAATCATTATTCCTGCAATTCTAGCCATCTTCATGCTCTGGATACTCTTACAGATTTCACTGGAGATGAGCATCTTTAAGAATCCAATGAACTACTTTATTGTATTCATTATCTTCTTTCTATTGATAAAGATGGTGAAAGAAAAAAAACAATAGATTGGGAAAATTCCAATTGATGCAATCAGAAAGACACCCTTCTCTTAAAAAATCAGCCGGTCACATGGATTATCTTGCAGTTTAAAGATAAATAGGTGCACATAAAAAGCTACTTCGACAAGAAGTAGCTTCCTTCATCATATGCCCATTTTGATCCATCTAGTTTTAGAAAAGCGAAGTATAATCGCATTTATGATAATAATTGAAACTAAATATAAAATAATAAATAAAACATCATTATTCCCAAGTGCCATGTTATCAGATTGCAGCACTCTTTCTATTCGGGGATACATAGTGTTACCTGCCTCAAAAGGAGCGATAAAACCAAACGTTTTATTGCTTATAGCTACTAAAATAACAGAAGTAATCCAATAAACGATACTGACACCTATACTAATTAATATATTAGGACATAGCATGCTAATAGTTCCAATAATTAAAATATACTGCAGTATAACTGCAGAAAATAAAAATAACAATAACGTGAAATGCGAAAAATCATGGTACATCATCGATATGATGAGCAGGCCTAGCGCAATAAACACAAAACACTCCAAAAATAAAACAGCTATCTTTTTATAAAAGAAAGTATAGATGTTCTCTCCGATTAATTTGTAAAAGAGAATATTTTTGTTTGAATACTCTCTATTAATAAAGAAAGCTATTACAAATGAAAATAACATCAAACCAAACTGAGTCGCAACGGTATAGGAGCTAAAGAAAAACATCTCAGGTGTAACATTGCTGACTTTATCGATTCCAACAAGTAAAAAGTATCCCAGTAAAAATAAAAATACAAACATAGATCCTAAAATAATGAAAACTTTGTTGCTAATACTCTTTTTAAACTCTAATTTCATCTTAAGCCCCCACTGTTTTATTACTCATTTATATACACATCAATTAATTTATCCACTGAATGATATTGTTGAATTTCTTGGTGATTAAATATATAATAATCCCCTTCTATCGCCTTTAAATCAGACAAATCATGTGTAATATTAATGATAATCTTATCTGGGTTCTCCTGGATATACTTTTTTAGGAAGCCATGGATCTCTATAACCGTTTTTTTGTCTAATGAATTCGTTATTTCGTCTAACACAATAATATTTTTATCCTCTAATAAGAAACTAAGCAATTTTAACTTTTGCTTTTGTCCATCACTTAAATTTTTGATCAGAACTTTCCCATCTATATTATCCAGGTTAAGTAAATGCCCAATCTTATTTATCATTTCTGAATCAAATTTTTCACTCAAAAAGTGTAATAAAAAGTCCTTAGAAACATCATTTGGTATGTTCGACGAGCTAGATATTAAAGAAACATTTTGTCGAATATCTCTGCCGATTCGTTTGCTATTATTTAATAAAAAATCTTTAGCAAGCTGTGATTTACCGACTCCATTTTTTCCGACAACGTGGTTGATTCTCCCACACGAAAAATGCAAGTCAGTGTCCTGAAGTAACGTTTTGCCTTTCACTTTTAAAGTGTAATTCGCTATATTCATATACATACTCCTAAAAATATTTGCATAATAAAAAAGGTTTTTGAATGTGCTCTGGTTACTAATGTTTTCGCTTTTGAGGTACCTCTTTCGTTTCCGATTCGGAACCGCAAGAAATGTTTTTAGATGGTTAATTTGGAGATATTTTACTCTAGTTTACAATATATAATATCCAATGTACAACTGAATTTACCGCAAGGCCAACCCCTATAATTTGAATAACAAGAACTAACCAATGATTTGTCTTAAAACGGCTAAATTCATCCAAGCTAAGAAAAGCTAAAAGAATTTTGTAACCATCAGAATTCAATATTGGCACCAGGTTCCACAATAAAGTAGACGAGAAGAGCATAAATGCCATCGTTAAAGGTTCACTTGAAATTGTAAATTGATTTATTATTTCTAAAGTGTTGATTATAAAATAATTGATAAACAAGCCGAATAAGTGAACGATTATCTTTTCATTTCTTGATAGCATATAGGTTTCATTCAATTGGACATAAAAAGCTGGGAATACATAAAAATTCAGTTTGAATCCTACTTTATCAAAGTTTTTCCCAAAAAATTTTAAAGAATAGACGTGTCCCAACTCATGAAGCACTATGTTCATTATAAAGTAAATAACTATAATTATCCACATTTTCCATTCAAAGAAAACAGAAGATAATTCATTCTGCAGTTTTATTAAATGAATATAATTTAATATGAACATCAAAGCCGTAAAAGATAAGAACAGGTAAAAAAACTTTGGTGATACTTTCTCTTTATACATTTTAAAACGTAATAATTGTTCATCAGTCAGAGAATGTAAGCTATTTTTATAGTATTCTCCACTTTTCTTGTCTTTTATAAATACATTATTTTGCACAATCACTTCGTATTCTTCATCTTCATACTTTAAAATTTTCATAATAGTATTTTTCCATATAAGGATAAAAATAGTTTATTTTTTCTGCCGAGTTGAATAAAGAACCACAAACACCACAAATAGAAGAAAATTCATAAGGAATATCAAATTCCCCTATCTTATTATTTTCTTTTAAAATATCCAAAAACCATTTGAACCCTTCTTTTCTAAGAATAAATAATAGCAAATTGGAATTTAACTTTTCTACTGTTCTTTCAAAACTTTGGTTATATTCTTCTCTTAAAGTTATTTTCGTTTCAAAAATAGCAGGGGAACAGCATGGGTAAATCTCTCCATCATGATGATATACAATGTCATATCCGGGACAATGTAAGGAATCTTCATCTTCAAGACTGTAAAATTTATGTATGTTATCTTCCTTAATTCTAGTTTTAGCAGCACCAACTGATATCATTGGAAATTTTGTTATCTTTACCCCTAGGATTGAATCCCCTAATTCCTCTAAAATGTGGTTAGACATTTTGTCTTTAGTAACTGCCATATTAAGAGAAAGATCTATACTACCCCGGTATTTCCTGCTATGTTCAAAAATTCTTTTAATACTAGACGGTTTAACAAATGGAGCATGGTACTCATCGTAACTTATAGTCAGTGCTACCACATTTAAAGAATTCATATCTTGAAAGTATTCTTGAACCTTTTTCTTGCTTATGCCCCAAAATCCATTAGAGATCAATGTTATTTGTTTTTCGTATGGTTTAATAATTTCCATTAATTCTTTTAAAAATTTATAATCCAAAAAAACTTCTCCACCAGTAAAAGAAATCACTTGAATGGTTTTATTTTCTGCGAATTCAGTTACTAACTTTCTTATGTAATCCTTTTCCATCTTCACCGTAGAAGTTGGCGAGCTAGAAAAACAACAATGGTCACATTGCGCATTACACTTTGAATCTAAATTAACTGATACTGTTTTATCATACATGATTAATCCCCCAAAAAATGGTAAAGGAGAGTTAGACTCTCCTTTTATACCCTTCTAATTAATGACCACTTCCAAGAATCCAACGGTTTTCTTGAGATTTTACAAAATACCAAAGGTCATTCACTTTTGCTAACTTTTGTGATTCATCTAATAGACCCTTAAATTCTAAGTTTTTCACAGTCTCATTGTTAGTGTTTTCCTTTTTCATATTTTATCCCTCCTTCTCTTCTAATATAAACCAATTATTCTATATAGTTCAATATATGTCAATATATTGGACCTAAAAATCTGAAAAATGTTGCTATTCTTGGTATATAAAGACTATGTCTTCTAGACCCTCTAGCTATTTTTAATTAAAGGCCATAGTTTGATTTAAAGCCTCGTAATGAACATGTAGAGAGAAACCAAGGGAACTGCTCCTTCTTAGTTAAGCAAGTAATGATAGCGCAAACAAACCTAAGCCCAAACCATCCTCAATGGATAATGATGGAAGATCTTTTTTAGCTGTTGCTATCCTGCCTTTTCTTTTATCCTCGCTCATCCGGGCACCTCTTTCACTCGTTTCAATTGTCTCTAAAAGGAGTTATGCGTTACTATCATATAAAGGTCTAATGATGAAAAATAATGTCATACTTTTAAATTCACCTTATCATGCACATGCTCATAAATAGGGGTTTATTCTAAAAAGGGGATGGACGGTTTTGGAAAGCAAGTACCTAGATCTACTCGCACAAAAATACGATTGTGAAGAAAAAGTGGTAACAGAAATCATCAATTTGAAAGCGATATTGAACCTGCCAAAAGGCACCGAGCATTTTGTCAGTGATCTGCACGGGGAGTATCAGGCATTCCAGCACGTGCTGCGTAATGGTTCAGGACGAGTCAAAGAGAAGATACGCGATATTTTCAGCGGTGTCATTTACGATAGAGAAATCGATGAATTAGCGGCATTGGTCTATTATCCGGAAGACAAACTGAAGTTAATCAAACATGACTTTGATGCAAAACCAGCATTAAACGAGTGGTATAAAGAAACGATAAATCGAATGATTAAGCTTGTTTCTTATTGCTCCTCCAAGTATACCCGCTCCAAACTGCGCAAAGCACTGCCTGCCCAGTTTGCTTATATTACGGAGGAGCTGTTATACAAAACAGAACAAGCTGGCAACAAGGAGCAATATTACTCTGAAATCATTGAACAGATCATTGAACTTGGCCAAGCCGATAAGCTGATCACCGGCCTTGCTTACAGCGTTCAGCGGCTGGTGGTCGACCATCTGCATGTTGTCGGCGATATTTACGACCGCGGCCCGCAGCCGGATAGGATTATGGAAGAACTGATCAACTATCATTCTGTCGATATTCAATGGGGAAATCACGATGTCCTTTGGATCGGCGCCTATTCCGGTTCCAAAGTATGCCTGGCCAATATTATCCGTATCTGTGCCCGCTATGACAATCTGGACATTATTGAAGACGTCTACGGCATCAACCTGAGACCGCTGCTGAACCTAGCCGAAAAATATTATGACGATAATCCAGCGTTTCGCCCAAAAGCAGACGAAAACAGACCGGAAGAAGAGATTAAGCAAATCACAAAAATCCATCAAGCCATTGCGATGATCCAATTCAAGCTTGAGAGCCCGATTATCAAGAGACGGCCGAACTTTAATATGGAGGAACGGCTGTTATTAGAGAAAATAGATTATGACAAAAACGAAATCACGCTAAACGGAAAAACATATCAGCTGGAAAACACCTGCTTTGCGACCGTTAATCCTGAACAGCCAGATCAGCTATTAGAAGAAGAAGCAGAAGTCATAGACAAGCTGCTATTCTCTGTCCAGCATTCCGAAAAGCTGGGCCGCCATATGAATTTTATGATGAAAAAAGGCAGCCTTTATTTAAAATATAACGGCAACCTGTTAATTCACGGCTGTATTCCAGTCGATGAAAATGGCAATATGGAAACGATGATGATTGAAGATAAACCGTATGCGGGCCGTGAGCTGCTCGATGTATTTGAACGGTTCTTACGGGAAGCGTTTGCCCATCCGGAAGAAACAGATGACCTGGCGACTGATATGGCCTGGTATTTATGGACAGGCGAGTACTCCTCCCTCTTCGGAAAACGCGCCATGACGACCTTTGAGCGGTATTTCATCAAGGAAAAGGAAACACATAAAGAGAAGAAAAACCCGTATTACTATTTACGCGAAGACGAGGCAACCTGCCGAAACATCCTGGCAGAATTCGGCCTTAATCCAGATCACGGCCATATCATCAACGGCCATACACCAGTAAAAGAAATCGAAGGAGAAGACCCAATCAAAGCAAACGGAAAAATGATCGTCATCGACGGCGGCTTTTCCAAAGCATACCAATCCACAACAGGCATCGCCGGCTACACGCTGCTATACAACTCCTACGGCATGCAGCTCGTCGCCCATAAACACTTCAACTCCAAGGCAGAAGTCCTGAGCACTGGAACCGACGTCTTAACAGTGAAGCGATTAGTGGACAAAGAGCTTGAGCGGAAGAAAGTGAAGGAAACGAATGTGGGTGAGGAATTGTTGCAGGAAGTTGCGATTTTGGAGAGTTTGCGGGAGTATCGGTATATGAAGTGAGGGGTGTGGGGTTCGGAGATGACTACTCTCTGGGCTCTTTTTTCGATTCCTCATCTAGTACAGCAAAGTATTAATGTTGTTCTTATAATTTCATTGATAGTAATTTGATAAAGGAGGTTCGAAATTAAATCGAACCTCCTTTATCACTCTTCTCTACCTTGAACTAATTTCAAAGCAGGCCTATAAATAAATGGTGTCCAATAAGTATTAAATCTTTTTTCAAAAATACCTATATTCACTAAATCGTCTACTATTTTTTTAATATCTCCATCTTCACATTTAAATATTGTAGATAAGCTTTCCATAGTTTGCTCTGCTTTTTGTCCTTCTAATAGTTCGATATATTCCTTCAAATGATAATATTCTGCATAAATTGTTTGTTCTAACCTTTTCTTGGAGACCTCCTCTAATCCTTCTTTAATTGATTTACGTCCAATTAATTCTTCAGAAACATCATCGGAAGAACTTCCTATTTCTAACTCTTTTATTTGAATTTTTTTAGCCTCATTTATTAATTGTATCAATTCTCGGGGAGCAATAATTCCTAAACCGTCTTTAACTCTACTTAACATCCAATTAAAAGTGTTTGGTTTTCTTTGACCAGAATCTACTTGTTCTGGGAATACTTTATAATATAAATTTTCTTGTTCCTCGGTATCAGATAGAATAGACCTTTTACTTAAAGACCATTGGTTAACTAGTATCTCATTTTCTAAAATACGATTAATTATTAAGTGTCTTAAATTTAATTCGTTCCAGTAAATTGTAACTACTTTTGTAATATGACTAGCTTCTCTGAATCCACCAACAGTTATTCTCTTCCAAATATCATCACGAATAAAAATTTTAAGATTTATTTTATCATATGTTTTGAAATCATTATAAACTTGGAATAAAGTTCGAATTGCTACCTTTTCAATCGAAGGATTTTCAGAAAAAGAAACATCTAAACGATCAAAAATAATCCAAGTCTCAATATCTAAACTTTCCAATGCTTCTTCTGCCATATCTAATAAGTCATAAACAGATATAAACCCAAGATTTTTTTGCTCTAATGATGGTTCACTTAACGAAACCTTACCAGTAAATCCCGGCATTAAAGTAGTTGAATCCAATTGTAGTCCGCCTTCTAAAGATTCAACTCGACGAAAGAAATTTATCACATAATCTTTAACGTTACTAAGCATACGTCTTAAGTTTTTTCCATCCAAGAGTCCCTCCATCTGTAATCTAGAAATAAATTCTTTAGATTGGACAGTTTCTTCACCGTACTCATTAATGTATTTTCCTATGATTGAAATAATATAAAGGAACCATATTTGTTTATATGAATTTTCAGATAACTGATCTGAACTTAATACTGTCTTAAATACTGCTGTTCCGGAAATATTTTCGGCTGCAAGTAATGTTATATTCCTTTCTTCTAAATAATCCTTATTATGTATAAGATGTTTATATAAAGCACTTTTACCCGAACCTTTTGCCCCATAAATTATATCTATTTCTCCATTAATCAACCTATTCCATGTGTCTGTTTCTACAAAATAGGATGCTAATCTATTATCTTCCTCAGCAACACTTTCACCAAAATCAAGGTTTTTCAATATATTTAATCTAGACAAATTAGTCAACACTCTTTTCTTTTAAAATTATAATAACTCATTTTAAAAATCATTGTACCATCTGATTAGGAAAATTGCACCACATAAGTCAATACTTCATATAAAGATAAAACTTTTAAAACCTTACTACATTGATAAAAGAAATGCTTACCCTTTAAGAATCAACCAACTAACCTTAGCAACTGATTCAGAAAAGTTTTGTTAGACATATTTTGTTCGCTTCCTTTTTTTACTTTCTATACTAGATAATTTCTTCATAAAATGTATTTATTAATAATATCCTCATCCTTACTAGTCTTGATAAAGCAATTTCATTCGTTTCATAACTGGGCACTTCTCGATTAAGAGTTAAAAGTTTAATAAATAAACTTTATTTTATGTTGAGAGTCCTTAGTTTCGTTAAACCTATACCATATAGTTATAGACAACTTTCCATAATTTTGATTCAATTTTCAAAGCAAAATCATGTACTTTGAAAATTCTTCTTGGCTTATTCTTAATAATATCAAAAACCGAATTACAGTATTTTAGATTTAAAAGAAACGAGTCCAGATAGTCCTAAAGAATTCAATTGATCACAGGTAGACAGTACCTTATTAAAAATATAGTCAATAAACTGTTTATTGATCCCTATTAGAATTTTACTAGCATATTTTAGCAAAAGAACCTTTTTACTTATGGCTTTTCAAGAGTAAGAATAAAAATTATACTCAACTTTATTATAAACGCCACTATTTATGATAAGGCTCCCCACGATTAATCCGAAAAGCCCGATAAATCTGCTCAACTAGTATGAGTCGCATCAACTGATGAGGAAACGTCATTTTCGAGAACGACAGCTTTTCATCCGCTCGCTTCATCACTGCGTCACTCAATCCGAGTGATCCGCCGATGACAAAGGTGACTTTGCTTTTTCCATATGTAGCCAGCTTATCTATTGTATCGGCTAGTTCTTCGGATGTTTTCATTTTTCCTTCGATGGCGAGGGCGATGACGTGGGCGTCGGGACTGATTTTGGATAAAATGCGGTCGCCTTCTTTGTCTTTTATGATTTTCATGTCCTGGTCGCTTAGGTTTTCCGGCGCTTTTTCGTCCGGGAGTTCGATGATGTCGATTTTTGCGTAGGCCGAAAGTCGTTTCGTGTATTCTTCAATGCCTTGCTTGAGGTATTTTTCTTTTAGTTTTCCGATTGTCACAATATTGATATTCACAGGTCATCCCCACTTTAAAAACAAGTTATTCATATATGTTGTCCACAATTGTGGATATCTTTTCTGTATTTTGTGTAAGATCATTCGTTCCCCACTATATATACTGCGGGGTCTCCACATAATTCACAGGCTGTGGATAAACTGTTAGTATGTTCGATTTTTCTGATTTCGGGCGGCAGCTCGTGGTCGTCTATGTACATATCCAGCACGGTTTCGATGTGTTCTTCACAGGAATAATACGTTTGTTTCATGTTCAAATCCTCCGATGGTTTCTTGCATTTTTGCAAATATTCTCTTCCCAATATAACCTATTTATTCACATGTTAGTAGTGCTTCGGGCTGAGTTTTATCCACAATTCGACAAACAAGCTGTTGATGACTCTATTTCGCTCGTATGTTAGGTTGGATGTAAACGATGTGTGGGGAGGTCTGCATTTGCGGCTCAAATGGGTTTGGCTTTTGTGATCATGCTGTTGCTTGCTAGGTGTCAGCCGTCTTATTGGGTGTTAGAGAAGGATCGAATCGGCGAAGGGAGTCCAGACTTAGAAATATACTCTAATTACCTTCAAATGCATAATGACGTAAAAGGTTATCAAGTCTTCACCATTTCAGAAGGCAAAAAAATGGTTGTTGTGTCTCTTGGAAGCAGAGAGAAGGATAAGAAGCTTGAGGTGTCAGGCGTCAAATTCTCGCCTAAAGAAACGATTGTAACTGTGAAGCGAAAACCAACTCCCAAAGCAAATGAGAAAAACCCTTATATCCTGATTGGACTGGATAAAATCGAAGGAGATTTAATTGTTCAAGACGAATTAGGAAATCGCTTTGAAGAAACAGATTATCAGCAATAAAGCCGGCGTTCCGAGAACGTCCGGCTTTTTCTTCTTACTTCAGCATTCCATGCGGGTCGATGACGAACTTTTTGGCTGCGCCTTTGTCGAAGTCGCTGTAGCCTTTTGGCGCGTCGTCCAGAGAAATGACGGTGGCGTTGACGGCTTTTGCGATTTGCGCTCTGCCGCTCAGGATCGCTTTCATCAAATTGCGATTGTATGTCATAGCGGGTGTTTGTCCGGTGACGAAGGTGTGGGCTTTAGCCCAGCCGAGTCCGAAGCGGATTTTTAAAGAGCCTGTTTTGGCGTCCGCATCCTTTGCACCGGGATCTTCGGTCACGTATAAGCCTGGAATACCGAGACTTCCGCCAACCTGGGTGACGTCCATGATCGAGTTCAGCACGGCGGCTGGCGCTTCCCCCTGGCTGCCGTGTCCAGTTGCTTCAAAGCCGACACAGTCCACTGCGGCATCAACGGTCGGTTCACCTAGTATTTGTTCAATTTGCTCGCCGAGACGGTCGTGTTTTTGCACGTTGACCGTTTCACAGCCGAAGCTTCTCGCCTGTGCCAGTCTGTCTTCGTTCAGATCGCCGACAATCACCGTCGAAGCACCGAGGAGCTGGGCGGAGTGTGCAGCTGCCAAGCCAACAGGCCCCGCTCCCGCGATATAGACGGTTGAACCTGTTTGCACGCCCGCTGTATAAGCTCCATGGAAGCCAGTCGGGAAAATGTCGGACAGCATGGTCAAATCGAGAATCTTTTCTAGCGCCTGTTCTTTATCAGGGAACACCAAAAGCTGAAAGTCAGCGTACGGCACCATGACGTATTCAGACTGGCCGCCGACCCAGCCGCCCATATCGACGTAGCCGTAAGCCGATCCCGGCCGGTCCGGATTGACATTCAGGCACACATGCGTTTTCTGCGTTTTGCACATCACACAGCGTCCGCAGGCAATATTGAAAGGAACGGATACGATATCGCCTTTTTTGATAAATTCTACGTCCCGCCCCGTTTCAATGACTTCTCCCGTAATTTCATGTCCAAGCACCAAGCCTTCAGGCGCTGTTGTGCGGCCTCTGACCATATGCTGGTCGCTTCCACAAATGTTAGTTGTAATGACTTTGAGAATAACCCCATGCTCACATTTTCGATTCACATTCGCCTTCGGAACGCCGGGCCCGTCCTTCAAGATTAACTCCGGATAACCGATATCCTCCACCGCTACAGTTCCTTTGCCTTTGTACACAACCGCTTTGTTTCCTGTCAACGCCATTCCTCCCATTCATGTTTTTGGACACTTGGTCCTTGAACATGACTTCGGTTCGGCATGGCCCTTTCCCTTTTTCACGCCTGCTTTTTCTGTATTCTTACAACAACAAATATGCCAAGAAAGCAGCCGATAATGGTTCCGATGATGTCAAACCAATCTGCTTTACCTCCGTTTAACAGGAACATAGTAGCCGCCGACATCAGACTGATGATAACGGCCAGAAGAATGACACGTTTGGTGTGCATATGCTTCCTCCTTTATCTGCATCCATTTTATATATTCATTTTACAGCAATTAACACCTGTTTACTTGAAAAGGCCACTCGAGATTTATCGTTTTGAACAACGTTCTATCATTGATCAAATTGCTCAACAGAAAAAAGAGACTTCACAAGTCTCTTCATAAACAGCGATCAGTTGAATAATCATTTCCTGAGAAATAATGTGACAACACTGGTTACTAACGCAATTGCAGTATAGAGCACAACCCAAAACATGAATGAACTATTACCGGAAGCTAACGTAAATAACAATATCAAACTCGCGATAAGGACAATCAACGGCGCCACCCAAAATCTCTTAAATAAAAAATGACCCGCTATACCAAATACACCTGCAATGATCGGAAAACCAAAAACGATAAATAAAACGGCGATAGCTCCCATACTAACCTCCTTGCCCTAAAACCCCTTCATCACCTCAACATCATACAGCTTCAAATGACTCTTCGGCGTCACAATCTCCTTTACCTTCCTGATCTCTTTTTCCTTCACTTTCTTCCCGGTTTTCAGGCTGTATTGTTCAATGTATGCGGGCTGTTTGTACGTGTATGTGAAGAAATAGAGATTGCTGCCTTTTCGGGTGATTTCTTTGAAATCGGCTTTCATTTTTTCTGGTGAAAGGGTGAAGGCGATGCTTGTTTTTCCTGTCTTGGCATTGATTTTGTATACCTTTCCGAAGCCGTCAATGAAATACAGGTACCCGTTATAAGGGAAAAAGCTGTTTTTAAAGCTGAAGGGCATGGAGCTGTAAATCGTTTGTTCGTCGTTTTTGTATTCGGCAATATCGTACAGCTCTACTTTGCCGCTTTTCTTGTTGATCTTGACCATTTGATAAAGATTGCGCGCCTTTTGGCCGCGCATCATGACATAGACAGCTTGATCGTCTACAGCAAGCTGGGATTCAACTGAGGCTCCTTCCCGGTACTGCCATTCCGTTATGGTGTGATAGGTGAGCTTTTTCTGATCTGCTTGAATCTGGAGGAGCTGATAGCCTTTTTCGTCAGCTGTCGGGACGAGTGCATAAATGGCGCCACCGTGAAAACCTGAGGCTCGGATGTAGTAGGGGATGACGTCTTTTTTCCACTCCCCGTCTAACTGGCGGTACAGCTCTGAGCGGTATCGGCCTCCCTTTTTGTCATAGCCGGAGTTGTAAAGGGTGTAAAAGCCGTCCGTGTTTTGCAGAAATCCTGCGCTGTCGCCTGTATGCTGATAGGCTCTTTTATGGGAGTGCAAGCCGTTTTTAATCGTGAAAATCGTGTTTTTGTCCTCCAGCATCACACTGTCGTCATGAACCTTGGCGGAACCCAGCTCAAGGCCCTTCATCTGAAATGAAGACAGCGACCTGTCTTGGCTGATAAACAGGGCATAGCTTTTCCCGCCGCCAAATGCATCTTGATCCGCAGAGGTTGAGAAATACAGCAGGACTTCTTTGTCATCCAGAAAATCGGCGTCTCGGAGATCCTGCTGACTCACGGCTTTATGGCTTTTGAGAGGAGAAACGAAGACAAATAGTGCGATTCCTGCGAGAATCAGCATGGCAATGGTGATCATCCACTTTTTCATTTCTTCTCCTTAATAAATGGTCATGATGGTTGTTGTATAGGAAGAGCTTGTGATGTCACGCGGGTATACGCCTAAGCCTCCATTGCCGTCTATATCAA
Organism: Bacillus sp. NS1; assembly: GCF_058248265.1. Classification (NCBI taxonomy): domain Bacteria; kingdom Bacillati; phylum Bacillota; class Bacilli; order Caryophanales; family Bacillaceae; genus Bacillus; species Bacillus sp. NS1. Next base: position 92,626 of record NZ_JBZAZF010000001.1, on the reverse strand, counting down.
TGCCTGCTTTAAGCAAAAATGCAGACCATAGGAGCTTTGAACAGTTTTTGGCACCGTCATGGCCGGTATTTCTGTTATTGACGAAGTTAAATGAGTATGGGTCTCCGACTCTTGATACCGCCCAGTCGGCAGCAGATGTTTTTTGAGATGAGGTTACGCTGACTGTTTGCACGATGGAGTTGTTTTCCACGTCTCTGGCATTGTAAGCGATCTGCCTGACGCCGTCGCTCGGGACAGATTCAACAATTTTGTCAGCGGCGGAGTACATGCCGACGTGGCCGTGATTGTAGTAGGCTGTGTAGGAGTTGGTGTAATAGATATTCCCTTTCGCGCTTGTCGGGAGTTTTTTCGTGCCGGACGAGCCGCCCATGATAGACATGCCGCTTTCCTTGGCGAGCCTGTCGCCTTCTGCTTTATCAGCAGTGATTTCCTCATAGAACTGTTTCAGAATGACTTCTTGCTTTACGTGCTGCTGTTTGGCAATCTGGCTGGCGGACTTCATGATTTCCTCTGCTGTTGTACCTGGCTGCAGTGCGGCTATTTCTTCAGCATAATTTGTGGTCTTTACGGCTTTGGCGGGAGAAACAAACAGGCCGCCACACATTGTAAGCGCTACCAAAAACATTGACAACCGTTTCTTCAACTTCATTACATCTCCTCTTTTCTTGTGAATGTAGGAAAGGTGTTTTCCTCACCCACATTATATTAGGAAAATAAGGAAAGTAACTAGGTGATTTACAGAATTTTTAGAAATCATTTACAGAAGGCTGTCCGCAGAAAAAGGCCTTTTTCAGCCCTTTTTATTAAAGCTTCTTGCTCATCACCACGTCCGTCTCTTGAAATCCGGTCCGCTCATATAGCTTCCGCGCCGTCTGATTATGGGCAAATACATGGAGAGAAAGCTTCCGAATTCCCATGCTTCGTGCGGTCTGTTCTAAAGTTATTAATGCTTGCTTTGCATAACCCTTGCCCCGGTACGGTTCATACAACCCGAAATCGTAAATAAACGCTTCCTGCTGCGGATGCTCCGGTTCAGCATGTATCCAGAGCCAGCCAACGATTTCCTTTTCATTTAGCTCAAGGCTCCATAAATGATGATGTGGTGTTTCCAGCCCTTTCGGAAGCAAATTTGAAAAGGTCTGCCTAGACAAAAGCTGTGCATCTTCAGGCAGCCATGTCCCCGCCTTTACCTTTTCTTCCGCGTAATGCTTTGCTGTGTACGTAAGATAAGACCGAAATTCTTCTGTCTGCATAGGGGTCAGCATGATTGTCATATCATCTCTCCTTCAACATATTGACTAGAGGATTTTACATAAAATAGAAAGAGGTGTTACTATCAGAATAAGCAACTGAGATTGATAAGTCACTAGAGAAAGGAGTTTCAAATGAATAAAATTGCACCCGCAGAAATCGCTAACATGCTCAACGATTGGTACCTTGCGATCAAGAAACATGAAGTTGAAGAGTCCGCCCGTTGTTTTGAAGAAGTAAAGCCTTTATTGGATGACATGGAAGAGGATCAGGAGGTGCTGGCCTACTTCTCCTTATTGGAACTGCGCCATAAGGTTTTGCTTCATGAGGCGAGAGGACAGGGTTTTCAGCATGAAGAGCCTGCTCATATGAATGCTACGTCAGACCTGCTGAAATATTACTTTTTTCTGTTTGAAGGCATGTATGAGGCCTATAAAAATAATTACGATATTGCCATTGGACTGTATAAAGAGGCCGAGCAGTATCTCGGCAACATTCCCGACCCGATTGAAAAAGCCGAATTTCACCTGAAGGTCGGTAAGCTCTATTATAAACTGGGACAAAATATTGTGTCTCTCAATCATACACGCCAAGCGGTCAAAACGTTCAGGGAAGAGACAGACTATAAAAAGAAACTGGCCTCGGCGCTGATCACCATGTCAGGCAACTTTACCGAGATGGGACAGTTTGAAGAAGCCGAAACGTATTTGGACGAAGCGATTCGGATCACGAGAGAATTAGAGGATCATTTTTTTGAAGCCCAGCTTTTGCATAACTTCGGACTTCTTCATGCGCAAAGCGGCAAGTCAGAAGAGGCGGTCTCCAAATTAAAAGAGGCCTTACAAAACGAAGAATACGCATGCTCCTCCTATTACTATCATTCTGTTTACTTGCTGATTCGAGAGCTGTTTAAGCTCAAAAAGATAGATCAGGCCTTTTCTTATTACCAAGAGACGAAGGAAAAATTGAATGCAGAGCCGAATAGAATATGTGAGGCAAAAATAGACATTTTATATGCCATTTATGCAGAAGGAGGTCATGCGGAAACGTTTCACTTATGCAAACAACATATGGATGATTTGGTGTCCGAGAAAGAGTATGACAGTGTAAGAGAACTTTCCATTTTGGCTGGCGAACGGTATAGGGAGCTTGAGCTTTACAAAGAAGCTGCCCACTTTTTTTATGAGGCATTACAAATTGAAGAACTCATCAAACGAACGGAGGTTATATAAATGAAAAAATTTCTGATTGGTGCAGGCGTTGCAGCAGTGATTTTATCAGGTTGGTTTATTGCGGACCATCAAACCCATTCACAGGAGATGAAAGTCGCTGAGAAAATGATTGGATAAATGAAAAACCCCCGCGGGATGCGGGGGTTCAATTTAACGAAAGAATCCTAAAACGGTTTGTAGTTTTAGGATTCTTTCATATTTTCAGCGTGATTGAAAACCCTTGAAGTCTAGGAAGGACGAGCATTGGAGCGCAGCGAATGTTTGGAATTCGTGAGCACCAACGCGCAGGCCTGACAACGAATGCAAGGGTTTGTCGACACGCTGAAACCCCCGCGGGTGCGGGGGTTTTCTTATTACAGCAATTTCTTCCCTAGCAGGGATTCTACGAGCTCCACTGCTGTTTGGCCAGTTTTGTTTTCATGATCAAGAATCGGGTTGACCTCAACGAATTCAGCTGAGGTGATGATGCCTGCATCATACAGCATTTCCATAGCCAGATGGCTCTCCCGGTAGCTAATGCCGCCGACGACAGGGGTTCCGACACCCGGTGCGTCGTTCGGATCAAGTCCGTCCAGATCAAGGCTGAGATGGACGCCGTCACATGCTGATAAATAATCAAGGGTTTCTTCAATTACCTTTGTCATGCCGAGACGGTCGATTTCGTGCATCGTGTACACCTTCATGCCGCTTTCCTTAATATACTTGCGCTCCCCTTCATCAAGTGACCGGGCGCCGATGATGACGACGTTTTCCGGTTTGATTTTAGGCGCGTAGCCTTCAAGCTTAACCAGTGACTCGTGGCCGATGCCGAGGCTGACGGCAAGCGGCATGCCGTGAATATTGCCTGATGGTGATGTTTCAAGTGTATTCAAGTCGCCGTGCGCGTCATACCAGATGACGCCGAGATTATCGTAATGCTTTGCTGTGCCTGCCAGCGTACCGATCGCAATACTGTGGTCGCCTCCCAGGACAAGCGGGAATTTTTTCTCTTCGATGACTTTGTTGACCTTTTGAGCGAGTTTTTCATTTCCTGCCAAAACTGAATTCAGGTTCTTCAGTTCCTCGTCATTGTTGATCTTTTCGCGGTTGATCGGAATGTCACCGAGATCTTCAACCGTATACCCCATGTCTGACAGCCGTTCGATCAGATGGGCGTACCGGATGGCACTCGGGCCCATATCCACTCCGCGTCGTGCTTGTCCTAAATCCATTGGCATTCCAATAACCGAAATCGTTTTATCCATCTGTGATTCCACCTCAACATATAAGATAATGTCCTATGCGGGTTATAACAAAGATGACTTGCGGACAATGTTTTTAAAGCTCTAGCTGACGATTTGCCTGCTGGCGTTTTTTAATGACGACATGATAAATGATGTAGCAAATGACCATAAATGGTATGCCGCAATACAGCGCAATACGCTGCTCCGGATCAAATGCAAGGCTGATAAGAACGACCGTATTTAACGTCAGGCCGAGAATCGGCAGCACCGGATATAGCGGTGTTTTGAATTTTAAATCTTCTATCTTGCCGCCTTCACGGATATATTTGCGTCTAAACATGATTTGGGAAAGCGAAATCGTAATCCAGCCGACCTGTGCGCTCATGCCCGCCAATGATAATAGCACCATATATACGGTTTCAGCCTGCGCAAATTTTGTCAGAAGTGACAGGCAGGCAACAGCCATCGTTACGATTAACGAGTACATCGGCACACCGCGTTGATTTGTTTTGCCCAGCGCTTTGAAGGCCTGTCCTTCATTCGCCATCGCGTACAGGATACGTGTCGATGCGTATAAACCTGAGTTCGCAACAGATAACAGCGCAATCAATATAACAAAGTTCATGATATCAGCTGCATACGGGATTCCGATTTGCTCAAATACGACAACAAACGGACTTTCCACGACTCCAGCCTGCTTCCACGGAATCATGCCGGCAATGACAACGATGGAAAGAACAAAGAAGACAAGCGTTCTCCATACTGTCTGTCTGATCGACCGCGGAATTGTTTTTTCAGGGTCTTCACTTTCTCCCGCTGCAACCCCGATCAGCTCAGTTCCCTGAAACGCAAAGTTCACGGTAATCATCGTAATCAGCATTGCCTTTATGCCGTTCGGAAATAACCCGTCTTCATAAAAATGTGTCAGAAACGGCGCCTGCTCTCCGCCTTTCAGGTCAATCAGGCCAAACATGGCAGCTCCGCCGAGAATAATAAATAAAAGGATAATCAAGATTTTAATCCCGGAAAACCAAAATTCAGATTCTGCAAAGGCTTTCGCGGTTATCGCATTTAGTAAAAACATCAGTGCTGCAAATACCAGACACCAAATCCAGACCTCCACATGCGGAAACCAGCGCTGCATGAGCTGTCCCGCTGATAAAAATTCAATGGCGCATGTAACCGCCCAGCCGAGCCAGTACAGCCAGCCGAACGCAAACCCGAAGGCCGGGCTGATAAATTTTGTCGCATAGGTCTGGAAGGACCCCGACACAGGAAAGGCGACCGCCAGCTCCCCTAAGCAAAGCATGGTCAAAAACATGATAAAGCCGCCCACTAAATAGGACAGAACCGCGCCGAGCGGTCCCGCCTGGTTTATGGTAAACCCGGTTCCAAGGAAGAAACCGGTTCCGATCACTCCGCCCAATGAAATCATGAACAAGTGGCGTGATTTCATTGTCCGCTGGAGCTGATTTCCGTTATCTTGGTTTGTATTCACATTCTGCACCCCTTCAGCAACTTGTATTGGATCTAAGCTGGAACATCTACATGGTGCGTATCCCAGTTTGCTGTCCAAAGAGTCTCTATCTATTTAATATAAAATTCACTTCTTCTCATAAAGATACATTATACTAAAATACTGTAGCTGAGCAAATAGGGAGTGCTGATTTTTCTGTTGTAAATTTATACAAGCGAAGTGAATATCCCGCCATGGTGCGGATTTATGCGTTTTGCAGCACGTGCTTAATTTTTTCTATCGCCCAATCCAAATCCTTTTTGGATATGATTAATGGCGGTGCAAAACGAATCACTGTATCATGCGTTTCCTTGCATAGAAGCCCTTCTTCCTTCAAACGCTCACAATAAGGGCGTGCGGCTTCCGTCAATTCCACACCAATAAACAGCCCTCTGCCGCGGACTTCTTTAATGATAGGGTTGTCAATGCTCTCAAGCTCGCTTTTAAAGTATTCGCCAAGCTCAAGAGAACGATCCGCCAGCTTTTCATCCTCCAGCACTTCCAATGAGGCGATAGACACTGCACAGGCAAGCGGGTTTCCGCCAAATGTGGAGCCGTGTGAGCCGGGGTTAAACACGCCTAAGATCTCGCGGTCCGCCGCAATGCAGGAGATCGGGAACACACCGCCGCCAAGCGCTTTGCCCAAGATGTACATATCCGGAACAATGCCGTCCCAGTCACAAGCAAACGTCTTGCCTGTACGTCCAAGTCCCGTCTGAATTTCATCCGCAATAAACAAGACATTCTCTTCCTTACAAATCGCCGCTGCTTCCTGCAAAAACCCTTCAGGCGGAATGACAATGCCCGCTTCGCCTTGAATCGGTTCGAACAAGAATGCCGCTGTATTCGGCGTAATGGCCTGACGAAGCGCTTCCGCATCTCCGTATGGAATTAATTTGATTCCCGGAAGCATCGGGCCGAATCCTCTTTTATATTCCTCTTCAGAAGAAAGAGACACCGCCAGCATCGTCCGGCCGTGGAAGTTTCCGACACATGCGATAATTTCCGCTTGATTGTCGGCTACGCCCTTCACTTCATAAGCCCAGCGTCTCGCCGCTTTCACCGCAGATTCAACCGCTTCAGCTCCTGTATTCATCGGCAAAATCATCTCTTTGCCTGTCAGCTTAGCTGTTTTTTCATAAAATGGCCCAAGCTGATCGTTGTGAAATGCGCGTGATGTGAGGGTGATTTTATCAGCTTGATCCTTCAATGCCTGAATAATTTTCGGGTGTCTATGACCCTGGTTTACCGCAGAATAAGCACTCAGCATATCCATATATTCATTGCCTTCCGGGTCCTTTACCCAAGCACCCAGCGCTTCAGAAATGACAATTGGGAGCGGGTGGTAATTGTTGGCTCCATAATGAGACGTCTGATCAATAATTTCTTTGGATTTAGATAAAGCTGGCATATTTGAATTCCCCCTTGTTTTCTGTTTCAACATGTTATCCTGCTTTCCCTTTATATAAATGCAAGTTCTGTGCCAAATCAAGATTTCGTGTGTTTTCTACAAATTTCGTGGACAAGGTGCAAAAACATTCAGATATTTCGAGCAAAAATTTCAGCAAGTGCAAAATTCTTTTGCATATCCTCTACATTCTTTTATAAAATAGAAGCAATATTAAGAAAATAATTGAGGGAGGTTCATACAGTGGTCAAAGACAGCGAATTCCTCACATTGGTTTTTCAGAGCATTTTGGATGAAATCGATGTTGGCCTGCACGTGGTAGACGAGCACGGAAACACGATCGTTTATAACAATAAAATGATGCAGATTGAAGATATGGAGAAGCATGATGTCCTGAATAAAAACCTGATGGATGTGTTTATGTTTTCAAAGCAGCAGGACAGCACACTTGTACAGGCCCTTCAGGAAGGCAAAACGATTAAAAACGTCAAACAGAGCTATTTCAATAATAAAGGCCAGGAAATCACAACGATCAATCATACATATCCCATCGTCAAGGACGGCAAGATCAGGGGCGCAGTCGAAATTGCCAAGGATGTGACTAAGCTTGAACGGCTGATCAGGGAGAATATGAACAAAAAAGGCAGCACAACCTATACGTTTGACAGCATTCTCGGCACTAGCCCGGCCATTCAAGACGTCATCGAAAATGCCAAGCGGGCAACGCGCACGTCGTCATCTGTCCTTCTCGCAGGCGAAACCGGCACGGGAAAGGAGCTGTTCGCGCAAAGTATCCATAACGGCAGCGACCGTTCAGGCGGACCGTTTATTTCGCAAAACTGTGCAGCGCTGCCAGACAGCCTTGTGGAAAGCATTTTGTTTGGAACAAAGAAAGGTGCGTTTACCGGCGCTGTAGACCAGCCCGGCCTGTTTGAACAAGCCCATGGCGGCACATTGCTGTTAGATGAAATCAACTCGCTGAACCTCAGCCTTCAGGCAAAGCTGCTGCGCGCCCTTCAGGAACGGAAAATCAGGCGTATCGGTTCGACTAAGGATACGCCGATTGACGTGCGTATTATTGCCACGATGAATGAAGACCCGATTGATGCGATTGCGGGCGAACGGATGCGGAAGGACTTGTATTACAGGCTGAGCGTTGTGACGCTGATTATCCCGCCGCTTCGAGAACGAAAAGAAGACATTTTGCTTCTCGCGTCGGAGTTCATCCAGAAAAACAACCACCTGTTTCAAATGAATGTCGAACATATCAGCGAAGACGTGAAGCAATTTTTCCTATCTTATGACTGGCCGGGAAATATTCGTGAGCTTGAGCATATGATCGAAGGCGCCATGAATTTCATGACGGACGAGCAAACGATTACGGCATCCCATCTGCCTTATCAATATCGCATGAAAATCAAGCCGGCAGACATCCCAGAGCCTGAAACACCACGACACCAGCCGGCGGCGGACTTAAAAGAAAAAATGGAGAGCTTCGAAAAATATGTGATTGAAAATGTGTTAAGAAAACACGGCCATAACATCTCACAAGCTGCTCAGGAACTTGGCATCAGCAGACAAAGCCTCCAATACAGGCTGAAGAAATTTTCTCACCCGCCTGCCGAGTAACAGCTCTATTCCGGCGCAGGAAGCCTGATCAGAAAAACGGTGCCTCTGCCGATTTCACTTTTTACTTCAATCGTCCCATTATGGCTGTCGATAATCGATTTCGTAATGGCAAGCCCCAGTCCCGACCCTCCATATTTTCGGGAGCGGGATGGGTCTGCCCTGTAAAACCGGTCAAATAAATGCGGCAAATGCTCCGGCGCGATACCTGTGCCGTTGTCCGCTATCATCAGCATGACGCCGTCATTGTCTTTTTGCAGCGAGATGGTGATGGCACCGATTTTCTCATCTGTATACTGTACTGCGTTGTAAACCAAATTCAGAATGACCTGTTTCATTTTATCCCTGTCATACACCGTTTCAGCGTGATCATCAAGCAGCAGCTGCAGTTTTCTTTCCTTCGCAAGCAGACTGAGCTGCGGCTCCATTTCCCTTATGAGCGAATCGAGATCACCTTTCTTCATTTCAAAGCTCGGCACCCGATCGATTTTTGCAAGAAACAGCAGATCCTCTATCAGCCGGGTGGCTCTCTTCGATTCTTCATACATACTATTCAGCGCCCTATCTCTCTGCTCCGGCTGAAGCGCGGCGCCCCGCAGCAGCACTTCGATAAAGCCGTGTATGGACGTTAAAGGCGTTCTCAGCTCATGCGAAGCATCTGATACAAATTGCCGGATGCGCTCCTTCGCTTCTTTTTCTGCTTTGAATGACATTTCAATCCGCTCCAGCATGCGATTAAACGAAATGGCAAGCGCATCGATTTCCATTTGTTTTCGATAAACAGGAAGCCTTTTATTTAAATTTCCCGCATTGATATGCCCCATCATATGTACCATTTGTGATAACGGTTTAAGCGTATGTCGGACCACGGGCAAGAATGTAAAAAGCCCGAGCAGGAGCGCAACAAGCGAGAGCGTGGAGTAAATGCTGATTTGCCGAAGCAGCACGTCCTTCAGCGGTGCGGTTAAAGTGCTCATTTGGATCACGCCTGCTTCTTTTCCATCAATATTAATAACCTGAAACACAACCAGCGCTTCCTCGCCTGCTTCATTTTTCGTGATTCTGTAATGCAAGGCCATCGTATCTTTCAACGCCTCATCATATACACTTTTTTTAAATGTTGGCGGTGCTCCCGCATATGGGTCCGTCGACAATACCGTGCTGGCTTTTGTTTTTTTATCAATAAAAACAATTGTCACACCTGGATAAATAAAGGCGGGACGGACAGCACCATCTGACTTGTCCGGGCTGTCGGGATTGCTTTTGTATCTTTCAATGTTTTTCCATATGGTCGGCTCCGTCGAGTTGATATAACTCTGAATGCTGACAGCTCGGTTTTCATATAAGAGGCGTTTTCCAAACACATATTGCATGGCGCCGACAAAAACCAATAGAAGAACGAGTATGCATAACGAGCGGAATAAAAGCTGAAAACGCAGCGTTTTGAATCGTTTTTTCATTCAATATCCATCCGATAGCCCGCGCCCCGTACAGTGCGGATCACTTCATGCTTTTTGTCATTCAATTTTTCCCGCAAGGAACGGATGTACACTTCGACAATATTTTCTTCCCCGTAAAAGTCATAGCCCCATACTTTATCCAGAATCCTTGCTTTACTGAGCACAAGGCCATGATTCAGCACCAACAATTTCAGCAGCTCGTATTCCGTTGCCGAAAGCTTCAGCACTTCTTCCTGATAACGGATTTCTCTGCGCCGGTCATCAATCCGAAACGGGCCGAGCGTGACTTCTTCGAACAGGTTAGGGAAGTGATCCCGAATTCTTGCATAGATACGCGCCAGCAGCTCTTCAAAGCTGAACGGTTTGATCATATAGTCATCAGCGCCCTCTGTCAGCGCTTTTACCCGGACCCCCACCTCATCCTTTGCCGTGAGCATAATAACGGCGGTATGGCCGGTTTTTTTCATCATTTTCGATACTTCCAGCCCATCCATTCCGGGCATCATCACATCCAGGATGGCCACATGCGGCTGAAATGTCTTTGCGATGTTCATCGCTGTCATTCCGTCATCCGCTGTCTGAACCTCAAAGCCTTCATTTTCAAGACCCATTGTCAAAAAATCTAATATCGCCGGTTCATCGTCAACGAGCAAAATCTTGATGCCTTTCATCCTATTCATGCTGTGCTCTCTCCTTAGTTGGCATAAACCTCTGATTAGTTTTTTCCCTTCCCCTCCTATTATTCGTTTTTATCTGAAAACCAACTGAATCCTCCCTAAAAATCAGCTGAATTCAGCAAGTTTTCAGCAAGCCCTCATTTGATTTTCAGCTTCGGCCTATACAATAGCCTTAGTTGGTTCAGCCAACAATGAAATCAAAGGAGGAACATCATATGAATATCACCAAAGTTTTATCAGGAGCCGCGCTGGGAACGATTCTCTCAATCAGTTCTTTAACTTCTGCCCATGCCGCTGTCATTCAAAAGGATGACACATCAGCGAAGGTCGAGACGAAGCAGCAGGCTTCCATCACAATAGCAAAAGCAAAACAAGTTGCTTTGAACAAATGCAAGGGTACTGTTCAATCAGCCCAAATGAAGAAAGTGAACGGCACTTACGTTTATGTTGTCAAAGTTCTCGGTGAGGACGGAAAACAGCATACGATGAACGTCAACTGCGACAGCGGAAAAGTTGTGAAACATGACGTTCAAAAGAAACAAAGCTATATTAGCAAATCAAAAGCTCATTCTATTGCTTTGAAAAACTGCAAAGGTGCGGTTCAATCATCTGAGCTGAAGAAAGAAAACGGTGTTTACGTTTATGTCGTGAAAGTAATGGGTGAAGACGGCAGCCTTCACACGTTCCATATCAATGGAGAAAACGGCAAAGTCGCAAAACACGAGCAAAAGAAACAAGCACATATTTCAAACACAAAAGCGCATCACATTGCACTGAACAAATACAAAGGCGCAGTTCAATCTTCTGAACTGAAGAAAGAAAACGGCGTTTACATCTACGTTGTAAAAGTGCTGGGCGAAGATGGCAGCACTCACACAATCCATGTCAACTGTGACAGCGGTAAAATCGTAAAACAAGAAGTGCAAAAGAAAAACGCAGCCATTACGAAAACAAAAGCGCATAAAATCGCGCTAAACAAATGCAAAGGCACAGTGAAATCTTCTGCATTGAAGAAAGAAAACGGTAAATACGTTTACGTCATTAAAATCACTGCCCAAAACCACACTGAGCAAACAGTGAAAGTGAACGCTGAAAACGGAAGCATTTGCAAATAAAAAATTGATACTTGCCAGCAGTGAAACAACTGCCCGATTCAACGTGTAACACCAGTCTTGTTTTAACACGAAGTTCTAAGTTCATGTCTACCTTTTTCTAAATAATCTTTTAAACTGAACGTGTGTGACCCGCGTTCAGTTCTTTTTACATCATCTCACTAAGGAGGAATACTAATGAATGTAAAAATATTATCTGCAGCTGCCTTAGGCGCCGTCATCTCAATCAGTTCTTTATCTTCCGCACACGCGGCTGTTCTGCATAAAGAGGACACTGCTAAAGTCCAAACAAAGCAGCAGACTTCTATTACACTTTCTAAAGCGAAAACGATTGCATTACACAACTGCAACGGCGCAGTTCAATCAGCTCAAATGAAGAAAGTAAACGATGTTTACGTCTATGTTATTAAGGTGCTCGGCGAAGACGGAAAAGTTCACACCTTCAACATCAACTGCAGCAGCGGAAAAGTCGTCAAGCATCACGTTGACAACAAACAAGCAACAGTCACAAAAGCAAAAGCACAAAGCATTGCACTGAACAAATGCAAAGGTACAGTCAAATCTTCTGCATTGAAGAAAGAAAACGGCATCTATGTGTACGTCATTAAAATTACAGCCAGCAACCACACGGAACAAACCATTAAAGTCAATGCTGAAAATGGAAGGATTTGCAGCTAACAGGCATTGCCTGCTGTTTCACGTGTAACACCCATCTTGTATTTTTCTTCAAATTCGATATATCCTTTTTCAACTGAACGGGCGTGACCCTCGTTCAGTTTTTTTGCATAAAAAAACAGACTGGCAACGGTGCCAGACTGTTTTTATTAACTTCCTAATTGGTCTGCGGAGGACAGCTTAATGTCAACGGATTTTTCTTTTCCGCCCCGGTAAAACTTTACCTTCACCCGGTCACCGACTTTTTTCTGATACAGCCGCTTTCGCAGATCAACAATATCATTTACTTTGTATCCGTCAAATTCCGTAATGACATCCAGTTCCTTCAGCCCTGCTTTTCCGGCAGGTGAGAAGGCATCTACCCCCATCACAACCGATCCATTGGTGACATTCTTAGGAAGCTTCAATGTTTCATCCCAATGATAGCTTGCGATGTCGCTTAGCGATTTCATCTCAATGCCAAGAAACGGGCGTTTGACTTTGCCGTATTTCTCTAAATCCTCTATCACAGGGATCACAAGCTTAGACGGAATCGACAGGCCAATCCCTTCAACCGCCGATTCGGCAATTTTCATTGAATTGATGCCAATGACTTTCCCATCCATATTTAACAAAGCGCCTCCGCTGTTCCCAGGGTTAATGGCCGCATCTGTTTGCAGGACTTCTGCGTTCCAGTCAGGCTGACCGTCATCGTTTGAATCCACAGGAATTGCCCTCTCTGTACCTGAGATGACGCCCTGTGTGACAGAGCCTGCAAACTCAAGGCCTAATGGGTTTCCGATTGCGATAACCGGCTCACCAGATTTGACTTTATCTGAGTTTCCGAAGTCAGCGACCGCTTTGATCTTGTCGCTTTTCACCCGTAAAACAGCAAGGTCCATTAGCTGGTCGCTGCCGACAAGTTCAGCTGATACACGTGAGCCGTCTTTTAGGCTGATTTCAATTTGGGAAGCGCCCTCGATGACATGATGGTTGGTCACGACATAAGCGGAGTTGTCATTTTTCTTATAGATCACGCCAGAGCCGCTCCCAGCCTCGCCGCTCTCTCCCCAAATATCTGATTTTTGGATGTTCACAACCCCAACAACGGCAGGCGACACATTGCTGACAATCTTGGTGACTGCATTGTTGACACTGACATTCACCGTCCTGATTGATTCCCGGCTATTGTTGTTCTGCTGCTGATCTAAGGCACCCGTATCTAACCCTTCATTTGAAAAGTACGGCATGAGAAACGCCATTAATACGGCACCGACAATCACGCCAATCAGACTGGAAAGAAAATATCCTTTTTTGCTTCTCTTTGGCTGTTCAGGAGTAGTATGTTCTTCCTCACGATCGTAATCCACCATATTCCATCCTTTCCAAGAACGTTAATATGGTTATATTGTGGGTTAGAAGCTCCTATAATAGTCATGATTTACATAGAAAAATTATACAGCGCAAAGCGGAGTCGCCTTCTTCGGATCGGTGTCATACAAATCAAATGTCTCACCCGTCACAAATCCTTTAGTAGCCAATGTCTGCTGTACAGACATTCTCGCCAGCTCCTTCATATTGTTATCCTGACTCAAATGCGCCAGGTAAATACGTGACGTCTCGTCGCCAATGACATCAGTCATCGCCAAGGCAGCATCTTCATTTGAAACGTGCCCGACGTCACTTAAAATCCGCCGCTTAATGCTCCATGGGTATCTTCCCATTTGCAGCATGCCGACATCGTGGTTGCTTTCAAACACAAACACATTCGCTGAGCGGATAATCCCTTTCATCCGGTCGCTGACGTATCCCGTATCTGTCATTAATGCGAGCTTTCGGCCGTTATAATGGAATACATAAAACATCGGTTCCGCCGCGTCGTGGGAGACGCCAAACGATTCGACATCAAGTCCGCCAAACGACTTCACCGTCTCCATCGGAAAGACAAACTTTTGATCGGTGTCTATTTTGCCGATCTGGTTCTCCATCGCTTTCCAAGTCTTCTCATTCGCATAGATCGGAAGCTTGTACTTTCTGGCGACTACGCCGAGGCCCTTAATATGGTCACTATGCTCATGCGTCACAAAAATGCCGTCTACATCATCCAGCTTACGCCCAATTTGCGCCATTAGCCCATCCATGGCTTTCCCGCTCAAACCGGCGTCCACCAAAAATGCGTGATCCTCTGTTTCGAGATAAAACGCATTTCCCGTACTCCCGCTCGCAAGTACGCTAAATTGCAAGCTCATGTTTGTCTCACTCCATTATTTTCATTGATCTGTATCTAAAATCGTACTCTCCAAAGCATTCACAGTGAAATACTCTTGTACTGTCTTTTTCTCGCCGTTCACTTTTTTATCGTACTCGACCGTAATTCTCCATACCGGCGCCAGCACCTGCGTACTTGTCAGCGGATATTGTGCTACGTAGCCGAATTTACAGCTCTTCACAGTGCTGTATTCTTTTAATTGATTTTGATAGTACAATAGCTCAACCGCATCCATTTCAGTGATCAAGCTTTCTTTCTGAATTTGCTTGAAGGTCTCAAGCGTTGTCTGGTCGTACGACTCAACCTCATTTTTAGCGTTTAAGTGCAACACCACTTGCCCGATCATATTAGAGGAATTGTCCGTCTTCTGGTAAATATAATGGCCTTCATACGTTTGGAAGAAAATAATTTCTTTCTTCGATTTATCAACCTTCCAAAAATTATATTTTTCACCATCTTGGATTTTTGAAGAAACAAGTGCCTGGGCATCGTCCTCAATATTTTTCTTTGATAGGGCGATCGGATTCGTAAACTTCATTTTCAGGCTTGTTACTTTATGATCATCACTAGGCATGTCCATTAAAGGCTTTTGATCCTTAAGCGCCTCAATTTCCTCCTTGGTAAAGGCCTTTTGATTTGCTGTGATCCGGTAGCCTTCTGTTGCTTCCTTATTCAGGCCTTCGTACGTGATATGGTCAGCCTTCATGTCATGTTCGACATCATTTTTAATGACTTCATATTCTTTGCTGGTAGCCTGCCATTTTTGAAAAAACTGATAGCCTAAGAAAATATCTAAAATGAGGAAGGCAACGATGAAGATTGATTTTGTCTTATTCCACTCCACTGTTTGCCCCCTCCTTCGTCAATAAGTCCTTTGTAATCGGCACAATTTTTCCATTGATTTTCATTGCCCAAACCGGTTCCAATTCAACTAGAGGGTCATCATTGGTTGATGTTGATACCAATTGATAAGCAAGGAAGATCTGGTCAATTTTGTCCGTATCATATTTGGTTTGTTTAGAAAGCAGCATCTTCACTTCGCTGCCGCTCATCAGCTCTGTCTCACTTGTTTTGATCGGATTCGTTCCGAGACTGTAATTCGGCCGCTTATAGCTGAGAATATCATCGTTCGCCCACTGCAACGTAATTGCTGATGTCGCTCCGAACGGTTTAACGGTGCTGTTAATGACCGGCATCTGATCCATAAAGATATAGAAGCTCAACTGCTGGCTGTCATTGATATTGAAAAATTGATAGTGATCCGTCCAGCTTCCCGTATCCTCAAGGTATTTGTGGCTCTTTTTGATTAATTCACCTGTTTGATAAGATGTACTCTGCACCAAATTGCGCTGCTGGAATTGCACTTGGCGCTGGCTTAGATTCACATCTAAACGGCTGATGCCATCTGTCAGCACATTTCTGTTGTTGTAATTTGAATCTTCCCTTACAATGCTCGGGTCGCTGAACAAGGCCTGCTTAAAGGTATTTGTTTTAATTGATTCTGTGACAAATTCTTTCTTGTCCATCGTAAGCGTTTTGTTCGGCAGCAGGAACTCTTTCTTTGAACCAATGGAGAACAAACTGAACGCCGGCATGCTTGATTTCCTGCTGTTCAAGTCATTCATAATGTTCCGGTAGTTTGCCGATTCAACGGTCACTTCCAGAATGAGCTGCTTGCTGTAAGACACCAAATAGATCTTTTTATTCGCTTTCGTTTCGTTGAACGGGATCAGAATATGATCAAACGAACTGTATTCAAATGACTGATTGGACCATTTAAACAGCGTTTGGAAAATATCAATCGGAATTGTGTCGTTGAATTGCAAGTCAAGCTTCGCTTCAAAACCGCCTATTCCATAAAACCAGCTCTTGAATCCAACCTTGTCATACTGATCAGAAATATCTTTGATTCCTTTTACATCCCAATGCGGCAAGTCAGACCAGACTTCTTCATAGGCTTCATTATCGACTCTGTAATGAGCGCCGTCATCATGGATAAACATGTCCCTCGGCCTTACCGTTTCAGAAAGCTTTTGGGTGTTTTTTTCGATTTTATGTTTCTCACGCACAGTAGACTCTGTTGATGATGAGCCTTCAGAAAAGTTTGGCTGGAACGTCCATATCCCCCACGTAAACACAAGACTGATGATGACGAGTACCGTAAGTAATATCGTTTTTATATTTTCACGCTTCATCCCAATCATCCTCTTGCTCCTCTTTATATGGAAGAGTAAATGTAATCGTCGTGCCTTTTCCTTCTACGCTGTCCGCCCAAATATCTCCGCCGTGCGCCTGAACCATTTCCCTGGCAATCGCCAATCCCAGACCGGTGCCGCCGAGCTTTCTCGTTCTCGCTTTATCAACCCTGTAGAAGCGGTCAAAGACCTTTTCGACATCTTTTTTCGGAATTCCGATCCCTTCATCCTTGACACTGATATAAAGAAGTTCTTCCTCTTCATTTACATCAATCGTGAATGTGACATGACCGCCTTCCGGTGAGTATTTTAAAGCGTTAGAAATAATATTATCGAGCACCTGTGTAATTTTATCCTGGTCAATCTCGACGTACAGATCTCTGTCCGGCAGATTTCGGATAAATTCCACATGCTGTTCTTTTGTCATTTCAAAACGGTCAATAATAAGCGACATAAACCGGACAATCTGAATCCATTCCCGGTTAAATTGATAATCCTTGCTGTCAAATTTCGAGAGCTGAAGCAGATCATTAACAAGCCGGATCATGCGCTCTGTTTCATTTTGCGTCACCATTAAGAAACGCGGGGCAATATCTTTATTTTCCCACGCACCTTCCGCTAATGCCTCTAAATAACTGCGCATTGTCGTGAGCGGCGTCCGCAACTCGTGTGAAACATTCGCAACGAACTCTCTGCGTTCCTGATCCATTTTCTCTTGCTCGGTTACATCGTAAATGACAGCGATTAAACCATCGATTTTGCCATGTTCCCTTTGGATCACAGAGAAATTCACGCGAAGCACCGTTAATTCATCATCCCGCTCAATTTCAAGCAGCATAGAATCCTGCTGCTCGACTAAATCTTCAAACGTATAATTCTCTTGAATCCCCAGCAAGCTCGTAATCGGCATTTCTAAGGCTGTTTCACGTGAAACGTTCAATAGCTCCAGCGCCGGGCTGTTTAAGAGAATAATCGCTCCGTTTCGATTTGTAGCGATAACGCCGTCTGTCATATAGGCAATAACAGAAGCAAGCTTTCTGCGCTCTCCTTCTGTCATCGCCTGGGCATCTTCAAGCTCTCTCGTTAAGTGATTAAACGTGGTGGCGAGCTGCCCAATTTCATCATGCCCGTACTTTTTAACCTTCCTCGAGAAATTCCCTTTCGCAAGCTCCATCGCTTGCTTTCTCATATCCGAAAGCGGATGGGTAATGGTTCTTGCCAGAAAAATACCTAGAAGCGCCGTCAAAACAAGTGCCAAACCTGTGCCGGATGCCAGTATCGTGTTGATGGTCTTCATTTGATTAAAGACCTCTTCCATGCTCGCGACAACATAGATCGCTCCGACAACCTCTTGGTTTTCAGTCATGACAGGCTTCGCGGAAATGAGAACTCTGATTTTGCTTTTCGGGTCATAGTACTTTCTTAAATAAGATTGTTTAGTAGAAAAAATTCTTTTAAAGATCAGATCGGTCGTTTGTTTCCCTGCTACTTCCTCACCATACGGCTTTGAAGAACCAACCACTTCATAGCTTTTATCTACAAAACTAATTTCCCGGACCTCATCACTTTTCGTGAAGTCATTCAAAATACGGCTGACGTCATCCTTGATGACGGTACTGTCGTTATCGCTTTTATATTCTTGTTCAATATAGTAAGAAAGGTTGTCGATTCGCTGATTCAGCGATTGTTCATAGGAACTGATCAGCGACTTCTCTACCTGATTGACAAAATACACACCAATGATTTGCATTGCAATGATAATCAAAAGCACATAAATCAAGGTAATCTTAAATTGGATCGACCGAAAAAAACCAACCTTATTCATAAGGGCATTAGTCCTGTTCTGGGTTTCTCAAGTAATAACCTACGCCGCGGCGTGTGACAATCCAATTTGGATGGCTCGGGTTGTCTTCGATTTTTTCACGAAGCCGGCGGACCGTTACGTCAACCGTTCTGACATCGCCGAAGTAATCATAGCCCCAAACGGTTTGAAGCAAATGTTCACGGGTCATCACTTGTCCGATATGTTTTGCTAAATAATGAAGCAGTTCGAACTCACGATGAGTCAATTCGATTGTTTCATCTCGTTTTGATACGACGTACGCGTCAGGGAAGATGACGAGAGAGCCGATATGAATCTCATTAGAGGACGGCTCTTCCTCCGCAGGCGCTGTTGTCAGCTGGCGGCGCAGGTTGGCCTTTACACGTGCCAGGAGCTCGCGTGTGCTAAATGGTTTTGTGACATAGTCATCAGCACCAATTTCAAGCCCAATAACCTTGTCAATTTCTGAATCCTTAGCGGTCAGCATAATGATTGGCATATCGTGCTTCTTTCTGACTTCGCGGCATACTTCAACGCCGTCTTTATTAGGAAGCATAATATCTAAAAGAATTAAATCAGGCTGAAGCTCTTCTACCATTTCAACGGCTTCGTTCCCGTCGTGGGCACAGTGCACTTCATAGCCTTCTTTTCTTAAGTTAAATTCCAATATATCTGCAATCGGTTTTTCATCATCTACTACAAGGATCTTTTTATCCATCATTTTGATTTTCCTCCTGCCGAATAACTTCATTTCATCTATATAACATTCATTTCATCAATTATGGCCCATGTAAACAATGGGTCCTTGTCTATTATAACGGTTTAAGGTCAAAAGATAAAAAAAATAAAGGTTTAGAAAAAAACACATGTTTCACCTTTATCCGCCAATTGTTTATCTTTTGTCATGCTGGTCAACTTTTTTTTAAATAGATAACTTTACTGAAACCTCCCCTCACCGGAGTGCGTCTTTATCAATGACGTCTTCTTCTTTGAGCCGGCCCCAGGGCCGGTTCTCCCTTTTTCTTCTATTATAACACTCCTCATGTTTGCCTTTTTCCTAAAAGAAAAAACGCACCTACGATTGCAGATGCGTTTGGTAAGTGGCTCGGGACGGAATCGAACCGCCGACACACGGATTTTCAGTCCGTTGCTCTACCAACTGAGCTACCGAGCCAAATGTTTTATTTTTCTCTACTAAGTAAAGTAAAATGGCGGTCCGGACGGGACTCGAACCCGCGACCTCCTGCGTGACAGGCAGGCATTCTAACCAACTGAACTACCGGACCTTACAGTAATTTGCCGCGAGAGCTGTCGTGTCAACCCTCGCAGACAAATAAGGAATTTAGCAATAACGCTAAAGTAAATCAATGACCCGTACGGGATTCGAACCCGTGTTACCGCCGTGAAAGGGCGGTGTCTTAACCGCTTGACCAACGGGCCTTCACGAAATGGTGAGCCATGAAGGACTCGAACCTTCGACCCTCTGATTAAAAGTCAGATGCTCTACCAACTGAGCTAATGGCTCTTAAGATGTCGGAATTTCCATAGAGCAAACGACTTGGATCAAGTTCTATCTTGTACTCTATTGAAGCAGTTTCCGTAACAACGAGATTTATAATATCACGAACAAATAGAAGTGGCAATAACTTTTTTGGTTTTTTTTCATATTTTTTTCTCAGACCAACTTATATGCGGCTTTCAAACAAAAAACAAGCCCCATATTAGGGGCTTGTTAGCAAAATCTATTTAGTTCGCACGGTACACGCTGCGAAGGACATTTGTCTGTGAACGGTCTGGGCCGACAGAGAAAATAGAAAGCGGAATGCCTGTCAGCTGAGACACGCGCTCAAGGTAGTGACGCGCGTTTTCAGGAAGCTCGCTTAAGCTTTTCGCACCTGTAATATCCTCAGTCCATCCCGGCATTTCTTCATATACCGGCTCACACTCAGCAAGTGCTTTAAGGCTTGCTGGGAATTCTTCAATGATTTCGCCTTTGTAGCGGTATGCTACACAGATTTTCAGCGTTTCAATTCCTGTTAAAACGTCAATTGAGTTCAAAGAAAGATCTGTAATTCCGCTCACACGGCGGGCGTGGCGGACAACGACGCTGTCAAACCAGCCGACACGGCGCGGACGGCCTGTTGTTGTTCCATACTCGCGGCCGACTTCACGGATTTGATCGCCGATTTCATCTTTCAGCTCAGTCGGGAAAGGACCGTCGCCGACACGAGTCGTATATGCTTTTGATACACCGACAACGTGCTGAATTTTGGTCGGGCCGACACCGGAACCGATCGTGACACCGCCGGCAACCGGGTTAGATGATGTAACAAACGGGTATGTTCCTTGGTCGATATCGAGCATAACCCCTTGCGCGCCTTCAAACAATACACGGCGCCCTTCATCAAGAGCATCATTTAAGACAACAGATGTATCGCAGACATATTTTTTAATCTGCTGGCCGTATTCATAATATTCGTCTAAGATATCCTCAATTTTAAACCCATCTGTCTCGTACATTTTCTCAAGCAGACGGTTTTTTTCTTCAAGATTGCGTTCAAGCTTCTCCGCAAACGCGTCACGGTCTAACAGATCCGCGATGCGAATTCCGATGCGGGCTGCTTTGTCCATGTAAGCAGGGCCGATTCCTTTTTTCGTTGTGCCGATCTTATTAGCCCCTTTTCGCTCTTCTTCCACTTCATCCAATTTCAAATGATACGGCAGAATGACGTGAGCTCTGTTGCTGATTCTCAGGTTGTCTGTACTAACGTTGCGATCATGAAGATACGCAAGCTCTGTGACTAATGCTTTCGGATCTACAACCATTCCGTTTCCGATCACACACGTTTTATCCTTATAGAAAATTCCAGACGGAATTAAGTGAAGCTTGTATGTGACTCCGTCAAACTTGATTGTATGCCCTGCGTTATTTCCGCCTTGATAACGGGCGATCACTTCTGCATTTTCTGAAAGGAAATCTGTAATTTTACCTTTTCCTTCATCGCCCCATTGCGTACCTACTACAACTACTGAAGACATGTCCGTGCACCTCCGTTAACCTTTCAAAACGATTCTATTCAAACAAATCAAGTTTATCAGTGAAGAAACAGAAAGTCAATTGAAATCCGAACATTAAATTATTGAAAATCCATATTCGTTCGCTTTCATTCGATTTATAAGCGTTTTCTCACCGCATTGTCCAAAAAAGCTCGTGAAACTTTCATACTTTAGCATGAAAAAGAGTTACTTGCCTGATATCCCATTTGTATTCATAAAAACGACTCGCCAGCCGTCCGGATCCTCTATCGTCACGCCTCCATGGCTCCAGTACGGGTTCTCTGATTCAACCTCTTGATAGCCCATGTATTTTAGCCTTGAAGTGATTGCTGTCAGTTCATCTGCGTTCGGTACATAAAAAACGAGGAGGCTGTCGGGATGGAGAACGGGAGCATTGCTTTCCCCCTCATACTGGGTGAATTCCAAATGATAATCGGCATAAGGGAGGCCGAACATGACACCGTCATACCCGTTATGCTGCGAAAATTCTCCAATTCGTTTCAAGCCCAGTCCCTCTTCGTAAAAACGAATGATCTCATCAAGCTGGCCCGTAGGCCGCGCAATCCGGATCTGTGCTGCGTGAAAATATGAAAAAGGGTTTCCCATGTTACCATCTCCTTTTTTCACCATTTTATTAAAACGCTTTCAAATTTACATCCGCTAAGCGAACGGTATTTCTTCCATCTTTCGAATGAAAAAACCCCAAGATCAGCTCTTGGGGTTTATGCGCCAGGCGGAACACCTGCGTCATCAAAACGCCGTTCCAGGTTGACGAATTTGTTGTATTCTTTTACGAACGCAAGAGACACGGTTCCTACCGGGCCGTTACGCTGTTTGGCAATAATGATTTCAATAATATTTTTATTCTCGGTTTCTTTGTCATAGTAGTCATCACGATAAAGGAACGCGACAATATCCGCGTCCTGCTCGATACTTCCTGATTCCCGGATATCAGACATCATCGGACGTTTATCCTGACGCTGCTCAACGCCCCGGGAAAGCTGAGAAAGCGCGATTACAGGGACTTGCAGCTCCCTGGCAATCGACTTCAGTTCACGGGAAATTTCAGATACTTCCTGCTGACGGTTATCCTTTGAACGTCCGCTTCCCTGAATCAATTGCAAGTAGTCAATCAAAATCATTCCGAGTCCGCTTTCCTGCTTCAAGCGGCGGCACTTGGCCCGGATTTCACTCACGCGGATACCCGGAGTATCATCGATGTAAATCCCGCTGTTCGAAAGGCTTCCCATCGCCATCGTCAGCTTGCCCCAATCCTCTTCCGTCAGGTTACCGGTACGAAGATTTTGCGCATTGATGTTTCCTTCGGCACAGAGCATACGCATAACGAGCTGCTCTGCACCCATCTCAAGACTGAAAATGGCTACGCTTTCGTCGGTCTTGGTCGCCACGTTTTGTGCGATGTTTAGGGCAAAGGCCGTTTTCCCCACAGACGGACGGGCAGCCACAATGATCAAGTCGTTGCGCTGGAACCCGGCAGTCATCCGGTCAAGCTCAGTAAACCCTGTCGGAATTCCCGTAATATCGCCTTTTCGATTGTGAAGCTGTTCGATATTGTCATATGTTTGGACAAGGACGTCCTTAATATTTTGGAAGGCACTCGTGTTTTTGCGCTGCGCCACTTCCATAATCGTTTTTTCCGCTTCACTGAGTAAATCCTCGACCTCATCCTCACGGGTATACCCGTCTTGAGCGATGGTTGTCGCTGTTCTGATTAATCGGCGAAGAATTGATTTTTCCTCAACGATTTTCGCGTAATATTCTATGTTAGCCGCTGTCGGCACCGAGTTTGCGATATCTGTCAGATAAGAAATGCCACCCACTTCTTCCAGCAGGTCTGTATTCGCAAGCTCTGACGTTACCGTCACCAGATCAACCGGTTCACCTCGGTCACCGAGCACCAGCATCGCATTATAGATTTTTTGGTGGGACATTCTATAGAAATCATCTGGAATCAATACTTCTGAAGCCAGTGTTAAAGCAGACGGCTGTAAAAAAATAGCGCCTAACACGGCTTGTTCGGCTTCTATATTTTGCGGGGGAAGCCGATCATTTAGAAGGTCTGTCATGCTAAGCACCGTCCTCTCATTAAAAAATCTCCAAACTCCATTCTACCATTTCTACAGAAAAAAAATAGAAAAATTCTCTGTTTCCTATTTTTTTCAGCTAGCCGATTGGATCGTTTCGGACAGTAACTAGGCGGGAAAAATGCAATAAAACTTGAGGGAGGAATGAAAGATGATGAAAAAATATTCGGTTACACCCAATGTTGATGCGGACGGCTGGTTTATTAAGGTGGAGAATGTGGCGCCGACAGCTTTGTATACATCTAAAGACGCCGCAATTGAAAAAGCCAAACAGGTGGCAAAAGAAAACAGTCCAGCAAAGCTTGTGATTTATGACCAGTTTAAACATGTGGAAGAAGAATACTCATTTTAACGAATGAAACCCTTCGCTGCAGCGGGGGTTTTTTCGTGGATCAGCTTATTTCATCCATTGGAAGCCTGTATGCATCATCAGATCCGCAGCTTTTTGATACAAATCCCATTCTTCGAACAAAGCAAATTTCCCCATCAGCTCCTGAAGCTTCCGCCTCACAGCTATATATTCTTCAAAGGTGACAGCTTTCTCAGTTTCTTTCTGATGCTCAGTCAGCATTTGTTTTAATAATGACAACGGTGCGTGCATAAGAACCCTCCTTCCCTCTTTTATAACGGGCATTAACAGATTGCTCCATTCCTTTGTGACATCTTCTTACGTTTCACATCTGATTCTTGTACAATGGACAGAAGAGAGGAGGGATCTTTTGTGAGACCTTTGCAAATTTCTGCTGGAACTGCCCAAAAGCTTGCAGAGTCCTTGAACCTGCCGCTAGAACAGATCATGCATATGCCTCAGCATATACTGCTTGCCAAAATGGCTGAATTGCAGAAAGAAGAAAAACAATCATAGCATTCGTTCGCATACTTGCTTTCATCTTACGGAATTATATTTAGTATATGTTAGAAAGAAGGAGTAACTGCTTTGCCACATCCACAGAATAAAAAAATCCAATCGTTTTGGCTGATCGCCGGCATTATCTTTATTGCGTTTAACTTACGGCCCGCGATTACTTCAGTCGGTCCGGTCGTCAGCTCTATCCGGGCAGAACTGCACATGTCCAATGGGGCAGTCGGGTTTTTGACCGCACTGCCGCTGCTTTCATTTGCAGTTCTTTCTCCGATTGCGCCTAAGCTCGGACAGCGCCTCGGAAATGAGCGAACCTTATGGCTTGGTCTCCTGATACTGTTTATCGGCGTTTTGATTCGTTCTACCGGCTATACTGCCGCTTTGTTTTTCGGAACGGCACTCATCGGAGTCGGAATTGCAATCGGGAACGTTCTTTTGCCAAGCTTAATCAAACATAAATACCCTGAAAAATCAGGAATCATGATCAGTCTGTATACGACATCAATGAATATATTCGCTGCCTTAGCATCAGGTGTCAGCGTACCTTTGGCGGCACAAATGGGGGGCGGATGGAAGCAGGCCTTTCTCTTATGGGGCGGGCTGGCTTTCCTTGCATTGATGATCTGGATACCTCAGCTGCGCCACAGGGATACAGCAAACAAGGCGGTGAAGCTTCAAACCAGTCCGATTTGGACTTCCAAAATAGCATGGTTTGTCACCATCTTTATGGGTCTGCAATCATTTTTATTTTACAGCAGTATCACCTGGTTTCCTGAAATTCTCCGTTCACATGGAATTGATACGTCAACAGCCGGATGGATGGTGTCACTCATGCAATTTGCGAGTCTGCCTTCCACCTTTCTGACACCGGTTTTAGCTGACCGTGTGAAACACCAGCGCGGTATCGTTGCGGCACTGACCGCAGTCTATCTGATCGGTCTATGCGGATTATTAGCAGGCGGCAGCCACACAACACTCGCCATTTGGATGGTGATTATCGGTATCGGACAAGGCTCCAGTATTAGTCTGGCGCTCACTTTGATTGGTCTCCGCAGTGAAAATGCCCAGCAGGCGGCTGCGCTGTCAGGCATGTCTCAGTCATTTGGCTATCTGCTTGCAGCCGTCGGTCCAATTTTTGTCGGCTATCTCTTTGACCAGACACATTCATGGACAATGCCGATTGTGCTTCTCATTGCTGCCCTGGTCGTAATGGGAGCAGCCGGATCGGGAGCCGGACGGGATCAATACATTCTTCAAACAGAAAAACAAAGAAATTCAGCGTAAAAGCGGGGGAGCTATCTCCGCTTTTTTCTATGAATTCTTTGAATATTTATGGTTTATTCATAAGTTTTTCATATTTGTTTTTTACAATTAGAAACCATAAGAGGTGAAAAACGATGAAAACCAAACGATTCGACGTAGTCCTTATTCTTATTTTGCTTGCAGCGGCTTTTTTGAATGCGTATAACATTTGGCAGGATGACACAGCGAACCAATACTATTTGGCGGCTGTAAAAAGCATGACGCAAAGCTTCCACAATTTCTTCTATGCGTCATTTGACCCTTCCGGATTTGTAACAGTGGATAAGCCGCCTGTTGTGTTATGGATTCAAACGATTTTCGCACTGATTTTCGGCGTTCACACGTGGAGTGTGATCATTCCTCAGGCTCTTGCTGGAGTTGGATCTGTATTCCTTCTCTACAGAATGATCAAACCGACCTTTGGAATTGGAGCGGCCCGCATTGCCGCACTTGTCATGGCACTGACGCCTATCGCAGTAGCCGTCAGCCGGACAAACAATATTGACAGCATGCTTGTCTTTACCTTATTGCTCGGTTCAGCTTGCCTGCTTCGGGCGGTTAAACAAGGCAAACTGGTTTGGCTGCTGACGGCATTTGCTCTGATTGGGCTCGCTTTTAATATGAAAATGATGCAAGCGTTTATGGTATTGCCTGCATTTGTGTTATTCTACCTGATTGCATCCCGGGTTTCTCTGAAGAAGAAAATCGGGTCTCTGTTTCTGTCTCTCGTCCTTCTGACAGGCCTTTCGCTCTCATGGGCGGTTGTGGTGGATTCAACCTCATCCTCCAGCCGGCCTTATGTAGGAAGCAGCCAGACCAACTCAGTGTTAGAGCTGGCCTTCGGCTACAACGGCACAGAGCGGCTGCTTGGACAAACCACTGGCCTTGCAAGGGGTGATTTGAATGCCGCTGGCGGCGGGAACATGCAGAGTAATAGCACCATGCAACCGCCAAACGGTAACGGATCATCTTCCTCTCAGGACGGAACCAGCAAGCCTGACGGAAGTACCTCCAATCAAAACGGCAATCAATCATTCGGAAACAATTCACAGGCGCCTCAGCCGCTTAACGGACAAAATGGCACCTCCAATGGAGGCATAGGCACACCTCCAACAGGCGGTAATGGACCTGGAAACGGCGGGCCCGGCGGTGGTGGCGGAAAAAGTATGAATATGTTCGGCACCGGCGATGCAGGACCGCTTCGTCTCTTCCAATCGGCACTTTCCGGCCAAATCAGCTGGATGCTTCCATTCGCATTGATCGGATTGCTGGGCGGAATCGTCAGCTGGTACCGTGATCGCCGCGGGCAGGCAGCTGAAATGAAAGAAACAATATTCTGGGCGGCTTGGCTCGTTCCTGTCGCTGGTTTTTTCAGTGTCGCAGGATTCTTCCACCAGTATTACTTGATTATGCTGGCACCGCCGATTGCCGCACTTTCTGGTATCGGATGGTATACGATGTACCGCTTATACACAAACAATAAAGACTGGGCCAGCTTCCTGCTGCCGGCAGCCGTTCTGATCACAGCTGCATTCCAGGTTTATATTCTAAGCGCTTATACAAGCCAAATTGGCAGTGTATGGATGTATGTACTGGGACTCTTAGGACTCGGCATCACCCTTGCGCTTCTGCTGCTTAAACGCAGTCACCCGTTCAGCAAACAACTGACCATCATCAGTTTATGCGTTCTGCTGCTCGCACCGGTCTACTGGTCAGCAACGCCGCTTCTTTACGGAGGCAACAGCGTTCTTCCTGAATCCGGTCCGCAGCTCAAAAGCTCAGCAAACGGCGGGAGCATGTTCTCCTCTGAGGTCGACACCGGACTCCTGTCTTATCTGAGAAAGCATCAAACCGGCGAGGAGTATCTATTTGCTACTTTGACAACCGTAACGGCTGCGCCATACATTATTAATGAAAATGAATCTGTTATGGCAATGGGCGGATTTAACGGCACAGATCCAATTCTGACTGTGTCAGAACTGAAAAATCTGGTCAAAGAAGGCAAAGTGAAGTACTTCCTTCTATCAGGAAATAACTCAGGCAACAGCGAGCTTGTTTCCTGGATTAAGAAAAACGGAAAAGAGATATCATCTGACGAGTACAGCACTTCCTCCAGCAGCACAAACAGCAGCCAGCAAGGCATGAAAGGAGGACCTGGCCGAGAAAGCCAGCAAACTCTTTATCTCGTGGAATAAAAAAGAGGCTTGGAGTTATCCAAGCCTAAGTTTGTAGACAAAATCCTAAAACGGTTTTATTTAGGATTTTGTCATCTTTTTTCAGCGTGATTGAAAACCCTTGAAGTCTAGGTAGAACGAACATTGGGGCACAGCGAATGTAGCAATTCGTGAGCACCAACGCGCAGGACTGACAACGAATGCGAGGGTTTCTCGACACGCTGAGAGGCTTGGAGCAACCCAAGCCTCTTTTCTATTAAACTTCTTCTTTCACATGTACCTTTAACACAGCCTGCACTTCAGGATGCAGTTTCACAGGCACGTTTGTATATCCTAACGCACGGATGCCATCCGGCAGGTCAAGCTTCCGCTTATCTACTTTAATCTTATGGTCTTTTTGGAGCTGTTCAGTAATTTGCTTGCTTGTCACAGAACCAAATAAACGGCCGCCTTCACCTGATTTCGCGCTGAGCTCAACAGTCAGTTTTTCTAATGTCTCTTTTAAGCTCTTTGCCTGCTCAAGCTCGGCAATTGCTTCTTTTTTCTCTTTCTGCTTTTGTCCGTTTAACGCGCTGATGTTTGACGCGTTCGCTTCAACCGCGAGGCCTTTTTTAATCAGAAAGTTATGCGCATAACCGTCTGCTACGTTTTTGACTTCGCCTTTTTTTCCTTTTCCTTTTACATCTTGTAAGAAAATAACCTTCATCTCTGTACGCCTCCCTCAAAATACTCATCTATGGCGTGCTTCAGCCGTTCCAGCGCTTCAGAAACTGAGATGCCGGACAACTGAGTCGCCGCATTTGTTAAATGCCCTCCGCCTTCCAGCGCCTCCATGATGATCTGAACATTGACTTCGCCAAGCGACCTCGCACTGATACAAACCGTTTGTTCATCCCGTCTCGCCACCGCAAATGAAGCCTCAACCTCGCTCATCGACAACAGCGAATCGGCCGCCTGTGCAATCAGCACTTGGTCGAAGTATTCCTCTTCATTTTCAGGAAGAGAAGCGATTGCAATGTTCTCTTTATAGAGGGCCGTATGCTGGATCAGCTTCGCCCGTTTAATATAGGAATCAACGGTTTCTTTCAGGAACTTCTGCACAAGCACCGTATCGGCGCCTTTTGCCCTTAAATAAGAAGCCGCATCAAAAGTCCGCGAGCCAGTACGGAGAGAAAAGCTCTTTGTATCCACTATTATACCAGCTAATAGGGCTGTTGCTTCAATCATATTGATTTTTAAGCGCTTCGGCTGATATTCAAGCAGCTCTGTCACCAATTCCGCTGTCGAAGAAGCGTACGGCTCCATATAAACGAGCAACGGGTCTCTGATAAACTCCTCACCCCTGCGGTGATGGTCGATGACCACAATATGTTCAATTTTATTGACGAGTCGTTCCTCCATAACAAGTGACGGCTTATGTGTATCAACAATTACAAGCAGCGTGTCATCATTGGAGATTTCCATCGCTTCTTCAGGCGTAATAAATCTTGACCACAGCTCTTCATATTTTTTGATTTCCTCAATCAAACGCTGCACACTTGATCCGATTTGATTTGGATCAATGACGATAAAACCATCTTTGTTATTTGCCTGAGCTACCTTTAAAATCCCGATCGCCGCGCCGATAGAATCCATGTCGGGAAATTTATGCCCCATGATAATCACATTGCTGCTTTCAGAGACGATTTCCTTTAAGGCATGAGAAATGACACGGGCCCGCACCCTTGTTCGTTTCTCCATCGGGTTTGTTTTACCGCCGTAAAACTTCACCTTGCCGTTAGGCAGCTTAATGGCTACTTGGTCTCCCCCGCGCCCCAGCGCTAAGTCCAAGCTGGATTGCGCCAAATCGCCAAGTTCTTTCAGCGAGGAGACTGAGGCCCCGACACCGACGCTTAACGTCAGCGCTACACCGTCAAATGAGGTTTTTTCCCGCACCTCATCAAGAATCGAAAACTTCGAATTTTCGAGTTCAGTTAAGATGTGTTCATTAAGTACAGCGATAAAGCGTTCTGAAGACGTCCTTTTCAGGAAGATCCCGTACTCCTGAGCCCAAGCGTTTAGCAAAGATGTTACCTGGCTGTTCATCGTGCTTCTCGTCTGGTCATCCAATCCTTGGGTCACATCATCATAGTTATCAAGAAAAATATACGCCAGCACGGTTCTTTCGTTTTCATA
Source organism: Bacillus sp. NS1 (assembly GCF_058248265.1). Taxonomy (NCBI): domain Bacteria; kingdom Bacillati; phylum Bacillota; class Bacilli; order Caryophanales; family Bacillaceae; genus Bacillus; species Bacillus sp. NS1. Next base: position 62,506 of record NZ_JBZAZF010000001.1, on the reverse strand, counting down.
TAGCTTTTCAATCTGGATTTGTTCCGTTACATCAAAGAAATACAGCAGGCGCTCATCCCGTTTGATGACAACCTTAAATTTGCGGTCGTTCAATGTAACCGTTTCCGATTCCACCTCTTGTTTGATGAGCGGCACAACCGACTCACAAGTATCGTAAAGGGATCTCCCCACTAATGTGCTTTCATTAAAGCAAGAAGAAAGAAACGGATTCGCCCATTCTATATAATATTGGTCATTAAAAAGCATGATGCCGATCGGCATTTCCATCAATGCCTCTTCACCGACTTTTTTCAACCTGTAGGATAACGTAGAAATATAAGCATCAATCTCTTGTCGAATCAGAGAATCAGCACGTTTAATAAAAAACAAAATAACTGCTAGCAGCAGCACTTCGACGGTTCCTAAAATCCAGTTAAAATAAAAGCTGATGAGGATTGTAATGATTGACAGAGCAATCAATGCATAGATGGGATACCGAAACAGCGGTTTTTCATAAAAGCTTGGCATTTCTATCACTCCCCACCATGTGAGTAAAACTCATGTTCACTTCACCTTATTCCTTATATTAAAGCCCATATCCATAACGCCTAAAATGCGAATGGCTGCCATAAAGATCGGATGCACAAACCCAAGAATCACTGCAATCACGGCCGCAGCCTTCGGATATTGTTTCTTATGGCAATAGAAAAAGATAAATGATAAACCTTGGATAAAAATCAGAAACCCGAGTATAAACTCCCCATTTAAAGCGATAGAGTACAGCATTTGGCCTTTTTCTAAAGGCAAAAATGAAAGTATGACAATCATTAAATACAGCACTACAACACTTTGCGGAAACTTCAACTCTCTAAAAGGCTTTAGATTAGGAATATCGGGGGAGAATCGCCTTAAGAGCGGCTTAGCGATAAGGTAACTGAGGAAAGAAAAAATAGCTCCTACCATCACAATAGCTGTTGGAAAAAGATATTGAACGATACCCAATTGTTCTTCCATCAGTTTCAATTGCTTCTCAAGCTGTTCAGCATTGCCCGACTGCTTCAATACAGTTTCGACAATATCTAGAGATTGCCGGTATTGTGTCATCGCTTCATCAATGATATTGATACCCAAAAACTGAATGCTTATCACAAAATAGAAGACAATACAAAGCATATAAATAAGAGCGCCCGAAATAATGGCGTGCCCGGGTTCTTTCTTTTTGAAATAGTGCCCCATGGCAATGCCGGCGCAAGCTGACATAAAAGCTACAATAAGCCCTGTAAAGGACCCGACAATAAAAACAACCGGAAGACTGACAACACCCATCCATATCCCTAACTTCAATCCATGCCTAATCGTATAAAGGATCATGGGCAGCGGCAGTGCAAATAACAGAATTGTTCCAATCACAGGAACATAAACGACCAAAAGCGTGATGATCGCAAACAGACTGATTAAAATAGCACCTTCCATTAATGCTCTCGTTTGTTTCACTTAGTCACCTCGTATCATCCCGAACATACGAATAGAAAAGAGCAGCATAAACGACTGCTCTTTTTTCATCGCTGCAACATGCTTTGCACCGAATGTTTTTTTATATCATCTTTACATTTTTCTTTTATATTTTAACATAAGTCCAAATCGCAAGTAAAATGACGCCAATGTTTCATGTGAAACATTGCAAATGAAAAGACATTCTTTGAAAAGAATGCCCATCACGGTTAATGTTTATCATCCATAAAGCCAGAAGATTCCTTGTTTTTCTTTTTCGTTTTTCTGACATACATAAAAATTAAGATCACCAGTAAAAGGGTTGTTGCTTGCAGAACGCCGCTGCTAAACAAGAAAAAGTTCTTTATCATCTCCCACATCGTGTTTCACCTCTTTTTGCATGTTCTCAACCCGTATCCTATATAAAGTGAATTTCCCTTTTTAAAAACTTCAAAACATCATGAACAACATTAAGCGTTGGGCATATGCTGATATGGAATCTGATTGATAAAGGAGAATTGTTACATGGATGAACGCAGAACATTGGCTTGGCATGAAACTTTAGAAATGCACGAGCTGGTTGCTTTTCAATCAAACGGACTCATTAGACTGAAGAAAATGATAAGAGAAGTAAAAGACCCTCAGCTCAGACAACTTTATAGTGTGTCCATTCAGGCCGTTGAGCAAAATCTAAGAGAGCTTCTTCCGTTCTTTCCACAGGCGCCGCACAGAGAGGATGAGGAAGAAGAACGCGCGGATAACCCATTTTACAGCGGTGATCTGCTTGGATTTGCCAAAACGTCTGTCCGCAGCTATGCCATCGCGATTACAGAAACAGCAACACCTCAATTAAGAAACGTATTGGTCAAACAGCTGAATGCTGCCATCCAGTTGCATGCCCAAGTTTATCGATACATGTATCAGCATGGATACTATCCGTCCTACAACCTTTCTGAACTGTTGAAAAACGATGTCAGAAATGCCAACAGAGCCCTTTCAATGAAATAAAACAAGCAGCAAAGGAGTTCCCTTTGCTGCTATTTCTGCTGATCCTTCAGCAAACCGTTCGAACGATAAGATTCCAGCACATCTCTGTTGGATTCTCCCCATTCTTTCATTTGCAAAACAATCGGTTCAAGTGTTCGACCAAATTCCGTCAGAGAGTATTCAACCTTGGGCGGCACCTGATGGTAAACCTCACGATGCACGATGCCGTCCGCTTCCAGCTCCCGAAGCTGAAGAGTAAGCATTCTTTGGGTGATATTCGGGCATATTCTGCGAAACTCATTAAACCGTTTCTTGCCATCTATCATGTGATAAAAAAGAATTCCTTTCCACTTTCCGCCAATCACATCTAGCGTAAATTCAACAGGACAGCCTTCTTTGTTCGGGTATATATTCTTTTTTTCACTCATTCTTGCCCCTCCAATAGTACCTTTTTTGATACTACATCACATTTTGCAACTAAGCTACCCAGTATTTTACACACCTTTCCTTTTCAGCTCAAAGAAAATGCTTCTTATTCATATCAATTTTTACGGGTTTGTATGATTACACCTGCAGCAAGACGTGTTAAACTATATAAAGATTACACTACTTAAAAAAAGGATAAGGAGCTATCATGGAAAAGATACTTATTTTCGGACACCAAAACCCAGACACAGATACGATTTGTTCTGCGATTGCTTATGCTGATTTAAAAAACAAACTCGGCTTCAATGCTGAGCCAGTCCGTCTTGGACAAGTCAACGGCGAAACACAATACGCGCTTGACTATTTCAAACAAGAAAGCCCGCGTCTTGTTGAAACAGCTGCAAACGAAGTAAACGGCGTTATCCTGGTTGACCATAACGAACGCCAGCAAAGCATCAAGGACATTGAAGATGTTCAGGTTCTAGAAGTGATCGACCACCACCGCATCGCTAACTTCGAAACAGCTGAGCCGCTGTACTATCGTGCTGAGCCTGTAGGCTGTACGGCTACAATCTTAAACAAAATGTACAAAGAAAATAACGTGAAAATCGAGAAAGAAATTGCCGGCCTTATGCTGTCTGCGATCATTTCTGACTCACTGTTATTCAAATCTCCAACTTGCACAGACCAAGACGTAGCGGCAGCAAAAGAGCTTGCAGAAATCGCTGACGTAGATGCTGAAGAATACGGCTTGAACATGCTGAAAGCTGGCGCTGATTTAAGCAAGAAAACAGTAGAAGAGCTGATTTCTCTTGATGCGAAAGAATTTACACTCGGCAGCAAAAAAGTCGAAATCGCACAAGTAAACACAGTGGACATTGAAGATGTGAAAAAACGCCAAGCTGAGTTAGAAGCTGTGATTTCTAACGTTGTGGCTGAGAAGAACCTTGACCTGTTCCTTCTTGTCATCACAGACATCTTAGAAAATGATTCACTTGCCCTTGCGATCGGTAATGAAGCAGCGAAAGTGGAAAAAGCGTTTAACGTTACATTAGAAAACAACACAGCCCTCTTAAAAGGCGTTGTTTCACGTAAAAAACAAGTCGTTCCTGTCTTAACTGACGCAATGGCTGAATAATAAAAAAGCATCCCGACGTCGGGATGCTTTTCTTATTCGCCCAGCTTTTCAATCTGGCCCATCACGTCAGTCACCTGCTTTGCGTTTTGAACAAGATCAGACTGCTCCAATTCTTCAAGCGATACCTTGCCTTCCTCCACTTGCTTCAACACATCTTCAGCACTTTTCTGCAAGGTCTCGTTATGCTCTTGAATGGTTTGATGAATCTCTGCCGCAGCATCAGGCGGTGTTAATTCGTTAAAATCAGCGGCAGCCTGCTGAATTGACTCAAGCTGTGCTTCAAGTTTGTCTTTCGCCTCCGTGTCATTTACAGCTTGCTCAGCCAATTCAGGCGCATCCTCTGCAAATGTTTTCACCTTCTCCACATAGCCCGCGGCTTCATTTGTATAATTCAATCCGTCATTCACCTGATCCAGCAAGCCGCATCCGCCTGCACTCAAAAGCCCCACACCGGCAAGAACAGTCAAAATGATTTTCATCGTCAGCCTCCTCATCGCTTCTTCTTCATTTTTTCTTTTAAGATCGGGATCAATTTCTCTTTCGCTAACGGCAGCCCTTTCCTCACCAATTCACGCTTCAGCCACTTTTTTAGCTTCGACATACTGACGCTCCTCTCCCTTTTTGATAAAAATGAAAAAACTCCACCGATTTGGTGAAGTTCCGAAACAAAAAGACCTTCACCAAATCAAATTTGGCAAAGGTCTCGCTAACAATTAGATTGCCAGCAAAGCCGAGGGCATCTTGCCCCGTAATGACGACTTTACTGTGAAAGCTACTCCCCTTTGGAGTGTTCATTTTTATTACTTTCATTCTAAAGCACTGGGCTTTTCCAGTCAAATTCCTGTTATCCGTTTACTCAAAAGTACGCTGTGGTATTTAAAATTTGAATGGTATTTCCATCAGGAGATCATGCTATGACAGAGGAGGTTTTCATCATGAGTCAAGAGCGCGTGAAACGGCCTGGACATACCAGATGGTACATATCTTCGTTACTCAGCGGCATTATCATTCTTAATTATTTTGACCGAGTGGCCATATCTGTGGCCGCCCCTGCGATACAAGATTCGTTTCACCTTACTGCAACCGAACTTGGCATCGTGTTTTCTATTTACACTTATTCCTATACACTGATGCAGCTGCCTGTCGGAAGTTTGCTGGACCGGTTTGGTGTGGCGTGGGTCACGAGGATCGGAATGACAATATGGAGCTTATTAACGATCCTTCTTGCTTTTTTGCAAGGAAAATTGCTGTTATATCTGTTCCGTTTTCTCATCGGGCTGACGAGCGCCTCTGCGTTCCCTGCTGCCTCCAAGGCAACCGCTCTATGGTTTCCTCCAAGTGAGCGGGGATTGGCAAACTCGCTGTTCGACTCGGCCGCCAAGTTTTCAAACGTGATCGGCGCGCCATTGGTCGCCTTTCTTGTCACAACTTTTGACTGGCGTGTCGCTTTTTTAACGATTGGATGCATCAATGTGTTGTTTACGATCTTTTTCTGGCAGTATTATGAGCAGCCCGAACGGCACAAACGCATTTCCAAAAGTGAGCTAAACTATATTCAAAGACACAATTCAATTACAACAGAGCAAATCCCTTACAAAACAGGTCCGCTTTTAAAAAAGCTTTTCTCCAACCGGAAAGTATGGGGCTTAATGATTGGATTTACGGGATACGGCTACACATTCAACCTGCTGCTCACCTGGCTTCCGACTTTCTTTAAACATACATACGGGATGGATCTCATGTCATCCGGTTTATTTACAGCTGTGCCGTGGCTGATCTCAACCATTTCCGGAATTGTAGTCGGGGGCTGGCTCGTCGATTATTTTATTAAGAAAGGCTATCCTAACACCAAGGTGTACCGAACTGTGATCATTGTCGGAATGAGCTTCGGCTTTTTCTTTTTAGGTTCCATTCTGACGAACAATATCACCATCGCGATTATCTGTATTTCAATCGGCCTTGCCGGTATTTCTGCAACCGCACCTGTCGGCTGGTCTATCTCCGCAGAGCTGGCGCCAATCGGTTCCGTGTCCATGCTGAGTTCCATGGTGAACCTGGCAAACAACCTGTTCGGAGGCATTATTGCTGCTTCACTGACGGGATATTTGGTTGATGTGACAGGATCTTTTACGCTCAGCTTTCTGGTAGCCGGTTTTGTGCTGCTGCTCGGATTGATTTTTTATGTGTTTGTACTAGGAGATGTAAAACGAATTAATCTGGAATAAAGAGTGCTCGTTGAGAGCGCTCTTTTCTTTGATCATAAAAAGGAGCCATCAGCTTTTCGAACGGCTTTAAGGATCCAACACTTGTATCCAGTCACCGGCCATATTCTATTCTCTCCGGACGAAAATACCTTCATTTTATCCTTGACTCCAACCAAAGGTAAGGCCTCATAGTGAAAGAAGAAAGGAGGAATTGGATTGTGAAATTAACGGTAAAAGAACTATCTCACATTGCGAACGTGACAATCAAAACGCTTTATCATTACCACAAAATCGGCTTACTGGCTCCAAAAGAAATAAGCGAAGCCGGATATCGGTACTATGGTGCTGACGAACTAAAAAGACTGCAGGAAATCCTTTTTTACAAAGAATTAGATATTCCTTTGTCAGAAATAAAAACATTATTAGATGAAGATGCTGAAAGAACTAGTACATTAGAAAAACAAAAAAAGCTGTTTGAAAAGAAAATCGAAAAGTATCAGCGCCTCATTCAAACAGTCAACACGTCTTTAGAATACACAAGAAAAGGTGAGAATATGGATCATCAGGTCATGTTTAAAGGATTTGAAAGCACTGAAGAATGGAAGCAATCTTTAGCAGAACAAAATGGCTATTTAAAAGATCATTACAATTTTGAATTAGATACCACTGCAATCAATGTAAATGAAATGAACAAAATGGCGATAGAGGCAAAACACTTTCTTGATGGAATGGCTGATTTTTTAAGAAGCGGCGTGACGTATCATGACCCTGCCGTACAAGAGCATGTCATGAAACATCTTAAGTTCCTAAATCAGAACGGGCATCCGACAAGTAAAGAAGATTACGTAAAACAAACGCGATTTTTTATGCAAGATGATTTCCATAGAGGAATGTTGGAAGAGCAGCAAACCGGTTTATCTTATTATTTGACCGTCGTTGCAGAACACCTGTAGCGTGAGTCTTTGTCACTCTATATAGGGAGACAGCCTTCATGAAGATGAGACAGCACCGCCAACAATTGATACATTCTGCCGGTCAACGGCAAAACTCCGTCCGTTCCATTTCAATACGGTTTGAACATATCCCAATGAGTCGGCGTTATACCTTCCCGCTATCCGCTGATACGCCAGCAGTTCGTATACGCCGTCTCTGTTGAAATCAATTGGATACAGGCCGGATAAAGGATTGACCCAGCCTTCTATCGGCATTTTCAATACTCCCTGCTGGGTATAAATCTCATTCAAATATTCCCTGCCCTTGTAAGTAAGGTCGAGGATATATATTTCGTTTTGCTGATGACTGATAACGCTCGCTTTATATTGATTTTGATACCTCACACTGTACTTCAATTCAGCATTCAACATATCCGAATTGAAAATCTGTCTGAACTGCCGGTTTATATAGGCAAACACATATGAATAGATAGCACCGCCGCTTCCACCAGTATCTATCACCACTGCCACATCATCAATCTTGTCGCCTGTCATATCCCCCAAAAGAAGAGACGGATTGTATCCTAAATTGTTTTGGAGCTGGATTTGCTGTTCCTGATGGGTTCTGCCATCACGGATCACCAATGTGATATTTCTCCATAAAGGGCTGCCAGTCATTTGGCTGCCAGTGAGAAAGACTTCGTCAATTATGCCGTCTCCCGTTACATCCCCGCGGGCTGATGTAATGATTGCACGAGAGGATATGGGCTGCCGACGTACGTATGGATGTGGAACAAGTCCTCTGTGCCTGCCTGCATAAAACCAATAAGGAGCCATTCTGAGATTCATTGGAGTCACCTTCCCTCATCAGCTGAATGAATTATTATATGCAGGAAAGGCACAACGAAGACATATCTGAACGCTAAACTCCAATTAATCCGTACCATATGAATTATCGATTGCACAAAGCCACTCGCCTTGTGCATTCTTCTTAAACACATAGGTCGCCCTTCTTTCCATCGCATACTCGGAGTCGGATTGGCGAAACCACCCCGAAACGGCCAACGAGGTGTTTGACATTTTTCCTATTATGCAGCAGCTGCACGAAATGCTCTGGCATTTACATGAAGCGCTTTCTATAGAGATGGTCGAACCGATTCATCGCGAGCTGCGAACCTGTTTCGAAAAGATACAAACTCACTAGACTCAGCAAGAAAAACCTGCTGACACTGCAGTTTACGAGCATCGAGCTGAGGTCAATGAATAGCTGTTAAATACGAGTAAGCTGGTGCGGGCCCAACCACACAATCCAAAACTTCCGAAAAAAATCGCCCGGGGAAGTGTCCTGATCGGTGCGAAACTGAAAGGGCTTGATCTAAGAGGAGCAAACCTAACAGGGCCACTGCTCATAGCTGCTGTTCTGAGAAATGCGGACAGAATGTCAAACTTTATCGGTGCAGATGTAAGAGATGCTGATCTCAGTGGCGCCGACCTGACCGGGAGCATCTTTCTGACGCGGGCACAGGTGAATGCCGCAAAAGGCGATGCAAACACAAATCTGCCGCCGTCTCTACAAATCCCCGCCCATTGGAAATAAAAAAGGACCCGCCTGCGGTCCTTTTTTGCTGCCATCAATCCAATCCTTTTTCGTTACTTTTAACCGGCATTTTCACACTTCTAGCCAAATATCCCGACAGCCATAGCGCAACCAGCAGCATGATGGTGATCATGCCGACTACCCCCATCCATTGAAAAGCAGACCAGAATAGCCCGCCGACTGTTCCGCCAATACTTGAACCGGCGTAATAAAAGAACAAATACAGCGATGACGCCTGCGCTTTGTTGTGCAGAGCTCTCCTACCCACCCAGCTGCTGGCGACTGAGTGCCCGCCGAAGAAGCCGAATGTAAAGAGGGCAATCCCCAGAATTTTCACTGCTAACACACTATTTATCGTTAATAAGGCACCCGTGATGACAATGAAAATATTCATCACCAGTATTTTCGGATAGCCGTATTGATCAACCATTCTTCCGATGAAAGACGAGCTGAAAATCCCTACAATCATCACAATAAAAATCCAGCTGACAATCGCTTTATTAATCGAATACGGCTCTCCCAAGAGCACATACGCAATGTAGTTAAACAATGCAACATTGCTTCCCAGCAGCAAAAAACCAATGAAGAACAAGCTTAATAGTTTCCCATCCTTCAAGTGGCTGATGAGTGACATTCCCAATTGCCCGAGTTCCCATTTTCTCGGAGTGAAATGCCTGGATGGAGGCAAATTCATAAAAAATATAATACTTGCAATCAAACTAATCACACCAATTGACCCCATCGCCATATGCCAAGTAAAGTACTCGCTCAGGAGCCCTGACACGATCCTTCCAAAGACACCGCCGATCGCATTTCCGCTGATATACAGCCCCATCGCCGACCCAAGGCTTCCGGGTTCAATCTCTTCTCCCAGATAAGCCATCGCAATCGACGGAAGCCCGGCAAGCGCAATCCCTTGAATGGTTCTCAATACGAGCAGCGTATGAAAATTCGGGCTGAAGGCCGACGCCAGACAGAGCACGGATGCGGCTAGCATGGATACAGCCATAATCGGCTTGCGCCCCCACACCTCTGACAACGAACCAAAGACAAGCATACTCACAGCTAACAGCATTGTGGTAACAGATAATGAAAGACTTGCCGCCGTAGGCGTTACATGAAATTCCCGTGTGAATTCCTCCATAAGCGGCTGTACGCAATAAAGAATTGCAAATGTATTGAAACCCGCAGCAAAGAAAGCAAACGTAATTTTCCGAAAAATCGGTGTGCCTTTTTGAATGTATGTCATCGGGACTTTACCGGTCCCTCAGCATGTTGTTGAGCACAGCAATTCATAAACAACCATCCTTTATGTCTTATGAATTCAAACATCCTCGAGTCTGTTTATACATTCATCTTAGCACCGTTAATATATGTTGTATAATGCATATAAAATATGATTTCCATGCTTATATGTAATATAGGAGGGATAATGATTGGAATGGGAACAACTTGAATATTTTCAAACACTGGCCCGGATGCAGCACGTGACGAAAGCGGCAAAAAGCCTCTCTATCACACAGCCTGCGCTTTCACGCTCAATCGCCAGACTGGAAAACCATTTAGGCGTGCCGCTATTCGACAGGCAAGGACGATCTATTACCTTAAATCAATACGGACACATCTTTTTACAGCGGGTTCAAGCGATGATGAAGGAGTACACCGAGGGAAAAGAGGAAATTCAATCTTTATTAAAGCCAGACCAAGGTGAAGTGTCTCTCGGTTTTTTGCATACTTTAGGGACAACGCTCGTGCCTGATCTCATCGGCTCCTTCCAGCAGGAAAATCCCAACATTGCCTTCCAGCTGAAGCAAAACCATTCTTATTGGCTGCTTGAACGATTAAAATCCGGAGACCTGGACCTCTGTCTCCTCGCTTCGATCAAGCCTGAAAAGCCGATCCAATGGATCAAGCTGTGGAGTGAAGAACTATTTGTATTTGTGCCAAACGATCATCCATTAGCCAATCGTGAAAGCATTACCCTGAGTGAGATTGCCGGGGAGCGTTTTATTTTATTGAAAAAAGGCTACGCGCTTCGGATGACAGTCGATGAGCTGTTTGAGAAAGCCAACATACAGCCGAACATTATGTTTGAAGGGGAAGAAGCAGCCACTGCCGCAGGTTTTGTGGCTGCCGGGCTTGGCATATCCATTCTGCCAGACCTGAAAGGCTTAGACCAAAGTAAAATCACAAAAGTCCGTGTCAGCTGGCCGGAATGTCAGCGTGTCATAGGAATCGCCTGGATTAAAGGCAGGTTTTTATCACCGGTCGCTGAGACCTTTAAACAATATGTCATCAGCCATTTTTCTGAGTAAGGGAGGATTACATCATGAAAGTTGAGAGAATAACGTCAGAACATGATTTACATACAGCGTTCGAAATCCGAAAGACGGTATTTGTAGAGGAACAAGGATGCCCCGTTTCCGATGAATTCGATGAGTTCGATACACTCCGCGAAGATTGCCGGCACATACTCGTTTATCATGAGAATGAACCTGTTGGCACTGCACGTGTCCGTATCGTTGATCACGTGGGCAAACTGGAAAGAATCTGCATTCTGAAGCCCTATCGCAAATGCGGACTGGGCAAAGTGATCGTCGATGCGTTGGAACGTATTGTGAAAGAACAAGGCATTTCTTCATTCAAACTGTACGGCCAGACACAGGCGGCAGGCTTTTATGAAAAGCTCGGCTATCAAACAGCATCAGAAGAATTTATGCTGGACGGCATTCCGCATGTGCTGATGATCAAAAAAGACGGCTCTGGCCGATAAATTGTTCACAAATTTGTCACTTATGAGCATGAGCGGTTCGTTGGTATACTAATCACCGATTATTGAGAGAAGGACTGATTGTATGCCAGCGAATAAAAAAGAAGGTCTTATATTTGGCGTGATGATGTGTTTTGGAATGGTCTGCGTCATGTCAATTTACAATGCCATCATCAACGGAGCAATACATCAATTTTCATTGGTGACTGTTTTTGAAATGGTCATCGGTTTTATTGTAGCGCTGCTGTTAGATTTACTGTTAGTGGGCCCCCTTGCCAAAAAGGTTGCATTCAGCATGCCGTTCGACAAGTCTAAGAAATTATATGTCATCCTTGCCATGTCGACGTGTATGGTGATCGGAATGGTGCTTTGTATGTCTGTGTTCGGTTTAGTGACAGCAGCTTTATCAAATGGACTTAACGGGGGCAGCCTTTTCAGCGCTTACCTAATGATTGTATTAAAAAATTTCATCTTAGCTTATCCCTTGCAATTGCTGATTATGGGCCCATTAGTCAGAGGGGTTTTTATGAAATTTGTAAAACCAAAGCTCACAGCCGCTGTTTAAATAGAAAAAGAGTGGGCGTTACACCCACTCCTTTTCACAATGATTTTCAGCATACCGCCTCACGAATCGAATGTAAAACAAGCTCCGCAAAAGCCTCCGCGGCAGGCAGCTGCCATTTTTTCTTTTTGATTAACATATGAGAGTAAAGCGGATCAAAGTTTTCAGCATGATGAAGGATTTTCAGCTTCCCCGCCTCCACTTCTTCTTTCACTGTGATATAAGGCAAAACAGAAAATCCAAGCCCGCTCATGACCGTTTGTTTGATCGCTTCAATACTCCACAGCTCCATTGTTTGGAAGCTGCTGATGTCATGCTTCACAAGATACGTTTCAAACATGGTCCGATAACTGCAGCCCTCTTCATTTGTGATAAAGAAATGGCTGCTGTTTTCTTGTTTATAGTCATCAAAATGATCCGGTCCATCCATACTGCCCACAAGGACCATTTTCTCCTCGGTTAACGTGTAATGAACGCATTTTTCGATATGAATTTTCGGATAGACCATTAAAGCGATATCGACCCGTCCGCTTAACAAATCCACCTGATTTTGCCCGCATGTGCCATTGCTTAAAATGATTTTGACATGAGGATATTTCAGCGAAAATTCCCTTATAATAGGCCCGAGTCTGGAAATGGTTAAAGACTCAGGTGCAGCTACTTTCAACACGCCCTTAACTTCGTGAACGTTTTGCATATTCTTGATCTGCTCGTGGGTTGCTAGTAAATCTTCGGCTAAAGGAATCAATTCTCTGCCTAACGCAGTCAGCCTTAAACTCCGTTTCTCATACGTGAATAATGCCCCGCCGATCTCCTGCTCAAGCGCCTGGACATGAGTGGTGATCGTGGATTGCGTATAGCCTAGCTTTGACGCGGCTCCAGTATAACTCCCCTGCTCTACAATGGCCTGAAATGTGATAAGATGTCTGATCTCCATACGATTTCTCCTTTTATGATCTATCGAAAAAAATGATAATGCTTTTTTATATTTCAATTTTATTTATAGATATCATTATCATACAATAAAAACTGCCCCGTACGACATTAGTAAATGAAGGTGATTTATGAGTGTAATAGCGTTTCTTTCGTATGTGATTTTGACATCCATTACGCCTGGCCCCAGCAACATCTTAATGATGAATGAAGCGCGGCGGTTTGGCTTTATAGGGTCATGGCGTTTCAATAGCGGCATTTTGGCAGGCTTTACAGTCCTTGGGATTCTCAGCGGTGTATTTACGATAGGATTATACAAATGGATTCCGGTTGCAGAACCATACTTCAAAATAGCAGGTGCGGTCTATCTGCTTTATTTGGCATGGCAGGTCAGTATGTCCAAAAAAGCAAAGAAGGACTCTGAAGATGTGCATTCTTCTTTTCTATCAGGTTTTATTTTTCAAATGATCAATTTCAAAAGCATTCTGTTCTTCTTAACATTGATGAGTGCTTTTATTCTTCCGTTTCAGCATTCAATGACAGCAATTATTGTTTATCTCACATTAGCCATTATTCTCGGCTGGCTGGCGCTGCTGCTATGGTCAGGATTCGGCTCTGTGTTCAAAAAACTCTTTGAAAAACACGACAAGGCTTTTCGCATCATCATGTGTCTGCTGCTTGTTTATTCTGCCGTCAGTATTTATCTGTAGACGTTCAAAAAGGAATAGATGTACAGCAAAAATGCGGAATATGGGATAGAGAATGGATGGATGGATGGATGGATTGATTAAACAATACGATAAAGGTGTGACATGTTAGATTCATAGATTTTTCATGCAAGTTCTAGAATGGCAGATAAATAAAAAAAGGAGACGGTGAGAACCATGGAATCAAGGGTAGCAGCCCATGCAAAAGGAAAAGTGTATGTGGATCAATTATTTGGTACAGGAATGGCTGCTAAACAAGCCATCATTCAATATGGAAAAGAAAATGTGATCGATGCTTCAATGGGAACCATTGCAGATGACGACGGAAACACCGTTTGTCTGCCTGCTGTAGAAGAACTATTTCGCAGTATGCCCATTCAAGACATGATCAGCTACAGCCCGGTAGCCGGATTGCCAGGCTTTTTGAAAGCAGCAGTGACACATACTTTCGCAGAGTCCAGACCCGATGCCTATATACGGGCGGTTGCAAGCGCAGGCGGCGCCGGTGCCATTTCTAATGTGATTTGGAACTATTCGAATGCTGGCGATACCATATTAACTCATGATTGGTACTGGACACCCTATGAAACCATCTGCAAAGAGACTGGGCGTCATTTGATGACCTTCTCTTTCTTAGATGCTGATATGACGTTTAATCTGACATCATTCTCACTTATGGTCAGCCATCTGCTAGTCAAACAGGACCATGTCGTGATCATCCTAAATTCGCCCAATCACAACCCAACGGGATACAGTATGTCAGATCATGAATGGGATGAGATCATAAAACATGTGGTCTTAGAATCAGCTAAAAAAAGCAGCAAAACAATCACACTGCTCATTGATATTGCTTATATCGACTTTACAAAGGACCCCGCAAAAGCACGCACGTTCATGAAAAAGTTTAGCAATCTCCCTTCAAACATCATTGTCGCCTTTGCCTTCAGCATGTCGAAAGGCTTTACAGTATACGGCCAGCGGACCGGAGCTGTAATTGGAGTATCCTCCAGCAAGAGCGTGGCTGAAGAATTTGAAAATGCTATATTGGTCACCAGCCGCTCCAGATGGTCAAATGTAAATCGAGGCTGTATGACTTTGCTTTCTGCGATTTATAACGATAAAATGCTGCTAAACAAGGTGAATGCTGAACGTGAAGCATATCAAACATTAATTGCGAAACGGGCTGAAGTGTTTATCAATGAAGCCCAGCAAATTGGACTCAGCATATTGCCTTACCATGCCGGCTTTTTCATTACAATTCCTTGCAGCCATCCTGATGAAGCCAGCAAGATGTTAGCTGCCCAGAACACCTTTACAGTCCCGCTTTCAAAGGGTATACGAATTGCGGCATGTTCTGTTCCGCTCGCGCAAATGCATGGCCTTGCAGCTAAAATCAAACATGCAATCACAGGAACAGAAGCCGTAAAGTAAAATTTCCGCAGGAGGGAATGCTCGTGATCAAACGACTTGACCATTTGGTGTTAACGGTACAAAACCTTCAAGAGACAATTAACTTTTATACATCTGTTTTGGGAATGGAAGAAGAAACGTTTGGCGCAGGCAGAAAAGCCTTGCGTTTCGGCAATCAAAAAATCAACTTGCATGAGGCCGGCCATGAGTTCGAACCTAAAGCAAACCACCCGCTCCCGGGATCTGCCGATTTATGTTTGATCACAGATGCACCAATCAATAAAGTACTGAAACATCTCAAGAAAACGAACGTCAATGTGGAGGAAGGCCCAATAAAAAGAACCGGTGCACTCGGCCCGATTCTGTCTGTTTATATAAGAGACCCCGATCAGAACCTTATTGAGATATCGGAGTATATTTAAATTCCTCTTAAAACATACCAATTCTTTTGGTATGTTTTTTCTGACTTCCTTTAGTCCCTATACCTGATCACATAGCTTTTATACAATTCTTCGTTATAAAGAATCTCTTCTCCATGTGAAGAGCAAATGAGCTTTGGTTTGATTTCATCGATTATCGCACCGCTATCGATGTTCTCATTCATATCAACACTGAATCTTCTGATAGGCGGGTGTAAATTTTTCTTACTTGTGATAAAAAGGTCACCTGATAATAGAATATGATCGTCTTTATGATAGTACACGACATGCCCCGGGGAATGTCCTGGTGTTAGATCGTATTGCAGAGGCAAGTGAGCAAGCGTTTGCTCCGTCAGCGGCTGGACAATATGGGCTACCCCTGTGTTCTCCACTTCATTTTTGTTCGGATAAGGCGCTTCTCCATTGATATATATTAGTTCTTTCTGATGGGCATAAATCGGAATATCAAATCTCTCTAACCATTTTGATGCACCTTGAATATGATCACTGTGGCCGTGGGTAAGCAAAATAGCTTTTGGATTGCCGATCGCTAATGCTGCCCTAATCTGAGCATCTGCAAAACGTTCTATTCCCGTATCAATGATATACACATCATCATCATCTTTCATAAACCAAGTATGAACCGGGATACGGAGAGGCACATCAAGCTCAAATTCACATTGAAAGACATGTTCTGACAGTTGTCTCAAGTTCATGCATACCACTCCTTTTGGAAATTTTTGATACCATTACTGTAATACATCTTAGTTAGATATGTAATGACGCACATTTTTGTAACCTACTTACATTTTGAGGTGATCAATATGGAGAACCGGTTAAATGGATTTGGCGCTTGCAGTGCAGAGGTGAAAAAGGCTTGTCCCGTTGAAATGACGCTGCATACTATCGGCGGGAAATGGAAAGGAATCATCATCGATATCCTGTCTCACAAATCAGCCCGTTTTAATGAGCTGAAACGATTAATTCCAGGCATTACACAAAGAATGCTGACGCTGCAGCTGAGAGAATTGGAAGCAGATGGCGTTGTGAAAAGAAAAGTAGAGAATACTGTTCCCAAGAAGGTCGAGTATTCTCTAACCGAACTCGGTGAAAAGCTTTATCCTATTATTTCATCCATGAGAATATGGGGAAATGAGTATATGAAGATAAATAAGTGTTAACGAATTTACAGAAAACAGAAGGGTTTCCTTTTGAGTGAAAGGAACATATTCAAGGCAGTTCATTATCTTGAAAATGTTCCCACACACTTGAAAAAGCCGGCTGCATTGGCGGTTTATATTAAAAGCAAAATAGACGAGCTTTTAAAATTCGACTATTTTTTTGTTTTGTTATTCATTGTTTGATCTCTATCCTCACTATCAATGTCACCTGAAACGGCATCAATAAAATGATCAATGATCTTGCCGATGTTTCTAGTCTTTCCATTCCCATTACTCATATTTCCGTTCATGTTTTTCTGATTTGGATTGTAGTATTTAATAAAACCTCCACATAAAGCACCTACAAATACAATCCAATATGGAATCTCTTCTAATCCCCTTGGCTCCAAGTATAACCAATTGATTCCAAACACTACAAAGCTAATGAGTATAAGCGTCGTTCCAATCATATTTTTAATCATTCTTAAGTATCTACCTCCCGAAAAACAGATATATACATTACGTCTTGGTTATTCAAATGTTTCATTTATTTATTCAACATTGTCGTATCCCTGTAAATTAGTTCCCTTGGGGAGAAGAAGCCTTCAAGAAAGCAAAACGCGAAAACAAGCCGGTTCTTGTCAGCAACATCTATTCAACATGTCATAGGTGTTAAGTTCGTATAAATACACAAATGATATTAGCAAAATCAATATATTGTTAACATTTCCGAATCAATCTTAACAACAAGAGTCAGTTTCAAACAAAAAAGCCCTTCTCAGCATTGTGAAAATGGACTTTTAATATTGGAAATGACTCAATTTCAATTTCTGATACTTGCCATCAACTTATAGGGAAGACAGAACAATCGTTTCTAATTATAGTTATTCCTATCATGAACAAGGTATGGCGTACACTTTGAATTTGATTATGATATTCCGAAGGGGAGGAATTTGCATTTTCCATTGTTATTATTTAACTAACATATTTCTGGAAGGTCAAAAGAGCTTCGCCGTCTCCCTGTACTTCCTAAGAAACCCGCCAAGTACTCTAAATTTGCAATTAGTTCATGGTCTTCGTGGGTAGGGGTTTGACCATGATCATCATGTAGATGTAGGATACTTGTATCTCCAATCCATGTTCCCTTCCATTTATAGTCCTCTTTTTGATTTACTCTCATCCAATCATTGATTCGATCGTCAACCCAACCATGCAATTTCCAGAAAATCGGATTTACATGAGCAGAGTACTCATCACCTAGCCAGTTATACTCAGGTTGATTCCAAATATCATCTATAGGCTTTCCTAATTTAGGCTCAGTCATATATCCAACTTTCGATTCTTCTGACCATCGTATGTGCATACTGTTGTGAATTGTAAACTCAATATCAGAACCAAGCTGACCAAGGGTTACACTACTTAAGTAGTCTGGATCAGTAAATTTCTTTTCAAGCCCTGAAAAATAACCCCAATATCTATCTCCGGATTTTTCCAACTCAAGTCTTTCTCTTGGAATACGATGACTATCATAAGCCGGTAAAACAGGATAACTTTGATCTAAAGGCTTTGGAAGGTATCTCCACCCTTGAACCCATGGATAGTTAATATCACCTTCATCCGCCAAAATTTTATTGACGATCATAATCATCGTTCTATGCATATAAAGGAAGTCTTCACCAGAATCATTATCCCTTTTAGGATTTCCATCGACATCGAGTGCTGGGCGTGGCGGCACCCAATTTGGATGAGTCTTACATAATTTTTTGCGATCTTTACAATCAAGTCCCTCCCAAGAGTTTCGAAATCCATGCCAAAGATAATGCCATAAACGATGTTTTTTTGAGGCCATAGCTATAATAACTGAGTTTGGTAATGGTGATTGTCCCAATCGTTTAAACCTCCTCCAAGTTAAATTTCATGTTTAATCTCTTTCTTCTTTTTTAACAGCAAGAAAGGCTGAAAATTTTCCGGCTTCTCCTTCACCATGGCGTATTGTACGTTTTACACTACCAACAATTGTAGGAATTTCATTTATACCAGCTGGCCAGTTCGGTATACTCCTCGATATTCATACTCCGTCGGTATTGTCACGTCCAACTACAGTTTCATGTAGTAGCGGTCCACCACCCCACCCCTTTATCAGCTATAAACCCTGCTAAATCCTTATCCATGCCTTCCCCCAAAACTTAATATTGAGTCTGTGATACAAAGGTTAATAAACCCTCGCCGAATATTAAAGCAAGTGCCTTTTGCGGATCATTGTTTACTGCATCAGTAATGAAAGCTCCTGTAAATCCCCTTTATATTCCAATATATTCCATACAACATAAACATATTCATTCCAAATGAGTAGCTATATACTATATACTGAGTACTATTCACTTTTTTTAATTACATTCGCTTTCCTTAGATAACAACAGACGGGTTTGGGGATTACGTCAGTGATTGTAGAAGGTGTAGATCGGTTATTCAATATGCCGTTGGTGCCACGTCTATTAAAGTAACCAAAATAGATAGCCAAGGATCATTGAGTACAAATCCCTGTGATTTTTTCAAAGATGGAATTAGAGAGAAGAAATTAACCGTAAGTAGTTGGAGGGATGATTGAAGTATGTTAACAAGAGAAGATATCTTTAAACACGTCAAAGAAAAATACGGTACATCGCCTGATTACCCGTGGAAGAAATACCCACACTATGCTGCTTTGAGACATGAGTCAAACAAAAAATGGTACGGTCTTATAATGAATGTCCTCCCGGAAAAATTAGGATTTGATGGAAGGGGCGAAATAGATATTCTGAATCTAAAATGTCCACCTGAAATAAGTGATAGTTTAAGAAATGGGAAAAATATCCTTCCGGGATATCATATGGATAAGGAACATTGGATTTCACTTGTTTTGGAACGTACAGATCCAGAAGGAGAAATTTATTACTTAATCGAGCAGAGCTTTAATTTAACCAAATCAAGCTAGATTAGTGGGCACTTTCATTTTAGGATATTGCTCTTCTCTCTATGCCACCAACGCTACAGGTGAAATTGATGTTAAAGGATGCACAAAATGAAGTCATTAACTATCTTAAGGACAATAAAAAGAATTACAAAATTGGATCAGAACAATTTGTTAATTTCTTAGAATCCGCAACAAAATTAGATTTCAAAAAATATAATAAAGACTTAATACAAACATATTCCAGCATCTACCTAGCCGAGAATGAAGAATATCAATTCGAACAAGCTACAAAAGAAAATAAAGATAAAGAAGAAAAACCTTTTGTGTTAAGTAATTCTTTGTTAAATAAAAAAATCAAAGAAATTAGAGTAAAAAATGAAGATGAAAATACTGAAGTTGATAATGAAGTAAAAGACTTACAGTCCCAACCTTCATTAGAGTTTAATGCTCTTTCAAGTTATAACAGAACAAATGCAAAAAAATATATGACAAAAAATTGGAAGAACACATCCAGCTCTTTATATGGATATCTAGGTGGTAGTGGCGGTGACTGTACAAACTACGCATCTCAAGTGGTTCACGCAGGTGGAATGCCTACTAGCTTGAAAGGTTATTACGGCAGTCATTATACCCAAACTACAACGGGTTGGTTTTCAGTTAAGGAATATCGAGTCCAGGGAACATACAAAATTAATTACTCTACTTCTTGGGTCAGAGTGAAAGATTTCTATGGCTACTGGGCTGGTACTAAAAAACATAAAGTTTATTCTAACCTAACTGCCTCACAAGTATCAAAGAAAGTTTCAACTGGGGATGTAGTGCAAGTCTATAATAGAAACTCCGGAAACTGGTTCCATACCATTGTTGTTTATGATGTGAAAAAAGGAGAAACAAGATTTTCAGCTCACTCTGGGGAACATTTATATGCAAATCTACCATTTGAGTTTAAAGGAAGTAAGTATAAATTTAGAGTTATTAAGTTTTGAAGAAAAATAAAAAGAAGCTGCTTAATTAGTAGCTTCTTTTTTTATATGTGCAATAACGTGTTGTTGGTGACATGTCTCTAAGAATAACCAAAAAAGCAACCAGTTTCGGCTGCCTTTTAATAAATTTAATGCAAATTTTTAGAAACCTAAGTTTAAAAACTTTTCTCTAACCTATGACCCTTAATATCTTCCTCAGACATGTCGAAACCACACTCAGGATAACGTTCAGGTGGGACCACTGCTTAAACTTCAAACATCATATATGTGTCATTCACTTGTGGTGGTTCAATTGCAGTTAGATCTGAAATACATAGTAGGTCTGATGTTGTTCGTCCTTAATAGAAGGTAGGAAATGTCACTGCTTCCTTACTGTATAGGAACTAATATTTCACACAAATGATTATCAATCATTTGTGGAGTATATCTTTCAATAATTGGTTGTTCTCTTATTGATAGATTGTTTCTTTCTATCTCAGAAGAAATATTGCCCCAAAAGTCACTGACTGCCTCTTTTGTATGGTCAAGCAGGAAAACAGCGTATTTCCCACCAGAAAATTCTCCAACATGAGCTGGTTTTTTCACATTGAAATCTTTATTTATAACAACACAAACATCATAACGACACTCCTCTTTAGGAGTAATCTCTGGGTTATCTTGCGGTATGCCTAAAATTGTAGAATTATCAAATACATCATTCGATTTTGCCCACTTTTTAAAAGTCTCCATTAATTCTTTGTTTTGCTTTTCACCATACCCCCCAACATTTCGGAAATAAGCAATCCTTGATTCAGGTAATTCTTCAATAGTTATTTTCAAATTTTAATCCTCCTTTCTTAGATAAGGTAATTTGATTTAAAATGTTTTTCAAGTTATTTTTAAAAATATTCTGATTATAATATAGTTTAATTAATCCATTAGCCCACTATATATTCCGAAGATCCATGAAAAGAAAAGAAGAGAAGAGAAGAGATTACCTCAAAAGATCTCTTCTTCTTGTTTTTTGGTATATTAAATAATGTATAGACTATACTGAATAAAAATTTGTATAGAAAGAAGGTGATCCCATGCCAACTAACAATAAACCCAATAGATTAATCGCTGAGAAGTCTCCTTATTTACTTCAACATGCTCATAACCCTGTGGACTGGTTCCCTTGGGGAGAAGAAGCCTTCGAAAAAGCAAAACGCGAAAACAAGCCGGTTCTGGTCAGCATCGGTTATTCGACTTGCCATTGGTGCCATGTCAATTAAAATAACCATAAATAAAAAAAAGAATAGTCTTTCGACTACCCTTTAATTATATCTTTATTTCTTGTAGACCAAATCACAACCGGTATAAGAACTAAAGATAAAAGCCCTCCAACCAGAGATAACACGGCATAACTTGTACTAGCCATCACCATCCCCGAAAGAACCCCGCCAGAAGCCCCTGCCAATGCAATAAAAACATCAAGTGTTCCTTGAACTTTTGCACGAGATGAAGGCTCTGTAGAATCAACAATTTGAGCAGTACCACTGATTAATCCAAAGTTCCATCCCAATCCAAGTAGAGATAGGGCAATCACCAAAAGAACCATTGAATCACTTGGAGCTAGTGCTGCTAATAAACCAGCTAATAATAATGTTATACCAGAGGCGATGCTCATAGCTGTACGACCAATTTTATCAACAAGGACACCTGTTACAAGTGAAGGAAGATACATGGACCCTATATGAAAACCAATTACGATCCCTACTTCCCCTAGACCATGCCCATGATGTTTCATATGAACTGGTGTCATCGTCATAATAGCTACCATAACGATTTGTGTTAGAATCATAACTGTAGCACCTACTGCAAGACCTCTTTTATTATTTTTTTGATTCACCATATATGAATCATTATCATGCCCATTTTGTTCTTTATAAGCTGCGATCCGATTTGCAATATCTAATGGGTCTGGCCGGAGCATAATAAAAAGTACAATACCTGCTAAGATAAATGCTGTTGCTGATAAAATGAATGGACCTGCAAGTGAAGGAACACTAATAAAAGTGGCAAATTTACCCATCGCATTCACCAGATTGGGACCTGCGACTGCTCCAAATGTTGTCATAACCATTGTGACACTAATTGCAGTTGCTCTCTGTTTCTCATTTGCTAAATCAGTTCCTGCATAACGAGCCTGTAAATTAGTCGCTGTACCCGCACCATAAATCAGTAATGAGGCAAATAAAAGAATTATGCTATTTACTATAGCAGCAACAACAACACCAATTGCTCCGAGTCCACCTACTATAAAACCAGTTGCTAGACCAGTACGACGTCCAAAACGCTGAGAAAGTCTCCCTATAATTAAGGCTGCTCCTGCTGATCCTAAAGTAAATAAAGCTGATGGTACCCCTGCATACAAATCTGTCTCAAGCATTTGCTGAGCAAGAAGGGCACCTACAGTAATCCCTGCGGCTAGTCCGGCACCGCCAAAAATTTGTGATATACTCACAACAATCAAAACTTTTTTGTATAATTTTTTTAGTTTTTCTGGAGAGTCTATGTAACTCCTCGTTGAATCTTCTGAGCTACTCATCATGTTCTAACACCCTTCTTTTTAGGATCTATCTAAATAATTAAAACGTAACTACTTTGTCAGCCCATTCTACATGATTAACGCAATCATTCATTGTAGAAATTGGACATAATGTTGGACTATCTAATGCTCTTGATTTCAAACATGTTCCACTCCCCCGTAAAATACAGGTAATATTACCTTAATATCATCTTAATATTACCTTAAATTTCTTATAAAACCATACAATGTCTTCTCTTTTTTTGTATAATTTTTGAGCAATTACATAATTAAGGAGATGTTTGTATTGTTAAAAGTTTTAAGTAAGTCATTAGTTATTATGATGACAATTGTATTTAGCTTTGCTGTTTTCTCTACAGCAATGAGTCAATCCGCACAAGCTGCCGGAAGAGACTGGGTAGACCTAGGTAAGGGGTATAAAGCTGGATTTGATGAGCCACATGATAAAAAGACTGGTAAATGGCATGTACATGTATATAAAGGCAAAAAAGAAATTGCAGCGGAAAATATGGATGGAACAAAGCATGATGGTAAACATTTGTCAGATGCACCTAAATCCGTTGTTAAAAAATTAAAAAGTACAGCAAAGTGGAAAAAATATAAGAAAAAAGAAAACCAACTATCTGAAGCTCGAAAACAAGTACATAAAAAAAGCTGGTGGCAACTGGTAGCTCAGCCTTCACCTCTTATTGTATTAGCTGGAGCTTTAGGTATTGCATTTAAAACCCTTTCTATGCTTCAATGGAAGTCGATAGTAACAGCTTAAAATATGAAACGGAGATAATGAAAAATGAGAACTTTAAATACGAGATTTAAACGTTTATTGAGATTAAGAGATTTGGAATTCTTTCAGGTAGAATTAAACGATGATGAGAGATGTGCTTTTTTATTATACGTTGATGAAAGATTGCCAGATTCTGAAGAAGGTAACAATATTAATGTTTATTTGATTTCTCACTTTGAACTACCTGATTCATCATATCAAGATGTGCTTAGTTTTAATGATGATCTATTGGGTATGAAACATAATTGTTCATATGTAATGGACACTTTAACTGTTAAAGAGGAATTTGATTTCGATTTCCCATTTGATATGCTCGCTATACGTGAATATGTTCAAGAGTTATTGTCCACTTTAAAAATTGACAAAAAAATTCCTGAATTTGAAGAAACAGATTTCAATTATTTATCTCAAGAATAGTAAAGGTTACGTTAGATGAAAAATAAACGTTTAAGTTTAGTTTTGATTTGTCTTTTTCTGATAGTTGTTTGTCTGGGGATAGTTTCAAATTTTAATGTCTTTGAGGCCCATCATCCAATAACAACTTTTCTCAGTGTTGTAATTTCGGTCTTATCTGTCACAGTATCAAATAATTTGATACTGTGATCAAAATAGCAGATTCCATGAGGAGTCTGCTATTTTTATTTTGTGGATTCTCACATCAAATCATTCTTTGCGCTCTCAAAATTCCCCACCACTTTAAAAGAATAATCTGACCTTCTAATGAGTGTATCAGAAACAGAGATACTAAGGTTACTAGAAAAATCTTAGTATAGGCTATCTTGATAATATGTTTAACATGCAGTAGCCACCCTTGTGACTTTATTGCATTTATAATAAATGGCTGTTTCTTTTGTGTGCAATAACATGTTGTTGGTGTCATGTCTGTTAGAGTAGGCATAAGGACATTAACTATAAGTAACAGGGAGCAGAGGGCGAGAAAGAATAGGCGATGACAATACGACAGATGTATTTAATTGACCATAAGGAATTAGGCGGTCTACTAAGGCTTCTAAATCCTTCATCGTAGCTACTGCTGCCTTTAGAAAGTAACTATTCGTTCCTGTAACTCTATGGCACTCTAGAATATCCATTTCTTCTTTGATCAATTCCTCAAATCGACGACATTCTATTTTTAAATTTCCTATTTGTATAATCACAATTGTACCTTTTCCAATAGCCTCAGCTGAAACACGTGCGGTAAACCCCTGAATAACACCGTTATCCTGCAAACGACGTAATCGTTCATTTACACTCGGACGACTTAAGTTCAGTTTTTTCGATAGTTCAATAATTGTTATTCGTGCATTCTCTTGGAGCAGTTCTAATAATTTCTTGTCTATTTCATCCATTTCCATCTCTCCTTTTCATATTGTTTATAATCTTATTGTTTTTTATCCATATCGTAAAGCACAATAGAATAAAACATTCATTAGTTTATATAAACAAAGAGAATAACCTACTATAATAAAAATAAATTCAGAAATGTAAGGAGAGAATTCTTTGACTCAGCCATTGAAGCAAACTATATCAGTTTCACAAGGCACTGCTCTGTATGTAGGAGCCGTTTTAGGATCAGGGATTTTAATATTACCTGGTATGACAGCAGGGATCGCGGGTTCAAATGCATTAGTTTCATGGATCATTATGGTGCTGCTAAGTATTCCATTAGCGTGCACATTTGCATTCCTTTCAATTGATTTCCCTAGCTCAGGCGGAATATT
Source organism: Bacillus sp. NS1 (assembly GCF_058248265.1). Classification (NCBI taxonomy): domain Bacteria; kingdom Bacillati; phylum Bacillota; class Bacilli; order Caryophanales; family Bacillaceae; genus Bacillus; species Bacillus sp. NS1. The sequence goes on along the minus strand of NZ_JBZAZF010000001.1, from coordinate 36,781 downwards.
AACTTTTACGGATAAAGCTTTTGGTCATTATGCAGGTGCTATTTGTGGATGGTTTTTTTTCATCGCAGGAAGTGTAGGACAAATTATTGTTTCATTAACAGGTGGGACTTATATATCTTTTGCGTTCAATTTACCGCATTTTTCCGCATATATTATTGCAAGCATATTACTCTCAATCGCTGTAATCGGAAACTATGTAGGTCTACAAACAAGTGGAAAAATTCAATTGGTATTAGCCGGACTTACTTTATTGATATTATTAGGTACATCAGTTTTAGCATTTCCAGCAATTGACCATGAGAGCATAAAACCACACCTCACAAAAAACAGCATCATTCCAATCGGCCAATCTGCAATGCTCATTTTTTGGTCATTCTTTGGATGGGAAGCAATCTCTAGTCTGGCACCTGAATTTAAAAGCCCGAGAAAACAAAACATCATGCGATCAACTTGGGGAGCCATTGTTATTATTGGTGTATTATACATAGGCATCGCTTTAGCTGTCATTGGCACAAACTCTTATTCAACTGGTGAACAAACCGTTAATAGTGCTATGAATAATGCTTCAATAGCACAAGTCGTTGAAAAAGTGGTAGGGGTAAATGGTGCTTGGGCAACAGCAATACTTGCTTTTATCATATGTTTAGGAACTAACAATGCGTTTGTGGCAAGTATGAGCCGATTAGGTTATTCCATATCTCATAAACGTCTTGCCCCCTCATGGCTGGACAACATGAATAAAAAATATTCAACTCCTAGCCGTGCTGTAATATTAGTAGGAGCAATTGCTGGGGTTGGTTTACTTTTTAGTTTTATTTTTCACATTGGATTAGACCAGTTAGTGTTTATTCCTAATTCGTTAGCAATAGCGACCTATATAGTTGGTACAGCAGCAGGAGTTCGGCTGATTACAAATGTCTTTGGTAAGTTTCTAGCTGTCATTGCCTGTCTATTATGCCTTGCCGCTTATCCTTTTATCGGCGCCTATTTAGCAATTCCTATCATTGTTGCACTTTCATGTATTGGATACATCACCTGGAGAGCTAAAAGAGAGAGAAATATTAAATAATGAAGGGTATTCTTTAAAATCATGGAGGTAGGCTGAAGTATATTGCCTATCTCTTCCCCATGACATAAATCTAGTGCCATGTCTATTAAAATAACCAGTATTGATCCTTTAATGACTCCATATTATCTATAGTTTTACAAACAATTTAATCTTTCAAACTGAATTATTATCTGTCTCTCCTACTTATTTTTAATATCATGATACACTCTCTCAAAAGTCTCGATTGGCAACGAGAACCTAGTTGTTTTCTCGTTACGATAATTGATCACTATATCAATTTGATTACCTTTTTGCTCAAACTCAATAAGTGCATTCTCCCATTTATCTCTGATTGATATTATACGATTTCCATTTTTCTTTTCCTTATAGATGTATTCCATTTTAACTCTCCTTTCATAATCAATAACAAAACTTTATGTTTTATTAAGAGTCTACGTTATCAATTGACAAAAGGTTTCGAAATAATAAAGTTCCTCAAGAAAATACGTAAATTATGACTTGCGTTTGGTGCCACTACATATTTTTTAGACAGAAAACTAAATCATAATTTTTGATACATCTTTTCTATACACTCTACCAATATGCGTATTACAATCTTAGTTGTTACCTTTCTTAATATATTCACAATCATGTTCTAGATTGTATTATCATTCGTTAAAATATAGAGAGGAGGGAGTGATCGTAATGAATTTGACTTGCGAATCCAAAAAATTGGATGATTATCTATGTGAACTAGCTGAGGTTGATTATTCTAATCCTATTATTCGAGCAAAATCAAATGAACTTTTCAATCCTTTGCAGACAGAAATCGAAAAAGTAAAAATAGCCTATGAATTTGCTCGAGATGAAATTTCCCATACTTGGGATGCTCAATCAAAACGAGTAACTTGTAATGCTTCAGAAGTATTAACCTTTAAAGAGGGAATTTGCTATGCAAAGTCAAACCTATTAGCTGCCTTATTGCGCTCAGAAGGAATACCGACAGGCTTTTGTTATCAGCGTTTAATGTTGTTTAATACGCCAGATAAAGGATATTGTATTCACGCATTAAATGCTGTATTTTTTCATTCACTTAATAAATGGATTCGATTAGATTCTCGCGGTAATAAAATAGGAATTGATGCTCAATTTTCACTTGATAAAGAGAGATTAGCATTCCCAATTCGACAAGAATTTGATGAAATCGACTATCCTTTGATTTATGTAAGACCACATCCAAAAACAATTGCAGTTTTAAAAGAACATAAAAATGCCATCGAGATGTATAAACATCATTTACCCGAAAGGATATAATTGTTTATAAGAATTCCTCTTATATACTTAATGAAGCCTCTCACAAAATCATAAAAGAATAAAATCCATTATATTATGGAAAAATAAATTCGAAATGATCATTTGTTTTATGAAAGAAGGTGATCCCATGCCAACTAACAATAAACCCAATAGATTAATCGCTGAGAAGTCTCCATATTTACTTCAACATGCTCATAACCCTGTGAATTGGTTCCCTTGGGGAGAAGAAGCCTTCGAAAAAGCAAAACGCGAAAACAAGCCGGTTCTGGTCAGCATCGGTTATTCGACTTGCCATTGGTGCCATGTCATGGCCCACGAAAGCTTTGAGGACGAAGAAATTGCACGTCTTCTCAATGAACGGTTTGTGGCGATTAAAGTCGACCGGGAAGAGCGGCCGGATGTGGATTCTGTTTATATGAGAATCTGCCAGTTGATGACCGGGCAGGGCGGCTGGCCTTTGAATGTGTTTATCACGCCTGATCAGAAGCCGTTTTATGCGGGTACATATTTTCCAAAGACGAGTAAATTCAATCGTCCCGGTTTCGTTGATGTCCTTGAGCATCTATCTGAGACGTTTGCGAACGACCGCGAGCATGTCGAGGATATTGCCGAGAACGCCGCTAAACATTTGCAGACCAAAACAGCCGCAAAATCAGGCGAAGGCCTTAGCGAGTCAGCAATTCACCGGACATTCCAGCAGCTTGCCAACGGGTTTGATACGATCTACGGCGGCTTCGGACAGGCTCCAAAATTTCCGATGCCCCATATGCTGATGTATTTGCTTCGTTATCACCACAATACGGGGCAGGAGAACGCTTTATACAACGTCACGAAAACGCTGGACAGCATGGCGAATGGCGGCATTTACGATCATATCGGCTATGGATTCGCCCGTTACTCGACCGATGACGAGTGGCTCGTTCCCCACTTTGAAAAAATGCTGTACGACAATGCGCTGCTGCTGACCGCTTATACAGAAGCCTATCAGGTCACGCAAAACAGCCGGTATCAAGAGATTTGTGAGCAGATCATTACATTCATTCAGCGGGAAATGACTCATGAAGACGGAAGCTTTTTCTCCGCTTTAGACGCGGACACTGAAGGAGAAGAAGGAAAATACTACGTGTGGTCAAAGGAAGATATCCTGAAAACGCTCGGAGACGATCTCGGAACGCTGTATTGCCAAGTGTATGACATCACAGAAAAAGGGAATTTTGAAGGCAAAAATATTCCGAATCTCATTCACACAAAGCGTGAACAAATCAAAGCGGATGCCGGGTTAACCGAGGAAGAGCTCAGCCTCAAGCTCGAGGACGCAAGACAACAGCTCTTGAAAACACGCGAAGAAAGAACCTATCCGCACATCGATGATAAAGTGCTGACCTCATGGAACGCGTTGATGATCGCGGGTCTCGCCAAAGCGGCAAAGGTATACCAGGACCCGAAATATCTCAGCTTAGCGGAAGATGCCATCACATTTATTGAAAACAAATTAATCATCGACGGCCGTGTGATGGTCCGATATCGTGACGGCGAAGTGAAAAACAAAGGCTTCATCGACGATTACGCTTTTCTCCTATGGGCTTATTTGGATCTCTATGAAGCTTCGTTTGATCTTGCTTATTTAGAAAAAGCGAAGAAGCTGACAGACGATATGATCGGCTTATTTTGGGATGAAGAGCATGGCGGATTCTATTTCACCGGTCACGATGCAGAAGCCTTAATCGTCCGGGAAAAAGAAGTGTACGACGGCGCCGTGCCTTCCGGAAACAGCGTGGCAGCCGTTCAGCTGCTGCGCCTCGGACAAGTCACAGGGGACTTATCACTGATTGAAAAAGCAGAAACGATGTTTTCTGTATTCAAGCCGGATATTGATGCGTATCCGAGCGGCCATGCTTTCTTTATGCAAAGTGTGTTAAAGCATGTAACGCCTAAAAAAGAAATCGTTATTTTTGGCAGCCCAGACGATCCAGACAGAAAACATTTGATAACTGCGCTTCAAAAAGCCTTTAAGCCCAATGACTCCTTTCTGGTAGCAGAGCATCCTGATCAATGCAAAGACATAGCACCATTCGCAGCGGATTACCGCATCATAGAAGGCAAAACAACCGTGTATATTTGCGAAAACTTCGCCTGCCAGCAGCCGACAACAAATATCGATGAAGCCATCCAAACGTTAATAAGCAGCAGGGGTTAAGACCCTTGCTGCTTACTTTTTGATTTCTTATGGTACCATAAAGCAATTCCCGCAAAAACAAGATTGACCGCTATCGTAAATAAAGCCTCCCACATCGGGTTCCCCCGCGTAACTGTAAATAAGGACGGAATTCCTCCATACACACTGTTTTTTTCTGTGATAAACATACACAAAAACATATTATTCGCGGCGTGGGCGCCAAGTGATATTTCAATACTGCCCGTTTTAATCGTGTAATAGGTCCACACAAAACCAAATGTTAAGTACTCAATACCTGCCCAGACAGCGCCATTGTTCATTTCTGGATTCGCGAAATGCAATACGCCAAACAAGCCTCCGACAATCAATGTCAAGATAAGTGGATTTTTCGTTATTCTCCCGAAAGCTTGGAGCAAAAATCCCCTGAAAAACAGTTCTTCCGCTGATGTTTGAAACGGAACCAAAATGAGGGCCGCCGCTAGCAGCCATATAAACCGTGAAGCATCAACATCTTGCATTGAATAGCTGCCAGGATGAATCGCAAAATCAATCAATTGTACGGCGATCATCAGCAGGAAATAAGCAATAAAGCCAAAGAAAATTCTCCGCCAATTGATCTTTGCATTTGGCGTAATGACCGTTCGAAATGGCCGTTTCAGAATAAAGCGGACAGCCAGCCATACTCCTGGAATCGCAAATAAATAAATGACATGAGACAAATAAAGATCTACGAGAGGATCACTCAGCACAGCTTCGTCTAAATCAAACGTGATATCGGGATTCACAATAACCGTGAACAGTATAGCGAAAAGGTAAGCAATATTCCCAAATACATATAAACCTACCATCACCAAAAAGGCGAAAAAATATCTCCACAACGTATTGTTTCCTTCTATAGGACGGATAAATGAATTCATTCCTTCTATGTCTCTTCCTTTCAATGAGAATATTACTATATATTTGCATAAATTGGTCTGCGAATCTACTGTTTTGGAAATCTTTTAAGAAAAAAAGTGTGAATTTAGTTCTTCCATCTAGTGATTTGAACTCTGTCGCCAATGAATCAAGATACTTATAATATTCCCAAGAGGGGAGTTTTCAGTCTTTTCTTACTACTCAAAAGGGGGTTTTTTATGAATACGATCTTCAAACAGAAGAACACACATCCTTTCTCAAACGCAGCGAATCGTTTAGACCGCCTTCCGATTTCTCGCGTTCACTTCCAAGTATTAACCGCTCTCGGCATTGTTTATTTCTTCGATCTTGCAGATTTATTTACCCTCAGCAATGTAGCGCCGGCACTGATCGAGCATTGGGGCATCCCGCTTTCAACCATTGCCAATGTAACGGCAGCTTCGTTTTTAGGCATGTTTTTAGGCGCATCACTTGGTGGAAGGCTGTCCGATCGAATCGGCCGAAAAAAAGCCTTAAATCTATTTGTTTTTGTTTTCTCAATCGCATCGCTATGCAATGCCACGGCATGGGACATCCCGTCTTTAATGGCATTCCGTTTTCTTACCGGATTTGGTGTCGCAGCAGCCATGGTCATTACCAATAGCTATTTGGCGGAATTTTTCCCTTCCAGTGTCCGCGGGAAATATATTTCTTTCTGTGCCATGATTGGATTGATCGGCGTTCCGATCACCAATATTGTGTCTGCCTTTGTCATTCCGCTCGGTTCATGGGGATGGAGGCTTGTATTTGTATGGGGTGCCGTCGGCCTTATTTATTTTTTCTTTATCCGCCGTCTCGAAGAGTCACCCCGCTGGCACGAAAATCGCGGTGAATACGCGAAAGCAGATGCGATCCTCAACAGAATTGAGGCGCAGGTTGAACAAGAGAAAGGCCCGCTTCCGGCACCAGCTCAGCCCAAAACAAGCGGAACCGTTCAGCAGCATGCAGGTTACGCAGGGCTATTGAAAGGAAGAAACCTCAAAATCACCATCGTGTTATCTGCTGTATGGATTTTTGAAACGTTTGGATTTTACGGATTTGCCTCATGGGTTCCCAGCCTGTTAAAAAGCAATGGAGTCTCCATGGAAAATACATTGTGGTATAACGTATTACACTCCGTCGGCGCTCCGCTTGGCGCATTACTAGGTTCAATGATTTCTGAAACATTCCAGAGAAAATGGATCCTAGCTGCCAGCGCGTTTCTGACGGCTATTGCCGGACTCTTATATGGCATGACTTTTATTCCGATCATGATCATTGTGTTTGGTTTTATCGTGAATATCACAGAAAGGGTATTCACCTCGAACTTATACGCTTATACGTCTGAACCTTATCCGACTGAATACCGCTCGTCAGGCAGTGGTTTAGCATATGGCCTCGGCCGCTTTTCAAACATTTTCGGCTCATTGCTCGTCGGATTTATCGCCGTTCAGCTCGGCTATGTCAGCGTCTTTTTATTTATCGGCGGCTGCTGGCTCGCATGCTCCGTGCTATTAATCTGCTTCGGCCCTAACACCAATGCGAAACAGATTTAAAAAAAGTCAGTGCGGATCTGCCGCACTGATCACATTACAATTCCTTCAACATCCTCGCCGGATTTCCGCCTACAACGGTATTAGCAGGCACATCCTTAGTCACAACAGACCCCGATGCAATCACCGCGTTATCGCCGATCGTCACTCCTGGGTTAATCACTGCCCGGCCTCCGATCCAAACATGATCTCCAATTGTCACAGGCTTACCGAACTCCAGCCCGGACTTTCTATCAATCGGATCAAGAGGATGACCGGCCGTGTAGATATGTACCCCTGGCGCAATCAAACAGTGACGTCCGACACGCACCTCACACACGTCTAAAATGACACAATCAAAATTAACAAATGTATGGTCTCCAATATGAATGTGACAGCCATAATCACAGCGAAAAGTCGGCAAAATCGTGACTTGGTCACCAACAGAACCGAGCAGCTCTGTCAAAAGCCCCGTCCGCACTGCATCATCTTCTGGTGTTTCGTTATATTGTCTAATCAGCTGTCTCGCATGTTTGCGTTCTAGGAGTAGTTGTTGATCTTCCGGATTATATAATTCTCCGGCTGCCATTTTTTCTTTTTCTGTCATTCAAGTCACTCCAGATGTCAGATTGTAATCTCAATCAAATTTCCTTCATCATCTTCAATCACACTTTCATAGTAGCCGTCCCCTGTTGTCCGAGGGCCGTGTACTACTGCGAAACCATCCTTTTTCAATCGAGCAGTCAGTTCATCTACCTTCTCCCGGCTTCCAACGGAAAAGGCAATATGGGCCCAGCCTGTCATCGTTTGTGAAGGCGGATCAGTCACATTTCCTTTTTTCATAATTTCCAGCCTTGCTCCGGAATCAAACGTAATAAAATAAGACTTAAAATCTTTTTTCTCATTATGATACAAATCATTCGCATTGCCATTAAAATACGTTTCATAAAAAGCCTTCATTCGCTCTAAATCTTTGACCCAGATCGCTGTATGTTCAATCCGCATTTCTTCCTCCTCCTTCACCTTCAATGAAGTTATAAAGTATGAAATGCATTTCAGTTCAAGCTTTTTTCTCGAATTGATGCTGAATTTTGATATCAATGGGTTCATCCTGCAAAAATAGGGAAAATGCTGCGATGCCGAGCTGCTCAAGATTCAAATCAAGCGATGGAAAACCGAGAACACGGCTGATAGAAGAATTCCCCTCACCAATGATTTCAACATCCCACTTATTCTTTTGGGCAAATACATGAATTCCAGCTGCCACTTCATCACTATTTGCATAAATAGCAGTCGGAACCTGCCCGCTCATATAAAAGTGCTCAGCTGCCCGCTCACCGTCATTCATATCATTGCAACCAGACAGCATATGACGGTCTTCCAACCTCCCACAGACGGCTTTATAGGCCGCTGCCTTATCAGCCGTGCTCGGACTCCTGTCGGCTTCTCTGACGCACGTAAAAGCGATATTCTCATGTCCGCGGTTCTTTAGATAGCGGAAACTATCTGCATAAGCAGCTTTTCTGTCGTTGTACGCACATGGGACATCAATGTCTCCGGTATCCTCACATGCGATGATCGGCCCATACTCCTGATAAGCGATAATGCTGTCCCAGTCATTGGCACGGGATGTAATAATGAGACCGTCTAATTTCTTCGTTCTTAACAGCTCTAGATATTTGATTTCAATAGCGGGGTTATAATTGGTGGGGAGGAGGGTCGTTGCATACTCATGCTGAAAAGCCGCCTTGGTGATCCCGTTTATGATTTTATCAAAGCAGGGATGATCGCTATAAGGCAGAATCACACCGACTGTATGGGTTTTCCCGCGAATGAGATCGATTGCGGTTCGATTTGGTGTGTAATCTAATTCTTTCATGACTTGATGAACAAGCTTTCTCTTTTCCTCAGACACATATGGATGATGATTTAATACACGCGAAACAGTCGAAACAGATACATTTGCCAGTCTTGCAATCTCTTTTATGTTTGCCATCTCTTTCTCCTTTTTCATATAAAAAAAGCAGTAAGTGTAAATTCCTTACTGCTATCTCATCATATATTGATCATAAGTTCAACAGGACAATGGTCGGAACCCATGACATCCGAAGATATGCTGGCATCCTCAATCTGTTCCTTAAGCCTGTCGGAAACAATAAAATAATCGATGCGCCATCCGATATTTCTGTCACGGGCCCCGGCACGATACGACCACCAGGAATAAGCGCCTTCAAGATCAGGATAGACGTGACGGAATGAGTCAATAAAGCCAGCTTCTAAGAAACGAGTGAATGCCCTTCTCTCTTGAACAGAAAATCCAGCGTTATTTCGGTTCGCCTTTGGATTTTTCAAATCGATCTCCTGATGAGCTACATTCAAATCGCCGCATAAAATGACCGGTTTTTTCTTATCCAATTCAAGAATATAAGATAATAAAGCTTCTTCCCATTGCATCCGGTAATCGATCCGCTCCAATCCTCTTTTGGAATTGGGCGTGTAAACAGTCATCACAAACATGTTTTCAAATTCCAGCGTAATCACTCTGCCTTCTTGGTCATGTTCTTCTATCCCAATACCGTACATGACACGCAGCGGCTCTTGTTTTGAGAAAACAGCCGTGCCGGAATATCCTTTTTTCACTGCATAATTCCAATACACATGATAGCCTTCGGGCTGAAGATCAACCTGGCCGTCCTGTATCTTCGTTTCCTGAAGACATATAATATCTGCATCCTCTTCCTTCAGATAAGAAAGGAAATCCATCTTTCTCATGACAGCCCGCAGGCCGTTTACATTCCAAGAAATCAGTTTCATGTTTCATCCCCCTATAAAAAAGAGCAAGAACCCAAAGGTCCTTGCTCTTTACGTATCAGCTTACTCACCGCTTACGTACGGAAGTAAAGCCATTTGACGAGCGCGTTTAATCGCTGCAGTCAATTTACGTTGGTATTTAGCGTTTGTTCCAGTTACACGACGTGGTAAAATTTTACCGCGTTCAGAAACAAACTTTTTAAGAAGATCTACATCTTTGTAGTCGATGTGCGTGATACCGTTAGAAGTGAAATAACACACTTTACGGCGTTTCGCACGACCGCCTCTGCGTCCTCCTGCCATTGTCATTTCCCTCCTTTCTTTTTCATTTTAGGCGATAATCACATTAGAATGGAAGATCATCATCCGAGATGTCAATCGGTTTGCCGTCGTTGGCAAATGGGTCATCATTAAAGCTGTTCCCCTGATTGCGTCTCTGGTTGTTTTGATTTCCCCCAAATGGATTATCATTTTGGCCTCCGCCAAAGTACTGGCCTCCGCCGCTGTTTCCTTCGTTGTATCCACCTGAACCAGAACCGCCGCCGTTTTTCGGCTCAAGAAATTGAACACTTTCAGCTTGAACCTCAGTCACGAAGACACGCTGTCCTTGCTGGTTTTCATAGTTTCTTGTTTGTAAACGGCCATCTACGCCTGCAAGGCTTCCTTTTTTCAGGAAATTTGCAACGTTTTCGGCTTGTCTTCTCCAAGTGACACAATTAATGAAATCGGCCTCACGTTCTCCGGACTGGTTCGTAAATGTACGATTCACAGCAAGAGTAAACGTAGCAACAGCCGCACCGTTTGGCGTATAACGAAGCTCTGGGTCTTTTGTCAGTCTTCCGACTAATACAACTCGGTTAAGCATAAGAAAGACCACCTTTTACCATTATATATTTCAAAATTGCTTATTCTTCTTCTTTAACAACAATGTGGCGAATGATATCGTCACTGATCTTAGCTAAACGGTCAAATTCTTGAACTGCCGCAGCGTCAGCTTGAACGTTTAAGATTTGGTAGAAACCGTCACGGAAATCGTTGATTTCGTAAGCAAGACGACGTTTACCCCAATCCTTTGTTCCAGTGATCTCCGCACCGTTAGAAGTTAGAACGTTGTTGAAACGCTCGATAACTGCTTTTTTAGACTCATCGTCAATGTTTGGGCGGATAATGTACATAACTTCGTACTTTCTCATCTGTTTGCACCTCCTTTTGGACTAAGCGGCCCGTAATGGGCAAGGAGCAATAATTCTATTACTCACAATTTTATATTATACCAAAGCTCTTGTCCCTTTACAACTGCATCCTATACATTAAATCGGAAATGAATAACATCTCCGTCTTGAACTACGTACTCTTTCCCTTCAAGACGGACTTTTCCAGCTTCTTTCGCCCCTGCCATACCGCCGCCAGCAAGTAGATCCTCATATGCAACAGTTTCAGCACGAATGAAGCCGCGCTCAAAGTCACTATGAATAATTCCTGCACATTCAGGGGCTTTCATGCCTTTTTTGAATGTCCAAGCTCTGACTTCCTGTTCTCCAGCAGTGAAATACGTTGCAAGGCCAAGAAGGGAATAAGACGCTTTGATCAGCTGATCAAGTCCTGATTCTTCAATGCCAAGCTCTTCAAGGAACATTTGCTTTTCATCTCCTTCAAGCTCAGCGATTTCAGATTCGATTTTCGCACAAACAACGATAACTTCCGCGTTTTCGCCGGCAGCGTACTCGCGAATCTTCGCTACATTTTCATTGCCAGACGGATCAGCGACTTCTTCTTCACTTACATTGGCCACGTACAAAATAGGCTTCGAAGTCAGTAAATGAAGCTGCTTCACAAGTTTTTGCTGCTCTTCAGTGAACTCTACAGAACGAGCAGGCTTTTCACTCTCAAACGCTTCTTTCAGTTTAGACAGAATCTCAAACTCAAATACAGCGTCTTTATCTTTTTGCTTCGCAAGTTTGCTGACGCGTGTAATCCGCTTTTCAACTGTTTCCATATCAGCGAGGATCAGCTCAAGGTTGATCGTTTCAATGTCATCAATCGGATCAACTTTTCCGGAAACGTGTGTAATGTTGTCATCAGAAAAAGCACGGACAACGTGGCAAATTGCATCAACCTGGCGAATGTGAGAAAGGAATTTGTTACCGAGTCCTTCACCTTTAGACGCGCCTTTTACGATCCCTGCAATATCAGTAAATTCAAAAGCAGTCGGCACAGTCTTCTTCGGTTTGACCAGCTCAGTCAGCTTTTGCAGACGATCATCAGGTACTTCTACAATTCCCACGTTCGGATCAATCGTACAGAACGGGTAGTTGGCTGATTCGGCACCTGCCTGTGTAATTGCGTTAAATAGTGTTGATTTCCCGACGTTTGGCAAACCAACAATTCCAGCTGTTAAAGCCATTCTTTCATCTCCTCTATATAAAACCGTCATTGTATGAACGTATTTTGAACCTAGAGCAATTATAAGGAGGTTCACTGGAAAAGACAAGCTGACAAAAAAGCATTTTCAGCCTGCCAATCCCTTTGATTATGCTTTTTTCAAGCCTACTAAACAGTCAAAAAGCGTGCTTCCCATTCCATTATCAGAATTTGTATCATTTGTCAGTGCATTGACTGAACCTCCAAAAGCCGCCCACATGCCTTCGTCTATATTAATCGTCTTCGGATGAGCCTGCTTCATCACCTTCACCTTGCCCTTCAAGCGCCCGCGGTCATTAAAAATGACAACCTCATCTCCGTCCTGAAGATTCTGCCCAGCTGCTATATCCTGGGAAATATCGACTTGAATGTGCTGAAGTTTTTCAATAAACGGTACATGCTGAGAATGATTAGAACGCTGCGGGTGAATGGACAACAGCGTATAAGGATACTTTCCAGCTAACTCCTCATTATGGAAAACTGATTCTTCGGGCACGTTTAATTGAAGCAAGCCACTAAATCCTTTTTCCTCAGCTAATGATGAAGTAAATTCAAATTTTCCGCTCGGCGTCAAAAACTGATAATCATCCCACGGCACTTGCTTGACTGGAAGAGGGAGGTGGCCTTTTTCTTTCAATTGCTCAAGTGTCACATCCTCTGCTTCCAATGAAGAAAGCCCCATCTCCAAAAATTCTTCAGTGCTGTGTTCAAATAGCTCGCCAAATCCGAGGCGTTTTGCAAGCTCTGACCAGATCCAGCTGTCCGACTTCGCTTCACCCTGCGGCTCCACAAGCTTCTTTCCGTACTGAACGTAATGATGATACATGCTGGAATAGTAGATATCCTCTTCTTCAAAAACAGTGGCTGTCGGCAAAACATAGTCACAAAGCTTTGCCGTATCCGTCATGATAGAATCAATCGCTACCGTCATCGGCACTTTTTCAAACGCTTGTCTTACTTTATTGGTATTCGGCACCTGGGTCAGCGGGTTTCCGCACGTCACGATAATCATCTCAATAGCTGGATCAGCAGCCGTCAGCACCTCTTCAGCCTGTGTCATCATTGAAAACGAACGTGATGCTGTTTTTAATTCCGGCAGCGTCAGCTTCGTTTTTGCAAAGCTTTCACCGATCTGGACATTCCCAAAATTCGCACCGCCGCCTTTAATTCCGACATTTCCGCTCGCCGCAACGAGTGCATCAATCCAGCGAATTGTTTCGCCGCCGTTTTTATAGCGCTGCATGCCGAGACCCATAAAAGTAGACACCGGTCCATCAGCATACAAACCGGCCAGATACTCCAGCTCCTCCATAGAAGTTTCTGTTTTCACAATAAACTCTTCTAAGGAAACAGTGTTCAAAAGCTCTTTCACATCATCAAAACCGACAGAGTGCTTAGAAATAAACGTCTCATCCGTTCTTCCTGTCTCAATCAGAACCTTCAAAACAGCTGCCGCAAGCCAGCCATCCATTCCCGGCTTTACAGAGATATAGCGGTCTGCAAGCTTGGCAGTCGGGTTGAAGATCGGATCAATCACCGTAATCGTGGCGCCCTTTTTCTTTACCTGCTGCAAGTGATGGTATAAGTGCATGTTTGTTCTGGATACATTTCTTCCCCACACAACAACATGTTTGCTGTTGTAAATATCAAGCGGACCGTGCCCGTACGAACGGCCGAAATCCCAGCTTTGCGCCTCGATACCGGAGCCCCAGCATATGCTTCCGACGATTTCAGTCACGCCGCCATATCCATTAAAAAAACGCTGATCTAGCGCTTTTAACAAACCGTTATTCGCATAATCATGGCTGTGCAAAACAGCAGTCGTCTCTGACGTTTCCTTGATCTCCCTAAGCTTGCCGGCAATTTCATCAAGCGCCTGCTCCCAAGAAATCCGAACAAACTCGCCATTTTGTTTTTTCATCGGATAGCGAAGCCGCTCAGGCGAGTTTGTTTTTGTCTCAAGCATTCTGCCGCGGCCGCAGATTTTGCCTTCCGTAATCGGATGGTTCGGATCTCCGTCCACTTTTGTTACCTTTCCGTCATCAACAGTCACCAAAAAGCCGCAGCTGTCCCAGCAATTCAGCGGACAAGCTGACTGATGCACTTTGCTCATCGCCGTCTTCTCCTTACCTTCTATATGAAAAAGCATGAGTGCCAGCCTTTTACGAAGTAGGCTCCTCATGCTTAATTAGTACTTTTTTTAGTTTTCTTTCAAATTCTTTTCTCGGAATCATAACACTGTGAGAGCATCCCTCACACTTAATTCGAATATCCATCCCCATGCGTATAATTTTCCAGCTGTTCGCTCCGCATGGATGCGGTTTTTTCATTTCTACAACATCATTCAGGCCAAAGTCTTTATCCGCCAAGACCCTTCACCTCTTTTCATAAACTGCTGTATCTATTGTACAAAAAAACTGATCATAAGAGCAATCAAGATATCCGAAAAGAAAGATATCCTCTTATTTCCATTTACTCAAAATAGGATATAACAGCAGACAAACTAACAAATATAAATTCAGCATCCCGTATATTGGGTACAAGAACGCGATCAAATCAGAAAAGCCGAAAGAAGTAAAAGGCACCATTAACACTAACAGAATCAACACAATCACCCATCTCGGCATATGAATAAATGCCATCAGCCGGCTGGACAGCCCCAGCAAACCAGCTACCGTCGTCGTGTAAATCGCAAGGCACAGCACCGCCGTCATACATAAAAAAAGGAGATAAGGCGCACCCTCCAAAACGGCAAACAACGGTATTTCAAATTGAGAAAGGGAGCCTGCCAGCTCCACTAACGTTTCATTATAAACAAAGGAGATTACGCCAAAAATAAGACCGCTTGCCACACTGGCGATTTTCGCTTCTCCGAGTCCTTTCATTTCTTTCCCAACGGAGGATAAAATCGCGACAACTGAAAGGATGTTTAAAGAGGTAAACGTAATGCTTGCAGGCCAGTTATACTGCCGAGTCAAATCAATCGTCCACGTATGGTGATGAGTGCTCTGAAAGGAGATCAGCGCATACAACAGTCCCGCTACTAAAACGGGTATTAAAAAACCATTTACTGATAATATTCCTTTCACATCCCAGAAAAACAAACACACTGTCACGATGCAAATCAGTGCAATTCCCCACCAGAAAGGAAGCTTGTACATTTGCAGAGTCACACCGCCTCCGGCAATCATCACCATAGTCGTCGAAAATAAATAAAAAACGATGAGGACATCATAAATTTTCGCCAGCCATGGTCCCATCAAGTGTTCCAGAACCGGCAGAAAATGAGTGGATTGAACCTTAAAACTGATTTTCATCACTATATAAGACGACAAAATGAACATGATTGTAAACAGCACAATAGCAAGTCCGCTTTCCACCCCAAAAAACTGCCATATTTCCTGACCGCTCGCATATCCGGCCCCGATCAGGCTCCCTAATATGAGCAGCATCCACTTCATTCCGGCTCTCCACAACATCATCACCTCATAGCACAGAGTTCAGCTTGTTCCCGTTATTGTTACTATATAAATAACTGAAAGCAAACATGCCATATTTTCATAGACAATGACCACAAGGTGAATTTATCATACGAAATACACATAAAAAATCAGGTACATGCAGTCTAAAACGAGATAGTAGTTTGCCCGCAGAAATAAGGACAGAACCTCTGTATACATCTTCACCCAGATATCCTATGCTGCTGCAAATCATATGATGTGTATGACAAGATCGGAATAACAGACGGATTGAAAACCAGAATCGTTAACTTCGTCGGTATTGCCCTACCTAGACATCTATGTATTTTCAACTGTTTTATAAGCAGACCATAGCTTGATCATAATAAAGGCATTGAGACACAATACTTATAATCAACCCTCTAACCACTCATAACAATCCTCTATTTTTGAAAATATCCGGTGTCATACACAAAGCATAAAAAATCACACTGCTGGATATACTGTAAACAACCTTACATAACTAAACACATACCATAGCAATTCTGTTACCTACTATAACAAGGAAGTGAAACCTATGAATCGAAAAGGCGGGCTTTTTTCCTCTCAGGAACGAGTAAAGCAATATGTTTCACATACAGATGCAGCTGCAGCAAAACAAATCCAAACCATCCTTTCTTCATCCTTACGTAAAGCTGCCGGCAAACCAATTGTCGTGGTTTGTATCGGAACAGACCGTTCAACCGGTGATTCATTAGGTCCGCTCGTAGGCATGAAACTCAAACAAATGCCACTCACTAGATTCCATGTCTATGGCACCTTATCTGATCCCGTCCACGCTGTGAACATGAAGGATAAAATCAATGACATTCAAAAATTACATAAAAACCCATTTATTATAGCGGTTGATGCATGCTTAGGACGCGTCAAAAGTGTAGGATCGTTTCAAATCGGAGCAGGGCCATTAAAGCCTGGAGCCGGTGTGCAAAAAGACCTTCCTGAAGTGGGAGATCTTCATATTAACGGAATTGTGAATGTGAGTGGTTTTATGGAATACTTTGTATTGCAAAATACAAGGCTGCACTTGGTCATGAATATGGCAAATGTTCTAGCTGAAGGATTGAGTTTAACAGATCGAACCGAGTGGAGGCAGGAACGCCTTAACCCGCTGCATAGGCTCACTGGGCGAATATAAAACAAAAACCATCTTCTCATGAAAGATGGTTTCTTTATTATTCTCGTTCAGACAAAAGCTCTAAAATCCGGTCAAGATCTTCATTAGAGAAAAACTCAATTTCGATTTTGCCTTTTTTCTTTTGTCTTTTAATATTAACCGTTGTTCCAAAATAATTTTGAAGATAGGATTCCCGTTCTTTTATAACCGCGTCTTTCACAGGTTCTTTTTTCTTTGTTTCACGTGAAACATTCTGATTTAACTGTTGAATCAGCTGCTCAAGCTGGCGAACATTGAGCTGTTCGGCAACCACTTTTTGTACAAGTGGCTCAAGCTTATTTTTGTTTTTCAGGCCAAGAAGCGTGCGTCCATGTCCCATAGAAAGCGTACCTTCAGCAATAAGTTGCTGAATGTTTTCTGGCAGTGTCAGCAATCGTAAATGATTCGCAATATGCGGTCTGCTTTTCCCAAGACGTTTGGCAAGCTGTTCTTGTGTGAGATCTAAGTGTTTCAGCAAGGAGTCATAGGCCTGAGCCTCTTCAAGCGGTGACAAATCTTCACGCTGAAGGTTTTCCAATAAAGCAATTTCTCTCATTAATGCCTCTGATAATTCACGGACAATTGCCGGAACTGTGTCTAAACCCGCCAGTTTTGCCGCTCGAAAACGCCGTTCTCCCGCAACAATATCATAGCCTTTTAATGATTTTCTGACGATCAGCGGCTGGAGAATGCCATGCTGCAGCACAGATTCTTTTAGTTCAGCTAATGCCTCGTCATCAAAGTGTTTTCTTGGCTGATAAGGATTAGGGCGTAAATCGGCAACTTTAATTTCTTCAACTGTCTCTTCAGACAAATCGACCTGATTAAACAACGCATTAATCCCTTTTCCAAGGCCTTTAGCCATTCGCAGCCACTTCCTTTGCTAAATCTAAATATACTTCCGCACCTCTTGATCGCGGGTCGTATAAAATGATGGGTTTTCCGTGACTCGGTGCCTCGCTCAGACGGACGTTACGCGGAATAACCGTCTTATATACTTTATCCCTAAAATATTTTTTAACCTCTTCAATGACTTGAATGCCGAGATTCGTCCGGGCATCAAGCATTGTCAGCAATACACCTTCAATCATTAAATCAGTATTCAAATGCTTCTGCACAAGTCGTACTGTATTTAATAACTGGCTGAGTCCCTCTAAAGCATAATATTCGCACTGTACAGGAATCACAACGGAATCTGAGGCAGTAAGCGCATTAATCGTCAGCAGCCCTAATGACGGCGGACAATCAATAATAATATAATCATAGTTCTGCTTTACAGCTTCAAGCGCCCTCTTCAGTCTTACTTCTCTTGAAATCGTCGGAACCAGCTCGATTTCAGCTCCGGCAAGCTGAATCGTCGCAGGAATCACGTCCAAGTTCTCTACTGTCGTTGCCTTAATAATATCTATTACATCTGCATCATCTACTAAAATGTCGTACACACACTGCTCTACATCGGCTTTTTCAATCCCTAATCCGCTTGTCGCATTTCCCTGCGGATCAATATCTACCAGCAGAACCCTTTTCCCTATGTAAGCTAAGCATGCCCCAAGGTTGACAGACGTCGTTGTTTTGCCCACTCCGCCTTTTTGGTTCGTAATTGCTATGATTTTTCCCACGATGTCACCTACTTTCACATGAACATGTACTATCTTGATTCTATTCTATCAAAAAAAGATTAAAGCGTTTCATTTTTTTCATCATTTTGTTCCGAATCAGAAGGGAAATGATTGAAGATTCAAGCATGCCATATGCTTTCTCTTATAAATTCTGCAACTTCTATGTTTTTTTGACTTAAAAAAGGATTTCTTAAAGAAAAAAAGAAGAAGTTACAGTGCAGAACGTACAGGATGGTGAGAATATGGTTTTTAAAACAAAGAGAGATATACCCGTTACACTGATGATTGTGTTCCTCATATTACTGATACAAGCAGATGCCATTGTTCCTTTTGTACTGGGAAATGCAAGGATTTCAGGCTGGATCATTTTTGCTCTGCTGACTCTTTTAAATGTGCTTATCATTTGGAGCTTTATTGATCTGAAATATGTATTGAGAGAACATCATCTAATCATTAAAGCAGGACTGATCAAACACCAAATTCCTTACGAAAAAATTGACAAAGTGGTTCAAAAAAAGAAGCTGTGGTCAGGTTTTCGTCTGATTGGCTCTCGTCATGCCATCACGATATATTATCAGGGAGGCTGGGGACATGCGGTGATTTCTCCGCAAGATACTGAAGAATTTATCCACAAGCTTGAAGAAAAAAATTCTAATATAACATTATTTACTAAAAGTAATTAATTTCCTTTTACCGTAAAAATAAAAGCTCTCCTGCTTTTCAGGAGAGCTTTTATTTTGGTATGCGAATCGTTAATTGAATATATTCTTCAAATTCTTCTTCTTCCGTATTCAATTTTACACCGCTGTCTTCAACCATTGATAGTGACTGGCGAATCGTGTTCATTGCAATTCTTGTATCTCTGCTGAACGCTTTGCGTCTAGGCTTTGGTTTTCTCTGGCCTTGCTCCAGCATTTTCACCACGCGGTCTTCCGTCTGCTTTACATTTAAACTTTTCTCAATAATCTCTGTGAGCAGTGTGACTTGGAGCTCAGGCTGCTTTAGCGGAATCAGCGCTCTGGCGTGACGCTCAGTGATTTTCTTCTCCATAATCGCGTCTTGGACCGGCTGAGGCAGCTTTAATAACCGCAGCTTATTCGCAATTGTAGATTGCCCTTTTCCTAAACGCTGTGCGAGTGCTTCCTGTGTTAAGTCATGCAGTTCAAGAAGCCGAGCATAGGCATGCGCTTCCTCAATAGAAGACAGTTCTTCCCGCTGCAAGTTTTCAATTAACGCCACAGAAGCGGTTTCCGTGTCGGAAAAATCCTTAATAATAGCCGGAATCTTTTCCCACTCGAGCGATTGTACCGCTCTCCAGCGTCTTTCACCTGCAATGAGTTCGTATTGGCCTTCTTCTTCTGTATGCCTGACAACAATCGGCTGAATAATGCCGTGTGTATGAATGGTCATTGCTAACTCTTTGATTTTTTCATCTGAGAAAATGGTGCGTGGCTGAAAACGGTTGGGAACGATAGCATTTACCGGTATTTCAAGAATCTCTTCTTTGTTTGTCTCATGTTCAGCAATCTCCGGTTCCTGTTCCTTCTCACCAAGCCCGAAGAAACGAGAGAATGAATGCTTCATGTACCTACACCACCTTTAAAAACTGCCATTTTTATAATTCTATTTTCTCATGGTTTTTCCTGCTGTACATCCACCAATTTTGATGAAAATATGATGGTATTGTCATATCAGGCTGTCTAAATTACCCTTCGATTGGCGATTTATTAGGAGTTCCCGGTTTTCTTGGATACTTCTTAGGTGTATTTTTTTTCTTGCGTATCACCATAATATTACGATCGCTTTCTTCAATAGGCAGCTTAAAGGAATGGATATTCTCAAGTTCTCCTCCAAGCGTCGTGATCGCTTTTTTGCCGGCATTCAGTTCTTCTTCAGCTGATGCAGCTTTTAAAGCAACAAATAACCCGTTTTTCTTCACTAGAGGCAGGCAAAGTTCGCTCAAAACAGATAGTCTTGCAACTGCTCGCGCTGTCACAATATCATAGCTTTCCCGTACGTCTTTCCGCTGTCCGAATGTTTCAGCTCTGTCATGGCAGAATGTCGTATTCTCCAATTGCAATGCTTCAGACAACTTTTCTAAAAACGTAATCCGTTTATTTAGTGAATCCACGATTGTGACATGGAGGTGCGGAAAGCATATTTTAATCGGAAGACTCGGAAAACCCGCTCCCGCTCCAACATCACAAATCGTGTTCACTTGATTGAAGTCGACATAAAAAGCAGCTGTAATGGAATCATAAAAATGCTTAAGATACACTTCTTTTTTCTCTGTAATTGAAGTCAGATTGATTTTTTCGTTCCATTCAACCAGCATGTCGTAATACAGCTCAAATTGCTCCAGCTGACGGGGAGAAAGGGAGATCCCTTTTTCCGCCAAACTAGAAGTGAATTCTTCAATATTCATGCCGTCATCCTTTCTATTCGGCTATCTTCGCAATGCGTCCCTGCTCTAAATACACCAATAGAATTGAAATGTCCGCCGGGTTTACACCGGAAATGCGGGAAGCTTGGGCAACAGACAAAGGACGCACATGTTTCAGTTTTTGACGCGCCTCAGTCGCGATCCCTTTAATTGCATCATAATCAATTCGATCCGGAATTTTTTTGTTTTCCATCTTCTTCAGTTTTTCCACTTGCTGAAGGGATTTTTCAATATATCCTTCATATTTTACTTGGATTTCTACTTGTTCTGCCACGTCTTGCGGAACCGGCACTTCTGGCGGCGCCAGTTTTGTGACTGTTTCATAGTTCATTTCAGGACGTTTCATCAAGTCTGTGCCGCGAACTCCATCTTTCAGTTCGCTTCCGCCAAGAGAACGGATATATTCTTGATTCTCCGGAGAAGGCTTGATAATCACAGAGTGCAGACGTTTTTTCTCCGCTTCGATCGCCGCTTTTTTCTTCTCAAAAGCTGCATATCGCTCATCAGAAATCAATCCAATGCGGTGTCCGATTTCTGTCAGACGCAAATCAGCATTGTCATGGCGAAGAAGCAATCTGTATTCAGCACGTGATGTCAAAAGACGGTATGGTTCATTGGTTCCTTTTGTCACAAGGTCATCAATCAGAACACCAATGTAGGCGTCAGAACGGCTCAGAATCACTTCTTCTTTTCCAAGCGCTTTTCGTCCTGCATTGATTCCCGCCATAATTCCTTGTCCCGCAGCTTCTTCATAACCGGAAGTTCCGTTAATTTGGCCTGCAGTGTAAAGGTTTGTGATTTTTTTCGTTTCAAGCGTCGGCCATAGCTGTGTCGGTACGATCGCATCGTACTCGATCGCATAGCCGGCTCTCATCATTTGCACGTTTTCAAGACCAGGAATCGTCGCAAGCATTCTTTGCTGTACATCTTCTGGAAGACTTGTAGATAACCCTTGGACATAGACTTCCTGCGTATTTCTGCCTTCAGGCTCAAGGAAGATCTGGTGACGCGGTTTATCATTAAAACGGACAACTTTATCTTCAATAGACGGGCAGTATCTTGGACCCGTCCCTTTGATCATACCGGAATACATCGGTGAACGGTGCAGGTTGCTGTCAATAATCTCATGTGTCTCAGGGCTTGTATATGTCAGCCAGCAAGGGAGCTGGTCTGTAATATATTCCACTGTTTCATATGAGAAAGCGCGAGGCACATCGTCACCAGGCTGAATCTCCGTTTTGCTGTAATCAATCGTGTCGCTTTTGACGCGAGGCGGCGTACCTGTTTTAAAACGAACAAGGTCAAAGCCCAGTTCCTCCAAATGCTCAGAAAGCTTAATAGAAGGCTGCTGGTTATTCGGACCGCTTGAGTAAGACAGATCTCCAAGAATGATTCGTCCTCTTAAATATGTCCCTGTCGTCATGACAACTGCTTTCGCACGATAATGCGCGCCGGTTTGTGTAATAACACCGCGGCATTCGCCGTCTTCAACGATCAACCGCTCCACAATTCCTTGCAGCAATGTTAAGTTTGGTTCTTTTTCAAGCGTATTTTTCATTTCGTGCTGATATTGGAATTTGTCTGCTTGGGCACGCAATGCACGGACCGCAGGACCTTTTCCAGTATTCAGCATTCTCATTTGAAT
Source organism: Bacillus sp. NS1 (assembly GCF_058248265.1). Classification (NCBI taxonomy): domain Bacteria; kingdom Bacillati; phylum Bacillota; class Bacilli; order Caryophanales; family Bacillaceae; genus Bacillus; species Bacillus sp. NS1. The sequence goes on along the minus strand of NZ_JBZAZF010000001.1, from coordinate 14,168 downwards.
GTGCGTTTTATCGATGTTTCTGCCCATTTCTCCGCCGAGCGCGTCAATTTCGCGGACGACAATCCCTTTTGCAGGGCCGCCGACAGACGGATTACATGGCATAAATGCAACCATATCTAAGTTGATGGTCAAGACAAGCGTTTTGGCGCCTTGGCGTGCAGATGCGAGGGCAGCCTCAACACCGGCATGCCCGGCGCCAATCACAATCACATCGTATTGGCCTGCTTCATACCCCATGATTCTAGTTCCTCCTTTTATTATTTTCCTAAACAGAATTGTGAAAAGAGCTGATCAATTAAGCTTTCGTGGACAGAATCTCCGATGATTTCGCCCAAAAGCTCCCAGCATCTTGTAAGGTCGATTTGCACCATGTCGATCGGGACATCCTGTTCGATGCCGCTAAGCGCATCTTCAATGGCACGTTTTGCTTGCTGTAAAATAGAGATATGTCGTGTGTTGCTGACATAAGTCAGATCTCCGCTTTCAATGGCACCCGTGTAGAACAGCGATTGAATCGCTTCTTCTAAATCATTGATGCCTTCTTCTTTTAATAGAGATGTCGTGACAACAGGACGTCCATTGGCAAGCTCACGGACACGCTCACTGTCAATCTTCGCCTCAAGGTCAGTCTTATTCATAATCACGATAACGTCCATGCCCTCAACGGCTTCAAAAAGCTTCACGTCTTCTTCAGAAAGCTCTTCACTATAATTAAGCACAAGTAAAATCAGGTCCGCATCCTTAAGAACCTGGCGAGAACGTTCAACACCGATTCGTTCAACAATATCCTCTGTTTCACGAATACCTGCTGTATCAACCAGACGAAGTGGAACGCCCCTAACATTAACGTATTCCTCAATTACATCCCGAGTCGTTCCGGGAATATCGGTCACAATGGCTTTTGCCTCATGTACGAGGCTGTTCAAAAGAGATGATTTTCCTACATTCGGCCGGCCGATAATGACAGTAGAAAGACCTTCACGCAAGATTTTTCCTTGCTCTGAAGTCCTTAGCAGCGCCTCAATTTCTTTTTTCACGGCAGTTGCCTTTTCAACCAAAAGCTGATGCGTCATTTCCTCTACATCATCATACTCCGGATAATCGATATTCACCTCAACATGAGCCAGCGTTTCTAAAATCTCACTGCGTAAACGGCGCACCAAAGCAGAAAGACGCCCCTCCATTTGATTCATGGCGACGTTCATTGCCCGGTCCGTTTTCGCTCTGATTAAGTCCATAACCGCTTCCGCCTGTGAAAGATCAATTCGGCCGTTTAAAAACGCGCGTTTCGTAAATTCACCAGGCTCCGCAAGTCTCGCTCCCTCTCTCAATGCAAGCTGAAGCACTTGGTTCACAGTCACAATTCCCCCGTGACAGTTAATTTCGATGACATCTTCACGTGTAAAAGTTCTCGGTGCTTTTAACACTGATACCATTACTTCCTCAACGACACGATCCGAAGGCCTGTCTACGATATGACCATAATGAATCGTATGTGACTCGACCGAACTGAGTGTTTTCCCCTTCGGTCCTTTATAAATTTTATCTGCGATTTGAATTGCTTCTGGTCCGCTCAACCGTACAATCGCAATCGCGCCTTCTCCCATCGGAGTGGAAATTGCTGCAATTGTATCCATGCTGTTCACCTCTCTTTACTTATACTTTCATCTATATAAAAAAATTTTTATTATGCCAAAACTAAAAGATAACATAGTTTGGTTCGAAGTGGAAGATGTGTTATCCACAGAATTAGGAATTCGCCTCCTATTACTTTAACTTATCCACATGTGAATAACAATTAATTTTATTTCCTGAACTTCCTTTTTATCAACAGGATACACCTAAAAAGAAAAAACTTAAACGGCAAAAGCTTGATATCACTAGGAAAAATAGATTTTTATCATACAAAAAAACCGAAATCCGCTTTTTACTGGACTTCGGTTTTATGCTATCTTTTATGGGAAATAACGAGATGGCGATTTTCGCCTTCACCCATTGAATACGTTTTGATCTGGTGATCATATCCAGAAAGAGTATCATGAATGATTTTTCTTTCACTGGACGGCATAGGTTCAAGATGAACTGTTTTTTTCGTTTTCAAAACCTGGTCTGCAAGCCTGATGGCCAGCTGACTCAGTGTATCTTTTCTTTTCGAACGATAGTTTTCTGCATCTACCGTCACATTTTTATATTGGCCTGGATAACGGTTAAGGGCAAGCTGTGTCAAAGTTTCAAGGGCATTTAAGGTTTGTCCTCTTTTCCCAATCAACAATGCCGTTTTTTCACCTGTTATATGGAAACTCACTGACTTTTTGTTTTCTTGAACAGTCACATCAGACTTCCCGGCAATAGCTTCGGCAATTGTTTGAAGATAAGCCTTCGCTTGCTGAATCGGATCAATCTTTTCAACCAGCTTTACGACCGCCTGCTTTTTACCGAAAATACCGAGAAACCCTTTGTTTCCCTCTTCAATAACGGTAATTTCTACTTTATCCTTCGTTAATTCCAGCTCTTGCAATCCGGACTGTACTGCTTCGTCGACATTTCGCCCTGCAGCAGTCACATTCCTCACTTTTTCTTTCCTCCGGCTTTTTCCGGCTCAGGACTTTTTTTAATATCTGGCCCTTTAATGAGGAACGTTTGTGCAATCATAAATAAGTTACCGACTACCCAATAAAGAGAAAGAGCCGCCGGGAAGTTGATCGCAAATACGATAATCATAATCGGCATAATCCAAAGCATCATCGCCATTTGCGGATTTTGCTGCGCATTGCCCGCCATCATTAGTTTTTGCTGAACAAATGTAGCGACACCGGCAACGATAGGAAGAATATAGAAAGGATCTTTTTCTCCTAAGTCAAACCATAAGAAACTATGCTCTGAAATCGCCTGTGTTCTCATGATCGCATGATAGAATCCAATTAATATCGGCATCTGGATTAAAATCGGGAAACATCCCGCCAATGGATTAACACCATGCTTTTGGAATAAAGCCATTGTTTCCTGCTGAAGCTTTTGCTGTGTTTTTTGATCCTTTGAGCTGTATTTTTCTTTAAGCTTTTGCATTTCCGGCTGTAAAGCCTGCATTGCTTTCGAACTTCTCAGCTGCTTAATCATCAGCGGTAAAATTAATAAACGAATTAAAATAGTAACAAGAATAATTGAAAGTCCATAGTTATCTCCCGTCAATTTCGCTACATACGTAATGAGCTCAGACAATGGATATACTACGTACTTGTCCCAAAAATGCGGACTATCTGCAGTGATCGGCTCTTTCACACTCGAGCATCCAGCCAATAGCATGAATACGCCAACCATACTTAATAGCAACCCTATTCTCCTTTTCAACAACATTTCCTCCTATAATTAATCTTTACACTCTTTTATTGCAAAGCATACTTGTATGTATTTTAGCATCTTTCAGTTTTAAATGGTGTCTTTTTCTGATCAACCAGAAAGGAAGCGCTTTTAAAAGTTGTAAGAAAGCAGTGATAATGCCTATTTTGGCGAAGATTTCTTATATAAAGAAGATTTCCTGAATAGATGCTGCAGACTTTTTTTCGTTTCCTCATATGTCAGCTGGCTCGCCGGTTTTCTGGCAATAATGATGTAATCCTTTTCCTTCAGTCTCTCTTTCTCTTCAAGAAAAGCCTGCCGAATCAAACGTTTGATCCGATTTCGCATCACAGCGTTGCCAATTTTTTTGCTGACGGAAAGCCCGACGCGCAGCTCATCGTTTTCAGGCTGATCAAGCGTATATAAGACAAATTGGCGGTTTGCTATTGATGTCCCATGCTTAAACACTTTTTGAAAATCTTCATTTTTCTTTAAACGATTTCGCTTCTTCAAATGACTCACTCCGATACTGGCTGGCAGAAACTTTTAAAATTCATTATGAAAATGCGATGCATCAGAACTAGGGGGCATCCCCCAGTTCATCACGCATCACATCTATCTTTTCCCATAATGTGAAAAAAGACCACTGACATTATTCAGTGGCCTAAGCTGATAATACTTTTCTGCCTTTACGGCGACGGCGTGCTAAAACTAGACGACCGTTTTTTGAACTCATACGGCTTCTGAAGCCATGAACTTTACTGCGTTTACGGTTATTCGGTTGGAATGTTCTTTTCATTTATGACACCTCCCTCGAGGAATAGCTGCTAAAGACAGTCTTAATTATTATATTTGCGTTACCTATTCATTGTCAACTTCACTAGTGCTTTTATTTCTTGCAACCATAATAGGATACCATACCTTTTCAACTTTCGAAACCTTATTTTTCAGATTCCTTAATTTAACGAAAAAAAGACAAATCCAAACAATTTGCCTCTAAAATAACGTATGTGGATATCTTTTTTGCCTTTTTTCAATATCCACAGAGGTTATCGACAACATTTTCACATTACCAACCACTGTGGACAAGATTTTTTCAACAGGTTGTCCGCTTTGTGGATAAGATTGTGACAACCATTGCAAGCTCTCATTTATTTTGGTATTATATTTGTGTTTTAACTCTTGATTACTAATCTTGCCTTTCCCTTTTATCCACAAAGTGTGGATAAGTTGTGGATTGATTTCACACAGCTTGTGTAGAATGTTGTCCACAAGTTGTGAAATTTGTCGAAAAGCTATTTATCTACTATATTATATGTTTTCAACATTTAATGTGTACGAATGGCAAGCGCCATTTGCTCTTTTTTTGTGTTCTATAACAGAGAAAGACACCATTTTCTATGAAAAGGAGGGACGTGCTGGAAGATGGAAAATATATTAGACCTGTGGAATCAAGCTCTTGCTCAAATCGAAAAAAAGTTGAGCAAACCAAGTTTTGAGACTTGGATGAAATCAACCAAAGCGCACTCACTGCAGGGAGATACATTGACAATCACGGCTCCTAATGAATTTGCCAGAGACTGGCTGGAGTCCAGATACTTGCATCTGATTGCAGATACTATATATGAATTAACCGGGGAAGAATTGAGCATTAAGTTTGTCATTCCTCAAAATCAGGATGTTGAAGACTTTCTGCCGAAACCGCAAGTCAAAAAAGCGGTCAAAGAAGATACATCAGATTTTCCTCAAAATATGCTCAATCCAAAATATACCTTTGATACTTTTGTCATCGGATCTGGAAACCGATTTGCACACGCTGCTTCCCTCGCAGTTGCGGAAGCGCCCGCGAAAGCATACAACCCTTTATTTATCTATGGGGGCGTCGGCTTAGGGAAAACACATTTAATGCATGCGATCGGCCATTACGTTATAGATCATAATCCTTCTGCCAAAGTGGTTTATCTGTCTTCTGAGAAATTTACAAACGAATTCATCAACTCTATCCGAGATAATAAAGCCGTCGATTTCCGCAATCGCTATCGAAATGTTGATGTGCTTTTGATAGATGATATTCAATTTTTAGCGGGGAAAGAACAGACCCAGGAAGAATTTTTCCATACTTTTAACACATTGCACGAGGAAAGCAAACAAATCGTCATTTCAAGTGATCGACCGCCAAAAGAAATTCCGACACTAGAAGACAGATTGCGTTCACGTTTTGAATGGGGCCTGATTACAGATATCACGCCGCCTGATTTGGAGACCAGAATTGCGATTTTAAGAAAAAAAGCCAAAGCGGAGGGCCTCGATATTCCGAACGAGGTCATGCTATACATCGCAAATCAAATCGACAGCAATATTCGGGAACTTGAAGGAGCCTTAATCAGGGTTGTTGCCTACTCATCATTAATTAATAAAGATATTAATGCTGATCTGGCAGCTGAGGCGCTGAAAGATATTATTCCTTCCTCAAAACCGAAAGTCATTACGATAAAAGAAATTCAGAGGGTAGTAGGCCAGCAATTTAATATTAAACTCGAGGATTTCAAAGCAAAAAAACGGACAAAATCAGTAGCTTTCCCGCGTCAAATCGCTATGTATTTATCAAGAGAAATGACTGATTCCTCTCTTCCTAAAATCGGTGAAGAGTTTGGAGGCCGTGACCATACGACCGTTATTCATGCGCACGAAAAAATTTCAAAACTGCTGGTAGACGATGAACAGCTTCAGCAGCATGTAAAAGAAATTAAAGAACAGCTTAAATAGCAGGACCGGGGATTAATCGGGGAAAGTGTGAATAACTTTTCAGAAGTCATACACAGTCTGTCCACATGTGGATAGGCTGTGTTTCCTGTCTTTTTCACAACTTATCCACAAATCCACAAGCCCTACTATTACTTCTACTATTTTTTAAAAATATATATATTAATACATTATCCGTTAGGAGGATAAAAATGAAATTCACGATTCAAAAAGATCGTCTTGTTGAAAGTGTCCAAGATGTATTAAAAGCAGTTTCATCCAGAACTACGATTCCCATTCTGACTGGTGTTAAGATTGTTGCATCAGATGATGGCGTATCCTTTACAGGAAGCGATTCAGATATTTCAATTGAATCCTTCATTCCAAAAGAAGAAGGAGATAAAGAGATCGTCACAATAGAACAGCCTGGAAGCATTGTTTTACAAGCCCGCTTCTTTAGTGAGATTGTAAAAAAACTGCCGATGGCGACTGTAGAAATCGAAGTGCAAAACCAGTATTTGACGATTATCCGTTCTGGCAAAGCTGAATTTAATCTAAACGGGCTGGATGCTGATGAGTATCCGCACTTGCCGCAGATCGAAGAACATCATGCGATTCAAATTCCGACTGATTTGTTAAAAAATCTAATCAGACAAACAGTATTCGCCGTGTCCACCTCAGAAACACGCCCTATCTTGACAGGTGTAAACTGGAAAGTGGAGCGAAGTGAATTATTATGCACTGCGACGGATAGCCACCGTCTTGCATTAAGAAAAGCGAAACTCGATATTCCAGAAGACAGATCTTATAACGTCGTGATTCCGGGAAAAAGCTTAACTGAACTCAGCAAGATTTTGGATGACAACCAGGAACTTGTAGATATCGTGATCACAGAAACCCAAGTTCTGTTTAAAGCGAAAAACGTTTTATTCTTCTCGCGGCTTCTGGACGGAAATTATCCGGATACAACCAGCCTGATTCCGCAAGAAAGCAAAACCGAAATCATTGTGAACACAAAAGAATTCCTTCAGGCGATTGATCGTGCATCTCTTTTAGCGAGAGAGGGACGCAACAACGTGGTGAAGCTGTCTGCAAAACCAGCTGAATCCATTGAGATCTCTTCCAACTCACCTGAAATCGGTAAAGTTGTCGAAGCGATTCTTGCTGATCAAATTGAAGGTGAGGAATTAAATATCTCATTTAGTCCAAAATATATGTTGGATGCACTAAAGGTGCTTGAAGGAGCAGAAATACGCGTAAGCTTTACAGGTGCAATGAGACCTTTCTTAATACGTACACCGAATGATGAAACGATTGTACAGCTTATCCTTCCTGTCAGAACCTATTAATCCGATACACTGCTGCCGACACGTTCGGCAGCTTTTCTATTCGGCATCTGCTCCGACAAGTTTTCCCTTTCCCTAATTCGTTTTTTTTTAGTACAATTAGATATTAGTGATATTTGAAAGAGGTCGATATAATGGCAAATCCGATTTCAATTGATACAGAGATGATTACCCTCGGACAATTCTTGAAATTAGCCGATGTTATTCAGTCAGGCGGTATGGCAAAGTGGTTTTTAAGCGAACATGAAGTGCTTGTGAACAACGAGCCGGACAATCGCCGTGGCAGAAAGCTGTATGTTGGAGATGTGGTAGAGATTGAAGGATTTGGTTCATTTCAAGTCGTCAATTAAAGCGGGTGACACTGATTGTATATCCAGAACTTAGAACTGACATCTTACCGCAACTACGACCATGCTGAACTTCAATTTGAAAATAAAGTAAATGTGATCATCGGAGAAAACGCCCAGGGGAAAACAAATCTCATGGAGGCGATCTATGTCTTGTCCATGGCGAAATCGCACAGGACGTCAAATGACAAAGAACTTATACGGTGGGACAAAGACTATGCTAAAATAGAGGGAAGAGTGATGAAGCAAAACGGAGCGATCCCGATGCAGCTCGTCATCTCCAAAAAGGGTAAAAAGGGCAAGGTCAATCATATTGAACAGCAAAAGCTCAGCCAGTATGTCGGGGCCCTCAACACCATTATGTTCGCGCCGGAAGATTTAAATCTTGTAAAGGGGAGCCCTCAAGTGAGAAGGCGGTTTCTTGACATGGAAATCGGACAGGTTTCTCCTGTTTACCTGCATGACCTTTCTCTTTACCAGAAAATCCTTTCCCAGCGAAATCATTTTTTGAAGCAGCTGCAAACAAGAAAACAAACTGACAGAACGATGCTTGATGTTTTGACTGATCAGCTTGTAGAAGTTGCAGCAAAAGTCGTCGTAAAACGCCTGCAGTTTACAGCGCAGCTCGAAAAATGGGCTCAGCCTATCCATGCGGGCATCTCAAGAGGGCTTGAAGAGCTGACCCTAAAGTACCATACGGCTCTTGAGGTATCAGATCCTGTAGACTTGTCGAAAATAGGAGATAGCTATCAAGAAGCGTTTTCTAAATTAAGAGAAAAGGAAATTGAGCGCGGTGTTACGCTGTCAGGGCCTCATCGTGACGATGTTCTTTTCTACGTGAACGGACGCGATGTGCAGACGTATGGTTCTCAAGGACAGCAGCGAACGACGGCATTGTCCCTTAAGCTGGCGGAGATTGACCTGATCCATGAAGAAATCGGAGAATATCCCATTTTACTATTGGATGATGTACTGAGTGAGCTGGATGATTATCGCCAGTCGCACTTGCTTCATACGATCCAAGGCCGTGTACAAACGTTTGTCACAACGACAAGCGTTGATGGCATTGATCACGAAACCTTACGCCAAGCAGGAATGTTCCGTGTGCAAAACGGTGCGTTAGTGAAGTGAAGAAATGAGGTGGGCAATTGTATATTCATTTAGGTGATGACTTTGTGGTTTCAACACGAGATATTGTCGGCATTTTTGACTTTAAAGCCAACATGTCGCCTATTGTTGAAGAATTTCTGAAAAAACAGAAACACAAGGTGGTGCCTTCCGTAAACGGCACGCCCAAATCTATCGTAGTCACGGTTCAGAATATATATTACTCTCCCTTATCTTCCAGCACATTAAAAAAACGTGCGCAATTTATGTTTGAAATAGATTCTTAGAAATTTTTTATCACGAATATATCGTTTAGAAAAGTGTAGGTGAATGACGTGGCTATGGAACAGCAGCAAAACAGTTATGATGAAAATCAGATACAGGTACTAGAGGGATTGGAAGCTGTTCGTAAAAGACCGGGGATGTATATCGGTTCAACAAACAGCAAAGGCCTTCACCACCTGGTATGGGAAATTGTCGACAATAGTATTGACGAGGCCCTCGCAGGTTATTGTACGGATATCAATATCCAAATTGAAAAAGACAACAGCATCACGGTAATAGATAATGGTCGCGGTATTCCAGTCGGTATTCATGAAAAAATGGGCCGTCCTGCAGTAGAAGTCATTATGACGGTGCTCCATGCCGGAGGGAAATTTGACGGAAGCGGTTATAAAGTGTCTGGAGGATTGCACGGTGTAGGTGCGTCAGTCGTAAACGCGCTTTCAACCGAGCTTGTTGTGACGGTGCACCGTGACGGTAAAATCCACCGTCAAACTTATAAACGCGGAGTTCCGGTTTCAGACCTTGAGATCATTGGCGAAACGGATCATACAGGAACGACGACACATTTCGTCCCGGATCCTGAGATTTTCACAGAAACAACTGTGTATGATTATGATCTGCTTGCTAACCGTGTGCGCGAACTAGCCTTTTTGACAAAAGGCGTAAACATCACGATTGAAGATAAACGTGAAGGGCAAGAGCGCAAAAATGAGTACCATTACGAAGGCGGAATTAAAAGTTATGTAGAGTATTTAAACCGTTCTAAAGAAGTAGTCCATGAAGAGCCGATTTACATCGAAGGCGAAAAGGACGGCATTACGGTTGAAGTGGCATTGCAATACAATGACAGCTACACAAGCAACATTTACTCTTTTACAAATAACATTAACACGTACGAAGGCGGTACCCACGAAGCGGGTTTCAAAACGGGTCTGACTCGTGTTATCAACGATTACGCCAGAAAAAAAGGGCTTATTAAAGAAAATGATCCAAACCTAAGCGGAGATGACGTAAGAGAAGGGCTGACCGCGATTATTTCAATCAAACACCCTGATCCGCAGTTTGAGGGCCAAACGAAAACAAAGCTAGGCAACTCAGAAGCGCGGACGATTACCGATACGTTATTTTCTACAGCGATGGAAACATTTATGCTGGAAAATCCAGATGCGGCCAAAAAAATTGTCGATAAAGGATTAATGGCGGCAAGAGCAAGAATGGCTGCAAAAAAAGCGCGTGAATTAACACGCCGCAAGAGCGCTTTGGAAATTTCAAACCTTCCCGGTAAGCTGGCGGACTGCTCGTCAAAAGACCCGAGCATCTCCGAGCTGTATATCGTAGAGGGTGACTCTGCCGGAGGATCTGCTAAACAAGGCCGCGACAGACATTTCCAAGCTATTTTGCCGCTTAGAGGTAAGATCCTGAACGTTGAAAAAGCGAGACTGGATAAAATCCTTTCTAACAACGAAGTTCGCTCTATGATTACAGCGCTCGGCACAGGTATCGGGGAAGATTTCAACCTGGAGAAAGCCCGTTACCACAAAGTTGTCATTATGACAGATGCCGACGTTGATGGCGCGCACATCAGAACACTGCTATTAACGTTCTTTTACAGATATATGCGTCAGATTATCGAAAATGGCTACGTGTACATTGCGCAGCCGCCGCTTTACAAGGTTCAACAGGGGAAACGTGTTGAATATGCATACAATGACAAGGAGCTTGAAGACCTGCTAAAAACGCTGCCTCAAACGCCTAAGCCTGGATTGCAGCGTTATAAAGGTCTTGGTGAAATGAATGCCACCCAGCTATGGGAGACAACGATGGATCCGAGCTCTAGAACACTTCTTCAGGTAACTCTTGAAGATGCTATGGATGCGGATGAGACATTTGAAATGCTGATGGGCGACAAAGTAGAACCGCGCCGAAACTTCATAGAAGCAAATGCGAGATACGTTAAAAATCTTGACATCTAATATAAAAAGCCTTATTTCCAATTAGAAATAAGGCTTTTTTCTGAACGGGATCAGATGCAGTAATGCTTGCAATACCTATATATTCTAGCAATTTAATGTGTATAATCATAAGTTTATTGATATAATGGAGAATAGTGAAATCGTATTGAAGATCATAATGGACAATCTACTCCCACATATTTCATGTGATACTTCAGGGAGGTTTTTTAATGAGTGAACAAAACACACCACAAGTTCGTGAAATAAATATCAGTCAGGAAATGCGTACGTCCTTCTTGGATTATGCAATGAGCGTTATTGTGTCCCGTGCTCTTCCAGATGTTCGTGACGGTTTAAAGCCGGTTCATAGACGGATTTTGTATGCTATGAATGATTTGGGGATGACGAGTGAAAAGGCTTATAAAAAATCCGCGCGTATCGTTGGAGAAGTTATCGGGAAATACCACCCGCACGGTGATTCAGCGGTATATGAATCCATGGTCAGAATGGCACAGGATTTCAACTATCGTTATATGCTCGTTGACGGTCACGGAAACTTCGGTTCTGTTGACGGAGACTCAGCGGCTGCCATGCGTTATACAGAAGCAAGAATGTCTAAGATCTCGATGGAAATTCTTCGAGATATCACAAAAGACACAATTGATTATCAGGATAACTATGATGGGTCAGAAAGAGAACCCGTTGTTATGCCTTCAAGGTTCCCGAATCTGCTCGTGAACGGTGCTGCCGGTATTGCGGTAGGTATGGCAACAAACATTCCTCCGCACCAGCTTGGGGAAATCATTGATGGTGTACTTGCTGTCAGTGAGAACCCGGACATCACAATCTCGGAACTTATGGAATTCATTCCAGGGCCTGATTTCCCGACTGCGGGTCAAATCTTGGGACGCAGCGGTATCCGTAAGGCATACGAATCTGGTCGAGGTTCTATTACGATTCGGGCAAAAGCTGAGATCGATCATACATCTTCAGGCAAAGAAAGAATTGTCGTAACAGAGATTCCTTACCAAGTAAACAAGGCTAAATTAATCGAGAAAATTGCAGATCTCGTTAGGGACAAGAAGATAGAGGGCATCACAGATTTACGCGATGAATCAGACCGTACAGGTATGAGAATTGTCATTGAAATCAGACGCGATGCCAATGCAAATGTTATTCTAAACAACCTATACAAACAAACTGCGCTGCAAACATCTTTTGGTATTAACCTGCTTGCGCTTGTTGACGGTCAGCCGAAAGTTTTAAATCTAAAGCAATGCCTGGAGCATTACCTTGACCATCAAAAAGTCGTAATCAGACGCCGTACGGCATATGAATTGCGTAAAGCTGAAGCGAGAGCTCATATCTTGGAAGGTTTGAGAATTGCTCTTGATCATCTCGATGCAGTTATTTCTCTTATCCGTAATTCTCAAACGGCTGAAATCGCGAGAACAGGTCTAATTGAACAATTTTCATTGACAGAGAAGCAAGCACAAGCGATCCTCGATATGAGGCTGCAGCGTTTAACAGGACTAGAACGTGAAAAGATTGAAGAAGAATATCTATCTCTTGTTAAATTAATTGCAGAGCTAAAAGACATTTTGGCAAATGAATATAAAGTGCTTGAGATCATCCGTGAAGAACTCACTGAAATCAAAGAGCGTTTCAACGATGAGAGACGTACGGAGATCGTCACTTCTGGACTGGAAACAATTGAAGATGAAGATCTTATCGAGAGAGAAAATATCGTCGTCACTCTGACACACAACGGATACATCAAACGTCTTCCTGCATCAACTTACCGCAGTCAAAAACGAGGCGGAAAAGGTGTACAGGGGATGGGAACAAATGAAGATGATTTCGTTGAGCATTTAATATCTACGTCAACTCATGACACGATTCTCTTCTTCTCGAACAAAGGGAAAGTGTATCGTGCAAAAGGATATGAAATCCCTGAGTACGGCAGAACAGCAAAAGGAATCCCGATTATTAACCTGCTTGAGGTAGAAAAGGGTGAATGGATTAACGCAATTATTCCAGTCACTGAATTCAATGCGGAGCTTTACCTTTTCTTCACAACAAAGCACGGGGTTTCAAAACGAACTTCACTGTCTCAGTTCGCTAATATCCGCAACAATGGCCTAATCGCCCTGAGTCTTCGTGAGGATGATGAATTGATGGGTGTACGTCTAACTGACGGCACAAAACAAATGATCATCGGAACGAAAAATGGATTGCTGATCCGTTTCCCTGAAACAGATGTCCGGGAAATGGGAAGAACTGCGGCAGGCGTAAAAGGCATAACCTTGACCGATGATGACGTTGTTGTCGGCATGGAAATATTAGAGGAAGAATCACATGTCCTTATCGTAACTGAAAAAGGTTACGGAAAACGAACTCCGGCTGAAGAGTATAGAACCCAAAGCCGTGGCGGAAAAGGACTCAAAACAGCGAAAATCACCGAGAACAACGGCCAATTAGTAACAGTAAAAGCTACTAAAGGTGAAGAGGATCTAATGATTATTACAGCAAGCGGCGTACTCATTAGAATGGACATTAATGATATCTCAATCACCGGACGTGTCACTCAAGGTGTACGCCTTATCAGAATGGCGGAAGAAGAGCATGTTGCTACAGTAGCATTGGTAGAGAAAAGCGAAGAAGATGAGCAAGAAGAAACACAAGAAGAAGTGTGAGAAAAAGCGCAGCTGAAATAGCTGCGCTTTTTTTGTGCCATAACCCTTTACAGTCATAATAATTATGGTATAATCATTTCTGTTGTCTTTTAAAAGACACAAACATCACTAGCAAAAACTTTTTAAAAAAAGTGTTGACCTAGTTAACTAAAAATGTTACTATTAAGTAGTCGCTTCGGGAGAAGCACACAAAGTTCTTTGAAAACTAAACAAGACAAAACGTACCTGTTAATTCATTTTTATAAAATCGCACAGTGATGTGCGTAGTCAGTCAAACTACTTTATCGGAGAGTTTGATCCTGGCTCAGGACGAACGCTGGCGGCGTGCCTAATACATGCAAGTCGAGCGGACAGATG
>NZ_JBZAZF010000019.1:0-1334 GCF_058248265.1 Bacillus sp. NS1 | reverse complement strand
ACAGTTCCTATTGTTTTGATTGCCCCGCCTACTTTTGTTGCAACTGTTACGACTGTCCCAAAATTGGTGACGATAGCCGTTATAGCCGGCAACATCGATGATAGAACCATTAACAATGGACCGATTGCCGCAGCTATCCCACCCATAACGACTACCACAGTTTGTCCAGTAGGAGAAAGACTCTTAAACTTGTCAGATAACACTTGGATTGCCTGTTGAACTATTGGCAAAGCTCTCTGAGCCATATCCAAAATAATTCTTCCAATGGGTTCTAATGCATCAGCTGCCTGTCTTAGAGTTGCTTGAAATTGCTGACCAAAGGACTGTTCTTGAGCTTTAGTAACTTTGTCCATTGCTCCTGCTGATTCATCAAGAGAACCCTTAATATTCCCCATGCTGTACATTGCGTCAGACTCTAAGTCTTCCCATTTAGTACCGAATAGGGCTACACCAATGTTATTCGCTGCAACTTGATCATCCATCCCTTTTAATTCGGGAAGAACTGCGTTCGCAACATCTTTTACAGTACCCTTCCCCTGCAAGAAGTCTTTCCAGACCTTTTGAGTCCCACTTGATAGTTGTCCCATTGCTTCTTCTGTGCTTTTTGATCCGTCTTTTACACGAATTTGAAACTCTTTAAAGACATCATTTACATAGTCGAGATTGTAGGCTCCGTTTTTAGAACCTTTTATCAATAGCTGGAAATATTCATCTGCGGAATACCCCATCTTTCCAAACAAGGGAGCATATTCACTGAGATTATCAAACATCTCATCAGAGAAATTAAGTCCATTTTGGGCTCCATAAGCCATCAAATCAAAGGCCTTTTTAGAGTCAATACCAAAGGCTTTCATTAACTGGCCCCCGCCTCTTGTAACCTCATTTACATCAGCATCAAATGTTTTTGCAAGAGCCAGAGCATTTTTAGTCGCTGTTTGTAGCTCAGCTTCACTATTTATGTTTTTCATGTTCTGCTTTGTTTTAATAAGAGCATCAGAAACTTCATCTAAACTTTCTCCAAAACCAGCTTTATAAATGTTTCTAGCTACATTTGTAAGATTTTCAGCTTCTTTCTTAGTGACACCTAATGACGACTGTATTTTGGCTTGTGCATCACCTACACTTTTAGCTGAGGAAATGGCGGCCGCGCCTAATCCTGCTAATGGGACAGTAATTGCCTTACTCATCGTCTCGCCTACGCTCTTCATTTTTTGAGCTCCACTTTGCATGCTAGCCTGTAGTCGTTGGAAGTCTCGTTCTGCCCCTTGTCTGTTTAAGGATGTATTAATCTCAATTCGGCCCGCTGCCGCCATAACTCTCACCGCCCTTTTTTC
>NZ_JBZAZF010000017.1:0-2190 GCF_058248265.1 Bacillus sp. NS1 | reverse complement strand
ACAAGATATCACATAGTGATTCTTTTTAACGGTTAAGTTAGAAAGGGCGCACGGTGGATGCCTTGGCACTAGGAGCCGATGAAGGACGGGACGAACACCGATATGCTTCGGGGAGCTGTAAGCAAGCTTTGATCCGGAGATTTCCGAATGGGGAAACCCACCACTCGTAATGGAGTGGTATCCATATCTGAATTCATAGGATATGAGAAGGCAGACCCGGGGAACTGAAACATCTAAGTACCCGGAGGAAGAGAAAGCAAATGCGATTCCCTGAGTAGCGGCGAGCGAAACGGGATTAGCCCAAACCAAGAGGCTTGCCTCTTGGGGTTGTAGGACACTCTGCACGGAGTTACAAAAGAACGAGGTAGATGAAGAGGTCTGGAAAGGCCCGCCATAGGAGGTAACAGCCCTGTAGTCAAAACTTCGTTCTCTCCTGAGTGGATCCTGAGTACGGCGGAACACGTGAAATTCCGTCGGAATCCGGGAGGACCATCTCCCAAGGCTAAATACTCCCTAGTGACCGATAGTGAACCAGTACCGTGAGGGAAAGGTGAAAAGCACCCCGGAAGGGGAGTGAAAGAGATCCTGAAACCGTGTGCCTACAAGTAGTCAGAGCCCGTTAACGGGTGATGGCGTGCCTTTTGTAGAATGAACCGGCGAGTTACGATCCCGTGCAAGGTTAAGCAGAAGATGCGGAGCCGCAGCGAAAGCGAGTCTGAATAGGGCGCATGAGTACGTGGTCGTAGACCCGAAACCAGGTGATCTACCCATGTCCAGGGTGAAGTTCAGGTAACACTGAATGGAGGCCCGAACCCACGCACGTTGAAAAGTGCGGGGATGAGGTGTGGGTAGGGGTGAAATGCCAATCGAACCTGGAGATAGCTGGTTCTCTCCGAAATAGCTTTAGGGCTAGCCTCAAGGTAAGAGTCTTGGAGGTAGAGCACTGATTGGACTAGGGGCCCCTACCGGGTTACCGAATTCAGTCAAACTCCGAATGCCAATGACTTATCCTTGGGAGTCAGACTGCGAGTGATAAGATCCGTAGTCGAAAGGGAAACAGCCCAGACCGCCAGCTAAGGTCCCAAAGTATACGTTAAGTGGAAAAGGATGTGGAGTTGCTTAGACAACCAGGATGTTGGCTTAGAAGCAGCCACCATTTAAAGAGTGCGTAATAGCTCACTGGTCGAGTGACTCTGCGCCGAAAATGTACCGGGGCTAAACGTATCACCGAAGCTGCGGACTGTTCTTCGAACAGTGGTAGGAGAGCGTTCTAAGGGCTGTGAAGCCAGACCGGAAGGACTGGTGGAGCGCTTAGAAGTGAGAATGCCGGTATGAGTAGCGAAAGAGGGGTGAGAATCCCCTCCACCGAATGCCTAAGGTTTCCTGAGGAAGGCTCGTCCGCTCAGGGTTAGTCGGGACCTAAGCCGAGGCCGAAAGGCGTAGGCGATGGACAACAGGTTGATATTCCTGTACCACCTCCTCACCATTTGAGCAATGGGGGGACGCAGGAGGATAGGGTAAGCGCGGTATTGGATATCCGCGTCCAAGCAGTTAGGCTGGGAAATAGGCAAATCCGTTTCCCATAAGGCTGAGCTGTGATGGCGAGCGAAATGTAGTAGCGAAGTTCCTGATTCCACACTGCCAAGAAAAGCCTCTAGCGAGGTGAGAGGTGCCCGTACCGCAAACCGACACAGGTAGGCGAGGAGAGAATCCTAAGGTGATCGAGAGAACTCTCGTTAAGGAACTCGGCAAAATGACCCCGTAACTTCGGGAGAAGGGGTGCTCTGTTAGGGTGCAAGCCCGAGAGAGCCGCAGTGAATAGGCCCAGGCGACTGTTTAGCAAAAACACAGGTCTCTGCGAAGCCGTAAGGCGAAGTATAGGGGCTGACGCCTGCCCGGTGCTGGAAGGTTAAGAGGAGCGCTTAGCGTAAGCGAAGGTGCGAATTGAAGCCCCAGTAAACGGCGGCCGTAACTATAACGGTCCTAAGGTAGCGAAATTCCTTGTCGGGTAAGTTCCGACCCGCACGAAAGGCGCAACGATCTGGGCACTGTCTCAACGAGAGACTCGGTGAAATTATAGTACCTGTGAAGATGCAGGTTACCCGCGACAGGACGGAAAGACCCCGTGGAGCTTTACTGCAGCCTGATATTGAATGTTGGTACAGCTTGTACAGGATAGGTAGGAGCCTT
>NZ_JBZAZF010000016.1:0-8213 GCF_058248265.1 Bacillus sp. NS1 | reverse complement strand
GCTATCGTCACCAATTTTGGGACAGTCGTAACAGTTGCAACAAAAGTAGGCGGGGCAATCAAAACAATAGGAACTGTATTCGGTGTAGTATCAAAGCTTTTTATGACAAACCCTATATTAATTGCGATAACAGCCATTGCAGCGGCTGTTTATTTAGTCATCAAATATTGGGAGCCTATTTCAGAATTCTTTAAAGGGCTATGGGACGGCATCGTTTCGGTTGCAAAAACAATTTGGGATGGTCTTAAAGCATATTTTACTTTTCAATTTAACTTATACAAAACCATTTTCACCACAGTATGGAACGCTATAAAGTCGTTTGCAGAGGCTGTTTGGAACGGAATCGTTGTGGCGGCTCAAACTATCTGGGAAGGACTTAAATTATATTTTACAACTCTTCTAAATTTCTATAAAACCATTTTTACTACCGTGTGGAATGCTATTAAAACGGCTGTCACTGCCGTATGGAATGGGATTGTTACAGCAGGAAAAGCAATCTGGAACGGTTTGAAAACGTTTTTTACTAATTTTTTGAATGGTTTAAAAATCATATTTACTACGGTTTGGAATGCTATAAAAACAGCAACAACTACCGTTTGGAATGGAATCGTTACAGTTGGGAAAAGCGTGTGGAATGGTTTGAAAACCTTCTTCACAAATCTTCTGAATGGCTTTAAAAAGATTTTCACAACCATTTGGAATGGGATTAAGACTGTTTTAACCACTGTATGGAAAGGAATTTCCTCTGTGGCTAAAACAGTTTGGAATGCACTGAAAACATATTTTACAAATGCACTCAATTTCTATAAAAGTCTTTTCTCTAGAATCTGGAACGGTATTAAAAGCACAGTAGTTAATATTTGGAAAGGGATATCATCTGCTGGGAAATCTATTTGGAATGGACTTAAATCGTTCTTTTCAAGCTTATGGAATGGGATAAAAAATACAGCATCAAGAGTTTTTAACGGGATGAAAAACGTGGTCAATAATATTTGGAATGGAATGAAAAGTTCAGCACGTTCAGCGTGGAATCTTATAAAAACATACGTTGTTAATCCCGTAAATAATATCAAAAATAAAGTTGTTTCAGCCTTCAATAATATAAAGTCTGGTGTGTTGGGCGTATGGGATGGCATAAAATCTGGCATTCGGAGCTCTATTAACTGGATAATCGGAAAAATTAATAGTTTCACAGGTGGGTTCTCTAGCAAGCTGAAGGTTTTAAATAAGATACCAGGCGTGAATATCCCTTCGATTCCTAAAATACCAATGTTGGCTACAGGCGGCCGTGTATTACGAGGTAAAGCAATTGTCGGGGAGGCCGGTCCAGAATTATTAGATGCAACTGGATCAACAACAAAAGTCATTCCTCTTTCATCAAAAGAGAAGGCCGCTGGAATTTCCGGTGCGCTAGGAAATATTAGTCCAACAAACATCAATAACAATTTTGATCTGTCGGCGATGGCGAAAGCTATTCAGCAACTTTCTCAAGCTGTTTTAAATCACCCTATTGAGGTGAACATACCAGCTATTCGCACTGATCTTAGCGTAAACGGACGGCAATTTGCTTCAGCAACACAAAAAGACATGACACAAGCGCAACAGCGCCAAGCTTTTAGAGATAAGAGGCGGTACAAATGACAATGACATTTAACGGGGTATCAAAACCCTTTGTTCATGCAACGGTAGACACAAAGCGGCCAATGTGGGCGCCCATAGAGTGGGAAATGGTTGAAATCCCTGGTCGTCCTGGCGCATATCTGAAGCAAAAGAAAATAAAAGCCCGTCCGTTGCCTGTTTCCGTAGTCATTAAGGGCGTTGATGACATGCAGAAAGCGAAAGAAGAAGTGGCCGAATGGCTTGTAACTGACAAGCCTGCCCCTTTAGTCTTTCTTGATGAACCTGACAGAACATATTACGCCGTTATTGATGGTGAAGGGCAACTGGACGAGGTTTTCAAATT
The DNA here is from genome assembly GCF_058248265.1 of Bacillus sp. NS1. Lineage (NCBI taxonomy): Bacteria > Bacillati > Bacillota > Bacilli > Caryophanales > Bacillaceae > Bacillus > Bacillus sp. NS1. Next base: position 6,250 of record NZ_JBZAZF010000016.1, on the reverse strand, counting down.
CGGAAAGGGCACGATAAATTTTATCTGCCCTGATCCTTACAAGTACGGGCCGGACACTGTTTTCGATATTCCGACTGCGGGCACGACTGTAAAAACAAACGGCAGCGCGCCGGCTTCACCCGTTGTAAAATGCACGCTTGCGGCTGCAGCCACGTCATACAGTATTGAATTGTTGAATGATGATGGCAGTGTATACCAAGGCGTATATCTGAAATTCAACTTTATTGCGGGTGATCATATCGAAATAGATTTTTCTAAGCGACGTGTGACGATCAGCGGAATCAAAAAGAGTTCAGCCATCCTTTATAAATCGAGGTTTTTTCAGATTCCGTCAAAGAAAAACGTCAAGGTTAAGGCCAGCCATCCAAGTAAAATACATTTAACAGAGAAATATAAGTAGATAGGTAGGTGATTATATGGCCGATATGTGGGTGTTAGATAGATACGATAACCCTTTGGCAATCCTATCTAGTGATGCGGAGGATGATGCCTGTACCTTTCATTCTGATCAGTTTGTGGAAAAGCTGAACCAAGGTACAGAATTCTCCTTCAGTTGTGACGCAAGACACGAAGATAGCCTACATGTAAATAAACTAAACCAAGTCGTTTTCAGAGATGAAGACGGCTTTTTTCGTCTCTTCAAAATTAGAGAAATTGACCGCGGCAACGGAGACAACGGGGCAGAGAAAGTCGCCCATTGTGAGCCGGCTGAAATGGAGCTGCTGGAAGCTATTGTGGAAGACATACGGCCAAACGGTAAAACGCAACAATATGCACTAGATAGAGTTTTAGAAGGCACAAGGTGGAAGGGCAATGTAACAGCTCAAACGGGTACACAGTCCACAAACTTTTATCATATCAGCGCTTACGAAGCCATTACTAAAATTATTGAGGTATGGGGCGGAGAGCTGCGTTTTACTGTCAATTTTGACGAAGAAAACAACAAAATTATTGAACGTGTTGTAAACATTGAGCAGCGGCGCGGAAATGATGAAGGTGATCGTTTCGAAGTCGGCTACAATGTCGAAAGTATTACAATCACTGAAATGGCGTATCCCGTTTCTGCTCTATATGGGTGGGGCGGCAGCGTGGAGACAGAAAATGGCGGGGATTCCCGTTATATTGATTTTGCAGACGTTGAATGGAAAGTTGCAAACGGTGATCCGGCAGACAAGCCTAAAGGTCAAAAGTGGATTGAGCTGCCAGGAGCAAAAGAGAAATACGGTTACAAAAAGGCTGATGGAGCGTTTATAAACTCTTTTGGTCAATGGCAGGATGAAAACATAACCGATCCAAAAGAGCTATTACAGAAAACGTATGAACATTTGAGGGATACGGCTTCCGAACCTCAAGCAACATATGAACTAAAGGTCATTCCGACTGATCATATTTCTCTTGGAGATACCAGGACTGCTATAGATGATACACAAGCCGATCCAATACAAATTCAATCCCGAGTTATCGCCCTCGGATACAGTATTTCAAATCCTGCTGGCACAAAAACCGTTGAAATGGGCGAGTTTTTAGAAGTTTATCAACCTGATAGGCGCCTAGACGATTTAGAAGATAAAGTGAAAAATATTGACCGCAATGTTCAGGTGACTGACGGCAGTTTCCCTGACATTATCCCGAAAGCCCCTTCTAACGTAGCTGTTAAGGGGCTTTTTTCAGGTGTGAGTATTACTTGGGATTATGATCCTTCTTCTTATATTGCGGCTTATGAGGTTTATGGATCACAAATAAAAGGTTTCATCCCATCTATCGAAAACCGGCTATGGCGAGGCAAACAAAGCGGTTTCCTGCATGAAAACGCTGGCGTTGATAATGTTTGGTACTATCGCATTCGGGCTGTTAACTATCACAGCAAAGCAAGTGAATTTACATCTGAATTTTCAGCAAAAACTCAGCGGATTATGACCGATGACATAATGTTCAGCAGCATTGTAGCGGATCGACTGGCGAATTTAGCAGTCACGGCTGATAAACTGGCGCGCAACTTTGACCAAGGCAATATCTTCCCGGGCTCTCTTTTAAAGGCGAAATGGTTTTACGATTACACATATACCTCTCATACAGTAGAGGAAAAAGAATTTAACGAAATGACGGTTTCTCAGACTCAATTGACTGATCAATTATTTTTTGGTGTTTGCGGGCTAAGGATAGCCCCGAATAATATCCAAAGAATGAAGCTTGAGCAAGGGAAAACATACACTCTTTCTTTCGAAGTGAAAAGAAATAATACAACTGATTTGAACTATATTCACCTTAAAGAAACGAATTCATGGTACAGGATAAGCGGAACAGATTTATCGGACATTTCTTCCTATCCTTCTGATCAGTTTGTCAGGGTTAATATTAAATTCACAGCTCCTACGACAAGCTCTGTATATACAATAGGCATCGGCGGCTTTAACAGGAACAACAATACAGAGTTATGCTCCTTTGTTATTCGAAAATTGCAAGTTCGCGAAGGCGATACGATAAAGGAGTATGGATACAGTCCTTATGACACACAACTAACGGACAACGTTATTGACGGTGATTACATCCAAGCCCTTTCAATCGGATCTGCTCATATACAAGAGGCAGCGATAGGAACAGCGCACATCCAAAAAGCAGCCATAACAAGTGCGCAAATTGCTGAGGCGGCAATAGGAACAGCAGCTATTCAAAACGCTGCTATCGCAAAAGCTCACCTGAAAACAGCGATAATTGATACCGTCCATATCATTGACGGAGCCATTACAAATGCCAAGATCGGGAGCCTGTCAGCTGACAAAATAAATTCTGGTACGATTAATTCTATTAATATTACAGGTTCATTGATCAAAGGCGGCAAATTCCAAGCGTTGAACACTAACCGTGATTTTGATTCTTATTTTGATGGAGACAAGCTATATCAGTACAGAAGATCCACTGCCTCAGGAACATATGGAGAATACACAAAATTAGACGTGCAGTCTAGCCTTATTTATCAAGAGAGCGGATATGTAGACTCTGATGGTTCAAACCAGGAAATCTATCGAAGTGTAAGCATAGGGGATGGGAAGATTTCAGTTAAAGGGACTGGTAGAACCTCAACCGAAAGCGATGTCCCCGTTGTTGAAATGTACGGCTCTAAAGGAAGCGGCACTACAGGTGTACAAGGAATTATAGCAATTTCTAATGTATCACCTACAAATATACCAAAAGATATTTTCACACTTACAGGAGAGGTAAACTCTATTGACATTGACGAAACAAAATACTTTTCTAATTTCCAAAACAGAGCGCGTGTTTCCGGTTCTTCTACTTTATTAGAATTAAAACCTAGCAATGCAGAAATTGACGTCTCAGGCGGTCTACGGGTGAATGCGAACAAGCGAACAGTATTCGAGGGTGCGCCAGTCGAACTGCCAAAAAGCTCTTTAATATATCCAGGAGATAGCCAATATACTACTGCGGAAAAAATCGTAGGCGGCAATGTAACTTCTCTTGTCACAGATATCCACGGAGCATTACAAAACAACTTGTGCATATGCGTTACTCAATGTGATGTTGTTTTAACGAGTGGTGGATCATATGCCTATGGTTATACCACGATCAACTTTGTTGATGGAAATTCACAAGGTGCAGAAAATATTTTTGCTGTGATGGCTACACCTTACGGGTCTAATGCCAATAATGTGACTGCGGGGATAATGAGTCAATCCTCTAAAGGCTTTCAAGTTCATGTTAGAGGAACAGGCGCAAAGGATATGACCAGTGCCTCCATAACGGTAAGATTAGTTGTCTTTTATGAAAAAACATAAGGAGGGAGGGATTTGATCAAAGAATTTGTTTTTAATCCTAGTAGCCGTTCATATATAGAAGGGTTAGAAATGACAGAAACAATTGAGGGAATATCCCTTTCAGCTTGTAATTATCACGAATCAAAATTTGAAAAGGTGTTCTTCATGGACACGGTTGAATTTGACATTAAGACCGAATCAGAAAGAGATGTCGGGTACGGGCTTCATATTGTCTATGTGAAAGCAACCGGCACAATGGAATATAAACTGTTTCATATGGTTGCAGATCAAGATGGCTATTTTTGTGACTATATAGATAGTACCGAATACATGTTGATGAAACCAATTCTTCGGGTGTCAGTTTCTCCTGATGGGACGAAGTCAGGAGAATTTTACTTGCACCCTAAAGGAGCGCAATGAAATGAAACTGGAGCCAATCGAAATAACTCCTCCAAATGATGAGAAAACAACGGAGGAGCAAATGAAAGAACAAATTTTAGATTTACAAAGAATGTGTAATGTTTTAATGGTAAACCAGCCATAAGATCGGAGAGATTCGATGGAAAAACGGAGTGTGTTTTACAACTTTTTTGAGGATTGCTGGAAGAATGGGACTGTTTTAACCATTGAGCTCAAAACACACGTTCAAAAGGGCCGTCTTACGCAAGAAGAGTTTGACGAGATAACAGCCCTTGAGCGCGGAAACGCTTATCCTGACCAAATAGAATAGGAGAAACAATATGGAAGAAAAGAAAACAAACGAAATGGATTTAGAAACGAAAGCGGAGCTATTCGAACGAAAAGCGGCAGCTTATCGTCAAAATTGGATGGATGCTGAAGATGTAATATTGTCGTATCAGTACCTATCAGAAAAAGATAAGCAGCTTTTAGCGGAAAAAGAGCAAGAAATCCAGCATCTGAAGGAACATATTGAGAAGTTAGAAAAGAACCTCAACAACTTGAAAGGTCCAGTAAAACTAAATCATCAGAAAAAATAAGCGGCGGAGAAGCGGCTTTTTTATTTTGCCTCTAAGGAGGTGATCAAACGAAATGGAGGAAACGACTGTGTTTATCAATTTTGAAACGTTGGATTTAGCAAGGATCTATCTGTTTGGAGGTGTGAAATATCTCGATTTGTTACTGGTTCTCAGCATTATTGACGTCATAACAGGCGTAATCAAGGCATGGAAATTTAAGAAGCTGCGGAGCCGGAGCGCTTGGTTCGGTTACGTCCGGAAGATGCTCAGCTTTTTGGTGGTTATTGTGGCAAACATTATTGATACAATTCTCAACCTGAACGGTGTTCTCACATTTGGAACCGTTCTTTTTTATATCGCCAATGAAGGGCTTTCCATTACGGAGAACCTGGCACAGATTGGCGTAAAGATTCCGGCTGCAATTACGGACCGACTTCATGTAATTGAAGAAGAAAACGAACAAACAACAAAAAAAGATGAACAAGCTGCTGGGTAATCCAGCGGCTCTTTTTATTTCAAAAACAGAATAGGAGAGATTTTTATGACAATTGCAGTGAAAAAGAACCTTGTATCAGAAGCAAAATACGCTTTAAAATGCCCTAATCTGATGACCGCGGAATACATCACCATTCATAATACTTACAATGATGCTTCAGCTGCTAACGAGGTCAGTTACATGACCGGAAACACCAGTTCAACGAGTTTTCACTTTGCAGTTGATGACAAAGAGGTTATTCAAGGACTGCCGTTAAATCGCAATGCATGGCACACTGGAGACGGCACAAACGGACCCGGGAATCGTAAGTCTATCGGCGTTGAAATCTGCTACAGCAAGTCAGGAGGCGCTAAATACTACGCTGCTGAAAAGTTGGCAATCAAGTTTGTGGCGCAGCTACTTAAAGAACGCGGCTGGGGTATTGACCGTGTGCGGAAGCATCAAGACTGGAGCGGAAAGTATTGCCCGCACCGTATCTTATCAGAAGGACGCTGGAATGAAGTTAAAGCGGCAATTGATGCTGAATTAAAAGCGCTTGGCGGCAAAACATCAAGTAAGAAAACAACTTCTTCTAATAAGACAGTTAAAAAATCAAGCTCAAGCAAAAAGAAATCATTCTTCAATTTGCCTTCCGGCATTTTCAAAGTGAAAAGCCCATTGATGCACAGCGATGCCGTTAAGCAGATCCAAACAGCCCTGTCGGCATTGCATTTCTACCCGGATAAGAAAGCCAAAAATTTTGGGATCGATAGCTATTATGGACCGAAAACAGCCGATGCCGTCAGACGATTCCAGCTGATGAATGGTTTAAATCCTGATGGCATTTATGGACCAAAAACGAAAGCAAAACTTGAAGCATTATTGAAATAAAAGAACCCCTCTGAAAAGAGGGGTTTTAAAAAACTTGGCTAGACAAATCTTCTTTTAAGCCATATTTTTTATCATTATCAAGAACTTCTTCATAATTATTCATGAATTTTGTTGTCTCGTTTTGTTGACTGTAATAA
>NZ_JBZAZF010000015.1:0-9155 GCF_058248265.1 Bacillus sp. NS1 | reverse complement strand
TCGATCAAAGGAATCCAGATGGCGAGCCGCTTGAACCAGCACGGCTGGAAGCTGGAGATGAAAGATCTCTTCCAGCACCCGACGATCGAGGAGCTCACACAATATGTGGAGCGTGCCGAAGGCAAACAGGCAGACCAAGGGCCTGTGGAGGGAGAGGTCATCCTGACACCGATCCAGCGCTGGTTCTTTGAAAAGAACTTCACGAACAAGCACCACTGGAACCAATCCGTGATGCTTCATGCGGCGAAGGGCTTCGATCCTGAACGGGTGGAGAAAACATTGCAGGCGCTGATCGAACATCATGATGCACTCCGTATGATCTACCGTGAGGAGCTGAAAGATGTCGTTCAATACAACCAGGGAATTGAAGCTGCTTCAGCCCAATTGGAGATCATCCAAATCGAGGGCCAAGCGAAAGATCATGAAGACCGCATAGAGAGAGAAGCGGAACGGCTGCAGAGCAGCATCGACTTGCAGGAAGGCGGCTTGTTAAAAGCAGGCTTGTTCCAAGCGGAAGACGGAGACCACTTGCTCCTTGCCATTCACCACTTAGTGGTTGACGGCGTGTCGTGGCGGATTTTACTGGAGGATTTCGCCGCGGTATATTCACAGCTTGAGCAGGGCAATGATCCGGTTCTCCCGCAGAAAACACATTCATTTGCGGAGTATGCAGAGAGATTACAAGACTTCGCGAACTCCAAAGCCTTTTTGAAAGAAAAAGAGTATTGGAGACAGCTTGAAGAGCAGACTGTCGCGGCAAAGCTTCCGAAGGATCGCGAATCTAGTGATCAGCGAATGAAACATACAAGGGCAATCGAATTTTCGCTGACTGCTGAAGAGACAGAACAGCTCACCACAAAGGTGCATGAGGCATATCACACAGAAATGAATGATATTTTGCTGACGGCATTCGGATTGGCGATGAAGGAGTGGACAGGCCAGGATCAAGTAAGTGTTCATTTAGAGGGGCATGGACGTGAAGAAATCATAGAAGACCTGACCATTTCCCGGACAGTCGGCTGGTTTACGAGTATGTACCCGATGGTGCTCGATATGAAGCATGCGGATGATCTGGGTTACCAGCTGAAGCAAATGAAAGAAGATATCAGACATGTACCGAATAAGGGAGTCGGGTACGGCATTCTCCGTTATCTGACAGCGCCGGAACATAAAGAAGACGTGGCGTTCTCGATTCAGCCGGATGTCAGCTTTAACTACTTAGGACAGTTCGATGACATGTCGGATGCTGGCTTGTTCAAGAGATCAGAGCTGCCATCAGGACAATCGTTAAGCCCGGAAACAGAAAAACCGAATGCGCTCGATGTTGTCGGATATATCGAAAACGGAAAACTGAGGATGTCACTGGCCTATCATTCTCTTGAATTTCATGAAAAAACGATACAGACATTCAGCGACAGCTTTAAAGCCCATCTGCTCAGAATCATTGAACATTGCCTATCCCAAGATGGAACGGAACTGACGCCGAGTGACCTTGGCGACGACGATTTGACGCTGGATGAGCTTGATAAATTAATGGAAATTTTCTAATAGAGGTGGCATATGAGCAAAAAATCGATTCAAAAGGTGTACGCACTGACACCGATGCAGGAGGGAATGCTGTATCATGCGATGCTTGATCCGCATTCTTCCTCGTATTTCACACAATTAGAGCTTGGGATTCACGGCGCTTTTGATCTTGAAATCTTTGAGAAAAGCGTCAATGAACTGATTCGGTCATACGATATTCTCCGTACAGTATTTGTGCACCAGCAGCTGCAAAAACCGCGTCAGGTCGTGTTAGCGGAACGCAAAACAAAGGTGCACTATGAAGATATCAGTCATGCGGACCGAGACCGCCAGAAAGAGCATATTGAGCGTTATAAACAAGACGTGCAGCGCCAAGGCTTTAACCTGGCAAAAGACATGTTGTTTAAGGTGGCGGTTTTCCGTCTTGATGCAGATCAGCTGTATCTTGTCTGGAGCAATCATCATATTATGATGGACGGCTGGAGCATGGGCGTCCTCATGAAAAGCCTGTTCCAAAACTATGAAGCGCTCAGAGCAGGCCGGACACCGGCAAACAGTCAGGGCAAGCCTTATTCCGACTACATCAAGTGGCTTGGAAAACAGGACAATGAAGAAGCGGAGAGCTACTGGAGTGAACGCTTGGCGGGTTTTGAACAGCCGAGCGTGCTCCCGGGCCGCCTGTCTGTGAAAAAGGATGAATACGTTAATAAAGAATATTCATTTACATGGGACGAAACACTGGTTGCCCGCATTCAGCAAACCGCAAACCGCTATCAAGTAACAGGACCAAACCTGTTTCAAGCCGTTTGGGGCATTGTTCTCAGCAAATACAACTTTGCGAATGATGTGGTCTTCGGCACGGTCGTATCGGGACGGCCATCTGAAATTAACGGGATTGAAACGATGGCGGGGCTGTTTATCAACACCATTCCGGTGCGGGTAAAAGTTGATCGTGATGCTGTTTTTGCCAATGTGTTCTCAGCTGTTCAGCAGCATGCGGTAGAGGCGGAGCGCTACGATTATGTGCCGCTCTACGAGATTCAAAAACGCTCAGCCCTTGATGGCAATCTCTTGAACCATCTGGTCGCGTTTGAAAATTATCCGCTTGATCAAGAGCTTGAAAACGGCAGCATGGAAGACCGCCTCGGATTTTCTATCAAGGTAGAAAGCGCATTTGAGCAAACAAGCTTCGATTTCAACCTGATTGTGTATCCGGGCAAAACGTGGACCGTCAAAATCAAATATAACGGAGCCGCCTTTGATTCTGCTTTTATCGAACGAACAGCGAAGCACCTTACCCGCATGATGGAAGCGGCTGTCGACCAGCCGGCCGCTTTTGTGCGTGAGTTCGGGCTTGTGGGAGACGAAGAGCAGCGGCAGATTGTCGAGGTGTTTAACCAAACGAAAGCCGAACTTCCTGAGGGAAAGGCCGTTCATCAAGTGTTTGAAGAGCAAGCGAAACGGACGCCGGCGAGCACTGCCGTCGTATATGCAGGAGCCGAGCTGACATACCGAGAGCTGAATGCAGCGGCTAACCGTCTGGCGAGAAAGCTTGTTGAACAAGGTCTTCAACAAGGGGAAACAGCCGCGATTATGAACGGCCGCTCGGCAGAAACCGTTATCGGTATGCTGGCTGTGTTAAAAGCAGGCGCCGCCTATGTGCCTCTTGATCCGGCACTTCCTGAAGACCGTCTTCGTTTCATGGCTGAGGACAGCTCGATTCGATTGGTATTGGCCGGAAAGTCTTATCCAGAGCAGGCGCATCAGCTGCAAGTGCCGGTTCTTACACTGGACAGCGGCTTTGAAGAAAGCGAAGCGGCTGACAATCTCAATCTGCCATCCGCTCCGTCTGATTTGGCGTACATTATGTATACATCTGGTTCGACGGGCAAACCGAAAGGCGTCATGATTGAACATAAAAGCATTTTGCGCCTCGTCAAAAATGCCGGATACGTTCCTATTCATGAAGAGGACCGCATGGCGCAAACGGGGGCTGTCAGCTTTGATGCCGGCACTTTTGAGGTGTTTGGCGCACTGCTGAATGGCGCAGCGCTTTATCCGGTCAAAAAAGAGACGCTGCTTGATGCGAAACAATTTGCAGCATTCCTGCGAGAGCAGAGAATCACCACCATGTGGCTGACATCACCTTTATTCAACCAGCTTGCCGCAAAGGATGCCGGCATGTTCGGCACACTGCGCCATTTAATCATCGGCGGAGATGCACTCGTGCCGCATATGATCAGCAAAGTGAAACAGGCATCACCGTCGCTGTCATTGTGGAACGGATACGGTCCGACAGAAAACACGACGTTTTCAACAAGTTTTATGATCGACCATGAGTATAGCGGCTCTATTCCAATCGGGAAGCCTATCGGAAATTCGACTGCCTATATCATGGATGAACAGCAGCGTCTGCAGCCAATTGGTGCGCCCGGCGAGCTGTGCGTCGGCGGAATCGGTGTAGCGCGAGGATATGTCAATCTCCCTGAGCTGACCGAGAAGCAATTTCTTGAAGATCCGTTCAGACCAGGTGAAAGGATTTATCGCACTGGCGACTTGGCGAGATGGCTGCCGGATGGCAATATCGAATTTTTAGGAAGAATCGACAATCAAGTGAAGGTGCGCGGCTTCCGAATTGAGCTTGGTGAAATTGAAACAAAACTGAACATGGCAGAGCATGTGACAGAGGCTGCGGTGATCATCCGCAAGAATAAAGCAGACGAAAATGAAATTTGTGCGTACTTTACGGCGGACCGTGAAGTGTCTGTGAGCGGGCTGAGAAAAACGCTATCTCAATCTTTGCCAGACTATATGGTTCCGGCCCATTTGATTCAGATGGACAGCCTGCCGCTCACGCCGAACGGGAAAATCAACAAAAAAGAACTGCCTGCACCGCAATCAGAAGCCGTGCAGCCGGAGCACGCAGCACCAGGGACAGAGAGCGAAAAGAAATTAGCGGAGATCTGGGAAGGGATACTCGGCGTCAAAGCAGGCGTTACCAATAACTTCTTTATGATCGGCGGTCATTCTTTGAAAGCGATGATGATGACGGCGAAAATCCAAGAGCATTTTCATAAGGAAGTGCCGATTAAAGTGCTTTTTGAAAAGCCGACTATTCGAGAACTGGCACTTTATTTGGAAGAGAACGAAAGCAAGGAGGAGCAGACGTTTGAACCGATCAGGCAAGCATCTTATCAGCAGCATTATCCTGTATCCCCGGCCCAGCGGAGAATGTATATCCTCAATCAGCTTGGACAAGCAAACACAAGCTACAACGTCCCCGCTGTACTTTTGCTGGAGGGAGAAGTAGATAAAGACCGGCTTGAAAATGCGATTCAGCAATTAATCAACCGGCACGAAATCCTCCGTACATCGTTTGACATGATCGACGGAGAAGTTGTGCAAATTGTTCATAAAAACATATCGTTCCAGCTGGAGGCTGCCAAGGGACGGGAAGAAGACGCGGAGGAAATGATCAAATCGTTCATCAAGCCGTTTGAATTAAACCGCGCGCCGCTCGTCCGTTCGAAGCTTGTCCAGCTTGAAGAAGAACGCCATCTGTTGCTGATTGATATGCACCATATCATTACTGACGGCAGTTCAACAGGCATTCTGATCGGTGATCTTGCCAAAATGTATCAAGGCGCTGATCTTGAGCAGCCGCACATTCACTATAAAGATTACGCTGTATGGCATCTAGAACATGCTGATCATCAAAAGGATGAAGCATACTGGCTCGATACATTTAAAGGCGAGCTGCCGATTCTTGATCTTCCGACGGATTTTGAGCGGCCGTCTGAACGGAGCTTTGCGGGAGAGCGCGTGATGTTCGGGCTTGATAAACAGATGACGGCTCAAATCAAGTCACTCCTTGCAGAAACGGATACGACAATGTACATGTTTTTGCTGGCGGCGTTCAATGTACTCCTTTCTAAGTACGCATCACAGGACGATATCATTGTCGGCTCGCCGACTGCGGGAAGAACACATCCTGATCTGCAAGATGTACCGGGGATGTTTGTCAACACGGTCGCACTAAGAACGGCGCCTGCTGGAGATAAAACCTTTGCGCAATTCCTTGAAGAAGTCAAAACAGCAAGCCTTCAAGCATTCGAGCACCAGAGCTATCCGCTTGAGGAGCTGATTGAAAAGCTTCCGCTTACAAGGGATACGAGCCGAAGTCCGCTGTTCAGCGTGATGTTCAACATGCAGAACATGGAGATTCCATCATTGAGATTAGGAGATTTGAAGATTTCTTCATACTCTATGCTTCATCACGTGGCGAAATTTGATCTCTCCTTGGAAGCGGTCGAGCGAGAAGAAGATATCGGCCTAAGCTTTGACTATGCGACTGCTCTGTTTAAGGACGAGACAATCCGTCGCTGGAGCAGCCACTTTGTCAATATTATCAAAGCGGCTGCGGCTAATCCGAACGTTCGGCTGTCTGATGTAGACCTGCTTTCACCAGCAGAAACGGCCGCTTTGCTTGAAGAGAGACATATGACTCAAATTACTGAAGCGACCTTTGCAGCTCTTTTCGAAAAACAGGCCCAGCAAACACCTGCTCATCCTGCAGTGATGTCCGGCGGAAATCTGTTAACCTATCGCGAGCTTGATGAACAGGCGAACCAGCTGGCGCATCATCTTCGTGCACAAGGGGCAGGAAGTGAAGACATCGTTGCAATTGTCATGGATCGGTCGGCTGAGGTTATGATATCGATTCTCGGTGTCATGAAAGCGGGGGCGGCTTTCCTGCCGATTGATCCGGACACGCCTGAAGAACGAATCCGCTATTCATTAGAGGACAGCGGAGCGAGAATTGCGGTCGTAAACGAAAGGAACATGACGGCCATTGGGCAATATGAAGGGACAATCGTCAACCTTGATGACGCAACATGGAGAAATGAGAGTAAGGAGCGCCCTTCTCCGATCTCCGGATCTCGCAGTCTTGCATACGTCATTTATACGTCCGGTACGACCGGGAAGCCGAAGGGCGTTCAGATCGAGCATCGCAATCTGACAAACTATGTTTCTTGGTTTAGTGAAGAGGCGGGCCTGACGGAAACCGATAAGACTGTATTGCTATCTTCCTACGCATTCGACCTAGGCTATACGAGCATGTTCCCTGTGCTTCTGGCAGGGGGCCAGCTCCACATCGTGCCGAAGGAAACCTATACGGCGCCGGATGAAATGGGGCGTTATATCAAGAAACACGGGATCACATATATCAAACTGACACCGTCTCTATTCCATACGATGGTGAACACTTCCAGCTTTACAAAAGAGCCAAACTTTGAATCCTTGCGCTTAATTGTCTTGGGAGGAGAAAAAATCATCCCGGCTGATGTTCTGGCCTTCCGCAATGTGTATGGATATACCGAATTTATCAATCATTACGGTCCGACTGAAGCAACGATCGGCGCCATCGCCGGATGGATTGATCTGTCTGAATCGAATGCATTCGTAAAACGTCCGACAATCGGACAGCCGATTGCGAATGCCGGTGCGCTTGTCTTAAATGAGGCGTTAAAGCTTGTGCCCCCGGGAGCGAGCGGTCAGCTTTATATCACAGGACAGGGGCTTGCGAGAGGATATCTCAACAGGCCTCAGCTGACAGCCGAGAGATTTATTGAAAATCCATATTCACCGGGCAGCCTCATGTACAAAACCGGAGATGTCGTAAGAAGGCTTTCTGACGGTGCGCTTGAATTTATCGGCCGGGCTGATGATCAGGTGAAAATCCGCGGCTATCGCATTGAGCCAAAAGAAATTGAAACGGTCATGCTCAGCCTCAGCGGGATTCAAGAAGCGGTTGTGCTAGCGGTTTCCGAGGGCGGGCTTCAAGAGCTGTGCGCATATTATACGGCAGATCAAGCCATCGAAAAAGCAGCGCTCCGAAACCAGCTTTCACAAATACTTCCGTCCCATATGATACCTGCTTTCTTTGTGCAGGTTGACGCCATTCCGCTGACGGCAAACGGGAAAACCGACAGAAACGCATTACCGAAGCCGAACGCGGCACAATCCGGAGGCAAGACCTTAGCCGCACCGGAAACAGCGCTTGAAGAGAGCCTATGCCGCATATGGCAGAAAACGCTTGGCATAGAAGCGATCGGCATCGACGACAATTTCTTTGATTTAGGCGGCCATTCATTAAAAGGGATGATGCTCATCGCTAATATTCAGGCCGAGTTGGAGAAAACCGTACCGCTTAAAGCGCTGTTCGAGCAGCCGACAGTTCGCCAGCTTGCGGCTTACATGGAGGCATCGGCAGTTTCAGGCGGACATCACGTGCTCAAACCGGCTGACAAACAGGATATGTACCCACTGTCATCTGCGCAGAAACGGATGTATGTACTGAATCAGCTTGACCGGCAGACGATCAGCTACAACATGCCATCTGTTCTTTTGATGGAAGGCGAACTTGATATTTCTCGTCTGCGCGACTCACTCAATCAGCTTGTGAACCGCCACGAGTCATTGCGGACATCATTTATGGAAGCAAACGGTGAGCCGGTTCAGCGCATTATTGAGGAGACGGCGATTGATCTTCATGTGTTTGAAGCAAAAGAAGATGAAGCGAAACAAAAGATCAAGGACTTTATCCGGCCATTCGACTTAAACGACGCACCGCTCATTCGCGCGGTTTTGCTTCGAATAGAAGCGAAAAAACATTTGCTGCTTTTAGATATGCATCACATCATCGCAGACGGTGTATCAAGAGGCATTTTTGTGAAAGAATTGGCGCTGCTTTACAAAGGCGAGCTGCTTCCAGAGCCTGCGCTTCATTATAAGGATTTCGCCGTTTGGCAAAATGAAGCTGAGCAAAAGGACCGAATGAAGGAGCATGAGGCATACTGGCTCTCGGTTCTTTCAGGCGAGCTGCCGGAGCTTGATCTTCCGCTCGATTATGCCCGTCCGCCTGTGCAGAGCTTTAAAGGGGATACGGTCCGTTTCCGTACGGGAAGCGCAACGGCAAAGGCGGTAGAAAAACTGCTCGCAGAAACCGGAACGACCTTGCACATGGTGCTTCACGCTGTTTTCCACGTGTTTTTAAGCAAAATTTCCGGACAGCGTGATATCGTTATCGGCTCTGTTACTGCCGGCCGGACGAATGCTGATGTCCAGGACATGCCGGGAATGTTCGTCAATACGCTTGCCTTAAGAATGGAAGCGGAAGAACAGCAAACATTTGCAGAGCTTCTGGAGCAAGCAAAGCAGACGAACCTGTCAGCGCTGGAGCATCAGGAATATCCGTTTGAGGACTTAGTCAATCAGCTTGATCTTCCTCGGGATATGAGCCGAAATCCATTGTTTAACGTGATGGTGACGACGGAAAATCCTGATAAAGAACAGCTTGCATTGCAGAATCTAAGCATTTCACCTTATGAGGCCCATCATGGAACGTCTAAGTTTGATCTGACATTAGGCGGATTCACTGATGAAAACGGCATCGGCCTGCAGCTGGAATATGCGACTGATCTGTTCTCAAAAGAGACGGCAGAGAAATGGAGCGAATATGTTCTGCGTTTACTAAAGGATGTTGCGGAAAATCCGAACCAGCCGCTTTCCAGCCTGTCACTCGTCACTGAACCAGAAAAACAAACGCTTCTAGATGCATGGAAAGG
>NZ_JBZAZF010000014.1:0-11025 GCF_058248265.1 Bacillus sp. NS1 | reverse complement strand
AGCGCGCCACATCCCCGGTTTTGTACATGCGTTCACCCGGGTAAAACGGGTCCTCAAGAAAACGCTCCTCTGTTAAGGCCGGCCGATTTAAATAGCCTCTGGCAACACCTGCTCCGGCAATGTACAGTTCGCCGATACATCCGGCAGGCAGCATCCGCTGCCTCTGATTTAGGATATACAATCTGACATGATGAACAGATTTTCCAATTGGAACGCGTTCAAGCTTTTCATGCAGCGGACAATCAAAGAATGAAGCTTCTACAGTTGCCTCCGTTGGTCCATAGGAATTGGTTAATCCAACATTCGGAAGCAACTCGCAAAATCGGGAGACGAGATGGGTCCCCAGCTGTTCTCCCCCGGAAAACACTCGCTTGAGTCCGTTTGTCTTAACCGGTACAGAGCGATATTTTATATGTTCTAAAAATGCATGGAGCATTGAAGGTACAAAATGCATAGCTGTGATCTTTTGTTCTTCTATGGCCTTCGCGATCACTTCAGGCTCTTTTTCGCCTCCCTGAGGAAGCAGATAAACAGAAGCACCGGCATAAGGCCACCAAAACAGCTCCCATATTGAAGCATCGAATGAATACGATGTTTTGTGCATGATCACATCTGAATGCTTAAGCTGATAACGGGACTGTAGGGAATTCAAAAAATTCACCGCTGATCGATGTTCAATTTCAACACCTTTAGGCACCCCGGTAGAGCCGGATGTATAGATGACATAGGCTAAAGATTTAGGGAGTACGTCCACATTCGGATTGGACAAACGATGTTTCAGTCCGCTATTTGTCTGATTGAGGTAGACAATCTCTCCTGCAAATGCCGGAACACGCAGGCCGGAAGACTGAAGCAGGAGAATGTCTGTACCGCTGTCCTCCAGCAGAAAGCTGATTCGTTCTTCCGGGTAATCCGGGTCAATAGGAAGATAAGCGCCGCCAGCTTTAAGAATGCCATAAATGCCAATCAGCATTTCAGGCGAACGCTTTCCTATAATGGCTACGGTCGTTTCAGATTTTACTCCTCGTCCGATCAGCTCCCAGGCGATACGGTTAGCCTGTTCGTTCAATTCTTTATAGGTCATCGCTCCATCTTCAAGGATAACGGCCGTCTGATCAGGCGTTTTTGCTGCCTGCTGTTCGAGTGCATAGTGGAGAGTTTGGTTCATCGAATAGCCCGTCTCCTGAAACGGATGGCATGATTCAATGAAATCTCTCTCTTCTTCTTTTGTTAAGATTGGAATATTGTCCAATTCTGTTTCAGGGCTGAGAGCTGTATATTCCACAAGCGTGGTGAAAAGGCCGGCCCATCTTTGGACGGTTTCTTTTTCAAACAAAGCTGTACTGTATTCAAACTGACAGAAAAGCTCAGCATCGTGTTCTGTTACATACAGTGAAATATCAAATTTCGATATTGGATGCTGCAAGTCGTTCCATCGAAGCTGTACATCTTTCATTTTCAGCTTTTGCTGTTCCATATTCTGAAGGACTAGTGTTGTGTCAAACAATGGATTCCGGCTCATTTCCCGCTGCACACCGAGTTTATCCACAAGCTCTTCAAACGGATAATCCTGATGCTCATACGCTTCTAGTGCAGTCTTTCTGACTTCTGTCAGAAATTCCTCAAATGTCTTATTACCCGCTGGGCGTGTGCGGAGAGCCAATGTATTGACAAACATCCCAAGAACAGCTTCAAGGTCGGCATGGGGCCGTCCGGCTATAGGTGAACCAATCACGATATCATCTTGACCGCTTAACCGCGACAAAAAGGCTGAATACAAAGCGAGAAGCGTCATGTAAAGTGTGCTTCTATTTTTATTGGCAAGCCGCTTTATGCGGTCCGTGATCTCTTTATCCAATTGAAAGGTTACTTTTCCGCCTGTGAATTGCCGTTCTGCCGGACGGCGTTTATCTGTCGGAAGCTCCAGTATAGGAAGATCCCCGCTAAACTGCTTCTGCCAGTAAGTCTCTTGCTTTTGGTACGAGTCTCCCTTTTTAAATTGCTGCTGCCAGACGGCGTAATCTTTATACTGGATCCGTAATGGTTTAAGCTGCCGGTTTGCATAAAGATCGGTGAATTCTCGGATTAGAAGCTGAACGGATACGCCATCTGAAATGATATGGTGCATATCCACCAGCAATACATGCTTCTCGTTCGTCACTTTTATAAGGCCCGCTCTAAATAATGGCGCCTGGCTGAGATCAAAGGGGCGGATAAACTCCTCGATAGCGGTCTCTGTACTTAATGTAAACGGCACTTCGGTGTGAATACGCTGAACAGGCTCGCCATCTGCCCCGGATACAAAGGAAGTGCGAAGAGGCTCATGCCGGCTGATCAGTTCTTTACATACAGCAGACAGTTTAGCGACATCCAGTGTCCCTTCCAGTTCTAAGACCGCAGGCATATTGTAGGCGACACCCTCATCAAGCTGCTGAAGCACATATATCCGTTTTTGGGCTGAAGATACAGGATATGTCTCCCTTTCTTCTGCAGGTTCAATTGCTGCATACGGATTTTCCTCTGCATTTTGAATGATTAAAGCCAATCCCTCTACAGTCGGATGGGCAAAGATGTCCTTAAGCGGAACTTGCACATGAAATTCCTTTGCGATCCGTGACATGAGAACTGTTGCTTTTAGAGAGTGGCCTCCATGGTCAAAAAAGTTGTCTTGGATGCCTATAGGGCCATTCTTCAGCACGTCTTCAAATAGTTGTGAAAGCTTTGCCTCTATCAGATTACGAGGGGCAGCATATGGATTTCCGCTGATTGAAGCATCTGGGGCTGGAAGCGCTGCCTGATCTATTTTTCCGTTTGGGGTAAGAGGTATGCTGTCAACCCAAATCCATTTCGCCGGAATCATGTATTCTGGTAGCTCACTAGCCATATAGCTGCGTAAATCTATTGCATTCAGCTTTTGTACACTGCAATAGTAAGCGCATAATTCATGTTCACCGTTTTGATCTTGTCTGATGAGAATGGCAGCCTCTTTAATGTCCAGATGATTCATTAACGTGACTTCGATTTCTTGCGGCTCGATTCGATAACCTCTGATTTTCACTTGATTGTCTGCCCGTCCTATATATTCGATGTTGCCGTCTTCAAGCCGTCTGGCCAAATCACCTGTACGATACATGATCACACCAGGCCTGAATGGGTCGGATAAAAATTTGTCGCGTGTCAGTTTATCGTGATTGACATATCCTCTGGCAACACTTGCGCCGGAAATATAGAGTTCACCTGGTACACCGCATGGCTGTAGCTGTTTGTGGTGATTCAGTATATATAGATCAGTACAGCCTATCGGTTTACCGATTGGCGGAAACTCAGGAATAGGGTCTCCCGGATGAATGGTGTACGTAGATACCACATGAGTTTCTGAAGGCCCATAATGATTGTGCAGGTATATGCCGCGTTCACGTAACACGTCTTGGAAAAGGTCTGAAATCATTAATTGTTCCCCGGCTGCAATCAAGTGTTTGATGCCATAAGGAAACGAGTTCGCAAGTTGCCGCTCGCTGAACATCATTTTGATAAAAGCTGTTGGGAGAAACACAATATTCGTCTGATGCTTGTTTATAAATGCAAACAGCTGAGGCACATCTCTTTTTATGGCTTCTGGGACGATGTGCAGGGTGCCGCCTTTCAGAAGCGCAGAAAATATTTCTTGATAGCAGACGTCAAAGGCAGGTGTCGCAAATTGCAGAACATCTGCTTCGAAGTCAATTCCAGAGCGAGTATATTCGAACTTCAGCAAGTTAGCCATGTTTCGATGCTCAAATTGAACCCCCTTTGGTTTACCTGTTGTACCTGACGTATAAATGATATACAGCAGATCGTCAGCATTGTTGACTGACTTCATGTTACTGCCCTCTTCTTTGGTTTCGATATCTTCTGCATGAGTGATAATGTAATTGTTTTCTAACGATGAGGATAGATGCGCTTGTGAAACAACATGCGAACAGCCGCAGTCATGCAGAATATAACGGATTCTGTCAGCCGGGTAATGCGGATCAACCGGAACAATGGCGCCGCCCGCCTTCAAGATACCAAGAACAGCTGTGATAAACGCCGCAGAGCGTTCCATCATAATGGCAACGGGCTCCTGTCTCACAACACCCTTCATTCGTAAATGCCGCGCCAATCTGTTAGCCGATTTATTCAGTTCTTTGTATGTTAACGAGCAGGCTTGATCAATTACAGCATAAGCGTCCGGTGTCTTTTCCGCTTGTTTTTCAAACATAGCATGGATGGTTTCGGGAACTGGAGTTCGATCCGCGATTTCCCCAATCAGCTGCCGCTTTTCAGTATCTGTCGTGATCTCGATTTCTTCAGGCGGAAGATTCGGATTATTTAAGATTTGCGATACAGCATTCAGAAGATGCTCCTTGACAGAAAGCACAAAAGATCGATCATGCTGCTCCCCATCATAGCTCATTTTAATATGGATTTCTTCTCCTGGCGCCACCATAAGATAAAAGCTGTAGTTGGTTTCATCCGCCACAGTGAAGTTATGAATCTGAAAAAGATCAGAAGCATGTTCCTGCTTGTTCAGCATTTGAATCTCTTGCTGAACCGGATAGTTTTCAAATACGAGAATATGATCAATCAGCCCTTGTTTAACAGCTGAACGGGCCTGAATCTCATATAAAGGGTGGTAGCTGTATGCTTCAGCGGCAAGACGGTCTTTTTGCATATCTTTTATGAGCTGTAGAAATGGTGTTTTTGCCCCCTGCACCCGAACTGGAATCGTGTTAATGAAAAGACCTACCATATGTTCAATGCCTTCGATTTCTGCGGGTCTTCCTGAAATGACAGAGCCGAATACGGCGTCATCGTTATTATTATACTTTTGAAGCAGTATGCCCCAAACGGTATGGAAAATCGTACTGAGAGTTACTTCTTCTCTTGCCGCAAGCTCCGAAAGCCTGCTGCTTTCTTCCTTAGAGAATGAAAACGTAACGTGTTCCTGCCTGCTTCTCCCCTTTGTTTTTTTCTGCTTCGGGAGCATGGTTTGCTGTTCATGGCCGGAAAGATAATGTTCCCAATATGAAACTGCCTGCTCTTTGTCTTGCTCCATCAGCCATTTGATATAGCTTCCGTATGGCTGGACCGGCTCCAATGATATAGGGGTGGCATTTACATAAGATGCGTAAATATGGAGAAACTCCTTTAGCACAATGCTGAGGCACCATCCGTCCATCATGATGTGATGAAAGGTCCAAATACAAGTGTACTGGCTTTCTCCTGTTTGAATCAGAGCGATGCGCATGAGCATATCCTTTTGCAAGTGAAACCCTTGGGCGCGGTCTTTTTCTTTCAATTGTTCGATAAACTGTGCTTGCTTCTCTTCGTTTAAATGAGTAATGTCTTTTTCCTGTACGATGATGTTCCGTTCTCTCAGGACAACCTGCTGGGGAGAGGAAACATTTTGGCTGATAAAAATCGTTCTGAAAATATCGTGTCTTGCTACAAGAGCGTTGATGCTGTTTTGAAAAAACTGCGAGTTGACTTTTCCTTCTATTGTAAAAGAAGCTTGCTCAACATATGCCTGTGAATCTTTTTGCAGGAGGGAATGGAAAAGCATCCCTTCCTGCATGTACGACAGCGGATAAATATCCTGAATTGAATTCGCTTTTGTCATGTTCATGTCTCCCTGTCCGATTTTCTACAATTCTTCCACCAAGCTGGATATACTGTCCAAATCCTCTGCCGTTAATGATTGACTGCTGAAATCGCTCAGCGTCTTTTCTGCTTTCTGTTTACCGGCGCAATGTTTCATAATGTCCCGCAAAAAGTGTTCAATCCTGTTGATAAGCTGCTCCATTGTATTTCTATGAAAGCGGGCTGGCGGATAACTAAGATTGAAATGGAGCTTGTTATCTGCTGCCATTGCACTCATCTCGATGATTTGCTCACGCTTCCATGTATGAGTGATATCCTTTCCGCTCCCAAGACTTGATGGACGGAAGCTGTTCTGTCTTTCGATGTCGTTGAACTGGCCCAAATAGTTAAAGCTGATGTCAGGTGTTTTTGAAAACGTAATGCTTTTGTTTTCAGGGTGTGTAAGGTATTTCAGCATACCGTAACCTACCCCTTTGTTTGGTATCCGACCCAGTGTATCTTTAACGGTTTTTACTGCGGTTCCAAGCTCATCCCTATGATTTTCAAAGCTTATGAGGGCTGGGTACATGGATGTAAACCAGCCGACCGTCCGGCTGATATCTAACTCTGGCAGAATGTGTTCTCTCCCGTGTCCTTCCATAGCGATACGGAGCTGGCTTCCGCCTGTCCATTCACAAATCGCCAAGGATGCTGCGGTTAACAGAATATCTTGTGTATCTGTACCATAGGCGTGATTGACGTTTTGCAGCAAAACGGCAGTGTCTGCTTCAGAGAGTGAAAAGCGTATCGAATCCCTTCTGCTGCAGTCTGCGTTCTCATAAAGCGGCATTTCATATGGCAGTTCCGCAGCTTGCTGTTCTTCCACACTTCGCCAATACGCCTCTTCACGAATCAGCCTGCTGCTTTGGGCATATTCCTGAATCCGTCTTGCGTATTCCTGGTAGGAATCAGTTTTAGGCGGAAGCTGAATCGCCTGGCCTGAAGATGCTTGTTGGTACCCTGCTGACAAATCCTCCAGCAAAATCCGCCATGCCACACCATCAACGACAAGATGATGGATCGCAAGGAACAAGTAATCTCCTGTCAGTGTTTTAAACCACGCGGCATGTAACAATGGTCCTTTTTGCAAATTGATGCGTTGCTGAAGATCTGCAACTTCTTGTTTGATTTGCGTTTCCCAACCGCTTTCGGACTGTGAAAGATCAGATATTCTTAAACTGTACAGCTGTGACTCCTGAATGCCTTGGTTGATTTGAATCCATTGCCCGTCATCGTTACGATAAACCATCCGAAGCGCATCATGATGCTCCGCCAGTTTTTTTAAGGCTGCTCTAAGGGCGTCTTCAGACAAACGGTCAGAATGGAAAAGCATGACAGACTGATTAAAATGGTGTCGTTCTTCAATATCTTGTGAAAGAAACCATTGCTGAACAGGCGTCCAAGGAACATCTCCCTGAATGGGGCCTTGTTCTATGATTCTCTCTGTCTTACGGATAAATGGTGATAAGACTTTTATCTTTGGATGCCGGAATAAATCACTTACCTGCAAGCTTAGCCCATGGCGCCCAAGGCGTGCAGAAACTTGAAGCGCTTTGATTGAATCTCCGCCCAATTCAAAAAACGAATCCTCTATTCCGATCCTCTGGATGCCGAGAACCTCCTGCCAGATCAATGCCAGCTGTTCTTCAAGGTCATCGCGTGGCGGGACGTACGTTTGTTTAGATGCGAAATCTGGTTCAGGAAGTGCTTTCCGGTTCAATTTGCCGTTTGATGTGAGCGGAAGAGTCTCCATTTCAATGATGTACGCCGGGATCATATAATTTGGCAGTGAACGCGCGAGAAGAGAACGCACTTGTTCAGCATTCGTGCCTGCATTTACGCTGATGTAGCCATACAGCTCTTTGCTCCCCATCTGGCCTGTACGTGCCAACACAGCGGCTTCTTTGACCCCGTCTATTTGGCGAAGTGCTGATTCGATCTCACCAAGCTCTACCCGATAACCTCTGACTTTTACTTGATCATCAATACGGCCAACGTACTCAATTGTGCCATCGGGAAGCCAGCGCGCCAGATCACCTGTGCGGTACAGTCGATCGCCAGGCGCAAATGGATTTGGGACAAATTTCTCTTTCGTTAAATCAGGACGGCCCAAATATCCTCTGGCGACGCCATCTCCGCCGACACAAAGTTCGCCAACAGCTCCGATCGGCTGCAGCATTCCCCATTTATTTAAGATATAAGCGGTGGAATTACCAACCGGCCGCCCGATCGGAATGGAAAGTTCATATGTTTTTTGAATGTGAAGGCATGTCGAAAAAGTTGTATTTTCGGTAGGGCCATATCCATTCCATATAGATACTTCAGGGCAGACATTTCTGATTCTATTGACGTGGCTCGGCGACAAAGCTTCTCCGCCTATAATCAAATGTTTCAGCTGTGAAAATGTTTGTTCATTTTGCTCTGTCAAATGATTGAATAGAGAAGATGTCAGCCAAATCGTTGTGATTCCTTGATGTTCTATGTACCTCTTAAGCTGATGGGAATCGAGAAATGTTTGTTGATCGGACAGATGCAAAGCGGCACCATTTAGCAGCGGTCCGAAAATTTCAAATGACCCAACGTCGAAACCGATTGATGATGTCATCAAAAGGCGGTCTTCAGGTGTAAATGTAATATAATTGCTATTTTTAACAAGACGAATTACACTTCGCTGCTCAATCATGACACCCTTTGGTTTACCGGTTGATCCAGAGGTATAAATGATATATGCAAGTGAATGTGGCTCTGCTGAAGAATCAACGTTCTTCGTTTCTCCTTGCTTTTGAATATCTTCGATTATGATTTGTTCACATTCAATGTCTAATAGCTGTTTTTCTGTTTTTTCAGATTGAAGGAGTAATGCCGCCCCGCTGTCTGACAGCATATAAGCTATTCGTTCAACAGGCAGATCAGGTGCGATAGGCAGGTAGGCTCCCCCGGCTTTCAGAATACCCAGCATTCCCGCTATGAGTTCTGGCGTTCGTCCTGTCAACAAGGCTACAACACGATCAGGCCCTACTCCTTTTCTCTGTAGAACTGAAGCAATTTGATTTGCCCGGCTGTTCAGATCCGCGTAAGTTAACTCTTGTGTATCGCTGACAATTGCAATGGCATTAGGTGTTTGTTCAGTCTGCATTTCAAAGAGCCTGCTGATGGTTTCATTTCTTGGATAATCTATTTTTGTACGATTGAGCTCGTGGATAAGGTAATGGGTCTCATCCTCATTCAGGATATTTATTGTTCCGAGAGCGGCTTTGTTGTCTTGGATGATGGCGCGTAACATATTGATGAAGTATTGAAGCCACTTTTCTATCGTTTTTTTCTTATATAAGTCAGTACTAAACTCCATTTGGAACGTCAGCAAACCGCGGGGCTGTTCCTGGGTATATAGGGTTAAATCAAATTTGGACGTTTGATGCCCATTGTTTGCTGCAGATTTGAGACAAAGTTCATTCAGCTCCAACGATTCCTGATCCATGTTTTGAAGAACAAACATTACGTCAAACAGAGGATTTCTGCTCATATCCCGTGTCAATTCAAGCTTATCAACAAGTTCTTCGAACGGGTAATCCTGGTGCTCAAAGGCTTCCAATGCTGTCTCACGCACTTCCTGCAAATACTGTACGAATGGCTTCCCGCCCTCCGGGCGCGTCCGAAGCCCCAGCGTGTTCACAAACATGCCGAGTATCGGCTCAAGATCCTTGTGCGGCCGGCCGGCAATTGGCGAGCCAACGATGATATCTTCCTGTCCGCTTAAGCGTGACAAGAACGCGGTGTAAGCCGCAAGGAGCACCATGTACAGTGTGCTTCCGTTTTCCCTTGCCAGTTTATGAAGGCCTGATGCAGCCTCTTGATCCAGCGTAAATAAGACCTTGTCACCCGCGAAGCTTCGCACCGGCGGGCGGGCATGATCAGCCGGAAGATCCAGCACAGGCAGCTCGCCCTCGAGCTGCTTCAGCCAGTACGCCTCTTGCGTTTTGTACGCGTCTCCTGTTTTGAATCCTTCTTGCCATACGGCATAATCTTTATATTGAATGCGCAGTGCCGGAAGCTTCCGATTATTGTACAGCTCGCCGAATTCCCGAATCAGAATGTTGACGGAAACACCGTCTGACATAATGTGATGCATATCAACCAGCAACAGGTGCCGCTCATCTGATACCTTTACGATTTGGGCACGGAACAGCGGCGCTTGACTGAGATCAAACGGTTTGATAAATGCGGCTGCGGCCTCCTGTTCGGTTCGTTCGCCGAGAACTGTAGTCTGTAACGTAAACGGCACCTCGTCATGGATGCGCTGCACCGGATCGCCTCCTGCGTCCTGTTCGAAGGCGGTTCGAAGCGACTCGTGGCGCTTGATCAGCTCTTTGAAAGCTCTGTCCATCCTTTCAGGGTTGAGCTTCCCTTCGAGCTCTAACACAGCCGGCATATTGTAGCCTGTCCCTCCGTCCTCCAGCTGCTGAAGGACATAAATCCGCTTTTGGGCAGAGGAAACCGGATAGGTTTCCTGTTTTTCAGCGGGCTTAATCGCTTCATATGGACTGTCCGTTCCTTCACGGATAACGGTAGCCAGTCCTTCTACTGTCGGATGGGCAAACACATCTTTTAGCGGCACCTGTACATCGAATTCTTTGGCGATCCGTGAGACTAGCGCCGTTGCTTTTAAGGAATGTCCCCCGCGGTCAAAAAAGTTGTCGTGAATCCCGACAGGGCCATTTTTCAGCACGTCCTCCCACAGCTGAGAAAGCTTCATCTCAGTCACGTTTCTCGGCGCCGTGTAGGTCTCCGCATCTGCCGCTCCGTCAGGAGCTGGCAGGGCGTTTCGGTCGAGCTTTCCGCTTGGTGTAACCGGCCACTGTTCCATTTCTATCATATAGGCTGGGACCATGTAGCCCGGCAACAGTCTCTCAAGCTGCGCTCGGACTTCGTTTCTTTGGAGCCCTTCTACATAAGCGCATAATTCCGGCTCCCCGCTGTCTGTCCGTACGGTAACGGCCGCCTCTCTTACACCTTCTATACTTCTTAGTGCCGCTTCAATTTCTCCCGGCTCAATCCGGTAGCCGCGGATTTTCACCTGATCATCCGTGCGGCCGAGGAATTCAACATTCCCGTCAGGGAGCCAGCGCGCCACGTCTCCTGTTTTGTACATGTGTTCCCCCGGGTAAAACGGGTCTTCTAGAAAACGCTTTTCCGTTAATGCCGGCCGATTCAAATAACCTCTGGCAACACCCGCTCCGGCAATGTACAGTTCGCCGGCGACACCAGAAGGCTGTACGGCTAAATGCGGATCTAAAACATACAAACGCGCACCGGGTACGGGCTTTCCAATCGGAATCCGCAAACGGTCCCTGTCCCGTTCTGGAT
>NZ_JBZAZF010000013.1:0-13242 GCF_058248265.1 Bacillus sp. NS1 | reverse complement strand
CAGGAGCAAATACATGACTTTCTGCTTTTTCGCTCGCAAGAGATGCCGTGTCCACTTCAAGCGTCTCCCCGGAAAAGCTCGGTGCGGAGCATCCCGGCTGCGTCAGCAAGAGTGATGCCCCGCTGTCTTTCAGCATGTAGCTCAGCCGCTCCTTTGGATACGCAGGATCAAGCGGCAAATAGGCCCCTCCTGCCTTCAAGACAGCAAGGACAGCGATCAGCATTTCAGGTGAGCGTTCAGACAGGATCCCGACGATACTTTCGTTTGTGACGCCGCGTGCCGCAAGGTGCGCAGCCAGCCGGCTGGCGTACATGTCAAGCTCAGCGTATGTCAGCGAACCGCCGGAAAAGCGGATGGCCGGCCGTTCCGGTGTGACAGCCGCCTGTCGTTCAAACAGACCGTGCAGTGTCGGGGCTTCAGGCGAAACAGATACTGTCCCGTTGTTTTGAGAAAGGATTTTTCGTGTTTTGTTCTCATCTAGCAATGTCATCTTTGACACGGGAAGAGATGGATCAGAGATGACGTCAGAGACCATGTGCTGTAAATAATCTTTTATCTCGGACATCATGTTTGGTTGATAAGCGCCGGTATGAAAATGAATCCGAACGTACAAAGTACGGCCTGGGATCACTTTGACACTGCAGCTATAATTGGTCACCTCTTCCATCTCAAAATCCTTCACGGAGAAATCAAATGATCGAGCCTGATTCAGCTCTTCAATCTCTTGCTGGGTAGGTGTATTTTCAAAGACGATAATATGATCAATCAGCTCTTGTTTGAGAGCACTCTGCGCCTGAATGTCATATAAAGGGAAGTAACTATACGCTTCTGCTTCAGTCATGTCTTTTTGCATCCTGCTGACTAAGTCAGAAAAAGAAAGAGAATCACTTTGGACTCGAATAGGAATGGTATTGATAAAAAGCCCGACCATGTTTTCCACATCTTTTAGCTCAGAAGGTCTGCCTGATATAACGGATCCGAACACAGCATCGCTGCTGCGATTGAACTTTTGGAGCATAATCCCCCATAAAGCTTGGAAAACAGTGTTTAGTGTCGCACCAGAAGCTGCTGCGATTTTCTGTAATTCGGAGGTTTCTTTTTCAGAAATGGTGAACGTGATCTGCTCTAATGTCCCATCCGGCATTTGATCTGTTCTTTTTGGCAGAGGCGTAGCTTTTTCGAAATGCTGAAGCCTCTTTTTCCAATACTCAGCCGCTTCTTCTCGGTCTTGCTGCATCAGCCATTTAATATACGTCCCGTACGGCTGTACGGGAGGCAAATCAGGAAGCCGACCTTTTCCCAGCGCTTGATAAATGTAGAGAAAATCCTTAATGACGATGCCTAAACACCAGCCATCCATTAAAATATGATGGTGGCTCCAGATACAGACATAACGATCAGGCGCCCATTTTAAAATAGATATTCTCATCAGTACATCTGTTTGGAGATCGAAGCCTTTGGACTTATCCTGCTCTTTGAATGCCTCGGTACAATGTTCTTTATCTCTTTCGTTGAGATGAGAAATATCTTCAAAATGAACATGGCAATGACGATGCTTGAGTACGACTTGACGGGGTTTGGCTACATTTTTATAGATGAACGCCGTTCGGAAGATTTCGTATCTTTCAAAAACAGCATCCATACTTTTCTGGAAACGCTCCAAATCTAGCTGTCCATAGATCGTAAAAGAAGCCTGTTCAAAATAAGCTCTTGACTGTTCATCATACAGTGAGTGAAAAAGCATCCCTTCCTGCATAAATGACAAAGGGTATATATCTTGTATTTCGGGTTGCTGCGGCATCAGTGAATCTCCTCTCCCTATAGTTTGTTGACGGCTCCCATAATCTCACTCAATTCATCAAGCGTTAAATCTTCATCAGTGAAATCAGATGCGCTCCACTCTCGGTTTTCTTTGCCCGTACAATGCTCAATGATGTTTTCCAGAGTCTGTTTAAAATGCCCGGCAAATGTTTGGATTGTTTTTTTCCCAAATTGAAGCCTGTTATAAATCATGTGCATGTTTAGGCACCCCGAAGAAACGGCGCCGCTGATATCCAGTGCATGAGGACGCTCCCAGTTTGGGCTGATCTCATTCCCTGGCTTGATATCAGAAACCTCAAAGGCTTTTGATTGAATATCCTGATCAAACTGACCTAAATAATTAAAGCTGATTTCCGGGCTGCCTTTCTCAGAACCCCATTTTTTGTTGGTATATTTCAGCACACCATAGCCTGCGCCCTTATGCGGTATACGGTGCAGCATATCTTTTGTCTGTTTAATGAGGTGGCCCAGCCGCTCATCTTTGTTCTTATGATCAGAATTGCTCATATCAAGCCATACAGGATAAATCGAGGTGAACCAGCCGACTGTTCTACTAATGTCAATATCCTCAAGATATGATTCCCTTCCATGGCCCTCCATACTGATTTTAAACTGGTCATAGCCCGTCCATTGCTGCAAAGCAAGGCCTAAAGCTGTCAGAAGGATATCATTCATCTCCGTGCTGTATGCTTTATTTGCAGCCGTTAACAATAATTCTGTGTGATGGCGGGACAGATTAAAATCAATCACTTCTGTATCTTTGAATGTGTTTGGTGCTGCTTCATTGTCTTTAGGAATAGGTTGAATGTGACGGTTCTCTCGCTCATTCCAATATGCTTCTTCTCGCTGCATCTGGCGGCTTTTAGAGTAGTCAGCTATTCTTTGTGAATACGTTAAATATGAATCTGTTTTTTGCGGCAGTTTAATAGATTCTCCTGAGACTGCCTGTTTGTAGGCCGTTGAAAAATCCTCGAACAAAATGCGCCATGAAACTGCATCAACAACTAAGTGATGAATCGTCAGAAACAAATGGTCTCCATTCTCGGCTCTAAACAATCCAGCGTGAATCAATGGACCGGTTTCCAAACGAATATGCTCTTGTATCTGGCTGGCTACTTCCTCAATCCGATTACGTGCTTCTGTTAAGTTATCCTTTACATTAAACAGTTCAAGAGCATATAACTCCTTATCTGGAAGATCTATCCCTCTGTTTATCTGTACCGGCCTGCCATCTTCATACCGGCATACGATTCTTAGTGCGTCATGATGAGTCACCAGGCTTTTCAGCACCTTTCTAAGCGCAATCTCGTCAAATCTTTCAGTCCGGTAGAGCATAACGGACTGGTTAAAATGATTGATTTCCAGAGATTGCGAGAAAAACCATTGCTGGATAGGTGTCCAAGTGATCTCGCCTTCGACCGGACTTTGGTCAATGACGTGTATGGCTTTTCGAACCCGAGCGGACAGTTCACCAAGAGTTTGATGTTCAAACATCTCACGTACTGTCGTTTCAAATCCGCGTTGCTTTAACCTGGCACAAACTTGCAGCGCTTTAATAGAATCTCCGCCAAGTTCAAAGAAATTGGCACTCACGCCCAGCTCATCCACATCAAGAAGTTCTTCCCAAATTTCAGCCATCACCTTTTCAATCTCATTTCTAGGGCTGATATCATCAGCAATATAATCGTGTTTATCAGGTTCCGGCAGGGCTTTCTGATCAAGTTTTCCATTAACAGTCAGCGGGATGCTGTCAATCTGTATCAAACGGGCCGGCAGCATAAAGTCAGGCAGCATGGTTTTAAGAGAAGCCCGGATGTCTGATGCATTCGCTGCCTGTTTATCTTTTGTCACCATGTAAGCATATACAACTGCTTGCCCTTGCTCATCTGTTCTTGTGATGACAGCCGCCTCTTTAACAATTGGAAGCTGAAGAAGAGCCGCTTGGATTTCGCCTAACTCAATACGGTGCCCTCTGACTTTAACCTGATCATCAATGCGGCCTAAGTATTCCAGCTCGCCATTTGACAGGCGTTTAGCAAGATCTCCTGTTCGGTATAATCTGTCCCCCGGAAGATAAGGATTAGGCACAAAACGGTCAGCGGTCAGCTCATCTCTGTTGAGATATCCCCGTGCCACACCTTCACCGCCTATATACATCTCCCCTGGAACTCCGATCGGCTGCAGATTCATATGAGCATCCATTACATATGCCTGCAGAGTTGAAAGCGGTCGTCCGATATTGCTTTTATTTTTTGCAATGTCTGCTGCGGTCAATTTTTTGAATGTTACATGTACCGTCGTTTCTGTAATACCGTACATATTGATCAGATCAGTATCAGGATATTTTTCATTCCAGCTTTTCAGCATGCCGGGCTGTAAAGCTTCGCCGCCAAAAATTACGTATCGGATGTTTAATCGATCCGTATGGTTTTGATCTTCATGCATCAGGCCGTAAAAAGCTGTCGGGGTCTGATTGAGTACAGTGACGCGTTCTTTTTTTAACAATAATCGGAATGCATGGGGGTCACGGGCTGTTTCTTTAGAGACCACGACTAGTGTACTTCCGTTTAATAACCCACCGAACATTTCCCATACAGAGAAATCAAAGCAATATGAATGAAATAACGTCCAGACGTCTGCATGGCCAAATTCAAAAGGCAGGTTTTGATGCTTTAAGAGGCTGATCACATTGCGGTGCTCGACAATGACGCCCTTTGGCTGGCCAGTCGTTCCGGATGTGTATATCACGTATGCCGGCTGATCTGCTAGGGTTTGAATTTTTAAATCAGCCGGAATTGAATCATTTTTAACTTCATTGATATACAAAATAGGCCCGTTATAGTCTGCAGGTTTGTTTTGACCGCGCTCAGTCAGCAACATTTCTGCCCCGCTGTCATTGAGCATAAAGCTGATACGTTCCTGAGGATATTCAGGATCAATCGGCAAGTAGGCCCCTCCAGCTTTTAAAATCGATAAAATGCCAATGATTATATCAGGCGACCGTTCGAGCATCAGACCGACGATATCGCCAGTTCTGATCCCTTGTTTGATCAGCATAGCAGCTGTCCGCTCAGCTTTTTCATTCAGGTCTCGATAAGTAAGCTGAGAGTCACCGCACACCACTGCGAGATGCTCCGGATGTTCAGCGGCTTTTTTTTCAAATAAGCTTACAATGTTTTCATTTCTTGGATAAGCGGCATACTGTCCCATTTTTTCAAGGAGCAAATTACGTTCTGTTGCAGGAAGCAATTGTATTTCCGAAATTCTCATCTTGGTATCAGCCGTTACACTTTTCACCAGTTCAATAAAATGGGATGCCCATCGCGCAATGGTCTCTTCTTCAAAAAGAGCGGTGCTGTATTCAAACCGGCAGTGAATCCCGCCCGAATGCTCCTCAGCGTGTAATGTCAAATCGAATTTAGATATATCGTGTTTTGGAGTGACAGACGAAATTGATAGACCAGGCACTTCGAACTGGAAATCCTCACTGCTTTGAAGCACGAGCATCGCATCGAACAGCGGGTTGCGATTTACCTCTCGATGTATATCGAGCTTATCTGCCAGCTCCTCAAAAGGATAATCCTGATGCTCGTAAGCCGTCAGAGCCAGGTGGCGAATGTCCTGCAAATACGAGCTGAACGTTTTGTGGCCCTCGGGCTGGCTGCGCATCGCTAAAGTATTTACGAACATCCCGATGACGCGCTCCAGATCGGCGTGCGGTCTTCCGGCAGCAGGCGAGCCGACGACAATATCCTCTTGCCCGCTTAGCTTGGATAGCAAAATAGAATAGACAGCCAGAAGAATCATATACAACGTTGTTCCCGTTTCAACCATTAAACGGTGCAGCTCATCTGCCGTGTCTTTATCAATGTTTACTTTGATTGTTCCGCCGCTGAAATCAGGGAGACGCGGTCTTGTTTTATCAAGCGGTAATTCTAATACAGGAAGACTCCCGCCAAGCTGATCGAGCCAGTAAGCCTCCTGTTTTTTGTATAGCTCTTTCGGGTACTTCTCTTGCTGCCAAACAGCAAAATCCTTATAATGCAGGTTTAAAGCTGGCAACTCTTTTCCGCAATACAAGTCAGTAAATTCTTGGACAAGATTGCTCATCGAGACACCGTCGGCAATAATATGGTGCATATCGAGCAGCAAAAAGCCGCGATTATTGCCCATTGTAATGACACATGCTCTAAAAAGCGGACCGGACGATAGATCAAACGGTTTGATAAAAGATTCGATTGCAGACTCAAGCATTTGTTCTGATTCCATTTCAAGCTCTTTCAGATCAAAAGCCATCTCTGGATAAATGATCTGCACGGGCTCTCCTCTGTCAAGCACAAAAACAGTCCGCAATGCTTCATGCCGATTCACAAGTTCTGTGAGAACGCTTCTCAACCGCTGGCGATCCAGATTTCCGCGTAATTCAAGTACAGCGGGCATGTTATAGCCTGTGCTGTCATCTGCCAGCTGATGAAGAGCATATAATCGTTTTTGCGAGAAAGACAGCGGATAGACTTCTCTTTGATCCGCAGGCTCAATCTGTGTAAAAACATGTTCTTTTAAGCCCGTCAATTTGACTGCCATGCTTTCAACCGTCGGATAAGAAAACACCTCACTGAGCGGCAGCTCGACATTAAGCTTTTTATGTATTCTTGATACCAGTGCGGCCGCTTTTAAGGACTGTCCGCCTAATTGAAAGAAATCATCACGAATGCCGATTTGCTGTTTATTTAGCACATCTCCCCAAATATGTGCGAGATCAGCCTCGATTAAAGTTCGTGGCGGCATATATGTGAGGCTCGCATTGTTTTCTGGTTCAGGAAGTGCTGACCGGTCAAGCTTCCCGCTGGATGTTAATGGCATCCTGCTGATATTGGTAATACTTGCGGGAATCATATAGGGCGGCAATGTCCCGGCTAGATGCCGATACAAATTCGGGAGATTGTTTCCCTTTTCCGGAACGATATAAGCGACGAGCTCCTTTTCCTCAGCAGAAACATCGCGGGCCAGTACCGCTGCTTCCTTCACTCCTGGCGCCTGTCGAAGAACCGTTTCAATTTCTTTCAGTTCAATGCGGTATCCCCTAATTTTCACTTGATCATCAAAACGTCCTATATATTCAATCGTTCCATCCGGCAAAAAGCGGCCTGCATCACCTGTTCGGTATAAACGCTCTCCTTCAAGGAACGGGTGATCGGAGAATGCTTTGTCTGTAAGCTCTGGCTGTTTGTAGTATCCTTTTGCAAGACCCTCGCCGGAAATACACAGTTCGCCCGCCGCGCCGATCGGCTGCATTTGATTTCCGTGTAAAACAAATACTTTCGTGTTTGCAATCGGGTGCCCGATCGTGATCCTCCCTTTTTCATTCAGTTGTCGCAATATTGTTGTTGCCACACTATTTTCCGTGGGCCCGTATTCATTTGCCAATTCTGCAGAAGGACAAATCTTTTCACTCATCTCAAGTAGATCAGGCGTGACCGCTTCACCCGCAAATGTCACAATACGAAGACTTTTTGCATCGCCAGCAGTCATCACTTCCAATAACACCCGGTACAGGGAAGGAACAATGATCATGTGACTGACTTTATAACGGGCTATTTTTCGTTTAAGGGCTAGAACATCCTTCGCTTCGTCATCTGTTGTCAGCAGTACGCACGCACCGGATAAAAGCGGGGTAAACAAGCTCGTCACACAACCGTCAAACACATATGAAAACAAATGGAGGGATATATCCTGTTCGGTCATGCCATACTCTTCCCGTCTCCATAGCAATGTATTGGCAATGCCATGATGATCAACGAGAACACCTTTAGGCCGCCCTGTCGTTCCCGAGGTATAAATCAAGTAGGCAAGATCACCAGGCGGCACATCTGGAGCTGCTGATTGGTAGCTTTCTGTACGTTCTATCGGTATCATATTTCCTTCATAGTGCGGCGGGATGAATGACATAAGGTCTTCTTCTATCAGCAATTGGGCTGCTTGACTGTCCTTCAGCAGGAAAGAAAGACGTTCTTCTGGAAAATTTGGATCAAGCGGCATATAAGCGCATCCTGCTTTCCAAATCCCAAGTAAAGCTGCGGGCATTTCCATTGACCGGCCCATCATCACAGCCACGATATCTCCAGGTCCAACGCCTTTTTCTATCAGGGCGTGCGCAATCTGATTGGCTCTTCCATTTAATTGGTGATAGGTCCAGCATTCGTCTCCCATTTTCAATGCAGCAGCTTCAGGTGTTTTGTGAGCTTGTTCCTCGAACAATTGGGATATCGTTTTGTTCACATAAGGACGCTCTGTTTCGTTAAACAATTGGATAACCTGTTGCTCCTCCGGCGGCACGATATTGATGTCACTGACGGCAATATCGGGATGTGTCAAAATGCAATCTAGCGCTTGCTTTATATGGCCTTGAATCCGCAGCATCTCCTCACGTTCATAAACGGCTGCGTTGTAGCTGAATTTGATATAAAATGATTCTCCCGGAACAATAACGATATTAAAGTCGTAATTGGTTTGTTCGGACATTGAAATGTCACCAAGCTTCAGTGCGCTTTCGTCATTTTCACTCTCGATGCTTAATGCCTGATGAAGCTGTACAGGATAATTTTCAAAGACAAAAATATGATCGATCAAGCCTTGCTTCAATGGACTATGGTTTTGAATCTCATAAAGCGGATAATACCCATGCTGTTCAGATGCTAAAATATCCTCCTGCACGGCTTTGGCCAGCGAAGAAAACGTCATGCCCTCCGCAGATCGAATTCGCACTGGAACAGTATTAATAAACAAGCCGACCATTGATTCAATCCCGTCAATCGCTGACGGGCGTCCTGAAATAACGGAGCCAAAAACTGCATCATCAGCGGCAGTATATCGATGGAGAAGCACGCCCCACATACTCATAAACAACGTGTTTAGTGTCACTCCCCAATTTTGGGCGGCCTCAGTCAGTTTCTCAACTATTTCCGGTGCTAAAGAAAAGCTGATCTGGTCGGCTTTATAATCCCCGTCCGCCGGGCGGCGCTTTATCCGGGGGATAGATGCAGTATTGCCGTACTCCTTCAAATATCCGCTCCAGTAAGCAGCAGTCTCTTCTTGATCTTGTTCTCCGAGCCATTCAATATAGCGGCTGTACGGCACCGTGCTGCCAAGCCGTACAGGTGAGTTATTTTTGAGCGAATCATACATGCTGAAAAACTCTTTAAGAATAATGCCCAGACACCAACCATCCATGATGATATGGTGATGTGTCCAGACACATGTATATTGGCTGTTGCCTCTATCAAAAAGGGCAAGACGCATTAACGGATCTTTTTGCAAATTAAATCCTTTTTCCCGATCCTTGGTCAAAAAAGCATCGATCAGAGCCTGCTGTTCATGATCGGCCAGGTGAGAAAAATCTTCTCGATACACTGTCAATTCCCGGGTTGACAGGACTACCTGCTGCGGACCTGTAAGATCTTGGACTTCTTTAATAAAAATCGTTCTGAAAGTATCATACCGGGAAACAAGAAGGTTTAAGCTCTTTTGAAACGAGTCGATGCATAGATTCCCTGTGATCGTAAACGAGGTCTGTTCGACATAGGCTTTTGAGCTGAAATCCATCAGTGAATGAAACAGCATTCCTTCCTGCATGTGCGATAACGGATAAATATCTTGAATCTGTGCCGATTGTGCCATCAATTCCACACACCTTTTCAAAAGTTAAAGATCTTTCACGAGATCTTCGATGCTAGATAATGCAGACAACGTTAATTCCTTATTGCTGAAATCACTCAGCGTTTTTTCGCGTACTTTTTTCTGCGAACAATGCTCAATCATCTCGATAAGATGCCTGTGAAAACGATCCATAAAACACTCAATTGAGTGTTGGTTGAACACTTGGGTGTATACCGCTTTTACTTGAAGCCGTCCGTCTGTAATTAGAGCATTGATGTCCAGCTCATACTCTCGTTCTCTCTCACCCGCTATTTCGTAACGAGGCTGGTAAAATGATAATTGAAACGTTTCAGCTTCCTTCTCTTCGCTGAATTGGCCGAAATAATTAAAGCTGACCTCAGGCTCTTTATACTGCAGTTCTCCTATCTGTGTTAACAATCCGTAACCAGTACCTTTGTTCGGTACTCTTCTCAGCATATCTTTTGTCGTCTTAATTCGGTAAGCGAGCTGATCTTCGAAAGGCTCGGGAATACTCATGTCCAGCAGAATAGGATAAATGGAAGTAAACCATCCAACTGTACGTGAAATATCAATGTTTGGCACATACCCTTCTCTTCCGTGCCCCTCAGTGCTGATCACGATTTGGTCGTGCTCTGTCCATTCAGAAAGCGCAATTCCTAAAGCAGTAAGCAAAAGTTCGTTGACATCAGTGCCATAGGCTTGCTGGGTTTCAAACAGCAATCTTTCAGTCCAGTCCCCGGATAGTACAAACGCCGATGTATCGCTGTTCATTTGCAGTCTTCCTGGCACATTTTCCGTGTCCTTAGGCAGAAAAGCAGTGTGAGCGTCCAAAATTGATTGCCAATATGATTTTTCTGCAAGCAATTGTTTGCTTTCAGCAATTTGGGCAAGACCATTGGCGTAGGACAAATAAGAATCCGTTTTTGGCGGTAACTGGATCTCATGTTTTTCTAAAGCCTGCTGGTATGCTGCAGCTAAATCCTCAAGCAGTATTCTCCAAGAAACGCCATCTATTACTAGATGGTGAAGTGCAATCAGCAAATGGTCCCCTTCTGCCGTTTTAAACAAACCTGCTTGCAGCAGAGGCCCTTTTTGTACATTCATTTTGCTTTGAATGCCGATTTCCTCAGCGGCTAGTTTTTCATCAAGATGAGTCCTTTCCAGTGATTCTTTTGTCCAGTCTGCGATGTGAAGGCCGAACAGTTCACGATCGTTGTGATTCATTCCGCGATTATACTGAACGACATGGCCGTTTTGATTTCGTTGAAACACCATGCGAATCGCATCGTGATGCTCGGTTATTTTACGCAGCGCACGACAAAGCGCATTAGTATTGAATCCTTTTTCACTGAAAAGTATGACGGACTGGTTGTAATGGTAGTGAAAAGCATGAACCTGTCCGAAAAATCTTCGCTGAATCGGGGCGAGATCAGCTTCACCTTCCGCAGGTCCCTGATCAGCTTGAGATACCAATGGTGTGATATGTCCGCTTAGCTCCTGAATCGTTGGATAACGGAATAAGTCACGTATTGTCATGCTCCAGCCTTCAGCGGCCAGCCGTGCTGCCACTTGTAATGCTTTAATTGAGTCTCCGCCAAGCTCAAAAAAGGAATCGTGAATGCCGACTCGAGCAATGGACAGGACATCTTCCCATATTTCCGCTATCGTTTTTTGTATGTCGTTAACTGGTGCCGTATATGGACGTGTGAACACATCATTTGGAGCCGGCAAGGCGTTTTTGTCCAGCTTTCCGTTTAGGGTCAGCGGCAGTTTTTCTATAGGAATCAGATGCGCAGGAATCATATATGCCGGCAACTCCTTTGTTAAAGCAGCACGGAGAGTATTCGTATTGACGTCTGAAGGCACAATATATGCTGCTAAACCAGCATGTCCATTCTTATCATGCTGAACGGCAACAGCAGCTTCTCTGACCAGCCCGGTTTGAAGCAGAACACTTTCAATTTCTTCTGTTTCAATTCTGTATCCATTTATCTTCACCTGATAATCTATACGGCCAAGAAGCTTGATCGTTCCGTTTGGAAGCCAGCAGGCTCGATCACCGGTTCTGTACAGCCTTTCTCCGGAGATAAATGGATTTTCTGTAAATTTCAATTGTGTTAAGTCAGGTTTATTATGATAGCCTTTCGCAACACCTGCCCCGCTGATGCATAGCTCGCCAGCAACGCCAATTGGCTGAATTTGATCAGTCTGGCTGAGTACGTACATGTGTACATTCGGTAGCGGGCTGCCAATTGGGACGTTATCTCCCGCATACTCTTCTCCCATCCTTGTTTCATAGCAGCTGGAATCGATTGTCGCTTCTGTGACGCCATAACTATTGATGATGCGCATGCTTTGGCCAAAGCGTTCTGTCAATGTTTTGAAATCTTGAGCTTTCACCATGTCGGAACCAAGAATCAATATGTCTAAGTCAGGAAGCTTGAGCTTGTTACGGTATACATACTCCATAATTGGGATAATGAGAGCCGGTGTTGACTCCATTATCGTGATTCGTCGAGAGTTCATGATGCCATATAATTCAGAGGGTTCCAGTCGCTTTTCATCTTGGCAAACGATTAGAGTCCCACCGTTGGTCAATGTTCTCGCTAAATCTCCTGAAAAGACATCAAATGAAAAGCTCGCCATTTGAAGCAGTCTGACAGGCTTCCGATCCAGTTCATAAATTTGCCGCCAAGCAAGAGCTGCATGAGTAAAGTTCCGATAGGTGACAATAACGCCTTTAGGCGCGCCCGTAGTTCCTGACGTATAAATGATATATGCTACATCCTCAGGAGCAGGAGATAAGTCAAGGTTGCAGCTGTTTTCTTCATAAGAGCTCTCATCATCAAGGCAGATGTGAGATATATCACATTCAGATGAGTTTGAAATCAAATGCTTCAACTCCTGCTGCAATAGAAGAATGTCTGCTCCGCTATCACGGAGAAGGTGTTCAATTCTAGCCTTTGGATAATGTGAATCGATTGGGATATACACTCCTCCAGCTTTCATCACTGCTAGGATTCCAACAATTGCATCAATGGACCGCTTGGCTAAAACAGCCACAGTTGGCTTCGTCCCTTTTCTTTTTTGCAATGTCCGTGCCAGACGATTGGCTCTTTCGTTTAGAAGCCGATAACTAATCTGTGTTTCGTCATCAATAACAGCTATATGTTCTGGTGTTTCTTCAGCTCTCGCTTCAAATATGCGATGAAAAGGAACATCTTTTTGAGAAAATTCAACTTGAGTTTTGTTGAATTCAAAGACTATATTTTGTTTTTCTTGATCACTAAGAATGTTTATTTGTGAAAGGTTTGTTTCAGGATTAGAAAGTGCCGCATGCAGAAATTCGATAAAATGAGCTGCCCAGCGCTCAATCGTAGCTTTCAGGAATACTTCTGTACTAAATTCCAATTCGCAGCAAATGGCTCCATCTGTTTCCGTTGCTATTAGTGTGATATCGAATAAAGAAATGTGATGTGCGAAATTGGCGGGCCGAACATTTATCTCTTCCAGATCCATGTCCTGCTTTTCCATATTTTGGAGGATAAACATCGCATCAAAAACTGGATTCCTGCTCATATCCCGCGTTAATTCAAGCTTGTCGACGAGCTCTTCGAACGGATAATCCTGATGCTCAAAGGCTTCCAATGCAGTCTCGCGCACTTCTTGCAAATGCTGCACAAACGGCTTCCCGCCCTCCGGGCGTGTCCGAAGCGCCAGCGTGTTCACAAACATGCCGAGTAT
>NZ_JBZAZF010000012.1:0-15497 GCF_058248265.1 Bacillus sp. NS1 | reverse complement strand
CTACGCACATCACTGTGCGATTTTATAAAAATGAATTAACAGGTACGTTTTGTCTTGTTTAGTTTTCAAAGAACTTTATTTACCGCTCTTAAAGCGACTTTATAATCATAACATTTCCTGCCGCTTTCGTCAACAACTTTTTTAATGAGTTCTTTTTAAAAAGCGATTGTCATCAGCGACGTATATTAGAATAACACCTTCGATTGATAAAGTCAACATATAATATCATTTAAATAATAAATTGCTTAATGATGACTAAAGCAGCTATTCCCGGTATTCCTAAAATCCCGCTGATAGCAGTTGTGACAAGATTAATCGGCACATGAATGCCAAGACTGCCGCCAAACATATTTACACAAACGAGCAGCAAAGCGCCCGCCACAAATTTAACAGCTGTGATGCCTATCCACTTAAACGGCTTTGCAGCTGAACCTGATAAAAAAAGAAGAATAACCAGTCCTAAAATAATCCCTATAATAAAAATAGGCTCCATGAATCTTCTCATCTCCTTTGCTTGTTCTAGTACAAGCTTATGAGAAGATCCAGGAGTTTAGACCACTTACTTCCATCGGCTGATTTTTAAATTTCGCTGTTTCGCTTCCCTCAAGTAAAAAAAATACTTCGCTTCAGCTACTTTCAGTTCGTACAACACTTCAGCAGACGGCTCTAAGCTTTTTTCAACCAGCTTTTTTTGCCTGTTCCACTCTTCCTTTTGCTTAAAAAGCTGCTCGGTTAGTTTTTCATCAAACTCTCTTCTCAATGTTTTCTTGCGAAGAAAACCCATGGATCGCTTTTTCCTCCTTACAATTCACGTCTTCCTTCAAGTGCTTTAGAAAGAGTGACCTCATCAGCATATTCCAAATCGCCGCCGACGGGCAGTCCGTGGGCAATACGGGAGAGCTTAATACCAGACGGCTTTAGAAGCCTTGATATATACATCGCCGTTGCTTCCCCTTCTATATTAGGGTTTGTTGCGAGAATCACTTCTGTCACTTGATCATCCTGTAATCGTTTTAACAATTCTGGTATTTTAATATCCTCTGGCCCGATGCCGTCCATTGGAGAAATGGCGCCGTGGAGAACGTGATACTGTCCATTGTATTCCTTCATTTTCTCCATAGCGATAACATCCTTAGGGTCTTGCACAACACAGATAACAGACTTATCCCTGCGCGTATCTTCACATATATAGCAAGGGTCCTGATCTGTAATATGCCCACAAACTGAACAATATGTCAGGTTGCGTTTCGCATTTACTAATGCTTTGGCAAAATCTAATACCACATCTTCTTTCATACCTAGAACAAAAAAAGCCAGACGAACCGCTGTTTTCGGTCCGATCCCTGGCAATTTCATAAAGCTGTCAATCAGCTTTGATATTGGTTCAGGATATTGCATGTTCTTTTATCCCCCTAGAATAAACCTGGCATGTTCATTCCTTTTGTAAATTGACCCATTGTTTCGTTTGTGATTTCGTCAACTTTTTTCAGAGCTTCATTCGTTGCAGCAAGCACCAAATCTTGAAGCATGTCGATATCTTCCGGATCAACGACTTCCTCTTTGATGATGACATCCAGGATTTCTTTTTGGCCGTTTGCTTTTACTGTTACCATACCGCCGCCTGCAGTTCCTTCAACAACCTTTTCTGCAAGCTCTTCTTGAGCCTTCGCCATGTCCTTTTGCATTTTTTGCATTTGTTTCATCATTTTTTGCATATTTCCCATTCCGCCACGCATAGCATTCACTCTCTTTCATTTTGTTAGTCTTTTATTTCAATTAAATCCGCTCCGACAAGCTTTTTCGCCTCAGCAATAAGCGGGTCTTCTTCAGCCGGTTCATTTGATCCTTCATTTTCCTGCTGATGATCTACTAAAAATTCTTCTCTTATTTTACCCCATTGTGCTTCTGGAACGCCAATCAAATCCATTCTTTTTCCGAGCATCGATTCTAAAATCTGCTCAAGATTGGTCCGGACTCCGTTATTATCCTCTGCGACCATTTTACAATGAATTTCATATTTGAATTTCAGAACAAATGCCGCTGAGGCGGCAGCCACAGGTTCACTGTCATTCAGCAAAGCGGCATGTGATACTTTGTTTTGCTGTTTGAGATGAGCAAGAAGCTTGCCCCAGCTGTTTTTGAGCAGGTCAAGATCCGGTCTCGTAGCTTCCTTCAGAATTTCATGAATTCTGCCTACTGGCGCTTTGTAATTGGATTTCCCGCCCTTAGGCACACGCGACGTTTCTTTTTTCGGGCTTTCCACCGCTGCTTTAATACCCGTAGTTTTAAGCCGCTCCACTTCCTGCTCGAGCTGCTGAATTTTTTTCATCAGCATATCAACTTCCGGCAGGTCAGCTGCTGATTGATGAGAAGTTTGACAAATCTTCACCACTGCCACTTCAAAAAAGATGCGGGGATGATTTGTCCATTTCATTTCTTGATGGCTCTTGTTCAGAATATCAATCATTTCATATATGGCCTGTGCCGGAATTTGTTCGCTTAGTCCTCGGAACGTTTCATCGACTTTTACT
Organism: Bacillus sp. NS1; assembly: GCF_058248265.1. Lineage (NCBI taxonomy): Bacteria > Bacillati > Bacillota > Bacilli > Caryophanales > Bacillaceae > Bacillus > Bacillus sp. NS1. Next base: position 12,966 of record NZ_JBZAZF010000012.1, on the reverse strand, counting down.
TTTTCAAGCACTCCTTCTAAGCCAGGGGCTGTTTTGTACAACAGCATGTCCCTGAAGTAGAAAATCATATCCTCTATCAGCTTAGCTGGATCTTTCCCTTGCTGAAGCAGTTCATTTAATGTTTCCAGTGCGTCAGAAACATTTTTATCATGCAGGGATTGTGCAAGCTTCCCTATATATAATTGAGAAACAGCTCCCGTAATCAAAAGCGCATCTTCGACTTTCAGGACATCACCGCTAAATGATACCGCCTGATCAAGAAGACTCAAAGCATCCCTCATACCGCCATCTGCAGCACTCGCAATGATATCAAGCGATCCTTCTTCTACTTGCAGCTGTTCGGCATCTACAATTTTATTCATACGTCCGACAATCGCTTGGGATGTAATTCGTTTAAAATCAAAACGCTGACATCTGGAGATAATGGTTAAAGGAATTTTATGCGGTTCGGTTGTTGCTAAAATGAAAATACAATGCTCGGGCGGCTCTTCTAATGTTTTTAGCAATGCATTAAAGGCGCCGATAGAAAGCATATGTACCTCATCTATGATATATACCTTATATGTGACGGCCGACGGGGCAAACTTCACTTTATCGCGAATGTCACGAATCTCATCGACACCGTTGTTAGAAGCAGCGTCAATTTCTATGACATCGGATATTGACCCGTTTGTTATCCCTTTACAGGCCGCACATTCGTTGCATGGCTCATCAACAGGAGCATGTTCACAGTTGACAGCCTTGGCAAATATTTTGGCTGCACTGGTTTTTCCCGTTCCTCTCGGCCCAGAAAACAGATAGGCGTGAGAAAACTTTTTTTGCAAAAGGGCATTTTGCAGCGTTTTTGTAATGTGTTCTTGTCCAACCACATCTTCAAAGCGCTGAGGCCTGAATACTCGATATAAAGCTTGGTAACTCACGGGTTTGCCCTCCTCCGTTATTCATCATTCCTATTATACATGAACCTTGTTTCGATTCCAAAAGCTCTTTTTACATAACAAAAAACTCACCTAATGATAGGTGAGTCTGAAAATTTGATGATTGATTTACCGTGCACCTTCTGTCGATTCGCTACCCTAAGCGTTACTTAAGCAGTTAGCTCGGCCCAGGCAACCCTGCGGCACATGAGAGGTTTCACTTAATGCTGCTTCCTTCCGGACCTGACATGGTTCATGAATTCCCATTGCGCAGGACCCAAACGTCAACACCACTTACTTAAGGCAGACCTTAAAGTAAACGAACCTCGAGAAGGGATTCGGCCCCGCTAGAGCGGATTGCAGGTACAGGGCACCGCTACCTCCCCGCTTAGCACGGCAAAATAAATATCAAATTTTATATCGCATCTATTGCGATGCATACATAAGTATATCGTTTCCCCCTAAAAATTGCAACCGGACTACTCAGACAAGTTTTTCCTAAAGGCTTTCTTCTTTTTTCGCAGTTCTCTAAAAAATGAACTGAGCATTCCTCCGCATTCCTCCTCAAGCACCCCGCTCACCACTTCAGCCTGGTGGTTAAAGCGCTCTTCCTGCAAAAGGTTCATGAGCGTGCCTGAACAGCCGCCTTTAGGGTCAAATGCACCAAATACCACTTTTTCTACTCGCGAAAGCACGACGGCACCGGCACACATCGGACAAGGCTCAAGCGTCACATAAAGAGTTGCACCCTCCAGCCGCCACGTTCCCAGCGCCTTACACGCTTCATCAATCACAAGCATTTCCGCATGAGCGATTGACCGCTGCTCCGTCTCTCTTAAATTATGTGCACGCGCTATGATTTCATCATTAACGACAAGCACAGCGCCGATTGGCACTTCACCTTTCTCTTCGGCTTTTTTCGCTTCTTTAATTGCTTCTTTCATATAAAGTTCATCTTGTGTCATAAGGATAAGCTCTCTTTTCAAGGTTTTTTCATTGCCTAAAAAGGCTACATATTAACTATAACTGATACTGAAAGGAGACTGTCGATTGTCCAAAGCAGACACAGCTCTTCTCATTGTAGACATGATCAATAATTTTGAATTCGATATGGGAGAAAGCCTCGCTAAAAAAACAGAAAAAATCGTTCCTCACATTTTATCATTAAAGAAGCATGCGAGACAAAACGACTGGCCGATTATTTACATTAATGATCATTATGGACTTTGGCAAGCTGATATTAAAAATATTCAGCAAAAATGCACGAATGAAAGAAGTAAGGATATCATCAGACGGATAGCTCCGGAAGATGCTGATTATTTTTTAATCAAACCGAAGCATTCCGCTTTTTACGAAACAGCGCTTCACACTCTCCTTACCGAATTGCAGGTGAAGCATATTATCTTAACAGGTATAGCCGGTAACATATGCGTACTGTTTACCGCTAATGACGCTTACATGAGGGAATACAGCATCACGATTCCTAAGGACTGCATTGCCTCAAATCGTGACGAAGACAACGAATTTGCCTTAACCATGATGGAGAATGTTCTGTTCGCGAAAATTACGAAGGAGGAACAAATTACAGAAAAATAAACATGATCAGCGCTTTTCTTTCATACATTGGTAGCGATATGAAAGGAGGCGTTTTTCATTCAAATTTATGTGGTGAAACAAGGCGACACTCTTTCTGCTATCGCTTCACAATACAGAACAACTGTAAGTGAAATCACAGAAACGAATGAAATACCAAATCCCGACAGCCTTGTTGTCGGACAAACCATTGTCATTCCAATAGCCGGCCAGTTTTATGATGTTCAACAAGGAGATACTCTGACATCCATCGCACGGCGGTTCAATACAACAGCAGCCGAGCTTGCCAGAATTAACCGAATCCAGTTAAATACCATACTGCAGATTGGTTTCCGCTTATACATCCCTCCGGTTCCTAAAAGAGACATCGAATCAAATGCTTATTTGGAGCCCCGCGGAAATCAAGTCAGCGAAAATCTCCAGCAGGCGGCCAGAGAAGCATCGCCCTACTTAACGTACCTTGGCGCATTCAGTTTTCAGGCACAGCGTGACGGAACCTTAGTCGCACCGCCTTTAACGAATTTAAGAAGCATTGCAGAGAATCAAAACACATCATTGATGATGATTATAACAAACTTAGAAAATCAGGCATTCAGCGATGAACTCGGCCGGATCCTTTTGAACGATGATACTGTAAAAAGAAGACTTTTAAATGAAATAGTCGAGAATGCCAAAAGATATGGTTTCTATGATATTCATTTTGATTTTGAATATTTGCGGCCTCAGGATAGAGAAGCATATAATCAATTTCTCCGTGAAGCAAGGGATCTTTTCCATCGAGAAGGCTTAGAAATTTCTACAGCGCTTGCCCCTAAAACAAGCGCAACACAGCAGGGCAGATGGTACGAAGCGCATGATTACAGAGCCCATGGCCAAATTGTCGACTTTGTTGTTCTCATGACATATGAATGGGGCTATAGTGGCGGGCCGGCTCAAGCCGTTTCTCCAATCGGGCCTGTTCGGGATGTCATAGAATATGCTTTGACTGAAATGCCTGCGAATAAAATTGTCATGGGGCAGAATTTATATGGGTATGACTGGACGCTGCCGTATACAGCAGGCGGAACCCCGGCAAGAGCAATAAGCCCTCAGCAAGCCCTTGTCATAGCCGCTGAAAACAATGCAGCCATTCAGTATGACCAAACCGCTCAAGCACCTTTTTTCCGCTATACTGATGCAGAAAACAGAAGGCACGAGGTGTGGTTTGAGGATGCCCGCTCAATCCAAGCAAAATTCAATCTGATTAAAGAGCTGAATTTAAGAGGCATCAGCTATTGGAAGCTGGGTCTTTCCTTCCCGCAAAACTGGCTGCTGCTATCTGATCAATTTAATATTGTCAAAAAGACGTTTCGATAATTTGGAAACGTCTTTTTTTCATGGGGGCACCTAAGGGTTGTGATACAATATGAAGGTCGGTAACTGACGAACGTTTTTCAGATATAAGGAGGATTCCGATGAATACAGCCCCTTTTATTGCAATAGAAGGTCCTATCGGGGCAGGAAAAACTACCCTCGCGACGATGCTCTCACAAGAGTTTGGATTCCCTATGATTAGTGAGATTGTTGAGGATAACCCGTACCTTGATAAGTTTTATGACAATATAGAGGAATGGAGCTTCCAGCTTGAAATGTTTTTTCTTTGTCACAGATACAAACAGCTTGAAGACACCAATGATCACTTTTTAAAAAAGGGACAGCCTGTGATAGCTGATTATCACATTTATAAAAATGTGATTTTTGCAGAACGCACCCTTTCTCAGCACCAGCTGGAAAAATATAAAAAGATTTATCACCTGCTGACAGATGATCTGCCAAAGCCAAATTTCATCATTTACATAAAGGCTAGTCTGCCTACATTGTTACACCGCATTGAAAAACGCGGACGCCCCTTTGAGAAAAAAATTGAAACAAGCTATTTGGAGCAGCTGATCGCAGATTATGAAGTCGCCATCAAACAGCTGCAAGAAGCAGATCCTGAACTTACAGTGTTAACCATAGATGGTGATTCAAAAGATTTTGTTTTGAATAAGAGCGACTTTGAACGCATTGCCGCCCATGTAAAGGAGCTTATCGTATGAAGGAACATTTTATCCCTAAAAATTCAATTATCACAGTAGCAGGAACAGTAGGTGTCGGAAAATCGACTTTAACAAAAGCTTTGGCTAAACGCCTTGGATTTAAAACCTCTCTGGAGGAAGTCGATCATAATCCATACTTAGAAAAGTTCTATCATGATTTTGAACGTTGGAGCTTTCACCTGCAAATCTATTTCTTAGCTGAACGATTCAAAGAACAGAAAACGATTTTTGAAGCCGGCGGAGGATTTGTACAGGATCGGTCTATTTATGAAGATACAGGAATCTTCGCAAAAATGCATGCTGACAAAGGGACAATGTCAAAGATTGATTATAAAACTTACACAAGCCTTTTCGAAGCAATGGTCATGACACCTTATTTCCCACACCCAGATGTATTGATCTATTTAGAAGGAGATCTGGAGAACATTTTAAACCGGATTGAAGAACGCGGCCGTGAAATGGAGCTTCAGACAAGCCGTTCCTATTGGGAAGAAATGCATACACGCTATGAAAACTGGATAAGCGGTTTTAACGCCTGCCCTGTTTTAAAACTCCGCATTGAGGATTATGATCTGCTGAATGACGAAAGTTCGATTGAAAATATTGTAGATCAAATCGCTTCAGTTATTCATGAAAATCAAAAAAAGTGAATCTCAACTGAGATTCACTTTTTCTTTATAATAAAAAATCCGTTGCACCGAATGCAACGGACAAAACAATCTCCAATATATGCTTGTGTTTCATTAGAATTAAAATCAATATGGCGGAGGAAGAGGGATTCGAACCCCCGCGGGCTTTGACACCCCTGTCGGTTTTCAAGACCGATCCCTTCAGCCGGACTTGGGTATTCCTCCGTATCGACAAGACTTACTATATCATGAATGTTCTTATATGGTCAAGCTTTTTTAAAAACTTTTTTTGTTTTTATAAAAATGCCGTGTTTACGCAGGCAAAAAGGCGCACCTTATCAGGCACACCTTTCACAATTTTATGGTTTTATTACTTCTTTATTCCCCATATAAGGGCGAAGCACTTTTGGAATTACAACGCTTCCGTCTTCCTGCTGATAATTTTCTAAGATAGCGGCTACTGTTCTTCCAACCGCCAGCCCTGAACCGTTTAGTGTGTGTACATGCTCAGGCTTGCCCTTCGCTTCACGTCTGAAACGAATGTTCGCACGTCTTGCCTGGAATGCTTCGAAGTTGCTGCAAGAAGAGATTTCACGATATGTGTCTTGGCTTGGAATCCAAACTTCGATATCGTATTTTTTCGCAGCCGTAAAGCCTAGATCACCCGTACACATGCTCATGACACGGTATGGAAGCTCAAGCAGCTGAAGAACTCGTTCTGCTTGGTTTGTAAGCTTCTCTAATTCTTCATAAGAATCTTCAGGCTTCACAAACTTCACAAGCTCAACTTTATTAAATTGATGCTGACGGATTAACCCGCGTGTATCACGCCCTGCTGAACCGGCTTCAGAACGGAAGCAAGCACTGAATGCCGCATAGTTGATCGGCAGACTCTCACCTGAAAGGATTTCATCGCGATGCATGTTTGTAATCGGCACTTCCGCAGTCGGAATTAAGAAGTAATCTTCTTCTCTGATTTTAAACGCATCCTCTTCGAATTTAGGAAGCTGACCCGTTCCCGTCATACTTGCGCGGTTTACCATATAAGGCGGAATCACTTCAGTATAGTTATACTCATCTACGTGCAGATCAAGCATAAAGTTATAAAGCGCACGCTCCAGACGAGCACCTAATCCTTTATAGAACACGAAACGGCTTCCGGTTACTTTTGCAGCACGTTCAAAATCAAGAATACCCAGCTCATCTGCAATATCCCAGTGCGGCTTCGGCTCGTAAGCAAATGAAGGCTTTTCACCCCATTTACGCACTTCTATGTTGTCGTCTTCTGTTTCACCGACAGGGACAGACTCATGCGGAATATTTGGGATTGAAAGAAGAATAGTATCAAGCTCAGATTCCACTTGTCTTAATTCTTCATCAAGTTTTTTAATTTCCTCGCCGACTTCACGCATTTCTTTAATAATGTGATCTGCATCTTTTTTCTCACGTTTCAGCACAGCTACCTGCTGAGATACTTCATTCCGTTTTCCTTTTAACTCTTCAACCTTGCCAATAAGCTCTCTTCGTCTATCGTCCAGCGCCTCAAACTTATCAAAATCAGTTAAGTCTTCGCCTTTGTGTACAAGCTTTGCTTTAATTTCTTGAAAATTTGCTCTCAGCATTTTTGTATCAAGCATGCGAAACACTCCTTTTTTATTGATTTGTCGAAAATAAAAAGAGCCCTCATCCCCATAAAGGGACGAGAGCTCTCGCGTTGCCACCCTGATTGAAAACAAGCCAAAGACTCGCTTTCCACTTTCACACATAACGGTTATCCCGTAAATGCCTACTTGTTTCAGCATTTCGCTCAAGGATGGATTCAGACAGCATCTTTCACCGATTCTCACCAACCATCGGCTCTCTTAGAAAGAGAGGCTTCTTACTAGTTCCTATCAACGCTTTTCGATCTTTATTTGTGCTTATAATGTACTATAAGTTTCCACAGCTTTCAACTGTTTTATACAAGTGCTTTCTGTTTGTATTCTTCAACCATTTGAACAAACAGCTGTGTCACTCGTTGATCTTCTGTCAGCTCCGGATGGAACGAGCAGCCCAGGAATTGATCCTGTTTAGCAGCTACAATACGACCATTATGCTCCGAAAGAACTTCAACATTTTCACCAGCTTCTAAAATATGCGGCGCGCGGATGAATACCCCTGTAAAAGGCTTGTCCAGGCCTTTGATTGTTAAATCAGCTTCAAAGCTGTCAACCTGCCGGCCAAACGAATTACGTTCAACAACCACATTCAGCAACCCTAAATGAGGATTATCTGAACCAGCAATTTCTTTTGCTAATATAATTAATCCGGCGCATGTCCCGAACATCGGTTTTCCCTGGGCAGCAAATTCACGAAGCGGCTCCATGAATTGATACGTATCAATCAAACGTCGCATCGTTGTGCTCTCACCGCCGGGTAGAATCAGTCCGTCAATTTCATTCAGCTGCTCCGGGCGTTTAACCACAAGACCAGCCGCCCCGCATGCTTCAATTGCACGGATATGCTCTCTAACTGCTCCTTGAAGTCCTAGTACTCCTATTGTTAACATGCCAGCAGCACTCCTATATTTTTACCAGCCGCGTTCTTGCATACGCTGTTCTGGAAGTAAGTTTGAGATTTCAATCCCTTTCATTGCAGTACCAAGCTCTTTTGAAAGCTCAGCGATCAATTTGTAATCAGTGTAGTGAGTTGTTGCTTCCACAATTGCTTTCGCAAACTTAGCAGGGTTGTCTGATTTGAAAATACCAGACCCAACAAATACCCCGTCAGCACCAAGCTGCATCATGAGAGCAGCATCAGCAGGAGTAGCTACGCCACCAGCGGCAAAGTTGACGACAGGAAGCTTGCCATCTTTTTTAATTTGAAGAAGAAGCTCGTAAGGAGCACCTAAGTTTTTCGCTTCTGTCATGATTTCATCATCACTCATCGCAACTACTTTACGCACTTGAGCGTTTACCTTGCGCATATGGCGAACAGCCTCAACGATATTCCCTGTTCCAGGCTCGCCTTTCGTACGAAGCATAGAAGCGCCTTCAGCAATACGGCGTGTTGCTTCACCAAGATCACGGCAGCCGCAAACGAAAGGAACTGTATATTCATTTTTATTTAAATGGAATTCTTCGTCAGCCGGAGTCAGAACTTCACTTTCATCAATATAGTCAACACCCATAGCTTCAAGCACACGCGCTTCAACAATATGTCCAATACGCGCTTTTGCCATTACTGGGATAGATACTGCATTCATTACTTCTTCCACGATTGTAGGGTCAGCCATACGGGCAACTCCTCCAGCCGCACGAATATCAGCGGGTACACGCTCTAGCGCCATTACAGCTACAGCTCCAGCCTCTTCAGCAATTTTCGCTTGTTCCGCATTGATGACGTCCATGATGACGCCGCCTTTTTGCATTTCTGCCATTCCGCGTTTTACACGTTCAGTACCTGTTTGAGCCATTTCTTGGTCCCCCTAATCAAGGTATAATTGTATGATTTCTAATCCTTATTGTATCCTAGAAATCCAATAATTCATATGGATATATATTATTTTATTCGGTTTTTAGCGCTTTGAAAATCATTTTTTCTTAAAAATTGGGTTTTTTCAGTATATTAAGCGAAAGAGCCCTAACATACATCAGAGCTCTTTCATTTGATTAAAACCAGCCGGTTACCGTATCAACAATGCTTCCCCAAATGCCAGCGAAAAATCCGCCGATACTGCGCATTGTCAGAACAAACCAGTTTGCTTTTTCTACATTTTCTTTTGTAACAAGGTCTACACCAGCAAGATCGCTGTTAAGGAATCCGTAATCCTTTTCATCACCTGTATATTCTGCAGTCAGTTTCCCAACCTTGGTTCCTTTTTTCACAGGAGCAGTCAGGTTCTCTTTATTTAGTGTAACCTTCGCTTTGTAATTCTTTTCTTCACCATTTTTGACAGGAAGAGAGAATGCTTTGTTTGTTACAATGCCTACTTCTTTCTCTTTACCTTTATCAACTGAAATCGTTTTATGGCCTTTTACTTGATCGCCTTCAGCATAAATTTCTTTCATGGAGAAATTGTCGAAAGCATAATCGAACATTTTTTTCGTTTCATCAAAACGGCCTGTATGTAGGTTGCCTTTTGCGTTTAATACAACAGTAATAACACGCATTCCATTGAGTTCAGCTGTTCCTGTGAAGCATGAACCCGCAGAGTCAGTAGAGCCTGTTTTCAGTCCATCTACAGTCGCTTTTTTATACTCACTGACAAGCCCTTTCAGCATGAAGTTCCAGTTCGGCATGTCCATCTCATCATCAGTGCCTTTTCTGAACTTCGTTTTTGCGATACTGGAAGTCTCCAGAATCTCAGGGTAGTCAGTAATCAAGTGATCCGCAAGAATCGCCATGTCCTTAGCAGAAACTTCACTTTCTTCATCTACGCTTGTCCCCTCAGGCTGATGCCCGTGAAGATCTTTGTTTTCAAGACCTGTTGCGTTAACAAATTTGTAATCTGTTAAGCCTAGTTCTTTTGCTTTTGCATTCATTTTTTCAACAAACTTAGTTTCAGTGCCCGCAACGACTTCTGCAATCGCAATAGCAGCAGCATTTGCAGAATAAATGGCTGTAGCTTGATATAGTTCTTTTACTGTGTATTTCCCATCTTTACGAAGAGGAACGTTTGATAAGCTGTTATCTTGGGAAATCTCATACACATAGTCATCTGGCGTATAGGTTTGGTCCCATTTCACTTTACCTTGATCAATTGCTTCTAATAACAGATACTCTGTCATCATTTTTGTCATGCTGGCAATTGGCAGTCTCTTATCTGCATTTTTACTGTACAGAATTTTACCTGAAGAAGCTTCGATCATAATAGCAGCAGATGCATTGATATCAATTGGATCGCTGGCTGCTTTTGCTTTTGACATTGGAGCCAGACAAGTGACAGCTAGTGTTAACACAACCAATGACATCAATAGCTGTTTACATTTCTTGATGTTCAATCGTACGACCTCCGTATTTCATTTTTCTCATCTATAATTAAGCCGTTAAGGACATTTTCAATGCACAACAGTATAAATTTTATCATACTCAGTATAAAAAAAATAGACAGAGTCTGAGACCCTGTCAAATGTTTTTAATTTGTAACAATTTATTATGAAATTGTATAGTTCGGAGATTCTTTTGTAATTTGTACATCATGCGGATGGCTTTCACGAAGTCCTGCGCCAGTCATGCGAATGAACTGAGCTTCTTCTCTTAAAGCGCGAAGATCTTTGGATCCGCAATATCCCATACCAGAACGAAGACCGCCGACTAGCTGATAAACGGTTTCTTCAACTGGTCCTTTGTAAGGTGTGCGTCCTTCAATTCCTTCTGGAACGAATTTTTTGTTTTCTTCTTGGAAGTAACGGTCTTTACTTCCTTTCTCCATTGCAGCAACTGATCCCATACCGCGGTATACTTTAAATCTTCTGCCTTGGTAGATTTCAGTTTCACCAGGGCTTTCTGACGTGCCAGCAAGCAAGCTTCCGAGCATAACAGCATGTCCGCCGGATGCTAATGCTTTAGTGATATCGCCAGAGAATTTAATGCCGCCATCTGCGATGATTGTTTTGCCGTGTTTTCTTGCTTCAGTCGCACAATCATAAATCGCTGTAATTTGCGGAACACCGACACCCGCTACCACGCGTGTAGTACAAATTGAACCAGGTCCGATTCCAACTTTGACAACGTCTGCTCCAGCTTCGATAAGAGCTCTGGTCGCTTCAGCTGTTGCCACGTTTCCAGCAATAATGTTTAAGTCAGGATATGTTTCACGGATTTTTGTTACTGTGTTTAATACACCCTGAGAATGTCCGTGAGCAGTATCAATAACAATAACATCAACATTAGCTTCAACAAGCTTTTTAACGCGAGTCATTGTGTCGCCAGTTACACCAACTGCCGCGCCAACGATCAGACGGCCGTGAATGTCTTTAGAAGAGTTCGGGAACTCAATGACTTTTTCAATGTCTTTAATTGTAATAAGACCTTTTAATTTATTCTGGTCATCAACGAGAGGAAGCTTTTCAATTTTATGTTTCTGCAAAATCTTTTCAGCTTCATCAAGAGTCGTTCCTACAGGTGCAGTAACAAGCTCTTCTTTCGTCATGACATCGCTGATTTTCATTGAGTAGTCAGAAATAAAACGCAGATCACGGTTTGTAATAATTCCGACAAGCTTTTGATCTTCTTCGTTATCTACAATCGGAACACCGGAAATTCTGTATTTCCCCATCAAGTGCTCCGCATCAAATACTTGGTGATCAGGAGTTAAAAAGAAGGGATTTGTGATAACGCCGCGCTCAGAACGCTTTACTTTATCAACTTGTTCAGCCTGCTGTTCAATGGACATATTTTTATGAATGATGCCCAAGCCGCCCTGTCTAGCCATTGCAATTGCCATTGCTGATTCTGTTACAGTGTCCATACCTGCGCTGATGACAGGAATATTCAGCTTTAACGTTTTTGTAAGTTCTACAGATAAATCCACATCACGCGGAAGTACCTCTGACTTTGCTGGTACAAGCAGCACATCGTCAAACGTTAAGCCTTCTTTTGAAAATTTACTTTCCCACATTAGTAAATCCCCCTCTTTTCGGCAAAATATTATATGTAGATTATCAACTAGCCAAGAGCATGTCAAGGAAGCATTAAAGAGTTGAAATATTTAGATAACGGAAAGGATTAAGAAATACATATGACATATCATGAGTGGAAAGACTTAGCGCTATTTTATTCCGTTGAATCAACCCAGAAATTTCTAGAGAAAGTGTATACCTTAAACGATGTTGACGATGCGAAAAAGAACTCTTTTAAAAACAGTGAACGGTTTATTTATTTCCTAAAGCATGCCGAATCGTTTTATAAACAAGCCTCATATTCCCCTTTAGAAATCAAACCGATTCTTTTATTTTACGGAATGGCACAACTTATCAAAGCATGTCTCGTAACACGGGATCCTCATTACCCAAGCCATACGTCGGTACTGGCACATGGCGTAACAACAAGAAAGCGAAAGAAACAAAATTATTGTTTTAGCGATGATGAAGTAAAAATACAACGGAACGGTCTGTGCGTACATTTCATGAAACACTTATTCGGACAATCGGATATAGTAGATGAACGGTACACCATGAAAAAATTATTAATGGCGATTCCAGAACTAAGTGATACTTTTTATTTTCAGCAGAAAGAACGTTTTATGACAAAAGTCGAGAAGGAGAAGAACAGGATTTCTGTACCAGAGGATGTGGTCATCAATTATAAAATGTCTGATTCAAGATTTGCCGAATATATGAGCCATCATTTTCAATGGTCTTTTGCAAAGAAAAATGAACACGGGCTGCTGTTTGAAGTTTCACCACAAGACATGAAGCCATGGACATCAAACAGTTTGTTGTATGACATGGGTAAGAACCAATATTTTATCCCTTCTCAAAGGGAACAATTTCTGAGACTTCCTGAAATGGCAATTCATTATTTAATTTTGTACAACATAGGGATGATCGCGAGGTATGAGACAGAATGGTGGTATGAGTTGTTAACGCAGCATATAAGTGATGATTACGTGCTGATTCAGCAGTTTTTATTAGTGACAGAAAACAAGTTTCCGAAATACGCTTTACAATTTCTTCTTCATTTTTGACACACAAAAAACCCAGCTCATTGAGCTGGGTTTTAACCTTGCTTGGCGGCGTCCTACTCTCACAGGGGGAAACCCCCGAC
>NZ_JBZAZF010000011.1:0-15692 GCF_058248265.1 Bacillus sp. NS1 | reverse complement strand
ATCCATCGCTTTGCCCGGCTGACTGGATCTTCGATCATGTAGGACGGCTGAGTCATTTTTTCCAATTCGGCTTCCATGCGGTTAAATTCTGCGATGTATCTTTCTTTGAAAGTCGCTGCCTTTGCGCCTGTATATCCAAAAACTAAAAATGTGAGTCCATCACGTTTGATTAGATATTTTTTATAAGTGCGGTTTTTATTGTCCTGATATTCAACCTCCGCAAAATTGTGGAGATTAAATTCTTTGCTAGAATCAAGGTTTCTGATGTCACGCAAAACCGTGTCATGACGTTTTCCGAAGACTTCTGCGACAGTAAGACTATCTGTTACAACTTGGTTGCCTTCAATAAAAACGAGTTGATTCACGCTGTTGCCTCCTTGTGAAAATACTTTGTATTCTCTTCAATCCAACGGGTGTTTCGTTCGATCCATTTGATAAGTAAATGTTTCGGTATTTTCTTACCAACCTCATTGTTAACCGGAAAATCTGGTCGAGCCATTAGCTCAGACATCTTGGTTGGGCCGCACCGTAGAACTTTCATAGCTTCTTCCCTTGTAAGAACAGGAGGGAGTTCATTCAGTGAGTCAAGACGTTCAACAAGCATTTCAATTGCTCTGTCTGCAATCTTTGCAGCAATCTGATCTATGAATTGTTCGTCGTACTGCATAGTGAACATATCCTTTTACCTCCTATGCTGTCGTTTTACTCTTTTCGTGTAACTTTTCAACAAAAAAAAGTTCGTTTACATCGCCATCAAGGAGCTCAGAAATTTGTTGGGCTTTCTCAAGGCTTGGTTTTGTACGGCCCATTTCTATATTGGCGTAGCCGCTAGCATATCTATAACCAAGTTGTTTCGCCATGTAAGTCTGAGTTTTTCCTTGAGCGAGTCTTGTATCTCGAAGTTTTCTAAGCATTATCGTTCCACCACCTTACCCTCTATGTGTAACATTTGTTGATATCATCATAATATACACATGATGGGTAAGTCAATATATTTTTATTCTTTTTGTGTAACTATTTATTTACCGTGTGTAAAACGTGTTAAAATTTACACAGCAAATGAAAAAAGGTGTATAAATATGGATAATATAACAGGGAAAGTCTTAACTGAATTAAGAGAAAAAAAGGGTTGGAGCAAATCTCTAGTTGCAAAGAAATTAGGTCTGAAAACCATGTCAACTTATGCAAACTGGGAATACGGTTTGCGGAAGCCTGATGGTGAAATGCTTGTGAAAATCGCCAATTTATATGGCGTAACTACTGATTATATTCTTACAGGCAAAAAACCTAACAACTTTAACAGTGACTTATTCGAAGATCCTGATTTACAAATCGCCTTTAAAGATGCATCTGATTTTTCAGAAGAAGCACGAAGACAAGCTATTGATTTTATTAAGTACTTGAAAGAGAAAGAAAAGGGTCGTAAAGCCCAAAATACGGAGAATGATTAACATTCTTTTAAGCAAAAGTATTGCAATTTTTTGTTTGTAACAGAAACAAAAAATAATGATATACCGTGGTATCCGGTCTATTATTTCTTAATGTTTATTATGTTTAAATTCTGTTTACTAATAAGATCGGAACTCTCATCCGAACTGGATCAGAACTCTCTTCCGGAAAGATAAATTTCACAAGCTGTTAAACCCTTACGTATCAAGGGTTTCAGCGTCTCTTCTCATCCGGATTCGCTTCTGAAATGGATCGGGATTCTCTTCCGGAAAAATTGAAGGTTTTTAAAACGAGGATAGCTCGTTTTAAATAAAAGAAATTCAATATAAAAAGGGGAAATTGGCTTGAAAAAACTAGTTGTCTTATTAACTGCTCTATCAGTTTCTTTTTCTTTGGCTGCCTGTAGTTCGGATCAATCAAGTAATGCAGACACGCAATCAAAAGAAAATACTGTTGAAAAAAACACAGAAAAAGAAAAAACAAAAAAAACAACCTATGATTCAAAAGAACAAGAAGAATTTGTGAAAACTATGAAATCAGATACTGATTTTAATACTTACGTGAACAAATATTACAATTTACCAAGCGATGTTCGTACCTCGACTTACGATAAATTTATTTATAAAAAAGAGGTCATTTGGTCGGGAACAGTTGCAGATTCCCTATCCGATTCTGTTATTGTCTATGGTGGCAAAGACGGTTATAACGGAGAAGATTGGTCCACTTTAAGTAGTACGAAAGCTGATTTACTACCATATGTTTTCGTTGCTGAGTTGAAAGATAAAACTCAGTTAGCAACCATAAAAAAGGGGCAAACTGTTAAAGTCAAAGGCGAAATTGGTTCGCGTGGTGATAAAGAAAGCAATTTCAATTGGAAACTTTACGAAGCAGAAATTGTTAAATAAAGAGAGGCCCTTGAGGGCTTTTCTTTCACACTAAAAACAGAACATACATTCCCGTCAGGTGGTGTTATTATGACAATTCAGTTATCTCATCTAGAGGAAGAAGTAAAGAAAATTTATACAAAATTGAATATGTTTACTCCTGAAGAGATTGACATGGAACGTATTGCAGCTGCTTTTCAGATTTTTATACACTACGAAAAAAAAGGCAGCAGCATGTTTTGTATAAATGGTCTTTACAGCATGGTTTTGGATTCAAGAACTTCTCGTCAGCAGCAATGGGAGGATTTTGTGCATGAACTCGGGCACGTGATTAAGCATTGCGGAAACCAATTTAATATGAATCGCATGTTCCGACAGTTGCAAGAATACCAGGCTAATAGCTTTATGTATCATTTCTGTGTGCCAACATTCATGCTTGAAAAAATTTCGTTGCCGCACATGCAGTCGGAGGCTATAAAGTTAATTGGGGATACCTTTAACGTAACGTATCCTTTTGCTGCAAAACGGCTGGAAATGTACAGAAGGAAAAAGTTTTCATTCATGATGTATAAAGAACTCTATAAAACTATTCAATAAAAATGGGGTGAGTAAATTGTACTTTGAGGAATTAGTAAAGGGAAAGAAGTGGCTCGCTGTCGGTGACGGTCCAAGAGATCCAGTCACCGGTAAACGCAAACAAATAGCTAGAAGAGGAAAGACTAAAAAAGAGGCTGAAAAAAGAGTCCTTGATGCTATAGCCGCTCTTGTAGAAGATGGCATAGATGAGTCTGTCGTGAAAAAGATGACATTCGAAAAGCTGGCTGCTGATTGGATTCGTGATTACGCTCTTACCACTGGCAATAAGAAAGGCACCATTAGGATTAGAACCAAAGAAATTAAAATTCTCAACCGATATATTGCCAAAACAAACATTGCAAATATCACAACAAGAAAGTACCAAAAAATATTAAATGATCTTACGGAACAAGGGTATGCTCGAAATACAATAAGTGGGGTCCATACTACAGCAGGGCTGATTTTTAAATATGCCATACAACAAAAGCTATTGAAACATAGCCCAACTGAAGGTGCAGTCGTTCCGAAAAAACGATTGACTGTAGAAGATATCGAAAATAACCCGATTGAAGAAAAGTATTTTGAAAAAGAGGAACTCGAAGAATTTCTTTTGACTGTGAAGGAATTTGGATTAGACATGGATCTTGAAAGATTTTATTTACTTGCTTTTTCCGGAATGCGGTCAGGTGAATTATGTGCCCTAAAATGGACCGATATCAATTTTGAAACCAATGAAATCCGCATAACCAAAACCGTATACTCAGAAAATAACAACATGAAAGAGTATGAATTGGTCCCACCTAAAACAGCCGGCTCAGTCCGTACAATCGAAGTGGAAGATCAGATCATGGACATGCTAAAGGATTATCAAATGCGACAGAAAAAAAGAAGGCTTCAGTCCCGCATAAAGCCAGAGGAATACCATGATGGAAATTTTGTTTTTGCAAGGGAAAATGGATATCCATTCCTGCCTAAAAATATCATTGTGCGTATGGAAAGGTTACTCGAGAAAACATCTATTAAGAAGCATGCAACACCCCATATTTTCAGACACACACATATCAGCATGTTGACCGAAGCCCGTGTAGATATTACAACGATCATGAAAAGAGTTGGTCATGATGATATGAAAACTACAATGAGAATTTACACACACGTTACTGAAAAAATGAAAGAGGATGCTTCGCAAAAAGTCCAGAAGACTTTCGGAAACATCCTCAATATCGGGATTTCATGAAGAAATGTTATCAAAATGTTATTTTTTTGAGCATTTCAGATGAAATCAACGGTCAAACCCTTGGTATATCAAGGGTTTTCGTCGTTTGATTACATCATGCCGCCCATACCGCCCATGCCGCCCATGTCAGGCATTCCTGCGCCGCCAGCGTTTTCTTCTGGCTTGTCAGCGACAACGGCTTCTGTTGTTAAGAACATTGCAGCTACAGACGCAGCGTTTTGAAGAGCTGAGCGAGTTACTTTAGTTGGGTCAACGATACCTTTTTCGATCATGTTTACCCATTCGCCAGTTGCAGCGTTGAAGCCTACGCCGATTTCTTCGTTTTTGAGGCGTTCAACGATGACAGATCCTTCAAGACCAGCGTTGTGTGCGATTTGACGGATTGGCTCTTCAAGCGCGCGAAGCACGATGTTGATACCTGTTTGAGCATCGCCTTCTGCTTCAACTGCAGCGACTTTGTTATATACGTTGACAAGCGCTGTACCACCGCCGGATACGATGCCTTCTTCAACAGCTGCGCGAGTTGAGTTGAGGGCGTCTTCGATGCGAAGTTTACGCTCTTTCAGCTCAGTTTCAGTCGCAGCGCCGACTTTGATGACAGCTACGCCGCCAGCAAGTTTCGCAAGACGCTCTTGTAATTTTTCTCTGTCGAATTCAGAAGTTGTTTCTTCCACTTGAGCGCGGATTTGAGTTACGCGGGCAGAAATTTTGTCTGTTTCGCCAGCGCCTTCAACGATTGTTGTGTTTTCTTTTGTAACGACAACTTTAGAAGCGCGTCCCAATTGTGTGATTTGAGTAGATTTCAGGTCAAGGCCAAGATCTTCTGTGATGACTTCTCCGCCAGTAAGGACAGCGATGTCTTCAAGCATTGCTTTACGGCGGTCACCGAAGCCAGGAGCTTTAACAGCAACTGCGTTGAATGTGCCGCGAAGTTTGTTCACAACAAGTGTTGCAAGTGCTTCGCCTTCAACATCCTCAGCGATCAGAAGCAATGGTTTGCCTTGCTGAACAACCTGCTCAAGCACTGGAAGGATTTCTTGAATGTTTGTGATTTTTTTGTCTGTGATTAAGATGTAAGGATTGTCAAGAACCGCTTCCATCTTATCAGAGTCAGTTACCATGTAAGGAGACGCATATCCGCGGTCGAATTGCATACCTTCCACAACTTCAAGCTCAGTTGTGAAGCCTTTAGACTCTTCGATTGTGATAACGCCGTCGTTTCCTACACGCTCCATTGCTTCAGCGATAAGGCTTCCGACTTCCTCATCAGCAGCAGAGATCGCAGCAACCTGAGCGATAGACTCTTTGCCTTCGATCGGCTTAGAAATTTCTTTTAGGTTTTCGATCGCAACTGCTACAGCTTTTTCCATACCTTTACGCACGCCTACAGGGTTAGCGCCTGCTGTTACGTTTTTAAGGCCTTCACGGATCATAGCTTGCGCAAGAACTGTCGCAGTTGTTGTACCGTCACCGGCAACGTCGTTTGTTTTGCTGGCTACTTCAGCAACAAGCTTAGCACCCATGTTTTCAAACGCGTCTTCAAGTTCGATTTCTTTAGCGATTGTTACACCGTCATTTGTGATTAACGGAGAACCGAATTTTTTCTCTAGAACCACGTTGCGTCCTTTTGGTCCTAAAGTTACTTTTACAGCATCAGCAAGTGCATCGACACCGCGAAGCATTGCGCGGCGAGCTTCTTCACTAAACTTAATTTCTTTTGCCATGTTTACAAGACCTCCTCAAATGTTTTAAGTATTGTTTATTTAAGAATTAGCCGATAACAGCTAAAATGTCGCTTTCACGTAAGATTAAGTATTCAGTACCTTCGTATTTCACTTCAGTACCTGCGTATTTTGAGAAGATAATGCGGTCGCCCTCTTTCACTTCTAAAGCAACGCGCTCTCCGCTTTCTAACACGCGACCTGAACCAGCTGCCACGATTTTGCCTTCTTGCGGTTTTTCTTTTGCAGAATCCGGCAACACAATTCCGCTGGCAGTTTTTTCTTCAGATTCTACGAGTTCAATGACAACGCGATCACCTAATGGCTTTAACAATGTAATAACCTCCTCAATAGTATGAATATGTAATTTTAGCACTCAGCACTAAAGAGTGCTAACACAATTCTTATAATAAAGAATCTCCCTTCCAATTTCAAGTGATAAGATAAAAAATTTTTCACGCTTACATGATTCTTTTCAGCTCCCTTATCCCTTTGTTTTTTCACCCCTGTTCCGATTATGTTACAATAGCTGTAGATGAACGAAACCCATTTAACAAAGGAGTACATACCATTTGAGAAAACAGTATTGGTTTATTATTTTGACATATATCATCATGCAGTTTTCCGCATTAATCGGGATTCCCTTGTTATTTAGATTCGGTTATGCCGGAGGACAGCCTACCAATGAGAATATGCTGCACGCACAAGGATTATGGTCCGTTATCAGTTTTATTGCCTGTCTCGTAGTCGTTCTGCTCATTCTGCGAACTGTTCCGAAAACAACGCTGCGAAATGGCCGGAAAGACTCTGTCGGACTTTCTATCCTTTGGGCGATAGCCGGTTTTTTCATTGCCCTTTTCTCTCAAGGATTAGCAGGCTCTATTGAATATTATGTATTCGGCATCGGAAGAGAATCAGAAAATACACAAGCTATTCTGGATGTCATTCAGGCAGTCCCGCTCATGATTATGGTTTCTTCTATCGTCGGGCCTATATTAGAAGAAATCATCTTCAGAAAAATCATTTTCGGCGCACTGTACGAAAAAACAAATTTCTTCTTTGCCGGACTGATCAGCTCAGTTATTTTCGGTATTGTTCACGCTGATTTGAAGCATCTTCTTCTTTATACAGCAATGGGCTTTACCTTTGCCTTCTTGTATGCGAGAACAAAACGGATATGGGTGCCGATTTTCGCCCATGTCATGATGAATACATTTGTCGTCATCATGCAGCTTGAGCCTGTTCAGAAGTACCTTGAACAGCAGAGCACACAAATGCAATTGATTATTGGAGGATTATTTTTATGAGAAACCCGGTAGTTTGGGGAATGATCTATTTTGCCGTAGGGTGCATCTTTACTTATCTTGCCGCAAGCTCGCCAGGCAGCATGTGGTCATTTTACTCCATCCTGCTGATGGTGTTCGCCGCTTACAACATCAGCATTTCTTTTAAGATGTTCGCCTTTTCATTTAAAATCAAAAAGAACCAGAAATAAAGAAAATCCATTTCTCTCATGAGAAATGGATTTTTTATGATTGCCCGGAAGACACGTCCTGATCGGCAGCACTGCTTTTCTGCGCTTTCCGATAGGCGGCCTTCGATATAAGTATACTGATTTCATATAAAATCAACAGCGGAACAGTGACCATCATATGAGACAAAAGCTCAGGCGGAGTAATCAGGGCAGCGATTACCAGCAGCGTAAAATACGCATACTTTCTGATTTTCGCTAAGAACATCGGTGTCACAATTCCAAGCCTGGTCAAAAACATGAGGATGACTGGCATTTGGAACAACAGTCCAAACGGAATCGTCAGCTGCAGAAGAAAATGAAAATACTCATTAATTCCAATTACCTGATTGACATTCAAGTCCTGAGAGATCCGCTTCATAAAATCAACAACAAAAGGAAATAAAATATAATATGAAAAAGATAAGCCCGCTAAAAAAAGCAATATAGAGATCGGAATGTAGCTGAGCGTTACTTTGCGCTCTTTCTCATAGAGACCTGGGCTCACAAAAGCCCAAATCTGATAAAGAATAATCGGTGAGGTCAGGACAATCCCGATGATAAACGCAAACTGCATAAACACGAAAAGCGGGTCTGTCAGATTAAACGCATTAAGCGTAAGCTCCTTCGCTTCATCCGTTTTTTGCAGATAAACAATCATAGGCTTCGCTAAAAAAAATCCTGCGATAAAGAAAACGACAAATGCCAGCGCCACAACCAGCAATCGTTTTCGAAGCTCAGCAATATGCTCCAGCAGCGACATTTGATTCACTTTCATTCGTGTCATCCTAACTTACTGATCTTCTTTCTTTTTTTCCTCGTCATCACTCGTTAATCCTTTAGTAGCATTTTTGAATTCACGAAGTGTGTCTCCCGCAGCTTTCCCCAACTCAGGCAGCTTTTTGGGACCGAAGATGATCAGAGCAACGATTGCGATAACAGCAAGGCTTCCAGGACCGATCGGCATATGTGGGCTCCTCCTTTCCCTCTATTCGATTTCCTCTAAAACTGAATAATGCTTCAAGAAATAAACCAGTGACTGAAGCTCTACAGCTAAATCTATATGATGAATTCGAATGTGTTCCGGCACATTCAAACGGGCCGGCGTAAAATTAAGAATTCCCTTGATTCCTAACGCGACCAATCTGTCTGTAATGGATTGAGCGGCAACTGCTGGCACTGTAAGAATGGCAACTGATTCATTTTTTACGTGTTGTTCAAGGTCATCAAGGTTATAGACAGGCACGCCGCCTACCTCAGTTCCTATTTTACTCTCATTTATATCAAAAGCCATAGAAATTTTTGTGTTATTATTTTTTGTGAAATTATAGTGAAGAAATGCCGTTCCCAAGTTCCCGACACCAATCAAGATAACGTCTGTCATCTCATCCTGATCAAGCGTTTTTCGGAAAAATGACAGTAAATAATCGACATTATATCCATATCCTTTTTTGCCAAGAGCTCCAAAATAGGAAAAATCCCTGCGAATCGTGGCAGAATCAACCTTTACGGCATCACTGAGTTCAGCGGATGAGACACGCTGTTTTCCTGACGCATGCAGATTCTTTAAAAAGCGATAGTAAAGCGGCAGCCGTTTTGCCGTCGCCTGCGGAATTTTTGATTGATCCTTATTCATTTTTGGTCCTCCAAATTATACTCGGATAGTTCTCTTTTAAAGTCACCGTTTTTCCCGCCTGTCTTCTCCAGCAAGAAAGTAGGGCCGATGACCATCCCCTTATCAAGGGCCTTGCACATATCGTAAACGGTAAGAGCACACACCGATGCAGAAGTGAGCGCTTCCATTTCCACACCTGTACTCCCTTTCGTTTTGACCTGTGCTTTTATATGAAGTATAACTTCTGCTTCTTTTATTTTCCAGTCAAACGATATATCTACCCCGCTCAGTGAAAGCGGATGGCACATCGGAATGATATTCGACGTTTGCTTTGCGGCCATAATGCCTGCAACCTGCGCAACAGCCAGTACATCTCCTTTGCCGATATCATGACTTTGTATTTTCTCGTACACTTCATTCTTCATGTGTACGCTTGAAACGGCCGCCGCAGTACGGACAGACGAAGATTTTTCGCTGATGTCTACCATCTGGGCTCTGCCCTGTTCATTAAAATGAGAAAATTCATTCATATTAAAACTCTCCTTAAACAGATCATACACTATTTTCTTCTCTATGTCTTATTCGGCCAATGTATTGTTTGCTGACTTCTGGTTCATAAGCTACACTTAACTTATTATAGCAGAGGTGAAATAATATGATGATCTTACAAGTTAATCAGCTGTCCAAATCATTTGGTGCTGATACTATTTTAAACAATATAAAGCTGGAAGTCAGAAATCGTGATCGCATCGCCATTGTTGGAAGAAATGGCGCGGGAAAATCCACGCTGCTTAAAATTATCGCAGGCCAGCTTTCGTATGAAAAGGGCGAAGTTATTAAACCGAAAGATATTACAATGGGATATCTTGCCCAGCATACGGGCTTGGATTCTAAGCTTACCATAAAAGAAGAGCTGCTGACTGTTTTTGACCACTTAAAAGAAATGGAAAAGGAAATGCGGGCTATCGAAGAAAAAATGGCGGCAGCTGATCCCGGTGAATTGGAAAGCATCATGAAAACCTATGACCGGCTTCAGCAGGAATTCAAAGATAAAGGCGGCTATCAATATGAAGCGGATGTCAGATCTGTGCTTCATGGACTCGGCTTCAGCCATTTTGACGATTCAACACAGGTGCAAAGCCTCAGCGGGGGCCAGAAAACAAGGCTGGCCCTCGGTAAGCTTCTGTTAACACAGCCTGATTTGCTCATTCTCGATGAGCCGACAAACCATCTGGATATTGATACACTAACCTGGCTTGAACATTATTTGCAAGGCTATTCAGGCGCCATTCTGATCGTTTCGCATGACCGCTATTTTTTGGACAAAGTCGTAAACCAAGTATACGAGGTATCAAGAGCTGAAAGCAAAAAATATCACGGCAACTACAGCGCTTATCTCGACCAAAAAGCCGCGCAATATGAAAAAGATCTTAAAGTGTATGAAAAGCAGCAGGATGAAATCGCAAAGCTTCAGGACTTCGTAGACCGAAATCTGGCGCGTGCTTCTACTACAAAAAGAGCACAAAGCCGCCGAAAGCAGCTTGAGCGAATGGAAGTCATGTCAAAACCGCTCGGCGATGAAAAATCTGCAAACTTTCATTTTGATATTACAAAACAGAGCGGAAATGAAGTCCTGCGCGTTCAGGATCTCACAATCAGCTATGAAAACCAGCCGCCGCTTTTAACAGAAGTGTCGTTCATGCTCACAAGAGGAGAAAGCGCCGCGCTTGTTGGCCCTAACGGAATCGGTAAATCGACATTGCTGAAAACATTAATCGACACCCTTAAGCCAGATCAAGGAACGATCTCATACGGCTCGAATGTCAGTGTCGGCTACTATGATCAGGAGCAGGCTGAGCTGACTTCCTCTAAACGTGTCCTTGATGAGCTGTGGGATGAGTACCCCGGTCTTCCGGAGAAAGAAATCCGAACTTGTCTCGGCAATTTCTTATTCTCCGGAGATGATGTACTGAAACCCGTTCATTCACTGAGCGGGGGTGAAAAAGCAAGGTTGGCTCTTGCTAAGCTGATGCTTCAAAAAGCTAATTTTCTCATTCTTGATGAACCGACGAACCACTTGGACTTAGACAGTAAAGAAGTTCTCGAAAACGCGCTGATTGATTTTCCAGGTACACTGTTATTTGTCTCACATGACAGATATTTTATTAACAGAATCGCTACTAGAGTATTGGAGCTTTCTTCAAATCATATCGAAGAGTATCTGGGAGATTACGATTATTATACGGAGAAAAAAACAGAGCAGCTTGAACTGGAGAAAATGAATCAGCAAGAGGAAACCGAAAAAACGCCCGCTGCGGCAAAGTCTGACTCCAAACGTTCCTACGAGGAAGAAAAAGAATGGAAAAAGAAAGAGCGCCAACGGCTCCGGAGGATTGAAGAAATTGAAACCACTGTTCAAACCATTGAAGAAAACATGAGTCACAATGATGAATTGCTATGTGATCCGGAAGTCTATCAAGACCATGAAAAGGTACAAGCCATCCATGCAGACAACGAGAAACTCAATCAGGAACTAGAATCTCTTTTATCTGAATGGGAAGAACTATCCACAGAAGAAGCTTAAAAAAGTCAAGCACCTCTTTTTAGAGGTGCTTTTTATCCACAGAAAATAACCTTATAAACAAACAAAGTAAGCGCTTTATACACATTATCCACAAAATATTCTGAATTTATCCACTTTATTAACAGTGTCTTCAGCCCTTTATCCATCGATATCATCATAATTACTAACAGATATGTGGATAAATTGAGAATTATCTGTTAATAACAGATGAAAAGCCTCACTCCGTTATGTCGTGAGACTTTGATAAGAAGTCAATTCAAGGCCAGGCTGGCCATTCATATCATATGCACCGCGAATTCCCTTCTCAAAAGCAATTGTTCCAGCCGCAGCGATCATCGCAGCATTATCTGTACATAACGCTAACGGCGGGATGACAAGCGTAATCCCCTCATGCTGGGCAAATTCCTTTTCTAATGCAGCTCTGAGGCCTCTGTTTGCAGCTACTCCTCCGGCTAAAAGGACCTGTTTGACACCATATTCCTTTGCCGCCCGCGCCGTTTTTGTCACCAAGACATCAATTACGCTATTTTGGAAACTGGCAGACAAATCTTCCGGAGCAATCTCTTGTCCTTTTTGAGACGCATTATGAAGCGTATTGATCACCGCAGACTTCAACCCGCTGAAACTGAAATTGTAGGAGCCTTCTTCAAGCCATGCGCGAGGAAGCGGAATATTGTCATTCCCTTTTTCAGCAAGCTTGTCAATTTGCGGTCCACCCGGATATGGCAGTCCCATCGTTCGAGCCACTTTGTCGTAAGCTTCTCCTGCTGCATCATCGAGAGTTTCCCCAATGACTTCAAATGATCCGTGTTCCTTCATATAAACCAATTCTGTATGGCCTCCTGAAACAACCAATGCCAGTGCTGGAAACACGATGTCTTCCACAAGGCGGTTCGCGTATATATGACCGGCTATATGATGGACGCCTACTAACGGAATGTTATGCGCAAAGCTCAATGCTTTAGCAGCGTTCACTCCGATAAGAAGCGCTCCCACCAGTCCTGGACCTTCAGTTACTGCAATCGCATCAATATCACTATACGTCATGCCAGCTTTACGAAAAGCCTCTTCTATGACCAAAGTGATTTGCTCAACATGATGTCTTGATGCAATTTCCGGAACAACGCCTCCGAAGCGCTTATGGCTTTCAATTTGAGAGGCCACTACGTTCGAAATGATTTCTTTCCCGTTTTTTACGATAGCTGCCGCTGTCTCATCACAGCTTGTTTCAATTCCTAATACGTAAATCTCTTTTTGCTCACTCATTTATCGTCACCCACATAATTAACGCATCTTCCCCGTTATCAGTATAATAGTTCTTTCTTATTCCGCCGGGCTGCATCCCGAACTTTCTATATAAGCCTTGAGCAGGATGATTAGAAACCCTCACTTCAAGCGAAAGCCGCCTTGCGTCTTTTTCTTTGCACAGTTCGACCGCTGAGCGAAAAAGTGCTTCTCCTAAAGACTGGCCGCGATACTCCGGTTTTATTGCTATATTTGTAATTTGAGCGTCTTCCATCACAATCCAAATCCCGCAATACCCAGCAACATGGCCATCCTTTTCAATCACGAGATAATGAGCATACGGATTTTCCAGCAGCTCATGATAAAACGACTCCTTTGTCCAAGGAGACGTAAAGGAGGATGTTTCAATTTCGTATACGTGATCAATATCATCAAGCCGCATGTTTCTGACCGCTGCTTTTGTTTTCATCCTATCACCCTACTTTTGACTTTCAATCCATTTCGCTTCAGCTTCTGCCAGCCGCAAGTAATCAGGGACAAGTCCGTGAACATCAGCTGCTTCCTTTTCCGCCCCTAAAAAAGCCAATTCTGAAGGGCGTGGGTTATGCTGAGCAGCAGCTCCAATGAACCCTTTTGTCCCAAGCACATCCTCTATCATCTGCTTGTGAATAGAAGTATCGTGACCTAGAAACAAAACAGGGCGATCCTTTTCTTTTAGCATCTTCAGCCATTCGGCCAGCATCACATTTTGATCAGGAACAACTTGCTCCAAAAGCCCGTTTTTATATTCATAAAGACCTGTATACACCTGTCCACGTCTTGCATCAAAGATAGGACTGATCAGACCGTCGAAATGCCGGCCATTTGCCGCAAGCGCCTCAAGGCTTGATACAGCAGAAATCGGAATGTGTAAAGACCAGGCAAGCGTTTTGGCGAGCGTCACACCTATTCTTACTCCTGTGTATGAACCAGGGCCTTTTGCAACAACAATTTTAGAAAGGTCCTGCGGTGTCATATCACATTCTTTCAGCAATGAATGAACAGCAGGCATCGCTCTAACAGAGTGGTTCTTTTTCAAATATGTAATGTATTCTGCTATGACGGTGTCTTCTCGAAGCAGCGCAATGCCTAACGTGTAATTTGAAGTATCAATTGCTAATATTGTCATGTCCACTTATCTCCTCACAAAGCATTTCATACCGATTTCCAACAGCAGTAAAGGTAATTTCCCGCTCATCATCACCAGCTCTTTTGATGACAATTTGCAATCGCTCCTGCGGAAGCTGCTCTTCAATTAAATGTGCCCATTCCACGAGACAGACACCTTGTCCGTGAAAATATTCATCAAGTCCCAAATCTTCACTTTCGTCTTCCATTCTGTACACATCCATATGATAAAGAGGAAGTGTGCCATCGTGATATTCTTTTATAATTGTAAAAGTCGGACTGTTTACAACACGTGTAATGCCAAGTCCTTCTGCAAAGCCTTTTGTAAAAGTCGTTTTTCCGGCTCCTAAATCGCCCTCTAATGTTAGAACGTCTCCCGGTTTAGCAAACGATGCCGTCAGCTTAGCAATTGCTTTTGTTTCTTCAGGATTTACAGTTCTCCACTTTAATTGCTTCACATGAGTCACCCGTCTTATTTAAAATGATTATATCCTTTTTTCTCTAAGGTCATTGTTGTTTTTTCTGTTTTTAGGATCACGTTGGATTTTGTTCTTTCCCTGACATGGCCAATCTTTGTAATGGGTAGTTGCCGTGTTTTGCACTCCTGCTTCAACACTTCCCATTCCTCCTTTGTAACCGTCCCTGTCAGCTCAAAATCCTCACCGCCAAACAAAGCCCATTCTTTCCAGTTAGGATGAAGCTTAGGCAAATCAGAATGGACTGGAAGCATGCTTTCATCAATTTCAATTGAAACACAGCTGGCTTCTGCAAGTTCATTCAGTTCACTAGCTAATCCGTCACTGATATCATTCAAAGCTGCCCGCTTAAACCCCGAGCATAATCTGCCGACGCTTACTCTTGGCTGAGGCCGTTTATGCTTGTTGATAAAGTAACCCGTTTCAACAGATGAGTTTTGAAGATTGGTTTCTTCAAGCAATAAAGACAATCCTGCTGCAGAAGAACCAACTTCCCCGGTTACAAACACAATATCATTCGGTCTTGCCAAGCTGCGCAAACAGGCCCGTCCCTTTTCTACTTCACCGATCACAGTGACCGTTACAACTAATTTGTCAGAGGTAGAGACTGTGTCGCCGCCAATCAGATCCATATGATATAGTTTCGCCAGTTCATTCATTCCTTCATACATTGCCTTGATTTCAGATTCCGTCCATTTTGAAGGGACCGCAAGTGATACCAAATAAAATTTAGGAATGCCTCCCATCGCGGCAATATCACTTATATTAACGGCTAACGCCTTATACCCGATATCTTCAGGTGAGGAATAGTGTAATTTAAAGTGCACATCTTCTACCATAGTATCAACACAAACAATTTCCTGAACGCCGTGTTTCGCAGTGTAGAGTGCTGCATCATCACCTATTCCTACATCAACGGAAGAATGGTGAATGGTCCGCGGAGTAATGCTATGTATCAAATCAAATTCATCCATGAACCAAAACCTCCTTTCAACCTGCTTATGCCTATATGGCTCTTCCTAGTGTATCGAATTTTGCTGGAATATCCAAGATATTGCCGATATAAAGAAAGCTTGGCTATGATACCAAGCAGAAGATACAGTAAAAGAAAACACAAAAAAAAACGAAAACATGATCGTTTCGTTTACAATAATGGCGGTCCGGACGGGACTCGAACCCGCGACCTCCTGCGTGACAGGCAGGCATTCTAACCAACTGAACTACCGGA
>NZ_JBZAZF010000010.1:0-17828 GCF_058248265.1 Bacillus sp. NS1 | reverse complement strand
CTAGTTTGACTGACTACGCACATCGCTGTGCGATTTTATAAAAATGAATTAACAGGTACGTTTTGTCTTGTTTAGTTCTCAAAGATCATTCTGTTGCCTCTCAATGAAGCAGCTTTACTAATATAACATTCAGCTTATTTTTTGTCAACAACTTTTTTCGAATTGTTTTGAAGCTTCTTGTTTTGTCTGCTGTTCATCAGCGACGTTTAATAATATAACACCTGTATTTATTTATTGCAATAGTTTTTTCAAAAAAAATTCTATAAAACAAATAAACTATAATTCTCGTCATGTCATATTTATCATATAACTATTTTAAAAGAACATATACATCATGTAGTATGATCTTGTTGTTTTTTTCTTTTTCTTGTATAGTAGAAACGAATTAAATATTGATGACCACAAGGGGAGCATTAAAGCTGAGAGTGAGCGGTATCGTTCTGACCCTTTGAACCTGTTAGTTAACGCTGGCGTAGGGATGTGGCAAAGTCAAATGAATTGCAGATCGTAAAGCAGTGCGTGGAACTTTTCTCATCCTTCCGCGTGCTGCTTTTTTGTTGTCCTTTTGGATTGTCTATCAATGAAAGGGGATTTTTATGAATCAATCTAAGCAACTGGTTCGCCTTATTGAAATTGCAATTATGACTGCAGCTGCTGTTATTTTAGACATCGTCTCAGGAATGTTTCTTAGAATGCCTCAAGGAGGCTCGGTCTCTATCATGATGATTCCGATCTTTTTGATTTCGTTTCGGTGGGGTGTCAAAGCAGGCCTTACTACCGGCCTGCTGACAGGTCTGGTTCAAATAGCAATCGGAAACTTATTCGCACAACATCCTATACAGCTATTGTTAGATTACATTGTCGCGTTCGCAGCTATCGGAATAAGTGGATGTTTCGCTTCTTCTGTACGTAAAGCCGCTGTTTTAAAAACAAAAGGGAAGCTGATTGTTTCAGTAGTCAGCGCAGTATTTATCGGCAGTTTCCTGCGCTATGCCGCGCATGTCATTTCAGGGGCAGTGTTTTTCGGCAGCTATGCTCCAAAAGGAACGCCGGTATGGATTTATTCTTTAACTTATAATGCTACTTATATGGTTCCTTCATTCATCATCTGTGCAATTGTCCTTTGTTTATTATTTATGACTGCACCCCGTTTGCTCAAAACTGACAAAGCTTAACATGACACCCCCCAGCGCAGTTCGCTGGGGGTGTTTTTTGTTATCTATTAAGAACTGTTTTCAAAGCAGAAAGATCCGGCCAGCCAAACCCTACTTCTTTCAGCCTTTCTCCTGCGATTTCAAAGCTATCCTCCGCTACTCTTTCAGGTGAATAGGCCTGATAAAATGTAATTGAGGGGTTCTCCTGAATGACCCAAGCAAACATACTCGAAAAGCCATGATGAAGCAAAAACTCCGCTCCTTTTGCTAAGAGCGCTCTGCCTGCACCTTGCCGCTGATGCTCTTCTAAAAGGTAAATGGCGTATAGCTCGCCGTCATAGCCTTCTTGTTCAGAGCGAATAGGTCCAAATGAAGCAAAGCCGAATATTGAGCCTTTGTCATCGTGAGCCACAAATACACCTTTTAACGAGCGACTTTTCCATTTGTCTTTAAATTCCTTGTAGTTCAGACTGTTTAAGTATTCAGCCGGGACAATTCCTTGATATGTTGTCCTCCAGCTGTCTACATGCACTTTTGCAATGTCCTTTATATCCTCTAACTTTGCTTTTCGTACAGTTACCATCCACTGGTATCCTTTCCTTAGTCATTATTCTGGTTTTGGACCGTTTTTGCGTCTTTTATTTCATTTGTTAATTCGTTAATGCTTTGTTTTACGTTTCCTTTTCCTGAAAAGTTCTCGATCATTTCTTTTACGTCAATTCCCGACGATGCTTTTAAGCTTTCTTGCAGGCTTGACATTAAGTTCGTCGCATAGCTGGTTACTTTGTTGGCGCCGCTTGACTCACCGCTTCCTCCTGTATCAACAACGGTGATTTTATCAATATTTGAAAGAGGTGCCGCTGCTTGTTTCGCGTATTCCGGAAGCATTTTTACGATCATATCGAAAATCGCCGCCTGCCCGTACTGTTCAAAGGCAGCCGCAATTTTCTCTTTTGCTTCCGCTTCTGCCAGACCTTTTAGGCGGATAACCTCTGCTTCTGTTTCCCCTTTTGCTTTTTCAGCTTCTGCTTTTGCCAGCCCGTCAATTCTGACTTTTTCCGCCTCAGCCTTCGCCATTGCTTCTATACTGTATTTCTTGGCATCGGCTTCAGCGAGCTGTTTTGCTTTCTCAGCTGCTGCGGACTGCTCGACTGAATAACGATCTGCATCGGCTTTTTTCTTAACCTCAGAGTCATATTGACGTTCACGGCGAAGAATTTCTTTTTCTTCTAGTTCGATTTGTTTTTGGCGTTCGATAATTTTAACCTGCATTTCCTGCTCTGTGACTTGCTGGCGCGCCTTGGCAGTCTCTAAATCATATGCCTGGTCGGCATTCGCTTTTGCCGTATCTTGCTCTCTGCGATATTCAGCCATTTTGAGCTGATTGACTTTTTCAGCTTCAGCGATTTCCGTTGCCCGTTCTAGTTCTGATTTTTTTGCATCTTTATCGGCTTCTGCCCGCTTAATTCGGGTTTCTTTATCAGCCTCTGCTGTTGCGATATCAGCATCGCGTTTTACTTGGGCAATTCTCGGTTTTCCTAACGATTCAAGATAACCATTTTTATCACGCACATCTTTAATGGTAAAGGAGACAATCACAAGTCCCATTTTTGCGAGATCCTGTGAAGCGACACGCTGTACCTCCTGAGAGAATTTTTCTCTGTTTTTATAGATTTCTTCGACTGTCATTGAACCGAGAATGGAACGAAGGTGGCCTTCTAAAACCTCCCGCGCTTCCTGCTCACGGTCATCTTTTGACTTCCCTAAAAACTGTTCGGCTGCTGTAGCGATTTCTCCTATAGAACCGCCGATTTTAATTATCGCAGTTCCATCTGCCATTACAGGCACTCCTTGTTCTGTATAGACTTCAGGCGTCGATACATCAAGTTTGCTTGATAATAGGCTTAGCGGCTCTGCCTGCTGGAAGACGGGAAGGACAAAGGTTCCTCCGCCGCGGACGATTTTAAGACGGTTGCCGCCTTCATCGACATGAACATTTTTATTGCCCAGATAGCTCCCCGTTACGATTAATGCTTCATCAGGCCCTGCCGTACGATACTTTGTGATAAACACGGCAATAAGTGCAATTAATAAAAAGAATACAACTCCGATGACAATTATAATCGGCATTGTCATATCACATTCCTCCTTGTGTTTTAAATAGGTTCATGCGGAGTGACCGAAAGAACTCCGTTGTTAACATCTACGACCAAAACCGCTGTTCCGTAACTGATCCGCTCATTATTAAAGCTGACCGCTGACTTCGAGATGGTG
This sequence comes from Bacillus sp. NS1, assembly GCF_058248265.1. Lineage (NCBI taxonomy): Bacteria > Bacillati > Bacillota > Bacilli > Caryophanales > Bacillaceae > Bacillus > Bacillus sp. NS1. Next base: position 14,400 of record NZ_JBZAZF010000010.1, on the reverse strand, counting down.
CCGCCTATCCCTTCAATGACCACCTCACCAAACCCATCTACAGGAACAGCTGTAATTACTTTACCGACTCTTCCTCTTAGATCATCTTCTTTATAAACCAATGATTCTTCTGCGGATGATAATGGCACCAAGACAAAGATGTGAAGCAATACCACCAGCATGATCGAAAGGATGCAAGAGGAAAGCGCGATCAACAGGCTCGACAGGGGCAATATGAGCTCGCCTATATATCCGCCAGCTGAAAAACATGTAAAAAATGCGAGCACCAATGTCGGATTAAAAAACGGAATGCCTTCTGACAGCCCTGCAAATAAATCTCCGAAAAACAGAAATAACAGCGTAAGACTGCCCGCAATAATAAGCGTATAAAGATAAATCGTGTGTATAGGAACGCCAAGTAACTCCAACTTCCTCATCCTTTCTTCATCAATGCATTGATGAACGGCTGCCGTTACCATTTATACGAGATACAACGGGAAAGGTTTCAAAATTTTAAGATAAATAACCCATTTTGAAGTGCTTGATAAATGAAAATTGCTTATATATATGGTAATGTCATTTTAGGAGGAGATATGATGAGTATCTTTAATGAAGCCAGATTAGAAACGTGGAACGAAGTGAAAGGACTTTCTGACGAAAAGCTGAATCAAAAGCCCTCTGCTGACGAATGGAGCATACGGGAAGTGCTTGACCATTTGAGAAAAATCGATATGGCCGCACAAAACATGCTGAAGGAACGTGTAAAGGAAGCTCCTATTAAAGAAGTTGAAGAAAAACCGCTTGAGGTAGCACAGGACAGAAATAATAAACGGAAGGCTCCGAGTCACCTTGAGCCTGAGCATGATTTTATTTCAGGCAGCCAAATGAAACGCGAGCTTGATGTGGTAAGAGAGCAGCTGACAGCAGCAATTGCCTCTCTGAAAGAAGAAGATTTTGAGAGAGTGCTTCCTCATCCTGTATTTCAAGAGCTGACTGTCAGACAGTGGATCGATTTTATTGGACATCATGAAAAACGGCACCTCAGCCAGATTAAAGAAATTAAAGAAAAGGTAGAAAGGGCCTGATTTGATCAGACCCTTTCTGCTTTTCGTTTGACTTTCCTCTGATAGGAATGAACTTCTATTTCATCACCGGCGTAAACAGCACCAGGTCTCTCAACAATGCAGACAATCCCTCTTATGCCTAGAGCGTGACGGACGAAAGCTGGCGCCAGCTTCAGCTTGTCTGGATAATAAGACTGAATGACTTCTCCCGGCTGAATACACGGATCATTTTCTCCCTCACACAGCAAAGCGGCTCCGCTTGGAAAAATGAGCCGGCTTCCTTCTTTTAACGAAGTAAGATCAGGTATGCCACTGACTGCCACATTCGCCCCAAGCCATTCTGGCAAAATGCTCGGCACTCCCATTTTTAAAGCAATTTCATCACATTCCTCTATTGAAACGATAGAAATTTGTCTCCGGTTGAAAATTTCAGTCCCTCTTGAAAACATCGGTTCTCTGGCTCCCGCTTTTTTGGTCAGGCCAAAATGCAAGTCGCCGGGGATGCCGCCATAATCAAAATCAAGCTTGTCCATTTGCTTTGTTACGAAGCTTTCTGTATCTGCGATATATACGCCTTCCGCTTTTGCGGTCATACGCTTCCACATCAGCAGCACCTTCCTTCTTCTCTAAAATTTCCATCTATACTTCATTATCCAAAAAAATCCCGCTCTGTAAAGGAGCGGGACATGCCGTTATACCGTTTTAGGTGTAAGGTTAAAGCAGCGCTTGTAGATCCAATTGTATGCTTTTTCATTTAAATCTCTAGGGTTTCCGAAGGTTTGCGGATCTTTCATCGCTTCTTTTGACAAGCGTTCGATCATATCTGGAGATACTCCCTGCTCTTCTAAAGTTGGTACTTCTAAGTCCTCGACCAGGTCATACATCCAATTGACAGATGCTTTCGCAGCTTCTTCTGTTGTCATATTGCTTGTATCAATACCGAACGCTTTCGCAATACGCGCAAATTTCTCAGGGTACCCCTTCCAATTGTATTCCATGACAGGGCCCATCATCGCAGCCACACATTGACCGTGAGCGACTGGGATAATACCGCCAAGCGTTTGACTCATCGCATGAGCCGCGCCGGCTGATTCACTGCCGTAAGAAAGACCTGCAAGCATCGCAGCCTGTGCCATTCCGTATCTAGCTTCCAGATCCTCTCCGTCAGCAAATGCTCTTTTAATGTAATGAGCGGCATATTCAATCGCCATCAAGGCAACTGCATCCGTGATTGGCTGCGCAAATTTCATTGTATAGCACTCAATGGCATGAGCAAGTGCATCAATTCCTGTCATCGCTGTTACATGCGGAGGCATTGAAACATGAAGCTCAGGATCAATGATGGTCAGGTGCGCTGCGATCAGCGGACCGCCTGTGTTGAATTTGAATTCTCTTTCTTCATCTGTGATAACCGCCCATTGGGTTACTTCTGATCCTGTTCCAGCCGTTGTCGGAATTGTTGTCAGCGGAGGAATACGGTTTTCCAGCGGTTTTTTCCCATCTGCCGCTTCATAATCCAGTACGCTTCCTTCGTGAGTCGCTTCTACTCCGATTGCTTTTGCAGTATCCATGGAGCTTCCGCCTCCGACTGCCACCAAACCATTACAGTTCTCTTTTTTGTAAAGCTCAGACCCTTCATTCACCAGACGGACAGGCGGGTTTGGCTCTACTTTATTAAAGAGCACCACTTCAATGCCTGCTTCTTTAAGTGATTCGATAACCGGATCTACGACGCCGGCTTTATAAATTCCAGGGTCTGTGACAAGAAGTGCTTTTGAAACGCCCAGCGCAACTACTTCTTCACCCGTATTCTTGACGGCTCCGATTCCGTGCTTAATCACAGTTGGAATTTCAAATGTGTGGAATTTGTTCATGCTTTCTATTTTCATATTTAATGTCATCATTAACTCCCCCTCTTATGAATTGAACCATTTAACCGCTGCCGGTTTTGTATTGCGATACACATGTTTGACTTCGGTGTATTCCTCAAGACCTATTTTTCCAAGCTCGCGTCCGAACCCGGATTGCTTATAGCCGCCCCATGGCGCCTGCGCAAAGTACGGATGGAAATCGTTAATCCAAACTGTTCCCATTCTCAAGCAGGCTGCTACGCGTTCGCACTTTTCAATATCTTTTGACCACACCGCTCCGGCCAAACCATAGATGGTATCATTCGCAAGCGCGATAACCTCTTCTTCCGAGCTGAAGGTTTCGACTGTCAGGACAGGGCCGAAAACCTCTTCTTGAACGATTCTCATGTCAGATTTACAGTTTGAGAAAATAGTAGGTTCATAGAAAAAACCATTTTGCAGCGCAGGGTCTTCCGGACGTTTGCCTCCTGTCTCCAGCTTCGCGCCTTCTTCTATTCCGATCTCTACATATTTTTCTACTTTTGCCCTGTGCTCTGCAGAAATAAGCGGGCCGCTTTCTGTCTCTGCGTGAAAACCATTTCCGAGTTTTATGCGTTTTGCCCGTTTGACAAGCTCTGCTAAAAATTGATCGTGAATGGCATCTTCAACAAGCAAGCGGGAACCGGCTGAGCATACTTGCCCGGCGTGGAAAAATACAGCGTTTAATGCCTGATCGACCGCAACCTCTAAATCTGCGTCCTTGAACACAATATTTGGATTTTTTCCGCCAAGTTCAAGCGCAATTTTTTTGACGTTTCCGCTTGCTGCCCGCATGATTTTTTTGCCTGTTTCGATTCCCCCTGTAAAGGAAATCAAATCGACGTCTTTGTTTACGGCAAGTTCGTCGCCAACTGTTTCTCCCGGTCCAAGGACAAGATTTGCGACACCTTTTGGAACACCAGCTTCCTCCATCAGCTTAAAAACTTTGATTGTCGTCAGCGGTGTAATCTCACTCGGCTTCATGACGATCGTATTTCCTGCAGCCAGTGCAGGTGCGATTTTCCAGCTCGCTTGGAGGAGCGGATAATTCCACGGAGTAATCTGGCCGCATACCCCGATTGGCTCTCTGATGATTTTGCTTTGTGAATCAGGGATCGGAGATGAAATGATCTCTCCGCCATCTTTATCTGCCAATCCAGCATAATATTGAAAAACATTGGCGATATCGTCCATATCCGCCTTGCTTTCTTCGAGTGTTTTTCCCGTATCAAGCGATTCAAGCTCAGCCAGCTCATCAAGGTCGCGTCTGATTAATTCCGCAATTTTCAGAACAATTTTCCCGCGTTCAAGTCCGGATAGAGATGGCCATTCGCCTTTGTCAAATGCTCTTCGCGCGGCTGCGATTGCCTTGATGGCGTCCTCTCGCCCTCCTTCGCTTACAGTTGCAATTTCTTCTTGATTAAATGGATTGATAATGCTGCGGATCTGCTCTTTTTCGGCACTGATCCATTCTCCGTCAATATATAATGTTTGACTCATATAAGCCTCCTTGACGTAAATAAAGTTTGTTAAATAAAAATTTAATGTTTTTAACAATCTTAATCTAACATACGGATTTTAAACTGTCAAAGCCCCATTTCGATTTTTCTTTTTGACTTTTCTATATGTTTCGTTAAGATAAAGAACATAAAGAAATAACTTAACGAATTTAATTTTCTAATGGAAAAGAGGGTCAGTATGGATGAAAATCCAGAATTTGCAGCTATAGAACAGGCACGGGATCTTGTTATCGACTCCATTGCTGAAACGATGGATCTTTACGGAATTACCCGCAGTGTCGGGATTTTATATGGGACGATGTATATGAGGGATGAGATGACGCTTGACGAAATGCGTGAGGAATTGCAAATGAGCAAGCCAAGCATGAGCACAGGTGTCAAAAAACTTCAGGACTTAAATGTAGTGAAAAAAACATTTCACCGGGGCATCCGCAAGCATACGTTTGTGGCTGAAAAAGATTTCTTTAAATTTTTTACTAATTTCTTTCCGCCTAAATGGGAGCGGGAAGTTCAAGTGAATGTAGCAGCGATTGAGGAAGCTCAGGCTGATTTACAAGAGATTTTAAGCAAGGAAGGTCTCAGTGAGGACATCAAAAATGAAGCGCTGCAGTTATACGAGCAGCTGGAAAGCTCTAAAGCCTACTATGACTGGCTGAAGCGTCTTGCTGAATCGGTGCAGAGCGGGGAAATTTTCAAATTTATACCGATTGAAACAAAGTAAAACAGAAAACGCCTGGGAAACCGGGCGTTTTTTTGTTCTTTTATATGAAATTACTACAAATTTGAAAAATACGGGAAAAACACCCCATTTACTTCCAAAATATTTGATGGTAATTTTATGTAGGTAAAATTTGTATTTGGCCGTTCAGAGGAGGTGAAAAGCGGGCAGGCCTGTATATTTTATAACTTTTTAGGGGGAATTTTATTATGAAACGCAAATTATTATCTTCTCTGGCAATCGGTGCATTAAGTCTAGGTTTACTCGTTTCTGCTCCTTCAGCTTCTTTCGCGGCTGAATCTAAATCAACTTCCGCTCATACTGAGTCTACTATGAGAACACAGTCAACAGCTTCATTGTTTGCAACAATCACAGGGGCCAGCAAAACGGAATGGTCTTTCTCAGATATCGAGTTGACGTATCGTCCAAACACGCTTCTCAGCCTTGGCGTTATGGAATTTACATTGCCAAGCGGATTTACTGCAAATACGAAAGACACAATGAACGGACGTGCGTTGCGTGAAACACAGATCCTTAATAACGGGAAAACAGTAAGAATCCCTCTGGCACTTGATTTGTTAGGAGCTGGCGAATTCAAATTAAAACTGAATAACAAAACACTTCCTGCCGCTGGTACATATACTTTCCGTGCGGAGAATAAATCATTGAGCATCGGAAATAAATTTTACGCAGAAGCCAGCATTGACGTGGCTAAGCGCAGCACTCCTCCGACTCAGCCGTGCGGCTGCAACTAATCTCAAAAGACCGGTTAATGCCGGTCTTTTTTGTGTTTTGACCTCCCCTTTTTCCTCTATTTCCATTTTTCTTTTTTCTGGTTAAAAATTTAAATTGACAAACTCTAGAAACAGGAGTAAATTCTTGAGTGTTCAATTTCATACAGTCTCTTTTACCGCTTAATCAAACACGAACGGGGGAACCAACGATTGGCTGTTTTTTTAACAGCCTTGGGGTGAATCTTACTAAGTAAGAGGGGGTACTCTGAATCCCTAATCCGACAGCTAACCTCGTAGGCGTTTACAGAGAGGAGGTCTATTAGCGACCATTCTTCGAAATGGTCTTTTTTTGCTCAAAAACGTTAATTTTACTAAGGGAGTTATGAACATTGGGAAGAATAAAAAATAAGCAATTTGCCGTGATCGGACTGGGCCGGTTTGGCGGAAGCATTTGCAAAGAGCTGCACAGAATGGGCCATGAGGTCCTTGCAGTTGATATCAACGAAGAAAAGGTAAATGCATACGCTTCTTACGCAACTCATGCGGTAATTGCCAATGCCACCGAAGAAAACGAATTGCTTTCGTTAGGAATACGCAATTTTGAATATGTGATTGTTGCAATTGGAGCAAATATTCAAGCGAGCACCCTGACCACCCTATTATTAAAAGAGTTTGACATCCCAAATATTTGGGTAAAGGCTCAAAACCATTATCATCATAAGGTACTTGAAAAAATCGGTGCTGACCGCATTATTCATCCTGAAAAGGATATGGGCGTCAAGATCGCACAAAGCCTTTCTGACGAGAACGTTTTGAATTACATTGATTTATCTGATGATTACAGTATTGTCGAGCTGCTGGCAACACACAAGCTTGATTCAAAATCGATTATTGACCTGAATGTAAGAGCGAAGTACGGCTGTACAATCCTGGCGATTAAACATCATGGAGATATCCGTCTTTCTCCCGCACCTGAAGACATCATTCACGAACAGGATTGCCTGGTAATCATGGGGCATAAAAAGGATATTAAACGTTTTGAAAACGAAGGGATGTAGACATAGGTGACACTTCAAAAGGACAAAGTGATCAAATGGGTTCGTTTTACACCGCCTCAAGTGCTTGCAATTGGTTTTTTTCTTACCATTATCATCGGGGCTGTGCTGTTAAAGCTTCCGATTTCTACAATGAAGCCATTGTCATGGATAGATGCCCTTTTTACTGCAGCTTCCGCTACAACAGTTACAGGGCTTGCAGTTGTCGATACCGGTACAGAATTTACACTTTTCGGGCAAACTGTCATCATGGGGCTGATCCAGATCGGCGGGCTTGGATTTATGACTTTTGCTGTTTTGATCGTCATGATATTAGGGAAAAAAATCGGATTAAAAGAACGAATGCTGGTACAGGAAGCCTTAAACCAGCCGACAATTGGCGGCGTTATAGGCCTTGTCAAAGTCCTGTTTCTGTTTTCCATCAGTATTGAGTTGATAGCAGCACTCATCTTATCCATCAGGCTTGTCCCCCAGTATGGCTGGGCATTCGGCTTGTTTGCCAGTCTATTTCACGCAATCTCTGCTTTTAACAATGCCGGGTTTTCGTTGTGGCCGGATAATTTGATGAGCTACGTTGGCGACCCTACAGTTAACCTAGTGATTACTTTCTTATTTATTACAGGAGGGATTGGATTTACCGTTCTGTTTGACATTATGAAAAATCGGCGATTTAAAGCCTTTTCTCTACATACGAAAATCATGCTTACAGGAACCCTGATTCTGAATGCGGTCGCCATGCTTGTGATCTTTATTTTAGAGTACAGCAACCCCGGTACGCTCGGCCACCTGCATATAGGAGATAAACTATGGGCTTCCTATTTTCAGGCTGTGACGCCGAGAACCGCTGGCTTCAATTCTCTTGATATTGGGAGCATGAGAGAAGGAACGATTGTATTCATTTTATTATTAATGTTTATCGGAGCAGGCAGCGCTTCAACGGCGAGCGGCATTAAGCTGACTACGTTCATCGTGATTTTAATGTCTGTGATCGCATATTTGCGAGGTAAAAAAGAAACGGTTATTTTCCGCCGCTCCATCAAATATCCGATTATCATTAAAGCTTTAGCTGTGAGCGTCACCGGTTTGTTCATCGTGTTTTTAGGGATATTCGCCCTGACGATCACAGAACAAGCGCCGTTTATTCAAATTGTGTTTGAAACCTTTTCCGCATTCGGAACTGTCGGTCTATCGATGGGATTGACTCCTGAACTCACAGAAGCGGGAAAATGTATCATTATTGTCATCATGTTCATCGGAAGAATTGGCCCTTTGACGTTCGTGTTTTCATTTGCAAAAACAGAGAAATCAAATATTCGTTACCCTGACGGCGAGGTGTTTACGGGGTGATAACAAAAAAATCCGGCGATTTAGGCGCCGGATTTTTTTATGATTCGATATGAGATTGATTTTGTCTTTTTTCCTGTTCCGCGATGATTTCGTTATCCTCTGCGTTATCACGGGTCACTTTTTGTGTAAGAATCGCACCGACAGCTACAAGTATCATAACAGCGATGTAATAGCCTTTTTCATTGAGTTCCAGATTATCAGCATTATAGAGTCCGATACTAAACAAAAATACTCCCGCAAAAAAAGTGAAATAAGCTAATACTGTAAAGGCAACCGTGTTTCTCCGTCTATATTTCTGCACCTTTGTTCCCTCCTGAAAGCATAGTCAAAAAGTGATAACTTCCGTGGAATATTATACCTCAAATTCCCCTGAATGGAACAAAGAATTAAAAATACCAGGAAAAAGGGCTCAGGTTGCTTCCTTTATTTCAACAGCTGAATCATCAATCCAGCCGATGAGTTTATCATTGATTTGGAATTGGTACCATACAGACTGGCCTTGCTGCTTTTTAGATACAACCTTTATGTCTTTGCCGATGTAAGATTGGGCAGAGGTGAGCTTTATGGACCGATCATCAGTAGAAGGCTTGGACCATATGTCTTGGACGGCACTGTCTTTAATCGAGGCGTTTAAATCCACTGATTTAAGGGATGGATTTACCTCATCGTACTCATCTAAATCGTATTTTTCCACAATATTGCTGATTTTGTCAGCGTAGTCAGGGTCTGTAGCATATCCTGCTGTTTGCAAAGCTGTTGCCGCTTCCTTATAATCCTCAGCCTCAAGCACCGGTTTATACTTCTTTTTATTCCACGATGTGCCGCGGACAAACAATTGGGCGTGATCATCCATAGATTCAAAAAACGTGCTGTATTTTCGAAACTTCGCGCGAATGGTTTTTCTTTTCCCTTTTTCAAATTCGTCCGTTTCCATCGTGACATGATGGCCTTTATAATTTCCTTTTACACCAAAAAGGTTGTTGGCCTGAGCAGCAAGCTCGCTGTTCCCCCAGTCGGATTCGAGAATGGCCTGAGCGATCGTGATGCTGGGGAGGACATGATATTTCTCATACAAAATTTGTGCATGTCCGGACAGACTGTCTATAAATACCTGCCGTTCATCAATTTCTTCAGGCTCTTTGGATGTTTCAATCGGTTTTGATAACGTTGTCGCTAAAACAAACAGGGCGAGCGGAATCGATACAATGAAAAATAGTGAAAAGAAGAGTCTACGTTTTTTCAGTTTTTTACGGGCCATGAAAAACCTTCCTTTGGGTTAAAAGATTACGAATGTAAAAGAATCTACCTTTTAGAATTTTACTTGCACTTCTAATATTTTTCAATTCTTTAGGGATAAAGTTGTGAAAAGATCGCAAACAAAAAAACCTTTCCCTCAAGGAAAAGGTTTTGATCATGTATCTATTTTAGTAAATTTCTGAGTGCATTACGATATTCTGTATCATGTATCACTTTATGTGATTGGACAGCATCCTTTGGCAATCCTTGTGCTGAAACGGCCAGTTTTTCCGGAGCTGTTTTCGCTTTATCATGCGGTTTATGTGCCAGCTTGTGCCCCATACCTGTCGCGTTCATACAGAATGACAGGCAAACGAGCAGCACACTGAGGATAAAAGAAATGAAAAAGAGATCATGATAAGCAGTCATCATAGAATCCTGTATCGAACCGCTTTGTCTGGCAGCATCTTTTTTTGTGAAAAATCCGATGAGGATTGGAACTCCCATATAGACAAACAATCTTAAAAACTGAACAGCTGTCATTCTCTTGACCAAATCAGGCAGCGGTCCGCCCATAGCAGCTCCCATCAGCCCTGCGGCGACTGTCAGTCCCGTTCCAGCGGCAAGCATGATAAACAGCACTGCAAACATATAGAGAGACGATTGATCCTGCATATGCAACCATTGAAAATTCACAAATACGAGAATGAGAGCGCCTATAATACCGAGCACCCCGGGCCCGACTTTATCATAAAACAAAGCGCTCACAATGGCGGCGATCGCCACTCCGATTAAAAGAGTTAAGTTTAAAAGAATGAGATGCTCCTGAGAAATATCGTACATTTGACGGAGCAATCCTTGAAAAGCAGAAAGGCTGACAGCTACCGTTATCGTTCCTGCAGCTATGATGAATAAGCCGAGCACCGGTTTTGGCAGCAGCATCAGTTTAATAGAAATGAAGGGGTTTCTCACTTTATATTCGACAATCAATAGAACAAGGAGCAAACATAATGTAACCCCAAAGCCAGTCCATACATAACCTGATGAAAGTCCCCATTTTTGCAGAAAAATGAATGTAATCGCTGAGGCTCCAGCAAGACACACAGATAAAATGATTCCTGCACTATCTAGCGGCTGTTCTTGTTCTGCCGATCCATGATGCTCATCATGAAGAAAGAAATAGCTCACAGCGAGACCGATCAGTGACAGCGCCCCAAAGATGAAAAACAGCCATCTCCAGTGCCCGTAGCTTGTTGCAATCGTTCCTAGAATCGTGCCGATGATAACGGAGCCATAAAACCCCCCGATCAGTACCAGCAGCGCATAGTTTCTGCGGTCAGTCGGAAATGACAGAACAAGCATTGGAATCATAATCATCAGCATGACACCTGTAGCCGCTCCCTGTAAAAAGCGCCCTGCCGCCATCCACGTAATACCGCTGGAAAATGCGAAAAGCAGGGAGCCAAGTATAAAAACGGGTAATGAAGCCAGATAGATTGGACGGGCACCGAATTTTTTCCTCAGCAGCGGTCCTGCCGGCACTAATAAAGCAAAGGCCATATTGCCGATCAATATTGGATTCACCGATGTGAAGTCACTTGTTCCAACTGTCTTCTGAACAAGACCTTGAACTGACGACAATGCAGTGTTAGACATCAATCCCGGCCCGACCGCTAAAACGGCGAGCAAAGAAATCACCCAATAGTGTTTTGTCTTCATGTTGTCATTCCTTCCTATATGAATACATACGAAATACATCATTTTTTGAAAACAAAAGAAGCTAATAGATTTTGCATGCCATTAGCTTTCATTTAATACTCTCCCTATCTTAGGAAATGATATTATTTGATTATAATTATGTGAACAAATGAGCATATACTCAAACATTATTCCAAATCGATTATGTTTTGTCAATGGCGCAATTTCAAGCACAGAATAAAAGACTGAACAGCTTTTGCCCGATATCGTGTTTTGGATACCAGAGGGCTAGTACTTATACTTATTAGGTCCCTGCATGCTCCCTCAAGCATTTTAAGCCACGCCGTTTTTAACCCTTTCAAATCACTATTCCAACTAATAAACTCGAATAAATTGGTGATAAGACCACATGTTAGCCGCACAATTTTTTTGTGTTCACTGGGCGTTTGCCGCCTCTAAATTGTATATGGGTAAATACCATGAATTAATCTGCGAAATACCAATGCTAGTTAATTTTTAAATATTCCGGGAGGCAAAAACGAATGGAACTGTATGAGTGCATCCAAAACATTTTTAGTGGCTTGAAAAATCCATCGGTTAAAGATTTGGCAACTTCTTTAAAACAAATTCCAAACGCATCAACATTGAGTCAACCGTATATTAAGGAACCAGACCAGTACGCTTACGGGCGAAATGCAATCTTTAGAAACAACGAATTGGAAGTTATCGTTATTAATATTCCACCAAATAAAGAGACAGCAGTCCACGATCATGGCCACTCCATTGGTTGTGCAATGGTGCTAGAAGGAAAGCTTCTTAATTCAATTTATCACTCAATCGGCGAACACGCAGAACTCTCCCATTCATACCTTGTCAATGAAGGGGAATGCCTTATTTCAACAAAAGGGTTAATTCACAAAATGTCCAATCCTACGTCCGAACGAATGGTGTCTCTTCATGTCTACTCACCCCCTTTGGAAGCCATGACGGTCTTCGAGGAACAAAGGGGTGTATTGGAAAATTCATGATTTACATGTAAACTGCTTTATTTTGACTTTTGATCAACAAAAGGGTTCAACGAATGGCCTTTTTCTCACAAACAAAAAAACCCTTATAGAATAAGGGTTTAAAGGTATGGAGCCAAGGGGGCTCGAACCCCTGACCTCTACGCTGCCAGTGTGGAGATGTGTTTCTGATACGAACAGAAGTTTTATTTCTAAACCCTATTTTATAGGGTTTTCTTACATAAGTTTCTGATTAAAAATATTCTTTTTTGATTAAAAATGAGGATGTTGGTCCCCAATTCGTCCCCATCTGTCCCCAAAAGGCATTATAACATTCTTCTTTAACTAAACCAGACTTCAAATATAAGACCTGATATTCCATTATTTTCTCTGTTGATAAAAGAACGTTTGTTCGCATATAATTTGCTCAAGGAGATGATCGGAATGAATGAAGGAATTTACGATAAGAGATGGGAACAAAAATTCATATTGCCTGAGCAAAGGGATGCACTGTTAAATAGGAAGAGAGAAGTTCAAAAAATCAAAAAACCCATTCTCGATGAATACCAGCTGGAGGAAATGGCACGTACTATTTGCGAAGCCATGGAGTTTAATTCCGCTCTGGTCATCAGAGTATACAGAGACGGCTTTATAGAGAAAGTAACAGGACATGTTCATTACATAGATGAAATAAAGCAGAAGCTGCATGTGAAGGATTTAAAAGGTGATACAAATTTTATTGGATTTGATTCGTTGTTAACTATTATGACGTATGAGAAATAAAAATTGTTCGAATAAAGTAAGTGATAATTTAGTACAAAATCGACAGCATTTTTTGAAACAATAATACACTGCATAAATGAAACAATTTTCCCCTCGTTTTTGAGACATTTTTTGTGCGTTCTTATTGACGCATTTTTTATTACGTAGTAATATGTACTTAACAGAGCTCACACGCCTCTTGTTCACTTGAACAATGCGGACCACGGTGAGACTTTTTTATATTTAAGGATGGTAAAAAATGTCAGAGGTTATAACTCCTAAGGTGTTTAAAACTCATGCAGAACAACTCACAATACTTAAAGAACGCGGATTGCATGTTGAAGATGAAGACTTTGCTTTAGAAACGCTAAAAAAAATCAATTATTATCGGCTTACAGGTTACATGCTCACTTTAAAAAAAGATAACACTTTTGATAAAACAGCAACTTTTAATAAAGCTGTTAGAATACATGATTTTGATACAAAATTAAGAAGGCTCTTACTGGAGGCTACTGAATACATAGAAGTAACTTTTAGAGCTCAACTCGCTTATGAGTTTTCTCAAAAGTATGGTGGTTTAGGTTATAAAAAGTCAGAAAATTTCTTCTTTGAAGATCAACATCAACGTTTTATTGAGATTATTGAAAAAAAGATTAACCAAAGCCATGAATTATTTGTTATTCATCACAGGAACAAGTACGAAAACCAACTGCCATTATGGGCAGTTATTGAACTATTTACAATGGATGTTCTATCTAAATTCTATCAAAATATGAGAAATGAAGATAAAAAGGAAATCGCAAAAAAATTCTATGGAGTATCACAAGCACACCTTAGTAACTGGTTACATGCTTTAACCATCGTTAGAAATACATGTGCTCATTATTCAAGAGTTTATAATAAAAAATTCTCCTTCTCTATTAAATTATTTAAAAACGTCAAGATCAACAATGAGAGATTGATATCAGTTATTTATATTATTAAAAGATTACTCCCTGAAACTGAATGGCAAAGATTTATCAATTATTTTGTTTTGTTAATTGATGAATATTCTGATGTAATTGAATTACACCACTTAGGTTTCAAAGACAATTGGACAAGCATAATAAAATAACCCTTCTTGTACGGAAGGGTTATTCGTCATACGGCCGGTATTTCTTCCGGCCGGCTTCTAATTCTTTTTTAAGAGCTTGTACATGTCCAAGCAAAAACAACGCAACTGTCCCAACCTTTTTAACCGGCCTGAGCTTTCCGGAAGTCACAAGCGTGCTTAAACGTTGCCGAGTGACTCCAAGCAGCTCCCCCGCTTCCGCTGCAGTCAAAACTTCTTCCTGGATAAACTTAATTTTTTCGCTTTCTTTCATGTCGGCTTTCTCTCCACATCATAATGAATC